>NZ_CAMKWA010000001.1 GCF_946476835.1 uncultured Neokomagataea sp.
CAGCGGATTTTGATTCCGCCATGCGGAGGTTCGAATCCTCCCGCCCCAGCCAGAACAATTCCTAAAATAAAATTATATTAGTCTCATAAAAATATGAGCAATTATTCTTGATATCTCTCAGGAATATTCCGCGTTTTTCATCCATGCTTAGTGTTTTCATTAAGATAAACTTCATTTTAATAAAACACTGCTCAAGCAATAGACCTTTAGGATCAGGGTCATCCCATGTATGGTGAAAAGAATAAGAAAGTCACCTTCGCGGATGAAAGAGATTCATTATGTATGACTTCGACCCCAATAGTCTTCAAGCTTGGAAACATAAGCTTTTAAATGAATCTTTCTCATCCAGTGAATATATCAACTTAAAAGACTATAGCTATATAACACACTTAAGAAATTTTGATCCCGAAAAACAAGAGACCATAATTGCTGACTTAAAAAACCATGCACATTTTATGCTAGACAGCACCGAGACACGTAAAGAAAAAGAGTTCTGGGCAAAAATTATTTACATCACCTCCCGGCAATATGGCTCCGGTTGGTATGATTTTTTACAATACACCCATAAAAGCCACTCGCCTTCTGAAGCTGAGCACTTCATCGCACTACCTGAAGACGTCAAAGATAGTAATATTCCATATAAAATTATTCAGTGCAGACCCGACAAACATTTTTTTGACAAAAATTCTCTAAAAAAGACAACGTGGTATCAAAAAAATCCTCTTTTTTCTTATAAATGCCTCGATGATGAACACGCATTAAAATACTTATCTCAGAATTTTGGCGATACATTTGTTAACATTTATAACAGTATTACATACCCTGCTGGAAAAGCCGACTTTATGGCGCTAGCCTTTCTATACTGGGAAGGCGGTATCTTTGCCGATGTCTTCTCCGCATGCCGTGCATCTATCTCACGCTTTATTAGCCATAATAGCGGCTTAACTCTCTTTGCAAACGAAAATAGGGTTGAAAAATTCTTCATTGCAGCAAAACCTCGCCACCCTCTTATCAAACGCTTCTTAAATCGTGCGGTAAAATTAATTGAAGAGAAAAAACAAGATTTCTCACATGAAAACTTCACAGATCATCAAGCTCTAACTTTAAATATTCTCGATGCATACTGTGAAAATGAGAGTATTTATAAAGATAGCCTTGTAAACTTTATTCCATACAATGTTTTTTCATGCTTTGTTGATTTTAATGGGCAAGACGAATTTTTGTCCGACCCCAACCACTCACAAATCTTAAACACTATTCCTTCAACAAGTATTTTGGAAAAAGAGAGCCTAACGGGCCTCCTTCCTTCCGCAGATCGTGTACTTGGTAAAGTCGACGCCAGCATCATCCCCCCGAGCATTCCACTTACAATCATTGGACATGATCACCATCAAGACTGGTCAGAACGTCAAAACAAACATGTCATTACACCCGCAGCTCACGTGTATGAGTGGAGCAATATCAGCCTCAGCGGACCTGGTGGCTTATGGAAAGATGATACCTTCATTCAACTAGACAGCTATCTTTCTCATGTCTGTGAGATGGAAACACGTGATGGTCACTGGAAGCAACCAACACAAACCAACATTACGCACATCATTAATGACCCCGTCATTGTTGCCTTTGGTGCTGGCTATGGCTGCTACGGCCACTACATTGTCGATGAAATTCCTAGACTTGGACTAATCAAACACATTCTAGGCGACAATGAATTTCATAAACTCAAAATAGTTATGCCCTTAAAAACTCCCAAATGGGCATTTCCTTTATTAAAAGAAACACTCGGAATCGAGGAATCAAACATTAAGTTTTTTGACCACGAAAATGATAAATGGCTCATAAAAAAAGCCATTACCTCTGAATACCTACACCGCGACTATACTTTCAATCCGTTTACAAAAGATTTCTATCGTAATGCATTCAATAACGATGTGCGGCCCTTTAGAAAGATTTGCCTCAGCCGCAAATCATGGGAAGTAAAAAAATCACATCAACGCATTTTCAAACAACAAGACTGGTTCGAAAATGAAGCCGTCAAGCGTGGCTTTGAATTAGTCTCCCCTGAGCGCCTTTCCATTCGTGATCAAATACGCCTGATGGCTGAAACCAAAGTACAAATTGGTGAACATGGCTCAGCGCAACATGCGTCAATTTACTCCAAAACAGGAATGACAATTGGCACTATTAATCCGTTAGGAAATGTACAGATCAATATTGGTCGAGTTTCTCAAGATAAAAACATCATTATATACGAAAATCAGACATATACAGATGAGTACAACAATACATTCTATAGCTGTGATCAAAACGATCTTTTGTCTTTCTTCGACTCTCTGCCGGAATAATTCATTCTTATTGGCGTCTATTAAAAATAGACGCCAAACATACTTTTAACGCGAAAACGTTTTGACCATTTCTGCAATCCCCGTCTGACGACGGGTTACTTGTCGTGCGGATTGCAAAATGGCACGGGCCTGACCAATGGCAGTATCCAACTCATTATTAACCATCACATGATCAAACTCAGACCAATGCGAAATCTCGTCCAACGCTGCACGCATCCGCTTTTCAATTTCTTCTGGATGATCTGACGCACGACGATGCAAGCGCTGCTCCAACTCTTCCAAAGACGGTGGCAGCACAAACAAACTCACAACATCATCCGGCATAGCAGCACGCATCAAGCGATGACCCTGCCAGTCAATATCAAACACCATATCATGACCCGCGGCCAAAGCCTCCTCAACAGGCTGGCGCGGTGTCCCATAACCTCGACCAAAAACCTCAGCCCATTCGAGAAGCTCACCTTTCTCAGCCATGCTGCGGAAGGTTTCCAAATCCCGAAAATGGTAATGAACACCTTCCACTTCCCCAGGGCGTGGCTGCCGCGTTGTCACCGACACAGAATGCTTCAAAGAAGGCTCTGAAGCCCGCAACGCATTCGCAATCGTAGATTTACCTGCACCAGATGGCGCTGAGATAATAAAACAAACCCCACGGCGGGACGGGCGCGTCATAAGGAACTCCTTGTTACGCTCGCCGCCCACACTCTAGGGCGACATCATGATTGCCCTGTTTCATGCCCGAAAATCGACAGCCTGAAAACATCCCCCTCGTCTTAACCTTAAACATCACGCATCATGCTGCAATTGCGCTGCCAACGTATTGCCTAAAGTTCGCCGTGGGGGCCCACCCAGAATATGCCCAAAAGGCGCCAAAACCTCGATATGATCACAAATAATCTTAAAAACAGCGAGCATCGGCACAGATAAAATCGCGCCCGAAATGCCCCACATCCAATCCCAAAACAGTAATGACCCAACAACAAAAACAGGGTTCAACGTAAAACGTCGCGCCAAAAGCATCGGCGTAATCGTCTCTCCCTCTAAAATATGCACAAAAAGATAAATCAATGGCGGAATAAGCGCGTGGAGTACTGAAGAAAAACTAAATAACCCAACAACAAAATACACCACCATCCCGGTCAACGGACCAATAATCGGGATATAATTCAACAAAAATGCCAACACACCCCACAGCAATGGGTTAGGCACTCCCGTTAACCAACATTGTAAAACATTAAGAACGCCCACCAAGACATTCATAATCGTAACCGTGACCAGATAAACCGAAACATTTCGCTCAATCTGTAAGGCCATCTGCACAACACGCCGTTTTTCAGCAAAAGTCGGCATAATTTCGACCACCCGACGCAGAAGCGTGTCACCTTCCGTCATCAAGAAAAACAGCATCAACAACATAGAAAAAAAGCCGTCAGCAAAATCACGCGTTCCAGCCAAAACTGACGAACCAAAGCGTGACAAAGCGCCATCACCACCCAATGATGAATTAGTATGCAAAACACGCACAGAATGGTGCCCGTTAAACAATGCCGATAGCCGCACATAATCGGACTGCAACGCATCAATAGGTCCGCGCAAAAGAGCCATTTTCTGCTGTAAAGCGGGCAAGGCCTGCGGCACCCGCGACAACCAACCAGCGGCCGGCACAGAAATTGTCGTTGCGACACCTCCCACAAGACCAAACATTGCGAAGATCAACAACAATGCCGCTAAATGCCGTGGAAGATGAAGTTTTTGCGTCATAAAACGCATCGGTGCCAGCATGAGCAAATTCAGCACAATAGCGAACACAAACGGCAAAAGAATCGGTGCTGTAAAATATAATGAATAAAAGACTGCCAGCACCGCCAGTACGATTAAGCACATATCTCGAACGTTAATGTGCTTCCGCAGCGCACTCTCAGGCAGAGTATAATGCGGCAAAGACGCATCATCCCCGTCCCAGCGAAAACCTGATTTTTTACCGGGCTTATCGCGTTCTTTATCGGGCGAGGTTCCAGAAGGCCCAGCACCCTGTTGTGACCCATTGAGCATTTTTTCAGTCTTAGAGCCTGACATGAGAGTGCCTGAAAATGACGGGATTAATCGAAAAGGACCACCTAAGCGACTACACGTTTTTGTGTTCTGCTCAAAATTACTCTTGAACTCCCCCCCCAAGAGCAGACATTCTGCCCACATATCGGGAGTGTATTCTCTCTTTCCCATGACAAGAATGGAACACATCATGGCTTGGAACACACCTAAAGTCACCGAAATCCCACTAGGCGCAGAAATCAACTCTTACGTCTGCGGCAAAACCAAGTAAGGTTTGCACAGAAAAATCGGTTCTTTCTGGATAGAAAGAACCGGTTATGTTGACGGCACACACCAAGCACGGCATGCGGTATAGGTGATGTCACCTTTTGCAGCGGCCATTATTTTATGATTGATCTCCTCGTCCTCGGTTCAGGAGCTGGCGGCGGCTTCCCCCAGTGGAATTCAGCTGCACCCGGTTGTATTGCAGCACGCCAACACAATGGGACATCTCCACGCACACAGGCCTCTGTAGCCGTCAGTGGCGATGGAAAACGTTGGTTTCTCTTCAACGCTGCGCCCGATATTCGCCAGCAAATCAACGAAAATACCGCTCTACATCCCGCGCCAGAAGAAAACGGGCAACTCCGCCATACCCCCATTCAATCCGTCATTCTAACCTGTGGCGAGATTGATGCGATTACAGGCCTCCTCACACTCCGTGAACGTGAGCCATTTTCGCTAATGGCGAGTGCCTCTACTTTAGAGCAACTGAACGCCAACCCTATTTTTGGTGCGCTTGATCCGGCTATCGTGCCACGTATCGCGCTGAACCTCGACGAGCCCTTCCCGCTGCACCATAAAGACGGCAGTGATAGCGGCCTTACACTCACAGCCTTTGCCGTACCAGGCAAAGCACCTCTCTACGCCGAAGCTGAAGGCTCACGCCCCGATGAAACGCTTGGGCTAAGCGTCTCTGATGGCACTCACACTCTCCTGTTCATTCCAGGGTGTGCCGATATTACAGCTGATATTATACACCGCGCAGAACAAGCAGACCTGCTCCTGTTTGACGGTACGTTATGGCGCAATGATGAAATGATCCGTGCAGGATTAAGCCCCAAAACGGGGAAACGCATGGGCCATGTCTCCGTCGCTGACCCAGACGGACCAATGGCAAGCTTTAAAGACTGCACCAAACCGCAAAAAGTGCTGATCCATATCAACAACTCAAATCCTATCCTGCTGGACAACAGCCCAGAGCGCGATGCCGTGACCCAAGCCGGTTGGACCATTGCTGCCGACGGAATGACCTTCAGATTGGAAACACCATGACCGCCCCCCTCACAACCTGCCTGACACCAGACCAGCTTGAAGACCGCCTACGCCAAATCGGTGCTGAGCGTTACCACAACAAGCACCCTTTCCATCGCAAATTACACGATGGTTTGCTTAATAAAGAACAGGTACAGGCTTGGGCTCTTAACCGTTATTATTATCAGGCAAGCATCCCCGCAAAAGACGCGACACTTCTCGCTCGTCTGCCAACCACCGAATTACGGCGTGAATGGCGCCGCCGTATCGAAGATCATGACGGCACAGAGCCCGGCACCGGAGGCGTTGCCCGCTGGCTCGTTCTGACAGACGGCCTCGGCCTTGACCGGCACTATGTGGAAAGCTTGAAAGGCCTACTTCCGGCCACGCGCTTCTCAGTCGAAGCCTATATCCACTTTGTACGGGACCGCTCCATTCTCGAAGCGATTGCGTCATCTCTCACAGAACTCTTCTCACCGACCATCATCAGCGAACGCGTCTCGGGAATGCTCCAGCATTACGACTTCATCTCCCACGATACACTCGCTTACTTCACCCCACGCCTAACCCAAGCACCACGCGATTCAGACTTCGCACTCGCCTATGTCCGTGAACACGCAAAAACCATTGAACAGCAAGAATCCGTGCTTGCCGCTCTTGAGTTCAAATGCTCCGTCCTCTGGACGATGCTCGACGCCCTCGATCATGCCTATATTAACGGCAACATTCCTCCTGGTGCCTTTATTCCATGACCACAACACCACCACAGGACGCGCAAACGCGCGTCCCATCTCTCGCACGCGGGTACCGCCTACAACACGATAAAGTACGTGATTTATGGCTCATTCAAGCACCTGAAAAAGCATTAATCCTCGAAGGCGCTGCGCCTGAAATTCTTCGTTTAGTCGATGGAGAGCGTAGTGTTTCGACCATAATCGATGCGCTTAGCACACGTTATGATGCTCCCCGCGAACTCATTACGGATGATGTCCTTACGCTCTTGAATGATTTGACGGAAAAAGGAGCATTGCGGGCGTGACCATTGCAGCCCCTATGAGCCTTCTGGCTGAGCTGACACATCGCTGCCCCCTTGCCTGCGTCTATTGCTCCAACCCACTCCAGTTAGAGCGCCGTGCAGCCGAAATGAGCACGGAAAATTGGCTCAAAACACTCGACCAAGCTGCCGAAATGGGCATTTTACAAGTGCACTTCTCCGGTGGAGAGCCCATGGCCCGACCGGACTTGCCGCAGCTTATCCGGCATGCTCGCTCTCTCAACCTGTATACCAATCTCATAACGTCTGGCATTTTACTCAATAAAGACACATTAGCGGCCCTTGATGATGCGGGCTTGGACCATATCCAACTTTCTTTCCAAGACGTCACCAATGAAGGCGCGGAGCGCATTGGCGGCTTAAAAAATGCTCAACCCCGCAAATTAGAAGCTGCACGCCTCATTAACGAACTGGGCATTCCTCTCACCCTCAATTTTGTCGTGCACCGTGAAAATATCGCACGCATCCCGGACATGTTTACCCTTGCGCGTGAGTTGAAGGCCCAGCGCGTCGAAATTGCACACACACAATATTACGGCTGGGGTCTCAAAAATCGCTCTGCTCTTCTACCTAGCCGTGAGCAATTGGACGATGCCACGCGCTTTGTTGAAGAAGAACAACGCAAGGGTGGCTTAGCCATTGATTATGTCACCCCAGATTATCACGCAGAAACCCCCAAACCCTGCATGGATGGCTGGGGGCGACGTTTTATCAACATCACGCCCAGCGGGCGCGTTCTACCCTGTCATGCAGCTGAAATTATTCCAAACGTTGGCTTCCCTAATGTAGAAGACACATCGCTGAGCGATATTTGGTTCGATTCTGAACTGTTTAATCTGTTCCGTGGCACAGATTGGATGCCAGAACCTTGCCGCTCGTGTCCGAAGAAAGAAGAAGACTGGGGAGGCTGCCGCTGTCAGGCTCTCGCCCTCACAGGTAATGCCGCCAATACGGACCCCATTTGCTCCAAATCTCCTCTGCACCATACAGTGGATCAGGCCCTTAAAGAAGCCGGTAAAAATCCAACAGATCTACTCTACCGCCGCTTTTAACTGCACCATTTCGTGTAAACTCCGCACAACATCCCGCACAGGCTGAGCCCACTCCCCCGGCTTAGCTTGTCTAAAAATACGCATCGACGGATACCATTCCGTCTCCTCGCCACAGTCTCCCCAACGCCAACACGCATCATAGCGCGATAATAACCATACAGGGCGTCCAAGCCCTCCCATAAGATGAGCGATGGATGTATCCACCGTAATCAAAAGATCTACCCCTGATAAACGCTTGGCCGTCTCATAAAAATCTGTAATGCCCTCGGTGCCATCGGCCAAAAAAGAGGCATATTTCAAACGTTGCTGACGTGCATCCCCCATTTGAAAACTCACATATTCCACCGAATCAAGGGCGAACAACGGTACCAAAAGATCCAACGAAAAGCTGCGCCGATAATCCGTCTGCCGCGCCTTCGTATCATGCGGCCGCGGATCTCCGGCCCAAACTAACCCCACAACTCTCTTCCGGTGGTGGGCCATAGATTTTACGGGATTATCTTCTTCTCTCAACTTAAAGTAAGGCCGCTTGGAATCCTTTGCAGGCTCATACCCCATACGCGCGGGCAGACTAAGCAGCGGACAATACACATCTACATGCTGCCCTGGGTCAAGTATCGCACAGACACCCGCAACACCCTCCACCAACTCAGCTAAACGCAACAATGGTGGCGGTACCTGTAAAATGATACGTGCGCCTGTCTGCGCTAAAAGTGGGATCAACCGTAAAAACTGTAAACTATCACCATAGCCTTGCTCATGATGCACAAGGATCGTTTTCCCCGCTAAGGAACCCCCTTCCCATACAGGAACCATCATATCCGTTCTAACGTTTTGGCAATCCTTCCAACGCCACTCATACTCACGCCATCCCTGTTGGAAATCACCTGATTTCAACAAAGCTGTCGCCCGGCCAAAGCGAACACACGGCTGCTCCGGTGCCAGCGCTACAGCGCGATCATAATACGCCAAAGCTCGTTGTGATTGGTTGAGGCTTTGCAATGCATGACCCGCATTATTAAGGGCAAACACATCATCTGGATTGATGACCAAAGCATGCTCAGCTGCCTGCAACGCTTCCGCAAACTGCCCCACACGTGCAAGCGCCATACTGTAATCAACGGCATAATGCCCTTCTTGAGGTGCTGTTGCGCATACATAGCGTAGAGCAGCCAGCGCCCCCTCAAAATCATCATACGCCAACCGCACCACCCCAAGGCGGTGCCACACCCGCAAGTCTGTCACATCATATTGCAACGACTTCACGTAATACTGTGCCGCCTCTCGCCATGCCGCGCAGTGCTCATACACACCTGCAACCCAAAAAGCCGCACGCGCCGTCTCCGGCATATGCTCAAGAGCAATGTGTAAGTGACACAAAGCATCGTGCGGTTCACCACGCTGCACTACCGCGAAAGCCGCCTGAATATTTTCTAAAAATACTGAACTTATTACAATTTCGGCCATGCCTTCCCCCTCAGGAAAACATGGCCGAAAAAGCACTAACAAAGTGCTAAGCTTCTACACTCAGCACCTACGCGTTAATGAAACTTATATTGTTCCACCTTGCGCCAAAACACCGGACAAACGGCGCGCAAACCCACTTGGGTCAGGCACTGCTTCCCCTTCCTGCACACGTGCAAGGTCCAACAGAATATGAGCATATTCTGAAATATCAGCATCACGCTCCGCACGCTCCGCCAAAGTACGAATCAAGGCATGGCGAGGGTTAATTTCCAGCACAGGTGGCATCTCAGGCATGCCTTGACCGGAACGACGCATCAAACGCTGCATCGCCAAGTCTGGACCACCTTCAAACGTCATCACCACAGCACTACCCGTCAAACGCACCGTGCCACGGACATCCTTCACAGAATCTCCCAAAGCCTCACGCAACGCAGGAAGAAGCTTGTCCAAATCCGCCGGGCTTTCACCCTCATCTTCGGTCGTCTCAAACTTTTCCAAGTCACCATGAGACTGCACAACAGAGCGCAGTGCTTTATCATTGAAAGCGTGCAAACGCTCCGGCCAGAAAGCATCAACCGGATCAGCCAACAACAGAACTTCTAGCCCACGCGCACGGAAACCTTCCAACTGTGCTGAACTACGCAGCGCATCAAGGTTATCACCCGTCAGGTAGTAAATAACGTCCTGACCATCCTTCATGCGTTCAATATACGCATCCAGTGTTGTCAGTTCGTCATTATGCGTTGAGTGGAAACGAGCGAATTTCGCAATTTCTTGACGATATTCTGCATCTTCCCAAAGACCTTCTTTTACAACCGGCCCAAAATTGTCCCAGAAGGTATTAAATTCTGGTGCCGCATCTTTCGCACGCTTCTGAATTTCGTTCAGAACGCGCTTTGTCACGGCCTTACGGATACGCTGCAATGTCGGCGTTGCCTGAAGCATTTCACGCGATACGTTCAGTGGCAGGTCTTCTGTATCAACAACACCCTGAACAAAACGCATCCAATTCGGCAACAACTCTGCTTCATCCGTAATAAACATACGGCGAACATGCAGATGAACACGGCTCTCGCGTGATTGCTCCATGAAATCAAACGGACGCGCACCTGGAATAAACAGAAGCGACGTAAACTCTGTCGTGCCTTCTGCACTCCAATGCAACGTGACATAAGGCTCATCAAACGCACGAGCAACATGACGGTAAAACTCTGTATATTGCTCAGAAGTGATTTCTGATTTTGGCTTACGCCAAATCGCCGTGCCTTCATTGGCTGGCTTATCTTCACTCGTGCCGTCTTCGTTCGTTTCTTTCAGTGTAATGGGCCAAGAAATATGATCTGCCCACTTACGAATAATCGAACGCAGACGGAACGGCTCTAAGAACTCAACCGCATCCTCTTTGAAAGATAGTTCAATCTCAGTGCCCGGCGTTGAACGCGTTGCTGGCGAAAGGGTAAAATCGCCCTTACCGTCTGATGACCACGTCCAAGCTTCATCAGACCCTGCCTTGCGGGACGTTACATTCACATGATCGGCCACCATAAAGGCTGCATAGAAACCAACACCAAACTGACCAATCAGGCTTGGTCGTTCTTCTGGCTTCGCGGCACTTAGCTTTTCACCAAACTGGCGCGTGCCCGAACGTGCAATTGTTCCTAAATTCTCAGCAAGCTCATCATGGGACATGCCGATACCATCATCAGCAATAACCAGGCGCTTAGCCTCTTGATCTGGCGCGATGCGAATAGACGCATTATCTGGCAACGCCAAAGATGAGTTCGTTAATGCTTCAAAGCGACGTTTATCGGTCGCATCGGCAGCATTAGCGACCAGTTCACGAAGAAAAATCTCCCGATCTGAATACAGGGAGTGCACCACCAAATCGAGCAAACGCCCAACTTCTGCGCTAAAAGCACGCTTTTCAACATGACCAGACGCATCACTCATACCGATATACCTCCTGATGGGATGTTCCTTATGGATATGCGATGAGCGCGCTTTTTTTTCAACGCTTTCAAATATAATTTGCGAGCGTCATGCCCTTCATATCGGCAATCAAACTATAAGAAGCCTTCAACTGGTTTTGAGTGTCCGTTAATTGGCTCGAAACCGTTGCTATATCTGCGTCTTTTGCTTGCCCTAATTGGCTCGTGAGCGACGAGTTCATCTGCGTCAAAAAAGAGGACTGGGTCGATAAGGTATTTTGTTGAATACCCATCTGAGCCGCAGCATTGGCTAACCCTGTATTCACCATATTATTTGATGACTGAAGACCCGTCATCAAAGTTTTATAACCATCACTGCCGATTGATACGCCGCCCAAAGACGCCACAACCATCAAGTTTCGCATCAAATCTCGAATGGGAGACCCTGTCGTTACGGAAGAAGGCACCCCACCTTGCGTTGCAACCCACCCCACATTTTGTCCCACCGATGATCCTGTCTGAACTTGGCTAACAAAGCCTGATATTTCTTGCGGAGCCCCTGAAAGCGCTGAAGAAAAAGGGGAATCCTCTCCCGTTTCAGATGCTTTTTGCAGTGATGCCTGCAAAACCGCCTGCCCCCCTTGGTCACCCAGTTTACTCACAATACCCGCAACGGCTTGGCTCATGGATGAAGAAGCCAAATCGCCCGTTACAGGTGCTGTTCCTGTATTACCTGCGAAAACGTAATTTTCTCCATACTGCGTATTCAGGGCCGTCCCGAGCAATGAGAGAGAGTCTCTTGCAGACTGAGCGGCAGCAGCAACCGTGGCAGAAGACGGTGTCCCTATTAGAGAAGAGATACCGGCCGTCAGTTTTGATGAAATATCCGAAATTTGTGTCATTGCACTTTGGCTAGACGATAATTGTGCCTGTGCACCCTGCACATTTGTCGTCCATGCCGCCACTTGCGTTAACGCAGGCTGCAAAGCCAATGCTTGCGTCCGTGATGCCCCAAGCCCGGCATAATCCTGTGCTTTTACTCCCGTAGAAACCTCTCCTTGCAAAGCATCTTGCCGGGCAGAGAGCGTGTTCACTGCTGCGGCCATACCATAGAAGGAAGATCCATAACGCATATCCGCCACAATACCGGTCACGGTTAGCCTCCAATAGCACTCAGCAATGACGTAAACATGGTCTGCACAGCTGAAATAACTTTTGCATTGGCCGAATATGCATTTTGCAATGCCACCACATTCGCCATTTCTTTATCAACTGACACACCAGAGGTGCTCGAAAACTGTGTTGATAAGCTCGTTTGAGTGTTTTTTGCTAATGAAAGATCACTGCTTGCATCTGCCGCCTGTGCCGCTTGATCAGACGTCAGGGCGGTTGCCAGCCCAATAATATCTTTCTGGCCATTATACCCAGTTCTTAACGTGCCTGAGACCCCCAATCCTTCACTTGGCGCAGCCGTCATAGACGTACCAAACGTATTGGACAGAACGTTTTTCAGGACACTTCCTGTAGTATCCGCAACAAGCAAAGAGGGAGTAGCCTGATACTGTGTCGATACACGTATGGATTGCGCAAACCCTAAACTCCCTTGTGGCGGAAGGGCTGTTTGGTCAGCACTGGGTATATGCCCAGACGAATCTGTAAAAAGAGGCATGCCTTCCGCTTGGAAACGACTGGCTAAACTATACGCAAATGAATCACACTGTGCTTGCATCGTTGGAAGTGTCGTATCGCGTAATTCAATATTTGCTCCCAAAGAACCGCCCTGCATGCTCTTAGTCACGTCAACACCATTCAACGTAACACCGGGCAGAGCATTACTATTTCCCTGCCCTGGGTAAACAGAGCTAGCCGAAACAACAGCACCTGATGTGGTTAACGGAAAGCTATTCGAAATTTGTGGCTGACCTGACGATGAGGTCATACGCGTGGGTAACGCAACACCATCAGCTGTAGAAATACTCATATCTCCATTGGCCGAAACCTTCCAAGAGATATTCAAATCCCCCGAAAGAGCATTCAATGCCGTAAAACGCTGATTTTCCAAATCAGCGGTATCTTTCCCCGCTGTTTTTAAAAGCATGATATTGGTGGATAGTGATCCTATTGTCGTTAAATTTGTATTGATATCCTGTACAGAAGACACAATGCCATCTTGGGCGCTCTGTCTTTGCTGCTGAATACCAGAACTAATTCCATTCAACATCTGCGTGACATTGCTCGAAGCAGAAACAACTGTGCTTTGTGCTGCACTACTACTGACAGACGATGATAATGATATTAAGGATGCGCGAACATTCCCCAATAGATCAGATAATGTGCCACTTGACCCTGAAGCATAAGATGTTGACCCTTGCAGGGCTGTGACCGCCGATAAAGAATTATTTTTTGTATTTTCATACGAAACATTACTGTTTTGCGCATAAAGAGCGGTCTGAACTTGTGTGTTAACGGCAAGGCGCGTCCCCGCAATTAACACGCCATTTCCTACACCATTGCCCGCACTAGCCATAACAGTTGGCTGTTCTGCAATGTAACCAGCCGTGCTTGCATTTGCCGTATTTTGGGATGAAACAGACATCGCATATTGCACCGCAGACAAGCCTGTTGATGCAATCGAGAGAGCATTATTCAATCCCACAAGACGTCACTCTCAAAAATATTATTGAATCATCGCCAACGTCGTCTGCAACATCTGGTCAGATGTTGAGACAACTTTAGTGTTTGCCCCATATGCTTGTTGGGCCACCACCAACTTCGTAAGATCTCCCGTCAAATCCGTTGTCGAGCTTTCAAGAGATGATGTCGCTAGAGAGCCCGCACCGTTGGTCCCAACAGCATTCAAACTGGCGCCGCCAGATCCTGAAGTCGCTGTATAGGCTTGGCCATTTTGCGCTGCGAGAGCATCAGGGTCAGCAAAAGTAGCCAACGGAATTTGTGCAACCATCTGGGACAATCCATTATCAAAACTGGCCATAACTGACCCGTCTTTTTGGACACTTAGTCCCGTATAATTACCCGTGGTCACACTATCTGACGTCATCGCTGATGAGGCAGTCGCACTACTTGATGTGCTCAAATTCACACCACTAGAGCTACCGATCACCCCCAATTTAACAGTCATATTTTGAGGGCTACCCGTATAATTAAACGCTGCAGACGAGCCGCTCGCCTGCACCGTTCCGCCGACGGATTTTAAAGACCCATCCGTATTAAACGTGACATTTGTTGGGCTACCTGAACCATCTCCTGCTGAAACCGTCCATGATAAAGGGTCTGTCGAAGACTGCTGCCACTTCAACGTAATATTATGCGCCGTTCCTTGAGCATCGTAAGCCGTTCCAGTTGATGTCGAAGCCGCCCCTGTCGTGGTTGTGCTCCCTATACTTCCAGAAACCGTTAGCGCCGTACTTTTCGTCGGCTGGAAAGAAATTGTATTGGGAACCTGTATGGGAGCCGCTGTGCTGCTGAGCCCGCCTCCACTTTGCACCTGATAACCTTGTAAATAATAACCTGATGTATTGACTAAATAACCATCTTTATTTTCAGAAAAGTCGCCATTTCGCGTATATAAGTTCTGAGAACCAAAAGACGTTCCCCCTTGAGGAGAGCCCGATCCATTCGCTGCAACAACACTAAAAAAACCACGCCCTGAAATAGCCATTCCCAGAGGGTTGTTGGAGGTTGTTATACTGCCTTGATATTCTGTATTTTGATTAGTCGTTGCCGCAACACTGTCAGAAGCACCTTGTACGCTTCCTTTATTTTGTGCCGTTACATAATCAGAGAAGCTTGTTCCAGACGCCTTATACCCAACGGTCTGACTATTCGCGATATTATTCGATAAATCACCAAACGCATGTGACTGTGCATTCAATCCACTCACAGCCGTATTTAACGCATTGAAAATAGACATGCACACTCCCCCATTCGCGTTACCGCATCGCCGCCTCTAGGCCCCTCTCATCATCTTCCCATCGCTTCGTTAATAAACCCCTTACAAACCAAAGGCTTTCAGCTTTGAAGCACTGAAACACCTTTTCCACTCTGGCACTTTTAAAATGAACAAGGCAGAATAAGCGTCATGGCTTCTGCTCCTGATATCACCGCCTCACCGCGTATCCCTGATAACTCACCGGTTCGCCCGGCACGGTTCGTTCATGGCAGCATTATGCGGCATGTCATTACGATGGCGGGCACTGGAGCTATCGGGTTAATGGCTGTTTTTGCCGTTGACCTTCTTAATTTTTTCTACATTTCCAAATTACATAACCCTGCCCTCACAGGGGCAATCGCCTTCTCAACCTCCATCAGTTACCTGCAAGTTTCTGTTTCCATCGGCCTTACAATTGGCCTCGGAGCCTGCATTGGCCGCCTGATAGGCGCACGCCAACATGATGAAGCTCGCCGAATTGGTTCAGCCTTTCTCGCGGTCATGGTGGTCTTGGCTGCTATACTCGGCTTGATCACGGCAGTGTTTGCACCCGAATTCCTAAGCGCACTTGGTGCAAAAGATGTCGCTCTCAGCCAAGCCACACTCTTCCTACGCCTCACAGCACCAGCACTCCCTCTCGTGTGCCTTGGTATGGCCCTCTCTGCCTTGCTACGAGCCGTAGGCGATGCACGCCGCTCCATGCGTATGACCCTGACTGGTGCTGCCGTTTCTGCGTGCCTTGATCCTATTATGATTTTTGGCTTTCACTTAGGCCTTGAAGGCGCGGCGATTAGCACCATTCTGTCACGCGTCGCCATTACAGCGAGTGGGTTCATTAACCTTCGTGGCCACAATATGTTGGAATGGCCAGATATTAAGGCGATACGCCCAGCCATTCAGAAGGTCGGCAGTATTGCACTCCCTGCGATTGCAACAAATCTCGCCACCCCTGCAGGATCACTATTCGTCACACATGCTATGGCACGCTTCGGCCTTGATGCTGTTTCAGGTCAAGCTACTATTGAGCGTATTGTCCCTGTCGCCTTTGCGCTAGTTTTTGCATTAACCGGCTCTGTCGGCCCCATTATGGCGCAAAACTTAGGCGCACAACAATTTGACCGTGTTAAAGAAACGCTTGTCTCTGCCCTCAAACTGACAGCGCTATGTGTAATATCAACTTGGATATTAATGGCTCTTGGACATAATATTATCTTAAATATTTTTACAGTTCATGGTGTTGGCATCGAAATTGTTCGATGGTTCTGCAACTGGTTAGTGCTTAGCTATATGTTTGTGGGACTTCTCTTCGTTGCCAATACTGCCTTTAACAATTTAGGTCACCCACTCTACTCAACAGCCTTCAACTGGGGGCGTGCTACACTTGGTACGATTCCTTTAGTTTGGCTTGGCGCCCATTACTTCGGTCCACTCGGTATTATCTGCGGACAAGCGCTTGGCGCCATTATTTTTGGAACCTCGGCCATTCTGACAGCCTTTCACGTTATCCGAAAACTCGGCACGACACCCCACTCTGGAGCGCCATAATAGCGCTCCAGACCTAAAATTATGGTGCCGGATTAGCGTTTAATTGATGCACCGCATCAATATCAGCCTCCATTTCAGGCGTAATTTTTACATCTACAGACCCTAATACTACCTTCAACTGTTCAATACTCGTTGCGCCAATAATGTTAGACGTTACAAACGAACGAGAAGTCACAAAAGCTACAGCCATTTGAACCGGATCTACATTATACTTATGTGCTACGGACAGATATGAACGAATAGCTGTATCCACACCTGGTTTTTCATAACGTTGCCCACGATTAAATAATGTTGTTCGTGCACCTTGCGGCCGAGCACCATCCAGATATTTTCCAGTTAAATAACCTTGCGCCAACGGTGAGTAGGCTAACAATCCAACATGTTCCCTTAAGGACTGTTCTGCCAAACCGATTTCAAACGTGCGGTTCAACAAGTTATAAGCATTTTGAATCGAAACAACGCGCGGCAAGCCTGTTTTTGATGCCTCGAGAAACTTAGAAACACCCCATGAGGTCTCATTGGAAAGACCGACATGACGAATTTTTCCTTCTCTCACCAAATCCCCAAGGACCGATAATGTCTCCTCAATCGAGACCTCATCTTCCCCAGACAACCCCTTAAAAGTTGTGCCACCTTCACCAAACAACCCAATTGAACGATCCGGCCAATGTAACTGATACAGGTCGATATAATCTGTTTGTAAACGCCGCAAAGATCCTTCCAGAGCATATCGAATTTGACGCGACGTTAATCGGGCTTCTTCACCGTTTGGCCGGAACCATGGATTCTTTGAACGTCCAACGACTTTACTGGCTAAAACAACGTCATCTCGCTTTCCACGCTCTTTAAACCAATTCCCAATAATGGTTTCCGTAGCACCATAGGTCTCTGCACGAGGTGGAATAGAGTATAATTCGGCCGTATCAATGAAATTAATTCCGTGCTCAAGCGCCAAATTCAGCTGCTCATGCCCTTCTTCTTGTGTATTTTGCTGACCGAACGTCATGGTTCCCAAGCATATATCACTAACCATTATGCCTGTTTTTGACAATTCACACTTATTCATAATAAATAAACCCCAAATACAAAAAACGATGACTTTATTACCATAAAATAAAATATCAAAAAAACATAATTTTCATATTGAAAAGCAAAGTTTTTTAAACGACAATATGAGTTATAAAAAAGAAAACAAAAATAAGTTCGATTCTTGTCTTTGTTTTTCTTCCTGTGACAAAAAATGGAGATCATGTTATGACAACCACAGTTACAGATAAAAACACCGTTAATTATACCGATGACTCTCAATTCGTCATCAATGGTGGCATTCTTAATATCAATCCCGCCAACTTTCTAATTGCAGGTACAAATACTACAACAGCAACTGCCACTGTCGGCTCTGCCAACGGTGAAGTTGATGTTAATATAGGAAGTAACATTTTTAATCTACTAAGTGGAAACCAAACTTATTATCTTAATTTAACCAACACCCCAACAAGTAATTTTTTAATTAATTTCAATATTTCAGGCACATCAAGCTCAATTCAATCAATATATACAAACGGGTACACAACACTAACTGCTCGTGTTTATGGTGGAATTTATAACGTTTTAACTGGAAGCTACACTAGTAGTGTTACTGTTTCTATTAAAATTCCAGGAAACCCTTACGGCTATACAGCCAATAAAACAAACACCCTCGGTACCACCACAGCCAGTGTTTGCTACCTGCCGGGAACAATGATCGAAACTCCTACAGGCACAGTCGCTGTCGAAGACCTGTCTGAGGGTAACGAAATCTACGTGTTTGAAAATGGCACCCGTCATACAGATACAGTTCGTTGGGCTGGTCATAAGACGGTTCATGCTGACACGACAGAAGAGCAAGCTATCCGCATCAAAGCCAATGCATTGAGCGAAGGCGTGCCTTTCAAAGATCTGCTTGTCACACCAGAACACTGCTTGTTCATGAACGATCGTTTCGTTCCTGCTCGTTTGCTCGTCAATAACCGCTCTATCGTTATCGATGAACAAAAAACGTTCGAAATCTACCATATTGAGACCAATAAACACTCCGTTATCATGGCAGACGGCGCACTCGCAGAGAGCTACCTCGACACCGGTAACCGACGCAGCTTCAAAACAGATAACAAAGTCGTTGTTGGTGGTTTCGACGCACCAAAAACATGGGAAAACGATGCTGCGGCAGCTCTCGAAGTGAGCCGTGAATTTGTTGAACCTCTTCATGCCGAACTCGCTGCACGTGCTGAAGCACTCGGTTTTGCTTTGGAACAGACGGCTTCTGAATTTACCGAAGATGCTGCTTTGGCATTGGTAACGGCAGACGGCGTTACTCTTCCTCTGCTCCGCCGCACAGCGCAGCATGCTGTTTTCCAAGTGCCTTCAAATGTTGATCGCGTTTACCTCACGTCACGCACGGTCAGCCCTCGTGACCTGATTGGTCCTTTCGTTGATGACCGTCGTGAACTCGGCGTCATGGTTAACGACATCACGCTCTTTGATGGTGCTTCAACACAAAAAGTGACGTCACACCAGACACAAGAAGCCGTTCACGGCTGGGAACAGCCTGAACAAACAGGTCAGCGTTGGACGAAAGGCTGTGCCGAAATCCTGCTCGGCCAGCGTAAAGCCAACACAACGGGCGTTTTGTCCATCGAAATCGTCGCAGGTGGTCCATACCGCGCTGACTCGACGAACGAAACGCTTGATTATCTGGCAAAACAAGCTGTCGCGTAATCACGCATACATTGTGTGACCGAGAACGGGGCCCACCTTCGGGCCCCGTTTTTTTTATGATTTACTGCGCAGCAAAGACCGCTTGATAAAAAGCCAGCTCACGCGAGAAAGCGTCCATCACGGTCTCTTTCTGTCGGAAGCCATGCTTCTCTCCCGGGTAGATATGCAACTCTGCTTTTTCTAAACAAGCCACCATATCTTCAGCTTGTGATAGCGCTACAACCTTATCTTCATCACCATGCAAGAAGAGAACAGGATCTGTAATATCCTGCGCGAAAGTCAGGGGGGAACGCTGAAAATACACGTCTTCAGCATCTGGATATGGGCCAATTAACCCATCCAAATACCGTGCTTCAAACTTATGCGTTTCTTCAGCCAAGCCTCGCAAATCAGTGACGCCATACAGCACAGTGCCTGCAACAAAGAGCTTTGACCGTGCCAAAGCCCCCAAAACAGTCAACCCACCCGCACTACTGCCCCGAATGACACAGCGTTCAGGGTCTGCCTGTCCATGATCTACCGCAGCCTGCGTTGCCGCTAAGACATCATCAATATCAACAACACCCCACTGGCCGTTCAACGCATCCCGATACTGCCGTCCATAACCGGTCGAACCACGGTAATTAACATCCAGAACGGCAAAGCCTCGTGATGTCCAGAATTGAACTTTAAAAGCAAACCCCGTATTCGCACGCCCTGTTGGGCCACCATGCGCCATGACAACCAATGGTGGCCGTTCTCCATCAGCCACTACATATTGATGACTACTCGGTGCATAATAAAGGGCGTGTGCCGTCGCACCACCTGTTGTCTCATAAGTAATTGGCCGTGGCACTGCGATATCCGCTTTCATAACGGTATCAGGGAGCTCAACACTCTGCCTAATAACGGTGTGATTGCCCTTTAGATCGCCAATAACAATCCTCTGAGGCATATCAGAGGGCGCATCAATCCATGCCCAACGCCCATCAGACAAAGGCTCTGGAACATTCACCGGATTACCCAATGTCACATGATCCCATGTTTCATGCTGGAAAATCTGAACATGATTAAAACCGTTGCACACCGCCAAAGCCATAAGATGATCTGCTGAGAGCGGTGCCATGCTCCTCTGGCCAAAAACCCAATGCGGCAAGCCAATTTCCATCCCACAAGACGGTAACGCACGCCGTTTCCAATGCCCTGCAACTTGCTGAAAACAGATCGGCGTCCAGAGGCCTGACGAATCCTCAGTCGCAAACAAAGCACCATCTGCACTCCAGCGTGGCTCAATAATACTGCACGGTGCGGGCCCGCTGAGATCTATGCTTTCATTCAGTTGAGGTCGACTATCCTCAATATAAAGCACCTCAGCAATCTGTAAGGCGGTTTGCGTCCATGGCATATTCGGATGCTGCCAAGTGAACCATGCCAACCACTTTCCATCGGGTGATGGGCGTGGTGCAGCATAAAAATCTGCGCCTTCAGCGAGAACCGTTTCCACACCGCACTTAGAGATATACACAAGCGCAGCCATTGGCTCGGCATTTTTCTGAAGTATTTCCCGCACCGCAAAAACACCCCGCCCATTGGGTGCCCACGTTAAATCTGCATAACGATGCATCGGGTTTGAAGCACATGGCGTTTCGTCAAACCATAAAGCACCGGTTTTACGGTCACTGAACACGAGCTCTGGGCCACCATCGGCACCGAGCCGCACATCCCATGCACCACCGCCATACTCATGGACAGAAGAGCCAACACTCACATCTAAAGGAGACAGATCAACAATACCGCCACCAGGGCTATATGCCGTCACAACACTGCGTCCAGCTTCTTCTGGACGAGTTTCTAACCACGTGACCCAATGTCCTGCTGTGCGTAATTCATTAAAGCCACGCGTTTTCCCTGCGACCAAAGCAGGTGAGACCCATGATGGCCAGAACCCCGCCTTTGAAGTGCTTGCTGATTTCTGGTGATGTAAATCCATCATTTTCCATCCTGTGGGTATGCCGTATGCTAGGCATACCAAGCTTACCGGCCGTAACCAATAACGACCAGCTTACGAACGGAACCTGAACCCTGCTGCATCTATCCCCTATCCTCGACGATTTACTGCAACATTACGGCTATAGCGTTATTGGCCTCACGGTTATGCTCGAGAGCATGGGGCTTCCCCTGCCTGCGGAAAGCATCATCATTGCCTCATCGCTCTACGCTGGCAGCACACATCACCTTGAAATCCAATGGATTGTCGTGGCGACTGTTATTGGCGCTATTATGGGTGATAATCTTGGCTATCTGATCGGACACCGTTTTGGCTTTGGCCTTTTGCGTAAACACGGCACCAAAGTTGGCTTAACCGAAGAACGCCTCTTACTCGGGCGCTATCTGTTCAAAAAGCACGGTGGCATTATCGTTTTTCTGGGACGGTTCGTTGCTATCCTACGCGTCTTTGTTGCGCTCTTAGCGGGAGCCAACCGTATGCCGTGGATGACCTTCCTCTTCTACAATGCCCTCGGGGGTTTGGCATGGGGTGGTGGTTACGCAATTATTACCTACCAGTTGGGCAAACAGATTGAAAAAATCACTGGCCCCGTTGGTATTACCCTCGCTGTGCTCGGTATTTTATGTCTCGTCGGTGGTTTTCTTTTTCTCAAAAAGAACGAAAAGCGCCTAACGGAAGAAGCCCTTAAGCAAGCCCGTCTTGAAGAGCGTTCAGCACCATCAACCCCACATGGCTCCAAAGAGAGGTAAGTATATGGCGACCACACCTTCCTCATTGATTGGGAAAACGGCTCTCATCACCGGCTCTACTGGTGGCCTTGGCTTTGAGACGGCCGTGTCTTTAGCCGCGCGTGGCGCATCCGTCATTATCAGTGGTCGTTCTTTAGAAAAAGGACGAACTGCATTAGAACAATTGCGCTACCGTGTGCCCGCCGCGCAAGCGCGATTTGAAGTGTTGGACCTTGCCTCACTTGCCTCTATCGCTGATTTTGCCGGCACCTTACGCGCTCAAGGGGACCCCTTACATTTCTTAGCCAATAATGCTGGCGTGATGGCTCCCGCACAGCGCCTCACAACGAAAGATGGTTTTGAACTGCAATTTGGCACCAATCACCTTGGCCATTTTGCTCTTACGGGACGCCTTCTCCCTCTCTTAGCCAAAGGAGAGGCACGTATCATGACGGTTGCGTCTCTCGCTGCGAAACGGGGTGTTTTACCTTTCGGTGATCTCAACGCACGTCACCGCTACCAAGCGTTTGAACGCTACCGCCAAAGCAAACTCGCTAACCTGCTTTTTGCCTTGGAACTCGATCGCCGGGCGCGTAACGCCCCCTGGCCTATTCACTCTCGTGCGGCTCATCCGGGTTGGGCTGCCAGCAACATTATGACCAATAATGCAGCACTGGATCGTCATAGCACATTCGTCACCCGCGCTGCCCGCCATACGCTACGTCGTGTCGGTTGGAAGGTTTTCACATTTATGGGGCAAGACGTGGCACAAGGCGCTGAGCCTTTGCTCTATGCCCTGACCTCACCTAATGCACAGGATGGCGCTTATTACGGACCTAAAGACCGTGAGGAACGCCGTGGTCCACCTGCAGAGGCCTTTATACCACCACAAGCTCATGATCTTGAAACTGCGCGGCGCTTATGGACCGTGTCTGAAACTATGACAGGCGTAAAATACGGCCTTATTTAAGAATTAAATGTGTTATGTGGGTATCTATGAATACCCACATAACATCTCTGCCAACTCAGGATGGTTTAGCAATACGCCAATTGCCTTCTACAGAATTCTTATACTGCATATCGGCATGATAAAATGCTTCACCTAAAGCATGGTGATGACGGAAAATTACCCCCGTTTCTTTTGGTGAAAGGCCGTCATCAATTGCTTTTTGTGCAAGCCATCCGGCTGTTTTAATTGTTGTGACACCCGGACCAGTTTCAACCCAAATATTTTCAAAGCTTTTCGTTTTTACAAAACGATCAACATTTTCAAAAAGCCCGCCCAAAATCGCATGCATCACTGGGTGCCGTGCTTCTGTCATGAAGAAATCGTTATCAATGCACCATGGCTCACCGATGGAGTATGTCAGCAAACAGTTGAACTCTGCACCCGCTCCCACTTTCGCAATGGGGCCATGGGCCAGTGTGTCAACATCCACATAGACCCCGCCATTTTGGTACAGGTCACAAATCCGCCAGAAGTCAGAACGCATCGCGGCATGAAAACATGCATCATATAAAGATGCTGCATCTTGACCATAGTGAGCATGAATGAATGCCCGCGCTTCTTCATCATCAATGATATGATGAGAAAAATCAGGGTTAAAGTGTTTGAAGCTCTCAATATTTTTTTGAACTTCTTCAGGGATGTTTTTAGAGTGCCAGTATTGAATTAAACGCTTTGGAATACGCGATGGCAGCTCTCCAGAAAGACCTGCTGGAATTTGTGGCAACCAGCCCGTTTCAATGCCTGCTGTAAGCAGATCAAAACATGGCATTCTTTCACCTGCATACACATTTTGAAGCGATTGCGGGGCTGAATTTGTCACAGTTTACATCTCCTGACTTCAGAAAGGCATATTGCACATGCCCTTACCTGAACTTCATCTTCCTAAGTAACCTTACGAATAAACCATATTTATGGTCGAACAATGATCATAATGACAACGATCATCATTAAAATCGTCGGTATTTCATTCGCAATACGATAATATCGTTCTGTATGGTTATTTTTCTGCATGAAAAATTGTTTACGCCACACAGAACACATTCCATGAAAACCACAAAGTCCAATCACAGCGATAAGCTTCACCCACCACCACAGAGCTCCCCATTCAATGATGCCCGGCAAAGAGGCGAGTGTACCTCCAGCGAGAATAGTGACGATCATCGCTGGATTCATGATCTGTTTGAGTAGTTTCCGCTCCATAATGGTAAAGCGCTCATACTCTGCAGATCCCGGTTCTGCTTGGCAGTGGTAAACAAACAGGCGGGGGAGATAAAATAAGCCCGCCATCCAAGCCGTAAAAGCCATAATATGCAGCGCTACAAACCACTGCACATGCTCCATAACAGCCTGTATTATCATGATGTTTGGCTTTGCAGTACACGCGCCACGAGTGGGACGAGTTCAGACATGTGCGATATCCGCACAAAACCAGGCTGGGGCCAAAAGGCAGGTAAAGGCTTACCGTCTTCTCGTAACAAGACACAACTCATACCAGCCTTCCAAGCTGCCTCTGCTCCGGGGTCACTGTCTTCAATAACGAGGCAATTTTCTGGCGCTTGTTTCTCCTGCTGTGCTGCGTACAGATACACGGCAGGAGATGGTTTTGGTTCTCCCATGTCATTCGCTGAATGTATGCGGTTTTCTGGGAAAAATTGCGTCATATTCGTCCGTGTAAACTTCGCTTCCATCTCTTGAACAGACGAATTTGATCCCACACGAACCGGCATTCGCAAACGCCGTATTCCTTCAAGCATTTCAGGAGAACCACTTACAGGTTCTGCCATTTTTTCCATAATATGTACGAGATTTTGACGCAAAATGAACGCCGTATTTTCTGGAAGTGAATGCCCTAATTCTGCTTCCAAATTCCGCACAACATCCGGCAAAGCCATGCCTATAAAACGTTTATGCGCCTCATCATCCGAGATTGATAAGCCTAAGCTACGCGCAAACTGCGCTGTAGCCCGGCAAGATGCAACCTCACTATCCACTAAAACACCATCACAATCAAAAATGATGAGTTTTAAGCTGCCAGAAGGATCAAGTGCCGTCATAAAGACCTTACCGCTGCAACAAGTTCTGCCACATGTTCTGGAGGTGTATGCTGCATCACACCATGTCCAAGATTAAAAACATGTGAACGATGACGCAAAGAATGACAAATAGACTGTGCCTCTTGCACCATCGCCTTCCCGCCTGAAAACAAGATTGTCGGGTCTAAGTTGCCTTGTAACGTGACATGGGGGGCATGTTTATTCAACAGATCAGCGATCTGTACAAGGTCAGCACTCGTATCCAGTGCCAAAGTGCCTATGCCTGTTTTCTGTGCATATTCAACAACCATCACCCCAGCCAAGCGCGGGAACCCAATAATGGGAATTTCAGGATAACGTCCACGCAGAATGGCAACAATCCGTCGTGTAGGCTCAATAACTGTACGCCTGAAAGCTGAAGGGGGTAGTAAACCAGCCCATGAATCAAAGAGCATAACGGCTTCAGCACCAGATTCGATTTGACCAAAAAGCATATCGGCAGTTTGTTCAACAAGAAGATCAATTAAACGATCAAATAATAATGGATTTTCCAACATCATTTTACGCGTTGTTGCAAAATCTCGTGATCCACCACCTTCAACCATGTAGCAGGAAACAGTAAAAGGACTTCCTGCAAAACCTAACAAGGTTGTTTCTTTTGGTAATGACTTCGTTAAACGTGTTAACGTTTCACGAATAGGAGCGGTAATCTCTGCAATACGCGCAGGGTCTAAACGCGCTAAATCTTGTTCTGAACGAATAGGTTCCAGTACAGGACCACGACCTTCAATAAATTCTAATGATTGCCCCATAGCCCACGGCAAAATGAGAATATCAGAAAACAAAATAGCACCATCCATGCCGTAACGTCGGATAGGCTGTAAGGTAAGTTCTTCTGCAATATCCGGTGTTGTACACCGGGTTAGAAAGTCCGCTTGTGCACGCAAAGCGCGGAATTCAGGCAAATATCGTCCAGCTTGTCGCATTAACCACATTGGTGGTGGCCATACTGCTTCGCTTTTGAGTGTTCTTATGAGTTTTTTTTCGACAGAGGCTGAACCAGTCACATCACAAGCTTTCAATGCGGAATCAGTGGAACGAAATGAATTCATAACGCTCACTAACCATGAATAATAAAAGAAAGAAATCCTGTTGGGATTATAGAACCCTGTGGTACTTGGGGTACCCGGCTTTCAGAGAATGTACCCCAGCTTACGCACAGTGTGTACAACTCTACAGGATAGGAAAAATGCGGGCTGCATGATTCTATCCCGTTTTACCCACAGAGGGGGTGTGTACAATCCCCATTACAGAGAGGTGTACCCACTCATCCCCAGTACTCGGTACTTGTTTGCGGTAA
Source organism: uncultured Neokomagataea sp. (assembly GCF_946476835.1). GTDB lineage: Bacteria > Pseudomonadota > Alphaproteobacteria > Acetobacterales > Acetobacteraceae > Gluconobacter. Next base: position 26,560 of record NZ_CAMKWA010000001.1, read on the forward strand.
GGCAGTACCGTCCCCATGTACCCCAGTACTCGAACACTGTACTGACAGGGTTTAAGTCGGAAGAGACTCGATTCCTTTTGGTGAGCCATAGTCTCTTCAAATGCTCTTGGCGATAGGTTGCTGTGTACAAAATGGTTCAAAGATCACCATAACGACCATAGCTATGACCATAATGATGGCCATGAGGTCCGGCGTGATGGGGTACACCATGGATCGCGTTACTGATCTCTTTGAGTAAGGGGTACGCTGCACGATAACGCTCCTGAGACTGAGCGTAAGCATCACAAAGTGATGGATTAGGTATAAGTGTCTCTGCCCGTAATGGTGGCAGACAGATGCTGCTAATGTCTTCTTGTGTTACGGCTAGTCGCGCTAAGCGCGCAGCACCAAAAGCCCCTCCCTGTTCACCATGAGCTAATCGGTTCAAAGGGAGGTTCAAAACAGAGGCGAGGATTGAAATCCATAAACGACTGCGCGAACCACCGCCAATAACATCGGCCGAGTGCAGCACAGAGCCTGCATCATGCAGGCCATCTAACGCATCCCGAAAAGAATGGGCTACGCCTTCGAGAACTGCTTGTGTGAGTTCAGAGCGTGGCAAAGAGCGATCAAGGCCTAGAAAAGCTCCTCGGACATGGCCGTCATTATAAGGCGTACGCTCACCGTTTAGGTAAGGCAGGAAGAGGGCACGGGAGGGGCGTTCTACATGATCGGGTAACTCCGATAGTAGTGTGCTGACATCGCAATGATTAATGTCGGCCCACCATGCTAATGAGGAAGCTGCAGAGAGTGTGACGCCCATTTGGTGCCATGTGTGTGGCAGAGCATGGCACATGGCGTGGATGGCACTCTGTGTGTTGGGACGAAAACGGTCCGTTGTGCACCACAGAACCCCAGATGTGCCGAGGGATAAAAACGCATCTCCCGCTTGCACAGCGCCTAACCCTACAGCTGATGCTGCATTGTCCCCTGCACTGCCTGCAATCTGTGGTGGGTGTTCTATGCCCCAGCGAGCGGCTAAGGACGCTGAGAGGGTTCCTGCGGCATCAGTGCCTTCACAGAGGCGTGGCATAGCCTCTTGGCTTAATCCTGTGGCATCCAAAGCGGCATCAGACCATTTGCGCTGTCCGACATCTAACCAGAGCGTCCCTGATGCATCGGACATGTCTTCGATCTTTTCGCCACAGAGTTTAAATCTCAGCCATGCTTTGGGCAGCAGAACGTGACGGACATTTTTGAAAATATCTGGCTCATGTTTACGCACCCATAAAAGTTTGGGCGCGGTGAAGCCGGGCATTGCGATATTTCCACAAACGGCACGACTTTGGGGAAAGGCTTGTTCAAAGGCGCGACATTCTTCGTCTGATCGCACATCATTCCAAAGGATACAGGGGCGTAGCACTTGGTCATGGGCTCCCAATAAGACGGCACCATGCTGTTGCCCTGAAAGGCCGATGCCTTTCACTTGGGCCATTGCTTGTGGAGCATCTTCTTTTAACCCATCGAGAGCTTCTAGAAGAGCATCCCACCAGTGCTCTGGGTTTTGCTCGCTCCAGCCATTATGGGGGGATTGGACGGAGAGTTTGACGGTGCGGTTTGCAAGAACGTGTTGCTGTTCATCAACCAAAATGGCTTTTAAGCCGGAGGTGCCAGCATCAATACCAATATACATGAGGGAGATCCGTTTCAGCCTTCGCTTAGACGGTCTTGTTACGCCTCATGCTTAGGGTGGAGGGATCACGATCTTTGTGAGGGACTGCACGATTACGCGAGTAAGAGCTTTGTGGTCCTAGCGTTTTAGGTGCTCATGGCCTGTGTGGAGAGTAGATGGCAGGCTGACGTGATGACCTCGCGTGGTTACCCGCTTTTTCGTCTTAAAAAAGGGCGTGTATGATCCCATACTTTCAAACCACGTAAAGCGAGGTCCGCAATCCCCGGCAGCAGCCGAGGTTGCATAAGGGATGGGTTAAAGGCTTGCATGCGCCGGGCATTTTCACGGTAGCAATCTTCAACAAAACCACGGAATGAAAAACCATCTAGGAATAGGTTGGTTTGTGTAACGGCAAAATCTTTCCCATCATTGGCGTCTTGCCCGCGTTTTGCCATACCGAAGAGACGTTTTGCGGCACGTCCATAAAAGCGTAGTGTTTTGAGCTGGCGTCGCGCGTTGCCTAAGCCTTTTTGCTTTTCACGCCATGCCATATAGTTGATGAAAAACACGATATGCCGTGTTTCTTCAAACATGAGCACATCAAAAATTTCAAACATGGCTTCGGGAAGAAAACGTGATTGTCGTGCCGTTTTGAATGCGCCAAAGCCTAAAAAAGCATCCAGACATTCCCCAAAACCGAAATCGATAAAGGCTGTTTCAAGATCATCTGGAAAAGCTTCCAAGGGTTGTGGATGTGCATCTAACCCATAACGCTCGATCATGACCTGAATGAGCTTGGCGTGACGTGCTTCTTCTAGTCCTTGTAAGGCAACGGCCTCTTTTACGATTGGGTCTGTAATCTGTGGTGTGAAAGCATCGACAATGGCACCGGCCCGGCGCTCTGTATGATACACTTCTTGCCAGAAAGGGACGGCACGTAGCTTGGCGAGGTCTTCTTCAGATAAATCAGGCCAAGGGAGGCTTTCTGGATCAAACACCTGATGGGTGTCGATGAATTGCTGGCAGAAAAAACGTTTATGCGCTTCTGAACCGGCTTCGATCACAGACATGATGCTCTCCCTTGGGGAACGGTTAGGCTGCGGTTTTACGCTTCCCAAACCGGGTTTGTGCTTTGTCCCAGAGCTTTGCCCCTTTAATGATGACGCGGGCAATGGCTGGGGTTGTGGTCGGGCGTTTGAGGCGCACGTCATAACCAGAGAAACGTCGGGCATCTTCATCAAGGCAAAGCTGCATCAGTTCAGGCACTTTGATGTCGATATTCGTGACATCCTTTGCACCGTTTACCGTGAAGTTATTGTCTTGCGTATGTTCTTCGCCATCATCATCCATGGAACGTGCTAGCCCCATGCGCTCATAGGCCAAGAACAGCCAAACACCGATGACGCGCAGTTCAAACCACGGGCGTTTCCAAAATGGCATGACAGCACGATGCCATGCGAGCCAGTTGGCAAAGAGTAAGATATGGCGGCATTCTTCCTGCATAACAGGTTCGAATGTTTCGATCAGTTCGAGCGGAAATAAGCCTGAGCGCTCGGCTAGTGCGAAAAGGCCAAAAGCAAAGAAGCTATCAACACATTCGGAGAAGCCTGTGACCAGATATGCCCATTCTGTGTCTTTAGGCTCTTTATATTCTGGCTCTGGGGCCATTTTGATGTTGTAGGCTTCGACTAATTTGGAGAGCACTTCCTTATGGCGGTTTTCTTCCCAAGCATTGCGGGAGAGTGCGTCTTTCATCTCTGGGTCATCAATCATGGCAGCATAAGCGGCCATGCGAAGGCGTGCTTTGCCTTCTGTTTGCACAGCAATATCCCAAATGGGGAGAGAGGTGATGCGGTGCAGTGTAACGGGGTCAAGCTCCGGCCAAGGAATGACTGAAGGTTTGTAAGGATTAAACGTATCGCGGAACATTTGTGCGGTTGCCCGCTTGTGCTCATCCGTGCCGGGTTTTAGGGGGCCGGGGATGTCACTGCTCCAGTGGCGCGCCTCATAATCAACGCGTTCGAGTGTTTTCTGCGATGGGGCATCAGGCAGATGAGAATAGATCTCTTCGATCGATTTGGCGCTTTTGAGGGACGTTTGAGGCGCGCTGGTCATGGCGTGTTTTCGCGGCGCATTATTCATGCGCCGTGCTCCTAAGTCGTTGAGCGTTAGGTGAGGTCAGTGGCAGAGGAAATGATACGGTTTACAAGGCCGTATTCGATCGCCTCTTCGGCAGACATCCAGTAGTTACGGTCCGTATCTTTCGCAACTTTTGCGTATTCTTGCCCTGTTTCCCGCGCGAAGAGACGGTTGAGGCGTTCGCGCATCTTGATGATCTCGCGTGCTTCAATGTCGATATCTGTTGCGGGGCCGCGCACGCCACCCATCGGTTGATGAAGAAGAAAGCGCGTATTGGGCAAGCAGACGCGTCGCTCTGGGCGCCCAGCCGCGTAAATGAGCGCACCAGCAGAAGCGACCCAGCCTGTGCCGATCATGTTGATGGGAGCGACAGAATCCACAAAGCGGATCATGTCATGGATCGTGTCACCACTTTCAACATGGCCGCCGGGTGAATTTACATAAACGTCGATGGGCTTGTTGGAATCGCCAGCCAGAGCCAAAAGACGGCCAGTGACTTCACGGGCAAGTTTGTCGTTAATCCCGCCGAAAATCAGCACTTTGCGTTGGTCAAACAACCGGCTTTCTAGTTCGGGCCCGGTTGAGGCTTTGATGTCCTCTTTTTCGGGGGCGTCGGTTTCTTCGTCAAAGCGTCGGAAGGTCATGCGTGTGATGTCCTTGATAGATTATAGTGGTCCAGCGTCTTCTTCCCCTATCCTGCGCCTCGTTTGCCTCGGTGCCAAGCCCGACAGTGCACGAAGTCTCGCCATGAAGGACGAGAGAGGCTAGGTTTCATTAAATTTCATCTTTGGGTTGAGCCAAAACAAGAGCGGGGTCGCGGCGGTGCTTGGACGAAAACACGGAATTGTGGTCGGTGGTTTCCTGTTAGGGCTGGCGGGGTGTGCGCATCAAGATGGTGTCGAGACGACCAATCAGTGGTGGCATAATTTTGAAGGTGGTGAGATTGCGCAGTTGCGTGCACCACCGCCGGGACAAAGTGCACCGTATCCTTTGGTAAGCAAAACACCAACGGAAGCGCCTGATTTGCCATCTCCTGCAGCGCGTGAACTGCAAACTCAGCAATTGGAAATGGACCGTAATCTTGCACAGCGTGCAAGCGCGGCGCAGGGGCCGTTACCGATCGTTCCAAAATCAGCACCACCACCAACGGTGAAGACGGACAATAATGCTACGATGGGGGCTGCGACGGACCAGAAAGCGCCTCCATCAGTGACCTCGGTGCCGCAGCACCCTGAGGCGGTGATGCCAAAATTTATAGCGAAAACCTCAGTGAACTCAGGCGCTTTGCCAGAGATGGTGAGTGCTCCTCCTGCGCCTGTTTCGTTTCCGGGTTTCTCTGTGCCGATGACGGCCGGGACATCACAGGCGGTATTGCCGGAGATCAATGCGGCTACGCCAGAAGGAACGCTTATTCGCTTTCAGGTGGCGACAGATCAGGTCGTTGGTGATGCTCAGACGGCCTATCAGCATATTGCTGGGCAGCGTCATGGTCAGCGCGTTAAAATTTTGGGATTTGGTGCGGCAATGAGCGCTGATGCTGGATTGGCACCGGCAGATCAGGTGCGTGAGGTCTCATTGGGGCTTTTGCGGGCGCAAGTGGTGGCACGTGGTTTGATCGCGCAAGGTGTGCCGCAAAGCGCTATTGACCTGTCAGGAGAAGCCATTGGTGATGGGGTGCGGGTTCGTATTGCACAGTAAGGCTGTTTCGCTTCTGTGAAAACCTGTCTATCGTCGTTGGTCCATTCAATTTGCTAACTTTGAGCTGGTCATGACTGAAGAGTTCCATCGCATTCGCCGCCTGCCTCCTTATGTGTTCGCTGAAGTGAACAAGGCCAAGGCAGCCGCACGCGCGGCCGGTGAGGACATTATTGACCTTGGGATGGGAAATCCGGATTCAAAGCCGCCGGAACACGTGACGCAGAAACTGGTGGAAACGCTGAATAATCCGCGTGTGCATGGTTATTCAGTGAGCCGAGGGATCCCTGGTCTACGGCGCGCACAGGCAGCGTATTATGAACGTCGCTTTGGTGTGAAGGTGGATCCAGAAACGGAAGTGATCGTGACACTGGGCTCCAAAGAGGGGCTCGCTAATTTGGCATCGGCGATCACAAGTCCGGGTGATACTATTCTGGTGCCAAACCCGTCATACCCCATTCATCAGTTTGGCTTCATGATTGCGGGGGCCTCTGTGCGTTCTATTCCGGCAACGCCAGATGAGGATATGTTAAGGGCGTTGTATCGGGCTGTGAAGCACTCTGTGCCGAAGCCTACAGCGTTGATTGTCAATTTTCCGTCTAACCCGACAGCCTTTCTGGCGGACATTGATTTTTATAAAGAACTGGTCACTTTTGCTCGGCGCGAAGGTATCTGGATCTTGTCTGATCTTGCATATAGCGAGATTTATTTTGGTGAGACACCACCGCCTTCGATCTTGTCTGTGACCGGCGCGAAGGATGTTGCGGTAGAGTTTACGTCTATGTCCAAGACGTATTCTATGGCGGGTTGGCGTATGGGGTTTGCTGTTGGGAATCCTCGCCTTATTCAGGCACTGACGCGTATTAAGTCTTATTTGGATTACGGTGCCTTTACACCTATTCAGGTGGCATCAGTTGCTGCGTTGAATGGGCCGCAAGATTACGTGAATGATATGCGTAACCTCTATCGTGACCGGCGTGATGTTTTGTTGCGTGGGTTGCACGCTGCGGGTTGGGATGTGCCAACGCCAGAAGGATCCATGTTCGCATGGGCGCCCATTCCGGAGAAATTCACTGAAATGGGCAGTGTTGAGTTCTCAAAGTTATTGATGAAGGAAGCCGGCGTTGCTGTAGCACCGGGTCTAGGCTTTGGTGAGTATGGCGAAGGCTTTGTGCGCATTGGGTTGGTGGAAAATACGCAGCGTTTGCGTCAAGCAACACGCTCCATCAAAGGATTTATGAGCCGACATGGAATAAGCCGCCCAGCGGACATGTCTTCGGCAGATACAGGATCAAAGGTGGTATCATCATGAAACCATTACGTATTGGCCTAGCGGGCCTTGGCACGGTTGGTGTTGGCGTTATTAAACTTCTGAGGGCGCATGCTGCAGAATTAACGGCGCGTGGTGGCCGCTCGATTGAGGTTGTCGCCGTGAGTGCCCGTAGCCGCACGCGGGATCGTGGTGTCTCGTTGGATGGTTTGCGGTGGTATGATGATCCTGTTGCCTTAGCGCAAGATGCAGAGATCGATGTTGCTGTTGAATTGATTGGCGGTTCAGAAGGTTCTGCTCGTGCGATGGTCGAAGCTGCGCTTGCGCGTGGGATACCTGTTGTCACGGCCAATAAAGCCTTGGTTGCTTTGCATGGTGGTGCCCTCACGGCACTAGCTTCAAAGCACAATACAACATTGTTTTATGAAGCTGCTGTTGCTGGCGGTATTCCCGCGATTAAGCTGGTGCGTGAAGCTTTGGCAGCAGACCGCTTGGAGAGTGTTGGTGGCATTCTGAACGGGACGTGTAATTATATCCTGACCGAAATGCGTGCGACAGGTCGTGACTTCGCGGATGTTTTGGCTGAAGCACAAGCTAAAGGTTATGCAGAAGCAGAGCCTTCCACAGATGTCGATGGCTGGGATGCCGCGCATAAACTGGCTATTTTGGCGGGTATCGCATTCCGTCCAATCCGGTTTGACAGTCTTTCGGTGCACGGTATTCGGGATGTGACATCTGCTGACTTGCGCTTTGCGACGGAACTTGGTTATCGCATTAAATTGTTGGGCCTGGCGCGTCAGCAAGAGGGGAAGCCGCTTGAGGCTTGGGTGCGTCCGTGCATGGTGCCTGTATCGGTGCCGGTAGCATCTGTTGAAGGTGTGTTTAATGCCGTCACAACGTTTGGTCCTTTCTCCGGCCCGATGACGATTTCTGGGCGTGGTGCCGGTGAAGGCCCAACGGCGAGTGCTGTGGTTGCGGATCTGGTTGATGTGGCGCGTGGAGCATCTCTGCCCGTTTGGGGCGTGGCAGATGTGCCGGATGTGATTGATTGTGCGCCATTGGATGACGTGGAGAGTGCTTTCTATGTGCGCCTAGATGTGGCTGATCGCTCTGGCACGATGGCCGGATTGACCTCTGTTCTGCGGGATCATGATGTATCTGTGCATTTGGTTTCCCAGCATGAAGCAGCGCCGGGTCGTGCACATGTTGCGCTGGTAACGCATCGTGTAACGGAGCGTGCCGTTCAAGAAGCAGTGGCAGGCTTGTCTGCGCTGCCAACGGTCAATGGAGCGCCGTTGGTGCTGAAAATCGAGGATAGTCTGCAATGAATGCCGCGCGCATCGCTCCGCCGGATTATCCGAAAGACCGCAATCTTGCTTTAGAACTTGTGCGCGTTACAGAGGCTGCGGCTATTGCTGCGGCCGTCTGGACCGGGCGTGGATGCAAGAACGAGGCGGATGGTGCCGCAGTTGAAGCGATGCGCGCAGCGTTTGATACGGTGTCGATCGATGGTGTTGTGACCATTGGTGAAGGTGAGATGGATGAAGCCCCCATGTTGTATATTGGGGAGCGTGTCGGGTGTGGCGGCCCGGCGATGGATATCGCTGTGGACCCACTGGAAGGCACAAATTTATGTGCCCGGAGTTTACCGAGCGCTTTGACCGTTGTGGCTTTGGCTGAGCGTGGTCGTTTCTTGCATGCCCCTGATGTTTACATGGAAAAGATTGTTGTTGGTCCGGATCTGCCTGAGGATGTGGTCGATTTGGATTCCCCGATCCAATCGAATTTAAGGTCTTTGGCCAAGGCAAAAGGCAAAGATATTTCGGAGCTTGTTTTATGTGCTCTGGATCGTGATCGGCATGAGGCATTAATTGCGCATGCGCGTGAAGCCGGTGCGCGTGTGATGCTTGTGACGGATGGTGATGTCGCGGCAGCAATTGCAGCTTGTTTGCCTGAGGGAGGCGTTGATCTTTACGCTGGGTCTGGCGGTGCGCCAGAGGGGGTTTTGGCTGCGGCGGCTTTGCGTTGTGTCGGTGGACAAATGCAAGGACGTCTGTTGTTCGAAAATGATGCGCAGCGCCAGCGGGCTCAAGAGATGGCACAGGGTCGTGATCCTGCGCGTCGTCTCTTCTTAGACGATATGGCTGCCGGGCCTGTGCTGTTTTGTGCCTCAGGGGTGACGACAGGGCCTTTGCTGCGTGGCGTGCAAGGCGTGGGAACACATCGTGTAAGGACGAACTCGCTGGTGATGCGGTCACTTACGGGCACGGTGCGTTATATTGAAAGCTTACATGATCGGCGCCTTGGAGCGCATGGTTTAGACTGAAATCGGGAAACATGACAGAAACAGCAAATTGCGTCCTCGGCGTTGAACACAGCGTAGGGGGGCGGCAATGGGTATGGCGTGATGCGTCACTTGGTCATGAAGAGCATCGTGCTGCGTTGGGTATGGCGCAGCGACTTGGTATTCCAGAGCTTTTAGCGCGTATTTTGTCCGCACGTGGCATTACAGTGGAAACGGCAGATGCATTTTTAACGCCGCGTTTGCGTGATCTGATGCCAGATCCGTCTTGTATGATGGATATGGATCGCGCGGCGGAGCGTCTTGCCGCAGCGGTGCGTGCGCGGGAGCCGATTGGCTTATTCGGCGATTACGATGTCGATGGTGCATGTGGCACGGCACTCATGGCGGATTTTTTGCGTCAGTTAGGCTGTGTTGTGCAGACGCATATCCCAGACCGTATTACGGAAGGTTATGGCCCGAATAGCGCAGCCCTAGAAGGCATGATTGATCGCGGGGCGAAGGTGCTCGTGTGTATCGATTGTGGAACTGCAGCTATTCAGGTGTTGAATGACGTAGCACAGAAGGCAGAGGTAATTGTTTTAGACCACCACAAGCCTGACGGTGCGATCTTGCCGCAGTGTATTGTGGTGAATCCTAACCGCTTAGATTGTCAGTCAGGGCTTGGGTCTATTTGTGCGGCTGCTGTGGTGTTTATGACGATGACGGCCGTTGCGCGCGTATTGCGTCGTTCGGGTTGGTTTGAGGAGCACCATGAACCTAGTTTGATTAGAGCGTTGGATCTGACTGCTTTGGCAACAATTTGTGATGTAATGCCACTCGTTGGTTTAAACCGCGCTTTTGTTCAACAAGGCTTAAAGGTGATGGCGCGTGGTGAACGTTTGGGTTTGGTGACGCTGTCGTCTGTTGCTGGTGTGCGTGAAGATGCTAGTGCGATGTCCTGTGGTTTTGCGCTAGGGCCCCGTATTAATGCGGGTGGGCGTATTGCTAAGGCCGATTTGGGCTTAACCTTATTATTATCAGAAGATGCAGAGGTGGCACGGCAGCTTGCAGAAGAGTTGGACCAGGTTAACCGTCAACGGCAGACGGTTGAGGGTGATATACTCGAATATGCGATGGAGCACGCAGCGCGTCAGGTTCAGGCAGGGCATGCGGTTATTTTCCTGCATCAAGGTGGTTGGCACCCTGGGGTGGTCGGTATTGTGGCGGGGCGTTTGAAAGAAAAATTCAATCGGCCAGCTTTGGTTGGAGCATTGAGTGAAGGCGTTGTGAAAGGGTCAGCGCGTTCGGTGCCGGGTTTGGATCTAGGGGCAGCTATTATTGCGGCGCGGCAAGCTGGCGTTCTTTTAACGGGAGGCGGTCACGCTATGGCAGCGGGCTTCTCCGTCTCGTCTGATAAAGTCGACGCGTTTCATGCGCTGTTAGATCAAGAACTGGCTGCTGCGCGGGATTTGCCATCTCGTGATGCTTTGCGTGTTGATGGTGTTGTAACGGTTCGTGGGGCTTCTTTGGAGGTTGCTAAGCAATTGGCACGTTTGTCTCCTTTTGGACCGGGCAATGAAGAGCCAATTTTAGTCGTGCAGAATGTGCGTTGTGTAAAAGCCGACCGGATTGGCCGCGATGGTAATACGATGCGTGTCCTGTTGCGGGGTGAAGATGGGGGGACAACCTTAAAAGGGTTAGTCTTCCGTGCAGGGGACAGTGATTTTGCAGCGACGTTAGAAGATCGCAGCATGCCTTTGCTCCATGTGGCAGGCCAATTGCGCCCGGAAAACTGGCAAGGCCGAGAAAATGTCACCTTTTTTCTCGCTGATGTCGAAAAAGTTTAAATTAGTGCTTGACGGGGGCAGGCTGCCCCCTTATACACCCACTCACGCCTCCAGTCCCGTTCGTCTAGAGGCCTAGGACACCGCCCTTTCACGGCGGCAACACGGGTTCGAATCCCGTACGGGACACCATCATATTGGCATAATATAATGTCTTTATGATTATGAGGAATGAAATCCTTAAAAAATAAAAAGAGTAAAAGCTCTTAATAATTTTGTCGTTATCTTACACGATAAAATGCAACGTTTTGCAAAGCATAGTCTTTGTATCTCATGAACACGATGACGCATTTTGTAAAAGAAGTGCTGCATATCACCGGTTAAACGGAACGCTGACGCGTTTTAAGATATGTGCCTATATGCACGCATATGCCGTCTATCATGGATGTATGAGGAAAGTTTATGGGAAATCATGTTGCTTCATTGTGGGACCAGTTCCACGAATGGATACCTGTTATCGTAAGCTATCTGAGTAAAGTGGCTCTCGCTCTTGTTGTCTTGTTGATTGGTTGGAAGATCATCAACATGGTCACGCGGACCATGGACCGTATGATGGCCGCAAGTCATCTTGAACCAACGTTGCGTGGTTTTTTGAATAGTGTTGTTGGGATGCTGTTGAAAGCGTTGCTTTTGATCAGTGTTGCATCAATGGTTGGCATCGCTACGACGTCATTTGTTGCTGTGTTGGGTGCTGCCGGCTTGGCTGTCGGTATGGCTCTGCAAGGTAGCTTAGCAAATTTTGCTGGCGGTGTTTTGATTCTGCTGTTTCGTCCCTTTAAAATTGGTGACTCTATTACAGCGGGTGGAAGTACGGGTAAGGTCATCTCTATTGAGATGTTTCGTACAGTGTTACGTGATTCAAGCAATGCTGTCATTTATGTACCGAATGGTACGCTGTCGAACAATATCGTGATCAATAATACGCAGGGTGAACGTCGTCTGGCGGCTGTCTCTGTTATGATTGATTATACGGATGATACGGATAAGGCCCGTTCTATTTTGGAAGGGCTTTTGCAGGGGGATAGCCAGATTTTGGACCCAGCATCTGCCGGTGTGTCTTTTCAAGCAAAGCCGGGCAATATTGCTGTGACGCTAGAGTTCTGGTGTGCTGCTGGCTCAGTCAGTGGTTTGACGGCGAAATATTCTGAGGCTGCTATCAAAGCATTGAAGGCTGAAGGTTATCGCTTAGGCGTGACAACACGCGCAGCTGGCTAAGAGTTTTCTATTATAGAGGGTAACCTCTTTTTTAGACATTGTGACATTTTTGCCCGCACACAGCTTGTGTGCGGGTTTTTTTATGTTTTTTTGCGAATTATTTTCAATAAGAAACAATTATACGACAAAATATTTCTGGAATACACGAAAATTTTATGTATGAAGCATGTGCGAGTTATTCTCATTTTCATAGATTGAGAGATCATGACATATTCAATTTTAAAGGGGCGTGGCCCAGTGAGATGTGCTTCTCACGCTGGGCGGATGCTTTTAGCGGGTACGGCTTTAGTGATGTTCGCTGGACAGACAGCACGCGCTGTACCGCCACGCATGAACATTGGAAATGCTGCTGAAGCTGCTGATGAATCTTCCAATGGTGTTTTTGGTTTTTTGTCTAATTGGCGCCGTACAGCTAATTTTTTAGGCGATATGTGGGGGTTACGCCCTGAGCTGGGCAAATATGGTGCCGTTTTGGCTATGCAGGAAACGTCAGAAGTTTTCGGTAATGTGAGCGGTGGTAGCCGTCGCGGTGCTGATTATAATGGTTTGTTTCAAGCAGCTTTGCAGGTGAATACACAGCGTGCCTTTGGTTGGTACGGTGGCACGTTTAATGTCAGTATGGAACAAATTCACGGGCGGAGTTTGAGTGCTGATAATCTGCAAGTTTTGCAGACGGTAAGCGGCATTGAAGCAGACCGTTCAACCCGTTTGTGGGAATTGTGGTTCGACCAAAAATTCTTAGATCAGCAAAAGCTCGACATTAAGATTGGTCAGCAGAGTCTTGACCAAGAATACATGGTCAGCAGCAATGCGCTCGTTTTTGCCAATACAATGTTTGGTTGGCCGATGCTGCCATCGGCTGATTTGCCAGGTGGTGGACCTGCTTACCCGCTATCAGCTCTTGGTGTGCGTGGACGTTACTGGCTGGCGACGCCTCTTTACTTGGTTGGCGGTGTATATAGTGGCAGCCCAACGCGTAATTTAGATGGTGACCCGCAGCAGACGAACTCATCGGGCACGAGCTTCCCACTTAATAAGGGTGTGATGGCTATTGCAGAATTGCAATATGTTTATCCAGCTCTTGGTGCGATGGTGTCTCCGGATGAAGTGGAGCCACTGTCTCATGTTTATCGTTTGGGTGGGTGGTATAACTCTGAACCGTTTGCAGATCAGTATTTAGATAATACGTACACGCCGCTTGCGTCCCCGAATAGTAATGGGAATGCGCTGGCGCATCGTGGTGCGTTTTCATTGTATGCTGTCATGGATCAAATGCTGTGGCGTAGTCATTTTGACCCGAACCGTACGTTCAACGTGTTTGGTCGCGTTATGGGAACGCCACAATCCTCACGTGTTCCTGTTGATTTCAGTATGAACTTTGGTTTCACGTTTAAGGATCCACTGCCATACCGTACGGATGATACATTCGGTATTGGCATGGGTTATACGCATGTTAGCCATGCTTTGGCGAAGAATGATAAGGCTGTAGCGTATTATCAAGGGATATACTCCCCGGCACAGACCGGCGAGACCTACGTGGAAGCAACGTATCAATTCCAATATACGGGTTGGTTACAGATACAACCGGACTTCCAGTACATCTTTAATCCTTCTGGTGGTGTGCCGAACGTGAATAACCCGAACCGCCGTGTGCATGATGCGGCTATTTTTGGTCTTCGTACGAACATTGCTCTGTAAGGATTTTATGATGCGTTTTTTATCCTTGAAAACACTAGCAGCTGTTGGCTTCGCTTGCTCTTCTTTGTTGGGATCCGCTCAGGCAGAGCCACGGGGATTTTTGGAAACTATCCATCGGCACGCAACCCTGGCATCAACAAGCCCTGGGAATGGTGACCTAAATCCTTACGCTATTTTCGTGATGCCGCAGGATAGTGGTGTATTGCACAAAAATGATGTGTTGGTGACGAATTTCAACAACATCACGAACTTGCAGGGCACAGGCACTACGATTGTAGCTTACCACCCAGAAACGGGAAATATCTCGGAATTTGCGAGCTTGCCGGCTAATTTGCCAGCATGTCCCGGTGGTGTCGGTCTGACAACGGCTTTAACCGTTCTGAAAAGTGGTTGGGTCATTGTTGGTAGCGCACCGAGTAAAGATGGCTCCACTCTGACCAAGGGTGATGGCTGTTTGATTGTTCTCGATACAAAGGGAAAATATGTTACTGCGTGGAAGGGGCCGCTGATTAATGCGCCTTGGGGTGATATTGCTGCTTTAGATCGCGGGGATAGTGCGACGCTGTTTATCTCAATGTCTGGTTATGATTTGCCGGGTCCGTATTACAAAGACCCTGTAACGCATTACCCGCCGATCATTCATAAGGCGACGGTTCTGCGCCTTGACCTGAAGATTCCGCAAGGTCAGCCGCCTATTCTGGATAAGCAAACCGTTGTTGCAAGTGGGTTCTCTGCGCGTGCTGACCGTGACAACTTTTTGTTTGGCCCAACCGGCTTGGCGTTGGACACTGACGGCACATTATACGTCACGGATGGTTATGATGAAGAAGTCACGGCCATTGATAATGCTCTGACACGCACAGATGCTGTGACCCGTAGTGGGGATGCTGTTGGGCGTATTATTTCTCGTGGTGGATTGTTAAACTGGCCATTGGCGATGATGTGGGTTCCGGGGCATCATTTGCTGGTGTCCAATGGACGTAATGGTCAGGTTGTTGAAATTGATCCAGCCACAAAAAAGCAAGTTTATGCGCAGTGGATTGATAATGATCAAGCACAACAGCCACCGGGTAATGGAGATCTCTTTGGGTTGGCTATGACCCCCGATGGGAAAAGCTTCTATTATGTCGAAGACGACATGAATACGTTGAACATCAGTACCCCTTAAGGAGAAGAAGTCTCGATTATGAAACCAATACTATCGAGGCGTTTTTTCTTGGAAACGACGTTAGGGGCGGCTCTTGTAGCGGTCCCTATTGTGCGTGGTGAGGCAGGGGAGTTGCAGAGCGCTCCTGTGCTGCACCAGCCAGGAATTGATACGCCACAGCAGCCATTTGTGTATTTTATAACGTTTGATCTGGTTGCTGAGAAAAAAGCCGATGTTGCGGCGCTTATGAAGCGCTGGACGGAAGCCGCAGATGCGCTCATGGCAGGACGTCCAATCCCAGGAATGGTAGATTCTGAAGATACTCTGGGCTTGTCTCAGAAAGATCTGACGATCACTTTCGGATTTGGGCCGGGTGTTTTTGTGAAGGATGGGAAAGACCGTTACGGTCTGGCTTCACGCCGTCCAGCGCCTTTGGCGGATCTACCACGTTTTACGGGGGATCAGTTGATTGCGGCAAAGACTGGCGGGGACTTGTCCGTTCAGTGCTGTGCTGATGATCCGCAATCGGCGTTTCATGCAGCCCGACAAATCGCACGCCTTGCTTATGACATTGCGGAACCTCGCTGGGCACAGTCTGGGTTCTTGCCGTCCTTTGGTAAAGGCAAAACAGCCCGTAATCTTATGGGGTTCAAGGATGGTACCATCAACCCGAATATGACGGATTCTAAGGTTAAGGATCAGTATATTTGGGCCGGCCCGCATGATGAGGCTTGGATGGCAGGTGGTAGCTATCTGGTGGCGCGTATCATCCGTATTGCGCTAGAGCATTGGGACCGGATGAATGTTCCATTCCAAGAGCAGACAATGGGGCGGCAAAAAATCAGTGGCGCACCAATGGGTGGGAAGCATGAGTTTGAGCCTCTGACGCTGAAGCAAATGGACCATGATGGAAACCCCATCACGGCGCAAAACGCACATGCTCGTTTGGCGGCACCAGAAGAGAATGGTGGAGCACAGATGCTGCGCCGGGCGTATTCTTATGAAAATGGCTTGAGTGTCATTGCTGAGCGTTGGCCACCTTGGCGTCAGGCAAATGAGTTTGATTCTGGTTTGTTGTTTTTGTCCTATCAGCAAGACCCGCGGACTGGTTTCTCAAAGATTTTTGAACGTATGGCCAAGTTCGATATGATGAACCAATTCACAACCCATATTGGGAGCGGTTTGTTCGCATGTCCAGGCCGCCGTAAAGGCCATTATATTGGTGAAGAACTTCTGTTCTGACAGAGGGTGTTTATGGGCTGCTTGATATGATGAAGCAGTCCATAAGTTTGATTATTGGGCACGCAACCTAGCGTGTGTTTAAGCGCTTTCGTTGTCGTCATCGATTATGAAGGATTACGCGCGGTGCCCTACATCAAGACGAATGATAATACGCATATTTATTATGAGACCTTTGGCTCAGGGCGCCCGTTGGTTATGTTGCACGGGTGGACGTTCTCGGGGCGTTTCTTCCATCGAAATATTCCAGAAATTGCCAAACATGCTCAGGTTATCACGGTTGATTTAAGAGGGCATGGCAAGTCTGATAAACCGGATCATGGATACCGTATTCCACGCTTGGCGGCTGATTTGCGTGATGTGCTAGAGGCACTTAATCTTGAGGATGTGACGGTTCTCGGCTGGTCAATTGGTTGCCCAATTATATGGTCGTATCTTGAATTATTCGGCACACAACGCCTGCGAAGTGCGATTTTTGTTCAGCAGACGCCGCGCCAGTATTTTTCATCAGAATGGAAGCATGGTCATGCTGCGTGTTATGACCAAGCGGGACTGGCGGAAACTATTCAGAAATTAACATTCGATCCAAAAACGTTTGATATAGGTAATCTTGAAGCGTGTTGTGCGAGTACGCTGTCAGACGATGAAAAGACCATGCTTTTAGCAGAGATGGCCCTTAGCCCAGATTATGCGCGGGCGGCGATGATGGCAGATCATACGGTGCATGATTGGCGAGATCTTCTGCCGCATGTGACGTTGCCGAGTATGATGATGGTTGCGGAAAAAGATCAGGTTCTTGTGCCAGCTGGTCCGACATGGGTGGCGCAGAATATGCCGAACTGTGAAGAGGTTCGTTTTACGGAAAGCTCTCATATGATTTTCATTGATGAGACAGAAAAGTTCAACGAAACGGTCATTGGGTTCTTAAAGAAATGAGCACGTTCCCATTTCAATTCGGTATGAACGAATTCACAACGCAGCCTTGGTCCTTTGAAGAAGACGTGCAGAATTATGCATCTTTGGGCGTTGATGCGATTGAGATTTGTGAAGCTAAGTTGGATCCGTCTCGTGCGGTAGAGCAGTTGAAGCATGCGCGCCAATCAGGCCTTACCATTAGTGCGATACAACCAAAAATCAGGACGTTTTTTGGCAGTAAAATGGCACCCGAACCAACGGATGTTGAGGCGCGGGTAAAGGCTTTTGAGCAGAGTTTACACCGTTTAGCACCATATGCGGAGGGTGCATCTTTTGTGATGAATACGGGTGCACCACATAATGGCAATATGCGGAAAACGGTTGAGGACACTGTCAATCACGTACGCCGTCTCGCTCCAATGGCCCATGATCTCGGTGTAAAGATTGCTATTGAGCCCTTAAACCCAACATCAGTTAATATTGAGACCGCGATCTGGACGATTGATCAGGCGCTAGAGATGATAGAGGGCGTTGCGCACCCAGCTTTTGGGTTATGCTTGGATTATTGGAATATCTGGCAGCAAAATGATTGCGCCCAGTCCATTATCAAAGCAGGTGATAAAATATTCGTCTTACAGGTGTCAGACTGGCGCATGCCTTATTCTGGGATGGATCGGCTCATCCCGGGAGAGGGGGTTATTCCTCTCAAAGAACTGCTGCATGCTACGCATCAAGCGGGTTTTCGTGGGGCATGTACTGTTGAGATATTCTCGAATGATGTGCCTGACAGTGTGTATGATCATAGTTTAGTGGATGTTGTGCGTAAAAGTCGTGAAGGCTTGTTGCGTGCATGGGGGGAGTGAGCGCGTATGCCTGCGCGTTTATTGTTCAGGAGGTGATGTAGGGAAGGTGGCCCATTGATCTGCACATGGGTTTTGAGCCTTTTGCGGTTGTATAGTGGGCTCTTTTAAGGCGGGGACAACATTGCTCTCTGTGATTTTAGCATATTGCACATCCCATGCTGCGGAGCCGGAGAACATCACATTGGCAAGTGAGGCTTCTACCGGGTTTGAATCATCAATGCCGTGTATGAGAAGAACACCATCTTCACCATAAATATTCTTAAAGGTGATATTGCGGTAATGGGGCGTATCAAAGCCGAAGGCGTGCGGGTCATAATGCGTATCAAGCATGATGGGCCATTTATTATGGCGTAGGCAGATATGGTCATATTGAATATCATCAACCAGTCCGCCGCGTGAGCTATCACTTTTGATACGTAGTCCCGCCGTGGTGCCATCTAAGGTGAGATTCCGCACGAGAACATGGCTGACCCCGCTGAAGGTTTCACTTCCGATGGACATGCCGTGGCCAGCATAAAAATGATTATCGAGTACAGAGATATAACGGCTGGGGCCGTTTCGTCCGGCTTTAATGGCAATATTATCATCACCTGTGCGGATGAAGCTGTGTGCAATGGTGATGTCCTCGGATGAGCCGGGGTCGATACCGTCTGTGTTGCGGGCGTCTTCGGGCGTATCAATGCGAACATCCCAGAATGTCGCACCTGAGACATGGTCTAGTGTCACGTGGAAATTGGGTGAATTACGTAGCGTAAGATGTGCAAAGGTGATGTTCTGCGCATCTTGCACAACGATAAGGCGTGGTACGTTTTGTTTACCCTCTTCATACTGCGCACGTCGGGCGAGGTGCCACCATGTCTCGTCGGTATCGGTCATGGGGTATCCGCCATTGCCGTCAATAATGCCAGGGCCGAAAATACCGCCACCGGAGGTTTGACTAAAAAGAATAAAGGGGCGGCACCCATGGCCATGAGCGTCAATCGTACCGCAGAGATTTCGGCCTTGATCGTAACGTGCAGGGTTGGTTGAAGCGGCTAAGACGGCCCCTTGGTCGAGCCATAAGAACACGCCAGATGGCATGGTTAGTGGGCCCGTCTCATAGTGGCCGGCACTAAGGCGTAAGGTGCTGCCTTCAGGGCATGAATCGAGTGCTGATTGAAGAGAGTCAGTCGAAGATGGGGTGTAGGTTGTGCAGAGAGTATGCGGAAGAACAGGCTCTGTAACCACTCTACGGTCTTGCGCGCGTGCTTGGCTTAAGGCGCAAGATAACACAAAAAAAACAATTATATATGTCATTGGTACAATGGATTTATTTATCTTCTCATGAAGATCTTGCCGTATAATATAACGCATCCGGAATATATCCTATAGGATGGGTGTTATAGATTATTTCATTAATAGAGTGTAATTTATGATGTTTGTTTTTATACTTTATTGAAAACCATATTGCACAGTTAAAATTACTTAATATGAAATGCGATGATAATGTAAAAAATATAGAGTTTATGACACTCACGGTTTAAAAAGCGCGGGAAGATCAGTGGGTTGAGGTATGATGCAGGCAGGATGTCAGATTGAACTTGTGGCGGCCTTGTTGCGTGTGCAGGACGGCAGGCCCGAGGTTTTAACAGTCTGCCCAGATGCCTCTTTGCCTTCTGGCCCTCTCGAGCCAACGCATAGGACGTTACAAGCCGGAATGCGGAGCTGGGTTGAACGACAAACGGGCGTAAAGCTGGGACATATTGAACAGCTTTATACGTTTGGAGATGAAGTGACCGCAGATCAAATGCGTTTGCTGCGCGTGTCCTATATGGCTTTGACACGTGAGACGCGGGCGCATGCCGGTTGGGGGGGGTGGTACCGGTACTTCCCGTGGGAGGACCGTCGCTCTGTTTCAGCGGAAAGTTTGTTACGTCAGATTGTGCAGCGTTTGAAAGGCTGGGCAGGGGACTGCCTATCACGCAGAGAACGAGTGGCGCGGCATTTTGGTCTTAATGGTTATGAATGGGATGGAGAGCGCGCACTCGACCGGTATGAAATGATGTGGGAAGCGGGTTTGTTGCCCGAAGCACCTCATGCTTGTGAGCCTTTTCTGGCAGGGGAAGGCATGCAGGGCGATCATCGCCGTATTCTTGCGACAGCAATCGGACGTTTGCGGGCTAAATGTCGCTATACCCCAGCTTTGTTCCGCCTTGTTCCAGAAGAGTTCACGCTTCGTTTTCTTCAAGAAACGCTAGAAGCCGTTTCAGGGCAGTTGTTGCACAAGCAAAACTTCCGACGTTTAATTCAAAACCAGAATTTGGTCATCGAGACAGAAAAGTATGTTGCTGCCGGTGCGGGGCGTCCTGCACGTTTGTATAGGTTGGCGAATATCGAGCATGCATCATGCTCATTAATGGGGGCCAATTTGCCTCTTTCTGCATTGGACGTGGCATAAACTGCGGATGCTGTCCGTTGAGCGATAGAGCATCTTTACTCTTGTTTGGTCAGCAGTCTGGCACTCATTTTGTGGTCATAATAGGCCGATTGGAGAGGGTAAATCACTTCTTCTAACCCTATCACATCATGGTGTGGCGTGCCTTTGGGGCTTTTGTTTTTGGGTAGAGATGTTTATATGCTCATTCTGAACATAATAAGGACGGGAGCCCGTCATGTCCGTATCCTCTACGCTTCAGAGCCGAGATTCTCTTTACGCCCCTGTGTCCCGTGTGATGGATCGGGCAGATTGGGAAGAGCAGTTTGCGGATGATATTGAAGCGATTTTGCGCCTAAAGCGTGAGAAGAATGCCGTGATTCTGGCGCATAACTATCAAACGCCAGAAATTTTCCATTGTGTGTCGGATATTAAGGGAGACAGCCTCGCGCTGGCCCGTGAAGCACAAAATGTGGATGCGGATATTATCGTGATGGCGGGTGTGCATTTCATGGCGGAAACAGCCAAGATGCTGAATCCAGAGAAGCTTGTTCTAATCCCAGATGAACGTGCAGGCTGCTCATTGGCTGAAAGCATCACGGCTGAAAACGTGCGTGCCATGCGCCGGGAATATCCCGGTGTGCCTGTCGTGACCTATGTCAACAGCACAGCAGAAGTGAAAGCGGAAAGTGATGTCTGCTGCACTTCAGGTAATGCTAAAAAAATCGTTGAGAGCTTAGGCACTGACCGGGTGATCATGATCCCCGATCAGTATTTGGCACGCAATATTGAGGCAGAAACGGGCATAAAAATGCTCACATGGCCGGGTTCATGTGAGGTGCATGAGCGCTTTACACCGCAAGAAATTCGTCAGTATCGGCGTATGCATCCCGGCGTAGTTGTGATTGCGCATCCTGAATGCCCGCCAGAAGTTGTGGCTGAGGCTGATTTCTCCGGTTCTACAGCGCGTATGATTGATTTTGTCGCTGAAAAGCGCCCAGAAAAGGCACTGTTGGTGACGGAGTGCTCTATGAGCGATAATCTGACCACACTTTCCCCAGACACAGAATTCGTGCGGCCCTGCAATCTGTGCCCGCATATGAAGCGTATTACGTTGAAGAATATTCGTACCACGCTGGAAAATCTGGAAACGCCGGTTACGATTCCAGAGGAGTTGATTGCTCCCGCCCGGCGCGCTGTTGAGCGGATGTTGGCTATCTAAGAGGTGCAATGATGCACACGCTTTCTGCTTTTGCTGGTCATGTGGTGATTGTTGGGGCAGGTCTTGCGGGGCTTGTCGCTGCGCTGAAGCTTGAGCGTCCCTGTGTCGTCCTTTCGCCAACCCTTTTAGGGGAAGGCGCCGCCTCTATGTTGGCTCAGGGTGGGATCGCGAGTGCCGTTGGCCCGGATGATAGCCCCGCCCTTCATGCACATGATACGCTCGCTGCAGGGGCTGGATTATGTGATGCGGAGGTTGTGCAACGTATAACGGCTGCAGGCCCAGCGGCCATTGCGCAACTGCGTGATTGGGGTGTGCCCTTCGCGGGAACCCCAGAACATCCAGATTTGCATTTAGAAGCAGCACATACACGCCCTCGTATTCTGCATTTGAATGGTGATCGGAGTGGGGCAGGCATTATGCGCCCTCTGATAGCACGGGTGAAAAACCATGGTCAGATCACCCTTTTAGAGCAGGTTGCTCTCTCGGGGTTTTGTACGAAAAATGGTCAGTTAAGCGGTGTCCGTACAACGGCTGGATATATTCCAACGACACAATGTTTGATTGCATCAGGTGGGGTCGGGGGGCTTTTTGCGGGGGCGACATGCCCAGCAGAAGCGCAAGGGCTGCCATTAGCACAGGCCGCGCGTATTGGGGCTGCTGTCATGGATATGGAGTTCACACAATTCCACCCCACAGGTTTAGCTGTGCCTCTACCAGATGGGCGTAGGGCATTGGTCAGTGAGGCTGTGCGCGGGGCAGGTGCACGCTTGGTCGATGAACGTGGAGAACGTTTTACCGAAGAACTCCAGCCACGAGATATTGTCGCGCGGGCAATTGCTGCACATCGTGCAGCGGGGCATCAGGTATTTTTAGATGCACGCTCTTTGCCGCATGGCCCGTTCTCTACGCAGTTTCCCGGTATTGCTGCTGCGTGTCATGCGGCGGGCATAGACCCAGACCAGCAGCCCATTCCCGTACAACCGGCCATGCACTATCACATGGGAGGATTATCGGTTGATGCTGCGGGACGAACAACGGTTCCCGGCCTATGGGCATGTGGTGAAGCGGCTTGTACAGGGCTTCATGGGGCAAACCGCTTGGCCAGTAATTCTCTCTTAGAGGCAGTATTGACCGGACAATGGGCTGCTCAGGACATTAACCAGCACGAGCCCTCCCGCGCTTTGTCTTATGATGACATGATAGAGCCTTATCAAGAGGCGGCACCTTCTGACCTCTCAGAGCATTTAGTGCGTCATGCTGGAATATTGCGGGATGAAGCGGGGTTAAAGACGCTTTTGCAGCAGGTAACCCCCTCTGCGCAGAAGAATGATGCGGCATTGGTAACGGCCTTTCTCGCGGCAGGTGCCTTATTACGTCAGGAAAGCCGAGGCGCGCATTACCGTACTGATTACCCCGAGCAAAAAACGCCAGAACGGCGTGTGATGACCTATGCAGATTTAGAGCCTTTTGGAGTTGGCCTGTCATGAGCATGACTGCTTTTTTACCAGACTTGATGTGGCAGCCTGTTATCGAACTGGCATTGCGTGAAGATTTGGGCTCTGGGGGGGACATCACCTCTCAGGTTCTGGGCTTGCAGGCGCAAAAACTGACGGCTGTTTTTCGTGCGCGTCAACCTGGTGTTATTGCCGGGTTAGCGGGGGCACGTTTGGCCTTTACGTTGTTACAGCAGGATGCTGGCTTTGAGGCGCATGTCACTGATGGCGCATTCGTCCAACCAGGAGAAGTAATCGCGACGGTGACTGCTCATGCGTCGACGGTTCTTGCAGGTGAACGTACAGCCTTGAACCTTATGTCTCATTTGAGCGGCGTTGCGACAGCTACAAGGGACATTGTGGATCGTGTGGCTGGAACTGGTGTGCGGGTGTGCTGCACACGGAAAACGACGCCGGGCCTACGGGCAGTTGAGAAATACGCTGTGAAAGCCGGTGGTGGGTCAGGCCATCGTCAGCGTTTAGATGATGCTATTTTGATTAAAGATAATCATCTGGCGATCTGCGGGGGTGTTCGTGCAGCGCTCACGGCGGCACGAGCCAGAGCGGGCCATTTGCTCAAAATTGAACTGGAAGTGGATACGCTGGAGCAGTTGGAAGAGGCATTATCGGTCGGCGGTGCCGATGTATTCTTGCTTGATAATATGGCTCCAGAAGAGCTGCGACGTGCCGTGGCCCTCGTGAACCGACGCGCCATGACAGAAGCATCAGGCGGTATTACACCGCAAACAGCACGGAGCATTGCTGAAACCGGCGTTGATGCGATTTCGATGGGGTGGTTAACGCATACTGTGACCGCTTTGGACATCGGCCTGGATAGTGCCGTTGTGGCATGAAAAAGGGCGCCTTAAAGGCGCCCTTGTCATCTAGCAGTTACAGCCGTTGGTCTGGCCTTGTGCCTGCCGGATCACGTGATGATCAATCCACTCAGCAACAAGACGGCGCGCCTCGGTGACTGAGGATTCGGGATGGTGGATACGGTACAACGTTGTGCAAGCCGCAAAAGCCTGCATGTCAGGTTGCCCAACGCCACGTAGTTCTTGATAAGCGGTCACTACGGCACGCTCACATTTGCGGCCGATCCGGCGGGTCTCGAAGCTCACGGCTGCTCCTGCAAAACTTTAGAAGAGTTCGGACCTCTTCCTCTATGGCTACCGCTCGCTGCATGCAAGGGCTATGTCGTATCTAAATGTGTTGTTATCGCCTGAGGTGACAAAATTACCCTACCCTTTGAGGGGGGAGATCATTAAACCAGCAGGCATAGATCTAAGCACGGCCAAGGAAAGCGGGAGAGTATAAAATGACCCAGTTAGCAGAAAGCGCCATCGCAGGACGTACAGCGTGGGACCGTGATGCGGCCCTGACCACAGCGAAGATTCTCCTTGAGATCAAAGCCGTTAATTTTCGTCCAGAAGACCCATACACCCTGACGTCTGGCTGGAAATCACCAGTTTATATTGACTGTCGTAAGATCATCTTCTTCCCACGTGCCCGTGCGAAGATCATGGACCTCGCAGTTGAAAAAATTGGCCGCCATATTGGCTTTGAAAGCCTTGATGCCGTGGTTGGTGGTGAAACAGCCGGCATTCCATTCGCCGCATGGATTGCAGACCGTCTGATGACGCCCATGGCATATGTGCGTAAAAAGCCAAAAGGTTTTGGCCGCAATGCGCAGATCGAAGGTGATGTGCCAGAAAATATGCGCACCCTGCTGGTGGAAGACCTGACAACGGACGGCGCATCAAAGGTGCGTTTTGCCAACGCTCTGCGTGAAGCTGGTGCGATTGTCGACCATACATTCGTGGTCTTCTTCTACGGCGTCTTCCCCGGCGCGCATAAGACACTGGCCGATATGGATATTTCCCTGCACGCTCTGTGCACATGGTGGGATGTTCTGGAAGCCTGTGCTGACGGTAATTACTTCTCAGAAAAAGACAGTGCAGAAGTACGCCGTTTCCTTGAAGACCCATGTGCATGGTCTGCTCGTCATGGTGGCGTCAGCAGTGCAGAAGAAGCTGCGGCCCTGAAGGCTGCCGCTGCTAAAGCAGAAGGCTAATTCGGATGAGCCTGAACCACCAACGTTGCCTTGTCTTCGATTCGGGGATTGGGGGAATGGGTGTCGTTCAGGCCCTTCAGAGCCTGAAGCCAGAATTGGTGATTGATTATCTGGCAGATACAGCGCTCTACCCCTACGGGGAGCAGCCAGATGATCTTTTGATTGAGCGTATCGTTCGTCTAATCACAGCAGCATATCAGCAAATCAATCCAGATCTCGTCGTGATTGCGTGTAATACCGCAAGCACTATCGCATTACCGGCACTGCGGGCGGCTCTGCCTGTCCCTATCATTGGGTGTGTGCCACCCATTCGCTGGGCAGGGCGCGTGTCTAAAACGCGTACGATTGGTTTGTTTTCGACTTCAGCAACTGCGCGTCGACCATATGTGCAACAATTACATGCAGATTTTGCTGCGGATTGTCAGCTTATTGTGCATGGCGCTCGTCAGTTGGCAGATCTGGCAGAACAAGCGTTTTTAGGAGAACCTCTGAATGCTGCTGCACTGCATGCAGAGGTTAAAGCGCTTTTGCACCAGCCTGGTGGAGAGCATATCGATACGATCGGTTTGGGATGCACTCACTATACGTTTTTGCTGCCTGAATTAGTATCATATGCACCGCAGTCCATCACATGGCTTGACCCCGCTCCATCCGTCGCGCGTCATGCTGTGACGATTTTAGAGGGGGTGCCGGCGCAGCAACGCATTGAGAGTCCGGCTGTATTATATTTGACCTCTCCCCCTCAAGGGAGAGAGGACTTTTATCATGCGATCAAACGGTTTCATTTTGAAAGATGGGATGTGTTTGAAAGTCATTGTTTCAATGAGGCAGCGCTTTAACCATAAAGCGCCCCTACCTGCTCAGTCTCGATCAATGGGGCGGAGCAGGTAGGGTTTCTGATTAGTTAGACAGAGGGTTGTTCATCGCATCGGTCCATTTATTGGCATAAGCATGCCAGTAGGCTGCAACACCAGCGACACCATTCAGTTTGCAATCTGCACACCATGCATGCGCACCATCCGAAACACCTGTGTTGGGCAAATCATGCAGAGCATAAGGTTGATCAGATGTCGTGCCGCCGCGTACTTGCAAGGCCGCCGTGACAGTTACAGTGTTACCAGATTGCGGACCAACCCCATTGGCTAGAATATAAGGCGCTGAGAGAGCACCATTCGCATGAACCATACCGTTCATTTGCGTTTCACTTTGGACCGTTAGTGAGCCGGTTGTTGTATTATTGGAGACCTTCAGTCCTTGTGATGCAGCATCAATATTTACAGAATTTGTAAACTCTGTGCTCAGAGTATTGTAGAATACTTTGAATTGGTCATTCCATTGCATGGCACCAATAGGCTGGCCGCTCGTATCGTCCACAGTAATGGACGACTTCACGGCTAAAGGGCTTGTAAGATTAATATTTCCATTCGCCGTTTTGGCTCCGACACTATCGGTTAGAATGTACGGTGTTGAAAAACCATTCGGTGCCATGGCAGGGCCTGATGGCATAGCCACAAGTCCGATTTGAGGTGCTTGGAATGAACCGCCTGCCGCCAGTGCTACGCCGTTAAGATAGTTTTGAGGGTTCCAGACAATTTGCCCAAAAGATTGTGCATTTTGTTCGGACTGTGGATCTTGAACACCATCGGCTTTGTAGCTGAGATGTAGGCTATTGGTGGTATGTGTATCCCCAGTAAAACCATTGCTAATATCTGTATCACGGTACTGTGTCAGACGTAGGGTGGACGTATCTATTCCTGCCTTACTACCACTTGAAAACTGCCAATTTTGTGCGGTGTATTCTGACCCCACACTTTGCCCAACGACTTCTGGCTGATAAATATTGTGCTGGGTAATATTGCCCATGCCCATGGCTTGATAAGCAATAGAGTTCGGCAAAAGGTTCCAGACTCGAATGCCATAGGGCAGAGCATTTCCCCCAGCGATGCCGATACCAAGGCTATCGCGTGTCAATTTACCACCACCAGTATTATCAAAAACCATCGTCAAACCATGGATGGAAGAACGGTAATCGACCGGGTCATGGTTCCAAAGGTCATACTCGTTATCGCATTCATGAACGAGGGAGCCTTGGCTACCATTGGGATCCGCAATGTCACCACGTGGGTTATTATTCAGTGCACATAGCAGGTAGTCTGGGAAGGCTTTTGTAAAGACGCCGAATTCAATGACTGGTTTAGTGTAATTGGTAAAAAATGTGTCTAGTTGTGGTGTGCTACCATCGAGGGTATCGCGTCCAGGAATTTTCCCCGGTGTTGCACCGTAACCGAAAACATTCTGTTGTGGGACATACCACCCTGTATCAAGAGAAATACTATCAACAGTACCGTCTGATAGTGTATTCCAACCCGAAATAGTTCCCATATAAACATTAAATGTATGTCGGAACTGATCATTAGTGTTCCATGGCTCATTCCATCGGTTCTCTGGTATTTTTGCGACACCAATTTCATTGGTGGCGATATTCATGCCCGGGACAAGCATTTTCGCCCAATAGGCGGGTAAAGCTGGTGAGAACGTAGCGCCGGTTGCTGTAAAGGTGATGGCATGCGTGACCCCATCAGGGTCTTGGATACCCGACGATGCGATAAATTTTGGGGGTGTGGATCCTGTCTCTGTCGCCCGTGTAGCAGCATCAAAATTCATATTGCCATTGACCATGCCACCCCATGTTCCGGCAGAAACACCTGTTCCTTGGGCGGCTGACTTGCCGTTCATGAAGACGCCATCAACGACACCGCCTAGCCCACCGCTCACGGGTTGACCAAAGACGAAGTGATGGCCTTTATCATCAGCTCGGTGGCCACCAAGCATCCATGTGTGGTCCCACTCAAAGCCCAGCCCTTGCAGATCTCCAGGTGTGTCCCATGTGGCACTGCTATCCATTTTGCGAAGGGCAGTGAGGATCGGGCTGGCCTGCTCAATACCAGCGTAACTTTTGGTGCTAGAGAATACACCTACATTGCTGCCTTGAGACAGGGTCGTGGTCGATGTGTTTGATGGCGCCGTAATTTCACCAGATGAATTAAGGCCAGCCACACCATCGGGTTGGTTAATACTGTTTTTATTATCGCAAGAGACAGGGTGGTTATTACTATCAAGGCCACAGGCAACAATGACAGCTTGTGCGCGGTGCCATTGATTGTCGTCACCTTTATATGTTGGAACGGAAATTTGGTTATTGCTGTTAACAGGTGAAACGACACTGATGGTTTGATAATTAGCGCTACTATCTTGAGCTGCAGGCGTGCTAGCTGTCAGAACGCTGACAGGGGTAAGGAACCATGCAGCTGTGGCCATTAATTTTTTCACTATTGAGCGCTCCAAAGAGAGTCCAGTGTATAAGGACTGTAGAGAAGGTTTTCCTTGGTCCAAATAAAAAAAGCTCAACACAGAATGTGTTGAGCTAATGCCAAGGGGTATTTTTAATATTTTTGCCTAATAATCGAGGCTGCCTTTTTATACTGTAAACTGAGCGCAAAAGCAAGTTTTTATATGAAATCGAGCACTATTTTACATGAGGCGAATGGCTTTGAGGAATAAAAACGTCACAGCCATTGCCGAGAAACATACCGCGCCCGCCTCAACCGTTCCCCAAGCGCCTTGCGCAAGAAACATCCCGCCTGTGTTCATGCCGAAGAACCCTGTCACAAAGGTTGCGGGCAGCATTAATGTCGTACCGACAGAGACGATATAGAGGCGTCTGTTTGTTTCTTCGGCTTGGCTGGAGCCGAGTTCATCTTGCAGAGATCGTGCACGGTCTTGTAGCGCAATAAGATCATCCAAGGCTGCGTGTACTTGCCGCTCAGCCCGGTCACGCAGCGTATCTTCGGCCCATTCTGGTAAGTCTAAATCTTCATCCCTCAAGACGCGGTCAATCGGCGTCACGACACGGCGTAATTCGGTTGCACGGCGTCGTACTTTACCAACAATACCACCCATATGTCCTAGGTCAGAGCGGTGTTCAATCGTCAGGAGAACGTCTTCGGCACGGTCCAATTCATCATCCAAACGTCCGAGCTGACGGCGTACCGTGCTGGTAAAGTCCCGCAGGGCACGGTCAATCATGCCCGTTGGGTTACGTGGAATTTGGTCAGCTTTCAAAGAGCGATAGGCTGCGCCGAGAACCGGGATGGGGTTGCGGCGCGTGGTAATGAGCAGATCTGGACTGGAGGCAAAGCGCCACGCACAAATCTCACGGTCTTCTTCGGACAAAGCATCGTCAAATGCAGGGAAAGCCCCCCAGACGATCTCTTCATAAGCATCAAGGGTGATGCCATATTCTGTTTCAGCCAATGTTGTGCAGGCATCTTCGGGTAAAATGGGAAGATGTGCGATGAGTGATCGGGCTGAACTATGCACCGTATCAAAATGGAGCCAGTACCACCCTTCAGAAGATGGCTTACGGTCTTTTTTAAGGAGGGATTCCACCATATCGGAGGTGAGTGTAGAGACGCCTTGTCCAGGAACAGCATGGATGGCCCATACCAGACCATTGGCAAAGGCAGGCGCACCTTGATCTTGGTGAGCAGGATCAATCACCGTGAAGGGAAAGTTGTAAGCTGGCTTTTCAGACACGGCATCCTCCCATTGATCAAAGGAGTGAGCGCTGCACAGAGCGCTATGGAAACAAAATAACGATCATAAAGACCGTTTGGTAGCTTGGTTCTGTCAGTTCATACAAAAACTGTAAAATGGTTTTATGCACACTCTGCCCTGCATCCATCATTTTGTGAGGTGCGTTGGCACTCAGTTTGAGAAGCAGCCCTTTGCGAATGGCAGGGTAATCTCTATACCTTTTCCCGTTATTCTCCCGCAGTAAGGGCATTACTCATGACCGTTCAGGACTATAAAGTTCGCGATATTACCCTCGCAGATTGGGGCCGTAAGGAAATTTCCATCGCTGAAGGCGAAATGCCTGGCCTGATGGCGCTCCGTGAAGAGTATGGTGATAGCCAGCCTCTGAAGGGCGCACGCATTGCAGGCTGCCTGCACATGACCATTCAAACGGCTGTTTTGATTGAAACGCTGGTGGCTCTGGGCGCAACGGTCCGCTGGTCTTCTTGCAATATCTTCTCCACGCAGGACCATGCGGCAGCAGCAATTGCTGCGGCAAACATTCCTGTGTTCGCGTGGAAGGGTCTGTCCGAAGAAGAATTCTGGTGGTGCATTGAGCAAACCGTTCGTGGCCCAGATGGCTGGACGCCGAACATGATTCTGGACGATGGCGGTGACCTGACCGTTCTGATGCATGATAAGTATGCAGATCTTCTGGATGATGTTCGTGGCCTGTCCGAAGAAACCACAACGGGTGTGCATCGTCTGTGGGAAATGGCGCGTAAGGGTACGTTGAAGGTTCCGGCCATTAACGTGAATGATAGCGTCACGAAGTCCAAGTTCGACAACTTGTATGGCTGCCGTGAAAGCCTTGTTGACGCCATTCGCCGTGGTACAGACGTGATGATGGCCGGTAAGGTTGCTGTTGTTGCTGGTTATGGTGACGTTGGTAAGGGCTCAGCAGCTTCTTTGCGTAATGCAGGTTGCCGCGTTCTGGTTACAGAAGTTGACCCGATTTGTGCGCTTCAGGCGGCCATGGAAGGCTATGAAGTTGTCACGATGGAAAATGCTGCCCCTCGCGGTGATATTTTCGTGACCTGCACAGGCAATGTGGACCTGATCACAATTGAGCATATGCGCGCTATGCGTGACCGTGCGATCGTTTGTAACATTGGTCACTTTGACAGCGAAATTCAGGTTGAAGCGCTGCGTAACTACCGCTGGAACAACATCAAGCCACAGGTTGATGAGATCGAACTGGCAGAAGGCCGTCGTATCATCCTGCTGTCCGAAGGCCGCTTGGTGAACCTTGGTAACGCAACGGGTCACCCATCTTTCGTGATGTCAGCATCCTTCACGAACCAAACGCTGGCTCAAATTGAGCTGTGGAACGCAAAGCCCGGCCAATATGAGCGTAAGGTTTACACGCTGCCAAAGGCGTTGGACGAGAAGGTTGCGGCTCTGCACTTGGCGAAGGTTGGTGCTGAGCTTTCCAAGATGTCTCAGAAGCAGGCTGACTATATCGGCGTGCCCGTGAGTGGTCCGTTCAAGCACGAAGAATATCGCTACTAATAGGAACACTTACGATAAAAGCGCGTTTCGAGTACGGACGCGCTTTTTGCGCCTCGTTGTTACAGTTTAGGAGTGTGACCCATGGGTCTTTTTAGCTCAATCATGTCCAAGATTTTCGGTCAGGCCGACGCAGCAACGCCATCTGCTCCAGCAGACGCAGCACCTGCGGCAGCACCAGCATCTGACGCGCCTGCAGCAGCACCTGCCGCTGTCGATGTGAACGCTGTGCTGGCTGATTTGGCTGCAAAGGCTGGTCAACAACTGAATTATCAGACGTCAATTGTTGATCTGTTGAAACTTCTGGGTCTGGACAGCTCACTGGACGCGCGTAAGCAGCTGGCGGGTGAACTGCATTATTCTGGCAGCACAGATGATACGGCTACGATGAACGTTTGGCTCATCAAGCAGGTTTATGCTGAGCTGGCGAAGAATGGTGGTAAGGTCCCAGAAGGCTGGGCACACTAATTTTTTAAAAATAGAGAGCATCATCTTTATGGTGGTGTTCTCTATTTTTAGAACCCTGCGGCTGATTATGCTGCAGGGTTTTTTTATAATTTTTTTATTATTGTACGCTCTTTTATTAAGTCTACTTTCTGTAGTGGAAGGTAACCATTTTCTTCATTCCTATGTTGAAAAATGATTTTTTGTCCTGCTTCGGATGTAAGGTAGAGAAGAAAGTCTTTGATATTTTTAGGGATGTGTTGTCCGGGTGGACAATCAATATAAATATTAAAGAAGTAGGATATCGGCCATTTAGAGCGATCATTTATACCATCAGGAAGAACAAAAGGCCCTTTTGAATTATAAGAGAGGGGCAATAATCTGACTGTTGGGGGCGCTTTTCCAGCGTCTATCCATGTGCTGTATCCAAGGCCATAAGGATCATGTGCCACAGCTTCAAGAACAGCTTTTCCATTAGGCATGGCACGATAAAAAGGGCTGAAGGGTAGGTCATTCAGCTTGGATTGTTGCATGGCGATAGCAAAGCTATTCTCTGGGTTTATGCCGTAAATATGAATGGGGGCATGTGCCCATTCCTTTTGAGCCAAGCCAAGAAAAGACCATTGTGGTGCATCTGGCTGTGGAGATGAGGCCGAGAACACACGCTGTATTTTTGGCCAAGAGGCTCCATTTAAAGGGTTAGCCTGGTTGATATAAAGCGCGGGAGGTGTTTTGCCATCGGGGCGTGGGCCAAAGCTGGCATATGCAATACGAATACGGGTTGGAGCATATCCTTTTGCCTGCTGGAAAGCATCAAGATCTTCTTGCCATGCTTCACGGCCCATCGGGGCAAGTGCGCTGGTTCCTGCGATTAATGCAGGTATTGCGAGGGAAGAGCCACGAAGGTCGTCAGAGAAGTGAAGTGTTGGATTGTGGGCTGTGAAACCCTCTTCAAGGTGCGGTAGCAACGTCTCTATGGTATCACTTCCAATAATATTTATCGTATTTTTTTGAACCTTATCGTTATAATATATTAGTTTTACTGGTATTTTTTTGATTATAGACTCATTTTCATTTTGTTCTTTATTGTTATTTTTTATTAAATACGGAAATATGTTTTGCAGTTTATTTTTATCATCGTTGGACAATATGTGTTGCAATAACGGCAGAATTCTTTGATCGATGGCATTTGATGCATCGCGGCGTACGCAGATATAAAGTCCTTGCAAAATAGGCAAGATGAGTGGATCTCCACCCGTATATCGCTTCATAGTGGCGCGCTCTCCACGTGTGAGATCACGTGGGAGAATAGCGGCGGCAATTATGCCATGTGTCAGTAAAGGGATACTGCCTGCAGGGCCTACTATGCGTGCGGAAAGATGGAATTCATGCGCAATATCCTCACTTTCTGGGCCACCACCGATGATCAATTGTCCTTGATTATCAAGGTAATGTGCCACTAAAGAGGGTACCTCTGTTGTGGCAGCGTGCACTACAGAAGTGCACGCAAGTGTGGAGAGAAGGGAGAGAAGGTATTTTTTCATTAGAAATCTGCACTTACCCCACCCAGGAATGTTCGGCCGGCACCTGGTGTGATTTGAGACGATGATACAGAAGATTCGATATAATATTCGTTGGTAATATTTTTCACATTCAAAGACATTTTAAGGTTTTTACCAACCTTCTTCCAAACACTTGCATCAAAGCGATGATATCCCCCTATGCGGAAGCTATTGCTTAAGTCGCCTTGCCGATTACTTGCTGCGAAGACGCCTCCGCCAATGCCGGTATCTTTGAAGAAACCGCTTTTTGGTTCATAGGTCATCCATACGCTACCAGCCCATTTAGGCACGCCAATAAGCGAGTTACCGACTTTGTAAGTGCTGGATTCTAAGATTGTAGTATCCGTATAGGCCGTGGTTGCGATGACCTGAAGGTCAGGCGTTATAGAACCATTGATGTCGAGCTCGATGCCGCGTGATCTTTGTTTCCCAGCATCAATATTGAAACCAACATTGGTGGGATCTTGTTGAGCCACATGCGCTCTAACAAGATGGTACAGTGCGAGGTTGATGAAGAGGCGTTTTTGCAGTGCCTCGGCTTTAAGCCAGCTTCAAACTGTTGCCCTGTTTCGGGTGGAATGGGTTGGCCTGAGATAGTGGGGGCGGGTTGTGATTGGAAAGACCGTGTATAGTCAAAAAAGAATGCAACGGGAGCAATAGGTTTCCAAACAATGCCAGCACGTGGAGACCATTTTTTATCGTTAGAATCATAGCCCGTCGTTCCATAATCTGACTGCCGTGCATGGTCAAAGCGCACGCCGCCAAGCAGGTTTATATGTTTCCCAATATCAATTTGATCTTGCAAATAAGTTGAAAGAGAGCGTGCTCTGACGGTACGATCTGCTGCTGCGACCCAATTAGTCGGTAGAGCTCCGTATACGGGGTTATCAATATCGATGCTAGCTAAAGAGCCACGGTCAAATGTACGGAAACGATAGCTCTTTAGCCATTCCCCACCTAATACGATTGTATGAGACAAGCCAAAGGTTTTGGCGTTAGCAACAGCATCCAGTTGAAAATCTGCATTATGGTTGTTTTCATCCTGACGGACAGATGAGCGTGTAATTGTCCGTGCTAAAGTTTTTGGAGCAACTTTAACGTTGGATCCGTAGTTTACGCCCAAGATATTGATGGCACCCATATCATAATGGCCAATTTGGCGGATTTTGAGCCAATCTAAGAGCTGATGTTCTATACGGTAATTAAACTCCATTCTTTGGGAATCAGTTTCCGCCCATTTCTCACCGAGAAAACGGCTGCGTGGGAGGTCAACAACAAGCTCTTTTCCGTTGGCTGAAGGCGTTGCTACGAGGCCGCGGTCAGTTTGATTTTTTTGGTGCGTAAAAGTGAGGCTAGCCAACGCTGTTGTACGAGATGTCGGCTGCCACAAGAGTGATCCTGCGATAAATTGGCGCTGGTACGGAATAAAGACGTCACGGAATGTATTGGTTCTTTCCGCAGCACCAATAAGTCGGAAAGCGAGTGTGTGTGAACGATTAAGAGCGCCCGTTACATCGCCTTGGCCGCGTACAAAACCAAAGCTGCCGCCTTGTAAGGAAACATTATTCGCGGCTGCATATTTGGGTTGTTTTGTAACGATGTTGATGAGGCCACCGGGATCACCCCGCCCATATAAAACAGATGCAGGCCCTTTTAGTACTTCTATTCGTTCAATATTTGCTAAATCCCGGTAGCTATCATTGGTTTGAATAGCAGGGCTAAGCATAATGCTATCAATGGCATAGTAAGAAGAACGAAAACCTCGAATGGTAAAGCTTTCAGATCTATTGCCTGCATCGGTTCCTGGTAGCACACCACTGACGTTGCGTAGTGCGCTTGTGAGATCAACGGCTTGTTGGTCGTCAATAACTTTTCGGGTAACGATTTGAATGGATTGAGGTATAGATATTATACTCGTTCCTGTTCTGGTCGCTGTTGTTATTTTATTTATTTTATATCCATTTGTTCTTTTTCCAAGAACGACAATTTCTGATGTGTTTACAGAATCATATTTGGTATTTTCTTTTGCATATACTTCGTTCTGAAATAAAATAGAGCACAAATATGTAGACAGTAAAAAACAAAACTTTGTTTTTTTCAACGTAGAATTCCTTGTTTTAATGTTGAGATGTGTGTCGTGGATTTTCGGTGCAGGGATGGGGTTTATAATACCATTTTATGAAAATGAAAGTCATTCTCAATATAAAAATATTACAAATTATGTGTTAATTTTTTATATTTAATTCATGGTTTTATTATTTTATAGTTATAAAAAAATCCATTTTTAGTTCTTCGTTTAAATTTTTGAAAGATATTTTTTTGGATTCCCCAGTTTTTAATATTCCAATTTTTTCAAATACATGGATATTTTCAGATATTTTAATGTTTTTATTGTCAATAAATCCAATGTTTGATCGATTATTTATTGTAAGCGCCGAGACTATATTCCCATCTTCGGATGTAATTGAACAGAGTTCTGGCAACATGAGTAAAGAAAGGCCACGAAGAGCAGTTGGGGTGAAGGGAATAAATTTTTCCCACCCGTGCACAGCCATAGCTCTAATGGGGGCTTGTTCTTGCTGTTCTGGTGCCGGTAGGCTCGTGAGATAACGTTGTGTGTGCGGGAAGAATAAAGACACATAACCCTCTCCAGCATCATTCATGATGCATGTGGGAAACAGTTTGGGCATAGAGATATGTTTTGCGAAGTGAATTTCGGTAGGCAAAGAAAAGTCTTTGGGCGCTCTAATCGTTAAGTCAGGCAATTTGCCCGGCGAAAAAGGCGCAACTGAAAAAATATCACGCATTGGGTCGTGGCTAAGCAGGTGACCGTGCCAATCCATGAGGTACAGTGAAACGGCTGTGTCTGAGGCGTTCATGGAATGTCCTGTGATGGTGCAGATGTTGTGTAAAGTTTGAGGCACTTAGTCATAATGCCGGGTAGAGCAGCCGCTTTAAGAGAACGAAAGGTGCCAAAACTGGTATCAATCGTTTGATTACGGTTCTGGGGAAGGCGAGTTCCGTAGACGGCCACTTTCAGTGTAAAATGTGAGAAAATATGGGTCACTTCACCGCGCGGTGTCCAGTTTAAGAGTGCTGGTGCATGGTTTAGTGCTTCTTCGGCCCTCCAAGGGGTAGAGCGCCACTCTGTGCCGGGAAATTCATCCATGCCGCCTAAAAGGCCTTTAGTGGGGCGTTGTCGTAGTAAAAACTGCCCTTGATGGTCCTCTATGATGAAGTGCACGCCGTATCGGGTTGGGCGTATGGTTTTGGGGGCGCGCTTTGGAAGAGATGCAGCTATGCCCTGTGCCTGCGCTTTACAAGGTGTGCGCCATGGGCACGGTAAGCATGTCGGGTTGCGGGGGGTGCAGATGCTAGACCCAAGATCAAAAAGTGCCTGAGCAAAATCTGAAGGGCGTGTTTTGGCGATTGGGTCATCGTTCAGTGTTGCAGCATGGCGGTGTAATTGCGATCGGGCCCCTGGAATAGGCTCTTCAACGGCGAAAAGCCGTGATGTAACCCGCTCGACATTGCCATCAACCGGCACCACAGGGACACCAAAAGCAATCGCGGCCACGGCCCGCGCGGTATATGCGCCAATGCCTGGCAGGGTTTGTAATTCGTCGACAGTGTGCGGAAAACCTCCGCGTTCCGTGACCTGTTGTGCGCAGGCATGCAGATTGCGGGCGCGGGCATAGTACCCAAGCCCGGCCCAACGCTGGAGGACGTCTTCCAATGGTGCAGCGGCCAATGCTTGAACCGTTGGATAATCCGTGAGGAAGCGTTCAAAATAGGGTATAACTGCCTGTACAGTGGTCTGCTGGAGCATGATTTCGCTCAGCCACACGGCATAAGGTGACGGGCGCAGTTTATCAGAGCCGCGCCATGGCAAGCTGCGGCGATGCGTGTCATACCAGCGGAGGAGTTCAGAAGCGTTAAGAATCACGCTCTCTTATATGGAAGAGGATGGGACGCTGAACAAGCGCAGTAATGAGACTTTTCCTTCAGGAAAAGCGCCTTTTAGGTCAAAAACAACAACCTATGGCACTAAGCAAATTGGCGCGTTTGTGACGCAGGTCACGCAACCGACGTTTAAGAAAAAATCTCCCATTCTGGTTCGTCTTGCATTGAACTGGCCTGATTTTGTTGGCCCTTATTTAGCGCAGCAGACGGAGCCTCGGCGTTTATCCGCAGGCACACTGACGTTAGCTTGTGCAGGCCCGGTGGCGATGGAACTGCAACACCAAAGCGTCCAGCTTTTAGAACGTATCAATACAGCGTGCGGCTTACGTGGCGTGCATGCGATTGAGCGTCTGAAATTAGTACAAGATCATACGCTCCGACCAGTTGCGCCACGCGTGAAAAAGCGCCTGCCCGCCGTTTCTGTGGAGGGTGTGGAGAATGATGAGTTGCGTGCAGCTCTAGAGCGTTTGGGCGGGCATATTAAGCTAAAACGTACCCGCAGGTAAGTTGCCCACCAGCACGGCATGCAGACGGGAAAAGAGACGTGTTGAGGGGGAAACTCCCTCTCCCAACACGTAGTCTGCAGGGTTAGTCTGTTACGAAATCTTCTGCGCGGTAGCCTTGAGCAAAAAGATGTGCCCGGAGTGATGCAAAATTAATCTGCATTTCAGTCACTTTGCGAACATTTGGTTTCGCATGGAATGCGAGGCCAAGCCCTGCTTCTTGCAGCATGGGAATGTCGTTGGCACCATCGCCTGTAGTAACGCATGCCTTAAGCTGCACGCCACGTTCAGCCGCGAGGCGGCGAAGATGGTCAAGCTTCGCATCTGGCCCTAAAATCGGTCCGGCAAGGCGGCCCGTTAAAGTGTTGCCTTCGAGGCCAAGATGGTTCCCGTAATGCTCATCAAAGCCACACAATGCTGCTACGCGCTGCGTGAACCATGTGAAACCGCCAGAAACAAGCGCCGTGCGTGCGCGATGAGCGCGCATGGTCATAACCAGTTCGCGCGCGCCTTCTGTGAGGTGGGTTGCGTTCCACACCTCCTCAAGCACACTGGCTGAGCGGTTTTCTAAAAGCGCAACGCGCTGTTCAAGAGCAGTCTCAAAATCCAATTCCCCATTCATTGAGGCGCGGGTGATGGCGGCAACATCCTCTCCAACACCAAGAATAGTCGCCATTTCATCAAGCGTTTCGCTCGTGACGATGGTGCTGTCCATATCGGCAACGAGAACGGCTTTGCGGCGGCCGCGTGTTTTGATGAGGAGAGCATCGGTTTTGTATGGCGCGAGTGTTGCGCGAATGGTGGCGGCATTTGCAACGGTTGGAGGGCAGGGAATATCAACAGCCTCTCCCGGTGATAGGGTAATGGGCTTTTCGCCGCGTACGAGAGTGCGCGCAATGTCGATGGCCTCAGGGGCAAGTGGGCCATTGCGGCGGTCTGCAACGAGGGTCAAGACATAGGGGAGAGACATGATTGAGCCTTTAGCGGTTGAACACTCTCGCCTGTGGGGCGGTGCATGTGGCAGGAAGAGGGTATGAACGCCTCAAGAATTGCAATTATTGTGGCCGGGCCAACCTGTTCCGGCAAGTCAGCTCTCGCAATGGATATTGCACGGCACCAGAATGGCGTCGTGATTAATGCGGATTCGATGCAAGTCTATCGAGATCTGCATATTCTCACCGCCCGTCCCTCCGCAGAGGATGAAGCACGCGTTCTGCACCGTTTATACGGTGTTTTAGATGCTGCGTCTCCCGGGAGTGTCGCATGGTGGCGTGAGCAGGCTTTAGCTGCCATGGAGGCGTGCTGGGCAGAGGGGCATATGCCGATTTTATGTGGCGGCACAGGGATGTACCTGAGAGCTCTTGTGGAGGGGCTAGTTGAGGTGCCTGATCCCGGGGAAAGTGCCCGGAATGAAGCGCGGCATTTGGTTGAGGACATCGGTCCGGCAGCTCTGCACGCCCGTTTGGCAGAGGTAGACCCATATACGGCAGAAACCCTACGCCCAAATGATGCACAGCGTATTGCGCGGGCTTGGGAAGTTTGGCGAGGAACGGGGCGCGGATTGGTCGCATGGCGCGCCGAGCCGGGTTTGCCGCCGGCACCGTGCCGTTTTGTGTCTGTACGGCTGGACCCACCTCGCCCGGAGCTGAGGGCCTCGATTAAAGTGCGCTTTGATCAGATGCTGGCGGCAGGGGGGCTTGATGAAGTGGCTGCATTAGTAGAGCGTGGGTTGGATACCGCTTTGCCTGCGATGCGCGCACATGGTGTTCCCGAGCTATCGGCGGTTTTACGCCAAGAGCTTTCTTTGAATGAGGCCGCTGAAGCGGCGGTATTAGCGACCGGGCGTTACACGCGCCGACAGGCAACATGGTTTCGCCATCATGATCTGGGCCAAAAAGAAGACTCTATGGTTTTGTTGCGCAGATACCCACCCAATGAGCAAGATTCGGAAAAATATAAAGAAAAAATACAGAATTTTATATCAAACCGCGTTGACCTTCAGAGCATAGCATCCTAAACCCGGCACTCTAAACGCCATTGGGAGGATAGTGGTGACGGATCTTGCGGCGCCCAAAGCCGATGAACACACAAAAGAACTGAACACTGAAACACTGAATGGCGCAGAAGTCCTTCTGCGTATTCTTAGTGAACTCGGTGTGGAAGTTGTGTTCGGATATCCGGGTGGAGCAGTGCTGCCTATTTATGATGCACTGTTTAAGCAAGATCGTATTCGTCATATCCTTGTGCGCCATGAGCAAGCCGCCGTGCATGCTGCAGAGGCTTATGCCCGCTCTACAGGGAAAACAGGCGTTGTTTTGGTGACGTCTGGTCCCGGTGCGACTAATGCGGTGACAGGCTTGGTTGATGCGCTGATGGATTCCATTCCGCTCGTATGTTTGAGCGGTCAGGTTCCAACGAAGCTTATTGGCAATGATGCGTTCCAAGAAGCGGACACAACGGGTATCACACGCCCGGCGACGAAGCATAATTACTTGGTACGCACTCCAGAAACCCTCGCGCCGACGGTACGGGAAGCCTTCGCGGTGGCACAGGGCGGCCGTCCCGGTCCGGTGCTGATTGATCTGCCAAAAGACATTACCGTTGGTAAGGCTCCGCTGACACCACCAGTGCCGACGCCTGCGATGAAGCGTTTGCAAAAAGTGGCAGCGCAAAATCGCCCAGCGCATGATGCGATTTTGCGCACCATTGAGGCGATGAAAACAGCGAAAAAACCGCTGTTTTATACGGGTGGTGGCATCATTAATTCGGGTCCACATGCGGCAGAGTTGTTGCGTGCCTTAGCGCGGAAAACAGGTTTCCCGGTCACATCAACACTGATGGGGCTGGGAGCTTTTCCATCACCTGATCCGCAATTCCTGGGCATGCTGGGCATGCACGGTGCTGTAGAAGCCAATATGGCAACCCATGGCTGTGATTTGTTGATCGCACTGGGTGTACGCTTTGATGACCGTGTGACGGGCCGCGTAGATGCGTTCTCACCCAACTCCTTCAAGGTTCATGCGGATATTGACCCGAGCCAGATTGATAAAATCATTCCGGTGGATATCCGTTTGGAAGGCGATGTTGGTGAAACATTGGAAGCTCTGCTGGCAGGCTGGGGTGAGACAGAAACTCCTGACCTGACGCCATGGTGGAACCAAATTGCGTCATGGCGCAGCGTGGACGGTTTTGGCTTTACGCAAGATATGGCGCCTGAAGCGGTGATCCGTCCGCAATATGCCATTCAGCGTTTGTACGAGTTGGTGAAGGAAAGCGGCCGTGACACATTTGTCTCCACGGAAGTGGGCCAACATCAAATGTGGGCGGCGCAGCATTTCCAGTTTGATAAGCCAAACCGCTGGCTGACATCTGGTGGTTTGGGCACGATGGGTTATGGTTTGCCTGCAGCCGTCGGCGCTCAGGTTGCTCACCCGGACGCTCTGGTTATTGATATCGCCGGTGAAGCATCCACTCTGATGAACATTCAGGAGTTAGGGACCATCGCGCAGTACCGACTGCCGGTGAAAATCTTCATCCTGAATAATCGCTACATGGGCATGGTGCGTCAGTGGCAGGAATTGTTGCATGGGTCGCGCTATTCGCAATCCTACAGTGAAGCATTGCCAGATTTTGTGAAACTGGCAGAATCGTTCCATGGAACGGGTATGCGGGCCACAAATGTGGGTGAGTTGGACAAGGTTATCCGTGACATGCTGGCGCATGATGGCCCCGTGATTGCGGATATCTGCGTGGCCGAAGGGGAGAATTGCTATCCAATGATCCCATCGGGCGCGGCCCATAATCAGATGTTGCTCGGCCCAGATCAGGATTCTGCGGCTGCAGGTCTGACGGAAGAAGGGATGATGTTGGTCTAATGTCTGATACAGCTTCAACAGATATCATCCAGAATTCGGTTATTTCGGTTCTGATTGAGAATGAGAGCGGCGCTCTGGCCCGTGTGGTCGGCCTGTTTTCTGGCCGTGGCTACA
The DNA here is from genome assembly GCF_946476835.1 of uncultured Neokomagataea sp. GTDB lineage: Bacteria > Pseudomonadota > Alphaproteobacteria > Acetobacterales > Acetobacteraceae > Gluconobacter. The sequence continues at coordinate 68,327 of NZ_CAMKWA010000001.1, forward strand.
ATATCTCTAGCCTCACGGTCGCGCAGGTTGATGAGCGCCAGGGGCTGTCACGTATTACCGTACTGACATCCGGTACGCCGATGGTCATTCAGCAGATCAAGGCGCAGTTGAAGCGTCTTGTGCCGGTTCATGCCGTCTCGGATCTCACGGAAGAAGGCGCTTTTGTCGGGCGTGAACTTGCGCTGGTGAAGATCGTGTCTTCTGGAGAAGACCGGACCGAAGCCCTGCGCATTGCGGAATCGTTCCGTGCGCGGCGTGTGGATAGCACGGCGACGAGCTTCGTGTTTGAACTGACCGGCTCGCCGGAGAAGATCGACGCGTTTATTGAGTTGATGCGAAATCTCGGCTTGGCTGACATTTCGCGGACAGGGATTGCAGCCATCGCGCGCGGCCCTGAAGTTTTTGCACCTTTGGTATTTCACCCCAGCGAGGAGACTGTCTGATGCGGGTTTATTATGATCGTGATGCTGACCTGAACCTGATCAAGAGCAAGAAGGTCGCGATTATCGGTTATGGCAGCCAAGGCCATGCCCATGCGAACAACCTGCGTGATAGCGGTGTATCTGACCTGGTGATCGGCCTGCGTCCGACATCTTCTGCTGTAAAAAAGGCAGAAGGCGCTGGCTTTAAGGTCATGGGCCCTTCAGAAGCAGCCGCTTGGGCTGATGTCGTGATGGTTCTGACGCCGGATGAAGGCCAGGGTGCTTTGTACAAAGAGCATCTGGAAGCAAACCTGAAGCAAGGCGCGGCACTGGCCTTCGCTCATGGCCTGTCCATCCATTTCCGTATCATCGAAGCACGCCCAGATCTGGACGTGTTCTTGATCGCGCCAAAGGGCCCGGGTCATACGGTGCGTTCTGAGTACCAGAAGGGTGGCGGTGTGCCGTCTCTGGTTGCGGTTGCACAGAATGCTTCTGGTCAGGCTCTAGACATTGCTCTGTCCTATGCTTCGGCGAATGGTGGTGGCCGTGCAGGCATCATCGAAACGTCGTTCAAGGAAGAAGTGGAAACCGATCTGTTCGGTGAGCAAGCTGTTCTGTGTGGCGGTGCGGTTGAACTGATCCGTGCAGGCTTTGAAACGCTGGTTGAAGGTGGTTATGCACCGGAAATGGCATATTTCGAATGCTTGCATGAGCTGAAGCTGATCGTGGATCTGCTGTATGAAGGTGGTATCTCGAACATGAACTACTCCATCTCCAACACGGCGGAGTATGGTGAGTATGTAACAGGTCCACGCATCATCACGGCTGAAACGAAGGCTGAAATGAAGCGCGTTCTGACGGATATTCAAGATGGTACGTTTGTGCGTAACTTCATTCTTGAAAATCAGTCGGGTGGGGTTGGCTTCAAGGCTATCCGTGCTCGTAATGATGCCCATCAGATCGAAGAAACCGGTGCTAAGCTGCGCGCTATGATGCCTTGGATTTCTAAGGGCAAGTTGGTCGATAAAGAACGTAACTAAGGCCAAATATTACATTTCTCAGGTGGTTCGCTGATAGGTTTTTGACAATTCACGAATCCCCTGAGAAAAACCTTGCATCCAGGTGGGTTGGCGCGGTATCCAGCCTCCACCTGGCCCAAGGGGGCGATGACGCCCAACAGGCCGTCTACTGGTTTGGGGGTACGTGATGAACGCACTTGCTCAACTGGGGATGGTATCGGAACACCCGAGAGATATCCAGAACAGCGAAGCTCACTCTGTTGAAGAGGAGCGCAAGGACTATTTTATCGAGCGTGACGGCGAACGTTTCGCAGGGAACCACATCTTGGTCGATTTTTGGGACGCGAGTAATCTCGATGACCCGAAGCGCATTGATGAAACCCTGTGTGAAGGCGCTATTGCTGCCGGTGCAACTATTTTGCACAGCCACTTCCACCACTTCACGCCGAATGGTGGTGTGTCGGGTGTTGTCGTTCTGGCTGAGAGCCACATTTCTATCCACACATGGCCGGAGCGTAACTTCGCGGCTGTGGATGTGTTCATGTGCGGCTCTTGTGACCCGAACCTGACAATTCCTGTTATGCAGCGCTTGTTCCAAGCTGGCCGTGTCGAGGTTGACGCCGTACGTCGCGGCCGTGTGCAGGGACGCGCAAAAACGGCCTAAGGGCTGGGCGAAGTTTATCGCCATTTTTGAGCCGGGGTTTTTATCCCCGGCTTTTTCTTGAACGTCGCCTCAGAGCGCCTCGGATTATTCCGTAAGGAGACGATGATAATGGCCGAAAATTGGCTGAATGAAACTCTGTACCCCGATTGGGGACAACGCTTCCTCGTGACCCGTGAACTGGCACGTGTGAAGTCTGACTTTCAAGATATCGTTGTATTTGAAAGTAGCAGCCACGGCCGCGTTCTGGTGCTGGATGGGGTTATCCAGATCACGGAACGTGACGAGTTCGTGTATCAGGAAATGCTTGCTCATGTGCCACTGATGGCGCATCCATGTGCGAAGCGCGTTCTGATCATTGGTGCGGGTGACGGTGGTGTTCTGCGTCGCGTGTTGCAGCATGATACGGTTGAAAAAGCGGTCATGGTGGAAATTGATGGTGCAGTGATCGAACTGTCCAAAGAGCACCTGCCAAATATCGCTGGCGATGCATGGAATGATCCGCGTGCAGACGTGATTGTTGGTGACGGAATTGATTATGTTGCGAAAGCGGCTGACGGTTCCTTTGACGCGATTATCGTTGACAGCACAGACCCGATTGGCGTTGGCGAAGTTCTGTTTACGGATGAGTTCTACAAGAACTGTGCCCGTATCCTGTCGGATGAAGGGATCATCGTGAACCAGTGTGGTGTTCCGTTCATGCAGGCCGATGAACTGCATGACACCAGCGAACGTCGTGCAAAGTTCTTCCCACACGTATCTGCATATGTTGCGGCTGTGCCGACCTATGTCGGCGGTTTCATGACGTTGGGTGTAGCGGCCAAGGGGCAATCCCCTAATCAGCAGACCGTTGAGCAAGTGCGCCTTCGTGCGGAGGCAGCTAAAATTCTTGGTAAGACACGCTATTGGACACCAGAAATCCATGTTGGTGCGTTTAATCTACCTCCGTATGTTGCGGATAGTTTGCCAACTGTAAAGTAATAATTATTGTAGTAAGGAGTCTAATTTAATGGCTCCTTACTTTATTAAAAAATATATTCTTTAATATTTAATTCTCGACGTTTTTTTTGTACAATTTCACGGAAGCATGTTTTTTCAGTTATAATGACTGATAGTTCTTTTTCAGAAATTTCGGTATTATTTTTAATGATAGGAAGCATGTAATTTCTAATTATAGGCCTATTTCTTGTGATTTTATCATGTTGTTTTATAAATAAGTCATCCGAAAAGTAAAAATTATTCAGTAATAAATCGTCTTCTGGGTCGGGAATTTTAGTTATTAATTTATCAAAGAATTTTTTATTTTTAATAATGATTGATGGAATATTTATTTCAACTGGTGTGGAGAATATCTTTCTATTAATTGAGAAGTATGAGCTTTTGCTTGAGTATAAAGCGATCCATGGTGCAAATATCAGCCCTAAAAGAATAGGTGCAAGCCATGCAGCCACAAAGGCGGCAGAAATTATGTGATGCCGTAATAGAATGAATAAAAAAACTGTTTGCTCTGGGGTTTGTGTTGCACGGTAGATCACATAAAATGTGGCTGCAATTCCGCACGCAGAAACCCACCCAAAGTCTCTCCAAGCTTCTTGAAGTGTTAAGGCTTCATCATCTCGTTTCTGTGTACCCCATCGAATAGCTTTTTTCTTGGCCCACATCCAGATGAATTTTGATATAAACATCATAATGATCGGGGATGCAAAAAAGAAAAATATAGTTTCTAGAAGCGTTGAAATGATAACCTTATCTAATCCGCCAAAATTATTATATGACCTTGTTAATATTGTTCTAAATAAAGCAAATATTCTGGGAAGAAATAAGAAAACTATAGATGATATTAATAGTATAATGCTTGGAAGTGTATATTCACCAATGATGTTGTTTTTAATGGTTAATTCTAGCATGTAGTCTGATGGCCATGTCATAGATATTAATAAAAAAATCCCCCATAATGGAGATGATAAATATGTCATGATACCTGTTATAAGAATGTCTTTATGGTTTTTACCAATTCCTTTCATCCGCAAAAAACGTAAATGCTGTAGGTTTCCCTGCATCCATCGACGCTCTCTTTGTAAAAAACCAAGTATATTAGGTGGTATTTCTTCGTAACTTTCTTCTAATTCAGGTAGTAACCAAACTTCGTATCCTGCAGTGGACATTTTCGCTGCTTCTAAAAGGTCATGTGAAAGCGGCTTTCCGCCCCAAGGGCTCTCTCCGGATAGGTTGGGGAGCATACAGTGCTGTACGAACGCTTTGGTGCGGATCATAGCATTATGGCCGACATAGGTTGAATGCCCCATTTGTAATGCTTGCATTGCATAAGAGAAAATGGGCCCTACGCAGTGGGATGTGAATTGCTGCATGCGTCCAAAAATACTCGTCCTCATAATGGGGAGAGGGTTGGTTTGTAGTATTCCTAAGCGGGCATTACCTTCCATCATGCATAAGGTTGTATGAATTACAGAGCCATCGACAAGGGAATCAGCGTCCATCATCCACATGTATTGATAACTGCTAGACCAGCGACGGCAAAAGTCGATAACATTTCCTAATTTGGCATGATCATTGGATGCACGGTGCCTATAGTAAAAGCGTCCTTCTGGGAAAAGTGATCGAAGGTGATAAATGGCTGCTTCTTCAGCGATTTTGTAAGATAATTTACGAGAATCTGATATAAGAAAAAAATCATAATGTTTAGAATAATCGGGAAATTTTTCAGTAATACTTTCCCACGAGGCCGCTATACGTGCAGAAACAGCGGCAACATCCTCATGATATACAGGGTATACTATGGCACAACGGGTGCTTTTTTGAGGGGCCTGAGCCGCGTGTATGGGGTGGTAAGGGTTTGAGTGTGGTCCTTTATAAGATGTAATTGTTCCAATTATTAATTTTGAAAAAGTATTTGTTAGAGCAAAATTTAATATGGTTATTATAACAAGATAAAAAATTTGTATTAATAAATGTATTTTTGATTTTGGAAACCCTGTTTGAATTGTCATTACTGTAGCCATACAGGCCATGAAAATAAACGAGAGAGAGAGGCCAATACGTTGCGTTAATCGACGTCGGCGTTCGGCCATCTCAAACCAGGGTGGAACAGGTATATTGGTTGGAGGGGGAACGTCGACCGGAGGTGTGCCGATTGGGGTTCTATTAATGGGAGGGAATAGCATACTGTCTACCTAGCGAAAGAATAAGCTAATCCGAATTGAAGCATTATGCTTAATAATCTTGCAACGGGAACAATTTCAGCTTCTGAAACATAAACAATATCTCCATTTTGAATTGGAAATAATTGTTCCATAATAATACTGGAGGCGTCTCTTAATTTTAGAGTGTATACAGTTGGTTTATCTTTCCCAATATCTTTGTGGAATATAAAAATTTCTGAAGAATCAGCTGTATTAGGATTTAATCCTCCTGCTCGTGCGATACTTTCAGCAAGGGTAGGCTGTTCAGGGAAATTATAGACACCATTTTTATTGATGCCTCCACCCATAAGTATAGCTTTAACAGCAGAATGACGACGAATTATAATATGATCTGCGGGTTGAAGAGGAATATCTTGTTCTAAAGCGATAGAGATAGGAATTTCAGCAATTATTTTTTCTTTTCTTGAAATAGACACAAGAAAATCGGAGTCACGCTCATTATCTTTGTCTTCATTTAATCCAGTATTTAAAGTATTTGATCCATTGCTCATAGCTATTGTGATAGCGCGAGCAGTTGTCATAGAGCCACCGCTCCACGGTATAATTTCAGGGTGTGATATTGTTCCCGTTACAATAATGCCATCGCTATCAGCTGCCCCTCCTTTTGTATTAGAATTACTACGTGTTAAGGATACAGCTAAATTATCTAATTGACCAATCTCTTTATAATGACTTGTCAGTAAATCTTGAGCGTCTGGTATGGTCATTCCCGCAATATGTACATGGTGAAGATATGGTGGATTAATAGTTCCATTGGATGAAACATCAGAGAAAGTATCTACTAGGGTTATTAATTGACTGCTCCCATCATGAGCAAAGGTAAACCCTTGAACTTTAATGGATAAGCTGTCACCAATAGTTATTTTATGGTCTATTTTTTGGTTGCTTCCAAATGTTATGCTTTTTATAGAATTTTCTATTCCTTTATTGTATTTTATTTTCGAAATTTCCGCAATTTTATTTGCCTCATCAATAGTCATCGGAATTATTTCTATATTTTTTGTATTTTTTATTTCACTTACATTGGGTCCAGGTTGTGGGAGGGTGCAGCTGGTTAAAAGAAAGCTTCCCAATACCATTAAAGAGTGATTGTTAAATTTTATCATTATTTATATTCCTATCGATTAAGCGCGTACTAAAGACCATATAAAAAGAGTAATAAGAAGCGTAATCAATACAGGCTCTAATCTATCCTTTAAAGGGTTTGGCCATTCTGTGTCATCCGACGCCATTGGTGGGCTAATAATACTAATATCATAGTGATTTCCATCAGCTCTTGTTTCAGCGTTTGATAGTTCTTGCCTTGCATTTGCGAGGGCTTGAAGGTCAGAGTTTTCTTTGTATTTTAATATTTCAAAATTAGTACTATAATTTATTGATTGTAATATATCGCTTTCTGATTTTTCGATGGATTGGTTTGTATACAAAATTTCATTATTATCTTCTTCGAGAACTGGGCTGGATGGAGACTCTTTTTTTAACGTTATTTGTCTTGCTTTCAGAGACACGTCATTTAAAACAAGACTATCTATACGATTCATTTCGGCATTATATGTGATTGATGGATCTAATATTTTTGTTTTATTTCGGAATGCCTCCATATTTTTTTTGTCGACGTCCAGGTTTTTTTCAACCTCGGCGATGCGTTTGATGAGGGAGTGGGTTAAATCTCCATTTTGTGTTTCATTCATTTTTTGCAGTGTTTTTTTTGCGCTTTCAACTGTGCCTTGTGCGATCGCTAGGGCAAGAGTTTTGGATGGCGCATATGCAGTAACGGTGACAATGCCGCTGTCTGTAACTGTGATCGGGGTTTCGCGCTGGTAATACGTCCAAAGAGCAGACTTTCCATGAGAGAAAAAGCTCCCAAAAGACCCAAAGCGATTTACATAATCAAATTGATTGTAAATATGAGATAGGTTTAATTTATCATCTATATCCTTGAATCCTTGTAATGAATGTATGGCATTGTAAGCTATATAAGAACCTGGGTTCTCTTGTTCATTGGACGAAAATATAGATAATTCCTGAGCACCCTTCCTTTCTGCAGGCATGCTTACGGTAAAAATTGTATGCGCTGCGAATTGGTTGCCAGTTATAATAATATAATATGAAAACGATATTATATTTGGTAGAATCATAATAAAAAGAAGTTTCTTGTTAAGTTTGTTTTTAACAAGACGAATGGGGGAGGGGATATATAATCCTTCTCCGGCGCTTGAAATATGGTCCATTTTATCAATCCCAATTTATCGACATTGAAATACAACAAAACAATCAATTATTTGAGTATTATTTTTTTTGGTTAAGTTAGGGAACTATATCATATTTAATGAATGCTTTTATTTTTTTATGTTTAAACTGGTAATTTAATAAATTTTATATTTATATTTAACATTAATTGGATAATAATTAGGGATTATAAGGCATACATTATGAAATACTTTTTTTGTGAAAAATAATCGTCTATTGTTTTTTTTGAGAATTATAAAAATTTTATAGAATTAGAATATATTTTATTAACTTTTTGTTGTTGTTTGCGATAAAAATTTTTTTATAATTTATATTAATTGCATACTATGAAATATTTTTTGTTGCATTGATGTGCCTCTAAAAACATTTTGTACGCTTGAGTTGGTATATCAAGATGGTTTTCTGAATGATTGCATGGCAGGTCTGTCTCTGGCAAAGAGGGGGAGATCAGCACGGGAGAGACTAGCCGCAAGGCTGGCGCCGAAGGAGCAACCGCCCCGGAAACTCTCAGGCCAAAGGACCGGTTGATCATAATTTTTCTGGAGAGTGGCGTATCTTGCGCCCGCCGACGGGATAGCGATCTCAGGCCAAAGGACAGAAGGGGCGGCACTTTTCCGTGTGTGGAGACGTGTCTGCGCTATTTGTCTAAGTGAGCCGGATCGACCTATGAGCGACACTCTTCAGCAGACTCCCCTTTTTGCGCTGCATGGTGAATTAGGTGCCCGTATGGTGCCGTTCGCTGGTTATGCCATGCCGTTGCAGTACCCTGCAGGCTTGATGGCAGAGCATCTGCATACGCGCACAAAGGCTGGCCTGTTTGATGTATCCCATATGGGGCAGATCCGTATTGCCGCGAAGTCGGGTGACGTTCGTGACGCTGCGCTGGCTTTAGAAAGTTTGGTCCCGGCCAATTACGCAGGTTTGGGCGCGAACCGCCAGCGTTATGGCCTGTTGACCAATGATGAAGGCGGCATTCTGGACGACTTGATGGTGGCCAATCTAGGCCATGAACTGCTGGTCGTCGTGAATGCATCATGCAAAGAGGCTGATGCTGACCGGGTTGAGGCTGCATTGTCCGATCGTTGCGTGGTGACACGCCAGTTTGATCGTGCGTTAGTTGCTCTGCAAGGTCCGGCGGCTGAGGCTGCATTGGCACCGCTTTGCCCGGCTGCTGCATCGATGCGCTTTATGGACATGATCGAAACGCAGATTGACGGTATTCCGGTTACTCTGTCTCGCTCGGGCTATACGGGTGAAGATGGTTATGAAATTGGCTGCGCCGCAGAAGATGGTGAGCGCTTGGCGCGCCTGCTTCTGGCACAGCCTGATGTGATGCCGATTGGTCTGGGCGCACGTGATTCCCTGCGCCTTGAAGCCGGTCTATGCCTCTACGGCAACGATATTGATACCACCACAACGCCGATTGAAGCCTCCCTTGGTTGGGCGATTCAGAAAACCCGCCGTGAAGGCGGTGAGCGTGAAGGTGGGTATCCGGGTGCGGAGCATGTGCTGCGTCAAGCGCGTGAAGGTGTGTCCCGTCAGCGTGTCGGCTTAATGGCTGAAGGTCGTGCACCAGTACGCGGTGGGGCGAAGCTATTTGCGGATGCGCAAGGCACGAAGCATGTTGGTGTGGTAACGTCTGGTGCGTTCGGCCCCACGGTGCAGGCCCCGGTGGCTATGGGTTATGTTGAAACGGCTTATGCGGCTGTGGATACGGCCCTTTTTGCAGAATTGCGCGGGAAGTTTGTTCCCGTTCATGTCCGGGCGACGCCGTTTGTGGCGCCCGGTTTCAAGCGTTGATCTTTGATCTCCAACAGAGTTTTGGGAGAGGAAAGCGGTTATGACGACTTACTACACGAAATCGCATGAGTGGATCCGCCTTGAAGGCACGGAAGCAACCGTCGGTATTACCGCACATGCTTCTGAAGAGCTGGGTGAGCTGGTCTTTGTCGAAGCGAAGGATGAAGGCACAGAAGTGGCTGCAGGCGATGCTGCTGCTGTTGTGGAATCCGTGAAAGCGGCATCTGACATTTATGCGCCTGTTGCCGGCACAGTGTCTGGTTTCAATGATCGTCTGTCTGACGAGCCGACGCTGGTTGGTTCTGAGCCAGAAGGTGAGGGTTGGATTTTCCGTATGACGGTTTCAAATCCAGAAGAAGTCACGAGCCTTCTGACGCGTGAACAGTACGACGCGCTGTAATTCTCGCGTGATGTGATGATCGGCGGGTTTTAGAGCGTTTTTTTTGCGGGGAAGGTCTTCTTTTTCTGGAAGAAAAAGAAGCAAAAAGACTTTTGAACATTAAGGGCAGTGTCTTCGCGACAAGGTTGTAGCCCGTAATAAACAAGGGTTTTTTTGGTTCTTTTTTGCAAAAAAGAATGCCCATCCCACGAACAACCTCTTCCTCTTCCGGGGGGACGCTCTGACAAACCGCCGATCAACCGATTATTGACCATACCGTAGCCCGCTGCCGGGCTGCCCTGTGATGATGCAAAGAGTATCCCCATCGTGACAACGCTTTGGCCTCAGCCGACGGAATCCTTCAGTGCGCGCCATATTGGCCCGCGCTCCTCTGAAATTGATGCGATGTTGCAGGTGGTCGGGGCGAGCAGCCTTGATAACCTGATTGATCGCACTGTGCCGGAAGCTATCCTTGATCGTGGAGATCATGGGGTGGGTGCGGCGCTGACGGAAGGCCAAGCGTTAGCACGTCTGCGTGGTATGGCAGAACGTAATCAAGTTCTGACATCCATGATCGGGCAGGGTTATTACGACACGGTTTTGCCTGCTGTCATTCAGCGCAATATTCTGGAAAATCCAGCGTGGTACACGGCTTACACGCCTTATCAGCCTGAGATTAGCCAAGGCCGTTTGGAAGCTCTTCTGAACTTCCAAACACTGGTTGCCGATCTGAGTGGCTTGGATATTGCAAACGCATCATTGTTGGATGAAGCAACGGCGTGTGCGGAAGCTATGGCATTAGCGCGCCGTGTGTGTAAGGCGAAGTCTGAGCGTTTCTTTGTCGATGCCGATACGCACCCGCAGACGCTGGCTGTGCTGCAAACACGCGCAGAGCCTTTGGGCTGGGAAATCGTTGTAGGCAACCCATGGACGGATCTTGAGGGCCAAGACGTTTTTGGTGCACTGTTCTCTTATCCGGGTTCGTCCGGTGAGGTGCGTGACCCACGTGCGTTGATTGAAGCCTTGCATGCTAAAGGCGCTATTGCAGCGGTTACGAGTGACCCCCTTGCGCTGGTGATGCTGGAAAGCCCGGGCGCCTTGGGTGCTGATATTGCGATTGGCTCCATGCAACGTTTTGGCGTGCCAATGGGCGCCGGTGGTCCTCATGCTGGCTTTATGGCCACGCGTGATGCGTATAAGCGCCATTTGCCTGGCCGTTTGGTCGGTGTGTCCAAGGACAGCGCAGGTAACCCAGCTTATCGCTTGGCTTTGCAAACGCGTGAGCAGCATATCCGCCGTGAAAAAGCGACGTCTAACATCTGCACGGCGCAGGTGCTGTTGGCCGTTATTGCTTCTATGTATGCGGTCTATCATGGGCCAGAAGGTTTGCGTGCGATTGCACAGCGTACGCACCGTATGGCGTCTATCCTTGCAACGGGCTTGAAAGCACTGGCTGTTAAGGTTGAGACGGAAATCTTCTTCGATACGATTACAGTGGATGCAGGTGCGTCGGCGGCATTGGTGCTGGAACGTGCGCGAGCTGCGGGCATTAACGTGCGTGACGCAGGCAATGGTCGTTTGGGCATGTCCTGTGATGAAACGACGGAAGCGGAGACCATTCGTGCGCTCTGGCGTTGTTTCTGCCCGGATGAAGCACGCTTGGCTGCTCTGGAAACGAGCCTGTCTTTGGTGGATGTGTTGCCCACATCCTTGCAGCGTAGCGCGGCGTTGTTGACGCATCCGGTGTTCCACGCACATCGCTCTGAGACGGATTTGCTGCGTTATATGCGTGCACTGTCCGATAAGGACCTCGCGCTAGACCGGACGATGATCCCGCTCGGCTCCTGCACGATGAAGCTGAACGCGACCAGTGAGATGATCCCTATCACATGGCCGGAATTTGCACGTATTCATCCCTTCGCACCGGCAGAGCAGCGTGAAGGCTATGCGGAACTCTTCGCATATCTGGAAGATGCTCTGTGCAAAATTTCCGGCTATGACGCTGTGTCTTTGCAGCCAAACTCTGGTGCGCAGGGTGAGTATGCTGGCCTTCTGGCGATCCGTGGATATCACCGTGCACGTGGTGATGAAGCACGTGATGTGTGCTTGATCCCTGCATCCGCACACGGCACAAACCCTGCGTCAGCGCAAATGGTCGGTATGCGTGTGGTTGTTGTGGCGTGTGACGCTGATGGCAACGTCGATGTTGAAGACTTGAAGGTGAAGCTTGCGCAGCATGATGGCCGTGTTGCCGCGATCATGATCACATACCCGTCAACGCATGGCGTGTTTGAAGAGCGCGTTGTTGAGATTTGTGCGCTGGTGCATGAGGCTGGCGGTCAGGTTTATCTGGATGGCGCAAACCTGAATGCACAAGTTGGGCTGGCGCGTCCGGGTAAGTATGGGGCAGACGTTTCTCACTTTAACCTGCACAAGACCTTCTGCATTCCACATGGTGGTGGTGGTCCGGGCATGGGGCCAATCGGCGTTGGTGCGCATTTGGCGCCGTATTTGCCGGGTGCGTGTGATGTGGCTGTATCGGCTGCGCCTTATGGGTCAGCGTCCATTTTGCCAATCTCCACGGCCTATATCATGATGATGGGTGATGATGGCCTGCGTCATGCAACGGAATTGGCTATTCTGAACGCGAACTACATTACTGCGCGTTTGGCTGAGCACTATCCTGTTCTGTACCGTGGCAAAAATGGTTTCACAGCTCATGAATGCATCATTGATTTGCGTCCGTTGAAGGATGCCTGTGGTGTGACGGTTGATGATATCGCTAAGCGTTTGATTGACCACGGCTTCCATGCGCCGACAGTGAGCTTCCCGGTTGCGGGGACGTTCATGATTGAGCCAACGGAATCTGAAAACAAAGCAGAGTTGGACCGTTTCTGTGACGCGATGATTGCGATCCGCAAGGAAATCGCGGCCATTGAAAGTGGATCGGTTGCCATTGCAGACAGCGCGCTGCGTCATGCTCCGCATACGGTGGCAGACCTCGCGGGCCCTTGGGAGCGTTCTTACACGCGTGAGGAAGGCTGCTTCCCGAACGGTGTGGATACTAGCAAGTACTGGTCCCCGGTTGGCCGCCTCGACAATGCGTGGGGAGATCGGAACTTGATCTGTTCCTGCCCGGATATGTCTGAATACGCTTAAAAAAACGGGGCTTCGGCCCCGTTTTTTTATGCCTTAGAGGTATAAAATCTCGGCATCTATAGGCAGGGCGCGGCGAGGTAACCGCGCTCTATCTGTGCCTAAAGTTCTGCCCTCAAGGTGTATGGTGGCTCTGTGGAGAGATAAAGCCATCTGCAGGATAGCCCTGCTTTTATTGACCGGAGATAAATTGCTTTGTGGTCTCAGCAACGCGCTGCCCCAGATGTGCCGCTGTCTCTAGGTCACTCTTGATCGGGGTAATATCAGGGGAGGCATTATCAGATTGGGCCATTGCTCCCAACCAGCCGCCGATGCGGTTCTTATCTTCGGGGTTGGTGCTGGCAAACAGATCAAGACCTACCCAGATCATGCCGTGTTGCGCGGCAAAGAGCGACATACCGATTAAGGAGTTCAACTTGTCACCATGCATTGCCCCTGAGTTGGTAAAGCCAGCGGCAATCTTGTTGCGCCATTTCATGGAGCTCCAAACGGGGCGTGTGGCATCTTCCATGAATTTTTTTAAGCGTGCTGAGAGTGAACCATTATAGGTCGGTGAGCCAAAGATGATGGCATCACAGTCTTGAAGAGTGTCCCAAGGCTCTGGGTTTTCAGCCACAGGAAGTACGATGGCTTCTGCGCCTTCAACGCGCTGTACGCCTTCGGCAACAGCTTGAGCTTGCTTTGCAGTATGGCCGTAGCCGCTGTCATAAACGATTGCGATTTTCATGAGTTTTGCTCCATTTTAACAAAAAATTATAAGGCCGGTGGGGAGGGGTATTTGGTCATATCCACGGGCTAAGTAAGGTGCGCATTGACGGGGCACGTGCACGGGGTTCGGTAAAGTTTCTGGCGCCGATGCTACGTATTTTTCCAGCCTTTTGAGGGCCGTCAGAGCGCGTCATTCTTGGAGATGTTGGGGGGCATCCCATTTTGTGGCACCGGGCCAGAGCTTCGTTGTGACGAAAATATCTTTTCGCGTTAGGTCGTGTTCAGAAAGAGCCGCCCGGATGCCAGTTCCGTTGTGGTACACGGCCGCCGTGTCGATATGACGATACCCGACACCAATGGCAGTACGCACTGCTCCTGTCACATCAGCTTCACCGATCAGATATGTACCAAAGCCGATCGCAGGAATCTGTGTTTCCGCGTTTAGCGGAAACGTTTTGCGAAGAATACTCATGGTGTTCCTCGTTCTGATGGTTAGGCTGGCAAGCCGGGGATAAGAGCTAGAAAGCCACCTGTTGTCGCCTTAAGCCGTAGCTCCTTTACCGGGCCGTAAGCAGGGTCGTGGTAGAAGGCTTCAGCTTGGGCAAAATTGGGAAAGCGAATGACGACGAGAGTGGAATGCGCCTGTCCTTCCAACGGGGTGAGGCCGGAGACTGTTAAGGTCACCTCGCCACCATAGGCTTGCACGAGCGGAGTAGCCTTCTGGCCGTATTCTGCCATGAGTGCAGGGTCTGTAACGGTGAAATTACCAATAAGGTAACCGGGTGTGTGTTCTGTCATCAGTCTTTTCCTCTGACATCGCCAACATCCATAATGGCTGGCTATTGGGCCTCGACAATCAACCCATTTCCGATCATATTGTATCCATTAAAACAACAAAAGATGATTCTTGTCCTCTATTGGGGATATTTTGGCTACTTTATGGAGTGTATAAATCACCAATATGCAGGCGAGGAGTGGATGGTGAGGGATAGTTTTGATGGTGTTGATGTCTTTGTCGCGGCAGCGGAGGCAGGGAGTTTTTCATTAACAGGTGAGCGTCTAGCGCTGTCACGGTCAGCCGTGGGTAAAACCATTGCACGGCTTGAAGAGCGCCTTGGAGTCAGGCTTTTTCACCGTACAACACGCACTGTGGCCCTGACGGAAGAAGGACAAATTTACTATGAGCGTTGCCTGCGTGCCGTTGATGAGTTGAAAGAGGGGGCAGAACTTCTTGAATCTGGGCGGCATGAAGTGTCTGGAAAATTGCGGGTCACCATGCCACTGCTTTTCGGGCGCTATTGCATCGCACCGATCTTGGTAAATCTTGCTGCACGCTACCCTAAGCTCGAACTGGATCTTCATTTTAGCGATCATACTGTCGATCTCATTGGTGATCGTTATGACCTCGCCATCCGCAATCATTCGCCTGGAACAGGCGTTGGCCTTGCTTCAAAAATCGTCGCAACACAGGGGAAGGTTGTCTGCGCATCACCCGCTTATATTAAAAAGGCAGGGTGCCCTGACAGTATAGATGATCTCGTTCAGTATCAGGCTTTAGTTTATCTGTATAAAGGCAGCATATTCCCGTGGAGTTTTGAGCTGCCAAACGGAGAAAGAAAAAACGCAGATCTGAGCGCGCGCCTTCAGTTTGATAGTTATGATGCGATTACGGATGCGGCCTTGGCCGGGGCTGGTATTGCCTGTCTGCCCGATTGGTTGGCGAATGATTATATAGAGAGTGGTCGGTTAATTCGTTTACTGCCGGACTATCAGCTGCCGCGTTTTAATACGTATGCGGTATGGCCAACGACACGCTTTATGCCGTTGAAATTGCGTTGTGTAAGCGATGCCATTTTTCAGCAGCTTAGCGGAACGTTATGACCTGTATGAGAGCTCTTATGGCAGTGCGTGGTTTTTCGTTGCGCTGCCTATAGCCGTATTAAACGTATAAGATTGTAGAGGCTATGCCCCTACAATCTTGTGTAAGGATACGACTTAAAAACGGTAATTCAGTGACGCATGGACACCACTTTGTGTGTAACGGCTTCCATACTGTCCAGAGTAGAGAAGGTTCAGGTTCAGCCTATTGGCCAACTGAGCTTGTGCACCGGCGGAGACAACAGCAGCATCTTGTGCCAGCGGGATACCCGCCGTTTCAAAGCTGGAGCTTCCGTTCCAGAAAGACTGGTGCACTGTTGGCGTGATATTACCAAAGGCATGGCGATACCCAGCAGAGAATTGTGGTTGAACATGTAGCTTATGGAATTGCAGGTCCGTCGCAAAGCGTGAGCCGAATGTGGTGAAGGCAACGCCCGTGTTAGAGTTCGCTCCGGAGATAGCGGTGGCACCGCCTTGTTCCGTAAACGGATTGGTATTCTGGTCGACATACGCGGCGTTTGCGAAAGGCTCAACATTCACGCGATGCAGCGTTACGCGATAGCCTAAGTCAGCGAAAGCCTGCGCTGTGCCGCCGCTATAATGGCTGCTATTGCGGTCCGACACACCACGGTAATCAACGTTGCGGTTCATCGTGATGGCGTTGAACGTGTATGTTGCACCGACATTCAGGCCCAGTTTCTTCCAGCGGCGTCCACCATAGGCGCCGAGGCTGAAATTGTTGCTTTGGCCGTTGGCTGAAGGGCCATTATCTGCCGAGAAACCTGAGTGTCCGTAAGCGAACAGCGCGCCAAGGTGCCATTGTTGGAAGGCCGTTGTATCGGCACCCAGAATGAAACCACCTGTTTGATTATGCAGGCCAGTGGCATTGGCTGTCTGGCTGTTATGGCTCCATTCGCCATAGCTTTGCATCCAAATGCCTTGGCGGTCTGTGTGGCATTGACCGTCATCAGCAACACGGACTCCGTGTGCGTAAGACGCGCTTTGTTGAGAAGAAAGGCCAGCACCGGGAACGCATTCAATGGTGCGTAGACGGTCCACAGCTGTGTCTCGAATGTCTGAAGCGTCTTGGATCAGAGCTGTACGGGCAGAGGCATGCAGTTCACCCGCAAGGGCGCGCAGAGCTTGGCGTGCTTCAGGGATGTTGAGTTGTGTCAGTGGAGTGGTGAGCGCAAGCGTAGCTGGGAGCGCATCAAGTGCGTGACCGGCTGAGTATTCGTTGCGTGTTGTTGCTGCGGAAGAGAAGAGAACGTTGCTGCGGCTGATGTCGAGTGAGACGCTATTGGTCGTGTAGTTAAGAGAAGGGGTCAAGAAAGGTAGGTAACCTGATGGGCCGGTCAAATTGCTTGAGATTTGACCAAATCGGCCATAAACGCCGTTCATAGCGGTTAGGATTGTATATTTTTGCCCAAGAGCTGGTGCTTGTGTTCCGCTGGAAACGGGCGCAGAGACTGTAGCGCCATTGATGGTCGCTTGGCCATTCACCGTGATGAGGCTGCTATTTGTACCTTGTGTTTGTACAAGATAGGTCGCGTTCTGACCGAGGGTGAGGTTTCCAAAGCCGACCTTCAAGGAGGCAGGTGATGGGTTGGCTGTTGGGGTGCCTGGCGCGATAATGCCAGAGGCAATATTCAAGCCTCCGTTGAATGACCCCGTACCACTGACAAAACCAGTGGAAAGCACTAGACCATTGGTTTGGCCGTTATTGATAAAGACGCCAGCATTTTGAACGGTTGTGCTTCCCAGTGATCCAGTGAGGATCAGGCTGCCATTTGCACCAATACCCGTGTCACCCGTGTAGGTGTTTTGGCCCGCAAGCGTTTCTTGGCCACCAGCAATGATGAGCCCGCCAAACTTCGCCCCTGAAGAGAGGGCGTAGGTAAGAGGATATGGCTCGCTTTGGGTAATGCTACCGGGTGTGTAAAAATTCTGAATAGCCCCTGAGAACGTATCGTTCGCGTTGGTTAACATCATGGTATTTTTACCAAGGAGAACCGTACCAGTACCAGAGAGGGACTGGATCGATTGGCCTTGCCATGAGTTGATTAGATCAAGAGTACCATTGTTTTTGACGACGGAAGAGGAGGCGATGCTACCGGGGCCACCGATGCCAAGCCAGCCTTTTGCTGCGATAGTGGTTGCACCGGTATAAGTGTTTGCTCCGGTCAAATAGGCTGTGGCATTTTGTTCGACGCTGACGGGAGATGTCCCAGAAATAACGCCTGCCACACCAAGGGGGCCCATAGCGCTTGTAACATCAAGGCCGTTATTGAAATTGTCAGCTGTTACGTAAAAGGGTGTATAGCCTGTGGCCGCATTTTGTAGGTCATACATGACCGCATTATGGAAATAGAAAGAGATACCATTAATAGCTGATGGAGGATTAAACTGATTATCGGACGGGTTGACGGTGATGGTGTTGCTCTCATCGCCGCTGTAATCATCACCAGAAGATAGACTTTCTGACTGATTATTATGACCAGCCCCTGTGACTGTTAGTGTGATGCCGGGGCGTAAGTTGCCATTCGATGAGGCATTGGGATTGCTATTGCTATCTGCGTTTGGATCAATCGTTCCGTTGTTAACGGCGCCCTGATAGAGCCCCGCATCGGTTAGAACAATACTCGGCGTACCAGAATCCAGCAAAGTCAGAAGAGTTTTACTGGAGCTTTGCCCGTTAGAGTTTAGCGTATATTTGAACAGCGTATCAAATTCAGTTGAGCTTTGTGTACCAGAGAGCGCAAACGTACCCTGTGCGCCAGCGGCCCACGGCACAATGCTGAAGAATTGTGCGCGTAATGCAGGTGTTAAACCCATAATCATGCAGGCGCTACCGCAACTTGCGGGGGTAGACGCTGTACCATTGGCCTCAACAATATAACCAGTTTTGGTCAACATACCCGGAACAGCATTACCAAAGTCACCGGCGCCAAACGTACCGAAGAAGTGCCCTTCTTCAGGAGCCTGCCCTTGATCGATATTTTGTTGCCAGGTCAGGTCTTGGTAATAAGGCTCTGTTGTGAAGCCGTAGCTTGTGAGTGTGGGGTTATTAATTTGTATACCCGGTTGACCTGGTAGGCTGTCCATCGTTGCAACGTAGTAAGGTGCAGCAGCAACGGGTAGTCCGCCTTGAGTGTCGTAATTAGAGTTTATTTTACCAGTTGATGAATTATAGAATTGAATACTCTGAACCGTGGTGGGGTTTAGAAGATAACCATATGTTCCGTTACCGTACATATACGGTGAAAGGCTTGCGACAGATTGCTGTGTGTTGGCCGTTGGAAACCAAGCAGGCGGTGTGCTGCCATTGCCTACATCAATATTAAAAGAATCAGATCCGGTATCGAAAAGGTATTCTTCAGCCTGCCCACCATTCACGCCAACATTAATACCAAGGCGGTATCCGGTTGTTAGGGGGCCATTGTTTTGAGTGGACCACTGTTCCGAAATAATATCGAGTGGAATGGCTTGTGCTGCTGCATGAGAGGTGCAAGCTAGAACTGTCATGGAGAGTAGTGTGGCACGATAACCAAGCAGAGAGCGGTTTTTTATATTATGCGACATAGGGATCAGTTACCAATCAAAACATACTGTTGAGTTTTGTATCGATATTTAACAATTTTAGTGAAATACATTATTTTAAATAAAATTATAAATATTTATTATAAATAATTCTCATTAATAGTGAATATTATTGAAATTTTATAAATGTATATATTTAGTATGTTACATATTTAATAATTATGATTATTTTATTTTGTTTATGTATCATCGTCTATAAATTTCATGATTATTTATAGTGAAAAATTTAATTGTTTTGATTTAAAAATAAAATAATTTCTCTTATAAATTGAACGATATAGTAGATTATGTCCTAGAAAAAACTGACAGTCACAGGCGCTGTATTGAAAATCTATCGGTACTGTTTTGGTTTAAAAATATTGTAGCGTATGACGCAGAGGCCTCACAAAATTTAGGGCTGTGACGTGTTATTTTAGTATTCCAGTTATGTGGATAAGTTGTTGAGGTAGGGTTCCTTTTTACGGGGTGGTGTACCATCTTATCGAGAAGATGGTTCGTCTGGATCTAGTGATGCATGGCGTGCCTCTCATCATCACGGGAGAAGAGAACCATGACCCAAGCGGTACATGTTGTTGCGGTGGTAACGGTTGCGCCGGAGAAGGCGCCTGAATTGCAGGGAGAATTGGCGCGTTGCCTACGTGATACCCACAAAGAGGCGGGGTGTGTTTCCTATACTATTAGCCGAGACCTCGAGAAAATAGGGCGTTTTACAGCAGTTGAAGAATGGGCGTCACGTGAAGCCTTTGAAGCGCATTTGCAAACACCGCATTTTCAAGCTTTAGCCGCTCTGTCCCAGACGTTAGACGCACAATTGGATGTGATGCAGCTGCAGCCTTTAGAGGCCGCTCCGTAAGTTTTGAGCGTGATGTATTTTTGAGAGAGGAAAGAGTATGGCGGAAGTGTCTTTGCGCGTTGATGGTATGTCCTGTGAAGGATGCAGCAAGCGCTTGCAAGCAGCATTAAGTGCCCTTGTGGGTGTGCAGCAGGCTCAAGTGACGTTGAAACCGGGGCAGGCCGTTGTACAATATGATGAGGCGCAACTGACTGTGCAGGATCTCAAAGAAAGCATTGAAGATAGCGGTTTTGATGTTCTGAATTAATGCCTTAGCGGTGATATACAGGAAGACCAATACCGCGCGTAATGGCTAAAGCGCGCAGACTAAACCCAGCTAAAATGCTTATGCCAACCGTTATGATCGGCGGTTGGCCGAGGCGTGTGAGCAGCACATAAAGCCCTGAGGCGAGAGCAACGGCGGTAACGTAGAGTTCTCGCCGTATCACAATGGACGGCACACCCGCGAGGACATCGCGGAAGATTCCCCCCAGACAAGCACTCACCACCCCCATGAGTAAGGCGGGGAGGGGGGGGATACCATAGGCTGTAGCCTTTGCTGTGCCAAAAACGCCATAGGCTGCAATGCCTAAGCCATCAAACCAGTCTACAGCTCGTGCGGGCCATAAGCGTGCGGGAGTAAACCATACAGCAAGGGCCGCAATTAGGCATGTCAGGGCTGTGGTCGAATTATGCAGCCACGCAACTGGGGCACCGATAAGGAGGTCGCGTACTGTGCCTCCACCCACGCCCGTGATAACGGCAAAAAAGAAAAATGTGAGAATATTCTGCCGTGCTTTGGCAGCCTCAAGTGCGCCAGAAATCGCAAAAAGGGCGGTTCCAGCCACATCCAATAGCTGCGTTGCGTGCGTGGAAAAATGATGAAGCGTACCGGGAAAGTTGGGCTGGAAGTCCATGAGGGAAGAGGTTGCCTAAGATTTCTGTGCGTATGAATGTTGTATGATTGACAGGCGGAGTACTGGGTGTCACGCTTATTTTTGTATGAAAACGCGCTCTACCTTTTCTGTTTATTATAACGGTCTTCCATAACGGTAGGGCGGGTTTTCAACGTATTCCGAGGCTACCCATGATTGGTTACGTCTCGGATTGTCTGGCATGTGACCGGTAGCCTCATATGAAATGAGGGTATTATGGCGATCCAAGACCTTTGCCGTGCTTATCTAGAAGCGTTGAACGAGGGAGACCTGAGTAAGGTTCTGGCGTTGTTCGTAGCAGATGCGGAGGTGAGTTCTCCGCTTTACGGTGTAAGGCCGGCTGCAGATTTTTATCGTGATCTTTTTAGTGATACGAACCGATCAGAAACCCGGTTGAAAGCTGTGTTTGAGCACAGCGATGGTGGGGCTTCGGTTGCGCTACACTTTGATTATGATTGGGTTTTCAAAAGTGGCCAAGCTGTAAGCTTTGAGTGTGTTGATATCTTTGAAATGACGCCTGATTATCAGCGATTTTCACATTTGAAGATTATTTATGACACGGCGCCATTTCGGTCTGATTTTGAACAATTATCGGTAGAGTGAGCACAAAAAAGCCCGGCACTAAGGCCGGGCTTTTCCATGTCAAAACCCAGAAGGATTAGACGGAGTAGTACATTTCGAATTCAGCCGGGTGCGGTGTGTGTTCGAACTTGTACACTTCGCTCCACTTCAGGTCGATATAGCTTTCGATCTGATCCTTGGTGAACACGTCACCAGCCAGCAGGAACTCATGGTCTGCGCTGAGGGCTTCGAGTGCTTCACGCAGGGAGCCGGCAACGGTTGGAATCTGAGCCAACTCGTCCTTTGGCAGTTCGTACAGATCCTTATCCATGGCTTCGCCTGGGTGGATCTTGTTACGGATGCCGTCAAGGCCAGCCATCAGCATTGCAGAGAATGCGAGGTAAGGGTTAGCGGTTGGGTCCGGGAAGCGGACTTCAATGCGCTTTGCCTTCGGGCTGTTGCCGTGTGGGATACGGCAAGAAGCAGAGCGGTTTGCTGCGGAGTAAGCCAGCAGAACAGGTGCTTCAAAGCCCGGGATCAGGCGCTTGTAAGAGTTGGTGGAGGGGTTGGTGAAGGCGTTCAGAGCCTTGGCGTGCTTGATGATGCCGCCAATGTAGAACAGAGCGTCTTCTGACAGGCCTGCATATTCGTCACCAGCGAAAGCTGGCTTGCCGTCGCGCCAGATGGATTGGTGCACGTGCATGCCGGAGCCGTTATCGCCAGCGATTGGCTTTGGCATGAAGGTTGCTGTCTTGCCATAGGAATGCGCAACGTTGTGGACGCAGTACTTGTAGATCTGCATGAAGTCAGCAGATTTTACGAGTGTTGCGAACTTCGTGCCCAGTTCATGCTGTGAACGCGCCACTTCGTGGTGGTGCTTTTCAATAGGCAGACCCATTTCGCCCATTGTGGACAGCATTTCAGCGCGGAGGTCATGCTCGCTGTCTACCGGCGGGACAGGGAAGTAACCACCCTTTTGCGTTGGGCGGTGGCCCATATTGCCTTCTGGGTAAGCCTTCAGGCCAGCTTCCGGACCTTCGATGCTTTCCAGCTCATACGTGCCGTAGTTCGGGCCTGTACCGAAGCGAACGCTATCGAAGATGAAGAATTCAGCTTCTGGGCCGAAGAAAGCTGTGTCACCAAAGCCAGCAGACTTCAGGTAAGCTTCAGCCAGCTTTGCTGTGGAGCGTGGGTCACGGTTGTAGTACTTGCCCGTGCGCGGATCGACGATGTCACAAACCAAGATCAGCTGCGGCTTAGCAGAGAAAGGGTCCATGACCGCTGTTTCCGGGTCCGGCAGCAGAACCATGTCGGACTCGTTGATGGCTTTCCAACCCTGAATGGATGAACCGTCGAACATGAAACCTTCTGTGAAGGTATCTTCTTCAATGGTGCTGACGGTTTGGGTTGTGTGATGCCACTTGCCCTTAGGGTCCGTGAAGCGCAGGTCGACGAATTCGGCTGCGTGTTCCTGGATCAAGGAGAAGACGCGCGCAACGGCTTCTGCGTTAGGGGCCGGAACGGAAGAGTCTGTCTGAGTCATGGGACTATAACGCCTTAACTTAGTGTGAACGGCATCAAAACGATTAGGGGACATTTGCCCCGCTGTCGAGGGTATGTTGCGTAAGAAACGCTAGAGAATTTGTCTTAGAAATAGGAGGGGTTTTGTCCAGATGAGGAGTTGACGGGAAAGCAACTCTCAATTGATGTGTGTGTCAGCAACGAGACCGACGAGGAATGAGTATGAAGACCCCGAATACGATGCTGTCGGCGTTGCCGACGACGATTTTCACGCGCATGTCTCAGTTGGCTGTACAGTATCAGGCTGTGAATTTGGGGCAGGGTTTTCCAGATACGGAAGGGCCTGCTGATATTGTAGCGCATGCGGCACAAGCCTTGCAGGATCAACGCAATCAGTATGCGCCTCTCACGGGGCTTCCGGAGCTGCGTGACGCTGTTGCAGAGTCCAATAAGCGTTTTTATGGTTTGGACATTGATCCGGCGACAGAAGTCGTTGTGACCTCTGGCGCGACGGAAGCGCTTGCGGCGAGTTTAACGGCGGTTATTAACCCCGGTGATGAAGTGGTGTTGATTGAGCCGCTTTATGACACGTATCTCCCCATGATCCGTCTTTTGGGAGCGGTACCAAAATGCGTGCGGCTTGAACCGCCATCATGGGAGTTGCCACTTGAGGCTCTAAAGGCGGCATTTAGCCCTAAAACGAAAGCCATTCTGCTGAATTCTCCCATGAACCCGGCAGGGAAAGTGTTCTCGCAGGAAGAGTTAAGTGCAATTGCCGCATTGGTGCAGGAGCACGATGTCTATGCCATTTGTGATGAGGTCTATGAGCACCTAACGTTTCACGTGAAACATTATCCGTTGATGACGTTTCCGGGAATGAGGGAACGCTGCATGCGGATTGGTAGTGCAGGCAAAAGCTTTTCATTGACTGGATGGAAAGTTGGGTATGTCACCGCGCCCGCACCCTTGGCGGCTTTGATTGCAAAAGCACACCAGCTTTATGTTTTTGCGACGGCCCCGAATTTGCAGCGTGCCGTAGCGTATGGCTTGCGGAAAGATGACGCGTATTATCATGAGCTGGCATCGTCTCTGGAAGAGCGACGTGACTTGTTGCGCGATGGCTTGCACGAATTGGGTTTTAAAACGCTCCCGGCAGATGGAAGCTATTTTGTCGTTGCGGATATCACGCCATTGGCCAAGGGGCAGGATGATGTCGCTTTTGCAGAATGGCTGGTGCGTGAGGCTGGTGTGGCGACGATTCCTGTTTCGGCTTTTTATGATGCAAGTTCAGCAGAGCCGCCGCGTAATTTGATCCGCTTTGCATTTTGTAAGCAGCCTGATGTGTTAAAAGAAGCCTTGAAACGTCTAAAGGCGGCTTTGGGCTAAGATGAGTGTTAAGGAAAAGAAGAGTATGTCGGATATCAGCGCGCAGGCGGTATTACAGAATGGCTCCGCGCTGAAAACGACGGATGATGTATTTTTCGGACGAGCGCAAAGTGCCCTATCATTGGATGGGGCGCAGCGTGCTGTGCAGCATGCGCTGGCGCATGTTGATGATGGTGAGCTCTTCTTAGAATATCGTGAGAATGAGGGGCTTGCCTTTGATGATGGTACCATCCGTTCGGCCAGCTTTTCGACGACGTCTGGTTTTGGTTTGCGTGCCGTTTTGGGGAATGAAACTGCCTTTGCACATTCGGATGAACTGAGTGATGCGGCTTTAGGTCGTGCGGTTGAAGCCGTCTCGGCCTTGTCTCAAGGGCGGGAGGGTAAGGCCGCTTTGGCACCAAGCCGTGCTGGCAGCGCCCTTTATGGTGCTGCTCGGCCATTAGAAGGCACGGAGTTTGCCCAGCGCGCTACGATTTTGGCTGAAATTGATGCCTATGCACGAGCCGCGGATACGCGGGTGGTCCAGGTGAGTGCGAGCCTCAGTTCAGAGTGGCAGGCTGTGCAGATTATGCGCCGTGCTGATGAGGGTGAGCGCTTGGCTGATATTCGCCCATTGGTGCGCTTGGGGGTGAGTGTTGTCGTTGAACATGGCGGCGTTCGGGAAAGCGGCTCTCATGGTTTGGGGGGGCGCTATACACTTGAGCGTCTTCTCGCGCCGGAGGTGTGGAAACACGCGGTTGATGAGGCCCTGCGCCAAGCTCTCGTGAATCTGGAAGCACAACCGGCCCCTGCGGGAGAGATGGAAGTGGTTCTGGGGGCTGGCTGGCCAGGTATTTTGCTGCATGAAGCTGTGGGGCATGGCTTGGAGGGTGATTTTAACCGCAAGGGGACATCGTCTTTTAGTGGCATGGTCGGGCAGCGTGTGGCCTCTCCGGGGGTAACGGTTGTTGATGATGGTACATTGCCGGAGCGTCGTGGCTCTTTGACGATTGATGATGAAGGCACACCGACGGGACGTAACGTTCTGATCGAAGATGGTATTTTGAAAGGGTATTTGCAGGATCGGCTCAATGCCCGTTTGATGGGCGTAGCTCCAACGGGGAATGGTCGTCGTGAATCGTATGCACATGCCCCTATGCCTCGTATGACGAATACCGTGATGCTGGGAGGTGATGCAACGACCGAAGAGATGATCCGTTCTGTGAAAAACGGGTTATATGCGGTGAATTTTGGCGGCGGTCAGGTGGATATTACGTCGGGTAAGTTCGTTTTTGCCGCGTCGGAAGCATATCGCATTGAAGATGGAAAAATCACGACCCCTGTAAAGGGGGCAACGCTGATTGGTAATGGTGCGGATGCCATGAACCGCATTTCCATGATTGGGCAGGATATGGCTCTTGATCCCGGTATCGGGACGTGTGGCAAAGCAGGTCAAGGTGTGCCAGTCGGCGTGGGGCAACCGACGTTGAAGCTGGCGGGTTTGACTGTTGGGGGCACGGTGTAAGCAGGGGCATCTCTCTGCCGTAGGGCTTTCTCATTGTAAGGGTCTGCCTGATGGATGGCCTTAATGCTTTTGAGCGTTCGGGCCTTCTTTCGGGGTATAGAGTGACGATCATGCGCGTCATGTTAAAGGAGTGAGGCGGTGCCGCATCATCAGACAAAACCTTTGACGGAAGGTGCGCGGTTGGACCGCGTTCTTGCACGTTTGCCTAAGGATTGGCGTATTACGATTGAACGTGACGAAACAACGTTTTGGTCCGTGGTTTTGGCAGATCCAGAGGGGCGTTGTGTGTCGGAGAGTGGTCCGTCACTGGGGGAAGCGCTTGAAACGGCGTGGCGCGCTCTGCGTTAGTCGCCAGCTTAATGCCTAATGGCATGGAGCGGGATATGATGACATGAATGACAAAGGCTTTGTGAGGGGAACACAAAGCCTTTGTCATGTTTGGGTGAGGTGAGGAGTGCCTCTGAGCCTCATGCAGATAAGGTCTTGTTGAGCAGTATTGCGTTAAAGCTGGTGGTACAGTGCGGCCATGAAGAAGTGGCGTAAAAGCGGCTGTACAATGAATTGGATGGCAAGCAATAGGACGAAAGGCGCAAAATCGAGGCCGCCTGTTGCAGGGAGAATGCGCCGTATAGGGTTCAGAACAGGTTCGACGATGCGGCCTAATGTGCTGTAGAGGCCGTAAAAAAAGCGGTTATGAATGTTGAGGACGCCATAGCCTAGAAGCATGGACATTACGCAATAGCCGAGCAGCATCCACGTGAAAACACGAATGAGAAGTTGGATAAGCAGGTACAGATCGAACATGAAGGTGCCTTGTCTGCGAGGGGTAGAAAACCGAAATCGGTTTGTGCCCTAAGGTCTATTGAGATTTCGGATATGTTTTTACCGGGCTTGTTGAGGAACGACAACCGCCATGCGATGTGCCGCTTGGGTCATGCCTGTTCCATGTTTATGGCAGGGTGACGGATGGCGGAACTATGATACAGGGTAACATCATAGTGTTTTAAAAGAATATTTCATGTCGTGTGAAGGTTGGGGAGATGAAGCGGTGGCAGTGAAGTTTGGTAAGGCGGTCTCCCGCTCACGAAAAATGAACATTTTGGCGGGTGTGTCGGCCTTGTCCATGCTGGTATCGGTGACGGCTCAGGCTGCTGAAAAGGTTTCGTCTAAGACGCCTAAAGCGCGGAGCGTGGAGGCTGCTCACGTGGAGCAGGTGACGGTTGAGGGGTTTGCGGACCGTAATGAAGGGCACCAGCCCGGTGGTGGTTTGATCCACCCGCAATCAGGCGTGAAGTCCGTCAGTACGGTCGGGCAGGATTACATCATGAAACAAGCGCCGATGGCGACGGCGTTTCAACTGGTGTCGTTATTACCTGGGGCGAATGTCTCTACGTCGGACCCGATGGGATTCTCTCCCAATACGGATATTACCGTGCGTGGTTTGAGCAATGATTCCATCGGTTATGTTTTGGAAGGCATGCCGCTGAATGATGTGTCCGCTTATAGCGGTACGCCAAGCCAGTTTGCGGATAGTGAGAATTATCAAGAGATCGCGCTGGCGCAGGGCTCTGCGGATTTGAATAGTCCGGTGCTCAATGCGGTTGGTGGGTTGATTAATATGACCTTCCGGGACCCGGCCCATAAGGCGGGCGGCTACGCTGCGGTATCGTATGGCTCATACAATATCAATCGCGAGTTTTTACGCTTGGATACGGGTGATATTGGGCAGTCTGGTGTGCGTGGGTTTATCTCATATTCGCATGGCGCGACGGATAATTGGCGTGGGCCTGGGCGGGACAAGAAACAGCATGTTGATTTCAAGCTTCTGAAAGAATGGGGTGAAGGCAGCCGCGCTGCGCTGGTTGGCTCGTTTAACACCACGGTTACCAGTTGGTATCCGGAGCCGACGATGACCACGTGGAAATCGGATGGCATCGGTGGGCAGAATAATCTTTTGGCGCATTATGATGCGCAGAACGCTGAAAATGGTGTGAATTATTGGCGCTTGTGGCGTGATGGGGAGCGCACGCTTTATGGGGGAGCGCCCGTACATGTTCGCCTGAACGCGCATTGGTCCGTTGATGCTGAAGCCTATGCGCAGATGGCTTATGGGAATTGGCCGGGCGGTAGCACGCTCTCTGAAACGGGCGTGTATCAAGGGACGCAGCCTGTCTCTGGAGCATTGAACCTGTCGAACACGGTTGATGGTGTGGGGGTTGTACGGTCGGATTATACGCAGCGGAGTTATCGCTCCGGCTTTACGACGACGGTGCATTATAAGCGCGGTTGGAATGATGTTCTGCTGGGTTATTGGTATGATTATGGGGATGATAACCAGCAGCAGCCTTTCACGTCGGTGCAAGCGAATGGGGTAGCGCCGGATATTTGGGCTGAGAAAGCCTCGTACTTTGTGCATATGCCCAATGGTCAGGCTTTGCTGGGTAATAGCTTCCACACAATTTCCCAGACTAATGCGCTGTTTGTGGGCGACCATATGAGCTTATGGGGGGATCGTTTGGCCGTTGATATGGGGCTTAAAGCGGTTATGATGCGCCGTTTTGGGACGAATTCGATGCCCGGCCCGCAATATCATGCGATTTCAAACAGCTTTGAGCCTTTGCCGCGTTTGGGTGTCCGGTGGCGTTTGGATAATGCCAATCAGCTTTTCATGAATGTGGCCACAAACTTCCGGGCACCGACGGAATCCGCTTTGTATAATGGCTATGATCCGGGGTCTGGTTCTGTGCTGACGCAGGGTGCGACGAATGTGCACAATGAATACTCGATTTCGGAAGAGTTGGGGTATCGTCGGACGGGGCGTTGGCTGATTGGGAGCCTGACGCTGTTCAATTACAATTTTACGAACCGCCAGATTCAAACACAGGCTGTGCAGAATGGCTCTGTGATTAACACGACGTTGAACGCAGGTGGGCAGACGACGCGGGGTGTGGATGTGGAGATGGGGCTGCGCCCGTGGCACCATCTGGCGCCTTATGTCTCGGGGGAATATCTGCATGCGACGGTGGATAGCAACATTGTGGCGGGGGATGATTATGTGCCGACGCGCGGTAAGCGTGCGGTGCGGAGCCCAACCCTACAGGCGGCCGCTGGTCTGACGTATGATGATGGGCATATTTTTGGCGTCGCGACGGTGCGTTATACGGGCCATCAATATGCGACGTTTATGAATGATGAGCGGATGCCGGATCATACGACGGGTGACTTAGCAATTGGCTACCGCTTTTCGGATCATCTGCATTTGCAGCAGCCGACGCTGCGGATGAACTTTATGAATATTACGAACCAGCATTATCTCTCAGGCGTGGCGAGCCCGACCTTGAACGCGAAGGATGTGACGGGCGTTTCGGGCACGACGATCTCTGGTAGTGCGCCGAGTTACTTTATTGGTGGTGGCTTCGCGGCACTCTTTACGGCGTCAACCGGGTTCTAATGGAGGGCTAAAGCGGTGCATGTTGTGCTTTTTGGGGGAGTAAGGCGATGAGTGAGGCCGTGCCCTCTGATGAGCATTATGTGCATGGCATGGGAAACATGCCGCAAAAATCAGATTGGCCTGCATTGTCGGAGTGTGAACTTGCGGCGGTGTTGGGGCAGTTTGAGGGAGTGGGAGCGCTGCAGGAGATTTCGTGGCGTAGTCCACGCCCGTTTTCGTCTGCTGCACGGATTATCACGACGCAGGGTACGTTTTTTATCAAGCGCCATGCAGATGTGCTGCGTAGCAAACGTGACCTTCTAGAAGAACATCACTTTATCCGCTTTTTGGATGGAAAGCAGATTCCGGTTGTGCGGTTGGTTCCTACGCGTGAGGGCGATACAGCGCTTTCGTTACCGGGGTGGACGTATGAACTGCACCATATGGGCCGGGGCGATGATGTGTATCGTGATCGCCTGTCTTGGACCCCTTTTATCCGCTGGGAGCACGCGCATCAGGCAGGGAAGATGTTGGCGCGTTTGCATGATGCATCGCGGTCCTATGCAGCGCCAGCACGATCGACGCGGTTGTTAATCACGAATGCGCGCCTTTTCGGCCAGGTGGACCCTATGGCTGCGCTGGAACGTGCCGTGGTGGAGCAACCTGCGCTGGGCCGGTATTTCGATCAACATACGTGGCGTGAGGACGTATTGGAGCGGGTTGTCAGGCCGTTTCATGTGGCGGGGTATCGGGCATTGCAGCGTGGACCTGTCGTGTGGGGGCATGGGGACTGGCATGGTTCGAATGCTTTGTGGTCTTCCGCGGGGGGAGATGCGCAGATGAGCACGGTGCTTGATTTTGGGCTGGCGGATCAAAGCTCAGCCTTTTTGGATGTTGCGGTGGCTTTGGAGCGCAGCATGGTGTCATGGCTGGATAAGGATGAAGGGAAAGAACCCGTTGCACAGTTGGATCATGTGACGGCATTTTTGCGTGGTTATGCTGAGGTATCGGGCTGGGGGCAGGCTGAGTTTTCGGCTCTGGCAGATGTTCTTCCTATTGCACATACTGATTTTTCAGTAAGTGAGATCGATTTTTTTTATGGAATCTTAAAAAATGTCGATAACGCAAATTTGGCCTATCAAGGGTATCTTTTAGGGCACGCTGACTGGTTTCAGTCCGTGGAAGGAAAGAGACTTTTGCGCCATATACGGCAGATAAATCTCTAGGGGTAACGCTATGTCTTGGTTGGAAATTCTGGGCGTTATCGCGAATGTTCTTGGTGTGTGGTTTACGGTGCGGCGCAGCATGTGGTGCTGGCCTATCGGTTTAGTTGGTGTCGTTATTTATTTCTATCAGTTTTTATTATGGAGACTGTATAGCGATATGGTGCTGCAAATTTTTTATGCAGTGATGTTGTTTTATGGTTGGTGGGCGTGGGCGCGTGTAGGGCGGAAAGATGTTGAAGATGTCCTGATGGTACAACCCGCGCAGAGGGGGCGGTTTGTGTGGGAAGGCGTTGTGACGCTGCTGCTTTCTGTGGTTTTAGGGTATGGATTGCGCTTTTATACGGATGACCCCATGCCATGGGGGGATGCTGGGCTGACATGTTTTAGTTTGTTGGCGTCGTTATGGGCAGCGCGGCGTCATTGGGAAAACTGGGCGCTGTGGATTGTGGTGGATACGCTTTATGCGGTGGTCTTTTTTGGGCGCCATGATCTGCCTACAGCATGGCTTTATGTGATGTTTACCGTTCTTGCGGCTTATGGGATGCGTGATTGGCGGCGTGAGGTAAGGGGCTAGAGGATATATTTACAGTAAAAAGATAAGGCTTCTATCTGGCAGTTCCAGAGGCCCGAAAGAGACGGGTTTATGTATGGCGCAGTGCATCCACGATGACTTTGAATGCCGGAACATTCTGTCGTCTACTTGGATAATATAAGAAGTACCCATCAAACACTGGTGACCATTCATCTAATAAAAGAAATAAACTACCTTCTTCAATATGAGGTTGCACGATGTTTTCCGGAACATAGGCGATACCATAACCGCTTATTGCCGCATCAATCATAGCGTAGGATGTGTTGAAGGTGAGTTGCCCATTCACTTTAACGCGGAGTGCTTCTTTATTCTTCTCGAACTCCCATGCATATAGCCCGCCAGCTGTTTCTTGACGCATGTTCATACACACATGCTTGATAAGGTCTTGAGGGTGTTTAGGGGTGCCGTACGTTTTAATATATGCAGGCGCTGCAACAGCTACGAGGCGCCAGTCTGGGCTGATGCGAACTGCGATCATATCCTTTTCGATAGCTTCTCCGAGCCGTACGCCAGCGTCGAACCCCTCTTCTATGATGTTGCGGAGAGTATTATCTTGAAGGAGTTCGATGTGGAGATCGGGGTAATCTTTTAAAACAGGTTTTAATTTTGGCCACACGATCGTGTTAAATGCGTGATCCGATAAAGTTAATCGGATTGATCCTGAAGGTTTCTCCTGAAGAGCTTTTAAAGCATTAATTTCGTTTTCAATTTCATCAATTCGTGGAGCAACCGTTTGTAAAAGGCGTGCTCCAGCCGCCGTTATGGCGACATTACGTGTCGTACGGGTGAGGAGTCTAAGACCGATACGATCTTCTAGTTGTTTAATGGTAGAACTTAGGGTGGATTGTGAAATTCTAAGTTTTGCGGCGGCGCGTGTGAAGCTGCGTTCTTCTGCGACAGCTTGGAACCATGTGAGGTGATTCAGGTCAATCTTAGTCATTAAGGGGTCTCAGTACGTATCAACACATTATTCGGCCATACCGATAAGTCCATACGAATTTTTATGGGTAATCGTAGGGTGTTTCGACCAGTAATGTGACCATCATCGTTTCCGTAGGAGTCAAAGGCATGGTGGAGGTGAGAGCACCCAATATTTATAGCGCTTGGGGAGCTGTGTTTTCTATGGCGCTCTGTGTGGCGTTGCTAATTGCGTCAGAGTTTATGCCTGTAAGTTTACTGACGTCCATGGCGCATGGGCTACATGCTTCTAATGGGCAGACTGGCCAGGTGCTCTCTATCAGCGGTTTTTTTGCAATGGCATCGAGCGTGCTTGTGACGACTGTGGCTGGAACTCTGAATAGGAAATGGGTGTTGATTATGATCACCGCCCTAATGCTGTTGTCTTTATGTCTTGTGGCTACAGCGACGAGCTTTATGACTTTACTAGTTGGTCGTGCGCTTCTGGGTATTGCTATTGGTGGATTTTGGGCTTTAGCAACAGCTGTTATTATGCGTCTTGTCCCTGAAAGTGATGTGCCGCGCGCATTAGCACTTATGTATGGCGGGCAAGCTATAGCGGCGGCCTTTGCGGCTCCTATTGGTAGTTATTTCGGTAACATATTTGGATGGCGTACGGTATTTTGGGCTCTGACACCAATCGTGGCGGGTAATTTACTATGGCATTGGGTAGCGTTGCCTTCATTACCTACGAATAAACGTAAAGACATACGAGCTATGTTGTCTTTGCTGTTACGGCCTTATTTTTTACGCGGTCTTATTGCGTCTATGTTGTCGTGGGGGTCTGCGTTTACCATGTTCACTTATTTACGTCCTTTCTTGGAGCAGACCACTCACGTTAATACAACGATATTGTCAGTTTTACTGCTTATTCTGGGTTCTGCAGGCTTTATAGGAACATGGATATCTAGTCGTATTCCCCAGAAGCATGTGGTTTCTTTTCTGTCTGTACCTGCATTGTTAATGGGCATGTGCACGGTAGGTCTTTTACTCTTGGGAAGTTCATTGACCGCTGTGGCTGTTTTTTTGATGATATGGGGCGGTATGAATACAGCCATGTCTGTGATTTGGATGACATGGATGGCCCAGAATGCTGCGGATGAATCTGAAGCAGCAGGGAGCCTGATGGTTGCAGCAATTCAAGGTTCTATTCTGTTGGGGGCGTTGATTGGCGGTATATTGCTGGACCATTTCTCAATCGTTGCAACGTTTATTGCCAGTGTGGTGATTGCGGGGGGGGCGGTTGGTATCATAGGCAATGGAAAAAAGCTTCTTAAGCCATGATTGTTTAGGAAAAGAGCAGCTTTAAAAATCTAATAAGAGCTTATGTGGTGATGAAAGGCTGTGAGTTTATAGGAGCAGTTATGTCGAATTAAAACACACTAGGTGCTAGAGGCTCTGTGCTTACTGTGTGGGTGAGTGGTTTAGGGTAGTGGAAGCCCGCTTTCTCGTAGGAAGAAAGCGGGCTTTTTCGTTAATGCGCTGTTTGTGGCAGGGCGTAGACGACGAGGTCATCTGTTACGGGGGTCATCATGAAGTGATGGCCGCCTGCCATGATGGCCAGGTATTGCCGCCCTTTATATTCATAGGTCATCGGGGTGGCTTGTCCGCCGCCGGGGAGGACATCGCTCCAGACGGTTTTGCCTGTTTTCATATCAATGGCGCGGATTTGGTTGTCCGTTGCCGCTGCGACGAAGACGAGGCCACCTGCTGTGATGATCGGGCCGCCGTTATTGGGGGTGCCAATTTTCAGAGGTAGGTAGGTGGGGAGGCCGAAAGGTCCGTTGGCGCGTGCCGTGCCAAGCGGTGTTTGCCACAGGACTTTGCGGGTGTGCATGTCGATGGCGGTAATGGCGCCATAGGGTGGTTTGTTGCACATCATGCCAGTGAACTGATCCCAAAATGGCGTGACGACAATGCCGTAAGGTGTATCTGCCTGTGCGCCATTGCCCTCTGCACCGCCGGATTTGGCGTTGAAATAAGGGGAGTCAATCGGGCGCATCCCTAATTTATCTGCATGGCGGCGGGTCACTAACTGGTCATACATAGGGGTATTGTTCCAGTTGGCAATCAGGATGCCGGTTTTGGCATCATAGGCCATGCTGCCCCAGTCAGAGCCGCCATTATAGCCGGGATATTCGATGGACGGTTTATCAACGCCCGGTGCCGTAAATTCACCCTGATACCGTGCGCGACGGAATTTGATGCGGCAGAAGAGTTGATCAATGGGGGACATGCCCCACATGTCGCTCTCTTTGAGGTCTGGGAAGCCCAGCCGTGGCATGCCGGTTGACCATGGCTGCGTTGGTGCGCGCGGGTCATTGGGGATGTTACCAGCGGGGGCTGGGCGCTCTTCTACCGGCAGGAGGGGTTTGCCTGTTGCCCGGTCGAGCACGAAGGTTTGGCCACGTTTGGTTGGGACGATGAGGGCAGGAACAGGGCCATGCTCGCTTGGGAAGTCAAACTTGGTGACTTGGGAGCCAATGTCATAATCCCATACGTCTTTATGGACCGTTTGGAAGACCCAGCGAGGGGAACCGGTTTTGACATCAATGGCAACGATGGAGGAAGAAACCGCGTTTTCTTCCGGTGTACGCAGGGCCGAGTAATAATCGGCTGCGGAGTTCCCTGTGGGGACATAGACAAGACCGAGGGCATTATCACCCGTCATAGCGGCCCATGAATTGGGGGTACCGCGGCTGTAATGCTGGCCGGGGGCAGGTTGGCTGTGGTCATTGGGGCGGTTAACGTCCCATGCCCAGAGAAACTTCCCGCTCTCTGCATCATAACCACGAATGACGCCGGAGGGGGCCCATCGTCTTTGCCCGTCGAGTACTTCTTGGTTGGTGACGATCACACCATTCACGATAGGGGGCGGGGCTGTTTCGGACACGAAGCCGGGGACGGATTCACCCATGCCTTGCATGAGGTTGATTTGTCCGTTGAAGCCAAAGGCTTTGCACGCTTGACCAGTATCCGCATCCACGGAGATGAGGCGCTCATCCAGTGTGGCTTCGACAATACGATTATGGCAGGGCTGGCCTTCGGGGATGGTGGAGGATGTGTAGTACACCACGCTTTTACAAGCTGCGGTGTAAGGGATGGACTGGAACTTTTCGCCAACATTGAAGCGCCAGATTTCACGCCCGGTCGCGGGGTCGAGCTTCATCATATCGTTCATGGCGGAGCACATATAGAGCCCGTCACCCACTTTGATGGGGGTGGTTTCTGCGGCCCATTTATTGGCTTGGCCGGGGGCTGGTTTGCTGCCTGTATGGTAGATGAAGGCGCGTTGTAATTGCCCGACATTGGCCGGGGTAATTTGCGCTAATGGTGAATAGCGTGAGGCATCATCATCATGCCCATAGGCTGACCAATCTTCCGCAGCAGGGGCGGCGCTTTGTTGGGGGACCATGGTGGGAACGGTCGCCGGGTCCATGGAGGGATCATCCGGCAGATTGGCCGCGTTTACGCCGGGCGCTTGAGGCGCGTAGGGGGACGGGGCATTAAAAGTGGTGTTCAGGGAGGGGCCGCTCTCTTGAGGGGTATCCCCGGGGATGGAGGAGGTGTGCTCTGAGGCGACCTGTGCATAGGCCAGAGGGGTCAAAGCCGTGCAGGCGGCGAGGGAGAGGGCGCTGGCCAAGAAAAGAGATGTGCGCATCAGAATGCTGCTCCTGACTGCGAGGTGGCGTTTGGTGCAGTGCGTGTCAGGTCCCGTTTTTTGAGTGTTGGGATGATGAACAGCACTAAAATTGCGAGGATTGAAGGGCCGAAAAGGCGTGGGAGTAGGCCCCACCCATCAAAGCCGACTTCCCAGAAAGACCAAATGGCGGTGCCGAGCCATGCGAGTAGGTAGGCTGCGGCCCCTAATGTTCGGCCCAGCAGGATTAAAATGCCAGCAATAACAACGACAAGACCGCATAGGGTATAATACCATGAGCCCCCAAGTGAGATGAGGTCTGCCCCCAAAATCACCATAGGAAGGCCGAGAAGCGTGATAACTCCGCCTAAGACAACGGCACACCAGTCACCGGGGCGGCTGGGCCAGCGCATGTTTGACATGAGGACCTCCTGCAATATGATTCCAGGAGGATGCGGTATTTGGGCGTGTCTTTCTAATGATATTTTATAATGTAACGCTCTTTTGACGCACTGTTGTATTCGTCTCTTATTTATTTGATGGATAGTGTATTTGCTAAAAGTTTTTCTAATAAAATGGGGGTTAGCGGTTGGGGGGTAAGTGCCTGTAACTGCCCATCAATGGCGAGGATAGCGAGGCCGTGCACTTTTGCCCATGCTGAAGCCATTTGTGCGGCTTTGTCGAGGGGGGATGAAGGGGGAGTGTCCGATGGTAGATCTGCGAGGCAAGAGAGTGCTTTTTCAGAAGCATTTTGGAGATCTGGTGTGGTACGATCAATCGAATCGTTACGAAACATCAGTGTAAATAAGCCGGGATTGGCAATGGCAAAGCGTATGTAAGCGAGGCCAATATCACGCATCGTTTTGTGTGTGGTGTTGGACATGGCGGCCGTGAGTTCATTGAAGCCAATTGCGGCGAGGGCACTCAGTACGCCCGACAGATTTCCAAAATGCGGCGTGGCGGCGGTCGCTGAAACGCCAGCGTGGCGTGTAATGGCCCGTAATTTGAGGGCGGCAATGCCGTCTTGTTCAAGTAGGACGCGGGCGGAGTGGAGAAGCGTGCTGGGGAGGTCGCCATGATGATAGCGTGGTTTGGTCTCGGTCATAGTTATATTTTTACATTGTAAAGATATAAAGACGCAATAGTGCTTGGTGTGTATCTTTGCGGTGTAAAGATATGCGATTATGGGAATAATGCGGCTGTTTTGTTAAGGCAGATACAGTGCTGACGATGTGGCGGAAAACATACTCGTCATGCGTTATATGAGGGCATTATGAAGTGTATGTTTTGTGCTTGTCGACGCTTTTTGGCATCTCAAAATGCGTAAAATTTTATCCTGATTATGGTGGTTATTGAGCTGCTTTGCTCTGCGTGTGTAGCGCAGTGGGTCAGTACGTGATGATATAAAAACTGCCAAAGTGATGACGTGGTTGAGGCTCCTGTATAGGCGGAAGAGCCGGCGTACTTTTGTTCAATGTTATGCATGATTTTGGGTGTTGTGCTGCATGCCAGGCATTGGTTGATGTTTGGCTGCTGTGTGGACATAGGGCGTAGCTGGTGATGCGTACTGTGTATGTGGAGGTAAGTCTTTGTAGGGGCAGTTGAGCTCAAGGCTTTCCGGTTCGTGCTGAGCGTGTTCAGCAACACCACTTCCATACCAAATGAAATATAGTGCGTTTCTAATCGTGAAGTGGGGGAGGGTATTACGAAAAGTTGGGTATGATGATGCTAGATTCAGCCAGATCAAAAAGCAGTCTTTTGCGCCTTGAGTGCTTGAGGTCGGTGTTGCTGATTGCTCTCTAAAAATGAAGACAATCAGTTTTAAGGTGCATGAGTATTGTGATCTTGCGAGAAAGGCATCCACTCAAACAGTGGCGCACTTGAAGAGCTATGTGGTGAAAATCGACGGATGAGTAAAAGTATCTCTATGTCGTTCTTGCTCTTCAGTGTGCCGTGGAGTGAGGGATATGATGGTGATAGTTGATAGTCGGGGATGTTCCCAAAAGGGCTCTAGGTCATTCTTTAATCGTCAGGTTGTTCAAGGGTGAGCAGCATGCGTTTATCGTCGATGCCGTTCATGCCGGAATAGCCACCAAGGCCTGAGCGGCCGATAATGCGATGGCATGGAATGAGGATGGGGATAGGGTTTGCGCCAGCAGCACCGCCGACTGAGCGTGCTGACCCGCCATATTCGGAGGCAAAATCAGAGTAATAGCGTGTAGCGCCGTAAGGAATATTGAGGAGCCCAGCCCAAATTTTCTTTTGGTAATCTGTTCCGTATGGATTGAAGGGAAGGTCGCTGAAGTCAACGGATTCACCATCAAAATAACGCTCTAAACGGTCGCGCACGGTGATGAGGAGTGGGGTTTCCTCTTGATCACGGCCCCATCCCCAATCGAGCGCAACAATGTTTTGGTCATCTTCGCTGATGGTAAGTGCGCCGAGGGGGGAGTGGCAAGAAAGTTGAGGCATGAGGCGGTTACTTGTCTCTGTGGAGTTGGTTGTGGGGATTATAAAGGGTGATGGGCTGTTGGTCATCTCTCTTGCGTGAGTAAGGGGGTATTTGGGCATAGGCGAAGCGGAGTGAGGGGTGAGTTTTTCAGGAATCATGATGCCCTCGGGGGATACATTTTAAAGTAGAGTGCGTTGGCTCAAGGAACCGGGCCTATGAAGCACAGTCGTTTTGCGGAAGAGGTGATATATAAAGGTTCTGTACGTGCAGGAGGCGGGGTGGAAAGTGCCATCCTATCAATCACGTTCTATTATTATGAGTGCAGTCTCTGGTTATGTTTTTGACGGAATAAAATCTTTAAAATCATCTCAGGTTACGGACCTGTGTCTATTAATAGATGTAGGTTTTGCGGTGCTTTTGTCTAAAAAAGAAAATCTCAATTTATACGCGTCGTCTTAGTCACGTATGACCAATCATACGCTGGCTGATGATGCTTTGGCTGGTATGGGGTAAGCAGGGATATAAAATATCTCTGCTGAGGTGAGGGTTTTGGTTTTCCCGTAGGGACAGGTGCATTAGAGAACGCGTATGGCTAATCCAGATTTCAACGATTCCGATGTGATTTTTGCACTTGCGACCGGAGCGGGGCGCGGGGCGATTGCGGTTATGCGTGCTAGTGGCTCGGGAAGTGATCGTATTCTTTCTGCTTTGGCAGGTGGTTTGCCAGAAGCGCGGCGGGCGAGTTTGCGCCGACTGAAGCATGATGGCGATGTTTTGGATGAGGCCGTTGTTCTTCGGTTCCCGGGGCCTCGTTCTTATACGGGTGAGGATGGATTTGAACTGCATTTGCATGCGGGGCCAGCCATTGTTGCGCGTGTTGCGGATGCGTTGACGGCATTGGGTGCGCGCCCTGCAGAGCCGGGTGAGTTTACGCGCCGTGCGGTGCAAAATGGCCGTATGGACCTTTTGCAAGCCGAAGCCATCTCTGATCTTGTTGAGGCAGAGACAGAAAGTCAGCGCCGTCAGGCTTTGCGGCAAGCGGATGGAGCGTTGAGCCAGTTGTATGATGGCTGGGCTGAGCGGCTGCGTATTGTGGTAGCGCATCAGGAAGCGTTGATTGATTTCCCTGATGAGGATTTGCCGGAAAGCGTGGAAGAGGGACTGCTCAGCACGATCAAAGAGCTTCATACGGAGATGAGTGCGCATTTGCAGGATAACCGTGGTGAGTTGATGCGTGCCGGCATTACGGTAGTTATCGCGGGGGCACCGAATGTTGGGAAGTCCAGTTTGCTCAATGCGTTGTCTGGGATGGATGCGGCGATTGTCACGCATCGGGCGGGGACGACGCGGGATGCCATTGCGCTGGATTGGGTTCTTGATGGTGTGAAGTTGCGCTTGGTTGATACGGCAGGCTTACGTGAAACAGATGATGAAATTGAGGCTGAAGGGATCCGGCGTGCATTGTTTCACGTGAAACAGGCCGATATCGTTTTGCATTTGAGTGGTCCGGAAGATGATGTTGAGGCACTGAGTGCGGATGAAATTGCCGTGCGAACAAAAATCGACATCGCGCCAGCCCCTGATGGCATGCTAGGGATCAGCACAAAGACGGCGGCGGGGCTTTCAACGCTGCGTACTGTTTTGAGTGAGCGTGTTGCAGCCTTGACGGCGGGCGCTGCGGCACCACCTCTAACGCGCGCACGGCACCGGGCTGGAATACAAGAGGCTGCGCAGTATTTGGCTCGTGCATTAGGTGCGGATTGGCCAGAGTTGCGGGGTGAAGAATTACGTCTGGCATTGCGTTCTTTGGGGCGTTTGACGGGCCATGTGGATGTCGAATCACTGCTCGATGCGATTTTCGGGCAGTTTTGTATCGGGAAGTGACGTTTGACGGATTTTGATGTCATCGTAATTGGTGGCGGCCACGCTGGGTGTGAGGCTGCTGCGTCTGCTGCGCGCTATGGTGCGCGGACGGTGTTGTTGACGCATCGTTTAGAGACGGTGGGCGCTATGTCGTGCAATCCTGCGATTGGTGGGATTGGTAAGGGCCATCTGGTGCGTGAGATTGATGCACTTGATGGTCTGATGGGGAAGGCCGCGGATCGGGCCGGTATTCATTTCAAACTCTTAAACCGTTCCAAGGGGCCTGCGGTGCAGGGGCCGCGCGCTCAGGCGGACCGTTCTTTGTATCGCACGGCGATTCAGGAGTTATTGGCTGAGACGTCTGGCTTGCAGATCATTGAAGGGGCTGTGGCTGATGTCACGGTCGATAATGGTCGTGTGACGGGTGTATTGTGTGAAGATGGTCGTGTGTTTCGTGCGCCCTCTGTTGTTTTGACGAGCGGCACATTTTTGCGTGGTGTGATTCATATTGGCCATAGTGCGCAGGCTGCGGGCCGGATTGGTGAAGAACCAGCAACCATTTTGGGTGAGCGTTTAGAGAAGCTTGGCCTGATGATGGGGCGTTTGAAAACCGGAACGCCGCCACGGATTGCACGTGATAGTATCGCCTGGGATGAATTGGATGAAGATAAGGGCGATGCGGTTCCAGAACCATTCAGTGTTCTGACGAAGGGTATTACGAATCCTCAGTTGTCGTGTCGTATTAGTCAGACGACAGAAAAAACGCATCAGATCATTCGTGATAATCTGCATTTATCAGCGATGTATGGCGGAGCGATTGCGGGCCGTGGGCCGCGTTACTGTCCATCGATCGAAGATAAGATTGTGCGTTTTGCGGAGCGTAATGCGCATCAAGTCTTTTTAGAGCCGGAAGCATTGCCGGGTAATCCGGGGGGAGATTTGGTGTATCCGAACGGGATTAGCACCAGCTTGCCAGCGGATGTTCAAGCGCAGATGATTGCGACCATGCCGGGGTTGGAAAATGCGCGTATTGTAACGGCAGGTTATGCTGTTGAATATGATTATGTGGACCCCCGTGAGTTGCTGCCGACTTTGGAAGTCCGCCGTTTGCCCGGCTTGTATTTGGCAGGGCAGATCAATGGTACGACGGGGTATGAAGAGGCGGGCGCGCAAGGCCTTTTGGCCGGGGTGAACGCAGCTCGTGCGGCCGGTGGTAGAGATGCGTTTGTACTGGACCGCAGTGAAGCCTATTTGGGCGTCATGGTGGATGATCTGACGCTGCATGGCATTAGTGAGCCGTATCGGATGTTCACGTCTCGGGCGGAGTATCGTTTGAGCTTGCGTGCGGATAACGCGGATATTCGTCTGACCCCGAAGGGGATTGCGGCCGGGTGTGTTGGCGTGGAACGTCAGGCGGCACATGAGGCGTTATTGGCTGATATTGGTGCGGCATCAGCCAAGGCTACGGAAGCAAGCTTCTTGCCACAGCAATTGCGTGATGCTGGGCTTGAAGTGTCTTTAGATGGTCGACGTCGTTCTTTGCATGATGTGTTGGCGGCGCAGGGCTCGAAAGCAGATTTGCAGAGTTTGGCGCCGTGGTTTCTGGAGTTATCCCCCCGCGTGAAGCGCCATTTGGAAACGGAAGCGCGTTATGGTGGGTATTTGCAGCGGCAAGAGCGTGAGATTCGTCAATTAGCGGCGGAAACAGCCATTACGTTGCCGGTTGATTTGGACTATTACAGCGTTGGTGGCTTAAGTAATGAGATGCAGGAACGTTTAGCGGCGGCTAAACCGACCAGCTTCGCCGCAGCACAGCGTGTCCGCGGTGTAACGCCTGCGGCATTGGTTGCCTTGTTAGCGCATCTGAAGGGGGCGGCGTGATGGTTGAAGTTTCACGTGAAACACACGAGAAGTTGGAGCGTTTTGCTGCGCTTTTGACGCAGTGGAATGCACGTATCAACCTTGTGAGCCCGCGTGACCTTGTTCATTTATGGCCGCGTCATATTGAAGATAGTTTGCAACTGGCGGCTCTTGTGCCGGAGAATGCGCGCATTACCGATCTTGGTTCGGGCGGCGGGTTTCCCGGGATTATTCTGGCGATTGCTACCGGTCTTCCCGTAACGTTAGTTGAATCCGATCAGCGCAAATGTGCGTTTTTGCGTGAAGCGGCGCGGGAATGTGGTGTTAAGGTGCAGGTGGTTGCAAAGCGCATCGAAACGGTATCTTTGGAGCCAGCCGATGTGGTGACAGCACGAGCATTAGCCCCGATGGAGCGTTTGCTCGGTTGGGCGCGCCCACTCTTAAAGCCAGAGGGTTTTTGTCTTTTTCTGAAGGGCGCGAAGGCACCGGAGGAATTGACCGAAGCACAACGGGACTGGCATCTCTCCACTGAGATTTTTAATAGCCGTACTGCCGAAGGCGGCGTCATCATCAAGGTTTGTGATTTTCAGCGTGTCACTCGATAAGCAATCAACAGCACCCCGTATCATTGCAATCACCAATCAGAAGGGTGGCGTTGGCAAAACGACGACAGCCATCAATCTGGCAGCTGCTTTAGCCGAAAAGCAGCGTGTTTTATTGGTTGACCTTGACCCACAAGGCAATGCCTCCACCGGTCTTGGGGTGGAGTATGATCAACGCTCAACAGGCACTTATGCTGCATTGACGTGTGAAGCAGAGCCCCAAGACTTGCCGCAGGAAACGGCGCTCCCTAATCTCTCGATTATCACAGCGAATAGTGATTTGGCGGGTGCTGAGATCGAACTCATCGGCGATGAGCGTCGGGAGTATCGTCTACGGGATGCGTTGCATGCCTTGGGCGGGCAGTATGATACTGTTCTGATCGATTGTCCGCCAAGCTTGGGGCTGCTTACGCTTAATGCGTTGGTTGCGTCGGATAGTGTTTTGGTGCCGTTGCAGTGTGAGTTCTTCGCACTGGAAGGGATCAGCCAGTTGGTGAAGACGGTGGATCGTGTGCGTCGTGCGTTCAATGCGGACCTTCAATTAGAAGGTATTGTCTTGACCATGTATGACCGTCGGAACAATCTCTCTGAGTTGGTTGCGCAGGATGCGCGAGGCTTCTTTGGAGATAAGGTTTATGAGACGTTGATCCCACGGAATATCCGCATATCAGAAGCGCAGAGTCATGGGACAACGGTTCTGAATTATGATGCCCGTTCGACGGGGGCTGCGGCGTATCGTGCGCTGGGTCAGGAGTTGATTCAGCGTCATGAAGCGCGAGTGAAGGCATAACGCGATGGCAAAAAAAGACACCATGCCGCGCTTAGGGCGTGGTCTTGCAGCGTTGCTGGGGGAGCAGGCTCCTCAACTAGCGCAGGCAACGCGTACGGGCGGGACAAGCCACTCTTATAGTTCTTTGGCGGTTGATGTTCTGGCCCCGAGCCCGTTCCAGCCGCGTAAGGATATGAACCCGGCACGGCTGGAAGAGCTGGCGGTATCGATCCGTTCGCGCGGGGTGTTACAGCCATTATTGGTACGGCCTAATCCTGAGAAGGATGGGCATTATCAGATCATCGCGGGTGAGCGGCGCTGGCGTGCCGCTCAGCAGGCGGGGCTGCATGATGTGCCGGTTCATATTCGTGAACTTGATGATATGGATGCCATGGCTGCGGCTTTGGTGGAAAATCTTCAGCGTGCTGATCTGAACCCCATCGAAGAAGCGGAAGGTTTGCAGCGCCTTTTGACGGATTATGTTCTGACGCAGGAAGAACTGGCGGGGGCTGTTGGCAAGTCCCGTCCGCATATTGCGAACATGCTCCGTTTGCTGAAGTTGCCGCAGGAAGTGCGCCATCATGTCCGTGAAGGGCGTTTGAGTGCGGGACATGCGCGGGCATTATTAACGCATCCAAAGCCAGAAGAAGTGGCACAGGTTGTGTTGGATAAGCAGTTAAATGTGCGGCAGACGGAAGCATTGGTCGCAGCGAAGGATGTTGAGTCGGTTATTCCAAAAGAGCGAGACTTAGAGATTGTCCGTTTGGAAGAGAGTTTGGCGACGCGTTTGGGGCTGAAAGTTGATATTGCGTATGATGGGAAGAAGGGTGGCTCT
This sequence comes from uncultured Neokomagataea sp., assembly GCF_946476835.1. GTDB lineage: Bacteria > Pseudomonadota > Alphaproteobacteria > Acetobacterales > Acetobacteraceae > Gluconobacter. The sequence goes on from NZ_CAMKWA010000001.1 coordinate 112,386, forward strand.
TTGAAGATTAGCTATCGTTCTTTGGAGCAATTTGAGGCTCTGATGCGCCTGCTGAACGCGTAAGGCGTTTTTTGTAAGAAAATTGAAAAAAACACTTGCCTTCTGGTGTGAGAATCACTTATAAGCCCTCTCACCGGAAGGCAACACCTTGGGCACATAGCTCAGTTGGTAGAGCAGCTGACTCTTAATCAGCGGGTCCAAGGTTCGAGCCCTTGTGTGCCCACCAAGTTGTTGCCTCCGGTCTTTCCCTTAAAATTAAAAATGATGCTTTAGAGCTGACGATCTCGTTTGATCTGGTCCCACGCGGCATTGATCTGCGCGACGCGGTCTTGTGCTTTTTTGCGTTGTGCATCGGTCATAGGTTTTTGTGTCAGTACATCTGGGTGATGTTCGCGAATGAGTTTGCGCCATTGTTGCCGCACCTCTTGATCACTGGCGGAGCGTGACAAGCCGAGAATGCGGTAAGCATCAAAGCCATTATTATGAGGCTGGGCACGTGTTTGCCCGCTTTCAGCACGTTCCCATGCACCGGCGGAGAGGCCGAAGGCGGCGTGGACACGCTTGAGGAAATCAATCTCTTTGGGGTGTAGGGTTTGTGTTTTTCCGGCATCTGCCCGTGCAATGCGGAAGAGTGCTGTTAAGAGATGCTCGAGTGGTGTTTTATCTTGTGTATAGGCTTTGCCCATTTCGCGCGCGTACATTTCAAAGTCATCCGTGCGATCACGGGCGCGGTCAAAGAGCATGCCGACTTCGCGAACGTTATCCGCTGGGAACTGGAAGCAGGTCTTGAAAGCGTTGATTTCTGCGCGGTTTACCGGAGCATCAATTTTGGCCAATTTGGCGCAAAGCGCGACGAGGCCAATGGCATAGAGTTGGTCATTTTTTCCGAGTGCTGCAGAGACTTTGGCTGCGGCAAAGAAGGCTGCGCTATTAGGGTCTGGCCGCCCTTTGGCGGCGAAGCGTTCGCTAAATCCACCGCTTTTAGGGTTGAGCAGGGAGCCGCTATCGGCAGCATGGCCGAGTGCACCCCCCATTAAAGCACCAAATGGCCCGCCGACAGCGAACCCAGCTACACTTCCGAAAAGTTTGCCCCAAACACTCATAAAATCAGCCTAGCATGCAATGGCGTTACAGCAAATCAACCTGTTGAGGAGTGCGCCATAGAAGGGCGGCGACCCGCAAGGCGGAGGCCAGGGGCCGTTCTGGTGTGCGTTGTGCGTCGATTTCAGCCACGAGAGCTGTGAAGCTTAAACGACGTGACGCTGCGATCTGGTCCAAAACGTACCAGAACTCGGGCTCTAAGGCGACAGAGGTACGGTGTCCGGTGAGGGAGAGGCTACGTTTTATCAAGAGGCTCATGGGAATGTGTCTCCTGTGAGGAGGGCGATGTGGTGAGGTGTTGTGGCTCTTTTCTGGACATAAGAACCACAACACTTTTGTATCTTTCGGGGGAATAGGTTCGGCAAAGATTATACTTTTTGAAAGTCTTTTATCTCTTTTCTTTTGTGCTCAGAGGTTAGTGTCTATTCCAAAAGATCAGAGCTGTGCGGTTTGTGTTGTGAGGCGCCTTGTGGCCCATGCTGCGGTTTCTGCGATATCTGGGTCAGGGTCTGCACGTAAGGCTTGAGCGGTGGGGATGAGGCGCTGATCGGCGGAATTGCCGATGGCAATGAGGACGTTCCTCACGAAGCGATTACGCCCGATGCGTTTGATGGGGGAGCCGCTGAAGAAGCGTCGGAACGCGGGGTCATCAAGAGCGGCGAGCTTGGCCAGCTTGGGGGCGGTGAGGTCTTCACGGGCTTGAAGTTTGATGTGCCGCCCGGTCTCGGCGAAGCGGTTCCAGGGGCAGGCAGAGAGGCAATCATCGCAGCCATAAATACGGTTTCCCATGAGGGGGCGTAAATCGTGCGGGATGGGGCCTTTATGCTCAATGGTGAGGTAGGAGATGCAGCGGCGCGCATCCATGCGGTAAGGGCCGATAAACGCGTTGGTAGGGCATGCGGTCAGGCAGCGTGAGCAACTGCCGCAGCCGCCACCTTGTGGGCGTGAGGGGGTGAGGTCCAGTGTTGTGTAGATTTCTCCTAGGAGCATCCATGAGCCGTGTGTGCGGGAGACGAGGCAGGTATGTTTGCCTTGCCAGCCGAGATGTGCCTTTTCGGCGAGGGCACGTTCAGAAACCGGAGCAGTATCGACGAAGACTTTGACCTGCGTGCCATCCCCTCCCATGCGGACCATGAATTGCGCGAGGTGTTTGAGCATGCCCTTAATGACGTCGTGATAATCCCGGTTGCGGGCGTAGACGGAGATGAGGCCTTGATCGGTTTTGGAGAGGGCTTCACGTGGGTCATGATCGGGGGCGTAAGACAGGCCAAGAGAGACGACGGAGCGGACTTCGGGCCATAAAACGGTGGGCTGTGCGCGTTGTTCGATGCGTGTTTCCATCCACTCCATGGTGCCGTGATAGCCTGCGCCGATAAAGGCCTTGAGGCCGTCTTCAATGGAAGGGTCAAGGTTGGCTTGGCAGAAGCCGACTGCGTTAAACCCAAGATGTTGGGCGTGTTCAGTAATGCGGTCTTCAAGGCTGAGTTTGGAGGACGGTGAAGCTTGGCTCATGGGCGCGCATGTTACTGAAATTGGCTCGTGGATGCACCAGAGGAATGGGAGACTTTTAAGTGTACGAACAGGACATAATTATTATTAATTCCTCTTGCAGATTTGAATTAATTTTTGCGATATTGAATTGTATTTTGTTGGTGTGGTAGTAGATATGAATATTAATAATGTACAAGCCTATACAGATCTTTTTGGTTTAAAAATATTCAATGATCAACCAGAAACTAATGTAAGAAAAAATATACTTTATATTCCAAAAGATTCTAATTTAACGGATTTTGATAAAAGCTTTGGGTTATATGATCGTTATGGACGATTAATGAGTGATGCAGGACCAAGAAGAGAGTGGCCAAATCATGCGGTTGGTCAGTCCGATGTGTCATGTATAGATCCTTCTGGGGGGCATGATATAGCGCCTCATGGTGATTATTTTTATGGAGGGCATGTAGGTACGCATTTTGGACATTTTATTACTGAGACATTGCCTCGATTTTGGTGCAAAAAGAAATATTTTTATAACAAAAAAATATTAATACATAGTAAGTATAATGTAGATGAAATTTTCTCCGTATATTTTATTAGAAAATTCTTTTCTTATTTAGGTCTTGGTAAGAATAATTTTGTTATCTTTAAAAGACCTACAATTATACCAAATATAATAATTTCTGGAACCTCTTTTGAGGAAAATCATTTTGCGCATAATGTTTTTGCATCTTTCTGCAATGAAATTGGTCGTGATTTTGGAATTAACAATTTAAATAATAATCCAGTATATCTTTCGAGGTCAAAAGTTAATTCTGGAATGAGGGTCTTTGAATCTGAAATAATTTTGGAAGAAAATTTAAAAGAAAGGGGATTTAATATTGTACATCCTCAAAGTTTAACGTTGGGAGAGCAGATTTGTTTATTTTCATCAACAAGACCTGTGTGTGGGTTTGTAGGTTCAGCATTTCATAATAGTATTTTTTCATCGTCTCCTATTGGGGTTGCGTTGTGCCCAAATGGTAATTATTCATCTAATTTTTTCTTGATGGATGAAATTAATCGTAGTCAAATAAGTTACGTACAAACGCCATACTTGCGTCATAAATCGTCACAAGCACATTTTTCTATCGATGATCCCAAAAGATTGTCTGAATTTTTAGATGAAATGATTGCTGGAAAAATTTGGGAGCATAAAAAATCAAATAAATTACCAAAAAATTTCGAAGAAAATTTTTGTTTACCACCGAGAAAAATAAAAACTATTCATGGAAGTTTTCTTGGAGTTCAAAAACAAACAGGTATTGTGCATGCGCAATGTTCTGATGATGAATTAAATGATTTGTTAATTTCATATAAGCACAAAAATGATTCTTTCGTATTTTTTAGAAGCAAAGACCATCAATGTTTGACTATTAAATATGATAATCGATGCTCGAATACAGTTTCGTATATTACTATACCTCATGAAAGAGGTTTTTTCTTATTAAATTCAGAAACTAATCGTTTTTTATCAGCTGAGCCTAATGGAGAAATTAAGTGTGATCGTCTTGAGCCTAGTGAGTGGGAGTTATTTGAATTTATTGATTGAATTTTTACATAAATATTTTTTAACCCTGATGCACTTGAGGTTGGTCTTACTCTAGAAGGTAAAAGCGATATGGACTCATTATGAGCCCATATCGTCAGAGTATGAGATATTAGAAGCGTGTATGAGCGCTGATGCCAATGATACGCGGATCATTGTATACGCCGGCCATATAGTTATCGATCACGCCTTTGAGATTTTTGTTGTTGGTGATGTTGCGAACGAACACGGCCATTTCATATTTTTTCCATGAATAGCCGAGTTTCATACCACCCTCAAAGTTGCCATTTGAGGTGAACTCTTTGGTCTTATAAGGCACGAAGCTTGTGTAGCCTTGGACGTTCCAATCTGTGGCCCAGAAGGCATCACCATGACCGATGGGGAGGTCATAACGTGCGGTGAAGTTCAGGTTGTAACGTGGTGCATTGGGGAGTGGGTTGCCGTTGATTTGTGCAAAGGTCGAGCCGCGCACGTTGATCGTTGGGTTTTCAACCGTACAGACGACGGCACCATTGAGAGCGCAGACTTGGGCGTAAACGCGTTTATCGTCAATTTCTGTATGTAAGAGGCTGACACCGGCGGTTAGCAGAAGGTTGGAGATGGGGCGGAGTTCGGCTTCACTTTCCATACCCCAGCCGCGGGCTTTATTGGCGTTAAAGAGGACGCCGTTGCCGTTACTGTCATTGCCGTTGAGTTGGATGTTGTCCACGACGTAGTAGAAGCCATCGGTATTCAGGCGGATGCGGTTATTCCAGAACTGTGTTTTTAAGCCAGCTTCGTAGGATGTGTTTGTTTCCGCATTGGCTGTTGTGAAGTCCGCATTGAAAACGGCGGAGCGGCCTTGAATAGTGGGGCCACGGAAGCCGCGCGCAATGCGTGCGTAAGCGTTCACGTTGGATGTAAGTTGATAAAGAGCGCTGACATCCCAGCTTGGTTTGGTCGCAGAAAGGCGGACATAGCGGCGGCCTGTATAGGTTGCGACATTGGCAATCGTATTAGCTGTGTGTAGCAGCCATGTGTTTTTTGTATCGTTTGTTAGGCGTACGCCACCGGTTAGGGTTAAACGTTTGGTTAATTGGTAGCTGCTTTGCCCGAAAATACCCCATGATGTGTTGACGTCATGTAGGAGTACCCAATTATTGGGATTATGCGCGGCAGTGTTGAGGAAGAAGGCACGTTGATCGAACTCTGTATTATCGTGTGAGTTAAAATACAGACCACCAATCTGCCATTTCCAGCGGCCTTTATCGTTATTTGCGAGGCGGACTTCTTCGGTCACCTGATCAAGGTCGCGCAGGCGCCCGCGGGAGAGGCCGTATCCGTTCGGTACGCCGCGTACGGGGTAGTTTGCAGCTGCGCCGCCATCGGTATCACCCAAGCTCCAGCCGTGACTTGTTTCATAAGCGGTGATGGATGTTAACTTTACACTGTTAAGATCGTAGGCTGCATTAATGGAGCCGCCATAGGTGTGGTACGATTGGGGATTGTTTTGCCCTTCATCGTACTGAACGCTGTTACGGTGAAAATCCTGCGGAACAGCGTTGGTGCCTTTTTGAATGGACTGGCGGTAAAACAGCGTAGAAGTGCCATCATAATCGCGGGCATGGCCTGATGCGAGGATGGAAAGGCGCGCCGTTGGTGTGAAGAGAAATTGTAACCGTGCGTCACGCTCATCAAAGCCGCCAAGGGCGTTTTTGCGTGGGGTGGCTGTGCCATCATCTGAGGGGCCAGCGAAGCGGTTATCGACCCAGTTATCGCGGTGTTGAAACAGGCCAGAAAGGCGGAAGGAGAGGATATTCGCGAGGAGGGGGCCGCCAAAGCCGAGGTCCATATTGGTGGTGTTGTAGCTGCCGTAAGAGACGTCTGCGCGGCCACGGAAGTCGTTTGTTGGTTTGTAGGAATCGAAGCGGATGGTACCGGCTGTTGTGTTGCGCCCGAAGAGGGAGCCTTGTGGGCCGCGTAGTACTTCGACTTGTTGAATATCAAAGGCTGGATTGGATTTTAGGACGACATGTTCCAGCACGACATCATCTTGAATGATGGAAACGGGCTGGGATGCGCCGAGGTAAAAGTCGTTATTGCCGAGGCCGCGAATATAGAAGCGCGGAAAGATGCGCCCGGTTGTAGATTCAACGTAAAGGCTGGGGCTGCGGCCGGAGAGGGAAAGCAATGTGTCGGATCCGTCCGCTTGGAACATCCGAAGGGTATTGCCATTGATGACGCTGGTTGAAATGGGAAGTTTTTGCAGATTTTCTTTACGGTGCTCTGCTGTGACGATCACATTTTCAAGTGTTCCGTGGGGTTCGGAGGTATTCTTTGTTTGTGCGTGAAGACTGAGTGGTAGAGCTGCGCACAGTAAGAGTGGCGAAATAGTTTTATAGTGTTTCACCCTGAGGGCCTTTTTCTAAAAGTGAAGCATCAATGCTCTCGGCCTGTCAGGTAGTCTGGTAGAAACATTAAGTCTTGTTAATTTTAAATGACGTTTTAGGATGACGAGAAATGGGGGTTTATAAGGGAGGGTGATAAATCCTCCCTTATGGTTCTTATTTACTGATAAGAAGGCATTGGCCACTCATCTTCGGACCAATCACCTTGCGCCCAATCGGCGCGCAATTTAACGGCTAATTCGTTTAATGTTCCATCGACGATAGCGGCGCGGATTTGGCGCATAAGGCGTTGATAATAAGCAAGGTTATGGAGTGTCAGAAGCATTGGTCCGAGCATTTCTTTGGCGCGGAACAGGTGGTGCAGATAGGCACGGCTGTAGCGTCCAGCCATGGGGCTATCATCGTGAGGGGTGATGGGGCGCGTGTCTTCAGCGAAGCGTGCATTACGTAAATTGATGGTTCCGCGCTCAGTATAAGCGCGGGCGGTACGCCCAGCACGTGATGGCATGACGCAGTCGAACATGTCGACACCACGCATTACGGCGCCCAGAAGATCATCGGGGGTGCCGACGCCCATGAGGTAGCGGGCTTTATCCTGTGGCATCATAGGGGTGGTGAAATCGAGGGTGGAGAACATGAGGTCCTGTCCTTCACCCACGGCGAGGCCGCCAATGGCATAGCCTTCAAAGCCGATATCGGTCAGGGCTTTGATGGACTCTGCGCGGAGGTCACGCTCGGTGCCACCTTGGACGATGCCGAACTGACCATAACCGGGGCGGGCGGTGAAGGCATCACGGGAGCGGGCCGCCCAACGCATGGACATTTCCATGGATTTACGCAGCGCTTCGGGCGTGGCGGGGAGTGCGGGGCACTCATCAAAGGCCATCGTGATGGTGGCATCCAGCTTATGCTGAATATCTGTGGAGCTTTCGGGGGTGAGGCGGTGGGCACTGCCATCAATATGGGAGCGGAAGGTGACCCCGTCTTCATCCAGCTTCCGCAATGCGCCGAGGGACATGACTTGGAAGCCGCCGGAATCCGTGAGGATAGGGCCTTGCCAATCCATCATACGGTGCAGGCCACCGAGTTTTGCCACGCGCTCTGCCGTGGGGCGGAGCATGAGGTGGTAGGTGTTGCCTAATACAATGCCCGCGCCGGTGGAGCGGACGGAATCCATTGTCATGCCTTTGACGGTGCCGACGGTACCGACGGGCATGAAGGTTGGGGTAGGGACGGTGCCGTGGCGTGTGTGCAGGTGGCCTGCACGAGCTTGGCCGCAGGTGCTTTCAGGCGTCCAGACCATTTTATCGGCATGTTGGGAGAAATCAGGCTTGCTCATTCGGCACGCTCCAGCAGGCAGGCATCGCCATAAGAATAAAAACGCATCTCTTCATTGATGGCGCGGGCATAAGCGGCGCGCATGGTGTCGGTGCCACTAAAGGCGCAGACGAGCATGAAGAGTGTTGAGCGCGGAAGGTGAAAATTGGTCATCAGGAGATCCACCGCGCGGAAGCGGTATCCGGGGCGGATGAAGATGGAGGTTTCACCTCGCCATGGGCGGACGGTTCCGTCTTCTTGTGCGGCACTTTCCAGGAGGCGCAGGGATGTGGTGCCGACGGCGATGACGCGGCCACCTTTGGCGCGGGTGTCGTTGATCAGTTGGGCTGTTTCGGCATCAATTTCACCCCATTCCGCGTGCATGCGGTGCTCTGAAATGGAGGAGCGTACGGGCAGGAAGGTGCCCGCGCCGACATGGAGGGTAAGTGTTTTGCGGGTTATGCCGCGTGCATCAAGAGCGGCAAGAAGCTCTGGTGTAAAGTGGAGGCCGGCTGTTGGGGCAGCGACGGCGCCGCGCTTATCTGAGAAGATGGTTTTGTAATCATCATCATCTTGCTGCGTCGGGCCGGAGGGGCGTTCAATATAGGGGGGGAGTGCGAGTGCGCCTACGCGTTCTAGGAACGCATCAAAAGCGTCTCCCTCAACGGAGAAGCGCATTTGGACGGCGCCATCTCCTTCATTCTCGACGATTGTGGCTGTGACGGGATCATCGCCAAAATTGAGTACATCACCGGAGCGGAGCTTGCGGGAGTTTCGGGCGAGGGCGTGCCAGCTGCCATCTGCTAAAATACGGTCAAGGGTAATGCCAATACGGGCTGTGCCGCGTGTGGCCGAAAGCTGGGCGCGGATGACGGCGGTATCATTGGCAATGAGCAGATCGCCTTCCCGGAGGAGTGACGGGAGGTCCCGTACGATGCCGAGGGCGGAGGGGCCTTGTGCGGGAACATGCAGAAGCCGTGCGCTGTCTCTGGGGCGTGCGGGTTCTGTGGCGATGCAGGATCGGGGAAGGTCAAAATCAAAGGGGGCAAGCTCGTCGGTCATGCTCGGTTCTCTAGCAGGTTCCCGGCGTGCCGAGAATATTATGCGGTGTGCGTGGTGTTGGGGCGGTGTTTTTATTGGGGAGGTGTTTAACCCATGCCGGGTTGTTTTTTAACGGTTTTCCAGAGGGTTTCTAGGGTCTGGAGGTCTTGTTCTGGCATGGTTTTGCCCTCTTGGGCGAGGGTGGCTTCCATGGCTTCAAAGCGGCGGGTGAATTTTGCGTTGCTGCGGCGCAGGGCGGCTTCGGGGTCAATGTTCATTTTGCGGGCCAGGCTAGCGACGGTGAAAAGAACATCGCCGAGTTCATCTTCAATACGATCTGGGTCACCGCCCATCTCGGCCTCGAGTTCAGCAATTTCGCCTTTGACGGCTTGAAAAACGCCCTGTGCGTCATCCCAGTCAAAACCAACGCGCTCGGCCCGGGAGCAAATCTTTGCGGCGCGGGAGAGTGCTGGGAGGGAAGCGGCGATGCCGGCGAGGGCGCCGAATTCGGAGCGGCCGCGGCGCTCGGTTTCCTTGATGTTTTCCCAGTTTCCACGCTCTGCACCGGGGGAGAAAATATGGGGGTGGCGGCGTTCCATCTTGTCGGCAATGGTGCGGGCCACATCGTCAAAGTCGAACTGCCCGGCTTCTTGGGCCATTTGAGCTTGGAATACGACTTGTAGGAGCAGGTCCCCTAACTCATCGGGGAGGGCGTCATGGTCGGCCCGTGCGATGGCATCCATGACTTCATAGGCTTCTTCAATGGCGAAGGGAGCGATGGTTTGGGGTGTTTGAGCGATGTCCCAAGGGCAGCCGTTTTGCGGATCACGGAGGCGGCGCATGATGGACAGAAGACGGTCTATTTGGCGTTCTTCAGTGTGGGGAGCGGTCATGGCGGGCCTTGGGGTGAGAGGAAAAGATGACAGTGTGATCTTCGCTCTCTACAATAAGCCTGACAGAGAATGGACCCCCTAATTCAGGATGGCAGGAGCAAAGCACATGGCGCGGATCTTTATCGATGGTGAAGCAGGGACGACGGGGCTCGGTATTCGCCAGCGTATTGAAGCACTGCCTGCCGCTTTAGGGTTTGAGATTTTATCGATTGATCCGGCGCTGCGTAAGGATTCTGAAGCACGTAAAGACATGTTGCGTCAGGCGGATGTGGCGATTTTGTGCTTGCCGGATGATGCGGCGCGTGAGGCTGTGGCCTTGGGGGAAGGGCTGGATGTACGCTTTTTAGACGCATCAACAGCGCATCGGCGTGCGGATGGTTGGGTCTATGGTTTCCCAGAGATGGATGCAGAGCAGTCTGCGCGTGTTGCGGCGGCGCGGCATGTGTCAAACCCGGGGTGCTATCCAACGGGGGCGATTGCTTTGTTGCGACCTTTGGTCGCGGCAGGTGTAATCCCGGCGGATCATCCGATCTCGATTAATGCTGTATCGGGCTATAGTGGCGCTGGGCGGAGTGCGATTGAAGCGCATGAGCGTGAAGGTGGGCCGGCCTTTTTGCTGTATGGGCTGGGGTTACAACATAAGCATGTACCGGAAATTCAGCATTATTCAGGGTTGACCCATGCGCCAATTTTTGTGCCGTCCGTCGGGCATTTTGCTCAGGGTATGATTGTTTCCATTCCACTGCATGTGCGGAGCCTGCCAGCAGCGACGACGGCGGCTGAAATCGAAGACATTTTACGTAAGGCTTATGCGGGTAGTGATGTTGTGCGGGTTCTGTCCGCTGAGCCAACGTTGTTAGCCGATAGTTTGGCGGGCACGGATGCTATGGAGCTTCGGGTGCATAGTGATGGTGAAAAAGTGCTGCTTACGGCGCGTTTAGACAATTTGGGGAAGGGCGCTTCTGGCGCGGCAATCCAAAATTTACGCCTTATGTGCGGGAAATAATGGATTAAGGGGCTTTTGGCCTCTAGCCCTGCCGGATGAAATGCAGTATGGTGCCTCCGTTCCATGCGAGTGTGGCGGAACGGTAGACGCAGTCGATTCAAAATCGACCGCCGAAAGGCGTGGGGGTTCGAATCCCCCCTCTCGCACCAGATATTGCCCTGCCTCAATGGCAGGGCATCGAACCGCCCAGCTTGGAACGTTCATGAATAAACCGACCGTAAGACCTCATCGCCCGTTCTTCTCGTCAGGTCCGTGTGCGAAGCGCCCTGGTTGGTCTCTTTCCGCTCTCGATAATGCATTATTAGGTCGGTCTCATCGTGCGCCTGAAGGGCGAGCACGTTTGAAAGACGTTATTGCGCGGTCGCGTGATGTGTTGGGCGTGCCGGATGATTGGCGTGTGGGAGTTGTGCCTGCGTCTGATACCGGGGCTGTTGAGATGATTCTCTGGTCTTTGGCGGGGCAGCGCGGTGTGGATGTGCTCTCTTTTGAGAGTTTTACCGCCACATGGGCTCAAGATTTGCGGGATGTTCTCGCGCTCCCAGACATACGGGTTTTTGATGCGCCTTATGGTCAATTGCCGGATTTAACGGCGGTGGACTGGTCGCGCGATGTTGTGTTTGCGTGGAATGGGACGACATCGGGTGTGCGTTTGCCGCATGTGGATGTGATTCCGGCGCAGCATGATGGTTTGGCGATTTGTGATGCTACTTCAGCTGCGTTCGCGATGGATTTGCCGTGGGATCGCCTCGATGTTGTGACGTGGTCTTGGCAAAAAGCGCTGGGCGGGGAAGCGGCCCACGGGATGGTGGCGATTAGCCCACGTGCTGCAGAGCGTTTGCAGCAACCTGCACCACGGCCTTTGCCTAAGATTTTCCGTCTGGCGAATAAGAAGGGTTTGATTGAGGGTATTTTCGCTGGGGATACCATCAACACGCCGTCCATGCTGTGTGTGCAAGATGCACTGGATTCTTTGCGCTGGGCGCAGGGTGTGGGCGGTTTGCCAGCGCTGAAGGCGCGTGCGGAAGGCAATCTGGCCGTTATTGCGGCATGGGTTGAGCGTTCGGATTGGATTTCGTTCTTGGCCGAAAAGCCAGAGGAACGGTCTTGCACCTCTATATGCTTGAAAATTACGGCACCATGGTTTGTGGCGTTAGAGCGTGATGTGCAGATGAAGGTTGTTAAGCATTTGACGGGCCTCGTTGCTGCAGAAGATGCTGGGTATGATCTGGCTTCTTACCGCGATGCGCCACTTGGGCTGCGTATTTGGGGCGGTGCGACGGTGGAGCGTGCTGATATTGAAACTCTTCTGCCTTGGTTAGACTGGGCGTATGAAGAAACGCGGGAGGCTTTTGCCGCATGAGTTCATTTGACGAAATCCTGCCGCAGGATGCTCGTGGTGATGCGCTGCTTCCTTCCGGTTTTGCGGATCTGTTACCGGGAGAGGCTGAAGCGGAAGCGCGCGGTATTGCGTGTGTGATGGAAGCGTTTTCACGGCATGGGTATCAGCGGGTTCGTCCGCCGATGCTGGAGTTTGAAAATGCGTTGCTGAATGGTGCGGGTTCGGCGTTGCAAAATCAGACCTTCCGTCTGATGGACCCGAACTCCCATCGTATGATGGCGTTGCGCCCGGATATGACGACGCAAATTGCGCGTATTGCGCAGATTCGTCTGGCGGATGCACCGCGGCCTTTGCGTTTGTCCTATTCTGGCAGCTGCATTGTGGTTGGCACGCCGGGGCGGGAGACGGATCGTCAGGTATCCCAAGCAGGTATTGAGCTGATTGGCCCGGATTCTGCGGTGGCGGATGCTGAAGTGATTGCGCTGGGTGCGCAGGCTTTGGATGAGCTGGGCATTGCGGATGTTTCGTTTGATCTGTCCATGCCAGCTCTGGCGCTGGGTGTGATTGACGGCGCGATTGCGGAGAAGGACCGTGCGGCGCTTTTGCACGCGTTGGACCGCAAAGATGCTGGCGCTGTGGCGGAACTGGGTGGTTCGATTGCGGAGACCTTGTTGGCGTTGTTACGAGCGGCTGGACCAGCAGATCGTGCGTTAGAGATTTTGCGTGGTTTGGCCTTGCCGGAAGTGGTCCGTCCGCATTTGGATCGTTTGGTTGAATCCATTGCAGCGTTGCGTGCGCGTCGTCCCGGTATTCGTTTGACCATTGATCCGGTGGAGTTCCGTGGGTGGCAATATCATACGGGGTTGTGCGTCACGGTGTTTGCTGCTGGGTCACGTGAGGAGTTGGGGCGTGGTGGGCGTTACCTGGCGGGTTCAGAGCCTGCATGTGGTTTGACGTTGCGTCCACAAGCTTTGTTACGTGCGGCCCCGCTTCCCCCGGCGCGCCCGCGCTGCTATGTGCCGCTGGAGATATCCGGTGATGCGCTTTCAGCGTTGCACACTCAAGGTTTTGCAACGGTATCTGCTTTGGCGCAGGATGCGCAGCTTGAAGCGGAAGCGTTGCGTTTGTCTTGCACGCATTTCTGGCGTGATGGCGCGGCTCACGCGCTGTAATCTGTTGTTCGTTTTTGATTCTTCGAGGAAAGCAAGCCCATGTCCAACGTCACCGTAATCGGCACCCAATGGGGCGATGAGGGTAAAGGTAAGATTGTGGACTGGCTTGCCAGCCGCGCCGATATCGTTGTGCGTTTCCAAGGTGGCCATAATGCGGGTCATACGCTGGTTGTGGGTGAGCAGGTTTACAAGCTCTCTCTGCTGCCATCTGGCTTGGTGCGCGGTAAGGTTGGTGTGATCGGGAATGGTGTGGTTGTTGACCCCCATGCACTGATGACCGAAATCGACCGTGTGAGCGCGCAGGGTCTGGTTGTGAACCCTGAAACGCTCTGGATCGCTGAAAGTGCTCCGTTGATTTTGCCTGTGCATGGTGCGTTGGACCGTGCGCGCGAGGCAGCTCGTGGTGATCACAAGATTGGCACCACGGGTCGTGGCATTGGCCCTGCTTACGAAGATAAAGTTGCGCGTCGTGCAATTCGTATTTGTGATCTGGCTGAACCAGAAACGCTGGATTGGAAGCTGGATGAGCTTCTTCTGCACCACAATACGCTGCTTGCGGGCTTAGGTGCAGATACGTTTACGAAGGAAGAAATCAAGGCGTGGTTGGCTGAGATTGCACCGCGTCTTCTCTCTTTCGCGTGCCCGGTTTGGGACCGTTTGGATGAGGCGCGCCGTGCTGGCCGTCGTATTCTGTTTGAAGGTGCGCAGGCTGTCATGCTGGACGTGGATCATGGCACGTACCCGTATGTGACGAGCTCGAACACCATTGCGGCTGTTGCTGCGTCTGGTGCGGGTGTGGGCCCGTCTTCTATTGGCTTTGTACTGGGTATTGCAAAAGCATATACGACGCGCGTTGGTGAAGGTCCGTTCCCTACAGAACTGCATGATGACATTGGTCGTACGATCGGTGAGCGTGGTCATGAGTTCGGTACGGTGACGGGGCGTTCACGCCGTTGTGGTTGGTTTGATGCCGTGATGGTGCGCCGTGCATGCCGTGTTGGTGGTGTGTCTGGCATTGCGTTGACCAAGCTTGATATTCTGGATGGTTTGGACGAGATTTCTATCTGCACCGGGTATGAGTTAGACGGAGAGAAGATCAACTTCTTCCCATCCGCTCCGGGTGCACAGGCACGAGTACGCCCTGTTTATGAAACGATGCCGGGCTGGCAGGAAACGACAGCGGGTGCGCGTTCATGGGCTGAGCTTCCTGCACAGGCCATCAAATATGTTCGCCGTATTGAAGAGTTGATTGAAGCACCGGTAACGCTGCTTTCTACCAGCCCAGAACGGGATGACACCATCCTGATGCGTGATCCGTTCGAAGACTAATTGCTACGGTTATAACACCCCCTGTTAACGCTCCATCAAGGGTTCTTCTGGCATTATAGGCTGGAAGAGCCTTTGGGGGCGGTGAAGGGGTATGACTGCGGCAGATGAGATTCTGATTGGTGGGCGTTATAATGTCCGCCTAGACCGGCCTAAGCCCCCAGTGGGGGGATGTGATGCGTATGCTGCGCATGATGTGAGTGTACCGGGGGCGCCGTTATTGGCGCTTGCTCCACAGACCTTACGGGCACGATGGCCCGAATATGCGCTTTATCGTCATGGCAGTGTGATCCCGTTTCAGGCGCAGGAACACCATGACGGCGCAATATGGGTGATTTGTTCACCATTGCCCGGCCCTGCTTTATCGGCTGGGTTTACGCCTTGGCCAGAAAGCCAGCTGATTGAGAGTGTTATTCGGCCTATTGCTGAATTGCTGATGCATCTTGATAGTTTGGGCATGACATGTCGGGCCTTAAGGCCCGATAATGTGTTTCAAGAGCAGGGAAGTCGCCGTCTTTTTCTGGGCCCATTGGGGCTGACGCCTCCTGCTGTGCATCAGCCAATCGTGTTTGAGCCGTTATCGTCAGCTGTCTGTGCGCCTCATCAGCGTGGTGACGGTACTATTGCGTGTGATGTCTTTGCACTTGGTGTGATGATTTTGATGCTGTGTACGGGCAAGGTTCCTTTGGAAGGCTTGTCTGATGAGGAAATTTTACAGCGTCGTTTTGAGCGTGGGTCAGCGGCTGTGTATATGGCGGGGGCTAACATTCCCGTTGGCTTGGTGTCTTTGTTGCAGGCCATGTTATCCGATACGCCGGAGTATCGGCCCGCGCCGAAGGATTTGGTGACGATTGCACCGAGTAAAATGTTTTCTTCCCGTGGTCGGACTTTGGCGCGGGTGCCGCTGGTTATTGAAGGGCATCAGTTACGGACGCCGCAAGCGGTGGCATGGTTTGCCGCACGTTATTCAGACACGTTTTTATCGCTTTTAAAGCGGCGGGTGATTGGTAAGTGGCTGCATCATGAGTTGGACCTTGTGGATGTTGCACGTCATATCGAGCGGCTGGTTGTTGTTGGCGGTGTGGTTGGTGCGGTTAGCTCGAAAACGTGGATTTTGATGCAGGCGGTGTCGTTGTTGGACCCGACGGCACCGCTATGTTGGGGAGAGCGGTGGTTTTGGCCGCAGGCTTTGCCGCAAATGATGGCCAATGCTTTGCTGCAAGAAGAGGATTCTTCTGTAAGGCAAGATGTTTTTGGTTTTGTGGGGCTGCTGATTGGAACGCCGGATTTATTGAATAAGGCGCAGCTTTCTCCGTCTTTGAAGCAGCCCTTGCAGCATTTTCTACGTTTGGCTCGGCAATCTTCTATGAAGGGGCAGGAGCAAGGGCGCCGGATTGTTTATCACGCAAACCACTATCAGCCATGTTTGTCGGAGCAGTGTTGGGATCAGCGGATCATTCAATCGGCAGGGTTAGCCCGTTGGTTAGAAAAACGATGTGCCCAGCAGGATGCTTTGCCCGGTGATTCGTTGTTGGATAAGCATATGCGCAGTTTTTTGAATGTGCATGCGACGTTGGGCTTGATGCGTTCTATTGTGGAGGCTCCTGTGATGGGGCGTGCAATCTGGATGTCTGATTTGCAAATGGTTGCGCGGGTTCAGCAAAAAGAAGATACGGGTTCGTTGCCGAATATCGCGCGAAAAGCGCTGCCACATTTAAAAGAAGAACTGCGCGCGTGGCGTAGTAAGACCCTCCGTGAACAGAAATATGCACAGCTGGAGCAATTGGCGGAGCGGGGGGATTTATGGGCATTACTGTGCTTTGTGCAGGACCCCGGGGATTTAGGGCGTGATAAAGCGCAGGCGCAGGATGCGGAGCGGGAAGTAGAAGCGATTCGTGATTACATTTCCCAAGAGGCAGAGCGTTTGAATGTGACGCAGCAGCATGCTCGGAATTTGGGTGAGTTTTGTTGTCTTTTAGTGGGCATTGTGGTGGCGATGTCGAGCATTTGGTATGAGTTTTGTGGGCATTAGACCATGAAGCGCGGTGCAGTGCTCCCTGACTTGCGATGGTGGCATGGTCTCTTTTTAGGGGCTGGTTTGATGTATTGCCCCGGTGTTGTGTTGGTGCTGTGCGTTTTGTTGCTGCCAGTTGCAGTGTTGATGATGATTGATACGCGAGCGGATCGTCAGCGCTTGGTGATTATTTTGTTTTATATTGGCGCGGTGATGGTTGGGCCATTGCACCATGTTTGGGTCGAGCGTGGGGCATGGTTTGCGTGTGTGCGCACGATTGAAGACGAAACACTTTTAATTTTGGATTGGTGCGCTTTAGCGTTTGCGTGGTTGGTGTCTGAAATATCGACAGTGGTTGCCCGTTTTATAGGGGGGCAGCGTATCCGGGCGGAGCGGATCAGATTAGAAAAAAGAGTCACGGCGTTGGAAGAAGAATGGGGGCTAAACTCTCATGCTTAATGTTTAGCCCCAACTCGTTTATGCGTCGTCGTGTTCGTTTTGAGTTTCCACTAAGCGGGCGGCGAGGTCACTATCGCCCCCCACGAGGCCTCGGGCGTATTCTTCTGCGAGGAAGGGGCGGAGATCTTCCACTTGCTCACCGACGCCGACCAGATGGACGGGCAGACCAAATTGTTCAGCGAGGGCAACGACAATGCCACCACGCGCGGAGCCGTCCAATTTCGTGACGATCAGGCCGGTGACGTTGACCAATTCGCGGAAGACGCGGACTTGTTCAATGGCGTTTTGGCCGGTGGTGGCATCCAGCACGAGCAGCACGGAGTGAGGGGCCGTTTCGTCAAATTTCCGCATGACACGGATAATTTTGGCCAATTCTTCCATGAGGGCGCTTTTATTGTGTAAGCGCCCTGCGGTGTCGATCAGGAGCAGGTCGGCTTGTTCTTCTGTAGCGCGTTTGAGACCGTCAAATGCGAGGCCTGCGGCATCAGCGCCGTGTTTGCCAGAAATGACGGGTACATTGCTACGTTTGCCCCAGACATCCAGTTGTTCGACGGCGGCAGCGCGGAACGTATCGCCCGCGACGAGCATGACTTTCTTGCCTTCTTCGGAGTAATGGCGTGCCATTTTCCCGATGGTGGTGGTTTTGCCAACGCCGTTGACACCGACCACCAGCACGACATGCGGCTTATGGTTGGTATCAATTGTGAAGGGTTGTGCGACGGGATTGAGAACCTGTGCAATCTCATGGGCGAGCGCTTCACGGATCTCATCGCTGGTGACGTCTTTTCCGAAGCGAGAACGTCGGAAGTTTTCGATGACGCGTTGTGCGATTGCGGGGCCGAGATCGGCTGCAATCAGCTCGTCCTCAAGTTCCTCAAGTGCAGCTTCGTCGAGCCGACGATGCGTAAAGACCGCGCCAAGCCGTGCGCTTGAACGGGACAAACCCTGTTTTAGTCGAGAGAAAAATCCAGCCATAGTTGGGAGTTCGGACAGGTTGGGCTTCGCGTCAAGCCTTGGAAGGGGATTTAGAGAATTTTCTCATGTGTTTTGGTGTGATGGGTTCTTTGCTTTTGAAGAAAAACAGAAAAAAAGCTCTGTTGCTGTGGAGGCATTTTATTCTTTTTTGGAAAAAAGAACCAAAAAACTTTTGGTTTTTGGGCACCATATTTTCCTGTTTTTGGGAACAGTTCCGCAAGTGTCTACGAGTTTATGACGGCAGAGCGTCACAAATCATTGGAACATGAAAGCTCATTAGAACAGAGCCAAGCATCACTATGATCACCTAAAAATTGCGTATAAATGGATAAGAGTATTTTGGTTCTTTCTAAGCAAAAAGAATAACTTACGGCGATACACTTCCTCATTTTCAAGACGGATAGAACAAGCACTTTAGCCCTGTAAGGAGCCGAAGAGAGTTCCGTTTTCGGCATACTCGACATGAACGGGGGCCAGAGTGCCGCGTGGGGGAGAGGTTTCTGGATCGATCAAGCGGAATGGGGCAAAGCTGGCAATGTGGCCTTGGGCGGGGGTTTCAATGAGTACAGCTTGTTGCGTGCCGATAAATTGCGTCAGGAACTCGGTTTTATTGCGTTCACCAGCATCACGTAGGAGAGCGGCGCGGGCTTGGCGTTCTGCATTGGGGACGGCAGGCATACGTGCGGCCGGGGTTTCTGGGCGTTCGCTGTAAGGGAAGACGTGCAGGAAAGGGATTTTCTGCGTTTCAATAAAGGATAAAGTTTCTTGGAACAGGGTATCGGTTTCGGTTGGGAAGCCGGCGATGAGGTCTGCGCCGATGCCGATTTCTGGGCGGATGGCACGGATACGGTCCAAGCTATGGGCGACGCTGCTGGTGGTGTGGCGGCGCTTCATGCGTTTGAGGATCAGGTCAGAGCCAGCCTGTAGGGAGAGGTGCAGGTGGGGCATGAGGCGTGGTTCATTTTCAAGCAACCACCAGAGGTCAGCATCGCCTTTCTCTGGGTCGAGGACGACGGGATCCACTGAGGAGAGGCGTAGGCGCTGGAGGGCGGGGAGTTCTTTTAAGAGGGAGCGGCAAATATGGCCAAAGCCTTCGCCATTAGGGCCACGCCATGAGGCGACGTCTACACCGGTGAGGACAATTTCCAGATGGCCAGCATCGACGAGGGCTTGAGCGCGTTCGAGGGCTTCTGGCAGGGGGGTAGAGCGTGAATCGCCACGGCCATAGGGAATGATGCAGAAGGTGCAGCGGTGGTCGCAGCCTTGCTGCACTTGCAAGAGGGCGCGGGCGTGGCGTGAGGGCGGTGTGCTTGGCCGCTTTGCTTGCGGTGTGCCCCAATGTTTGGGGTTGAGCTTATCGGTGTTTTTGACCACGCGGGAGACGCCGGGAAGAGCCGTCCATTTTTCTTCCGCGACTTCAGACGCGCAACCGGTGACGACAATTTTGGCATCGGGGTTTTCGCGGTGAGCGCGGCGGATGGCTTGGCGCGCTTGCCGCTCTGCGGTGGCGGTGACCGCGCAGGTATTGACGATGATGGTCTCTTTGGCGTTTTCGCCTTCTGCCAGATGCGCCATGACGTCACTTTCATGGGCGTTGAGGCGGCAGCCAAAGGTGAGAACTTTTGGGGACGTCATGAGAGTGTTCCCTCAAAAACGCGGGTGGCAGGGCCAGTCATCCAGACGGTGCCGTCAGCGCGCCAGTCAATATGCAGTGTGCCGCCATCAACATCGACTGTGCAGGCGCGTTCTGTCAGGCCGCGTCGGGCTGCGTTGACGACAGCAGCACAAGCGCCGGAACCGCAGGCTGGGGTGAGGCCTGCGCCACGCTCCCAGACACGCAAGCGCATATGTGTTGGGGAGAGGATTTCTGCAAAGCCGATATTGGCGCGTTCTGGGAAGAGGGGGGCGTGTTCAAGAATGGGGCCGAGGGTTTCAGCCTCTTGGGTGCCATGAAAGAGGGTGGCGTGTGGGTTACCCATAGAGCAGGCCGCAGCAGGATGTGGGGTGAGGTCCTGCACAGGAAGGTTTAGCGTGTCGCACGCGTGGTTGAGAGGGATTTCTTTCCAGTCCAAGCGTGGTGCACCCATATTGACGGTGATGAGGTCGCCCTGCCGAGCGGTAGAGAGGAGGCCGGCTTGCGTTTGGAGTGTGGGGGCCGAGAGGTCTTGTAAGTAGAGGGTGACGCAGCGTGAGGCATTGCCGCATGCGCCGGCTTCTGAGCCATCCGGGTTGAAAAAACGCACAAAAACATCGGCCCCGTCACGTGTGGGGGCGCTGAGAAGGACCAGTTGATCACAGCCGATTCCCAATCTCCGGTCGCAGAGATGTTTAATCATATCTGTGCTGGGCACAGAGTGAGAGAGGCGTGTGTCGATAACAACAAAATCGTTACCGAGGCCGTGCATTTTCGTGAAGGATAGGGTCATGGCGGGGGTCTTCTAGCGCATGTGGCGGGTTGACGCACGGAGAACATGATTTACGGGAGAGAGGATTTCTAAGTGATCGGGTTATAAAGCGAGGAGAGGTGAAGTGAGCAAGGTAGAACACATTGAAGGATTTCACGCAGCGGCTTTTACGCGCGCCGATGATGCACCGGATGCAGCGTTTTATGCAGATCGTTTGCCCGATACGCTGATGGATTTGGGGGCGCGTACGGCGGTTACGGCCTTGTATCAGACAGCGCTGCCAGTTGGGGGGCGTGTTCTGGATTTGATGGCGGGATCTTTGAGTCATTACCCGGAAGAAGCAAAATTTTCTGAGGCGACAGGGTTGGGGGTGACAAAAACGACCCTTGAAGCGAATCCTGTTTTAACGAAACGTAAAGTACAGGATCTAAACGAAAATCCGATTCTTCCCTTTGAAGATCAGAGTTTAGATGCGGTGACGCTCTGTGATGGTGTGGCGTATTTGACCCAGCCTTTAGCCGTTTTTGGTGAGCTACACCGTGTGTTAAAGCCCGGTGCACCGCTGATTGTGACGTTTGGGGATAGCTTCTATCCACAGAAGGCCGTTGCGCTTTGGCAGGCCTTGGAAGCAGAAGATCGTAGCCGTCTGATAAGTATTCTGCTATCTCGTGCTGGATTCGTGGATCTTGATACAGGGGAAGTGGTCCCTCCAGAAGATCTTAACGGCTGGCACGACACGGTTCGTGCCTTGATTGGGCGTCGTTCACGCGATTAAACATGCCTAATTGATCGTTCACGCGGCGAAGAGCTGTGCTGGAGGGGGGATGTCAGGAGGGGGCAGACCAATACCTTTCGGTATTTTACTGGCTTTTTGACGCATAAGTTTCTATCCCACCCCTCCCTGCCGCCGCATTTTTTGACGTCGGCGTGACGTTTGTCGAGTAATTGTTGCCCATGTTGTCTTCCGATATCCATCCCGCACTCAAACGCGCGCTTGAAGCACGCGGTTACGAACAGCTTACGCCTGTTCAGGAAGCTGTTTTACAGCCGGGACTTGATGAGCGGGATCTGCTGGTGTCGGCTCAGACAGGATCAGGTAAAACGGTTGCTTTTGGCATCGCGATTGCGCCGACTCTCCTGGGTGAAGCTGAGCGTCTTGCACCATCCCCGCAGCCTATGGCTCTTGTTATTGCCCCAACGCGTGAACTCGCGATTCAGGTGCAAAATGAGCTTGAGTGGCTTTATGCCGATACAGGCGCACGTATTGCTAGCTGCATTGGTGGTACCGATGCGCGCCGTGAAGCACGTGAATTGAACCGTGGCGCCCATATTGTTGTGGGAACGCCGGGCCGTTTGTGTGATCACCTTTCCCGTGGTGCCTTGGATCTGAGTGCTGTGCGCTGCGTCGTCCTCGACGAAGCTGACGAAATGCTCGACATGGGTTTCCGTGATGAGCTGGAACAGCTTCTGGATGGTGCACCGGCTGAACGCCGTACGTTGCTGTTCTCTGCGACTATTGCACGTGAAATTGTCTCTCTGGCAAAGCGTTACCAGAAGGATGCTGCACGTGTTGATACGGTCAGCGGTGCGAAGCAGCATAGCGATATTACGTATCGTGCCGTTGTGACGGCTCCTCAAGAAATCGAACGTTCTTTGGTGAATGTTCTGCGTTTCTATGAAAGCCCAACGGCGATGGTGTTCTGTAACACCCGTATGATGGTGAACCAGGTTCAGGCGGCTCTGTTGGAGCGTGGCTTTGCATCGGTCGCTATCTCTGGTGAGATGGGACAAAACGAGCGTAGCCGCGCTATTGAGAGCCTGCGTTCTGGTCAAGCCCGTGTGTGTGTTGCGACGGACGTTGCGGCACGTGGTATTGACGTGCCGGCTTTGAATCTTGTGATTCATGCTAGCATTCCGACATCAGCTGAAACGCTGCTGCACCGTTCAGGCCGTACCGGCCGTGCGGGCCGTAAGGGTACCAGCGTTGTGATGGTGCCGTTCAGCCAGCGCCGTCGTGCTGAGCGCCTTTTGTCATTGGCAAAGTTGAATGCATCATGGGATGCCGTGCCAACGGCGGATGCAATTGCTGAACAAGATGCACAGCGTTTGCTTGAAGATCCGATTTTGACGGCGGCTTCTGGTGAAACAGATGATGCGCTGGTCACGAAGATTGCGGAAACGCATGATGCGAAGGCTTTGGCTGCGGCATTGGTTGGTATGTACCGTGCGCGTCTGCCGGGTGTTGAAGCGCTGCGTCCTGTCTCTATTGAGGCGCCTCGTCGTGAACGCGGCGAGCGCTCAGAACGTGCCCCGCGTGAAGAACGTGTTATGGCTGGCCAGTGGTTCCGTATGGGCGTAGGCCGCACGGAGCGTGCAGATCCGAAGTGGTTGATCCCGTTGATCTGCCGTCTGGGTGGTGTGCAGAAGCGTGAGATCGGTAGTATCCGTATTGATCAAGAGCAGACGCACTTCCAAATTGCGGATGAAAGCGTCGATCGTTTCAAATCTTGTTTGGCCGGTGCAGATGCTGATGAAGTGACGATTGAAGCTTCAGAAGCACCGCAGGGCGGTCATTACGGTGCGCGTGGTCGCAATCCGGGTGAAGGTAAGCGTTTTGGTAAGGGTGGCCCACGCGGTGGTGCTGGTGGCGGCTATAAGGGCCGTGGTGGCGCAGGCCCGAACCGCTCTCGCTCAGAGGGTTCACGTGGTGGCCGTCCGCCAGGTGATGGCTCAAGCCGCCGCCGTCGTCCATAACGAAAATGAAATTAAACTTTTTCTTTTACTTCAAAGAAAGAGTTGTTTTCTAGGATTTTCCCTGCCACTAAAGTCATGGTGGCAGGGAAAAGAAGTACTTCCACTACGTTGTGGGTAGCCGTCATATCCTCGGGTGTGACGGTTTTTTGCTATAGAGCAATATTTTGTACCAAATGGCCTTCTGTAGGTGGATGTTCATTTGTACTGATTTTGCAATGACTTCATGAATATTGCTCATCTCGATAATGTTTGAGGAGATGATGATTGACGTTCTGCACGTATCTGAAAAAGAAGAGATTTTCTTTTAGGTTGTGTTCAGAGCAGAGGTTAAAACCTTTCGCTATTATCGCTGTGTTATTTTCGGTTGGTGTTGCACGGGCGGATGACCAGCGTCAGTCTCTGAATGATTTTTGGGTGACTGGGTCGTTGTATTCCTCAACGGCGGCAACCTTGCCTGCGGGAGCCGCATTCTTCGAGCCATATTTGTGGAATGTGATGTCTTATGGTGTCTATTCTGCCAAGGGCCAGCATCAGTCTGGGCCTGTTGTGAACCATGTGCGTTCCTTCAATCCGTTTTATTATGGTGTGACACCGAACCTTATGGTCGGGGTGAAGGCAACGTTTGGTTATAACAGCAGCCGTGCATTTGCGCCGTCACGGGGGATGCATGTTGGTGATGTGGCGCTGAAGATGCAGTATCGGATTTGGCACCCGCCGAAGGAAAGTTCTTTGCCGACAGTGTCGCTGGACTTTCAAGAAACACTACCGGTTGAGCGAATTGATCATCTGTCAGAATCCGCGAACCCGATTGGGTCTGGTGTGTTTAGTGAGCAGCTTTCGGTCTTTGCGCAATCTTATATCTGGTTGCCGAATGGCCGACTGGATCGTGTACGGTTGAACTACTCTTATGTTGTACCGACGGGACGCCATCTGGAAGGGCGCTCTGTTTATGGAACATTACCGGGCTTTGATGGGCATGTTTCTGTTGGGCAAGGTTCGGTGTTCAATCTGTCCAACGAGTACAGCATTACGAAGCAGTGGGTTTTTGCTACGGATTTTATCGTGTCGCAGAGTGATGCTGTGCGTGTGCATGGGCGGAGTAAGGGGGGAGGCTTGTTTCAAGACAATGCGCCGGCTTCTTATTCGCTCATGATTGCCCCAGCTTTAGAGTATAATATTACGGGTATGGTGGGGGTGATTGCAGGTGCGGGCATCACATTTCAAGGGCGTAATACGGCAGCAAGTGTAACGCCGATGCTGGCGGTGAACTGGAGTTTTTAGCGTGTAGATTTGCGCTACATACGGTGTTTTTTGTGTGTATGACGGGCAATGGGCCCCTTGTGTGTCGTGCTTATTGTTTCCCTATAGGCTGGAGAGGCGCTCAGTATGCCGGGATTGGTATGTGGGAAGTGAAGCAGGCTGAGAGAGTGCTCTCTCAGCCTGTGTTGGTCTGAACGTTTAGGTTGGGTTCATGGTTAGCAAAGGCACGAAGGGGGCTAATGTACCGTCATTTGGTTGTGCTTGAACTTTGAGCAACTGCATCACCAATGGGTAGACGTCCACATTGTCAAAAGGGGCGAGAACTTTTCCGGCGGGGAAGTCCGGGCCGGAAGCAACGAATAGGGCATTCATGTCCGGAGAGGCGGGATCATAGCCATGATCGCCCTTAATGGGAGGGTGGTTGGCATCGGGCTTTGTTTTGAGCACGACCCAGCCCGGATCCGCTAAACAGATATAATCTGGCACGCGTGGGTTTGTGCCGTAGTGGAGGCGCTCAGGGATTTCGCCTTTGCGCCAGCACTGCATATGGTCATGCTTATGGAGTAATGCGGCTTCGAGCATTTTGGTTTTGCCCGGCTGAGCGTTGACGCCAGCGTAAGCGCCGCCTGTGATAAAGTTAAACGATGTTGCTGGGGCAACCTTATCCAAAGCGATGAAGTGGTTGTCTCCAATCTCGGACATGCCGTGATCAGCAACGACGATGACGTCGGCTTTGATGTGGCGGCTGGCAAGGCCTTCCATCAGGCGGTTAACGCCCTCATCAACATCGCGTAGGGCATCATTTACTTGTGGTGAGTTGGGGCCAAAGTGGTGCCCGTTTGTATCGGTTGTGTTGAAGTAAAGTGTTGCGAAGCGTGGGCGGTCTTTAGCGGGAACATCAAACCAGCTGAGCAATTTATTGACGCGCTGATCATCCGTCATGCTCTTATCAAAAGCGCTGTAATCATCAGGGCGGACACCGTGGATTTCGCTCTCGGAGCCGGGCCAGAACATGGTGGCGACTTTGAGCCCCTGTTTCTTGGCTGTGACCCAAATCGGTTCGGCTTCATCCCACCAATAGGACTCTTTGCTGGCCATTGTGAATGTGACGCCAGGGTGCGCGGGGTCCGTCATTGTGTTGCCGACAATGCCGTGATGATCCGGGCGTAGGCCTGTGACGAGGGTATAATGGTTGGGGAAGGTGATGGAAGGGAATGATGGGTGCATCGCGGTGGTGGTGATACCGTTTTGGGCGATGGCAGCGATATGGGGTGTTAGCCCACGGGAGAGATACTCCGTCCGGAAGCCGTCGAGCGACACCAGAATGACCGGTGTTGGTTCGGTTGCGGCGTTATCTTGTGATGCTTGCGGCGTGGTCGCACAGCCGGAGAGCAAGGACCCGGCGAGGAGCGCGCCGAGGGAGAGGAGGGAAGAAAAACGTATTTTCATAGTGTTTCTTTACGCCAAATTGTTATGGGCGAGGCAATGGGTTGTACAAAAAGTTTCTGTGACGGTTAGACGGCGAAAGCCTCTAACAAGGGTACGCGTGCTCGTTCGCTCATGGTGTGGCGATAGGCATCGACCTCAAGTGGGTAGTGAATCCCGCGAATGAGCGACAGGCTACGCAGTTGAGCGAAGAGATGCAGGTCATCGTAAGATAAGGTGCCGTTTACAGCGTTAGGGGATTGGATCAGCGGGGCGAGTTCGAGTAGCTTTTGGTTGATGTGCTGAATGTCGTCCGTGCTGTTGTCCAGAATAAGTCCGAAAGGGTGTTCTGCACTTTCTTTGCGGCGGATGAAGTTGGCCCGTGCGGAAGTGGTGGAAAACTCTGGGAATGGGGCAGAGGCGACGCGCGGTATGAGCAGTTTATAAGCGGGCGCGGCGATGCTGGAGAGCCATTGAGTGACGGCGTTATTGAGCGGGCCGGTGAGGAGTGGTGTGTGGGCACTCTTCTCAATATGCGCGATGATATCGAGGCTTTCGGGCATGAATGTCCCGTTTTCTTCAAGGATGGGCACGACTTTACGTCCCACCATATCGGTTGGGCCGGTTGTGTCATCATGGAGGAAAATACGTTTTTCGAAGGGTAGAGCATGCAATCCGAAAATCATGCGTGCTTTTACGCAAAATGGGCAGTGTTCATACACATGGAGGATGGGCAAAGTGGAGGACATAACCAGACGCCTTCTGCCGAGACTATAGAGGGAAGAGTATAAGCGACTCTCCCCTGTTCGGGCGCATCTTTTTGTTCATGATGTCGTGACAGAAAGGGGGGGGGCCTTGCGGGCCATGCCATCATTCGCCTTTTGGGCGAGAGATTTTAGGTAATGGTAGGCATGACCTTAAGTGGTGTGTTTTTGCGGTGAGAGAGCGTCGTGCGTTTTGCTGTGTAAAATATGGGGTGAGGAATAGTGTCAGCGGAGTGTTTGTAAAAACCTTTAAGCTTCTCCGGTATGGGGAGAAAGGCGCAGTGGGTCGATCTGGATGGATGTGAGGGCTTTGCGCCATTTATCGGCGTATTGTGTGCTGAAGATAAGGTCTTGGTCGGCGGGTGCGACGAGCCATGAGGAGTCTTTTAAGATCTCATTTTCTAATTGACCGGTGGACCAAGAGGCATGGCCAAGCGCCATGATAGCGCGTTCAGGGCCTTTTCCGGCGGCGATGTCTTTGAGAATGTCTAAATTTGCGGTGAGGCGTGTCGTGTCCGTGACGGTAATGCCGCCTTCATGCTGCCAGTCTGCGCTGTGGAGGATAAAGCCACGGTCATGATCCACTGGGCCGCCGAGGCAGAGTGGGAGGTCGCGCTTGGGTGGGTTGGGTTCTATGGAGAGCTGGTTAAAGATCTCTCCAATTGAAGGTTTGAAGACCCGCTTGTTGATGATGAGGCCCATGGCCCCGTGGCTGTCAGAGTGGTTGCATATATAGATGACACTCTGGGCAAAAAAGGTATCAGCGAGTTGGGGGGCTGCGATGAGCAGTTTCCCAGTGAGGTTTTCGTTCTGTCCGGAGAAAGTGTTCGTCATCCGTGTAACATGCGAGAATTTCACCTTTGTTTGCAAGCATTTGTCATGAATAATGACGGAATCGCATCGTATTCAGCAGGTGCAGTTTGTGGAGAGCAGGATGTCTCAAACAGTATTGGTGACGGGGGCTACGGCGGGTTTTGGTCGTGCGATTACTGAGCGGCTGGTGCGAGATGGGCACCGGGTCATTGCGACGGGTCGTCGTACAGAGCGTTTAGAAGCATTGCGTGCGGAGTTGGGAGATCATGTTCTTCCTGTGACGCTGGACATGCAGGATAAAGCTGCGCTGCGTGCGTTGCCGGGGCAGTTACCTTCGGCCTGGGACGTGGTGGATGTGTTGATCAATAATGCGGGTTTAGCGTTAGGCGTTGATCGGGCGCAGGATTCGAACCCTGATGATTGGGAAACGATGATTGCCACGAATGTGTCTGGTGTTGTGGAACTGACGCGGGCATTTTTGCCGCAAATGGTGGCGCGCAATGCTGGGTATATTATGACGCTTGGCAGCACGGCTGGGACATATCCATATATGGGTGGAAATGTTTATGGGGCGACCAAAGCATTTGTGAGCCAGTTTAGCCGTAATCTCCGCACAGATGTGTTGGGCACGAAAATCCGTGTGACGAATATTGAGCCGGGCCTGTGCGGTGGCAGTGAGTTCAGCAATGTGCGTTTGCGCGATGATGCGAAGGCTGAAGCTGTTTATGCGGGGACGACGCCTTTGCAGCCGGAAGATATTGCGGAGACGGTCTCATGGTTGGTGCGCTTGCCGTGGCATATGAATGTGAACTCGATGGAGATTATGCCGGTCTGTCAGGCTTCAGGTGGCTTAGCGGTTGATAAAACGGTTGGATGATATGACCGTGTGAAGTGGATGTAAAAAAGCCCCAGCGTGAACCGGGGCTTTTTTTGTAGGGCTATCGCTTAGCGCATCAAGCCTGTGTGACCGATGCTGTAGCGGCCGGGTTGTGGCCAGACGGCCAGGCCGTGTGGCTCTGCTCCGACGGGAATTTTACGGACTGTGCCCGTATCGGTGTCGATGGCATAGACGACGTCGTCAAAGCGGCCGGAGAGCCAGAGGAGTTTCCCGTCGGCGCTGACATTGCCCATATCGGGGCTACCACCGCCAGGGATTGGCCACGTTTTCAGGACTTTGTCTGTCGCGAAATCAATCACGGAGACGCTGCCGGGGCCGCGGCGTGGGCCATGGATTTTGTTGGAGCCACGGTTCGCCACGTAAAGCACGCTGGCATCGCGGCTTGGGTACATGCCGTGCGTACCGATGCCGGTGGGGATGAAGCCGGTTTCACGGAATGTATCGCCGTCGAGAACGAACACGCCGTTGGCCATCATGTCTGCAACGTAAAACTTACGTCCGTTTGGTGCGGCCATAATGTCTTGTGGCATGCCGCCGCGTGACAGTTTGAGCATACCGAGCAATTTGAGATTGACGGTATCAATCTTGGCAACATAACCGCCAAATTCACACGTAAAGATGGCGTAGCTGCCATCGGCTGCGAAGTTGGCGTGGTTGATGCCCTTACATTGTGGGGCTGAGACGGAGCCTTTGAGTTCCATGGTGTGTGGGTCACGGAAGTCGAGGCGTTCATGGGCTTCAGCAACGGTGATGGCGTAGCGGCCATCGGGGGTGAAGTACATGTTATACGGGTCATCAACGACGACATCTTTACCGCGCAGTGTTGTTGCGGGGTCGATGGGGGTGAGGGAACCGTCAGAGCGCCCTTCACTGTTGTTTGTGACCCAAAGGGTACGTAGGTCCCAGCTTGGGACAACATGCTGCGGTGAGCGACCAACGGGAATGGTCTTCACGACTTTGAAGGTTTGTGGATCAATGACGGAAACGCTGTTGCCGCGCAGGTTGGGCACATAGATGCGTGCGGGGTCATTAGCGATGGCTGGGGCAACCCGGCCAGCGCTCGCTTCACTGTAAATGTTGTTGGGATTGATGACGGCCGGCATGCCCGGAATAGTATGCACAGTGGAGGGAGCGGTCGTTGTATCTGCCGGGGTTGGTGCGGCTATTGGCTGTGTTGGGGCAGTGTCCGTTGTTTGTGCGTGTGCGGAGAGTGCTGTGCCGAACAGCAGGCTCAACGCGGCAGCGCTGGCAATGCGGAGGGAACGAGGGGTAAATGTCATGGGTGCTTCTCCTTAAAGGATTGAATGGCCGCAACCCCGGCCTGTATTTGAAGAGAGGTACCAATCTGGCCGAGCGCTGCTGTGGCAGGGCGCGGATCGCCTCCATAGACTCCATCTGCTGTGGTTGGCTTTGACGCATGTCGTAAAGCATCACTATGGACGAGAGATGGGTCAACGGCCAGCATGAGGGATGTGTCGCTGAGTTCGGCATGTTTGCCAACATCTGCACCATAGCCTTTGGCCCGCAGGGCATCAGCGAATGCGTTGGGAACGGCTTCATAATAGCTGGTGGCGGCGAGGGCGTAAGCAGCGCCTTTCCAGCGTTTATTGAGGGTTTGTGCCGTCTCGGTCATTAGGCTTTGATAGCCGCCATGATCTCCGAGAAAAACGATATTATGGAAGCCCTGTACACGGAAACTTTCAGCAGCGCCTTGGAGAAGGCCAGTGAACACGGCAGGTGGGACAGAGATGGTGCCGGGAAAACGCATATGGGAGGTGCGTGGTGTGGTGTTGCCTTCCGGGACATAAGCAATGACGGGCGCAACGAGCGTTTGCCCAACAGTGTTGGCGATCATATCCGCTAAGGCAATGGCGCGGACGTTATGTTTGCCGACGCCAATAAAAGGGCCGCTTTGTTCTGTTCCACCAATGGGAATGATGATGGTGCGCGTTCCGGTTTGAAGCTGCGTGTTAATATCGGTCCAGCTTTGGCAGCTAAGTTCAACATGCTGGGCAAGGCCGGTGCAGCTTTCGGCTGCATGGGCTGAGGTCAGGGGACCGGTCAATGCAGCGAAGGATGTGCTGATAAAAAGCGCGAGACGTGAGAGAGGCCGCCAGAGGCGCATGTGCCATCCTTCCGTGTGGTGAGGTGCGGTATTTATTACTCTATAAAGACGAAGCCTTTCCAGTGGGGGGGCGTTATAGAGCGTATTCAAGCGGTGGGATGCCATATGTTACGTGGCTTTCAAGCGCGAAGAACTGTAGCGGAACCGATAGAGACATTATGTTTTTTCAGACTTCCACCGATATTGACCCTGTGGGTAGCGCGGCGCACCTGATCCAAGTTGCATTGACGCCGGTTTTCATGCTGTCCGGTATTGGGACTTTGATTAACGTGTTCAATACGCGCCTGGCGCGTGTATCGGATCATTTAGAGGCGATTCATAAGCAACTGACGGCTCCGATTGTGGAGAGTGAAGAGCCGATGGAGCCCGCGGATCGTAAGCGTTTGGAAGCACATGCTGTTCATTTGCAGCGGCGTATTTTTGTGTTGGATGCGGCTATTTTGTTGAATGGGACGGGGGGTGCCGCGACGTGTGGCGCGGCGATGGCGTTGTTTGTCGGCTCGTTGCGTGATGCGGGGACATCGTCTTGGATGTTAGCGCTCTTTGGCTTGGCTTTGATGTGTACGGTTGGGGCATTATCGTTTTTCTTGGCAGATACGTTTTTAAGCTGGCATGGACTGAAGCGCCGTGGAGCATTGCCCCCTTTGCCATGAGCAGCGGAATGGGCTGCCTTTCTCTGAGTGCATAATATGCGAAAAGCGCAGTCCTGATACGCTGTAAATCGCTGTTGTGTGGACGAATGAATTCGTAGATATCCCCCCGCCAACGCCACTTCCGGCGTAAAAAAATAGGCGGTTTTCACATCATGATATCCACGACATTGACACATCTTATTGGTCTTCCAACGTGTCTTATTTCTGAAGTCGCAATGGTGGCATTTGTGCCGCTGATTGGTCTTTTGATGATTGCGACGCTCGCATCGGATCGTCTGCAGGGTAGCTGAAGGCGGGGCTATTCGCCGCGTCTTTTTCCTTGTCTCTCCTCACATTTTCCTCTCAATGTGCACAGAGTAAGTTCTTTTTGTAATGTGAATGTTGAGGCGTGATGTCGAGCCGTATCGTTGTGACCGGGGCTGCCGGGTTTATTGGGTCTAATCTTGTGAGAGGACTGAACCAGCGCGGTTATACGGATATTATTGCGGTCGATAATCTCAAGAATGCTCAAAAATTCCATAATCTGACTGATTTATCCATAAGCGATTATGTTGATAAATCCGCATTTTATGAGGCGTTTTCGCGTGGACATTATGGCGATGTGCACGCCATTTTCCATGAAGGTGCATGCTCCGATACGATGGAGCATAATGGTCAATATATGCTGTCGAATAATTATTCGACCAGTAAGGCGCTTTTGGATCGCTGTGCTGTGACGGGTACGCGCTTATTTTATGCGTCAAGTGCGGCGACTTACGGTGGGAGCTCCTCCTTCCGTGAGGAAAAAGAGTTTGAAAAGCCTTTGAATGTTTATGGCTATTCAAAATTACTCTTTGACCAGGTTGTACGGCAGGCATTACCGCAGATGCGCAGCCAAGTAGCGGGTTTCCGTTACTTCAATGTTTATGGCCCACGCGAGCAACATAAGGGGCGTATGGCTTCTGTTGCCTTTCATAATTTCAATCAATTTTTGGCTGATGGGCAGGTGAAGCTCTTCGGGGATTATGATGGGTATGGCGCTGGGCAGCAGGTGCGTGATTTTATTTCCGTCGATGATGTGGTGGCGGTGAATTTATGGTTTTTTGATCATCCGGATCAAAGCGGTGTTTTTAATTTAGGTACCGGTAAAGCGCAGCCGTTTAATGATGTCGCACATGCTGTGGTGAATGCGGTGCGCGCCCATCAAGGGGAAGAGGCATTAACGTTGGATGCGATGGTGGCGGGTGGTATTTTGAAATACATCCCATTTCCGGATGCGTTGCGCGGTAAATACCAGTGTTTTACGCAGGCCGATCTGACACGTTTACGGGCAACGGGCTGTGACCATGTTTTTGCTGATGTAGAGAGTGGTGTTACGCGGTATGTGCGGGAGTTACTAGCTCAGACGGTAGTATAGCGGGTGGTGTGTGTTCAGCAGCCAGCGGCCTTTTTAGACCGAGATGGGGTTTTAAATGTGGATACGGGATATCCGCATTTAATTGAGAGCTTCCAGCCGTTTCCAGGGGGCGTTGATGCTGTGGCAGCTTTAAATGCCCGCGGATACCGTGTGATTGTTGTGAGTAATCAGTCCGGCGTTGCGCGTGGGTATTTTTCAGAAGACGCGGTGCGGGGCTTTAATAGGCATTTACAGCATTATTATGCGGAGCGTGGTGCGCGCATTGATGCATTTTATTATTGCCCGTTTCACCCCCAGGCAAAGATAGAGCGTTATCGCTGTGATCATGAGGAGCGCAAACCGCGGCCTGGTATGATTGAACGTGCATTGAGGGAGCATGTCCTTGATCGTGCACGGTCTTTTATGGTTGGGGATAAAGAATCGGACATTCAAGCTGCGCAGGCAGCGCATATAAAAGGGCTCTTGTTCCAAGGCGGTAATTTATGGGATTTTTTGCATAATAAACCAGAAATATGTCCATAAATAAAAAATAATTAGTACGTCGTTAACGAACCAAACGCACAGTGAAATTGAAGTTCTGTGCGGAGATTGGGCTTGTTCAGGAATGTTTCGATTCGAAGGAAAGTTTTTTTCTTAACGCTTTCATTCTGTACGATTTCACTAACGAGTAATATTTATATTGCCCATAGTGAACGGGCCATTAGTGTCAATTATTCATCATTATTGCGGCAATCTGATAGCAAAATCTCGGTACTTTTTTGTGCAGCTACGTCCTTGGGGGACACGCTGGATATTGCTCAAAAAATTGCTCATGAGCATGATGGTACGCAGATTAAAAATGATGTGTTGTCTTACCACCAAGCTGTGCAGAAAACAGAGTTGTATCTTCAGCGGTTTTCGTCGGCAGAAGATACGGGCCCTTATAATAAAGAATTTCTATATAAATTTATTAATATAAAAAATGGCATAAATAAAGAAATTAACAGTAATTATGATGTTATTTACAATAAGAGAATGGATTATAATATAAATTTAGGGCGTATTCTACAGTATGAAATGAATTCTCTAGAAGAATACCGCAAAGTGAGTTTGAAGCGGCGTGTTGACTTTTTGGAATCTGCCGCATGGTCCGATATACGTTTATGCGGGTGGGTAGCTGGTATTACGTTAGTGGTCTTTGTTTTGGTCTCTGCTTTGATGGGATATCGGGAGATTGCTTGGCCATTATTGCGGCTCCGTGATCGTACGTTAGCGATTGCGCAGGGGGAGTTTTCCGTTTCGGTTGAGGAAGAAAAGCGGCGTGATGAAATTGGCGCAATGGCAGCAGCTCTGGAAGAAATTCGTTTAAAATTGCAGGGCGGGCGTGAGGATATTCTCACCAGTTTGGCAAATCGTACGGCACTGCATGATATGATGCGTAGTGCTTTGGCATTGTCTGATGTGGCCAGTATGGTTGCACTTATTTATTTGGATTTGGATAATTTTAAGCAAGTAAATGACCGTTATGGTCATGGGGCAGGCGATGAATTGCTGCGCCTTGTCGCGCAACGGTTACGCGCTAATGTCGGGTCGAATGATTTGGTTGCACGGTTGGGGGGAGATGAGTTTGTCGTTTTCTGCTCATCATGTGCAGATGAAGACGCTGTGATGGATATGGCGGCGCGTATCGCTGCTGATTTGTCGCTGTGTGAAGAATTGCCTTTTGGGCAAGTTGCCGTTAGCGCGAGTGTTGGCGTTGCTCTTGCGAAGGTTGGCGAAGTGACACCAGAGCGTTTGCTGCGCCACGCTGATTGCGCCATGTATGCGGCTAAGAGTACGGGAAAAGGTTGCTGTGCTGTTTATGAGCCGTGGATGTTGGATGAAGCTGAGCGGCGGCAAAAATATGAACAGGCTTTGAGGCGATCAGTTGAAACCAATGAGTTTCACCTTGTGTATCAGCCTGTGATTGATTGGCGCACAAAACGTGTCATGAGTTTTGAAGCTTTATTACGGTGGGAACATCCTGAGCTTGGTTCTGTTCCACCGAGTGATTTTATTTCTATTGCGGAAGAAATTGGGGCGGTTTTTGCTATTGATTGTTGGGTTATGAAAGCGGCCTGTAAGGAAGCTGCGCAATGGCCTAGTGATTTGATCCTTTCAGTCAATGTATCCCCGACCAGTTTTGTGGAAGATGATCTGTTAGAGAATATTTATACGGCGTTGAAAGAAAGTCAGTTACCGCCAGAACGCTTGGAAATTGAAATTACTGAAACCGCGATGATTGAAGACCTTCCCGGGGTACATGCTGTTGTTACGGCGCTGCGTAGCCTAGGTGTTAAGGTTGCGATTGATGATTTGGGAGTGGGATATTCCTCTCTTAGTTTTTTACGCTCTATTCCTGTGACGCGTGTGAAAATGGATAAAAGTTTTATTGCCGAATTAGGGCGCGTTGAAGCGGCTCAAGCGATCATTCAGGGTGTTGTTGTGATCTGTCATGAATTGTCGATCTCTTTAACGGCAGAGGGCGTAGAGACGGCGACGCAAACGGCGGTATTGCAAAGCATTGGCTGTACACAGCATCAGGGATATTACATTAGTAGACCATTAATGGCAGAAGATGTTTTACCATTTGTTGCGAACTTTAGTGTGCGTACAGTGCCGTCTTTGCATGAGTGTCTGCAAGGAACATGGGGTGCGTTACGGGTGGAAGCTTTATCTGCAACGCACCAAGCTCTTGCTTAGGTGTTTAGGTCTTTTCTTGATACGGGGTGCAGGGCTCTGGCGTTGTTTCCCGTAGGAAGTGAGCTAAACGCCGGAAGACTTCTGCGCGGGGGTCAGAGCTACGCCATGCGAGTCCTATAGTGCGTTGGGCTTCAGGTTCGGCAAAGGGGCGTATACGGACAAGGTTTTGGAAGTCACTTCGGTTTTGTAGAGCGAGCTGCGGGATGAGGGAGAATCCTTCGCCTGCGCCAATCATGTGCCATAGCATTTCGAGGCTGGTGGCTAGTCGTGGGGTGCTGCTGCCTTCGCGTGGGCGCGGGAGTGCTGCGCAGAGCGATAAGGCTTGATCGCGTAGGCAGTGTCCATCTTCGAGGAGCAAAAGATCATGGCGGCCTAGCTGTTGGAGCTTAAGCGTCTTTTGTTGGGCGAGTTCATGTGTTGCAGGAAAAACACCTAAAAACGCCTCGTTGAACAGAGGAACGGTTTCAAGCGTATCCGCAGGCGCGGGGAGTGCCATTAAAGCAAGGTCCAACTCTCCACCGCGCAGTTGGCGTACAACATTGTCTGTCATGCCTTCGGTCAAACGAAGGGAGAGTTGTGGGTATTCGTGGCGTAGGCGTGGCAATAGGCTCGGAATATAATACGGGCCTAAAGTGGGGATGACACCAAGGCGCAAAATTCCGTCGAGTGGGCTGCACCGTGCGCGGGCGACTTCTAAGAGATTACGCGCTGCTGCCAGCACCTCGCGCCCCAGGGTGATGAGTCGTTCACCTTCGGGAGTGGGGGCGACATGGCGGCGTGACCGTTCAAATAATGTAACGTCTAAAAGCTGTTCCAATTTGCGAACTTGTTCTGACAGGCCAGCTTGGCTTACGCCGCAACGTTCTGCTGCGCGTGAGAAGTTCCGTAGGTCGTCAACAGCGACGACGTATTCGATATCGCGCAGGGAGAGGCCCGCCAAAGGAATGTAGCTCATGGAATAATAGATAGGACCGAATTATATTTTATAAAAGCCCGGTTTTTCTTATTAATGACATTTGACGCTCATGATAGGCGCAAAAAAGCACAGAATCACAAACATTTTGCATAGGGGGTGGGGCGTAAAGCACGACATCAAGAAGCAAAATATCATTATGATAGCGTACAGGGTGGTGAATTATGGAGATGCACCCTATCTCTCATGCTATTAATGGCTAACCGTGACCCCATCTTGGCATTTTTTGAGGATTTACCTTGCGTAACGTAACTCGTTCTTTGGCCTTATGGGCTGCTTTATCCTGTGGTTTTGTCACAACATATTCCGCTCATGCGGCAGAAAGTACCCCCGTTGTCTCGGAGAACGATACTGCCAGTTTGATCACGGATCGGGATGCCGTTGGTCCAGATCAGACGTTGCGAGTGGGGCTGCGGTTACAGCTCAAGCCGGGTTGGCATACGTATTGGGTAAATCCGGGTGATGCGGGAGATCAGCCGACATTAGACGTTACGGCGTCGGGTGGTGCCGAGGGGAAAGGTTCAGAGATACACTGGCCTGTTCCTGTGCGGATCAGCGAAGGCGGCTTGATGTCTTACGCATATCTTGGTGATATTTTACTGCCTGAAACATTGGTCTTGAAGGGACATGGTCCTGTGACTCTGCATGCACATGCAGAGTGGTTGGTATGCGCGCAGGTATGTGTGCCGGAGAGCGGCGATTTTACGCTGTCTTTGCCTGCGTCTGATGGGACGGTTTCTGTCGGGAGAGATGCGGCGCGTTTTGAGGCAGTTCAAGCGCACATGCCGGTTCCGTCTCCCTTCTTGACGACATTGGGGGCGGATGGTGTCCTGACATTATCTGGCAAGGGCTTATCGTCCGCAACAGTGTCTGACGCGTGGTTCTTGCCGTTGGAGAATGGCATTTTAGATCAGGTCGCGCAGCAGCGTTTGACGGTGCAGAACAATAGTCTTTCCTTGGCCCTCCCGTTTCTGAAAACGGCGAAACGTGATGCTGCTTTGAGCGGTGTCGTGGTGTTGAAAGATGCACATGGGGAAGAAAGTGCTTTATCGGTGACAGTGAAGCCGGGTGCCGTGGCGCCGGTCACTTCAGTCTCACCGGCTACGGCAGAGCCAGCGCCGAATGCGGTGGGATGGCTGCGTATGATGGCTTTCGCTTTTATCGGCGGATTGATTTTGAATCTGATGCCGTGTGTTTTCCCTGTTTTGGCCATGAAAGCGTTGTCGTTGGCCCGCATGGGGGGGCATGGCCGTTCTGCTCAACTGCGGAGCGCGTTGTTTTATACTGTGGGGGTGATGGGCTCTTTTGCCGTGCTCGGCGGTATTATGATTGGGCTGCGTATGGCCGGGTCAGCCGCGGGTTGGGGCTTTCAGTTCCAATCAACAGGCTTCGTGGTGGCGGTGTGCTGGTTGTTGTTTGGCATGGCGTTGAACCTGCTTGGGGTTTTTGAAATTAGCGCGGGCCGTTTGGGGCAAATCCAAACCAATGGTCACGGCGTGGGGAATGACCTCATGACCGGCTTGTTAGCGGTGATCGTTGCAACGCCATGTACAGCACCCTTTATGGGGGTTGCGATTACGACGGCACTGAGTGGGCCACCGGTTATGGGGCTGTTGGTGTTTTTATCTATGGGGTTGGGTCTTGCAGCGCCTTATGTGCTGGCAGCAGGCGTGCCGGGAGTGGCCTCTCGTTTCCCTAAGCCGGGTGCGTGGATGAATATTCTCAAACAGGTTCTGGCATTTCCGTTGTTGGCGACCTGCGTATGGTTGTTGTGGGTTGCTGTGGTGCAGCGCGGTGCGGACATTGTGGTGACCGTGGCTGGTGGCTTGGTGCTGCTGGCGATTGCGGCATGGCTGCATGGCATTGGGCAGCGTCGCGCCATTATGGAAGGGGCAGACCGGACGGTTTGGCTATGCCGTGGGCTGACGGCACTGGCGGTGCTGGCATGTGTTGGCGCTTTAACGCAGGCCGTGCGGGAACCGGCACAGGCTGTTGCCGCACCTTCACAGCAGGCAGGGATTGAAGCGTATACGCCAGATCGTTTAGCGGCTTTGCGTGCCGAAGGCCGACCTGTCTTTGTGGATATGACGGCATCTTGGTGCATCACCTGTATGGTGAATGAGCGTGTAGCGTTGGATGTTGCATCTGTACAAAAGGGGTTTGTCCAAAATCATGTGGCCTATTTGAAGGGGGACTGGACGAATCGAGATGCGACGATTTCAGCTTTCTTGAAAGAGCATGGCCGTGATGGTGTGCCGCTCTATGTGTACTACCCGCCTCATGGGGAAGGGGTTGTTTTGCCACAGATTCTGACGCCTGCTTTGGTGTTGAAAGCGATTACACCTCAATAATAACGTTGCGGATAAATGGCGCTTTTGTGCGAAAAAACTTGTGCAGAGTGCCATTTTCAGC
This sequence comes from uncultured Neokomagataea sp., assembly GCF_946476835.1. Lineage (GTDB taxonomy): Bacteria > Pseudomonadota > Alphaproteobacteria > Acetobacterales > Acetobacteraceae > Gluconobacter. The sequence continues at coordinate 151,097 of NZ_CAMKWA010000001.1, forward strand.
TACGCCGCCGCACGCACAGGCACCCCTGGAGGTCTGTGTTTTATGAATTTTTTCTACGCAGGAGCGTAAAATAGTGACCAAATTGACGACACTTGCTGTCTCTCCGCGCGCGAAGGCTGGTAAGGGGGCAGCGCGCGCTACGAGACGTGAAGGTCTTGTTCCAGCTGTGATCTACGGCAACAAGCAAGAGCCTGAAATCGTTTCCATCGATCCGCGCCTCATCATGAAGGAGCTGTATCGTGGTGGTATTTCTTCGCGCGTGTACAACCTCGCAATCGAGGGCGGTGCTACGGCTTCCGTTCTGATCCGCGATGTACAGTTGCACCCGGTTTCCGATGCACCGATCCACGTTGACTTCCAGCGTATCGCACCGGGCCACAAGATCCACGTTGCTGTGCCGGTTGCTGTTGAAGGTGAAGCACCGGGCGTAAAGCGCGGTGGCGTTCTGAACGTTGTTTACCATGCAGTTGACGTTGAAGTTGACCCTGCAAACATCCCAGAACACTTCGTTGCAGACATCAGCGGCCTGGACATCCACGACACCGTTCGTTGGACGGACCTGAAGGGCACCGAAGGCACGGAACTGACCGGTTCACAGCCTTCTGACCTCGTGATCGTTTCTGTTGCTGCTCCGAGTGTTGACGCGGACGCTGCTGAAGACGCTGCTGCGGAGTAAGTCCATGCAGCTCTGGACCGGCCTCGGCAACCCCGAGCCGGGGATGAGCCGTCATCGACACAATATCGGTTTTATGGCAGTTGATGCCATTGCCGCGCGCCATGGGTTTTCCCCATGGCGCAAGCGTTTCCGCGGCGAAACCGCTGACGGAAACATTGGGGGGCAGAAAATTCTGCTCCTCAAGCCTATGACCTATATGAACCTTTCCGGTGATAGTGTTCAGCAGGCGGCTCAGTTTTTCAAAATCCCACAATCCGACATTACCGTGTTCCATGATGAGCTGGATTTGGCTTTTGCTAAATTACGGATCAAGCGTGGCGGCGGTGCTGCTGGGCATAATGGCCTGCGTTCTATGGATCGCTGCTTGCCCGGACCAGATTACTGGCGTGTACGGATGGGGATTGGTCACCCCGGCCATAAAGACCGTGTGCATGGACATGTACTCGGTAATTTTGCAAAGGCTGAAGAGCCTGAGCTAGAGCGTTGGTTGGATGCGATTGCCGATGCCGCACCAATTCTCGCAAAGGGTGAACGCGAAGCCTTTATGACGAAGGTCGCGTTGCTTTTAGGGTAAGGCGTTTTGGCCTGTGATGCTGGGCACACTGTCCAGATACGGCAGGGATTTTGATTCCTGCCCCCTTCCATTGGGCGTTTGTACGGATGTTGGTCCTATCTCTCGTCAGAACAACATACGAAATTTGGTTGTTGCTAGGATGATTGTTGTCATCTCTTTGGTGTGACACTGGGCCATATTGGGCACGGCACCTTTGGCGCATGGTGAATTCGTTAAGAGAATCAAACGAAATTCATTGTCAGGTGTTGTGCCATGTTGAAATTAGCCACGCTCTTTGTTGTCATTTTCTCTCTAGGTGAAATAGCGCTGCTGTTGAGGCGCCGTTCAGGCCAGAAGAACAATCAACGTGACCGTAGCACTTTACGTGTATTTTGGATCATATTGCCGCTGTCCATAACCAGTGCTTTTCAAGCGCAGTGGCTTTTCCCGATGTGGACCCTGCCGCAGGCGGAGAGTGTTTGGGTTTTTGGGGCTGCGTTGGCGGTTCTTGGTCTCGTATTACGGTGGTATGCGATTTATCGTTTAGGGCGTTGGTTCACCGTTGATGTGGCTCTGTCTTCTGAGCAAGTGCTCTTACGTGATGGGCCTTATCGCATTATTCGTCATCCCTCTTATACGGGGGCTCTCATGACGTTAATGGGGGTTGGCGTTTTGTTGGGTAATGTGAGCGCGATCGTGTTGATGGTTGTGCCGCCTCTTATCGTGTTTCTCTATCGCATACATGTAGAGGAACAGGCGCTGTCGCATGCTTTTCGTGCGCCGTGGAGTGAGTATTGTGCGCAAAGCTGGCGTTTGATTCCTCAAATTTATTGAGAGCGGTTTTATACACAGTGACGAGAGGACTTTGGTGTGATGGGGCAGGGACCAAGGGTCCCTGCCGGGTCTGGGCAGCGCTGGCTGGTTGAGTGCCAGGTGGCTGCTCAGATTCTGCCCCCCGAGGCCCCTCGGAGATAGCTCTTTTTCCAGAGATACCTCCGAGAGAGTACTATGACTTTACGGTTGTGAACCTGCGGTCAGACCGCGATGAGCCAGCATAGGTTCAATTTCAGGGTCTTTGCCGTAGAAGGCGCGGAACATGGGGGCGTAATCCATCGTATGGCCCTTAGACAGGATCATATCGCGGAAGCGTTGACCGTTTTCACGGGTGAGGCCACCATGCTGCGTGAACCATGCAAAGGCATCTTGATCCAGCATTTCGGTCCAGAGATAGGCGTAGTATCCGGCGGAGTAGCCGTTGGACCAGATATGCAAGAAGTAGGTTGAGCGATAGCGTGGAGGAACGTGGGTAACGTCCAGTCCCATGCTGTTGAGGGCATCGGCCTCAAACTTATCAACGTCCTGACGTGGTGCTGAAGCGGGCAGGCTGTGCCATTTCATGTCCAGTTCAGACGCCTCTACGATTTCACCCAGAGCGTAGCCCTGATTGAAGCGTGCTGCTTTTTTGATCTTTGCCACAAGTTCTTGCGGCATTGGTGCGCCGGTTTTGTAGTTGCGGGCGTAGTGCGCCAAAACTTTCGGATCAAAGGCCCAGTTTTCGTTGAATTGTGACGGAAATTCTACGAAGTCACGCGCGACGCTTGTGCCGGAGAGTGAAGGGTAGGTTTGGCTAGCGAAGAGGCCGTGCAGAGCATGTCCGAACTCATGGAACATGGTCGTTACGTCATCAGAGGTGATGAGTTGTGGCTGGCCCGGTGCTGCCTTTGCGAAGTTAGCAACGTTATAGATGACAGGCTTTGTGCCGAGCAGCTTGGATTGACCGACGAAGTTAGACATCCATGCGCCACCGGATTTGGTATCACGCTTGAAGTAGTCAAAATACATCAGGCCGAGCTGTGAGCCGTCTTTGTCGAACACTTCAAACACCATGACGTCTGGGTGGTAGACGGGGATGTCTGTGCGGGGTTTGAAGGTCAGCCCGTAGAGTTGGTTCGCGGCAAAGAAGACGCCATCGGTCAGAACTGTTTTGAGTTCGAAGTATGGTTTTACGTCATCTTGGTTGAGAGCGTATTTCTCACGGCGTACTTGTTCAGCATAGCGCTGCCAGTCCCAAGGCATGAGAGAGAAGTTTTCCCCATCACGGTGGATGGCATCTTGCAGAAGATTAACTTCGTTCTTCTGTTCTGCAGCAATGGCTGGGACCAGTTTTTGCATGAAGCCATTGGCTTCTTCTGGCGTCTTCGCCATTTGGTCAAAGAGCGTATAGGCTGCGTAGTTCGGGTAACCGAAGAGAGCAGCTTTTTGCGCGCGAAGTTGTGCGAGTTCGGCAATGGTTGAGCGGGTGTCGTTTGCGTCACCACGCTCAGCGCGGTTCCAGCTGTGATCATACAGAGCTTGGCGCGTGTCGCGGTTGCTCAACCCTTCCAGTGCAGGCTGCTGCGTGGTGTTTTGGAGGGGGAGAACCCATTTGCCTTTCAGCTTACGGCTTTCGGCGGCTTTTGCGGCACCCGCAATGCTGCTCTCATCGAGGCCGGCCAGAGCTTCTTTGGAGTCGACAGTGAGAGCACCGTCACGAGCCGCAGCGATCAGCTTTTGTTGATAAGCGGATTCGAGGTTTGCCAATTTGGTGTTGATGGCACGCAGTTTGACTTTGTCGCCCTTGGAGAGTTGAGCGCCTGAATGCACGAATTGTTGGTAGTATACGTCCAACAATTGAGCTTGTTCGGGGTCAAGATTCAGCGTTGAGCGTGTGTCGTACAGAGCCTTTATGCGCGCAAAGAGGCGCGGGTTCAGGTTAATTTCGTCAGAGTGTTGAGACAGGCGTGCGGCTTCGCGGCTTTCTACTTTATCTAAAGCAGGGTTGCTGTTGGCTTGGTAGACGCCAAAGAATGTTTCTTGAACGCGGTCCAGCAAACGTCCTGATTTTTCGAGAGCAACAATGGTATTCTCGAATGTCGGCGCAGCTTTGTTGTTTGCAATTGCGAGAACTTCGCGCATGTGATCGGCCATGCCGCGCTCGAAAGCAGGGGCGTAATCACTGTCTTTAATCAGGTCAAAGCGGGGTGCTTGATACGGCAATGTGCTGGCGGTGAAAAAGGGATTTGTCGCTGCTGCTTGCGCTTGTGTGCCTGCTAGAGCGGTAAAAGAGAGCGCATAAACGGCGCGCACCCAAGACTTTGTATTCATGACATTATCCTGATTTTGTAATGACATGTTGAGTGTAGGTGAGAAGCGTTCGAGCGTCCATGAGTGCGCTGGGAGTGTGGTATTTGTTTGATCGATAAAATTTTTCATTCAAAAATCGTTATTCGGTTAAACCGATCAATCATATTGACAGGAACTGTTTCCTGTTTTTCTCATTTTGTGGGACATAGAATCCCGTCTCTAAACGTAGAGCGACAAAGCAGGAGATTTTCTGATGGTTCGCATTAACTCGGCGCTGGCTCCTTTCAGCACTGATGCTTTCCGTGATGGTAAGTTTTTGACGGTTACGGATTCTGACGTTCGCGGCAAATGGTCCGTGTTCTTCTTCTATCCGGCTGATTTCACTTTTGTTTGCCCGACCGAGCTTGAAGATCTCGCTGACCATCAAGCTGAGTTCGACAAGCTGGGCGTTGAAATCTACGGTGTGTCCACCGACAAGCATTTCACGCATAAGGCTTGGCACGATACGTCCCCAGCAATCGGCAAGATCAAGTACACGATGCTTGGTGACCCGACTGGCGCTATTTCAAAGGCGTTCGATGTGTACATCGAAGAAGCTGGAATGGCTGACCGTGGTACCTTCCTGCTCGACCCAGAAGGCAAGGTTCAGTACATCGAAATCACCTCTGGTGGTGTAGGCCGTAGCGCGACGGAACTGCTCGATAAGGTTCGTGCAGCTCAGTATGTTGCTGCTCACCCAGGTGAAGTGTGCCCAGCAAAGTGGAAAGAAGGTTCAGAAACTCTGAAGCCATCTCTCGACCTGATTGGCAAGATCTGATCCTTACGGTCAGTATCAGGGTAGGGGCTTTCGGGCCTCTACTCACTCCAGTATTTTTGTTTTAGCGATATCCACAGAATACTAAGTGGCTATTGCTTCTGTTTCCGATAATGAAATGGGAGAAAACCATGCTTCAGGACGACCTGAAAACCCAGATGCGCGCCTATATGGACTATCTGCGCGAGAACGTCGTTCTGGAAGCGACGCTCGGAACAGATGCGCGCTCGGATGAAATCCGTAATGTTTTATCGGATATTGCGAGCCTATCTGACAAGGTCACCTTCTCAGATCGAGGAACGGATCAGCGTAGCCCGTCTTTCATTATTCGCCGTGCAGGCTCACAGGAGCATGTGGCGTTTGGTGGTCTGCCGATGGGGCATGAGTTTACGTCTTTTGTCTTGGCGCTGCTGCAAGTGGGGGGGCATCCACCGAAGATCGATGCAGACCAAGTTGAGCAAATTCGTGCGCTGGATGGTGATTTCCAGTTTGAAACGTATTTCTCACAATCCTGCCAAAACTGCCCAGATGTGGTCCAAGCACTCAATGCAATGAGCGTGCTGAATCCGAAGATTAAGCACATTGCGATTGATGGCGCGGATTTCCAAACTGAAGTGGAAGAGCGCGGTATTCGTACAGTGCCGCAAGTTTATCTGAATGGTGCGCCGTTCTCATCTGGTCGCATGGATGTGGCGCAGATTTTGGCGAAGCTTGATGAGTCTTCCGTCGAGCGGGCTGCGGCTAAATTGGGTGACTTGGCACCGTTTGATGTGCTTGTTCTGGGTGGTGGCCCTGCTGGTGCATCAGCTGCAGTTTATGCGGCGCGTAAAGGCTTGCGCACGGGGATTGTGGCAGATCGCTTTGGCGGTCAGGTCATGGATACGGCCGGGATTGAAAACTTTATTTCTGTGAAAGAAACGGAAGGCCCGCATCTGGCCGCAGCGTTTGAAGCGCATGTTCGCCAGTATGATGTTGAAGTGATCGCGTCACAGCGTGCCAATAAGCTGGTGCCAAAGCAGGATGAGACCGGCTTGCATGAGATTGTCTTGGATAGTGGTGCAAGCTTGCGCTCTAAGACGATTATCTTGGCGACAGGTGCGCGTTGGCGTCAGCTTGGTGTACCGGGTGAGAAAGAGTACATGACCAAGGGCGTGGCATATTGCCCGCATTGTGATGGTCCGTTCTATAAGGGCCGCCCGGTTGTGGTTGCTGGCGGTGGTAATAGTGGCGTTGAAGCTGCGATTGATCTGGCTGGTATTGTGTCTCACGTCACGCTGTTGCAGCGCGGTGCGCAACTGAAGGCCGATAAAGTTCTGCAGGATAAGTTACATAGCCTGAAGAACGTCACGGTGCTGACCAATGCTCTGACGTCGGAGATTCAGGGTAATGGGAAAGAAGTGACGGGACTGACCTATCAGGATGCCGATGGTGCGGCCCAAGAGATTAAGGCTGATGGTGTCTTTGTGCAGATTGGTCTGTTGCCCAACACAGAATGGCTGAAAGGCGCACTGGATCTTTCCCCTTATGGTGAGATCGTGATCAATGATCACTGTGTGACATCTGTTCCAGGTGTATTTGCTGCGGGTGATGCAACGACCGTGCCGTATAAGCAGATTGTGATTGCTACCGGTGAGGGGGCAAAGGCTTCTTTGTCGGCCTTTGATTATCTCATTCGTTTGCCTGTGTAAGGTAGCAATTTGGTTTGTAGGCTTAAGGATAAGGCGGCTGTTTAGTCGCCTTATTTTTTTTGCTTTATGCGCATTGTGTTTCACGTGAAACGCCGTTGGTCGGTGTAGTTACCTGAATGGCACGTCAATATGTGCTATGTGAAAGTTTGGCATCATGCTTAGACGTTATTTCCCTTCTTATCGCTTGAGGCCAAGAAGGGAAATATTAATCCGGTTGGATTATGTCCCGTTTATTATCGTCTAAGATTAAAACCGTTTGGACTTAATCTACGGCTGGGATGAACCGCCCTGCGGTGGCGGCTGTGATGTTTTGTGTATTCATGTCGGTTGGGACGAAAATGACAGTCGCTTTGCCGGTGCGACTGGCGGTGGTGACCATGTCATTTTGGTTGACGTTGAGCATGAGTGCGAGGATGGCATCTTCGCTGACTTCGGTCATGCTGGCGCGTAAAGTTGCGGCGGCCTCGGCAAAGCCTGCGGCAATGGCTTTGCGTTCATTGGCGATGCCTTCCCCTTGCAGCTTTTTGCTTTCGGCTTCTGCGCGGGCAATGCCGAGGCGGCGTACCATTTCAGCATCGGCCTCTGCTTGGGCGGCGTCTTTGCGGGCTACAGCGGCTAGTTTGTTATTCATAGCTTCTTGAATCACTTTGGGCGGCATGGGCTGCTCAATCGTGACGTTATGAATATCGAGGCCAGAATCCAGTGCATCGGCCGTCTGATCGGCGATGACTTGGCTCGCTACAGCGTTGCGCTGTGAGTAGAGTTCGGACAGCGTCATGGTTGAGGCAATCTGGCGAATTTCATTTTCGACTTTAAAGACTAGTCGTTTGACGGGTTCTGAGACTTTATAGGCAAAATTGAAGACGGCATCTGAATCATCGCGGACGCTGTAGAGTAGGACCCAGCGGATTTCTATGAATACGTCATCTTTGGTTTTAATTTCGGAGAGGGTTTCGACCTGTTCTTGTTGTAGGGACACTTTGTAAGAAATTTGGCTTAGTATAGGAATGATAAAGTGCAGACCGCTATTGAGTAGTTTGCGTTGTGGTTTTCCTAGAAATTCATAGACATAGACCATGCGGCCGGGAACGACTTTGATACCGTTAAGAAGTAATATTCCGCCAATAATTACTAGAAACATACAAATAAGTAAAAGGCTAGGGAACATAATATGTACTCGCATTATTTCGGTAAAACTCTTGCAGAGTACATATGGATAAATCAATAAAAATTATCTTATGGCCCCGCTATTTGATGGGGGCGGGGCCATATAGAGCTATGAACCTGATTTAACGCGGTGCTTCACAGTGATGTTTTGGCCTTTCATCATGCTGTGCCAATAGACGCGGTGAAAGACTTGCGTTTTGAGGAACCATGCGAAGCGACTGGGTTTGCGTTGGTCATAAGGGAAGCTTGGAGCGACTTTGCCGCCATAGACGAACTCCGCCAAGACCACTTTACCGTATGCCACGGTAAGGGGGCAGGCACCGTAGCCGTCATACGTGCCTTTCAGCGGGCGACCATCGAGTGAAGCAAGCAGGTTTTCAACGACGATGGGGGCTTGTTCACGGACGGCGGCGGCGGTTTTGGCATTGGTGGTGCCCATGACGTCACCTGCGCCAAACACTGTGTCATAGCGGGTGTGGCGCAGGGTGGTGGGATCAACGTCGAGCCAACCGTTAGCGTTGGCAAGAGGACTGGCTTTGACGAAGTCGGGTGCGCTTTGTGGTGGGGTGACATGCAGTAGGTCAAAGCTGCGTGTGACGGTTTCGTCTGTTCCGACGATTTGGAAGGTTGCTTCGCGCTTCTCCCCATCGACTTTAATGAGGTTTTCTTTTTTACGAACGTTGACGCCGTAATAATCCATTTGGCGCTGAAGGGTTGGTACCCAGTGGGCAACACCAAAGAGGGCGTCTCCTGCGAGGCAGAAATCAACTTCAGTGTTATGGAGTGAGCCTTCTTGACGCCAATGGTCTGAGGCGAGGTAGACGATTTTTTGTGGTGCACCTGCGCATTTGATCGGCATAGGGGGCTGTGTGAAAATCGCTTTGCCGCCATCTAAGTGGCGGATGCATTCCCACGTATAGGCAGCAGTTTCGCGCGAGTAATTGGAGGTGACACCATTGCGCCCGAGTGTTTCGGGGAGGCCTTCGATTTTGTCCCAGTCTAGTTGTAGGCCCGGGCAGACGATCAAGCGGCGGTATTGGACGGTGCGGCCGCTTTCAAGGGTGATGCTGAGGTCGTCGGGTGCGAAGGACGTTGCGCGTTCTCTGATCCATGTGACGCCGCGAGGAATGAGGCCGCCTTCTTGGCGCAGGGTTTTGCGCAGGGGAACAACGCCGGCGCCGACCAAGGTCCATGCCGGTTGGTAGGCGTGGGTCGTGGAGGGTTCGATAATGGCGATGGAAAGGTTTGGGCGGTGCTTCTTGAGTAATGACGCGATGGAGATGCCTGCCGCACCACCGCCAACAATGACGACGGTGAAGCGATCTTCAGATGATGGGGATGTATCAGCCATGATCGAAACTCCGAAAGATCGAAAGAGCCGAGCCATCCCAAGAGGCTGAAGTGATGTTTACTTCAAGCGGCCAAGACGCTCAGCGAGAAGACTATAAAACGCCTCTGCATCGATCTCGTCCACCCACAAAGCGTTTGGTGTACGTGATGTAACGGCCCAATAATCGACAATACTTTGGCCGAGGCAGAGGGGAGCGTCACATTCAACGACGACATTGCATACCCGCCCTGCGAAGAGATCAGGGCGTAAGAGCCAGCCAATGGTGAGGGGGTCATGCAGTGCGCCGCCTTCCCAGCCGTATTTGAGCTTTTCAAAGCGGTCTTCTGCGCCGAGCATACGGGTGACCATGGCGCTGACGGGGGTGTTGTGCGCGCTGATGGGCGCGAGGCGCTTGGGGGTGGCGATGGCGCGGTGTGTGACGTCCAGCGGGAGTAGTGTGATGGGGCGCCCGCATTCGAGCACGATTTTTGCGGCGTCTGGGTCCACAAAGAAATTGAATTCAGCGGTGGGGGTGATGTTGCCGCCTTCGCGCTGTGCGCCACCCATGGCGACGATCTGTGCGATGCCGTGCACGCAGTCAGGCGCGCGGGTTAAAGCGGTGGCGATGTTGGTGAGCGGGCCAAGGCAGACGAGGGTGATGGGGTTTTGGTCGTTATGTGCTTGGGTGAGGCGCTTAATCAGGGCATCAACCGCGTGTTGGGGTTGTGCTGTGAGGGTGGGGGGCGGCAGGTTTGCGCCGCCCATGCCGGTTTCGCCGTGGACATTTGCCGCATAGATGGGGTCTTTACGGAGCGGACGGGCCGCACCGGCATAGACCGGGACATCGGTACGGTGTGCAAGTTCCAGCAGGGCGCAGGCATTACGCGCTGTTTGCTCGACGGCCACATTACCGGCAACGGTGGTAATGGCGTCTACCGTTAGCTCTGGTGACGCAAGCGCCAGAAGAATGGTGACGGCATCGTCCTGACCGGGGTCCGTATCAATAATGATGCGGCGAGGTAATGGAGCCATGGAGCGCGCTCTCTCTTTTATATTTTACGATTCGGCGTTGTCGTCTTTGAACCAGACTTCAACTGGGCCGGTGATCTTCAAGGTCATGGGGCGGCCTTTACGGTCCATTGCCTTACCGACGGTGAGACGCACCCAGCCTTCGCTGATGCAATATTCTTCAACCGTGGTCTTTTCTTCACCTTTGAAGCGGACACCGACGCCACGAGCGAGGACTTCTTCATTGTAGAAAGGGCTGTCGGGGCTGGCGCAGAGGCGGTCAGGAGGTGTGTCGCTCATGGGAATGATCCTGTTCATGTGATGTGTTCGCTCCTTCTCTAGCGCCCAAGGCGCTACTCTCCAAGTCATCAACCTCTCGTCCTGTGTGTTTCTCCTTGCTAGGGTCTTAATCGGGCCACTGAGGATTGTGGAAATCATGGGTGTATGTCGTGCTGTGACGCGCTGGGGATCGTATGTTGTTTCCGGAGTGTTGGTCTTATCGGTGGGGTTAACGTCTTGTGCACCGAAGTCTGTGCCGCCCGTTTTGGATGATGCGCCGGGGGTGGCGGCTGGTCAGGTTGTGCGTGTGGACCATCTCTCGAACGGGGTGGCGCGGCGGGGGTGGCGAGTAACCTATCGGAGTTTGGATGGGCAGAATGCGCGTCAGCTGGTGCGTGTGTCGGCACAGGTTTTTTTGCCATCTGGTGCTGTGCCTCAAGGGGGGTGGCCTATTTTGGCGTGGGCGCATGGGGCGCGCGGTCTTAGTCTGACATGTGCGCCTTCTATTATGGGAGAAGGCACGTCAGAACAGGCGTTTTTTGAAGCGTGGCTGCGCCGTGGTTATGCGATTGTTGCGACGGACTATCAAGGTTTGGGGGAGCAGGGTCAGGCACTCTTTATGAATACCCGTTCTGAGGGGATGAATGTTTTGGATTCGGTACGAGCTGCGCGTGCTCATTTCTCCCAATTATCGAGCGTCGTGATTCTTTATGGACATTCTCAGGGGGCGCAGGCTGTGTTAGCGGCGGCTGGGATGGCTCCGTCTTATGCACCAGACGTAAACATACGCGGTGTTATGGCTGCGGCGCCACCATTTTTGGACCAGCTTGGGTTGCAGCAACGTTTGCACTCTGATGGGAAAGGGAATGGTAGGCCGAGTTTGCCGGTTATGATGTCTTTGGTGCAGTCTGCCACGGATGCAGGAGAAGATATGCAGGGTGTTTACACGGCGAAAGCGAAGCGCTTTTCTGTGCAGGCGCGGTCTTTATGTATCGAAGATTTTGCACCTAAAGTGCATAAACAGGGCTTAAAGCCAGAGACCGTTTTCGCGGCAGAGGCAGCAGAAAAACTGGCATTTTTAGCGCAGACATGGACAGCGTATCCCTCGTTCTCTTTGCCTGTTCCGGTTTTAATTGGCACGGGGTTGGACGATCATCACAATACGGCTGCTGAACAAGATCGGTTGGTGCGTGCTTTGTGCCATGCGGGAAGTGTTGTGCAGCAAGAGCATTTCCCGGGGGCTAATCATTTTTCGACGCTCCGTGATATGCAGCGTGATGCAGTGCATTTTGCTGATTCTGTGCGTTTAGGCGGAGTGCCGCAGAATACCTGCCCAGCTTTATGAGAGTTCTTATTTCAGGGGCGGCGTCTGGGATTGGGCGTGAGTTAGCTTGCCGTTTAGCGCGGTCTGGTACGATCTTGTTTTTGGTGGATGTTCAGGCAGAGGGTCTGGAGCAGACGCGGCATGATTGTGTGGCGCGTGGGGCGGATGTGCGGAGTGTCGTGCTGGATGTACGAGATCGTGCAGGTGTGAGTGCTTGGGTGAAGAGTGCTCAGCGATTGGATCATGTGTTTATTTGTGCTGGGATTACTGGGGGTAGGCCGCCTTCGGATGGTGATGGCGTTGCGTTTGAGGAAGAAGAACGGGTCCGCGCAATGTTTGCGGTGAATTGTGATGGCGTGTTGAACGTTTTGTATCCGGCGTTGGCCATTATGCGGCACGGGAAGCCTAATGCGGCGGGGGTTCGTGGGCGTATTTGCGTGATGTCTTCCGTTGCGGGGTTCGTTTCTTATCCGGGTACGCCGTCTTATTCTGCATCCAAGGCTGCGGTGGATAGGTTTTTGGTGGCGATGGCGCCATCTGTCGAAGCATTAGGTATTACGTTGACGTCTGTGTGTTGCGGGTTTGTGGACACGGCGATGGTATGGCGGAATGGTTTCCCGATGCCGGGTCTAGTGTCGGTGGAGGAAGCCGTTTCGCGTATTGTGCTGGGTGTACAGCGGGGGAAGCGACGTGTGGTTTTTCCGTTGTGGATGGCGGTGGGGTCACGGTTGATGGATCTTTTGCCGCCACGCTGGGCGGAGCGGTGTTATTTACGGCAGCCTTCGGCACAGCCTGCGGGAATGCCGGATTTTTAATCAGAATATCATGATAATTTTCATAGATTAGGCATGATGTATTGTGTCTAATTGGTAATGACAAAAAACAGGTCAATGAGGCTATACTTTTCTTATGAACTTCTGCCGTATTTTCATTGACCGCCCCGTTGCAACAACGCTGATGTCTATCGCGATTTTTGTTGCAGGGATTATTTGTTATCCATTGCTTCCGGTCTCGACTATGCCGGATATGTCATCCACTGCAATTATGGTGGTGGCGACGCAGCCGGGGGCAGATCCGGAACAAATGGCGACGTCTGTTGTTGGGCCGTTGGAGCATCGACTGACGGGGCTGGCAGATCTTCAAAGTATTGAATCCGAAACAACGCAGGGTAGTAGTAGCCTGTTCTTGGATTTCTCATCGTCCCGCAATCCGGATGGCGCGTTGCGTGACGTGCGCGCTGCGTTGCGCGCTGCACGGGTGGATTTGCCGCAAGGGACTTTGGATGGGGATCCGCAGGCTTTCAAGCTCGATGGTGGCGGGTTCCCCGTTTATTTGATGAGTTTGACGTCGGATACGTTATCTCAAGGGCAGCTTTACGATATTGCCCATATTAATGTTGATCCGATTTTGTCTGAAGTGTCTGGGGTAGGACGGGTCGAGGTTGTCGGCTCGTCTAATCCTGCGGTGCGTGTTGAGCTTAACCCTGGTCCTTTGTATCGGTGGGGTATTGGGCTGGAGGATATTCGGTCTGCGCTTGCCTCGGCGAATGCGTTTACGCCGAAAGGTTTTATTGACAGTCACGGTCAGCGCATGACGCTGACGACGAATGATCAGGCACTGAAAGCAGAAGATTATCGGAACTTGATCATTGCGTACCGGAATAGCTTTTTCCCTGTGCGCTTGAGTGATGTCGCGACTGTTAAAGATGACGTGCAAGATGTTTATCAGACGGCATATTTGAATGGTCAACGTGCGGTGACGTTGGTGGTAACGGCGCAGCCCCATGCGAACACCGTGGCGATTGTGGATGGCATTAATGCGCGGATGGATAAGTTCCGTGCGTCTTTGCCGCCTCATGTTGCGTTGCATGTTGGGCTTGATACATCCCGTTCTATTCGGGCGGCGCTACTGGATGCCAAAGAGACGTTATTTGTTTCTGTGATCCTTGTTGTGCTGGTGATTTTAGTCTTTTTCCGCCGTGTTAAGACGACGATTATTCCGGCAGTGACGGTGCCATTGGCCTTGTCAGGAACATTGGCTGTGATGGCGATGTTTCATTTTTCACTCGATGTTTTGTCTTTGATGGCTTTGACCATTGCTGTTGGCTTTGTGGTCGATGATGCCATTGTCGTGTTGGAAAATATTGCGCGTCATATTGAGAATGGCGAGACGCGCTATGATGCCAGTGTGCGCGGTGCTTCTGAGATTGGATTTACGGTTCTATCGATCAGTGCATCACTGATCGCCGTGTTTATCCCGTTGTTGTTTTTGCCGGGTACTGCGGGTTCGATCATGTTCGAGTTCTGCATGACGATGATTGCCGCGATTGTTATTTCTATGTGGCTCTCGCTGACTCTGACGCCAATGATGTGCGCGCGTATGCTGGAAGTGGATCATGGCGATGGAGAAGCCCGTGGTTTTGTTGGGGCTATTCTGAACAGAACCGTATGGGTGTTGGACGGATTGTCTGCGCTCTATGCGCGTTCCATGCGCTGGTGCTTACGGCACACGGTACTGGTGGGTTTGACATTACCATTAAGCTTTATTGCGTTGATTGCTGTGGTCATAATCTTACCGAAGGATTTTGTGCCGCAGCAGGATATTTCTCTTTTGGGAGGGAGTATACAGGGTGACCCGACGATGTCGTTCCAAGAGTTGGATCGGCGTGTTAAAATCGTTGCGGATATTGTGGGGAAAGACCCTGATGTTGTGTCGACAACAGTGTTTACGAGTTCGAAAAACGCGGCAGATTTTTATCTGCATTTGAAAGATAAAAGCGAGAGACCTCCGGTTGAGACGGTTCTGGCTCGGATACGTAAAGCTTTGCCGAATGATCCCGGTGCTGAGGTGATGTTCTGGAATCAGGGTGGCGGTAATCAGGGCGGGAATAGCCAGAATAATACTGGTAATTATCGTTATGTGTTGCGCGGGGAGAATGTTGAAGATTTGTCGGCATATATCCCGAAGTTGATGACTTATTTGCGTAATTCGGGGCATTTTAACAACCTCTCTTCACCGACAGAACATCAAACGATTTCTGCTGTTGTGGCGGTGCGGCGTGAGACGGAAGCGCGTTATGGTGTGACGCCGCAGCTTATTCAGCAGGCATTGTATGATTCGTATGGGCAGAGCATTGTTTCTACAATTCATCTGCCTATGACGACGCACCGTGTGGTGATGGTTGTGGCGCCGGAATATCGGTTGGACCCGTATCAACTGCATTCGCTGTGGGTATCGACTTCAGCTGGAACGGCGGCGGGTGGCATCGCCTCGAACTTGATACGTGTGCGTGAAACGGGCGGAACGGAATCGGCGTTTAATGCGCGTGCCGCGGCGTCGATCCAGAATGCGTTGGCCAATAGGTTGTCGGGTACGAGTTCGGCGGGGTCTGCTGTATCGTCTTCGAGCGAAACGATGGTGCCATTGGATAATGTGGCGCAGGTGTTGATGAAGCCGCAGCCCTTAATGGTGGCGCATCGGGAGGGGTATTTCTCAGAGTCGTTTTCATTCGATCTCACTCCGGGGTTTTCCTATTCACAGGCAACGAAATTTATTGAGCGTGCTTTACAGGAGACGCATGCACCTTCTGGTGTTCTGGGAGAATTCACGGGAACGGCGGGCGATACCTCCAAGATGTTGGTCAATGGTTTATTGGCTTTCGCGGCGGCGTTGGCGGTGATGTATATTGTGCTGGGGATTTTGTATGAGAGCTTAATCCATCCAATCACTATTTTATCCACGCTTCCGTCAGCGGGTATTGGTGCGGTTCTAGCTTTATGGGTGTCGGGCAGTTCGTTCAGTTTGATTGCGATGATTGGGATTATTCTTCTGACTGGGATTGTGAAGAAGAACGCAATTTTGGTGATTGATTTTGCGATTGAAGCTGAGCGCAAAGAAGGATTGAGCCCGAAAGAGGCTGTGTACAAGGCTTCTGTCACCCGGTTCCGCCCTATTATTATGACCTCTTTGGCGGCGGCACTTGGAGCCGTACCTTTGATCATTGGGCATGGTTATGGTTCTGAAATGCGTGCGCCTTTGGGGGTTTCGGTGCTGGGTGGGATGATTGTGAGCCAGTTACTCACATTGTACACGACGCCGGTGGTGTATTTATGGATGGACCGCCTGAGTCGGTTCGGAACACGTCTGGTTCGGCGTATTGTTGGAAAGTCAAAAATTTCACCCGCTCTTAAAGTTTAAGGGTAGTATATTTTTCTATGAATAGGATTTAGTCTGAAATTTCATTTCTCTGCGTATGAGGAGAAGGGGGAATTGCTATTTTGTTAATATTTCAATTTTATTATATGAATAAAAGGGATTTTATTAAGAACGATGGCAGATGACTTATCTTCGACCACCGCCCAAAATGTCTTGCCCTCTCCTGTGAGTAAGGTACCGGATACAGGGCCTTATTTGTTACCACCTGCAACGCCGGTTTTGAGCGTTGAGCGTGATATACGTTTTGATTTTAATGATGGCGCGCGTGTTATGGTGCCTGAAATCGACCCTACAATTGGGCAGTGGCATGTATGCTTGTCCGATTATGAGACGGGGAATGTATTATTCAATGCCCCGTTAAAGGGCGGGATGGTGTCTTCGACGAAGAAGTACCATGTGCCGTTTCAGATTGATGTCACGCTCGTGCAGGCTGATGGGACGCGTGTAGCGGCGTTGCACCATCAGATGTCTTTGCGGGAACAGCCGGTTTTGGTGCAACTTCCTGTGGGGACGTTGGGGGATACACTGGCATGGTTGCCAGCGGTTATCCGGTTTGCGCAGCATACAGGTGCTCGTGTGACGTGCAGTGTTGCGGATATTATTTTACCGCTTGTCGCAGATGCTAACCCTAATGTGGTGTTAATCGGGCATAATGTTGCGAAGAAGGATGAAGCTTTTACGAGCCGCTTTTACGCCACCTATCGTATTGGCCTGTTCTTCACGGATAAAGACTGCGTTTATCAGCCGACGGATTTTCGCCATGTTGGGTTGCACCGTACGGCAGCGTATATTTTGGGTGTAGACCCTTGGGATGATACGCCGCCAAAGGTGACGATTCCGGATGGCGATACGCCACCAATAGATGGCCCTTATGTGGTCATTGCAACGCAGGCGAGTACCCAGTGTAAGTACTGGAACAACCCTGCTGGTTGGCATGAGGTGATCGCGTTCTTGAAGAAAGCGGGATACCGGGTTGTCTGTATTGATAAAGATGCGTTTCATGGGACGGGGTATGTGTATAATCATATCCCGCATGGCTGTGAGGATGAAACGGGCCCTCGGCCACTCTCTGAACGAGCACGCTGGCTCAAACACGCAAGTTTCTTTATAGGGTTGTCTAGCGGTCTGGCATGGTTGGCTCATGCAGCGGGGACGCCTGTTGTTATGATTTCAGGGTTTACGCACCCGAATAATGAGTTTTCTACGCCGTATCGTGTCATCAATTGGCATACGTGCAATTCTTGCTGGAATGATCCGCAACACCAGTTTGATCATAAAGACTTCTTTTGGTGCCCCCGTCATAAAGGCGATGAGCGTCAATTTGAGTGTACTCGTTTGATTACGGAAGCGCAGGTCATTCGTACGATACGCCGCTTGATGAAAGATCGTGCCCTGCCGGGTGCGGAGGATCCACAAACGAACGCTGCGTGACCGAGTCTTATGTCTGAGATACCTTCTTCCGTTGAGATGCCCATCTGCGTGGCAGCTCTGTATAAATTTGTGCCAATTGAAGATTGCCCCTCTGTTCAGGCTTTGCTGAAGCAGGATGGGGAGGCGCTGGGCATTCGCGGGATTCTGCTGGTTGCTCCTGAAGGGTTGAATGGCACGATTGCGGGAACGGATGAGGCGATTACGGCTATTCTGACACGTATTCGCTCTTTGCCGGGATGTGCGGATATTGAGGTGAAATTCTCACGGGCGCCGGAGTTACCGTTCCGGCGTTTTAAGGTGCGGTTGAAGCGTGAAATTGTGACGATGGGGTGCCCGGATATTGATCCGCGGCATAGTGTTGGTCACTACGTTGCGCCGGAAGATTGGAATGATTTGATTTCTGATCCGGATACGATTTTGATTGATACGCGTAATGATTACGAAGTGTCGATCGGGACGTTTAAGGGTGCTGAAGACCCGAAGACGACTAGCTTCCGTGAGTTCCCGGAGTGGTTCCGCAAGCGGCGGGAGGCTTTGGAGGCTGAAGGGCGCAAGCCAAAGATTGCGATGTTCTGTACGGGGGGCATTCGTTGCGAGAAATCGACGGCTTTTGCGCGCTCGGAAGGTGTGGAGGATGTGTACCACTTGCAGGGTGGTATTTTGAAATATCTGGAGACGGTGCCAGAGGAAAAGAGCATGTGGGAAGGCGCGTGCTTTGTTTTCGACCAGCGCGTTGCGGTAGAGCATGGTCTCGAAATTTCACATTATGATCTGTGCCATGCGTGCCGTCGGCCGATTTCTGAGACAGAAAAAGCCTCTCCGCTGTACGTTCAGGGTGTAGCGTGCCCGCATTGTCATAATGAACGCTCTGAAGAGCAACGGCACCGCTATGCGGAGCGTGAGCGGCAAGAGCGTCTGGCTTTGGAGCGTAAGACGGGCCATCTGGGGGTGCCGCAGAAGTAAGGCGGGAAGGTCCGTTTTATTGTTCGCAGGTAGTTGGGAGCGAAAGACAGGTGGCCGAGAATAAGGAATTCGGACATCTGTCGTGGCAGCTCCTAGCCTTCCCTAGAGAGAAGGCAGCATGTAAAATTCCTATTTATTACGTTGGAGTTGCTGGAAAACTCCGAGCCGATCCGTAATTTGCCAATGCCCATTCAGACGATCTTCGCTGTCAAATGTGTAGATCGTTGCGCCTGACATACGGATGATTCTGTTGGTTGCTGGAAAGCCGGGTAAATCACCTTTGTGCGTACCACTCCAAAACCACGACATTACGACGTTTTGGCCCTCGGCGAGCATGTCTTGAATATCAAATGCTTGGTCAGGGAACGCTGCCCTTGATTTCTGCACCCGATCTTTGAAGCCGATGAGATCTAGGGTTCTTCCGTCCCACAGGTCGCCAGGGTCATGCCGGATTGTATATGAATGTGCGATGTAATGGTCGGCCGCGTCTGCGTCGCCTTCATCCCAAACCTTCCGTATAAAGGCGACAAGTCGTTCTTTGCGCCTTTCCAACGCTGTCATGATTACTCCTTTTCAGGATGGGGTTGGGCAAGCATTATTACATAGTCCTGAATGTCAGAAGGCCACGTTGCTATTTGCTTGGTGAGTGCCTCATGGTTTTCAGCGAAGAGAGCGCGGATTGCATCCTCATAACCGGGCAAGTCGCCAGCTAATGCTGACAGAAACCGGTAGGCTCGCTCATGTGCTGCTTTGCGGGCAGTCTTACCGTCATCGGTACGACGCGCTTCGTCCACAAGACGACGAAGGGTCTGCGAGGCTCCTCCTGACTGTCTTGCAAGCCAATCCCAATGACGCGGTAGCAAAGTTATCTCCCGTGCCACCACACCCAGTTTTGGCCTGCCTCGCGACCGAGACGTCGTACTTTGCGCTTCAAGTGCACCACGCTCATTTAATCGTGTAACGATTTCTGCCGTTGTGCCGCGAAGGTCAAAGTCGATCACTGCACCAGAAAAATCGTCAAAAGTGAGCACAGTGCTTTGTATTTTGGCGTCCATTGACTTGATTGCGAGGGCTACGTCGATCAATGCGCCGCTTGCGACACGCTGGGTACCAGAAAAGGCGGTGCAGGATATGGATAAAAACTTAGACATTCCAATATTATACCCAGATAAAAATTGACGTCAATATACCCGGGTAATATATTCCATTGTTGAGGGCCGTAGCACAACGAGCCTAGAGCATGAGGTTGAGGTATGAAGGGTTATAGTCGAAAGGCGGCGGTAGCAGCGTATAAAGAGCGGAAAGTCGAAGCCGGTATTTATGCCATTCGATGCACATCATCGGATCAGGTATGGGTTGGTAGTGCGCCTGATTTGGCGACTATTCAAAACCGTATCTGGTTCACGTTGCGGCAAGGAAGCGATCCGCATCGATCGCTTCAAGAGGCGTGGATTACACATGGCAGTGACGCGTTTTCCTTCGAAATCGTCGAGAAAATGGATGATCAAGACGATCCGATCTACATTCGCCATTCGGCGCTTAAGAAACAACACGCTGAATGGGTCGTGAAGTTGAGCGGTATCCGTATCTAATGTCTGACTACGGAGCATGACGCGCTGTTCCGGCTACTACAGCGCTTGAAACACGGACTAAGCTGACGGACGATATCCTATAGATGTTTGATCGGCTGATTGGGTAGTTGTTCCGCTGTGTTGAGTGTGGCGCGGGAGCTGTCCTGAAACGCGACCGACGAACGATCAACGGCAAACTCTGTCAGTTGGCGTGTAGCGGGAGAAGCAGGGCCGGATCGGTGTGGCAGCATATCAATTTGACAGGGGGATTAGCTCCGTCCTTTGTGCCAGATTCTTCGTCCGTCATACGCCTCAGATCCTTAGTGCGTATCTGTGTCTTTCCTTAAAACTCTGCGTGCATACGGGCGCCAAGAATGGAAACGGGGCCGCGGTCTTTATTATAGGCGGGGTTTCCGACCCATTGATAATCGAGGGTGAGGTGGCCGATGGGATGGACGGCGAGGTCGTAATACATCTCTATGATATGCTCGTCCCCGGCGTGGGGGAGTTGGCCATCCCCGACAAGGAGGCCGGTTCCACCAGCGGCGAGATAGGCTTTGCGACGGCCGGATGCTGCGTTGATGACGCCTGCGACGCCGATGCGGTCATCGGAGCGGTGCCATAATGTGCCGTCAAAGGACAGGCCGAGTGCGAGAGAGCGGTCAATATCTGTGAATTCGTAGGTTTCGTAATGGCCATTGGCCCAGCCTGTACGGATAAAGGCTGCGATGTTTTTGGTCAGGGATTGCTCAATGGTGAGGCTGAGGCCTGGGCGGTTTTCCATGCGGCGGACATTGGCGGTGTTGGGCGTGGTTTCGGTGATTGTGCCAAGGCGTAGGGCATCAGAAAAGCGGCCCATACGGGCATGGGTTGTGAAAGCGGTAAGTAGGATTTTGCCGGGGAGTGTACCGATCTGGTGCCGTTCTTCGAGTTCTTCATCAATTTGGAATTGTTTGAAGCTTGTATCAATATCGGGGCTGTTGGGCACGATAGACATGAGGAAAGCACCGGAGCGTAGTGTCCAGCGGTCTTGTGTCCATTCCGTGGCGATGCCGGTGGTGTAGCCCCACGAATCTGCGGCGTAATCGAAGGTTCCGGTATCGATCAGGGACCAGTTCAGGAAGTCTGCCCGTGGGTCATGGGCGTAGCTGTTATTATCGTAGAGATCGGGTACGGAAAATTTCCCTATTGTGAGGACCAAGCGGTTCGGTGCTTGTTTGACTGAGAATTGGTTGAGGTCATCATCCACTCTGGTGGCGGTACCACCGAGGTTGATGGTTTGCCGGAAGAAGGCGCGTTGGACACGGAAATAGGGTGTACCACGGCCGATTTTATAGGCTTCGCCACTGGAGAAACCGGCTAATCCTAGGGTGTTACCAATGCCGAAGCCTTGATCAACTTCGCCATTGACCCAGATTTCACCGCCTTGCCACGGGTGCAGGCCGGCATAGAGGGTGAGGTCCCATGTTTCATCGCCGCGTGCGGCGGGCATGAGGCTTTGGGTGCCGGAATAGGGGGCGTGAAATCCGTCATGCCCTTGCCAGACGAGGGTTGATTGCGCGTGGAAGGCAAACAGATCGCTAGAGTCGGTTGTGTTAGGTTGGGCGGTTTCCGTCTCTATGAGGGGCGATAAAGCAGGAACAGCCCATGCAGGGTTTTCGGGTGCGAAAACCGCGGCAAGGCTGAAAGGTAAAAGGCTGTAGCGGCGGAGAGAGTGGTAAGCGGAGCGTACGATCATTGACGGATGAGGATGTAGTTTAGGGTCATATCAAATTCAAAATGATCGCCCTTCATATCTGGTGGAGGGGGAGGCAAGTGGGAGCCTTGGAAGGTGCTCGTGAGGCCTGCATCCAAAGAGTATGAGCCGGATGACCCGATGAGGCGCACGGTTTTGACACGGCCGTATCGATCTAGGACGACATGGACGGAGGTGGCGCCGTCTTCGCCGTTACGGGCCGCTTCCTCTGGGTAGTAAATATGCGCCTTGATCCAGCGGTCAATTTCGCCAGCATAGTCTTCGCTGACGCCACGGATGGAGGTTCTGGTTTTGAAGGGCGCATTGATTTGCCCGTTCATACTGAGTGGCCCAAGGGACATATCGATGGGGCCGCCGGAGCCTGCGGGGCGGCCACGATGGCGTGGGCGTGGTGAAGGCTGTTCGTTAAAGCTGAGATCCATGGGGTGCGCGAAGGGGTTACTGGTCGCGCTGCTTGATGTTGTCTGGCGGTGATGTTGGTGGCCGCGCTGTGTATGTGCTTGGGCGCTCGGGGAGTGTCCGGGGGTGACGGGTGCAGTGGTTGGTGGTGTTTGGGTGAGTTCTGCGGAGTGGTCTTGCTCTAATGGTGGTGCGGAAGGCTGGTCAGGGGTGGGTACGACTGTGGATGGTGCAGATTCAGCACTATCTGAATTGGCTTCAGAAGGTGGCTGTGGTGAGGGTGCTTGCGTGCTTTGAGCCGGCTGTCCGCCGCCTTGATCTTGTGAGCGTGGGCCTTGCATGCTGTGTTTGGTCGGGGGTTGGTCAAAGACCATTTCGACTTGGGGTTCTGCGCCAGTTGCACCACCGGAGAGTTGCTGGTGGGGCCATAAGAGGAGCGTTAAGAGCGCGCCATGCAGTAAGGTTGAGAAACAAAATGGCCCGAGGGGGCCAGCTTCGACAAAAGTTTGCCGCCGTTCCATCGGGGTCAGGACGGAGCGGACGGGGGTGCTCCGGGCTGCATAATCGCGCAGGCGTTCCCGTGTCCCTGTTGTTGGGACGGCACGGCGTGCTGTGGCCGTGCTTAGGCGTGGGGCCGTAAAGAACTGAGGTTCTTGGCGCTCATCGCGTTGGGAAGCGTGTGGGGTGCGGCGGATCATGCAGGTTTGCGGCGTGTGTGTTGCGTCCGGCCAGATGCCAGCCTCTCCCGCTGTGGGAGGGGCTGAGCGTGTGCTGGTGCGGTCAGGTTTGCTGTGCGGCCTTGGGAGGGCCGGGCGGAAAATTCACGTCGGATCACACGGTATCATAGACAGGTCTGAGGGAAACACGAAAGCCCGAAACCTGTTTTGTTGTGTGTTTGTTGGTGCTT
The DNA here is from genome assembly GCF_946476835.1 of uncultured Neokomagataea sp. Lineage (GTDB taxonomy): Bacteria > Pseudomonadota > Alphaproteobacteria > Acetobacterales > Acetobacteraceae > Gluconobacter. The sequence continues at coordinate 174,301 of NZ_CAMKWA010000001.1, forward strand.
ATGACGCCGAAAGAAAAGGAGTCATCCGTGCGAGAAAGCCTTTAGGTTGGTCCACATGGAGCCAATGTCCAGCATTAGGTAGAGTTTCAATCTCTGCTTTGGGGAAAAGCGCGTGGATGGTGGGGTGATGGTGTTCTTGGACGTAAGGCGAGAGTTCGCCGCGCAAGAAAAGCGCAGGGCCGTTATAAGGGGGCGTGCGAGGGGCTTCCCAGCCTTCGATATGCGTAACGGCATCAGCAAGTTCATCAAACCCAATAGCCCAGCCTGGGTGATCGCCCAAGCGAAGGTTCTGCCCCATGAGTTCGGAAACGGCGCGACTCCCGGTGATAGGGTCTAGAAGGGCAAGTGCTTCTTTGCGGTCGAGGGTGTCGGGGAAGGTAAGGGTTTTGAGGCGTTCGATCATAGCGCTTTGGCCATGCCGGGTGGGGGCTGGGGCCATGTCTGCCACGAGGAGGCGGCTGACACGGTCCGGGTGTTTCAATGCGAGATGCATGGCGACCTTGCCGCCCATGGAGTGCCCGACAAGTGCAAAGCGGTTGATGTTGTGTGTCTCGAGTGTTTCGAGCACATCTTCTGCCATGGCGCTGTAAGATGCGGGACCATGAGGGCTTTCACCGTGATTGCGTAAATCTGGGGCGAGGGTACGAAAATTGTTGGCGGTGGCGCGTTGGAGGAAACCGAGATTACGGGCACGTCCGAACAAGCCATGTAAAAAGACAATGACGGGGCGCTCTGCTGCGGTGGTTTCACCTTCGGTTCGTTCAATGACGTGCAGTTGCATGAGTGCACCTTCCTGAGAGAAGAGTTGATTGATGGTGAATGAACCGTCAAACAGTAACAATATTCCTGCCCATGAGGGGCGTCCTTGTCTAGCACCCTAAAAGAATTGGGGTACGAAAGGGATAGGCAGTCGTGTTGTTGGTGTTCGATTATGCGTGAGCCGCGCTCTTTTTTGGCGCCTGTTTGGCTACGTTCATGGGTGCGGGCTGATGAAATCTGGCTCACCCTGTTATCGGCCGTCTTGGGTGGCGTAGCGGCTTTGTGGGTGATTGGTATTTCAACGGTCACGCTGATGCTGCATCGCTGGCTCTATGGTGTGGCTTATGCCCCAACAGGTCATCTTTCGGGGGTAGATCACCTTTCTGTTTTGCGGACGGTGCTGGCGCTGACCTTGGGCGGGTTGGCGGTCGGTGTATTTGGTGTTGTAGCGGCAATTTTTGTGCCACGGCAGCCTGTTGACCCGATTGAAGCGAATGCGCTGCATGGTGGTCGGATGTCACTGCGGGATAGTCTTGTAGTGGTAGGGCAGACGATTTTATCGAATGGTTCGGGTGCGTCCATTGGATTGGAGGCCGGGTTCACGCAGATTGGCTCTGCCTGTGCGTCTTGGGCGGGGCGTGCGTTTCGTGTGCGGCGTGATGATTTACGTGTTTTAGTCGGGGCTGGTGCGGGTGCGGCTATTGGTGCTGCGTTTAATGCGCCGGTGACGGGTGCGTTTTATGCGTTCGAACTGGTTATAGGGTCTTATACATTGGCGAGCTTGCCGCCAGTTGCAGCTGCGGCTTTGGCGGGTGTGGGGGTGGCGCATGTTTTGCACCATAACCCGATGGCTTTGCCGCCTTTGTCGATCGGGCCGTTGGATTGGAATGCTGGCATTGGTGTGGTGCTGATTAGTGTTTTGTCTGCGCTGACGGCGATTGCGGTGATGTTCGGTGTTACGCAGGTGGAGAAGGTATTTCGGCGTTTGCCTGTGCCGGGCTGGGGGCGCCCTGCGTTAGGTGGCTTGGCAGTGAGTGGCTTGGCCGTGATTCATCCATCTGTTCTGTCTTCAGGGCATGAAGCGATGCGCCGTGTTTTATCAGGTGATTTTACACCACGCATGGCGGCAGGGTTGTTGCTCTTAAAAGCTGTGGCATCGGCCTTGAGTATTGGCTCTGGTTTTCGTGGTGGGTTATTTTTTGCCTCTCTGTATTTGGGGACGTTAGCGGGAACGGTTTACACTGTGTTTTTGACACCGCTGGGCGTTGCGCCGGGCAGTATGGTGTTGGCGGCTTTGGTCGGGATGAGTGCCATGGCTGTGGCGGTGATTGGTAGTCCGATGACTATGGTGTGTTTGGCATTGGAAATGACGGGGAGTGCCGTTTTCAGCGGTGCCACCTTTGTTGCTGCGATTATATCACTTCTGACGGTGCGGCGGTTGTTTGGATACAGCTTTGCGACGTGGCGTTTTCATTTGCGTGGTGAATCGATCCGTTCGGCCGTCGATGTGGGGTGGATACGCTCTTTGGATGTACGGCGTATGATGCGGCCTATTCCACGGAGTTTACCGTTACGAACATCGGTAACACGTGCGCAGAAAGTACTCGCTCCGGGGTCTGGGCAGCGGGTTATTTTACTGGATGATGATGGGCGGTATGCTGGTGTTCTGGGTATTGCAGATTTGCATTTAGCAGATGGGGCGCGTGGACAAACGGTGGAGGCCTTGGCGCAGCATGGGGGGGATGTTTTGACGCCTCTTATGAATGTGCGTGAGGCGATTGAGCGTTTTACGCAGGCTGAGGCCGATGCACTGGTTGTTGTGGATGACGTTGTCTCACGCAAGGTGGTTGGGTTGCTGACGGAGCAGCATGCCTTGCGGCGTTATGCGGAGGAATTGGAGCGTAGTCGGCGGTCCTTGGCAGGCGAAGAGTCTTTCCCGACGTAAGGCTCTTGGCAGTGTTGCGGGAACGTTCCAAACTAGAGGCGGTACTTTTTCAAAGGATATGACAAACATGGCTGATGTGAACTACGAGGACCGCCTCGCTGCTTTAGGGATTACATTGCCGGAAGCAGCCGCGCCGGTTGCTAATTATCTGGCCGTGACCCGTACGGGGAACACGCTGGTTGTGTCCGGCCAGTTGCCATTGGTGGATGGTAAGCTGCTGGCGACGGGTAAGCTTGGTGGTGATGTGGACGCTGAAACGGGCGTGGCATGTGCAAAGGCATGTTTGGTTAATGTGATTGCACAAGTGAAGGCTGCGCTGGGCGGCGATTTGTCCCGTGTGCGTAAAGTTGTGCGCCTTGGCGGGTTTATTGCGTGTACGCCTGACTTTGTGACGCATGCTGTTGTGATGAATGGTGCGTCTGATCTGGCGGTTGAAGTGTTTGGTGATGCGGGCCGCCATGCGCGCTCCACCATTGGTGTGCCAAGCCTGCCGCTGAATGCGCCTGTTGAGGTCGAAGCTTTGTTCGAAGTCGATTGATTTTGATGGGGAGAGTTCTGCGGGGCTCTCTCCCTCTAATTTTTAACGATTTAGCAAGTATATTGACCTTACTCTTGGCCTGCTTAGAGCGTGGCGGAGTCTTGGGTCTTGGAAAATACGACGTATATCGCGTTATCGAAGATGGACGCGCAGCAGCGTGCGATGTCGGTTATCGCAACGAATATGGCGAACGCGTCCACTGTTGGCTTTAAGCGCGAAGACGTTTTGTTTAGTGATTATCTTTCACATCAACATGCCGGGCAGCAGCCACAGGGTGCAGAAACGCAGGCTTACACGCAAGATCGTGCGACGTATCGTGATGTGCAGGAGGGTGATTTACAGCAAACAGGAAATCCGCTGGATGTAGCGCTGGGTGGGCAGGGGTATTTTCAACTGCGTACGCCGGATGGCGTGCGTTTGACGCGTGCGGGCCGTTTTGAGCAGCAAGCGGATGGTACGATTGTTGATGAGAGCGGCAATGCGCTTTTGGATACCGCCGGGCAGCCGATAAAAATCCCGCAAGGTGACCAGAAAATCAGCATTTCGAGCGATGGTGTTTTATCGACGGAAAGTGGTGACCAAGCGCATATCGCCGTTGTGTCGGTCGCGGATGAAAATGCTCTGAAAGCGCAGGGTGGGCATTTATTTGCAACAGATCAGCCGATGCAAGAGGTCCGGCAACCGCATATGGCGCAAGGGATGCTTGAGGGGAGCAACGTTCAGATGATGAGCGAAGTGACGAAGATGCTGGATATACAGCGTAATTTTCAGTTCATGGCGCAGTTTGTGAATGCGGAAGCGACGCGCCAGCAAAATGCCATTGATAAAATTGTTCAGGTTTCAGCCTGATTTTTATGCCTAATTGAAGGATTGAAACCTTATGCGTTCTCTCGATATTGCCGGCACTGGGATGCAGGCTCAGCAGACCAATGTTGAAACTATTTCCAACAATATCGCGAATATGAGTACGACGGGGTATAAGCGTGCACGCGCTGAATTTCAGGACCTGATGTATCAAGATTTGCGGCGTGTCGGCACGACGTCTTCTGATTCAGGCACTACCGTTCCTTCTGGCGCGCAGGTTGGTTTGGGTGTGAAGACGGCGGCCATTTATCGGATTAATGATCAGGGTAGTTTGGAGCAGACCAGCAACTCATTGGATCTGGCGGTGCAGGGGCGTGGGTATTTTCAGGTGCAGCTTCCATCGGGGCAAATGGCTTATACGCGCGATGGAACGCTTTCCATGGATAGTAATGGCGCGTTGGTCACGGCAGATGGCTATGCGGTTAATCCGGGGATTACCATCCCATCAAATGCACAGAGTGTGAGCATTGATCAGTCTGGTCAGGTGAGTGTTACGGTGGCGGGACAAAATACAGCCACTGTGGTTGGACAATTACAGCTTGCGACGTTTGCGAATGAAAATGGCTTGGCGGCGATGGGCCAAAACTTACTGACCCAGACGGCGGCATCTGGTGATGCACAAGTCGGTACGCCTAATACGACGGGTTATGGGGGCGTGATGCAGGGTTATGTTGAAAAATCAAATGTGAATGTCGTGTCGGAAATCACAGATTTGATTACGGCGCAGCGTGCGTATGAAATGAATAGTAAAGTGATTACGTCTTCTGATGACATGATGCAGACGTTGAATAATTTGGGTGGCCGTTGATGATGCGGCGGCGTCAGCTTCATGTGATGTGGTTGGTGTTGCTGCTTTTTATGGGGCAAGTTCAGGCGGCGACGTTACGGCCATCGGCTAATATTGAGCATGAGCGTATTCGGCTTTCGGATCTTTTTTTTGGGTTAAACCCAGGGCAAGATGTGGAAATTGGTGATGCTCCGGCTTTAGGTCAGCATTATACGGTTGGTGGTGATCAATTAACGGCAATTGCTGCACAGTTTGCAGTGGACTGGCCGGATGCTTCTCCTTCTGTGTCTGTGACCTTAACGCGGGCAGCGCGGTGGGTGACGGAGGATGATGTGTTGCCGCTAGTCCGGCAGGCATTGATTTTGCCGGAACATGCGGAAATAGACGTCACGCTAGAGAATTTTAAGCCGCTTCCTGTACCTGTTAAGGATCAGGAGCCACTTGTTCTGGTACAATTGGAGCATCCGGGACGAGGGGAGCATTTTACGGCGCGTTTTCGTGTCCCCGGCCATGTAGGAACGCAGGGGACTATGTTTACGGTTTCGGGCAAGGTGCAAGCGAATATACGGGCTGTTATTTTGCGTCGTTCGGTGAGGGCGGGAGAAACCCTGTTTGCTGAAGATGTGACGATGGGTTTGGTACCTTTTGGTGAGGTTCCGGATGATGCCTTGGTGGCGGAAGATGATGCTGTTGGGTTAATGGTACGCAATAGTGAACACGCTGGAGCGGTGTTGAGTGCACCTCAGTTATTGCGGCCACAAATGGTGCATCGCGGCTCGCCTGTGGTGGTTTCGTATCATGGTCCTAATGTGAACTTGACTGTGTCTGGAACGGTTTTGGAAGGTGGCAGTAAAGGAGACATGGTGCATGTCTATAATGCTGCGAGCCAGATGATTTTAACGGGTCGGGTGATGGGGCGCAGTGCGGTCGATGTGTTGGAGGGAGCAACGCCTTTAGCCGCGGGCACGCGGTCTCATGAGGTGCCAGTGAGGTTGCCGACCTTGTGAGTTTTGATTGACGTGGTCTTGAAAAATATGCCCCAATTGACGTTATAGACTATGGGGATGAATTATGGATTGCCATTATTATTACCATGCAAATCATGATGGTATTGTGATTTTAACCTTATTTTTTGTTATTCTGCCGATATTGAGTTTGGGGTTTTATTTTTTACCATCGATTATCGCATTGAATCGGCGTTCTGATTATGTCGGTCTTGTGTGCATCACAAATTTATTGGTGGGGTGGACGTTTTTTGGCTGGTTTATTGCGCTGTATATGGCGTTGACGATGCCTGGGCGGATGCATCGGGTTCCGCCTGTTTTACCGGTACAAGGTGGGTTTGGGCCGCAGGGTGGTGCGCCACCGCATACGCCACCGGCGGGTTGGGGGCGCTCTTGATCGGTATGGCGATGGGTTTTGGAGGGGAGGGGGTTTTTCTCTTTTCGGGAGGCTCTGCCTATTGGTTTGGTGGATGTGTAAGGCTCAAGATTAAAAGCCTGTTTGAAAGCTTAACCTGACGGCGGTCTGCCGTCAGGTTCTTGTGCTCTGATGTTTATAAGGCCGCTTCGTTTTAGGGGGCGTAAACCAATGGTAGTCGTGCAGCCTGAAAAAGATTATTTTTTAGGCTTCTGTTTGCCTCTTTTGGGGCCTGTATTGTGCGGGCTATCTTTCAAAAGAGGTGCTAGGAAGCGTCCGGTATGGCTGGCTGAGCAAGCGGCAATCTCTTCCGGTGTGCCTTGGGCGACGATTTGGCCGCCGCCATCTCCGCCTTCAGGTCCGATATCGATTAGCCAATCGGCTGTTTTGATAACTTCTAGATTATGCTCGATGACCAAAACGGTATTGCCTTGTTCAACAAGGGCATGCAGCACGTCGAGCAGCTTGCGAACGTCTTCTGTGTGCAGGCCGGTGGTGGGTTCATCAAGGATATAAAGTGTGCGGCCTGTGGCGCGTTTGGCGAGTTCTTTTGATAGTTTGACGCGCTGTGCTTCACCGCCTGAGAGGGTGGTCGCTTGTTGTCCAAGGGCGACATAACCGAGGCCGACTTGTTGGAGAATGGCCAACCGGTCCCGGATGCGGGGTACGGCTTGGAAGAAGGGGAGTGCGTCATCCACCGTCATGGCGAGGACATCGGCGATGGATTTGCCGCGGAACTTAACGTCTAGGGTTTCTCGGTTATAGCGGGCACCTTTGCAGGTATCGCAGGTGACGAAGACATCCGGCAGGAAGTGCATTTCGATTTTTAAAACGCCATCGCCTTGGCAGGCTTCGCACCGTCCGCCTTTGACGTTGAAGGAGAAGCGCCCGGGTTTGTAGCCGCGTGCTTTTGCTTCAGGTAGTTCGGCAAACCAATCACGGATGGGGGTGAAGAGGTCCGTATAGGTGGCCGGGTTGGAACGAGGTGTGCGACCAATGGGAGATTGGTCAATTTCGATAATCTTATCCAGATGCTCCACGCCGGTGAGACGATCATACGGTAGGGGAGACGCGCTGGATTTCATCAAGGTACGCGAGAGGGCTTTATACAGCGTATCAATAATAAGGGTTGATTTCCCGCCACCCGATACGCCCGTTACAGCGATGAAGGTACCGAGCGGAATATCGGCAGTGATGTTTTTGAGGTTGTTCCCGCGTGCCCCGTGCAGAGTTAGCGTTTCACGGGCGGTGCGGCGTATGGCAGGGATGGGGATGGCCCTGCGGCCGGAGAGGTAAGCGCCGGTGATGCTGTCAGGGTGTTGAGCAACTTCGGCAGGTGTACCATAGGCGATGACGTTGCCGCCGCGTGTGCCTGCACCGGGCCCCATATCAATCAGATAATCGGCGGCGCGGATAGCGTCTTCATCATGTTCGACAACGATGACGGTATTTCCGAGGCGCTTTAACCGCTCCAATGTGCCGAGGAGGCGTTCATTATCGCGTTGGTGTAGGCCGATGGAGGGTTCGTCCAACACATAGAGAACGCCGGTGAGGCCGGACCCGATTTGTGAGGCGAGGCGGATACGCTGGCTCTCACCACCAGATAATGTGGCGGAGCCGCGCGAGAGGGTGAGGTAATCGAGGCCGACATCATCCAAAAAGTGCAGGCGGTCTGTGATTTCGCGCAGGATGCGGCGTGCAATTTCGGCTTTTTGTGGTGTGAGGGTACCTTCAACCTGAGAAAACCAGTGTAGCGCTTGCCGGATGGGCATGTCGGACGCTTGGGCGATGTTGAGGTCACTGACTTTGACGCATAGGGCTTCAGGCTTGAGGCGCGCGCCTTGGCAGGTGCGGCAGGGTTTTTCGGATTGGTAACGGGTGAGAGCATCACGGACATGGATGCTGTCTGTTTGGGCCATACGGCGCTGGAGTGTTTTGAGAACACCTTCAAAAGGTTTGGTGACGGTATGGACCGTGCTGCCATCGCGGTAAGGAATGGCGATGGGTTCTTTGGTGCCGTAGAGAATGAGGTCTTGCGTTGCAGGCTTTAAGTCACGCCATGCGGTCTGCATGGTATCGCCCGTATGGCGGGCGAGTGCGGCGAGGGTTTGGGCGTACCACTCGGCACCATTGCCTTGCCATGGGGCAACGGCACCATCCTCTAAGCTCAGGCTGTCGTCAGGTACGATGAGGTTGGCGTCAAAATGCGTTTCAGTGCCGATGCCATCGCAGGAGGGGCAGGCGCCCATGGGAGCATTGAACGAGAAGAGGCGTGGTTCAATTTCCGCAATGGTGAAGCCGGAAACGGGGCAGGCGAAGCGTGCGGAGAAAATGGTTCGGGTGGCCTCCCCGTCTTCTTCGGCACGTTTGACTTCTTGGGTAAAGGCGACGCCATCGCCGAGTTCGAGAGCGGTTTCGAAGCTATCGGCCAGACGTGTTTCGAGGCCCTCTTTGACGACGATACGGTCAATAACAGCTTCAATTGTGTGGCGTGTTTTGCGGTTTAATTCGGGGGCGTCAGCAATATCGTAGAGTGTGCCGTCGATAGTGACGCGGGCAAAGCCTTTGCGGGCGAGTTCGGCGAGTTCGCGCTTGCCGTCTCCCTTACGGTCTTTCATGACAGGGGCAAGCAGCATGAGGCGCGTGCCATCTGGCATGGCCATGACGCGGTCCACCATTTGGCTGACGGTTTGTGCTTCGATCGGTAGGCCTGTTGCCGGGGAGTAGGGTGTGCCGGAGCGCGCCCAGAGCAGGCGCATATAATCGTGGATTTCTGTGATGGTGCCGACGGTTGAGCGTGGGTTTTTTGAGGTGGTTTTTTGCTCAATGGAAATGGCGGGTGAGAGGCCTTCAATGGAGTCTACATCCGGTTTGCCCATGAGTTCCAAAAACTGGCGTGCATAGGCGGAAAGGCTCTCAACGTAGCGGCGTTGGCCTTCGGCATAGATGGTATCGAAGGCGAGGGATGATTTGCCGGAGCCGGAGAGACCGGTGATGATCGTCAAAGAATCCCGTGGGATGGTGACATCAACATTCTTGAGGTTATGGGCGCGGGCACCGCGGACGCGAATGGCGTTGTTCTCAGGAAAAGTCACGTTTTGGCACACCGATAAAGATGAGGGCATTGGATGTGGAAACCACGCGCAAAGGGGCTGTGGTCGGCCAGCTTATATGTTAGGTGTTTGGGAAGGTTTGAAAAGAACAATTCACGAAAATAGAGTGGAACGTCATGGCTGGTAGCGTCAATAAGGTGATTTTGGTGGGGAATTTGGGGCGTGACCCTGAAATTCGCCATACGCAATCGGGTTCTAAGATTGTGAATATGACGATTGCGACGTCTGACACGTGGAACGATCGTCAGTCCGGTGAGCGTAAAGAGCGTACGGAATGGCATCGTGTGGTCATCTTTAACGAGCATTTGGCCGGTGTTGCTGAGCGCTTTGTGAAGAAGGGCAGCAAGGTTTATGTGGAAGGTGAGCTGCGTACACGGAAATGGACGGATCAGTCCGGTCAAGAGCGCTACACGACGGAAGTGACGATTGACCGTTTCCGTGGTGATTTGACGCTTCTGGATAGCCGTTCAGCAGGTGGTGATGCTGGTGGTGGCTACGGTGGCCAAGGCGGTGGTTACGGCGGCGGTAACAACTATGGTGGTGGCGCTCCTGCAGGTAACCAGCAGGGTGGTGGTTCCCGTGGGGGCTCGGCCCCATCACATGGCGGCGCTTCAAGCCCGGGTGGCTGGGATTCATCACGTGATAACGATCTGGATGATGAAATCCCGTTCTGATCGGAATTTAAAACAGGGCCGTACCGAAGGTCTGTGTATTGATGTTGTTGGTGCGCGTTGCTGACGGGACCAGCGATGATGGATGGTTTGGTACGGTGGCCCTTTCTCTGTGCAGGTAGCGGAGAAAGGGCCTTTTTTCTTGTACCGCTACGTGGCAGCGCGGCTCCCTTTCATGCAGGAAAGCATGGTGCATCGTATAGATGATCGTGGCGAGCTTAAGTGTCATGACCGTTTAGGTGGCTTTTGGTTCGTATGAGCAGCCGTATTGGTGATGTTTGCTCAATTAAAGATGTATTCAACGCTGGGCTGAATGGCGAATTTTCCAGTGTTGGTTCTTGGAATATATTGCGACATGGGTCGCTTGTCCCTTTTCGGATGCGCCTGAATTTTTAGTCGATCGAAAGATGCGATTTATAACCCAAGAGTTGGGTTGAAAAATCTGCACTGTCCTTATCTATGGATGCAAGCAATGCTGCCGCCTTTCATAGGCTCTACAGTCATTGACTGTGACAGCATTGGCCTTCCGCTTGCTCGCGTGTTGTTACTATTTGGTGTGTAGGGTCTGTTTGAAGAAGGCCGCGCGTGCTTCTGAGACACGCGTGCGGATTTTGGCGTTTGGTAGCATGTGTGTTCCGGGCAGGAGCATTAGGTTATACGGCTTTCCCGCATCCAGCAGGCTTTGCGTTAGTTTCATGGTGTTGGCGAAATAGACGTTATCGTCTGTTGCGCCGTGCATGATAAGAAGTGGGCGGCGGAGGTTTGCCGCGTAGGTCAGGATATTGGACTTGCGGTACCCCTCGGGGTCCTTATCCGGGGTTTCGAGGTAGCGCTCGGTGTAGGCGGTGTCGTAATCGGTCCAGTCTACGGGCGGAGCGCCGGCGTTTCCGGCCTTGAAGATGTCTGGTCGGCGGATGGTTGCCATAGCGCTGAAATAACCGCCGAAGGACCAGCCGTAGACGCCAGCGCGGGATAAGTCGATTTCTTTGTATTTTGCGGCGATAGCCTGAAGGCCTTCGACTTGATCGTGCAGAGGCAGGTCGATCAGGTTATCGTGCGTTGCGCGTTCGAAATCATGGTTGCGCCCTGGTGTGCCGTGTCCGTCGAAGCTGGCGATGATGAAGCCCTGATTGGCGAGGCATTGCGCTTCGCTGTAGGCCGAGGGTGTATGCCAGACGGTTTTATAGCCCGGACCTGCATAGACTGAGAGCAGGATGGGGTATCGGTGGTGGGGGTTGAAGTTTTCTGGCCGGATGATGGCGGCATCCAGATTGTCTGCACCTGCGGTTAGGAATTCGACGTGGTTGGTAAAGCTGGGCTGTTCGGCAGTGGAGGGGAGTGTGCCCAGTGCTGTGCCGTCTGCGCGGCGGATGATGACGGTGTTGGTGCCGTCTGCGCTGTTTGTGTTGTCAATAAAGGTTTCGTGGCCGCCGGGGGTGAAGGCGGCGCGGTGTAGGCCGGGACTGATGGAGAGTGGGGTTTGTTCTCCAGTGGCGAGATTGATGCGCACGATGCCGGTATCGGTGTGGCTGGTCTGAATGGTTACGATGGCGGTGTTTGTTTTTGCATCGTAAAGGTTGAGGGCCACGAAGGGGGTGGTTTGTGGCGTGAGAGCGCGTAGGAGCGTTCCGTTGGCGTCATGCAATTCCAGTTGCCATTGCGCTCCGCGTTGTGCGGCCCAGAGGAAGCTTTGGTCTGGGATATTTGTATTTTTTGTAAGCACAACGGGGAGGGGCTGTCCGCCGCTCCCTTCCCATGGGGTCAGGTCCAGCCATGCTGTGTCGTGGTCGTGTAGGATATCGTGTGTCTGGCCGGTTTGGGGGTTGATACTGATGAGGCGTTCGTCGGTCTGGGCGCGGTTGAGCAGGACGGCGAACAGGCCACCAGATTTATGCCAGACGATTCGTGCGATGTAGGGCCATTCTGTGTGGTCCCAGTTGATCCAGTGTGTTTGTCCGCCTGTGGCAGAGATTAGGCCGAGGCGTGTTTTCGCGTTGGCAGTGCCAGTGCGTGGGTAGCGGAATTCGACCGGTTTTTGCGACGGGTCTGCGAGGTTTGCGATGTAATGTTGTTCGACGCCTGAGGTGTCGGCCTCTTCATAAAGCAGGCTGCTGTTATCTGGAGACCACCATGTGCCGTCGTCACGCTGTAGTTCTTCGGCAGCAGCAAATTCAGACAGGCCGTGGGTCAGGGTTTCGGTGCCGCCTGTTGTGAGACGTGTCTGGGCACCGGTTTTTAGGTCGATTGTATACAAGTCGTCATCTTTGACGGCGGCGATATGGGTGCCGTCTGGGCTAAGACGCGGGGCGATCCATGTGCCTTCGATGGGGGTTGTGGTGTTGGTCAGGAGGTCAATGCGGGTGAGGTGGCCAGCGGTTTCGGCGATAGCGGATTGGCTATCGGCGGCGATTAGGAAGGATGTTGTGCCGCTTAAGGACTGTCGAGCGCGTTCACGGCGTGCACGTTCTTCGACGCTAAGATGTTCCGGGCTGGTGTTTGTTGTGCCGAGAGGGCGAATGGCGTGGGTTGCGACGTCGTAAAGGTAAAGCTGCAATGTTGTGCTGCGCGGGCCGGAACGCAGAAAGAGGACGGATTTTCCGTCTGGGGTGAGGGTGGCGTTGGTAGGGCGGCCGAGTGAGAAACTGCGGGTGTTGGCGAGGTCTGCCATGCATGCCGCTGGGCTGGGGGGAGCTGCGAATGAGGGCGTTGAGGCGAAAAAGGCGGAAGTTGCGAGGAGAGTGGGTAGGAGGCGGGGCATGGTTGGGGTCCTGAAGAGGAAGGAGTGTGTTGGGGAGATCATGGCAAGTGGTTGGGTGTGGGGCAATCCGTCAGCTTTGTGGTTTTCATTCTGTTTGTTGTTGAGCTTTTTTATGTGCTTTCTCTTAATGATCGGGGGAGAGTAGCGTCTTGGCGTTGGTTGGAGTATATTGGTCTTCTGTTTTCTAGTGTGGTGGACCTGTCTTGACCGAGTTGAATGAGCCGACTGATCTTGTGCCTTCCGGCCGTCTTCCCGTGACGATTGAGGAGGAGATGCGCTCCTCCTATCTGGCCTATGCGATGTCGGTCATCGTCTCGCGTGCGTTGCCGGATGTTCGTGATGGTTTGAAGCCTGTTCATCGTCGTATTCTATACGCGATGCGCGAGAGTGGTTTTACGGCCGATAAGCCGTATCGTAAGTCGGCGCGTGCAGTCGGTGATGTGATGGGTAAATACCATCCGCACGGTGATAGCTCGATTTATGATGCCATGGTGCGTATGGCGCAGTCATGGTCCATGCGCGTTAAGCTGATTGACGGGCAGGGTAACTTCGGTTCGGTCGATGGCGATAGCCCGGCTGCGATGCGTTATACGGAAGCGCGTCTGGCCAAAGCATCGTCCTTTCTGCTGGATGATATTGATCGTGGGACGGTTGATTTCCAACCGAACTATGATGAAAGCGAATATGAGCCGGGTGTTTTACCGGCGACGTTCCCTAATCTTCTGGTTAATGGTGCGTCTGGTATTGCCGTCGGTATGGCGACGAATATTCCGACGCATAACCCGACGGAAGTTATTGATGCCACGCTGGCAGTGATCGCTAATCCGGCCATTGAGCTGGATGAGTTGATGCAGGTTATCCCCGGTCCTGATTTCCCAACGGGTGGGATTATCATGGGCCGCAGCGGTATTCGTAAGGCGTTTGAAACGGGGCGTGGTTCTGTTCCGGTGCGGGCGCGTGCGGAAATTGAAGAAATCCGCAAGGACCGTCAGGCCATTGTGATCACCGAGATTCCATATCAGGTGAATAAGGCGACGCTGCAGGAAAAGATTGCTGATCTCGTCCGTGCGAAAGAAATCGAGGGCATCTCCGATATTCGTGACGAGTCTGATCGTTCCGGTATGCGGGTTGTGATTGAACTGAAGCGTGATGCAACGCCAGATGTGGTGTTGAATCAACTCTATCGTTTTACGCAGCTTCAGACGTCTTTCAGCGTAAACATGTTGGCGCTGGATGAGGGTAAGCCTCGCACAATGGGCCTGAAAGATGTTCTGGAGGCGTTTATTCGCTTCCGTGAGGACGTCATTCTGCGTCGTGCGCGCTTTGACTTGGATAAGGTGCGTGACCGCGGGCATTTGCTGGTCGGCCTTGTCTTGGCTGTGGCCAATATTGATGAAGTGATTGCTCTCATTCGGAGTGCGCCGGACGCTGCGACAGCGCGTGCATCTCTGATGGCACGTGAATGGGATGCAGGTGAAGTCGTACCTTTGCTTGAGCTGATCCATGATGAAGGCAATGTCGTTATTGACGGCAAGGTCCGTCTGACGGAAGCGCAGGCACGTGGTATTTTGGAACTGCGCTTGCAGCGTTTGACTGGTCTTGAACGTGATAAAATTCAAGGCGAGTTGGGTGAAGTCGCCGTTAAGATTGAAGATCTGCTCGATATTATTGGCAGTCACATCCGCCGTATGGAGGTGATGCGCAATGAACTTATGGCGGCGCGTGCTGAAATTGCCACGCCGCGTATGAGTGAGATTTCGGATGCGTTGGGTGATCAGTCTGATGAAAGCTTGATTGAGCCGGGGCAGATGGTGGTGACCATTACCCGTGATGGCTTCATCAAGCGTACGCCTTTGGAAATGTTCCGTTCCCAGAATCGTGGTGGCCGTGGCCGTACGGCAGCTGGCCGTCGCGGTGATGATGTCATTGTACGCAGCTTTAATGCACATACGCACCAATGGGTTCTGTTCTTCTCATCTGGTGGCAAAGCGTACCGTATGAAGGTCTGGCATTTGCCGGAGGCTTCACCGACGTCGAAGGGGCGTGCGCTTGTCAATCTGCTGCCGGAATTGGGAAGTGATGCGATTACGGCGGTTCTGCCGCTGCCGCAGGATGAAGAGCTGTGGGATGATCTGCACCTTGTCTTTGCGACGGCGAGCGGGAATGTCCGTCGTAACCGTCTGAGTGATTTCCGTAATATCCGTGCGTCTGGCTTGATTGCGATGAAGCTGGATGAAGGAGATTCTCTGATCGGTGTGGCGACATGTCGTGAGGGTCAGGATGTCTTCTTGGCGACGCGTAAGGCGCGTTGCATCCGCTTCCATATTACGGATGATGTGCTGCGTGTCTTTGCTGGGCGCGGTAGCTCTGGTGTGCGTGGTATTAAGCTTGCAGAGGGCGATGAGGTTATTTCGCTCTGTGTGCTGAACCATGTGGATGCAAGCGTTGAAGAACGTGCGGCATATCTGCGGATGGCGAATGCGAAGCGCCGTGCAGAAAATGTTGCTTTGGCAGAGGGCACAGAAGAAGACGTTGCATCTGCTGATGATGAAGCTGTTGAAGTTACGGGTGATCTGACGCCAGAGCGTTTTGAAGAATTGGAAGCGCAGGAGGAAGTGCTTCTGACCGTGACCGATGGTGGTTTTGGTCGCCGTTCATCTGCTTATGATTACCGTGTTTCTGGTCGTGGTGGTTTGGGTATCACGAACATGACGTTCTCGGCGACGCGCCGTGGGACAGAAGTGGTTGGAACTTTGCCAACGCTCCCGGGGACCGATGTAATGTTGGTGACGGATACGGGGCGTTTGATCCGCCTGCCAGTGTCGCAAGTGCGTATTATGGCGCGCCAAGCGGCTGGTGTGACGTTGTTCCGCCTGAATGACCATGAGACGGTGATTTGTGTGTTCCCGGTTGTGGAAGATGACGGGGAAACGGGCGATGAGGCTGCTGTAGATGGTGCAGAGGTTAATGCAGCACCAGAAGTGCAAGCTGCACCGACACTCGAGGCCGGAGATTCATCTAGCGTCGGTGAATAATATGGCCCTTAACCCACGTATGGCGTTTTATCCGGGGACGTTTGACCCTGTGACGCATGGCCATATGGATATTATTGCTCGTGCGGCCCGCTTGTTTGACAAGCTGGTCGTGGGGGTAGGGGTTAATGGTGGGAAACAACCTCTTTTGACGCGTGCGGAGCGTTTAGCTTTGCTGCGTCAGGAGGTTTCAAAATTGCCGGAGGCGCCGCGGATTACGGTGGTAGAGTTTGATACTCTGCTTGTGGATGCTGTGCGTGCCGTGGGCGCAGGTGCTGTTGTGCGTGGGCTACGCTCTGCTGGTGATTTTGATTTTGAATGTCAAATTTCGGGAGTGATGCGCCGCCTTGCTCCGGAGATAGAAATGGTTCTGTTGCTTTCTGCGGATGAGCACCGTGCAACGGCGAGCCGTATTGTGAAGGAAATTGCTGGTTTAGGCGGTGATATTTCTTCCTTTGTGAGCGATGAAGTGGCGCGGGTTGTCTTGTCGAAAAGCCGTAGAGAGGCGACATAGAGGGCCTAACCGGATTTCAGAAGGATTTCATGAATGTCTGAGAACGCGACGATCCCAGCAGGTAACAAGCTGGTTTTTGAACTTAAGACGGGTAAGGTTGTCATTGAACTGCGCCCTGACCTGGCTCCGTTGGCTGTGGAGCGCTTGAAGCTTCTGGCGAGCGAAGGCTTTTATGATGGGGTGAAGTTCCACCGCGTTATCGAAGGTTTCATGGCGCAGGGTGGTGACCCGACCGGCACGGGTACGGGTGGTAGCGAATACCCAGATCTTAAGGCTGAGTTCACGGATAAGGCGAAGTTTGAGCGTGGTACGTTGGGTATGGCCCGTACCATGGCGCCGCACACAGCGAACAGCCAGTTCTTCATTATGTTTGAGAACGTACCGTCACTGAATGGCCAGTACACGATTGCGGGTCAGGTTGTGGAAGGTATGGAACTGGTTGATCAAATCAAGCGTGGTGCGGGTGCATCAGGCATGGTTAAAGACCCAGATTCCATTGTGAAAGCTTATGTTGAAGCCTGATTTTTCAGTGTTTTGATGGGGTTTTTGAAACCGGTAGGAGTGATCCTGCCGGTTTTTTTGTACGTGAAATGATAAAAAAGTCCTCTTACTAGTTACATTATGCAATGATTTAGTATTGATTTGATGATTATAGGATTTTTTCAGATGGAAAGCGCGTCTTTTGGTGTTTTTTCGTTTTTAAAACAAAGCTGGAGATTGCCGTATATCTTTCGGCGTGATGTTTTTTGGTGCCTTTTTGTTCTGCTTGGGGTCGATTTTGGCCTGTCTTTTGTTGGGCATATGTTTTTAGAGGGGGGGTGGCATCGCTCGGCAGTGTTTATTAGAAATTATAATTTTTTGGATAGTATGTTTGATTGTCTTAAGGTTTATATATGCACTATTATAATCAATAGAGCATTATTAACGAGGTGTTCAGGGTTGGATTTATTAAAAATTGATCGAGGGGTCTTATATTTTGTATTTTACTCAGTATTATGTAGTGTAGTACATTTTTACTTTGTCCGTATACTCGACAATCATGGTAAATTAATCCCAATAAAATATATTATGTTATTTTCAATTATGGTTATTTCTTATTTTGTATATAATTACGTTATGGCAGTAGCTATGGTGAAGTGGAGTATTTTTGATGGTTCGTTTTCTATTTTAAAGTCCAAAAAAATAATGGAAGGTCATTATTTAAAATACACAGTTAATTTTATAATTATCATGATTGTTTTATCTGGGGTTATGTTTTTAATTAATAAGTTCATTTTATTTTTCGGTTTTGATAAATTATCATTTTATATTTATGGTATTTCTTCAGCATACTTTCTTCTTTTGACATCATCATACAATGCATTTTTTGTTCGATATTTAGAAAATTCAAAATAAAGACACAAGGTGAGTGCCTATGCGCGTAGGACACTCACCTTTGCGGCATCATGGGGGTAGGGCGTGCCGTATTGCGCTGCGTAGCGGGTGGCGAAGTCCTGCCGCTCTAGGCGTTCACAATAATCAAGGTAGCGCATCAAGGCGCGTTCTGCTCGTGGAGTGCGGCCGTATATACGTTTGTAGTGCTTCCAGAGCATGAGTGCATTCACCGACCATGCGTCATAGACATGCTCTGCTAGCCTTTGGCGTATGGCAGGGGGAAGTTGGTCGAAGGCTTCCCATGCATCACCGTCGAAACGTTGCCAAATTTGGTCGCGGAAGGTGCGGTCGTTGAGGTCAGGTTTTGTCATGGCAGTCACAGAAAATAAGTTATGATATATCATAACATTCAAGGCTTCCGTGGAGCAAGGCCGCGCTATTGCGCTGAAAATCGAAGGTTTTTTAATTTTTTTCCTCTTTGGTGTTGACCCGAAGGCTGATCCTTCGTAAACACCGCGCCAGATGAACCGGTAGCTCAGTTGGTAGAGCATTCGACTTTTAATCGAATGGTCCTGGGTTCGAGTCCCAGCCGGTTCACCACTCCTCCTTTTAAAAATATAGTCTGTTCTGGTAGCGCGTATCTTTGGGCGCGTTACAGAGTGATGCTGTTTTCAGCTTCTGTTTGGAAAAAACGTATCAAAAGCGTTAAAAGACGCTGAGACACGGATATTTCAAAGGACACAAACATTGCAGAAAAACCGGATGACCTTGTTCATTCTGATTGCCTTGGTGCTTGGCATCATCACGGGTGGGGTGATTCATAACACGGTTGCAGATGCTGCCATGCGGCAAAGTTTCTCAGCGGATATCTCCATTGGATCGACCGTTTTTCTGCGTTTGATCAAAATGATTATCGCGCCGTTGGTGTTCTCCACCTTGGTTGCTGGTATTGGTCGTATGACGGATGCGAAAACGGTTGGCCGTATTGGTGGGAAAGCGATGCTCTGGTTTGTCGGGGCGTCTTTATTCTCGCTGACATTGGGCATGGTGCTGGTCAATGTGATGCATCCGGGCGTTGGTCTGCACCAGGTCAATGCTATGCAGGCTACGCATCTGAGTGCGGGCGGTATGACGCTGGATAGTTTTATCCATCATCTCGTGCCGGATTCTGGCTTTAAGGCGATGGCCGATAATGAAATTCTTCAGGTTGTTGTTTTTGCTGTTTTCGTCGGTATTGCGTGTGCGTCTCAGCCAGAGAAGGGACGTTCTTTCGTAGAATGGACGGAGAGCCTCGCACACATCATTTTAAAGGTGACGAATTATGTGATGCTGCTGGCTCCGCTCGCAGTTTTCTGTGCAGTGGCTGCGACGATCAGCACTAATGGTCTTGCGATTTTGCTGACCTATGGAAAGTTCATGGGTGAGTTCTACTTTGCCATGTTCTTGTTGTGGGTGTGTCTGATCGGGGTGGCGTTTTTGTGTTTAGGCAAGCCTGCTCTGCGGTTGGTGCGTCTGATGCGTGAACCGTTCTTGCTGGCATTTTCAACGGCGAGTTCTGAAGCTGCTTATCCGTTGATTTTGGAGCGCATTACGCAATTCCCTGTTTCGCGTAAGATTTCGTCTTTTGTGTTGCCGCTGGGGTATTCGTTTAATCTCGATGGCACGATGATGTACTGCACCTTTGCGAGCATCTTCATTGCGCAGGCTTATGATATTGTCCTGCCGTGGAGCACGCAAATTGTCATGCTGTTGACGCTTATGTTGACGAGTAAGGGCATGGCGGGGATTCCGCGTGCATCATCTGTTGTGATTGTAGCGACGCTGGGTCAGTTTAATATCCCGACTGAAGGTATCTTGTTAATTCTTGGCGTTGATACATTCCTTGATATGGGGCGTTCGGCCACCAATGTGATCGGGAACTCTCTGGCGACGGCTGTTGTTGGGAAGTGGGAAAACCTGCTTGTTCATGACGGTGAGGCTGCAGAGTGAAGCCAGTCATGGGGCGGCATGTCGATAATGACATGTCGCTGCAATTCTCTTAAATTTTAAGGGAAATGGTGCCGGGTGAGGGATTTGAACCCCCGACCTTCGGTTTACAAAACCGCTGCACTACCACTGTGCTAACCCGGCGACCTTGGGGCCGTTTTTCCATGTGTCGGCCTCAGGGTCAAGATGAAATTTACGATTTTGAGAAGAATTTAGGCCTTATCTTCGAGGCTTTTGGCAATGACCTGCGCTAAGGCGGTATAAGCTTGGGCAGCTTCACTCTCTGGTGTGGAGAGGGTGATAGGGGTTCCATCATCGCCGCTGCTGCGAATGGCGGCCAGTAGGGGGATTTCTCCTAGGAAAGGCACGCCAGCGCTCTCAGCTTCTGCGCGTGCACCGCCATGACCGAAGAGTTCTGTGCGGTGGTTGCAGTTTGGGCAGCAGAAATATGACATATTCTCGATGATGCCGAGAATGGGCGTTTCCATACGTTCGAACATAGCGATGCCGCGGCGGGCATCGAGCAAGGCAATATCTTGTGGGGTGGACACGATAACAGCACCACCCTTGGCTAGTTTTGGGCCGAGTTTTTGGGCGAGGGTGAGTTGTGCATCTCCGGTACCGGGCGGCATGTCGATGACGAGAACATCAAGCTCACCCCATTCAACTTCTCCTAGGAACTGAGTCAGTGCTCCCATGACCATGGGGCCACGCCAGATCATGGCCTGTTTTTCGTCCACCAAATAACCGATGGACATGCTTTTAATGCCCCATGCTTCGAGGGGGATGATGCGGCTGTCTCGGACTTCTGGGCGGGTGGAGTGACCGAGCATGCGGGGTAGTGAGGGGCCGTAGATGTCGGCATCCAGTAGGCCGGTTTTGAGGCCGGATTGTGCCAAGCTCACAGCGAGGTTAACTGCCGTTGTGGATTTTCCAACACCGCCTTTACCAGATGCAACGGCGATAACGGCTTTTACGTCTGGGAGGATAGCGTGGGTTGGTTTGCCTTTGCCGAGGTTAAAGGGACGGTGGCCAGCATTCTTGGGTGGGGCCGCAGGTGGGGGGGGAGTTTTGCGGTGCGATGTCAGGGAGAGGGTGGCTCCAGATAAGCCGGGGAGGCGTGCGATGTCCGCTTCGATCTTCTGGCGAATGGGGGTAAGGCGCTCAGCATCGTCGCGTGAGGTGGAAAGCGCGATATGGGCATGGCCTTGCTGAATGGAAACCCCGTCTAAACGTGCGAATGTGAGTATGTTTGAGTGCTCTCCATTCTGACGTTGCAAAAGATCGATGATGCGTTTTTCGGTCAGGTTATCAGGGTTGGAGGGGGATGATGAAGGGGGGAGGGTTTCGTCCGTCATGGCCGTTAATCTCAATATGCGCTTTTCGTGTGATGTTAGCCTAGCATAGAGAGAGTATGTCCGCATCTTGATGAGGTGTAGCGGCATTTGGCCTTATGCGTTAGCGTGTTGATATGACCCGAACTTGCTTCCGATCCTCCTTATTTGGTCTTACTGCATTAGCTCTGGGCGCGTCTGTTACGCCTGCTTTTGCAGATGCTGGGGCGGAGGTGCCTATTGAGGCACCGCGTACTCCGGCCAGTTTTGCTGATTTGGCAAATAGGCTTTTGCCGTCTGTGGTGAATGTTTCGATTTCGGCGGTATTGAAGCCAGATCAGGATGAAGAGAAAGGGCCGGATGCGAGTCCGCCTGCGGGGCCGCAAGTGCCCAAAGGTGCGCCGGGTTCACCCCTCGATAAGTTTTTGCACGATTATACAAAGCGTAAGTCTGCGCCGAACCGGCCTCCGCGTCGGGTGCAGGGCTTAGGGTCTGGTTTTATCATTGATCCGTCTGGCATCATTGTGACCAACAATCATGTGGTTGAAGGGGCAGATCAGGTCGTTGTGACGCTGCATGACGGGACGGAAATGCCGGCCAAGATTGTTGGGCGGGATAGTCAGGAGGATTTGGCGGTCTTGTCCGTTAAGCCGGATCATCCGTTGCCGACGGTACCTTTGGGGCATAGTGATGCTGCCCGGATTGGTGACTGGGCGTTGGCTATTGGTAACCCCTTTGGGTTGAATGGTACGGTTACGGCCGGCATTATCTCGTCGCGTGGGCGTAATGTTGAGCATGGTTTGTATGATGATTACATCCAGACTGATGCTGCGATTAACCGCGGAAATTCCGGTGGTCCTTTGTTTAATATGGCAGGGGAAGTGATCGGGATTAACACGCTGATTTATGGCGGGTCAGGTGGTGGTTCTATCGGGCTTGGTTTTGCTATTCCGTCGGATGATGCGCGGGGTATTATTGAGCAATTGCGGCGCGATGGTCATGTGTCCCGGGGGTGGTTGGGTTTACGTTTTCAGGATGTGACGTTCGATATGGCGCAGGATCTCGATTTCCATGGCGCCGATGGTAAGGTTGGCCATGGGGCGATTGTCTCGCAGGTCGAACCGCATGGACCAGCTTTTGCGGCAGGTTTACAGATTGGCGATGTTATTATGCGTGTTGGTGCGCGTGATGTGACGGGCCAGACGATGCCGCGTGTTGTGGCGGCTTATCCGCCCGGTACGAAACTGGCGCTGACCGTGTGGCGCAAAGGGACGGTACAGGCGTTAAGTATTACGCTCGGAAAGTCACCAACTCCGCCGGATATGCCGCCTTCTGATACGCACCCGCCTGAGCACGCGAAAGAGGTTGTTGGGTTATTAGGTTTAGAAGTGAGCGCTATTAA
Organism: uncultured Neokomagataea sp.; assembly: GCF_946476835.1. Lineage (GTDB taxonomy): Bacteria > Pseudomonadota > Alphaproteobacteria > Acetobacterales > Acetobacteraceae > Gluconobacter. The sequence goes on from NZ_CAMKWA010000001.1 coordinate 196,797, forward strand.
CGCAGAATTGCGGACGCAATATGCGCTTTCCGATGATCAGCGGGGCGTTCTTGTGGACCATGTGGATTCATCTGGTACGGCAGCATTACGCGGTATCTCTATTGGGAACGTGATTGTTCAAGTAGGGCAGGTTCAGGTGAACACGCCGGATGCTTTGGAGGCAGAATTGAACCGGGTGAAAGAACTGAAGAAGAACGAGGCGCTGCTTTTGGTGCAAGATGATGATGGGTTGCGTTGGGTTCCTGTGCCGCTTTCTACGAATTGAGACTTTGCGGAGGGGGCTTCTTTTTGGAAGAAAAAGGCAGCAAAAAGATTTTTGATAGTTTTGGTGGTGAGCGTTTTCAGGGCGGGGCTTAGCCTCGCCGCATAGGCCAAAAGCATGCTCACATCGGAATAAATTAGGGTAAAGCGTTGGCTATAAAAAAAGACCCGGGTGGTTGGCCCGGGTCTTTTTTTTATGTGTGTCTCTCCGCACTGTGCTGTGCGGAGAGAGGGTATTTTTAGAAGCCTGCGCTAACTGATGCGATGGCTGAGAATGGTGCTGCGATAGCGTAGGTTGGTGTGCCAGCTTTGATGGTACGACCGTTGATACCTGTCGTTTGAACAGCATTGCCTTGCAGGGACTTTACGAAACCAAGGTAAGCATGGTCCGTCAGGTTGCTGAAGTTTACCCGCAGGTTGGGCGCTTTGAGGAAACCGACATCTGCGAAGCGGTAGCCGATATTCGCATTCATCAGGACGTAGCCTCGGATGGACTGGTCATTCATGAATGTGGAGTACTGCTTGGATACGTACTTGACGTTATATCCGCCGAACAGGTGACCATCATCATAATCGAGGTTGAAGGCAGCTTGGTAGCGCGGTGCTTCAGGAGCCACTTTGCCCTTGGTTGGCAGGTAGTCAGAACCACCGGTTGTGGACGCGCCAGCCAAGTTGCTACCCAAACGTGCATCCAGATATTCGAAGGAGACATAAGGACGCAGGTGGTAGAAAATTGGGCGTGTGCCGATTTCTGCATCAACGCCGTTAGATGTTTGGCCGCCACCGTTCAGGCTTGTTGTGAATGTGTTCAAGCACTGTGCATCCAAGCACTGTGTTTGGTTAAACAAGCGGTTGGTGAAGTCATAATGGAAGTACGTGATTGACCCCATAATGGTGTGGCCAGTGTAACGGTAGCCAGCTTCTTCTGAAATTGAGATTTCAGCATTCTGGTTAACGTTAGCACGGGTGGAGTAGCTGTTTGTTTTTGTGCTGTAGTTGCCTGAGTCGTACAGCGCAGCATTTGTTGGCATACGGAAGTTGGTTGCTGCTGAGACAAAGAATTGGTTCTCGGCGTCCAACTGGTAACGGATTGCCATGGTTGGCAGTGGTTGTTGCCAAGATTTGTTGATGTATGGGCCAGTGGATGTGTCTGGCAAGAAGTTGTGACCGTTACGCATGACGATGGCATATTTGAAGCCAGCGTCGATTGTTAGTTTGTTGTTCAGCAGGGACAGGGTGTCACCGATGAACATGGTGTGGACGCGGGTTTGCGTCAGAGTATTACGGTACTGGTATGTTTGGCCATTAGACAGAACTGCATTTGGGCCAGCTGCCCAGATGTTCCAAGGGTTACCGTCCGCACCGATCCCTGTGTATGGAGAGGTTTGGCTTTGTTTGGAGTATTCGAACCAGTAGCCAACCATCAGGCGGTTTGCACCTGTTGTGAGTGTCAGCTTCGCGACGTTACCTGGGCGGTAGGTCGTGGAGGTTGAAGGGTTATACAGCAGGCCTGATGTTGTTTTACCATTCAGGGTAGCATTGAGCTTTTGTTTGCCCCACTGAACACCATTGAGGTTGGTGTTGTATGCGGACCCACCATTGCCGTCACCGTACCAGAAGTAAGGTGTTTCGGTGAGTGTGAGGTGGTCAGACAGGTGGAATGTGGAAGGGGCACTGGCATAAATGTTGGTGAATGGGTTTTGTTGCAGCTTGTAGTAAGATGCACCCTTGTCAGAAGCTGTTGGATCAAATGTTGAGTTTAGCTGCGTATTGCCGACAACATATTGATCTTTAATGCCGCGCCCGTACTTGCTCCAGCTTGAGAGGCTGGGGTTAACGTTCTTGTAGTTGTACAGGCGGTTGCCGATGATCGCGAGGGAGATACGGTTACCGTTGCCCCAGTCGTTCACGAATTTTGTTTCTGCGTGCAGCTTGCGGTTTGTGAAGTCCGTGTTGAAACGATCTTCAGAGGCGTAAGAGCCGGAGAAGTAGCCGCGTAGATTGGTGTTGCCAATCTTACCTGTGTCGAGACGTAGGAAGCCGCGCGTCGCGTTGTAAGACCCGTAGGACACATCGAAAGATCCGCCCTTCTTCATGGCAGGATCGACCATGTACATATCAACCACACCGCCGGTAGAGCTGAGGTGTGGGCTGTCCAGATCGGCTGAGCCTTGGGCCATGCTTACGGTACGTAGGTTTTCTGGGTCGGCGATTTCTTGTGAGTATACCGCATAGTTTCCGATATCGTTGATCGGGAACCCTTCAAGGGTGAAGCCAACTTGCGTTTGGTCCATGCCGCGTAAGCTCATGGAGCTGCCGGTCAAGCCCATTGCGTCCGTTGCGCTGACATTGGCGCCTGGGAGCAGCGAGATAAGCTGCATTGGGTCGCTGCCGGGGACTTGCTTGCTGATGAAGTCACGGGACACGGCGGAGACAGATTTTGCGCTGTCTTGCTTTGTCATCAGGCCGCCACCGACGGCATTGCGTGTGACACCATCGAAGTAGCGGTGCTGTGCGTGCACAGTCACGTGTTCTTCATTGTAGTCAGTGGGGGACGTATTGCCCATCATGGATGGAGCCATGATTTGGGTTGCTGCTTTGGCCGCAGGCTTCTTAACATCCGTATTGGATGTAGGAGCAGCGAAGGCAGGCAATGTCCCCAGTGCAATGAGGGCGGAGGTTGATAAAAGGCGTGTCAGGCGCATGAGCTAGCGTGATCTTTCTCGTTTCCGATTAGGAAGGTCGAGATGTCCGAAACCATGCTTTTTAATGTGGAGCAATACTTCTTGCGTTGACAAGAAATGACATCTTTTTTTCGTGATAAATCTGCCACGGATATTGTGGTTACGGGGTGTTTTTCCGCAGAAAGTGACAGTTTATGTGACAGTAAGATGACATGAAAGGGGAAAGTTTTTTGCCCCTATTTTAAGAGAGGTGAACCCTCAACGCTTCATCTTTTGCGTAGAGTGCGCGGATTCGGTGGGTTTGTTCTTGCGTCACTTGCAAGGTGTGAGCGTTTTTATTGAGATGAGGGATAGAACATTTTTTTAATTGCGGGATATGCTGAGGCAGGTTGTTGATTTCTGCCATAGAGAAGAGTTTTGAGACGGCCAGCTTGCCCTGGCGGTTACACAAATACCAATGTTGTGGACGGAAGATGTGATCGAGGGCGTAAGGGGAGGATGTATTCTCCACGAGGGCGATGGCATCATCTAGAGTGTGTAATGTGCGGTAGTGTGCATTGACAGATGGGTGCATAAGGACACGTTTCGTACCGCCACGACGTGCAAAAGACCAAGCTGATACAAAGCGTTCTACGGGATCACGCCAAATAGCAAAACTGGGCAGAATACGGACCATATCGGGTGCGACATGTTGGTAATAGCGAATGCTCTCATGCATCATGAGTCCGCCATAAAGCTGGTCACAAACAGAGGTGCCCCCGTTTTTCGGAACATGAATAAAGAGAACGCCGGATTTTAGAATGGTTTCGAGGCGGCGTGTGCGCTTCTGTCCGCAGGGTAAGGGAATTTTGAGGTCAGCGGCGCGTTCATGAATATCATTGAACTGCTGTACTCTAAAAATACCCCCTAATAGCCGGTGGGCCCAATCATCTTGGGTCGGGCAGGGGAGTGTTGGGGAAAGGGCGGCCGTATCTTGAAGGGTTAAAGTCGCATTTGAGTTCATGATAAGCTTCTGGATGCCAATTCTATATTTGGTGTTATTCTCAAGTGTTTATGCAGATGAGAATAACATAAAAAATATCTATTGTTGTAAAAAATAGAAACAGATTGAAACGTCTTCTTCTTTCATCGCTTCCCATACTGTCGTGCGAGCAGTGTGCAGGTAAAGAGTTGAATTTGATGGTAGATCATTAAAGGTAAAACGATAATTCCGACAGTAGATGCCGGGAAGATAACACTGGCCATTGGTACACCAGAGGCTAATGATTTTTTCGATCCGCAGAGTTGCAATGAAATTGAATTTTCGAGGGACATTTTGCGGCCCAAAAGGCGGGAGAGCATGAGGATGAATGTTAAAAGAATAAAATTAATGGCCGTGATTTCAACGAGGCGCATGATGGAGACGCGGTGCCAAATTCCTTCCGTCACAGCGGCGCTAAACGCGGTATAGACCACTAAAACAATGGAGCCACGGTCGGTCATTGAAATCAGAAATTTGTGCTTCTTAACAATGGGGCCGAGCCATTTTTGAACAATTTGTCCCAAGAGGAAGGGGAGCAAGAGCTCTTTGCCAACGTCAAGAATAGCGTGAAGGGGAGAAGAACCACTATTATGGGCACTTCCCAACAGTAGGCCAGCGAGGATTGGTGTAAGAATAATCCCAGCAATATTAGACATTGTTGCGGCACAAATTGATGCAGGGATGTTGCCGCGTGCGATAGATGTGAGTGCAATTGATGACTGCACGGTGGATGGCAAGCAGCATACGAAGAGAATGCCACTCCATAGTCCCTCTCCAATCAGCCCATCTGGGGAGAGTGTCGTAAAGAGGTGGTGTAGAGCGATTCCTAATAGAGGGAAGATGGCGAAGGTACAGAGTAGAACACTGCCTTGAAGGCGCCAGTCTCGTACGCTTTCCACAATGGCTTTTCGTTCCAGTTTAGCGCCCTGAAAGAAAAACATGAGTGCAATCAGGGCTGTGACGGCATTTGAAAGCCAGAGGCTCAGAGTGCCATGACAAGGGAAAAACGACGCCAACACGACAGCGCCGATGAGAGCCATGAGGAAAGGATCGAGACGTTTCATGATCTGTATATGGGCGCAGTTTGTTCTAAGATGCAAATGACTGTTTTCGTTTTAATAAAGACAGAAAAAGGTTGTGCCCTTGTGCATTTGGGCTGACACTTATTGCTCACTTTGAAATCGGGGCGAGTGGGAGTGGTCATGAGCGACGAGATGCGCGCAAAGAACGGTAGTGTATCACCTGTAAACGACGCTGAGGGCTTTGTTTCTGGGCGGCGGCAGGCTCTAACGTCTTTGTTGGCAGCTGGTGCAGTTTTGGGGGCCGGCCGTGCGCGTGCCGCTGATGTTGTGAAGCCGCCTGCTGGGGCCATGTCTCCGCAGCGGGATCAGCCCAACAACTCTCATGCTGAACCTGCAAACCGGCCCGGAGGGGCTAGTCAGCCCGTCATTAAAACGCAGGCTGATTATTTTTATCGTCCGACCATTCATTACACGCCCTTAAATGGCTTTATGAATGACCCGAATGGTCTGATTTTTGATGGTGAACGTTACCATCTTTATTATCAATATGACCCGTTTGCACCGTATGCTGGGCGTGTTCATTGGGGGCATGCGACCAGTACTGATTTGTATACATGGCAAGATGAGCCGATTGCCATTAATGAGACGGCCGCTGGAGAAGCGTATACGGGCTGCGTGGTGATGGACCGTGATAATGTATCGGGTTTGTTTCCTCCTAAGAAGCCCGAGGCTGCGCCTGGGAGTGCGGTAGGCGCTGTTTCGCCAGTGCCGACGGCTACGCAGGAAGCGGTAGCGGCTTTATCGCAGAAGCTGGGGAAGGATGCGACTGATGTGCCCTATGCGCCTGAAGCGATGCCTGCCTTAAAGCCGAATGCTGACCAGCCCTTTGGAACGTTATATGCGCCGGAGGCTGCAGGTACAGCCTCTACGGCACCGATACAGCCTAAGTTGCCACCGATGGCGGGTGGTTTGATTGCGCTTTATACGCGGGCGACGCCACAAAAGCAGTCTCAGTACATTGCATGGAGCCCGGATGGGGGTAACCATTTCATTGATTATGATCAGAATCCGGTTTTGGATTTGGGGATGACTTCTTTCCGAGACCCAAAAGTGTTTTGGCATAAGGAAAGCCAGAAATGGGTCATGGTTGTTGCGAAGTCACGTGAGCATAAAATTGCATTTTTTGGGTCCATTGATCTGAAACATTGGATGCATTTGAGTGATTTCGGTCCCGCAGGCTTGTTTGGGGTTGATTATGAATGTCCGAATTTGATCGAAGTAGATGTTGAAGAGCCTGGCGCAGCGCGCCGTTGGGTTTTGTTTGTTTCGGTCAATCCAGGTGGGCCGCAAGGTGGATCTGTTACGCAGTATTTTATTGGGGATTTTGATGGTGAACGTTTCATCCCTGAAAATACGGTTATTGGCCTGACGGATTTCGCCAAAGATAGCTATGCGATGCAAGTTTATGATGACATGCCGGATAATAAGGCGGTTTATTTTGCGTGGTTTGGCAACTGGCAATATTGTGAAGAGGTACCGAACCGGAGTTGGCGTGGCTTAATGAGTTTGCCGCGGACTTTGAGTTTGCGTCGTGATGACATGAACTGGTTGCGTTTGGTGCAAAAACCTTATGGTGTTGAAGCGCTTCGTCTGCCTGATTTGCCGTTTAAACCGACGCGTATTCAGGCGCAAAGCGGTGTGCAAACCTCTTTGCCTGTCGCTCAGGCTTTTGAGTTGTCTCTGACTGTTACGGTTGATGAACGGTTAAATGCTCAACCCGATGGTGACCATGGGCGGGCGGGGCGTTTTGTTATTGTTTTATCGAATAGTCAGGGTGAGTCTTTATCGATTGGTTTTGACGCGTTCTCTGGGCAGCTATGGTTGGATCGAGGGAATCTCCATGGTTTCTCGCAGCCATTCTTTACGGAGCGTTTTTCTACGCCGTTAGTCGCGAATAGCCGTCGTTTTGCATTACAAATTATCGTTGATGCTTGCGCGTTGGAAATTTATGCAAATGATGGTTTGTCCGTCGGGACGGCATTGATTTATCCAGCGAATCCCCTGGAAACATTAACACTTGAAGCCACTAATGCAGGGGCAACGATTAACGATATTCGTTTGTGCCCTCTGCGTAAGACGATGGATCGGCCGACAGCAATGTAATTTTTAGAAAGTGTTTACCTGTACGTGCTTTTTTAGGGGGGGCGTACAGGTAAATGACCGTTAATTTGGGTATTGTTGAAATAAAAACATAAATTGACATTTATTTTTATAATGTTTTGAATTAACGGAAGTAATGAAAATATATATTGTAGGTTGGGTGTCGTGTTGAGAAATATATTAATAAAAACAAAAATAGCTATGATTTCTTTTTCTTTGGCTATTGTTGCTTTGGTTGGTGGTTCTTTTTTATCTTACAACGGCATAAGAACAGAGGAGAGTTATAGAAAGTTAGTTCAGGTTGATGACCCGGGAACGATTGAACTAACGAGAGCAACGGATAAAATTAATGCTCTTCTCTATGCAACACATCGTATGGTGGAGCAGGTTCATACTTCCAAGATTATAGAAACACGTACACGGTTTGATCGCGACATTGAGGGGATGGATGCTGTTTTAAGTGAGGCACGCCGTAAAGACCCGCAAATGGCTCAGACATTGGAATCTTTTAATAAGCGTTGGGTGGAATTGCGGCGGATGTTTCGGCAGGCAGCGGCAGCAGCGCAACAGGGTGATTCCGAGCAGGTTTTGGATAATTTGAGTTACTTGGACAATGCGGGTGTAAGCTTTGCTTTGGATATTGGTTCTGTTGCAAATAAGAGAATTGATGCCGTAAATGTTAAGGCAGAAAATATAATGAATTCTGCTTCATTTTATATATATTTGTGTATGTCGATTGTATTTTTGTCGATTATAATATTCTCCATTGTCGCTTACTATGTTGCTAATAAAGGAATTGTTATTCCCCTTCTGTCTGTTCGTGATCATATGCTGGCCTTGGCTCGCGGTGTTCTGAATGAAGATATTGTACATAAAGAGCGTGGAGATGAAGTGGGGGCGATGGCAAAGGCTTTGCATATTATGCAAAACGCTCTGGTTCAGGCGCGGCGTTTAGAAGAAGAGCAAAGGCTTTTAGAGGAAAACGCCGCTCAAGAGCGCGAACTTGCGGCTGAACGTACCGCACGTGATGCCGCGTTTGAAAAACAAGCTATTGATGCCATACGAAAAGGCCTGTCGGAAGCTGCGGAAGGGAATTTGACCTATCGTGTAGATACGGACTTCCCAGATCGTCTTTTGATCATGCGTGACGATTTTAACAGTTCTTTCGTTAAATTAAGACAAACATTGACGGCTGTTCAATCTGGCATTGTCGTTATTAATTCTGGTGCGAGTGAAGTGGCGACGGCCTCAAGTGATATTTCGCGTCGGATTGATCGGCAGGCTCAAAGCATTGAGCAATCATCCGTGGCGTTAGGGCGTGTTTCCGGAATGCTCCGTGATTCTGCGGATAGTGCTCAAAAAGTTGCAGAAGTGACGGATAAAGCGCGCGAATCAGCAAAACACTCAGCGCATAAAATGCAGGGTGCGGTTGAAGCGATGGGGCGTATTGAAGGGAGCTTCAAGGAGATTAGTCAGGTCATTGGGCTGATTGATGATATTGCGTTCCAGACCAACCTTTTGGCTTTGAATGCTGGTATTGAAGCGGCACGTGCGGGAGATGCAGGGAGTGGTTTTGCTGTTGTAGCGCGTGAAGTACGAACATTGGCGCTGCGCTCTGCAGAGAGTGCACGGCAGGTGAAGGAGCTTGTGTCGAATTCGGGACATTTTGTGCAGGATGGTGTGGTGCAAGTGCACGATGCTGAAGGTGCTCTAGAGAACATTTTACGCCAAGTCGGTGAGATTAATCAGCATGTTGCAGAGATTGCCCATGCATCGTCTGGACAGTCGACCGCTGTTGAAGAAATTAATCTTGCAGTTGGTGAAATGACGCAAACAATCCAGCAAAATGCCGCCATGTTGGAGCAAACAACGACGTCTATTGCGTCTTTGGATCAAGAAGCAATGCGGTTGAAAAAGCGTATTTCGCTTTTCAAATTGGACAATGAAGGCCACGTGCTTGATTATGTGGAAACGTATTCGTCCCCAGAAAAAGAGTTATGCTTGTCTTAAAGCTAGGCTGTTTCTACGTTTCTTCTCATGGCGTTGGAATGTTAGAGATTAATGCTCTAATGTGGTGAGAAGGTAAGTGGTGTGCAGGGAAAACCATATCCGCGAGGTGTAGGCGGTGTGATGCGCCCGAACGTATGGTGTGCAGCGGGTGCATTGGTTTTCGTGGTTGTGGCGTCTTTGATGGCGCCTCTCTATGCGCATTTCTGTGGCGTTGATCCGTTTGATTCTAATATTGCTGGGGCCGTTTGGCGGGATGGCCGTGCTATTGATGTCATGCAGCCTAACGAAAATCCCTTACATCTTGGGTTGTCGCCTCTAGGTCCAGATTGGCGGTTAGGCGCGTATATGTTGGGGGCGGATACGCAAGGCCGCGATGTGGCGGCACGCTTGCTTTACGGTGGTCGCAACTCTTTATTGATCGCGGGTGCGTCAGCCGTTGTCTGTTTGCTGGTGGCGGGTAGTGTGGCGCTGTGGGCAGGCTATAAGGGCGGGTGGAGTGATATTATCCTGTCACGGTGCATGGATATTTTATGGGCCATCCCCGTATATTTGCTGGCAATTTCGTTATCGGTCGTGACGCTGGGGCATGGTTTGACCATTGGCCCTTTGCATATTGAAGCAGATAGTTTCCTTATTCCTATCATGATTATTGCAATGGTGTATGTGCCCTATGCGGCGCGGTCGTTGCGGGCGCAGGTGCAGCGTTTGGCGCGGGCTGAGTTTGTGCTGGCAGCGCGTGGCTCTGGCGCATCGGATATGCGTATTATTGTGCGGGAAATTTTACCGAATTTATGGCCATCGTTTTTAGTGCTGGCGCCTTTAGTTATGGCATTATGTTTGATGGCAGAGTCGGCCTTGTCCTTTTTGTCTCTTGGGGTTCAAGCGCCAGCGGCATCTTGGGGTACGATTATCTTGGATGGTGAGGGGCTTTTATATACGCGCCCGCTGGTAGCGATTGCGCCGGGTCTTTTGATTGCTATTACGGTTTTATCTTTGAATGTGTTGGGTGGTGCTGTGCAGTCGGCTTTAGAGGCGTCGGAGCACGATCGGACATGATGTTGCGTGCTGTATTTTCGCGTTTAGGGCAGATGGCGTTTGTCTTGTTCGGGATTTCTGTCTTGGTGTTTGCAATTTTCTTTGCGACACCCGGCGCGGATCCGACGGCACGTATTGCCGGGCGAGGTGCGAGCCCAGATGTTGTGGCGCGTGTGCGCGCAGAGTACGGCTTTGATCGTTCTTTGCCAGTGCAATATGCCACGATGATGAAAAAGCTTTTTGTGACTCGTGATCTGACATCTTACGTCAATCATGGGCAGCGGGTTGTACCTGAAGTCTTGCAAGCTGCGCCTGTCACCGGGTCATTAGTGTTGTTCGCCGCCTTGCTTTGGGTGGGTGGGGCTTTGGTCTTTGGGTTGATCGCGGCAATATGTGTGGGGCGGTGGCCTGACCGGGTGGTCATGACCTTGGGGTTAGTGGGGTTATCCATGCCGGTTTTCTGGTTGGGGGAAACGGTTAATCTTCTGACGCAAAGCCGTTGGCATGACAGCATTGTGTTTCGTTGGGTGCCTCCACTGGGGTACACGTCATTTCATGACAGTCCTTGGGGCTGGGCGCGTGCTTTATTATTGCCTGCATTGACGTTGGCCGTGTCGTTCATTGGGTTTTATGCTCGGGTTTTAAGGAACGATCTTCTGGCGTCTATGCGGGATGATTCAGTAAGGACCGCGCGGGCGAAAGGGGTGGGGCCTATCGCGCTTTGGACCCGATATGGTTTGCGTTTGTCTTGGACGGGGCTTGTATCTTTGTTCGGGCTTGATTTTGCCCAATTATTGGGTGGTGGCGCTCTCTTGGTTGAAGTGGTGTTTGCGCTGCCTGGTGTTGGGCGTTTGACGTATCAGGCTTTGGCGACGTTAGATCTGCCATTAATTATGGCTACAGTGATGTATTCGGCGTTTTTTGTTGTCCTGACGAATGCAGTTGTAGACGGGATTTACGTATTGCTGGACCCAAGGCTGCGGGGTTCGCGTTATGGGTGATGAACCGCTTCTCTCTGTCGATAATATGCGCTTAACGCTCCGTAATGGTGTGCGTTTATTGGATGGAGTGTCTCTATCAGTGCGGCGTGGTGAAGCGCTGGGCGTGGTGGGTGAGTCCGGATCCGGTAAAAGTTTGACGGCGCTCAGCATCTTACGTCTCGTGCCTGATGTGGTGATGGAAGGAAGCTTACGTCTGAATGGTGTGGAACTCACGACGTTGTCTGAGCGTGCTTTGCGGCGTGTCCGTGGGCGTAAGGCTGCGATGGTGTTTCAAGATCCAATGACAGCATTTTTCCCGGTACGATCTGTCGGGGAGCAAATTGTAGAGCAAATTCGTTTGCACCGAAAAATACGCTTTCGTGCGGCGTGGGATGAAGCTGTGGCTCTTTTGGCGCGTATGGGGGTGCCAGATGCCGATGGTGCTGCGAGGCGCTATCCGCATCAGCTTTCTGGTGGTTTGCGCCAACGCGCGATGATTGCGATGGCGCTGTCGTGTACCCCGGATCTTTTGATTGCAGATGAACCGACGACGGCTTTGGATGTGACCGTTCAAGCGCAAATTTTACGATTATTTCAAGAGATCCGGTCGCGTGGGTCTGGGCTGATGATTATTACGCATGATGTAGGGGTTGTGGCGCAAACCTGTACGCGTGTGGCTGTGATGTATGCAGGGGTTGTTGTCGAAGAAGGGCCGACAGAAGCTGTCTTGAATAGGCCCTTGCACCCATACACACAGGCTCTGATTGCTGCGGTTCCTCCTTTGGAGGGGGATAGGCCGGAGCGCTTGCAGAGTTTGTCTGGGACGCCGCCCAATCCAGCGTCTCGTCCGGCAGGATGTGTTTTTGCGCCGCGCTGTATGTATGTGAGCGACGCGTGCCACAAGCGTCCTATTTTGAATGTTGGGATTACGGGGCGGAAAGTGGCGTGTATTTTGTATGATGGGGCGGAGGCGTTGGATTGATGCAGAACAGCTCATCATCGGATCATCCTCTTTTGGAGGTAAAGAATCTTCATCGTCGTTACCCTGTGGGGAGGGGGCGTGTTCTGCATGCGGTTGCGGGTGTGTCTTTAACGGTCGCGCATGGTGAGGCTCTTGCTTTGGTCGGTGAATCAGGGTGTGGGAAATCAACACTGGGGCGTTTGTTGATCGCTTTAGATCAGCCTGATGAAGGGGAGGTGCGATTCGATGGCCATGTGATTAGTGGCCGTTCGGAGCGTGCATTGAGAGCGATGAGACCGCGTATGCAAATGGTCTTTCAAGATTCGTTATCGAGTTTTAACCCGCGGCGGTGCGTAGGGGATGCGCTATTAGAGCCTTTAAAGATTCATCGTCGCTCTTATGACCCCGGTACTCTAGAGCGATTATTGGCGCAGGTGGGGTTGCCGGCCGATGTTATCGGGCGTTTTCCAAAGACATTTTCAGGTGGACAAAGACAACGGTTAAATATTGCGCGCGCTTTGGTGTTACAGCCGGACTTATTGGTGGCCGATGAGCCTGTTTCGGCTTTGGATGTTTCATTGCAGGCGCAAATCATTAATTTATTCCATGAGTTGCGATCTCGCTTAGGATTGGCCTGTGTTTTTATTTCACATGATCTCTCCGTTGTCCGGCAGATGGCAGATCGTGTCGCGGTGATGTATCTGGGGCGTATTGTTGAGGTTGGGGAGACGCTGTCTCTCATGAAACATCCTGCGCATCCCTATAGCCGGGCATTATTGGATGCGATTCCGCGTTTGAATCAGCCTTTGCCGGATGCTTTGCAGGGGGATGTGCCGAGTCCGGTAGATGTGCCGTCTGGGTGTCCTTTCCACACGCGGTGCCCGGTTGTGCAGCCGCGTTGTGGGCAGGAGCGCCCAATGCTGCGGTCGGTTGGATCGGGGCGTGAAGTGGCATGTCACTACCCTGTGTAGGTGCTATCTTAATTGTGAACGACGGTAGAGTGCGGTCTTTCGTGACTGTTACAAGTTGAGGCTTGCGCTAATGAAGGGAGCGTTCTTGTGTGTTGTGCGTTTCTGTTCAGAGGTGTTCATGCTTGATGTCCGTTTAATTGCTTCGGTGAAATCAACTGCGCGTTGGGTACGGAATATGACGGCGCTGGCGGGCGTGGCTGTCATGGCCGTTTCGTCTCTGTCGTCCGTTGCGGTGGCTGATGATATAACACCGGCCGTGGCACCGCAGGATGTCGCTTTTGCACAGGACCTAGAGTACCGGACGTTTCATTGGTTTTGGGATAATGCAAACCCCAAGAACGGGCTTGTGCCAGATCGGGCACCTCTGCCGAATGGTGCAGCAAGTATTGCAAGTGTTGGCTTCGGTTTGACGGCGTACGGTATTGGGGCAGAGCGCGGGTATATTGCGCGGGATGCAGCAGTGGCGCGCACTTTGGTGACGTTACGTTTTCTAAGTTCTTTGCCGCAGAACGGTAATGTGTCTGGCAGTGCCGGGTATCATGGTTTTTTCTACCATTTTCTGGACCCCAATACGGGTTTGCGCGTGGCAGATTGGTCCGAGTTGTCCAGTATTGATACGGCGCTCTTTATGTCGGGCGTTCTGTTTGCTCAGTCTTACTATAACCGTGACACGTCGGATGAGAGTGAGATTCGTTCTTTGGCAGAAGCACTGTATCGCCGGGTCGACTGGGCGTGGATGCGCGATGGTGGTCAGTGGTTACGAATGGGGTGGTACCCGCCGGGCACGTTCATTGTCACGCCGTGGCAGGGATACAATGAAGGTTTGATTCTGTATCTGCTTTCTTTAGCCTCCCCGACATCTCCTCTGCCGCCGACTCTATGGGATCAATGGACGCAAAGTTTTGCAGGGCAATGGACGAGCTTTGAGGGCAAGACTTTTTTGAATTTTGCACCGCTCTTTGGGCATCAATATAGTGAAGCTTGGTTAGATCTGCGTGGTATTCAGGATGCATTTTCGCGGGCACACCACACAGATTACTTTCAAAACAGTCGTGCAGCTACTTATGTACAGCGCGATTATGCTGTGCGTAATCCGGGGAAATGGGTTGGTTATGGTTCGGATGTGTGGGGCCTGACGGCGTGTGATGGGCCGGGAGAGGCGCGTCAGGCTACTCAAGGGCAAGACCGTCATTATTTGGCGTATAGTGCGCGTGGAGCGGGTGCAGATTATATTTTGGATGATGGGACGATTGCGCCGACGGCAGCGGGTGGGTCTGTTGCGTTTGCGCCGGAGATTGTTCTGCCGACTTTGCATGCAATGTATGAGCGCTATGGAAGCCGCATTTATGATCAGTATGGCTTCAAAGATTCCTTTAATTTGACCTTTAATGACCAAGGGCATTTTTGGGTTGATGGGCAACAGTTGGGTATTGATCAGGGGCCCATTTTACTCATGCTGGAGAACTGGCGCAGTGGTTTTGTGTGGCAGGTCATGCGTCAAAACAGTCACATTCGTGATGGTTTGACGCGTGCTGGGTTTACGGGTGGTTGGTTAACCGCGCCTTGATTTAGTGTGTGGTCGGGGCGGAACGGAACAACGCCCATTCTTCGTGGACAGAGCCATCGGGTAGGTGGCAGTACCCCACTTGCCCCTGGGCTTCGGTACGAATTTCAGATCGTCCTCCGATCTTTACGCAATAGACAGAAGCAGGGTTTGCCATCGTCATGGCAGGCGCTTTCTCTGAGGATTTTTTGGCAGGGGAGCAGGCTGCGAAAAGAAGGGTGAGGAATAAGATGCTGATACGCATGGCGAAGCTCTTGGCGAATGTTGGGAGGTAGGAAGATAGGCCACTCAAGTGTTTCTGTCTAATGAAGAGAGCTAGGGGGCTTTTGGGCTATCATTGTGTTTTGGGGCATCATGGCGGATGATAAGGCTGTGAATAGTCATCTTAATGAGAGGACAGATTATGCGTTTTCTATTGGCTCTTTTGTTGCCTTGGCTGCAGTTTTTCACCATTGGCCGCCCAATTAGTGGCTTGATTTGTTTGGTGTTGCAGATCACGGTCATTGGCTGGGTTCCGGCCGCGATTTGGTCTGTTTATGCGCTGACGGAATATCGTGCAGAACAGCGTAACCGTTAAAATTATGCGTTTAAGAGTACCCGGATAAGGCGACTATCCGGGTGTTTTTAAGGTTTCTAATTGAGATTAATTATTATTTGTGATATGGGCTGCGCGTTCAATCAATTATTGCCGCGGCTAATAAGGTTTTTAGGAACGTGACAAAAGACGCGATAAAGTGGGTCTGGTCTCCGTTTTTCTGGAGAGGATGAGAATGCCTCTTTCAATAATGTTGGTAGGGCTGAGCAGTTTTTTTGCACTGTTATCGGCTCTTTTTTTGTACCTTTCATCTTCAGCGCAAACATTATTACGCAAGCCCTTGCCACGCAAAATAGGGTGGGGAGTGGCTGGATTTTTATGGGTGATGAGTTGGGGGACTTTGTGGCGTTCTTTCTCGTTTCCAGCCGCGTTTAGTATGGCTTTTCTGATGTTGATGTTGGGTTGTATCCTTGTGGCCTTTTTGAGTGGTTTGCTGTTGGCGGTGAACGCTATGCGCCCTTGTCAGTCTTCACATCGTGATGCGTGATTCCCGGCGACATAAACGGGGTGGACAAGACCCTGATGCGCTCTTGAAACAATGGTTGAGTAAAGTCGTGACGGGTTTGCTTCTGGGGGCTCCTTTAAGTTTTGGCGTCTTGGGAGATTTGGGTCTGCTTTTGCAGGTTTCGGCGCAGTTGGATCAAGCGGAAGCCTTGTTGCTGCGCTGGGTGCCGGGTGTCGTGTGGGTGGCGGCTGTGTGTGTATCCTTGACGTGCCGTTCTGGCTTGCGGGCGTTAGGCGTTATGGTGATGGGGAACATACTCGTCTGGGGGGGGTACGGCCTTTTGTATGTGCTCTGCGTTGCTGGGTGGGTGGCATTATAATGCGTAAGCCAGAAATTGTGGCGTTGTATCGTCGTGTACACAGTTGGGTAGGTATTTTGGCCGGGCTGTTTTTGTTTATTGGTTTTTATGCTGGTACGCTGACCCAGTTTGAGGAACCTTTGCAAAGCTGGGCTGCCTCTTCACAGGGGCTGCCGGAACCCGTGCCGTTTAGTCGTTTGGGGGAGTTGCGAGACAAAGCATTGGCGGAAAACCCTAGGGCGCGTGCAGGTTTTACGCTCCATTTGGCTCCAGAAGGTGCAAATCCTTCAAGTATGAGTTGGGTGTTGCAGCAGGACCGTGACCGTGGTCCCGGCTTGACCGTTTATGCGGGTTTGGATGCACAGGGGCGCGTGGTGTTGGCGCAGCGTGTGCCGCCGCAGGGCGCTCGTTTTTTGAATATGTTGCATCAGCGGATTGGTTTGCCCTTGAACCGTGCTTGGGGCCGCCCAGTTATGGGTATTATTGCTTTTCTGTATGCCATGGCGTTGGTGTCCGGTGTGGTGGTGATGCTTCCGTCGGTCGTGCGGGCGCTGTTTAATATGCGTTTAGGGCAAGGGGCGCGGCGGGCATGGTTTGATCTGCATACGTTGTTGGGTGTGTTTTCATTGCCCTTCCATATTATGATTGCGGTCACAGCATTAGGTTTTGCTTTCGTTGAGCCGTTAGGCATGGCGGAGCGTGCGCTGTTTGTGCCGGTTGTTAAGGTGATGCCAAGCACTAAAAAGAATGTGTCGCCGGTGCATGATATGAAGGCGTTACAGCACGAGAAAACTTTTTTAGAGCCTGATGTTCTCGTCGCGCATCTCAAAGAGGAAGTGCCTAGTTTTACACCAAAAGATTTGGATTATTTCCCGCGGCAGGGTGGTTTTCGTGTCATGGCTGTTGGGCCTGATTCAACAACCGTTACCCGCATTGCCCGAGGGGGCGTTGCTCTAGTGGACCCGTATGATGGTCGTCTCGTTGGGGTGAAAGATTTGCCCTATCACCAGAGCACATCGTTTCTTGCTGCTGCTGCGATCGGCGGTTTCCATTTTGGGCGTTTTGGTGGCTGGCTTGGTCATGTTGGTATGGCGTTGATGAGCGCAGTCGGCAGCTTTCTTTTTTATTCAGGGAATGCGCTTTGGCTGGCATCGCGTCGGCGCAAGGATCGTGCAGCGGGATATGCGGCAGACCGCTTTGGAACACGTTTACTGTCTGTTTTAAGCGCAGGGGTGATATTTGGGTGTATGGCCGGTGTTTCAGCGGTTTTGGTGGCAATGCTGGTGATGCCACATGCAGAATATTATGCCGTATGCGAGCGCGTATTCTACGTTGTATTCTTTGCATGTTTGTTGGTTGCCTCTTGTCTGGGAGGCGAGCGTGCAACGCCATGGTTGATGCGTGTTGTGGCGGGTATCACGTTAGTGCTTCCGCTTGTGGATGGTTGGCGCCATTGGCAACAAGGGGATGTCGAGTGTTTTGCGCTGTGTTTGGATATGGCGGCTCTTCTGTTGGGAGTGTGGTTGCTGAGAGTATCGTGCGGGCGCGGCATGGTGCGGTTGATGCGTGACCCAGCCGTTTAACTCATCGCAGGGTTTGACCAGCCAGTCTTTTCTATGACTGTTCCTGTGGTGCTGCTTTGGCGGTGATAGTATTGAGCTAGCCTTAAGGGGCGAAACGTTATGCCAGATGTTGGATCCCGCTCTCCTTAGAACGTGCAGCTAGGCTGTGGTGTTGCTATCGAGCTTGGGAGAGAGGGCTTAAGAACAGCGTAAGGCTTTTTCAGCCAAATGGTTGGCGGGGCGTAATGGGAAAAAGCGCGTGTAGGCTTCGCCGATATGACCGTGTTTCATGAACGTTTGGCCATCTAATTGTGCGGCAATTTTGACGAAGCGATCACTGTCCATAATGGGAAGTGAAATGGGCACCCACTGGCGCTGCCCGTTGATGAGCATGGGAGCGCCGTCTTGAAGGCGAGGGGCGTTTGGTGCTGCACGGCGTTCTGCAAGGTGCAACGCTGTGCATGTCTCCCAACCGCAGCCGATCATAAGAATGAGCCCGTCTTTATCTTCTAGTCGTGCCAAGGGAGATTCGCAGCCGAGGGGGTCTTCTAAAGGTTGGTGATGTAAAAGCTCTGTAGCGTTTGGCCCGCGTGCAGAGAGAGACAAGAGTGGGTGGTCGCTACGTTGTGTTCCGGGCCAATGCCGGAAGGCTTCGGGGACGGCTCCGCAACCATATGTTGGGGTGAGAGACGGATCATAAGGTGGTTGAGACGCGCGGATTGTAGCCCACCAGCTTTGTGGGACAGGTGGGTTGCTCCAATGTTGTGGGTCACTCAGGCTAGGGGACTGAGCAGGCATCATGAGTGTGCCGTTGGGGCCGAGAACGGCCAGTAGCGCGTTGATCATGCTCTGTGCACCACCACAGACCCAACCGATACGGCTAAGGGCCGTATGAACCAGGATGGTCATGCCTGGCTGTACTCCTAGTCGCGTCAAATCATGCTGAAGGCGCGCCTGTGTAATGGGGCCATTGGTTGAGCGCGCTATGGCTGCTACCTCGGTCATAAGCGAAGCTTAGCCGCGGCCGCGATAACCAGGAACATCTTGTGCAGGAATCCAGACACCTTCTGGAGCGGTGCCAGTCTGCCAGAAAACGTCAATGGGAATGCCGCCGCGAGGATACCAGTACGCACCGATTCTAAGCCATTCGGGGTCGAGAAGTTCGACAAGCCGTTCTGCAATGCTAACCGAACAATCTTCATGGAAAGCACCATGATTGCGGAAGCTGGTAAGATAAAGCTTAAGAGATTTGCTTTCAACGATCCAGTCACGTGGAATGTAGTCAATGACAATATGTGCGAAGTCAGGCTGGCCAGTGACGGGGCAGAGGGATGTAAACTCAGGTGCGGTAAACCGAATGACGTATTGGCGCCCTTTATGTGGTGCGGGAACACGCTCCAGCACGGCTTCTTCAGGGGAAGATGCAGGAACAGCATGCTGTCCTAACTGACTAAGAGCATCGGTGCCGGGAGCAGATGGGCCAGGGTGAGGCATAGAGTTTTCCTTCGAGTGTAAACTACATAAAAGCGGATTTTCTGCGTATGTGAAGCAGCTTTTGCGATGGCTCAAGTGGCGTCGTATATGAAAAGACGACGACAGCATTTGCAAATTGTCAGGATTCAGTGCAGAAGATCGCGGAATTTGATCTTTGTAAGCCTCTTTCTGGAAGACCGTATGGAACTCCGTAATATCGCCATTATCGCGCACGTTGATCATGGCAAGACCACGCTGGTCGACCAGCTCCTCAAGCAATCCGGCTCGTTCCGTGACAATCAGCATGTTGCTGATCGTGCGATGGACAGCAACGATTTGGAACGTGAGCGTGGTATTACCATTCTCGCAAAATGTACGTCTGTTGTCTGGAACAACTCACGTATCAACATTATTGATACACCGGGCCACGCCGATTTCGGCGGTGAGGTTGAGCGTATTTTGAGCATGGTGGATGGCGCGATCATCCTCGTCGATGCTGCTGAAGGTGCATTGCCACAGACGAAGTTCGTTCTGGGTAAGGCGCTGGCACGCGGCATACGCCCAATCGTTGTGGTGAACAAGATTGACCGTGGCGATGCGCGCCCTGATGAAGTGCATGAAGAGATCTTCGATCTGTTCGCGGCATTGGGTGCGGATGAAAACCAACTCGATTTCCCGATGCTGTACGCATCTGGCCGTCAAGGTTGGGCGGATCTCGAAATTGACGGTCCGCGCAAAGATCTGTCTCCGTTGTTTGACCTCGTGCTGCGCCATGTGCCAACGCCGGGCCTGGACAAGGACGCGCCGTTCGGCATGGTGTCCACCATTCTGGAAAGCGACAACTTCCTTGGCCGCATCCTGACGGGGCGTATCGAGCAGGGCCGTGCGAAGGTGAACATGCCTGTCCGCGTTCTGCGTCGCGATGGTACGATTGTGGAAACGGGCCGCTTGACCAAGCTGCTGTCTTTCCGTGGTCTGGACCGCGTGCCAGTTGAAGAAGCAGAAGCAGGTGACATTGTCGCTGTTGCTGGTCTGTCTGAAGCAACCATTCCGGACACGATTGCTGACCCAACGGTTGAAGCACCGCTGCCTTCAACGCCTGTTGATCCACCAACCCTGTCCATGACGTTCCGTATTAACGATGGTCCGTTGGGTGGCCGTGAAGGTAAGAAGGTAACGTCTCGCCAGATTCGTGACCGTCTCTTCAAGGAAACCGAAGGCAACGTTGCTATTAAGGTAACGGATAGCCCGGAAAGTGAAGCATTTGAAGTTGCTGGTCGTGGCGAACTTCAGCTTGGCGTTCTGATTGAAACGATGCGTCGTGAAGGCTTCGAGCTGACGATCGGTCGTCCGCGCGTGCTGTTCCGTGAAAACCCAGAAACGGGTGAGCGCGAAGAGCCGTTCGAAGAAGTTCTGGTTGACGTTGACGAGCCATACTCTGGTGTTGTCGTTGAAAAGATGTCCCTGCGTAAGGGCGTGATGCAGGATATGCGTCCGTCTGGTGGTGGTAAGGTCCGTCTGACGTTCCTGATCCCGTCACGTGGTTTGATTGGTTATCACGGTGAATTCCTGACGGATACGCGTGGTACGGGCCTGATGAACCGTCTGTTCGATGGTTACCATCCGTATGTTGGTACGATTGAAGGCCGTCGTAACGGTTCCTTGATCTCGGCTGAAGATGGTACGACGACGCAATACGCACTGTTCTCTCTGCAAGACCGCGGTACGCTGTTCGTTGATGCGGGTGAGAAGATTTATCAGGGCATGATCTTGGGTGAGCACTCACGCGAGAATGACCTTGATATTAACGCAGTTCGTGAAAAGAAGCTGACCAATATGCGTGCATCCGGCAAGGATGAAGCGCTGCTTCTGACGCCGCCGCGTAAGATGAGCCTTGAGCAAGCAATTGCATACATCGAGGACGATGAGCTGGTTGAAGTGACACCGTCTGCAGTTCGTATTCGTAAGCGTTACCTTGATCCGCATGAGCGTAAGCGCGCATCGCGTTCTAAGGAAGCGTAAGAGCGTTTTGCTAAGCGTTTTGAAGGGCCGGCTGACATTGTGTCAGCCGGCTTTTTTTATGGAGGCGTTGAAAGGTAACGGAATGTGTCATAATTGAGGCGTATTCACGAATACCTGCCCTATTGACTTGAAATTTCTAAAAGTTAATGCGCGACTATCGGAAAATGTAGTGATAGGCTTCAATCAAGGTCGAGATTTGAGGGGCGATTTCTTCGTTCTTTTAGGTCCTGATCCAGTGATTATTTCTATATGGAGCTTGGTTTCCCATGCGTCTGTTCAATGTTTCTCTGATCGCTGCCGCTTCTGCTCTGGCTCTGACAGTTGCATCTCCTGTATTCGCTGCTGACCCAGCAACGACGGCTGCGGCACCTGCTGCTGCTCCGGCAGCACCTGCTGCTCCAGCTGCAACAGACGCTGCGCCTGCAGCAGCTGACGCGGCGGCACCTGCTGCTGACGATAAGGGTGCTGCTAAGCATCATCACAAGCACAAGCACCATAAGGGTCACAAGAAGGCTGCTTCCAAGTAAAATTGGAAGAACCGTCTGAAGGGTTCTTCTTACGGTGTCTTTGATAAAAAGGGTTGGCTTTGCCAGCCCTTTTTTATTGCGTAGAAGGCGCGTCAGGCATGTCTAGAGTAATAGAAACCGGGCAGTGGTCTGAAAGGCCTGTGGGGCTCGTATCATGCTGGTAGGTTAAGACTCGTAGGCTTTGAGGGATAAGCCATTGGCGCGCAGTGTTACCAAGCAGAATATGATCAATAAAGGATTCACCCTGCCAGCAGGGGCTAGCGAAACCGGCTGTGGTGAGACTGAGGGGGGCAATCGTGTTCATGTGCTGCATGAGTGGATCGCTGGGAGTTAATCTGCGATTGAAGTCTCCCAAAATAGCATAGGGTATGTCTTCATCTTGTCGCTCGGCGATCCAGTTTTCTAGAGTGGTGAATTGTTGATATAGAGTCGGGCAGGAATGTTGTTTTTGGCTCAGCGGTTGGTCCCAGCAGCCAGTTTTGAGATGTACGACCAGCAAGCGCAGTGTTTGAGGGCCGTCAGACAGTGTGACATCAAGCCCGCTGCGTAGATGATGGAGCGCTGTTGGCGGAGTATTGTCGAGTTCTTGCACAGGTGGGTTGACGGAAACAGAGAGCGATTTACGGATAGCGAGCCCTGTTTTTTGAATGACGTTGTCTTGGCTAAAGATAAATTGGTATTTTTGCGGGTCGAAAATACGTGAGGCTGCTTTTACGTTTTCGACTTCTTGGAAAGCAATAATGTCTGCATTGAGGTGGTCAGCATAGGCATGAAGCCGTAGGAAATCATTCTGTGTGCGGCTGGGAACGTCTGGAGGAAGAGCCGCGTCTCCGCTCTGCCTGAGAGTTAGCCAGTCGAGATTCCATGTGCTGAGTTTTAGACGGTGTGCGTTTGCTGTTGTGGTAGAGAAAAAAAGTGCTGCCGTGAGGCAGCACTTTGTCCAAAAGCGGGTAGAGAGCTTAGGCGCCAAGGTCAGAAAGGACATCCGATACGGAGCGTGCGGTCCGGGTTTGTTCATCCAAAACGGCGATTTGCCCTTTGGGAATATCGTAGTACCAACCTTGTAAGGTGATCTCTTTTTGAGCGAGTGCGCGTGCCACAGCAGGGTGAGTGCGTAGATGCGCCAGCTGCAATAGCACGTTATTTTCCGTCAGTTCACGGATTTGCGCGGGGCCAGCATCTTCTGCCTTAAGGTCCCCTAGGGTTGCGCGGGCAGCTTCACCATTGCGCATCCAACTGCGGACGGTGGGAAGGCCATCCAGTTTTGGGTCATTCAGGTTCATCAACGCACCCATGGCACCACAGTTGGAGTGTCCGCAGATGATGATGTTTTTGACCTTGAGAACGGCCACAGCATATTCGATGGCTGAAGAAACACCGCCAAGCATTTCACCGTAGGCTGGGACAATATTGCCAACGTTACGGACGATGAAGAGCTCACCTGGCTGGGTTTGGGTGATCAGGCTGGGGCTGATTCGGCTGTCTGCACAGGTGATGAACAGCGTAGAAGGCGCTTGGCTGTTTGCGAGGCTTTCAAACAGTTCTGCACTTTCTGGGTAAACATCGTTTTGGAAGGTTTTAACGCCTTCAAGCAGCTTAGAAAGTGTATCGCGACCGCAATCCATGGTGTGTCTCCACCTAATGAGAGGATGGCCAAAGAGCGAACCCGAAGGGGGTAGGTTCGATAAAAGAAAATTTATTTATTCCTTCGGAATGGCACAAGCCGCTTCCGAAGGAACTTACTCTTTGTTGCAATGCCTCGAATGATGACCTTTACCCTTCGAGGGTTTTTCTCAGCATAGCAAAAACTGCATCGGAGTCAGCATTTGGGCCACCAGCTTGTGCCATATCTGGCCGACCGCCGCCGCCTTTTCCCCCCATAAGGGCAGAAGCCTCACGTACTAATGTGACGGCGTTAAAGCGCTCGGACAGGTCCTTGGTCACGGCGATTACGATGCTACCGCGCCCATCTGCCGCAGACATTAGAGCCACGATGCCAGAGCCGATTTGTTTGGTGATCTCTTCGGCTAAGCTTTTCAGCTCTTTGGGGCTGACATCGCCAAGGTTGCGTGCGCTGAGAGTGATGCCATTGATGGTTTCATTAGACTCGGCAGCTCCACCCGTTGCGAGGCGGCGCTGTAGGTCTGAAATTTGGTTGTTCAGCGCTTTACGCTCTTCCAGCAGGGCGGCAACGCGTGCAGTTGCATCGCTGACGGGTACCTTGAGAAGGTCAGCAATATCTTTCAGGCGTGTTTCTGTTTCCAGCGCCAGCTTTTCTGCTGCGAGGCCACAAACGGCTTCGATACGGCGTACGCCAGCAGAAACGCCAGTTTCTGAAATAATACGGAACGTGCCGATTTCACCCAGGCGTTGGACGTGTGTACCGCCACAGAGTTCGATAGAATAAGCGTGACGGGCATCGTCGCCCTGGCCCATGGAGACAACGCGGACTTCATCGCCATATTTTTCACCGAAAAGCGCCATAGCGCCTTCGGCGACGGCCTGTTCTTGCGTCATGAGGCGGGTTTCAACAGGCGCATTTTCACGAATGCGCTCGTTGACTTCGGCCTCAACGGCAAGAAGCTCCTCTTGTGTTAGGGGGCGTGGCTGGCTGATGTCGAAACGTAGGCGTTCAGGGGCGTTTAAGCTGCCTTTTTGTGTGACGTGATTACCAACCTGACGGCGTAGGGCCTCATGCAGCAAATGTGTTGCAGAGTGATGGCCACGAATAGCTGTACGGCGTGTATGGTCTAGCTCTGCATGGACCGCCATACCTGGTTTTGCGGTGCCTTCAACGACGCGGCCATAATGGACAAGAAGATCTCCATTACGTTTTTGCGTATCGGTGATTTCGATGGTGAGACCCGATGCGGTGAGTGTGCCATGATCCCCAACCTGACCGCCGCTTTCACCATAAAACGGTGTTTGGTTGAGGAGGAATGCAACAGTCTCATCGGAAGCAGGTGCTTCCGCGAGTTCATCGGAGCCTTTGTAAATGGCTTGGATTTCGGCGTCAGCTTTTTCGGATGTGTAACCAAGGAATTCGCTCGCGCCGTGCTTATCACGTGCGTCAAACCAAATGGTTTCTGCCGCTGCGTCACCTGAGCCTGTCCATGCAGCGCGTGCACGTGCACGTTGCTCGGACATAGCGGCTTCAAAGCCTTGCTCGTCAACGGTACGATTTTGCTCACGCAATGCGTCTTGTGTCAGATCCAGTGGGAAGCCGAATGTGTCGTACAAACGGAAGGCGACGTTACCTGGAAGGGCTTCTTTCTCACCAAGGCGAGATACTTCATCGGAGAGAAGCGTCAGGCCGCGTTCCAGAAGGGCGGTGAAGCGTTCTTCTTCGCCCTTCATGGTTTCAGCGATAAGAGCTTGGTGTTGAACCAATTCGGGGTAGGCGGCGCCCATTTGACGAATCAGAGCGGGGAGGAGGCGATAGAAAACCGGCTCTTTTGCGCCCATCATGTGTAGGTGGCGCATGGCTCGGCGCATGATACGGCGCAGAACATAGCCACGGCCATCTTTAGAAGGCAGCACGCCGTCAGCAATGAGGAATGCTGTTGAGCGCAGGTGATCTGCGACGACACGGTGGCTAGATTTGAAGGGGCCATCAGGATCTTGATGCAGCGCATCAGCCGAAGCTTCGATGAGTGCGCGCATTGTATCGGTGTCGTAGTTGTCGCGTTTGCCTTGGAGAATCGCGGCAAATCGTTCCAAGCCCATACCTGTATCAATGGAAGGACGTGGAAGTGGGTTACGAACACCAGCAGGTTCTTCGAAGAACTGCATGAACACGAGGTTCCAGATTTCGACGAAGCGATCGCCATCTTCGTCAGGGCTGCCTGGAGGGCCGCCGAAAACGCTTTCTCCATGGTCAAAGAAAATTTCGGAACATGGGCCGCACGGCCCTGTATCACCCATACGCCAGAAATTATCAGCTGTGCCGATACGGATGATTTTATCGTCGCTCAGACCGGTGATCTTGCGCCATAGGCCAGCGGCTTCTTCATCGTCTGCATAGACAGTGGCCAGAAGCTTTTCTTTGGGTAGGTTAAAGCCCTTAGTGAGCAGATTCCATGCAAATTCAATGGCATCAGCTTTGAAGTAGTCACCAAAGCTGAAATTGCCCATCATTTCAAAGAAAGTGTGGTGACGTGCTGTGTACCCGACATTGTCGAGGTCATTATGCTTACCGCCTGCGCGCACGACTTTTTGTGCTGAGGTTGCACGTTTGTAAGAGCGTGTTTCCTGACCTGTGAACAGGTTCTTGAATGGCACCATGCCCGCATTCGTAAACAGAAGCGTTGGATCGTTCTGCGGCACGAGAGGGGCCGAAGGAACGATGCGGTGGCCATGGGAGGCAAAATACTCAAGGAAAGCTGAGCGGATATCGTTTGTACTGGTCATGAGCGCGCGCAATTCCGAAAAAACGGCAAGAAAATGTCTGTTTCTCCTAGACGATTGTGACGCTCTTGGAAATGCGTACCGTACAGGTGTGTCTAAGAGAGTTTGGAGAATGTGGCGGGTTGGTGTGCGTCTTGATCCGTTTGGGGATGGGTGGCTTTTTGTGTGGAGCTATAAAAAACGAGTCGTTTTGAGAGATTGAAGTTCGCTATCATGCCGCAAGCCGCGCCGATTGCGAGGGCAATCGCGGGGTGGTGTCGTGTGATCGGCCATACTGCGTACAGACTAAATACCGCGCCACGATTAAATAAAAACCCGATGCTGTTTGCGGCGAGGAAACGTAACCATTGTACGATCAGCGACTGCTGTGTGGAGGTTTCCCGGAATGTCCAAAGGCGGTTGAGCAGCCAGTTCCCGCTTGCGGCGATAAAATAGGCGCAAAGTGTAGCAAGCGTGAGCTTGAGAAGGGGGCGTAGGAGCGTGACGCTGGCACAATCAACGAGAAGGCCAAGGCTACCTACAGCGCCGAAACGTAGAAATTGCTGACAATAGAGCGGAATACGAATGGAAAACCGAGCCACGAGGCAATCCCATGCAGGAAAAATCTCTGCTTTTTAAGCAGGTTTATGGAAACCCCCGAAGGGCATTCATAAAGGTTTTATATGTGTGGTGCTTAGAAACAGAAAAGGCGCCCCGAAGGACGCCTTAACGTGGAACCGACACCGGAACCGAGGTTCCGGCGCGATACGCGTGGCTTTCGCCCTGAATTACTTCAGGATGATTTCTACGCGACGGTTCTGAGGCTCACGAGTGTTTGGACCCGTTGGAACCAGTGGGTTCTGCTCACCGAAGCCGTGGATGTCGATAGCAGCAGCAGGAACGCCATCACGAACCAGCTCAGCCTTAACAGCGTCTGCACGGCGGATGGAGAGGCCCATGTTGTACTTCTGGCCAGCTGCGCCTGGGCGAGCTGCGGAGTTATCGGTGTAGCCGTTAACTTCGATGCGCGTTGTTTGAACGTGCGTAGAAGCTTGAGCAGCCGTAGCAACGATCTCACGAGCGCGGCCCGTCAGGTCAGCCTTATCCCAGTCGAAGAATACCAGGTATGTACGAGCTGGCTGAGGCGCAGGCGGTACAACAACTGGTGCTGGCGGCGGAGGAGGAGGAGCCGTATCGAACGCATAACGCAGGCCCAGGATGAACTGGTGCGAGAAGCGTGGGTCGAAGTTCAGGTTGCCCGTGTGGCGGCCCGTCGTGTTGTACGACGTTGAGCTGAAGGAACCGTTTGCGAACTGTTGACCAACGAAACGGTATTCCGTCGTCAGAGCCAGGCCTGGTACGCTTGGGATGTCGTAAGCTGCACCAACGATGCCCTGATACGCGAAGCTGCCGTTTGTGCCGCCGATGCGGTTAACTGCGCCGTTCGTGTAGGACGTCGTTGTGGGGTTCAGGTGCTGCCACAGGTAACCTGCACCGACACCAACATATGGCGTTACTGGTGAGTTCAGGCCGAACTGAGACAGGTCAATGTCATACAGGACGTTGACGAAACCGCCGTAAGACTGGTCAGAACCGGACGTTGAGCCTGGAGCTGCCGTGAAGTTGCGGTGGTTCAGCTGAGAGTAGTTGTATACACCCTCGATTTCGGCGCGCAGGCCGTTACCGAAGCCGTAACCTACTGAGCCGAAGCCCGTGAAACCGTCTTTATGACGGAAAGCGGAATTGGTGCTGCCATTGTAGGAAGAGCCATCAGCTTGCGTCGTTGGTGAGAACGAGCCGTGCTGTGTCTGAACCAAGTTGTAGCCGCCGCCGAGATCGACGTATGGGCCGGTGATCGTGCTTGCCATAGCGAGCGACGGTGCCGCCACCATCGATGTCATGGCAAGGAGTGCCGTGCGGAGACGCATGTTTTCGTCCTCTTTCGTGACTTAACGTTCGAGCAGCCAGTCCATCAGTTTCCTGTCTTAGACTAACTGACCCAGCGCGATGCATAAGTGCATATAGATCCGTAAGTTCCCCTTCACCAAGTGATCTAGGGTGGTTCCGGCGCTATAGGAGTGGAGGTTGTGTGTTTTTAGTCACAGTTTGTTCCGACTCCAACACAATATAATTGCGCTGCGTATTTTGCCTTAGCTTAATAGGGCAGATAGCACCATACTTTAATTTTTTATGATCAGATAAAAATATTAATAAAAATCAATACCTTCTCTAATCTTAGTGCGGGTCAATAAAGAGGTATTATGGGGTGCACCCTTCATCTTCCAGAAGGGTTTTGACCTGTTCGAGCGGAACGTCACAATTTGTAAATGCTTTGCCAATTCCTCGTAATAAAATAAACGCAATTTTGCCATTTTTCATTTTCTTGTCGCGCATCATATTATTGACGAGCGTTGTGGCAGAAAAATTATTGCTCAATGTGTGAATACTCATGGGCATATTAAGGGCTTGTAGATGAGTATCTAAGCGTTCTAGGTCGCTCTCTTTAGCGTAACCAAGTTGTACGGAAAGGCGCATGGCTAAATGGAGGCCAATAGAAACGGCCTCTCCATGAAGAAGGCGGCCGTTATAGCCCATTTCTGCTTCGAGAGCGTGACCAAAAGTGTGACCTAGATTGAGCAATGCGCGCCCGTTTTGAGCTGCGATTTCTCGTTCATCTTGAGCGACTACTTTGGCTTTAAAAGCGCAGGCGCGTTTGACAGCTTCAGCTAATGCGAAAGGGTTGCCGTCTAAAACGTGGGCGCCGTTTGCTTCACACCACGCAAAGAGTTCGGGGTCACCGATCAGGCCGGCTTTTACGATTTCAGCATAGCCGGCAACACGTTCACGGCGCGGTAAGGTAGCGAGGACAGAGCTATCTGCCAGAACGGAAACTGGTTGGTGGAATGCGCCAATGAGATTTTTACCAGAAGGAGAGTTAATGCCGGTTTTGCCGCCAACTGAGCTATCCACCTGCGAAAGGAGTGTTGTGGGGATTTGTACAAAAGGAAGGCCACGCAGGGCGGTCGCGGCAACAAATCCAGCCAAATCGCCAACAACGCCACCTCCTAAAGCAACAATGGTGGTGTGGCGTTCGATTCCCAGCGCAAGTACGCGGGACATCAGATCACTATAGCGTGAAAGGGATTTACTCCCCTCTCCTTGTGGAACGCGGAGCGTATCAAAACGAATCTCTGTCTCGGCTAGAGCTGTCTCGAGTCGTGTCAGGTGCAGTGTGGCTACATGCTCATCTGTAATAATGACGACGCGTTTTTGAGGAAGAATCGGTGCTAACCAGCGCCCCGCACGGTCGATTAAATCTTTACCAATGAGAACATCATAAGCGTGGTTTTGAAGGGCAACATGCACTTTCTCTGGTGGTTGCCATGTTGAGAGAGCTTCATGCAGTTTTTCGACGCCCTGTTCCACCGTTTCATCTCCACAATCTACAATAAGGTCAGCTTCCGCATAAATGGGATGCCGTTGTTCAGCTAAGCTGCTGAGAATGTCGTGCGGGTTGCCTGTCGCGAGAAGGGGGCGACCGTGGCGGCCATGGACACGTTTTAAAAGGACCGGGATAGGCGCGCGTAACCATACGGAGAGACCGCGTTGGCGGATTCGGCTGCGCGTTTCCTTGTTCATCCATGCCCCGCCGCCCGTGGCTAAAACGCAGGGTGCACCATCAAGGAGGCGTGTAATGACGCGTCGTTCGCCATTACGAAAAAAAGCTTCGCCATGGCGTTCAAAAATTTCTGTAATGCTACAGCCTGCGGCACGTTCAATCTCGGCATCGGCATCGACAAAGCGACGGCCGAGAAGCTGAGCGAGGCGGCGGCCGATGGTCGTTTTTCCAACACCCATCATACCGATCAAAACGATGGTGCGTTGTGGAATGCGGTGCATCGTGGAAGCAGGTAGCGTCAATGAGGCGGGATGAAGGTAAGAAGACGATGATGACATGCTGCGTTGCATAGCATAGGAAGGGCAAGTCGTCCCCTCTGTACTGCTGAGAGTACTCTAAATATGCCCGGTTTTGACCGTTCTTCCCGCCTGCCGTTGATTGCGGGCATTGCTTTCCTGGCTGTGGTTGTCATCGGTGGTGGTGGTTTCTTGCGCCTAGGGTTTGATCAGAGTGCACCGGCACAGAGCAATGTGCATAAAGTTTTGCCAGTTTCAGCATTTGTTGTGAAAGAGTCGGGGACGCCTTTGCCGTCTTTGGCGCCTGTTCCTTCTGTCAGTGGTGTTCCGATGGTTGCTGTACCGGTGCCTATGGGGGCGAATCCGGCTAACGCTGCTCCTGCTATGGGGCCATCCACGCCGTTACCGACTTTGCCTGCGCCGAAAGCCTTACCGGGCCAAGGTGCTGTTGCTCATTAAGTGATGAAACGCTGCGGTGTCTGATGATCGGTACATAGACGCGTTTTTGGAAATGCTGGCCTCAGAGCGTGGGGCAGCGAAATTGACGCGCGTAGCCTATGCGGCAGATTTGACAGATGCTGCAGGATTTGTGGCTCCTTCTCGGTTGGAGGAGGCGACGGCTTCAGATATTGCAGCGTATTTGGCTTCTTTATCGAAGCAAAAATTGTCCGCCCGGACTTCGGCGCGTCGGTTGTCGTGTTTGCGGCAGTATTATCGTTTCTTAATGCTCGAATCCGTGCGGGAAGATGATCCGACAGCGCGGCAAATTGCTCCTAAAGTGTCAGCGACCTTGCCAAGGCCATTGGCCGAAGATGAGATTCGGCGGCTTTTAGAATACGGTACCATTGGTCATGATGATGAGCGCCGTGATCTTGTTTCGCGTGCAGCCTTAGAGCTTTTATATACGACAGGGCTTCGTATTTCGGAGCTTTTAGCGTTGCCGGCAACGTGTGTGCAGGCAAAAGGGCCGATGCTGTTGGTACGCGGTAAGGGGGGGCGTGAGCGGCTCGTGCCTTTATCGCAAGCGGCGCGTGATGCGGCTGATGCGTTGGTGCATTATGACCGAGGGCTAGGAAGTCTTTATTTGTTTCCGGGGCGGAACCCTGCGAAGCCGTTGACACGGCAGGGTTTTGATAAAATTTTATATGCTTGCGCTATGAAGGCCGAGATTGATCCAGAGCGTGTCAGCCCGCATGTTTTGCGGCATTCTTTTGCGAGCCACCTTTTGGCACGCGGTGCGGATTTACGTGCGTTACAGATGCTTTTGGGTCATGCAGATATCGCGACGACTCAAATCTACACGCAAGTGATGGCAGAACGCTTGCGCCAATTGGTCACGACCCATCACCCGTTAGCGGCTGTAACATCGTAAGACGCTTTGGGGCTGTTTTCTGGGGCGTCTCCGTGCTATCGGGCAAGCTATGCGCCAATTCCTAGATTTCGAGAAATCGGTTGCCGAGCTGGAGACCAAAATTGACGAGCTTCGTCAAATGGGCAGCGAAGAGCCGAATGCGGGTGCCAGCAATGCTGGCGGTATCGACATTGCGGACGAGATTGCTCGTCTGTCTGACAAGGCAGAGAAGCAACTTCGGACGACGTATAGCAAGCTGACGCCACTGCAAAAAGTGCAGGTGGCTCGGCACGCTCAACGTCCGAAAACGCTGGACTATGTTCGCTTGTTGACCACAGATTTCACGCCGCTTGCGGGTGATCGCGCTTTCGCAAATGACGAGGCCATGATTGGTGGTCTGGCGCGTTTCCGTGGTCAGCCAGTGGTTGTGGTTGGTACGGAGCGTGGGCACGATACGGAAACGCGCTTGAAGCACAATTTCGGCATGGCGCGCCCTGAAGGGTACCGTAAGGCACAGCGTCTGGTGGAAATGGCAGGGCGTTTTGGCCTGCCGATTCTGAGCTTCATTGATACAGCAGGGGCGTGGCCTGGTATCGATGCGGAAGAACGTGGCCAGGCTCAAGCCATTGCCCGCTCTATTGACGTGTGTTTGCAAGCGCCTGTGCCGTTGATTGCTGTTGTCATCGGTGAAGGTGGTTCTGGTGGTGCGATTGCTATTGGCGCGGGTGATCGCGTTATGATGCTTGAGCACTCGATTTATTCTGTAATTTCGCCAGAAGCTGCCGCGTCGATTCTATGGCGTGACCCGAAATTGGCACCTTCTGCGGCTGAAGCGTTGAAGCTGACGGCACAGGATCTGAAAAAGCTGGGCTTGATTGACCGTATTGTGACAGAGCCAGTTGGTGGTGCACAGCGTGCGCCAGAAGATGCTGTGCAGGCTGTTGGTGATGCCATTGCTGAAGAACTGGTGGAACTGACGGCGTTGACCAGTGCGGCACTGCTGCAAAAGCGGCGTGATAAGTTCTTAGCCATGACGCGTGGTGCGTTGAATTAATTCAGTGGTTTGGCGTTGGGGGTGGCCTAGAATTAGGTCACCTCTAGGCCGTTTTTGTGTTCTGTCTGTTCAGTGCAGCATTAGCATTTATACTCTCAGTGTCTTTTCCCTTCATATTTCTCTTAAAAATAAAAGAAATCCGGCCTGTTAGGTTGTGATGATTGTGAGCAGTTAGGGTTCGCCTTCCTGTGGGGTTTGCCCTTGCGCGATGATGAGGTCATGCAGTGCTTGTGCTGCGTTTTTAACCTGCTCTGCATGGTACCCTTTGACGATGAGTGCGACGCCTTTTCCGTTTTTGGGGTGATCGTAGGGGTATGAACCGATATCTAGCTGTGGAAAATGCTCTTGAATGGCTGTTAGGCCAGCGGCGAGGTCTCCTTCACGTAAGCCATTTGCGTGCCACCCTGTCATGCTGAGTGCTGTGCCTTGCGGTAGGGTGGGAATCAGTTCTTCGATCATAGCTGTGAAGATTTTAGGGACACCCGCCATGACGTGTACGTTACCAATGGTAAAGCCGGGTGCGACAGAGACAGGGTTAGCGATAGGGGTGGCCCCTTCAGGCAGATAAGCCATACGTTGCCGGGCTGGGTTAAAACGTTCTGTTCCAAAATGTTTTTCAAGAGCGGAAAAGCTGGGCAGGTGCTTTACGAGCGAAACGTTGAAGGCTTGGGCGATGCAGGCTGCGGTGATGTCGTCATGTGTTGGGCCAATGCCGCCGCTGGTGAAGACAAAGTCAAAACTCTCCCGGCATGTCGTGACGGTTTTTATAATATGGTCTTCGATATCGGGGATAATCCGCACTTCTAATAGGCGAATACCATGCTGGTTAAGGGCAAGTGCTAACGTGCGCGTATTGGCATCTTGTGTGCGGCCAGAAAGAATTTCGTTGCCGATAATCAGAAGGCAGGCCGTTTTTGGTGACGGGATATTTTGAAGCATGGTCTGATGCCTGTTAGGGTGCATTGAGAGTGTGTACTCTTCTACTCTATTCCATTCTTTGGACAGGATTGCCATGACCACGTTGAAGCATCACGACCCAATTTGTGTTTACGATATCCGTGCGACTTTGGCTGAAGGCCCTGTTTGGAGCGCGGCTGAAAATGCTTTGTATTTCGTTGATATTGTAGAAGAAAAAGTACACCGTTTTGTGCCTGCTACGGGTGAGCGTACGGTGTGGACTGCGCCCGACCGGATTGGGTTTTTATTGCCGGTCGAAGGTGGCACGTTCTTAGCGGGCTTGCGTGATGGTTTGCACCGTTTCGACCCGAAAACAGGTGGATTTTCGGTGGATACCGTGGTCGAGCCAGAGCATCCGGGAAATCGTTTGAATGATGGCTGTGTGGATGCGAAGGGCCGTATTTGGTTTGGCACCATGGATAACGGGGAAACACATCCGACGGGTTCGATTTATCGCGTTCTGCGTGGTGAAAAAGGCCTAGAAGTGACTCATCATGATGAGGGTTACACGGTTTCAAACGGTCCGACTGTCTCACCATGCGGTAAAGTTTTGTATGTGTGTGATAGCCCTGAGCAGCGCATCTATGCTTTCGATGTGGATGAAGCCGGTGAACTGTCGAATGAGCGCGTTTTTGCCACGTTGACGGAGGGTTATCCGGACGGGATCGTGACGGATAGCGAAGGGACAGTTTGGTCTGGCGTGTGGGGCGGCAGCAAAATTCTCCGCTTTCTGCCAGATGGTACGCAGCTTGAGCCAATTGCTATGCCAGTTTCGAACGTCACGAAAATTACGTTTGGTGGTGATGACCTGCGGACTGTGTACGTGACGACAGCGCGCAAGGGCCTGTCCGAAGAAGCATTGGCGCGTGAGGAGCAGGCGGGTTCAATCTATGCGTTCCGCACGGATGTGCCGGGTTTGGCGCAGCGTCAGTTCGCTCTGTGAGTGTATTGGGGTGAGAGCATCACCCCAATAATTCCCGCAGTAGGGGGATTAAAGGGACGTCAGGGTCTGGCATGGGATAGGTGTGCAGATCTTTTGCATCGACCCATGCCAGTTCTTGGCCTTCTTTGCCGCAAGGTTGTCCACGCCAGCGCCGGACCACATAGAGTGGCATGAGTAAGTGTCGGGCGCCGACATCTGCGCTGACAAAAGTAAAGGGAGAGAGGCAGGCCCCTTTGAGGTCTATGCCGAGTTCCTCTTCCATTTCTCGAATGAGGGCACGTTCTGGCGATTCGTCTGATTCTACTTTCCCGCCGGGGAACTCCCATAAACCTGCGAGGGGTTTGCCCTCGGGGCGGCGTGCGAGCAAAATTTGTCCATCTTGGTTGATGAGAGCTGCGGCTACGACGAGTAAGGTGCGGGTTTTGGTGGGTGGAGGTGGTGTCGGCACCGGTGGTACTGGGCTGACCGGGGTGTCAATCTGTGCCGTATCCGCGGGCAAAGGTGCTTCTGGCGTTGGCATAGTGGTTTCGGTGCGTTCAAAAAGGGTGATGGGACATTCTTGCCCGCGTGAGACGAAGCGACGTGTGGACTGACCAATTTCTTGGAAGCCATTTTTGCGTAAAACGGCAGCCGATGCTGGATTATCCACGCTGACATCAGCGGTCATGCGCTTGAGTTTAAGGACAGTGAAAGCCCATTCGGTGACGCGCTGTGTGGCGCGTGTGGTGATGCCTTGTCCCCATAAGGTGGGGCTAATCCAGTAGCCTAACGTTGCGGTGTGTTGAGGCTTTGTGACGGTCACCCCGATGACACCAAGGAGAGTTCCTGCTCGTGTAATAGCAAAATGATAAGCTGCACCACTTTGACTATCGGCAATGACGCTGGCGATCCATTTATCCGCTAGGTCTCGTGGATAAGGAAAAGGAAGGCGACTGAGCATGCGCACCACGCTCCAGTCATTGATTAAGCGGTGTACGGCCGGAGCATCCTGTAATGAAAGCGGGCGTAAGATGAGATCGTCGATCAGGAGTTCCGGTGTCATGTGTCTCGTAGCATCAGGAGGAGTGAGCAGAGGCTGAGTAAACGATGCAGTTACCTTATCCCGTCAGGATAACAGGCAAATCTTTCATTCTGAAAGTTTTATATGCGGTATGGTGTGTGTTATAATGGCAACGTGAGACTTTAAAACAACAATCGGTGCATGTCATTGAAATGTCATTCGTTTTAATGACGGGTTTCGCCTCAAATTAGGAACCGTAAAAGGGGCCGCCCTCTTTTGGTTCGAAGCCTTGATAGTGCAGGGCAACTTTACTTGGAAATATGTGATCAGGAGCCCGGAAAAAACGTGCGATTGAAACAGTGTCTTTTGTCTTCCGTTGCGTTGTTGGCGATGCCGTGTGTGGCTTCTGCTGCGGTGAAGCAGAATGTTGCTCATAAAGCGGGTCATCAAGCCGTTCCTGTTCATGCGTCTAAGCCCGTTAATACGGTGGAAAACGCACATACAGTGGTGCGCCATGCGCATGCATTGAATGCAACGAGTGAAGAGAGCGTTTCAGTCGTCGGGCGGACACGTACGGGGCAGGACGCAGAGCAATCTGTCTCTAAGGCTGTGATGCGCCAATTTGTGCCGGGGACGAGCCCATACCGGATGTTGAGCCGTGACGCGGGTGTGAATTTCACCTCCACGGATCCATTCGGCATCGATAGTTTTGGTGCGAATCTTTATGTGCGTGGGTTCTTCATGAACCAAATGGGTGTGACGGTTGATGGCGTTCCATTGAACGATCAGACCTATCAGTCGGTGAATGGATTGAGCCTCGCTTCGGCGATTATCCCAGACGATATGCAGTCTTTGCGTATGTCTCAGGGGGCGGGGTCTGTTGAGTTGCCTTCCACCAATACGCTGGGCGGCACGGTTCAGGTGACGTCGAGTGATCCGAGTGATCGGCGCGGTGGAAAGATCAGCCAGTCTTTCGGGAGCTATGATTCGTACCGCACTTATGTCCGGCTGGATTCGGGTAAGCTGAATTCGAGCGGGACCAAGTTCTTCACGTCCTATGCGCGTACGGATGAAGGTATGTGGATGGGGGGTGGTAAAGATCAGTTTATGCAGCAGGTTGATGCTAAGTTGGTGCAGCCGATTGGTGCACAAAGCCGTGTGTCTGCCTTCTTCAACTGGTCGGGCCTGACGCAGTGGAATTATCCGGACACATCGGTTGGCATTTTGCAGCAAGATGGCTGGCGGACGCCAAACCTGTATCCGAATTATGCTCTGGCTTATAATATCGCGAATGGCGGAGCCGTTCCGGCGGGTTATGCTGGTGTGCCGGGTATTCCGGGCTCACAGATTGCGCGTTATGATGGCGGGCAAGCAGAGACCAATTATATGGGCGGTCTGCATTTTGACTTGGCTTTATCTGATGCGTTGACGTGGAACACAACGCTCTACGGTCATAGCCAGACAGGTTATTATAGCTACACGGATAATACGACACCGTCTCCGGGAACGGGTGCACCGCTCTCTGAAATTGTATGGCAGAATCGTCAAGAGCGTTATGGCTTGGACACGTCATTGCGTTACCGGATTGGCCGTCATACGCTGGAAGGTGGCGTGTGGTATGAGAATAATAACCAAGCTGCGGGGCTGTTCAGTTATAATGAACCTGCTTTAGGGCAAGGAACGCCATTGCAGGCTGTTGGCCCATATGATGTTTATGGCCCCGCTTTTCAGCAGGGTTATGGGTTCCAGTGGAACACCAATGTGGTGCAAACCCATTTGCAGGATAGTATTCGCCTAGCGCAGGGTCTTGTTCTTCATGCGGGCTTTAAGTCCATGGTAGCGACGACATCTGGTGGGGCTAATTATAATAATCAGAGCTATACGGACGCTACGGCATTGCCCAATGGGTCATTGACGGCTTCTGACGCGTTCTTGCCACATGTGAACTTGGATTGGCATGTGAACCGTCATCATGAGTTTTATGTCGATGTGGCCGAGAATATGCGGGCGTATGAGGTGTCCGCTTATGGTGTGGCTAATTCGGTTTACTCGGTACAGGATCAAGATACGTTTTTGGCGCAACGTAAGGACCTGAAGCCTTCTAAGGCTTGGGTTTATTTGGGTGGCTATCGCTATACGTCTTCATTCCTGCAGGCGAATGCGACGGTGTATCATGCGAAGCTGTTGCATCCGGTTTTGGCTGCAGCTGTGGGGTCTTTAACGAACCCTATTTCGCAAGTGATTGATTTTGGTAAGGTATCCATGACCGGTGCAACCGGTGATGTAGCGTTAACGCCACTGCCGGGGCTGACGATTGATAATAATATTTCCTACAATAAAGGAACTTATGATCGGGATGTTCAGACCACGGGTGGCTACTACGCGTTAGCAGGTAAGAAGATCGTTAATTATCCGGCATGGATGTACAAGGCTTCGGTTTCTTATGCTTGGCATGGAGCAATGGCGCATTTTGATGCGAATTATCTGGGCCGACGCTATTATAGCTTTATGAATGATACGTCCATTGGGGGGTATTGGCTGGCGAATGCTGGTTTGGATTATCGCTTTGGCAATGTGAGTGTGCTGCGTGATGTAACAGCAAGCTTTAACGTTTATAACCTGTTTAACACCAAGTACATCGCAACGATGGGTGAGAATGATAACCCTGCAACAGGTGATTATCAGTCGATGGAACGTGGTGCTGTACGTCAGTTTTACGGTACGATCAGCGCTGGTTTTTAAGTCCAGCATAAAACTGTATGGGTCAGAAAGGGCACAGCTTGGCTGTGCCCTTTTTGTTTTTATATTGTAAAAAGATCAAAACGTGACATATATGAAACGAAATAGGGCTTTCGTTACAAACTTTGTGTAAAGAGAGCTTGTATAACGCTTATTTTAATGTAATTTAAAATTAATCGTATAGATGTGGGTGAATTTATTTTCACCGAAAATTATTAGTTAAATTAAGCGGATGTGATCATGAGACTGCGCCTTCTTCTTTCAACTGTGGCGGCTGGAGCTGTTTTGACGGGTTTCTCGTATGCGGAAGCTGCGCCGCATACGGGGGGGAAAACCAAATCGACGCAAACCGTTGGTGTGAAGAAAATGAGTGCTCCTGCGGTGCATGTGCGGAAATCCGCGCCTCATGTTGCTTCAGGAAATGAAACGCTGACTGTGAGCGTGCGGCGCATTGCATCGCATAATGCGGTGGAAGTGGTTTCTCGCCAGACAATGGATCATTTCGTTGCGGGTACGAGCCCGGTGTCGATTTTGGCGCAAACGACACCGGGGGCATTGTTTACATCGGATGATGCCTTTGGTCTCGATACCGTGGCGAATACATTGTACGTCCGTGGTTTTAACCAGACCCAACTTGGTGCGACGTTGGATGGTATTCCAATGGGTGGACAAGGTTTTCATAACTGGAATGGTCTTGGCGTTGATCAGGCTGAAATTCAGGAGAATATCTCCAGTTTAACCCTCTCTCAGGGAGCCGGCGCATTGGACACGCCATCGGCTCAGACATTGGGGGGGGCCATGACGTTTGCGAGCAGTGATCCGACGGATCATGCTGGAGGACGGTTAAGCCAGCTCTTCGGGAGTAACCATGGTTTCCGTACGTTTGCGCGTGTGGATAGTGGTATTTTGAACCAGACGGGTACGAAGTTTTATGCTTCTTTTGCACGGACGGCTCAGGATTTATGGAAGGGCTACGGAGATCAATCTGAACTCCAAGCGAATGCAAAAATTGTTCAGCCTGTTGGTGAGCACGGTAAAATTACGGCTATTTTTGATTATTCAAATTTTGCCCAGTACAATTACCTCTCAGTCACCAAGAATATGTGGCAACGCCTAGGGCAGGACAGCATTTATCTGAAGCCAAATTACGCGTTGGCAAAGCAGTATGCGTATTATGCGCAAAATGGCGGTGTTCCTGCGAATTATGCTGGTGTTTTATCCAATGATGAAATCAGCGATTTTGCTTATGACGGCACCCAAATTCAGCGGAATTACCTCTCCGCATTGACCGGTGATTTTGAACTGGCTCCCGGTATTACGTCGAAAACCATTGCGTATGCACATATTTCTAATGGTGATTATGCGGGGACAAATTCGTCTTTAACATCACCAGATTCTCAGGTGCCTATGGTGCTTGAAGTGGGGCACCCTGATACCCGCCGTCTTGGTGTGGTGCAGAGTTTTGATATTCAGGCGGGTCGTCGTAACGATATTAAAACGGGTGTTTGGTACGAGAATAATCGCTTCCAATACCCCATGATGATGTATCAAGATGGTGTTAATTACCCACATGCATCGTTGTCAGATTTTACAAATGGGACAACGTGGTGGCGTGATGCTTTTAACACCAATACGTTCCAGTTTTATCTGCAAGATACATACAAGGTCTTGAAAAACCTGACCGTTACGGCGGGATTCCGTTCTTTGGTGCAAAGCACACATGGGGGCACGAAAGAAGA
The DNA here is from genome assembly GCF_946476835.1 of uncultured Neokomagataea sp. Classification (GTDB taxonomy): domain Bacteria; phylum Pseudomonadota; class Alphaproteobacteria; order Acetobacterales; family Acetobacteraceae; genus Gluconobacter. The sequence continues at coordinate 236,532 of NZ_CAMKWA010000001.1, forward strand.
TAATTCGAGTTCGTTGTCGGATTGGGGAGTCTATTATAGCCATCCCGTTAATGGGGCTTTGACTGCGGCAAATGCCTTTCTGCCGCATGTGAATGTAGATTATCGCTTTCTTGAGCATCACGAGATTTACGTCGATATTGCTGAGAATATGCGGGCCTATGATTATGGAGCGCAGTCTTCGAGTGGGAGTGCGTGGTCTCATATTGGTACGAGTAAGGTTAGCGCACAGAGTGTGTTTGATGCGAGTAAGTCTGTTTTACGCCCTGAGCGGACGTGGAATTATGTGATTGGTTATCGTTTTAACAGCCAGTATTTCTCTGGAAGTGTTGATTATTACCATACAGATTATTTCAATCGTTTAGCGGCGATTTCCAGTGGGCCGGTAAATAACACGTATAATGCGTATCTGAATGTTGGGCGTGAAAGTGTGAATGGAGCGGACGTTCTAGGCACTATTCGTCCGCTCCCAGGTCTGGCGATTACGAATAGTTTTAGTTGGAATGACGCGCGTTATCAGCAGGATAGCTTGCCTTATGCTGGAAGCACGATCAGTATTAAGGGTAAGCAGCAGGTTTATTATCCCAAGTATATGTATAAGGCCGATGTGACTTATACGTGGAAAAAAGCGACCGTGAACTTCAATACGAACTATGTTGGGTCACGTTATATGACCTACACAAATGATGAGAAGATTCCGGCGTATTGGTCTTCAACGCTGACGGCGAGCTACGATTTTGGTCGTATTGGATTTGCTGAAAACATGAAGGCGACTTTTGGCGTAACGAATCTGTTCAACCAGAATTATATTGGCGGCGTATACGGCGCTGCGGCTGTCTCTGGTGATGATAATGCTAATCTGTTCGTGGCAGCACCGCGTCAGTATTTTGGCAGTGTTGCGGCGCAGTTCTAAGGTTTCTATCGATGATATCTTTCCGGCCCATTGTTGGGGCCGGAAAGTGTAAGGTTATGTGCGGTCTGCCTCGTTTCATTGGGGGAGGCGGTGCGTCCGTTAAGCGGATAATTCTGCCGAAAGATTATCAATAAATTGAGCAGCGACGCGTCCTGAGCGGCTGCCGCGTGCCATCGCCCATTGAAGTGCGCGGCGCCGTAGTTCTTCACTGTCGATGGGGAGCTGTCGGTCTGTAGCGTAGGCGTTGACGATGGCGAGGTAGTCGTCTTGCGTGGCACCATAGAGGCCAATCCATAAACCGAAGCGGTCAGAAAGGGAGACTTTTTCTTCAATGGCCTCTGATGGATTGATGGCGCTGCCGGTCTCATTTTCGATCATGTCGCGTGGCATGAGGTGCCGTCGGTTGGAGGTCGCATAAAGCAGGACGTTGTCAGGGCGACCGGCGACGCCACCGTCTAGGACGGATTTGAGCGATTTATAATCGGCGTCTTGGCTCTCAAAAGAAAGATCATCGCAGAATAAAATACACCGGCGGGGCGTTTGGCGCAGAAGTGCGAGGAGGCGCGGGAGTGAGGCTAAGGCATCACGTGGGATTTCGATCAGTGCGAGTGGCGCTTCGCCGCGTTCACGCTGCTCAGTATTAATGGCCGTTAGGGCGGCTTTTACAAGGGATGATTTCCCCATGCCGCGCGCGCCCCAGAGCATGACGTTATTGGCAGGAAAACCGCGCGCAAAATGACGTGTATTGGCCAGAACGGGAGCAATTTGCCGGTCAAGGCCGCGCAGTAGCTGCAGGGGAACGCCAGAAGGTTTTGTAATTGGGTGAAGGCTTTCGGTTGCGCCGTCCCAATAATGTACATCGGCTTTGTCCAAAGCGTCGGCACGAGCGGGTTTGGGGGCCATGCGCTCAAGGCTATCGGCGATACGGGTCAGGGCAGTGAGGAGGGCGGGGTCGGTCATGGTAAAGCTTTATTCAACAGAGTGCAGCGCTTGACGCGCGGTCCCGGAACGATATGGTCCCTGCACGCTTCACTCAAGATGGAACTTTGATCATGCAAAATGTGTTTGCTAACCCACAATTTATTCAATTCGCCCCGATGGTTCTGATTTTCGTGGTGATGTATTTTCTTCTGATCCGTCCGCAGCAAGCGCGTCAGCGTAAGCTGAAAGAAGAGCAAAATAGCCTGCGCCGTGGTGACCGTATTGTGACGGCAGGTGGTGTGATCGGTGTTGTTCAGGCGACGCGTGAAGGCAGCGATGAAGTTGATGTAGAGATCGCTCAAGGTGTGCGGGTTAAGATTGTACGCAGCACCATCACGACGGTTCTGTCACGCGAACAAAAGGCTTAATGTCTGGCGTTTTGTTAGAAGACGCTTAGGTACAAAAAAAGCTCCGCAGAATAGTCTGCGGAGCTTTTTTGTGTGTAAACCGCAGATTAAGCGGATTTCAGCACAGCTTCTGCGTATTCGTAATTCGCCAGCTTATCGAGGTAGTTCGATACGTAATCTGGACGACGGTTACGGAAGTCGAGGTAGTAAGCGTGCTCCCAGACGTCGAGGCCCAGAAGAGTTTTGCCCTGGCCTTCAGCCAGTGGGTTGCTGCCATTTGGGGTCTTGGTGACGATGAGTTTGCCTTCGCCATTCAGAACCAACCATGCCCAGCCTGAGCCGAACTGCGTGGTTGCTGCTTGTTTGAAGGCTGCTTTGAAGGCGTCAACTGAACCGAAATCTTCGGCCAGCTTGCTTTCCAGAGCTGTTGGGATCTTGCCGCCAGCGGGTGACAGATTCTGCCAGAACAGAATGTGGTTCCAGTGTTGGCCCGCATTGTTGAAAATCGGCGCCATGTCAGCAGAATCGTGCGAGAGAACAATGATTTCCTCGAGCGATTTGCCTGCGAGTTCTTCATTCTTTTCAACGAAGCCATTCAGGGCTGTGACATAGGCCTGATGATGCTTGCCGTGGTGCAGTTCCAGGGTTTCCTGGCACATGCCAGCGTCAGCAAGTGCGTTGGCGGCGTAAGGTAGGGAAGGAAGTTCGAAAGCCATGATATGTGCTCCTTGAGGAAAAGGAAGGGGCATTAAAAGCGTGTCGGCCCGCATGGTACAGTGCGTATAGCGAACCGTCATGCTCACCGATGTCACTTATGCGCGATGTTTGCAACGCTACGTTCCATCGCGCCGATCAGTGCAGCGTAATCTTCATCTGCATGGTTATTGTTGCTGAGGGCAAGGGCTTGGTCAGCGACAGCCATGGCAGGCATGAAAGCGCCGGCCTTTCGGCCAGCCTCCATGAGGAGGCCCATGTCTTTGGACATGAGGCGTGTGGGAAATTGGGATGGGAAACTCTTATTCTCTGCCATTGTCAGCTTGCGCTTATGGTGCGGACTGATGACGGCGAGGTTTTGGAGTGTTTCAAAAAGGACGTGCCGTTCAATTCCTGCAGAAAGGCCATAGCTGACCCCCTCAGAAATGACGTTGAGCGTTGCGCCCATAATCCCATTTACGACGAGTTTGAGGCGCGCAGCACTGCCGGCATGGCCTGCATGAATGGTGATTTTGCCAATGACATCTAGAATGGGACGTGCACGCTCAACGGTTGCAGTTGTCCCGCCGACAAGCATGATGAGCTCGCCTTTTTCAGCTTCTGGTGTGCTGCCTGACATGGGGGCGTCGAGCAGTGCGAAGCCATGGTCATGTGCGAGTTTGGCAAGTGCATCTGCTTGATCTGGGGAGACTGTTGATGTGTCGAGCACGAGTTTGTCTGGGGTCAACCCTGCGAGAAGCCCATTTTCGCCATGCAGGGAGGCTTGTTCTGCTGCGTCATTTGGTACGCAAAGAATGATAACGTCAGCTTGTTCAGCGATGGCGCGTGGCGAGGGGAGGGCTGTTGCGCCGGCGATACGGCCTGAGGGGGTGTAGGCTAGGACCGTATAGCCCGCTTTTTGAAGGTTTTTGCCCATAGGTTGCGCCATGGCGCCGTAGCCAATGAAACCAATTGTTGGATTGGGCATGCAAAAAACCTCTTTAGGCCGTGAGTGTAGCAGCCCTGCATGATGAAGGGCTAACTGCATATTTGTTCTCTAAGCTTCAATGGGAATGGGGGGAGGAATATTTTTTATTTTGTATCGAAGGTGTGAGCCATAATTTTTTTAAGCATGCAGCGCGAGGGCGTGTTCCATATCTGGCAAGAGGGCATCGAGCGCTGCGGTCATTCGTGTGAAGTGGTTACGGTGTTTTTTGACGGTGGGAGCGGGGAGATGCGCGACTAGTAGTCCGTCCGGTAGGCGCGTAATTGCGTTGGGGTGAAAGGTCTGTCGATTGAGCGTAATACCGCAGGCATCCATCAGGGTAATATGGGCACTGACGCCGATGGCAATGACCAGTTGTAGGCCGTGCAGAGTTCTGAGTTCGTGCTGTAACGTTTGTTTGGCAGCATTTAAGCGGTCTGGTTGAGCGATTGTGGCTTGGATGGCGGCGCTTGCTTGGGAGAAGCAGGCATAAGGGCGAAAGTCATCGCCATTTTGTGTGGAGAAGCGCAGGCCGCGTGCTTCGAAAATATCTTTTAGGCAGGCCCGGGAAAGGGTCTGATCAACATGCACGATGAGTATTGAAGGAGGGGAGAGGGAGGTAGAAGGAGGGCTCCCTTCCGAAGGAGCCAAAAAAGAAGAATGGATAGTTTCGGAAGGGAACGCAAAGGTCATGTCGGGAGAGTTTCGTCGCTATTAATATCGGCAGGATGACGAATTGGGGCCTGACGTGGGCGCGGTTCTGCGCTGCGTCGTGTGAATTCTGGAGCAATTTCGGCTAATTCGATGAAACGATCGGCTTGGCGGCGCAGGTCATCGCTGATCATCGGAGGGGTGGAGCGCGTTGAAGAAATCACAGAAACGCGGACACCGCGGGATTGTACGGCCTCAACCGCACGGCGCAGGTCCGCATCCCCGCTAATAATGACAGCGTGGTCCAGATTAGGCGCTTGTTCCAGAAGATCTACGGCCAGTTCGACATCCATATTGCCTTTAATACGGCGTCTTCCTGAATGATCCGTAAACTCGCGTGCGGTTTTTAGTACTAAATGGAAGCCGTTATAGGCAAGCCAGTCGGTTAATGGGCGTAGAGGAGAATATTCGTCAGTGTCTGGGATGGCAGCGTAATAGTAAGCACGACGGAACAGGCTGCGTTTTTCGAAAAGATCGCGCAGGCTACGGAAGTCAACGTCGAAGCCTAGGTTCTTTGCGGCATGATAGAGGCTAGCGCCGTCAATGAAGAGGGCTGTGCGTTCTGCTGGTTTTAAAAACATGATTTTAGACAATCCATTTTGTACTGAGAATGTGGGCTCATATTCGCCGCTTGCGGCAGAATCGTGACAATGCGGTTAAAATAAGTGTCCAACTTTCTGAACGTTGCGTGTTTGAGGAAAGTTGCACGGTGTCGGTGTAAAGTAGTATTTCATTCTGTGGGATGTGGGCTATCTCGCACCGGATTGCAACGCTGTGGCCATTATGTTATACGCTGAATCTTCCAAAGTTGTATATTAATTATTTCGACCCGAAGGGGACAGCCTCATGGCGCGCGTAACCGTAGAAGACTGCATCGAGAAGGTGCCTAACCGATTCGATTTGGTTTTGTTGGCCGCACAACGTGCGCGTGGTTTGTCACGCGGCGAAGAAATGCACGTTGATCGTGATAACGATAAAAACCCAGTGGTAGCCCTGCGTGAAATTGCGGAAGACAAGGTTGAATTGTCCACACTGCAAGATCGTATTGTTCGCTCACTGGCGCGTGCACCGGATCCAGAGCCTGTTGATGAAGAAGTGATGGACATCATCCCTACGGATCAAAATATTTTTGGTCTTCAAGATGTGTCTTCAGAAGAAGAGCAGGCGCATATGTCTTCTGATAGCGCAGCTGTTGAGGCAGAGCTTGGTGGTCGCGGGCGCTTCTAAGTCTTTGTTATCGTATGTTCATGGGTGAGGGGTGAGACGTAATGGCTGACACTCCTCCCTCAGTGAAAGAAAAAAAAGCAGGTCGTCCACCGCGTGAGGAGAAGACTCCCGGTGGTGCTTGTGGTGACTTTAAGCCGCCGATTGATGGCGTCATTCGTCGTATTGTGGCGTATGATGCAGGTGCGGATATTGCACGTGTTGAGGCCGCTTATGATGTGGCGGCTGATGCGCATGACGGGCAGCGCCGTGATAATGGCGATGCATATATTACTCACCCCATTGCTGTTGCGAATATTCTGGCCGGTTTTCGGATGGATATTACGTCCATCATGGTTGGTTTGCTGCATGATACGGTAGAAGATACGGGTGTATCGTGCCGTTCTTTGCAGGAGCAGTTTGGGGAAGATGTGGCGTCTCTTGTTGATGGCGTCACGAAGCTTACACGGCTAGAGCTACAATCAGACCGCACCAAACAGGCGGAGAATTTCCGTAAGCTTGTGCTTGCGATGTCACGCGATATTCGTGTGTTGATTGTGAAGCTGGCAGATCGTCTGCACAATATGCGGACGTTGCATTACGTGCAGCGGCTGGATCGTCGGCAGCGTATTTCACGCGAAACGATGGATATTTATGCGCCACTGGCTGAGCGCATCGGTATGGATCGTGTTAAGACGGAACTGCAAAATCTAGCTTTTGCCCAACTTGAGCCAGAAGCTGATGCGACAATCCGTGCACGCTTGAATTTTTTGCGTGGTCAGGGAGCGGATGTTGTTGAGCATGTACGCCGTGAGCTGATTGCCTTGTGTCGTGAAGCGGGTATTGAGCAGGTTGATGTGTCGGGGCGGGAAAAGTCCCCTCATTCGATTTGGGCTAAGATGCAGCGCCGTAATGTGGCGTTTGAACAGCTCTCGGATATTATGGCGTTTCGTATTGTCGTGCCAACGCGAGATGCATGTTATATGGCACTGGGCGCGATACACGGCGCTTTTCCGGTGATTGCTGGGCGCTTTAAGGATTATATTTCTACTCCGAAAGCAAACGGGTATCAAAGTTTGCACACAGGGGTGACGCTCCGGCATCCGCGCAATCAAAAAATCGAAGTGCAAATCCGTACGCCGCAAATGCATGATTTGGCGGAAAATGGTGTTGCCTCGCATTGGGCATATAAAGAAGACGCGACTCCTAGTGAGCGGGAAGCAGCGGCGCTTTCCTCTGCTTTTGGCGCGCATACGCGGAAACTGCGTTGGGTTCAGGATCTTTTGGAGATCTTGGAAGATAGTCAGGCGCCAGATGAGTTTCTCGAAAACACAAAGTTAGAACTCTATCAGGATCAGGTCTTTTGCTTCACCCCTAAGGGGCAATTGATTTCGCTCCCTAGCGGCGCGACGCCGATTGACTTTGCTTATGCTGTGCATAGCCAAGTGGGGGACCGTTGTGTTGGTGCGAAGGTGAATGGGCGTTTGATGCCCTTACGCCATGAGCTCCAAAACGGGGATCAGGTTGAGATTATGACGGCGCGTGGTGGCACGCCATCACCGTCATGGGAGCGTTTTGTAGTTACGGGCAAGGCGCGTGCGCGTATTCGGCGCTTTATTGCAGCGCAGCAGCGCCAGATTAATCTTGATAATGGTCGTGCCAGTATTGCAAAGGCCTTCCGTCAGGAAGGTGTGGATGGTTCTGAAAAGGTTCTGGAGAGCCTGTTAAAAGACCTTCGCTATGCTTCGGTTGAAGATTTGAGTGTTGCCGTTGGGCAGGGTCAAATTGGGCCGAAAGATGTTGTGAATGCGGCTTACCCAGAGTTGCGTCAGACGGCGCGTGCGCCGCGCATGGTGCCGGGTCTTTCACCGCGTTTTGGGCAGACGTTGACGGCGCCGCAAAGTGGCGCGCGGTCTGCTCAGGTCTCGTCGGGTAATATTGTGACCGGGGTTGGGCGCGGCATTGCGGTCAGCTTTGCTGGGTGTTGCCGTCCGCTCCCGGGCGATCAGATTGTTGGTATTATTGCGCAGAGTAAGGGTATTTCGATACACCGTAAGAGCTGCCGAAACTTGTCGAGCTATGTGGATACGCCTGAGCGTTTCCTCGATGTTGATTGGGATTACGATGCGCTCGGCAGCCGCAAGGACGCGGCACCGCATACGGCGCGTTTGTCCGTTGTGGCAACCAATGAGCCGACTATTCTTGCGACTTTGACCAATGTGGCTGCCAAGCATGCAGGGAGCGTGGTGAATTTGCGTATTGTGAATCGTCAGCTCGATTTCATGGAAGTTTTGGTGGATTTGGAAGTGCGCGATTTGAGGCACTTATCGTCTTTGATTGCTGCATTCCGCACCGCCGTGGGTGTCATGCAGGTTGAGCGGGCGAAAGCGTAAGGCATTACAACGTGATTGTGGGTATTGGCACAGATCTGTGCATGATCGAGCGGATCGAAACCGCGATTACGCGTTTTGGTGATCGTTTTGTAGAACGCGTGTTTACTGAAGCTGAGCGTAAACATGCGGATCGTTTGTCTGGTGCGGCGCGTATGGGAAGTTATGCAAAGCGTTGGGCGGCGAAAGAGGCGTGCGTGAAGGCGCTTGGTACGGGTTTTGCACAAGGTGTGAGTTTTCAAGATATAGGCGTGGTGAATAGTGCTGCGGGAGCGCCGGAGTTGGTGCTCTCTGGTGGGGCTGAGCGCGCGTTGCAGTGTTTGGTACCGCAGGGGCAGAGGGCGCAATTGTTTGTGAGTTTGAGCGACGATGCGCCTTTTGCTTTGGCGCAGGTTTTGATTCAGGCTGTGCCATATTGATGCCCTTATGGGAGAGCATTGGCCTAAAATGCCAAGCTGGGCTATGAGCAAGAGCATGATACAGAAGGAAGCGCCGGTGTTAGGGACGCAAAAGACAGCTGAGCAAGCCGGCAACGCGCCGAGCAAGCCGCAAGATCAAGAGAGTTGGTGGGATCATCTGCGCTGGTTTGCGTCGATGTTGCTGGTCTTTGCTGTGCTGCGTACGCTTCTTGCTGCGCCTTATGAAGTGCCGTCTGGTTCGATGATCCCGACATTGCAGGTTGGGGATTTCGTTCTGGCGACGAAATTCAATTATGGTTATTCGCGCTTTTCATTGCCGTTTGGCCCGAACCTGTTTGACGGACGTATTTTGGGCTCAGAGCCGCATCGTGGTGATATTGCGGTCTTCCGTTATACGCATGATACGTCCATCGACTATGTGAAGCGTATTGTCGGTTTGCCGGGCGATCATATTCAGATGATTGACGGCAAGCTGTACCTTAATGGCCTTGAGGTTCCACGTAAGGATCTTGGGCATTATGAGGTTGTGGATGAGCGTGGCCGTTTGTTGAGTGGTGAACGGTATCGGGAAGAGCTGCCAGGTAGTGGTGGTCGTCCGCCTGTGTCGCATGATATTCTGAAGCTGAATGATGATGGCTTTGCGAATAATACACCGGAATATGTTGTGCCTGCAGGGACGTTCTTTGCAATGGGGGATGACCGGGACGATAGTGCGGATAGTCGTTTCCAAGGTGATGGTCCGGATGATCTGGGTTTTGTCCCTATGCAGAATCTCGTTGGCCGTACGCCTGTTGTGATGTTCTCGATTGATTTGCGCCATCCGTGGTGGGAAATTTGGTACTGGCCTGTGGAAATCCGCTGGGGCCGCATTTTGCATTTGCTGCACTGATGACGTTATCTCTCTCTCTTGAACAAGCCATTGAGGCTATGGAACAGGCTCTTGGCCATAGCTTTCAAGAACAGGGCTTTCTGGTCGAGGCTTTGACGCATCGCTCGGCCGTGAGTGGGCGTGAGGCAAAGCGCGGCCGCCGTTCTGGGCGTAGTAAGGGTGCTGGCTCGAATGAGCGTTTAGAGTTCATTGGTGACCGTGTGCTGGGCTTGCTGATGGCAGAGTGGCTGTTTGAACGTTACCCGGATGAGCAGGAGGGGGCTCTGGGGCCGCGTCATGCGCATTTGGTATCGCGTCCAGTCTTGGCCGAGATTGCAGATCAGGTGGGGCTTTCAGCGGCACTGCGTATTTCTCCGCATGAAGAAGAGGCGGGTATCCGCCGTTTGTCCAGTATTCGTGCCGATGCGATGGAAGCCTTGTTGGGCGCGCTGTACTTGGATGCAGGGCTAGACCCGGCACGTCGTGTGGTGCGTGAGCGTTGGGCTGGGCGGATTGATAGCGATGCCCGCCCGCATAAAGAGCCGAAAACGCGTTTGCAGGAATATTTGCTTGCGCGTGCACAGCCTCTTCCAGTGTATGATATTTTGGCTGCTGAAGGCCCCTCTCATGCACCTGTGTTCCGCGTGGCGGTGACAGCATGTGGGCAGACGGGTATGGGGCAAGCAGGTTCAAAACGCCAAGCGGAAAGCATGGCGGCAAGTGATTTATTGGCCCGTTTAGGGCAAAACAAAGCATCCTAAGGGTGAAGGAAAAGAGTATGACGACGCGCTGCGGTTTTGTGGCACTTGTTGGGGCGCCGAATGCGGGGAAATCAACCCTGTTGAACCGCATTGCTGGTGCAAAACTGTCCATTGTAAGCCCGAAAGCACAGACGACGCGTTTTCGGACGTTGGGCATTGTGATGCATGAAGAGGCTCAGGTGATCTTGGTGGATCTGCCAGGGATCTTTAAGCCGCGCCGTCGTCTGGACCGGGCGATGGTGAATGCCGCGTGGTCTGGCTCACAGGACGCGGATATGACGTTGCTTTTGGTGGACGCCAAGAGCGGTCTGCGTGACGATGTCCGTGAGATTATTGGTAAGCTGGCCGAAGCAAAAAGCAAAGTTTGGCTGGTTCTGAATAAAATTGATCTGCTGTCCCCGGACGCATTATTGCCGCTGACGAAAGAGATCAGCGAGCTTATTACCGTTGAGCATGTTTTCATGCTGAGTGCGCGTAAGGGTAATGGTGTGGATGATTTGATGGGGCGTTTGTCTCAAGCGCTGCCAGAAGGGCCGTATCTGTACCCGGAAGATGATTTGACGGATTTGCCAGACCGTCTGTTGGCGGCTGAACTGGTGCGTGAGCAGATCTTTATGCAGACGCATGAAGAAATTCCGTATCAAGCAACGGTTGAAACAGAGAGCTTCAAGGATCGCCCGGATGGGTCGGTTCGGGTTGAAGTCACGATTTATGTGTCTCGCCCGGGCCATAAGGCGATTCTCATTGGTGAAGGTGGGAATAAGATTAAGTCCATCGGTGCGCGTGCGCGTGTTGAGCTACAAGAGCTTCTGGAGCGGCAGTGCCATTTGTTCCTGAACGTCAAAGAGCGTGCCGGATGGGATGAGGAAAAAGCGCGTTTGCGTGCCATCGGCCTTGAAGATTAAGGGATGAAGGCGTGGAAAGTGTGGGACTTTGCTTGTTCCACACGCCCTGCGTCTGTATGAGAAGCAAAAACACGATATCCGCCTGTGAGGAGCCCCGCCATGAGCGATGAGACAGAGAAAACCCCCGCCTATAAGCGTGTGCTTCTAAAAGTATCAGGTGAAGCATTAATGGGGGATGGTCCCTCAGGTGTTGATCCCGATATGGTGGACATGGTTGCCGCAGATATTGCTGATGTTGCAGCATCTGGTGTGCAGGTGTCTCTCGTCGTTGGTGGTGGCAATATCTTCCGCGGCTTGGCTGCTGCTGCGAAGGGCATGGACCGTGCGCAGGGTGACTATGCTGGGATGCTGGCGACGGTCATTAACGCATTGATGCTACAAAATGCGTTAGAGCGTCGTGGCGTTGAAACGCGCGTTATGACGGCGATTCAAATGGCATCTATTGCTGAGCCTTATATTCGCCGCCGCGCTGTTCGTCATATGGAGAAGGGCCGCGTTGTAATTTTCGCAGCGGGTACGGGTAACCCGTTCTTCACGACGGATACGGCTGCGGCTCTGCGTGCGAATGAGATGGAGTGTGATGCTCTGTTGAAGGGGACGCAGGTTGATGGCGTGTACTCGGCTGATCCGCGTCGTAACCCGGATGCTGAGCGCTACACGCAGTTGACGTATATGGACGTGCTGTCACGTGATTTGAACGTGATGGATGCCGCAGCGATTAGCTTGGCACGTGAGAACCGTTTGCCAATTATCGTGTTCAATATGCATGCGCCGGGTGCTTTTGGTGCTGTGATGCGGGGGGAAGGTCGCTTTACCCGTATTATTGAAGCGAGCTAATCCGGCTTTATCATATTCTCTAGACTGTTAGTTTTACATTTCGCTCGTACGAAATGCGTTGCATTGAAAGGAACCGCTCATGTCTGCTGATCTTAAGGATCTTCTGGATGATCTGACCCGCCGCATGGACGGTGCTATGGACAGCTTCCGCCGTGACCTATCCGGTCTGCGTTCAGGCCGTGCAAGCCCGAACCTTTTGGAGCCGGTTCGTGTTGAAGCTTATGGCTCAGAAGTTCCACTGTCTCAGGTGGGTTCGATTGCTGTGCCAGAAGCACGTATGCTGACGGTGTCAGTTTGGGATCGTACGGTTGTTGGCGCTGTTGAGCGCGCCATCCGTGATGCTGGTCTGGGCCTGAATCCAGCAGCTGATGGTCAAACCATCCGTGTGCCCATCCCGATGCTAACGGAAGAGCGCCGTAACGAACTGGCACGTGCGGCTGGCCGTTATGCTGAAAATGGCAAGATTGCTATTCGTAACGTCCGTCGTGACGGTATGGAGCAGGCTAAGGCGCTCGAGAAGAAGAGCGAAATCAGCCAAGATGATCAAAAGACGTGGACGGATGCAATCCAGAAGCTGACGGATCAATACGTGAAGAAGGCTGATGAAATGCTTGCGGATAAAGAACGCGAGATCAAGCAGGTCTGATTTCAAACTTGTCTTCTGGTTCATCCCCGTTTTCTCAGGATTGTTACACCGCGCTTGACGAGGGTGGTGTAACGGTGCCGCCGCAGCATATGGCCATCATCATGGATGGTAATGGGCGGTGGGCGCAGGCGCGTGGGCTGCCTGTGGTAGCTGGGCACCGTAAAGGTGCTGAGGCTGTGCAGCGTAGTGTGAAGCTCGCGATCCGGGAGGGGGTGCGCTATTTGACCCTCTATGCGTTTTCATCTGAAAATTGGCGGCGCCCTGCGGCTGAGATTGGTGACTTAACCTCGCTGCTGCGGTTTTATTTGCGCCATAAGTTGGATGAGTTGGACGCGCAGGGTGTCCGTTTGCGTGTCATTGGAGAGCCGGAGCGGTTTGAAGGTGCGTTGTATGATGAGTTGTTGCGTGCAGAAAAGCGTACACTCAACAATGACCGTCTGACGCTCACGTTGGCGCTATCATATGGTGGCCGTGCGGATATTGTGCGTACAGCACAGCGTTTGGCACAGTCGGTCGCGCAGGGGGACATAGTTCCTGAGGCGATTGATGAAGCATGTTTTGAGCGTAGTCTTCAAACAGGTGATATGCCGCCGCCGGATATGCTGATTCGGACGAGTGGTGAGCGGCGACTTTCCAACTTTTTGTTGTGGGAAAGTGCGTATGCGGAGCTCGTCTTCTTAGATGTATTGTGGCCGGATTTCGGGGAAGAGGATTTCCTTGAGGCATTGAACATTTATGCAGGCCGTCAGAGGCGGTTTGGTGGGCGTCCAGCATGAGCAGTGGAACACGTTGGGCAGATCTACGTCTGCGTTTGATTTCTGCTGTGGTGATGGTCACCATTGGTGCTACGTGTCTGATGGCGGGTGGTCTGAGTTATGCTCTCCTGATCTTGCTGACCATGTTTGGTTTGGTGTGGGAAGGGGAGGCCCTACTCGGGCATTCGCGGACGAGTTGGCGTGGTATTTTGCTGTTGGTATGGCCTGTTGCCGCGGGGATTGCTGCCCTGAAGGGGGCTTGGCATGAAGCGGTCGTGCTTTCTTTGGGGAGTATGATTTTTGGGCTTCCGACCTGTATTCCAGTGATGATTGCGGCTTTTGGTGGGCTCTCTCTTTTGTGGTTGAGAGGCCTGCCTTATGGCGTAGAGAGTGTACTGTTCGTTTTTGCTGTTGTTGTGGCGAGCGATAGTTTTGCATATCTCACGGGTCGTATTTTCGGTGGTCCTAAATTGGCTCCGAGCATCTCCCCGGGTAAGACCCGCTCCGGTGCGATTGGTGGTCTAGTCGGTGCCGCGCTGATTGGTGGCGTTGTGGCGGCTTGTGTCGGTACTGGGCCTGTCTATGGTGGCATGCTGTGGGGTGCCTTTCTCGGTTTTTGTGCGCAAAGTGGTGATTTGCTCGAAAGTGCAGCGAAGCGCCGTTTGGGCGTGAAAGATTCCGGGCAGTTAATTCCGGGGCATGGTGGCTTATTGGATCGTTTCGATGGTCTTTTAGCTGCAGCACCAGTGGCAGCATGCGCGTCTTTGGTGGCACCCGGACAAGTTTTTTGGTCCTTGGCGTTTACGCATTGGTCGTCTGTCGGCTTAGGCGCTGGGGCTTCTGTAGTGGGGCTCCGATGACCGTTTCACAAAGGAGCGTTTTTTCATGACGAACAGCCCAGCAAGTGCTGCCCCACGCCGAATTAGTGTGCTTGGGAGTACGGGGAGCATCGGCACATCCACGGTGGATCTGCTGAAGCGTATGCCGGAAGCGATTACGGTGCGCGCGCTGGTCGGGGGGCGTAATGCCGCATTGCTGGCTGAGCAAGCAATTGCTCTGCGGGCAGAAGTGGCTGTTATTCATGATGAACGCCATTATGACGAATTAAAGCGCCTTCTCGCGGGGACAGGTATTCAGGCAGCGAGTGGCCGGCAGGCTGTGATTGATGCTGGTGCGCTCGAAGCGGATTGGACCATGGCGGCTATTACGGGCGCTGCAGGGCTTGAACCGACATTGGCAGCGGCACGGAATGGTAAGGCTGTGGCGCTGGCCAATAAAGAAGCTTTGGTGTGTGCCGGTGATGTGATGCTCCGCGCGGTACGTGAAGCGGGTGCGACCCTTCTGCCGGTGGATTCTGAGCATAATGCTATTGCTCAGGCTTTAGGTGGTTGTGACATGGCAACCGTTGAGAAGATCATTCTCACGGCTTCTGGTGGGCCCTTCCGCCAAGCAACGCGTGAACAAATGCGTGATGCGACACCAGAGAAAGCGTTGAAGCACCCAACATGGACGATGGGCGCGAAAATCACCATTGATTCGGCCTCTATGGCCAATAAGGGTCTTGAGGTGATTGAGGCCGCGCGTCTGTTTGATCTGACGGAAGATCGTATCGATGTGCTGGTGCATCCACAATCAGTGGTGCATGGCTTAGTGCAGTTCCGCGATGGGAGCTTGGTGGCGCAAATGGGGTCTGCTGATATGCGGATTCCGATTGCGCATACACTGGCATGGCCGCAGCGTATGAATACACCGTGTCAGCGTTTGGATTTGGCGACAATCGGGCGTTTGGATTTTGAAGCGCCGGATGAAGAGCGTTTTGTTCCGTTGAAGTTGGCACGCCAAGTCTTGCGTGCTGGCGGTGCGGCACCAACGGTTTTCTCGGCGGCGAATGAAGTGGCTGTGGATGCGTTTTTGAATCGTCGGATCACGTTCCTTGGTATTGGTGAAACGATTGATGCTGCGTTACAGGCAATGTCAGAAAACCCTGAATTAACAACACTTGATGAAGTTTTGGACTGGGATGCGCGCGGGCGTGAACTGGCCGAAGAGCATATTTTATCTGTCCATGGTGGGCGGCGTAATGTGATGGAAGCAGCCTTGAATGTTTGATCTGCTACGGACCCTATTGGCGTATGTGCTGATTCTTGGGGTGTTGGTTTTTATCCATGAGTTTGGGCATTATTTTGCGGCCCGTTGGCGCGGTGTGAAGGTGGATACCTTCTCTATTGGCTTCGGCCCGGCTCTGCGGCGCTGGCATGATCGTACCGGGACAGAGTGGCGGATTAGCGCTATTCCGCTGGGGGGATATGTGAAGCCTCATGGCTTTGAAGGCCCTGATGAAGCGACGGATGAGCAAAAAGCGGCATGGATTCCAGGTAAAACTTTCCATGATAAATCGGTTTTATCACGCGCGTTAGTGATCGTGATGGGGCCGGTATTCAATTATCTTTTTGCGATCCTTGCCTTCACAGTGTTGTTCGCAACGGTTGGTCAGCCGCAATTGAAAGATAATGTTGCGTCTGTTTCGGTCGGTAGTGCTGCTGAGAAAGCGGGATTACAAGTCGGTGATGTGATTACCAAAATTGGCACTTTGCCGATGTCCGGACCGCAAGACATTATGGGTACTGTTTCGGCTCGTCCGGGTGTGACGACGACTTTGGATGTGTTGCGCGCAGGGCATGACCTGACGCTACCGGTGACGTTTGGTAGCCAGCCTGGACAAGGGAGTGGGCATCGCGCCACAGGCTTCCTAGGTATTGGTTTTACGGCTGTACCGGGCCACCCTTTGCCGGTCTGGTCTGCTGCTGTGAAAGGCGTAGAAGAAAGCTGGTCGACCTCAGAGCGTATTTTGCAGGGTGTTGGCCAGATTATTACGGGCCAGCGCAGCGCGCGTGAATTAGGTGGTACGATCCGTATCGCGCAGATGTCTGGGCAGGTCTCCCATTATGGTTGGGCAAGCATTCTGTCCTTTATGGCGCTGTTGTCCATTAATTTGGGGTTGATTAATTTGTTCCCGATTCCGGTGTTGGATGGTGGGCGTTTGGTCTTTTATGCGGCTGAAGCGGTGTTGCGTCGTCCAGTGCCAAAAAAGGTTCAAGATCTCGGAATGCAGGTCGGTATGGCATTAATTGCGGCTTTGTTCCTGTTTTCAACATTGAATGACTTGACTAATCTCGGTCTTTTCCGCTGGCTAAGACATCTTGCTGGTTGATCGTACTTTAGTGAAGAGATACGTCTGGTAACGCTTTGTGAGGGGCCGGATGGCTTGCATAAGTGGGCGCTTTTCGGATACCTCCGGCGAGGTAGCTCGGCGTCCGGGCCCCGTTTGCGTTCTGTAACAAGGAAAGCTGGTTTGTCAGGAACACGGTCTAGAAGCCCTCGGCTCTCGAACATGCGGCTCCTGCTGCTGGCTTCGGCATGTCTTATCCCGGCAGTGCCGATGGCCGCAGATGCGCGGGCCACGCGCCATGCCGCACCGGTGAAGGCATATCTTCCCGGGGATATTATTCAGTCGATTGACGTGAAGGGAAATGCTCGTATCGAGACGAGCACGGTGCTGTCTTACATGGTAGCCCAACCCGGTGACACGTTTAAGCAAGATGATCTCGACCGTTCTTTGAAGACGTTGTATGCGACGGGCCTGTTCCGTGACGTAACGCTGCGTCGTGACGGCAGCACTCTGCATGTTGATCTGGTGGAAAACCCGATCGTTAATCGCATCGTGTTTGAAGGGAATCACGCCATCAAGGATGAGGATCTTCGTAAAGAGATCAGCCTTCGTCCACGTGCGGTTTTTTCATCACAGATCACAGCTGCGGATCGTCAAAAGCTGTTGAACCAATATGCGCAAAAGGCGCGTTTCGGTGCGACGGTTACACCGCAGATTGTAAAGCTCTCGCATAATCGTGTGGATGTGATCTTTAAGATCAATGAAGCTGCACAAACGTTGATCCACAAAATTGCTTTTGTGGGTAATAAGCAGTTCAGTGAAGCACGTCTGGCGCAGGTTGTGTCATCGAAAGAGGCAGCTTGGTATCGTTTCTTCTCGTCATCAGACGAATATAACCCAGAGCGTATTAAGTATGACGCGGAGCTTCTACGGCGTTTCTATCTGCAAAATGGTTATGTTGATTTCCATATGATTGATGCGACGGGTGAACTGTCGCCAGATCATAAGACCTTTACGGTTACGTTTACCTTGGATGAAGGTGCGCGCTATCGTTTGGGCAAGATTGATATTCGTTCGTCTGTGCGGGGTGTCACGCCAGAGCTGATGAAGAAGCATGTCGAGCTGTTTAACCACCAATGGTATGATGGCACGGCTATTCAGCATAACACGACGAATATGCAGGAGTGGCTGCAGGCAGAAGGGCACCCCTTTGCTCTGGTGCGCTCTGAAATTGCCCGTAATCCAGAAAAGCATGTTGTTGATCTACTGTTCGATGTGAACGAAGGTCCGCATGTGTATGTTGAACGGATTGATATCAACGGGAATACTATTACGCGTGATAGTGTTATTCGTCGTAATCTGCCGATGGCAGAAGGCGATGCCTACACGCCGTTTGCTCGCAAGTATTCCAAGCTTGAATTGCAGGATCTGGGTTATTTCAGTTCTGTGTCTGTTGACCAGACGCAAGGATCAGCACCTGACCGTGTGAACGTGTCGGCGAATGTGGTTGAGAAGCCAACGGGTGAGTTCTCGCTTGGTGGTGGTTACTCAACCGACGTTGGTATGTTGGGCAATGCGTCTGTAAAACAGCATAACCTTCTGGGAACAGGGGTGGATGCTGGTTTGTCAGGCACGCTGGCTTATTACCAAAAGCAGGCTGATATCTCGATTACAGATCCATACTTCCTGAATCGTAATCTTGTTGCTGGTGCAGACTTCTATTTCATTAAGACGAGCAGCAACGGCTATAGTAGCTATCAGCAAAGCTATAGCGAAGGTCAGTATGGTATGAGTCTGCGGATGGGTTATGCGTATAATCGCTATCTGTCCCAGTCTTGGAACTATACGCTTGTTGATCGTCAGGTCTCGAATACGTATAGCCAGTCGCTGATTAATCAGTATCCGTCTTATAATGCGTATGCACCGTCAATCTATGTTCAGCAGTCTAGCGGTTGGTCTTTACTGTCTCAGTTGAGCACCACATTAACGTATGACCGTCGTGATCGTCGTATGAACCCCCATGATGGGTATGTCATGACGTTGGGCGGTGACTTTGCTGGGCTTGGCGGCGGTGTAAAGTATGGCCGTGTGAAAGCAGATGGCGCGTATTATATTCCGCTGGATGATTTCACAGGCAACCATGACTGGACAGTGCAGCTGAAGGGCGGCGTTGGCTACATGGGTGACTGGAGCAGCAGCAGTCAGAAGAACATCATCGATAACTTCTACCTTGGTGGCCAGAACCTACGTGGCTTCTTGCAGGGTGGTGTTGGTCCTCGTTCTGGGCATATTTGTACTAACAAAAGTGCAAATGGGCAGTGCACAGGATGGATGCCAACCCAAGGAAGTGAAGATTTCATTGGTGGTACATTCATGTACACGGCTTCGGCTCAGTTGAATTTCCCGATGCCAATGGGTGATGATCTTGGGATTTCAGGCCGTTACTTCGTTGATGCTGGTAGCTTGTCTGGTATTCGTGTCCGTAATCGTTATACGGATTTTGCCCGTCGTTATCAGGCGAATTATCCCTACACACCGATTAATGGTGACTCGATGACACCGCGCGTGGCTACAGGCTTTGGTGTTTCTTGGAAGAGCCCGTTTGGTCTGGTGAATATTGATGCCGCTGTGCCGCTCCGTAAGGAACGCGGAGATCGTATCTACCCAATCCGCTTTGGTTTTGGGCAACAATTCTAAGTACCAAGAGTGCGGCATTGTGCCGCACTCTTTATATATCATTTTAAAAGAGGTGTTTATGACCCTGACTTCGCTGAAACGCACGGCCAAGGTCAGTGCTCTGCTTGGTGCTTTCGTTGGAACGGCATTGGGCTTTTCTGTGCCGACGGCACATGCTCAATCAGCAAACGGTGGTTGGTTTGTGCCTAAAAGCGCACAGCCAGAAGCAGCGCCACGTCCAGTAGCACGGCATGTTGTTGAGCAGCCTGCTCCGATGCCGGAAGAAGATGCGCAAGCCGCACCAGATGCGCAGCGCGCTCCGCCCGTTTTGCCTTTGCCGCCGGTGCCGACACCGCCAGTATTAGCAAAATCAACGACGCCACCGCCGGTTGTGGTGGGTGTGATCAATGTTCAAGCTGTGATGCAGATGTCCAGCGCGCAACAGGAAATCCAGCAGGTTTTGGGTGCGCGCCGGGACCATTTAGCTCAGGCTGTACAGCATGAGGAAGCGGCATGGCGTGAAGAAGCGCAAAAGCTGCAAGCGCAAGCCCGTGGCTTGAGTGCGGATCAAATTCAACTGCGTGAGCGTCATCTGCAAGAACGTCGTGCGAAAGACCAGCGTGAGTTCGGTAATCAGGCGCGTATTTTGCAAGAAGCAGCGCAAGTTGCGTATCACCAGATTGAGCGTGAACTTGAACAGCCCAACGGCATTATCGCGAGTGTTGCGGGTTCTCATGGTATGAATCTTGTTCTGCATTCAGAGCAGGTGGTTTTGCATGTGGGTGAGCATGACATCACGGATGAAGTTATTGCTCAGCTGAACAAGACTTTGTCGCATGTTTATATCCCCGCTGATGGTGTAGACCCCGAACAAATTGCGAAGTCTGGCAAGATGCCTACAACCGCGGATGAAGAACGTTCTGCTGCGCCAGAGCCTGCTCAGGCCCCTGCGGAGAATACGCAACCACAATCTGTTCTGCGTCAGCCGCACTGAGGTTTATCGTGTCTGAGACTGTCAGTTCTTCAGTGGTATCTTCGGGGCAGGATACACGCCCTGGAGATCCACGTTTTTTCCAGCGTTCCGGTCCATTTAGTTTGGAACAGTTAGCTGAAGTTTCAGGCGCTGAATTGAAGCCAGCAGAGCAGGGGGGCAGTACGGTTTTTCGTGGTGTCGCTCCTTTGCATGTTGCGGGACCCGATGAGGTAAGCTTCTTAGATAATCGGCGTTATTTGCCGCTTTTGGCGGAAACTCGTGCTGGCGCGGTTATCTTGGGGCCGGCTTTTGCAGATAAGCGCCCAGAGGGTACGGCTGCGTTAGTCAGTAAGTCTGCTTATCTGGCATGGGCACAAGTAGCGTCAGCGTTTCATCCTGCACCCCCGTCAACGGGGGCATGCCATCCGAGTGCTGTGATTGAAGACGGGGCTGTGCTGGGCGAGAACGTCCAGATTGGTCCGTTTGCAGTGATTGGTGCCGGTGCGCGCATTGGCGCCGGGACCATTATTGGTGCGCATGTTAGTGTGGGTCAAAGCGTTGAGATTGGTGAGCGCTGCCGCATTCATGATCATGTGTCTGTCTCTCATGCACGGTTGGGTCAACGTGTGACGTTGTTCCCCGGTGCGCGGATTGGCCAAGATGGTTTTGGTTTCGCGGTGGGGCCTGCAGGTTTTGAAACCGTGCCACAACTGGGGCTTGTCGTTCTGGAAGATGGTGTGGAGATTGGTGCGAACTCCACCATTGACCGTGGCTCTATGAAAGACACTGTTATTGGTGCGGGTTCACGGATCGATAATCTTGTTCAAATTGGGCATAATACGCGCTTAGGGCGGTGCTGTATTGTGGTCGCGCAAGCTGGTATTTCTGGCTCTACGGAGTTGGGGGATTTTGTTACAGTCGCGGCACAGGCTGGCCTGATTGGGCACATTAAAATTGGTGATAAAGCTCGTATTGGTGCGCAGTCTGGTGTGATGTCCGATGTGGATGCTGGGGCTGATGTTATTGGTAGCCCGTCTATGCCTTTCCGTGAGTTTTTCCGTAATGTTGCAACACTACGGAAACTTTCTGCACGAAAGACTGAGGGTTCTTAGGAAACGTTACGCGGTTCAAGTGTTTTAATGGTGGATGGCATAAATGTGACCCTTTTGCTAAAGGGAAGCACAAACATGATGTTAACCGCTAAAAAACTGACGAATGGGTTCTTGATCAAGAGCCCGGAGGGGGGATTGTGACAGACACTGACCGCGTAGACGCCCCGGTGATTCCGGAAAAAATTGACGTTCTGCAAATCATGCAGGCAATCCCTCACCGTTATCCGTTCTTGTTGATTGATCGGATGGTGGAGATCAAAGCCGGGGAATCGGCTGTTGGTATCAAGAACGTCACGTTTAATGAGCCTTTTTTCCAAGGACATTTCCCTGGCCGCCCCGTGATGCCGGGTGTTTTGATTGTGGAAGCGATGGCTCAGACGGCGGCAACATTAGTCGTTTTGACCCTTGGTGAAGCGTTTGAAGGTAAACTCGTCTATTTCATGACGATTGAAGGCGCGAAGTTCCGCCGTCCGGTTGAGCCGGGTGATCAGCTTCGTATTGAAGTTGTGAAAGAGCGTTCTCGCGGTAATGTTTGGAAATTCAAAGGCATTGCGCGTTGTGACGGTGTAGCCGTGGCAGAAGCAACGTTCAGCGCCATGATCATGGGTTGATCTTATGGATATAGCGGGTAAACGGCCGGAAACGGTGGATATTCATCCGACAGCACTTGTCGATGAACGTGCGCGTATTGGTGAAAATGTGCGCATTGGTCCTTGGTGCCAGATCGGCCCGCATGTCACGCTGGGTTCTGGTGTGCATCTCCACGCATCTGTCATTGTTGATGGGCACACAACCTTGGGTGATGGGGTTGAGGTTTATCCGTTTGTAACCATAGGGATGGCTCCACAAGACCTGAAATATGCAGGGGAGCCAACGCTTTGTGAGGTTGGTGCCGGGACGGTCATTCGTGAGAATGTGACGATTCATCGTGGCACGGCACAAGGTGAAGCGCTGACGCGTATTGGTAAGAATTGTCTTATCATGGCGAATGCACATGTCGCGCATGATTGTTTGCTGGGTGATTACGTTATTGTTGTGAATAACGTTGTCATGGGCGGTCATGTACAGATTGGTGACGGTGCGCGGATCATGGGGTCTGCAGCGGTGCATCAGTTTGTACGCGTTGGGCGCGGTGCTGTAGTCGGTGGTGTCTGCGGTGTCGAAATGGATGTCATTCCATACGGCAGCGTTTTGGGAAATCGTGCGCGATTGGTTGGCCTGAATTGGGTCGGTCTGAAGCGCTCCGGTGTGACCTCCGACGAAATGCAGGGTATGCGTAAAGCATTCCGCACTTTGTATCCGCGTAATGGGCAGGGTGATGATGTGCTGGAAGCGCGTATTGCCAATGTACGACGTGATTACGGGCATTTGCCGCGTATTGCTGAAATGTTGGACTTTATGGAAGCGCCAAGCCATCGTGGTTTGACGCGGGTTGCGCGTAACGAATCACAAGCTGAGACTGAAGGTGCCTGAAACAAACCGAGGTCGTTGCGTCGGTATTCTTGCAGGTTCAGGGCCGCTTCCTGCTCAGGTTGCAGCTTCTGTGCGTGCACGTGGTCAAGATGTGTTTGTGGTGGCGTTTCGTGATTTTGCTGAGTTGCCATCGCTGGCGCCGTATCCACATGAAATTTTTCGTTTAGCTGCGGCTGGTGAAATACTGACGGCATTAAAGAAACACGGTTGTCGTGAGCTTGTCTTGATCGGTCCAGTTCGTCGTCCTGCATGGCGTGACTTGCGGCCAGATGGTGAAGGTGCACGGATTCTTGCGCGTTTAGGGCGGGCTATTTTCCTCGGGGATGATGGTCTTCTTGGTGCTGTCGTGCGCGTTCTGGGGGAAGAAGGTTTTGTGGTCCGTGGGGCGCATGAGTTCTTGCAGAATGCGACGGGCCATTCCGGAGCGTTAGGGCGTGTCGCGCCGGATGTTCAGGCACGGGCGGACATTGCGCGTGGCGTCTCTGTGCTGCGCACAATGGCACAATTGGATATCGGTCAGGGGTGTGTTGTGCAAAATGGCCTCGTCCTGGCTGTAGAGGCTCTTGAAGGGACGGATGCCATGTTGGGGCGTTGTGGTTCCCTGATGCAGGCTGGTAGTGGTGGCGTCTTGGTGAAAATGCCTAAACAAGGCCAAGATTTGCGTGCAGATATGCCAACTATTGGCCCAGAAACACTCGAAAATGCTGCTCGCAATGGTTTGCGTGGCGTTGCCTTCCAGCCTGGTGTTACGCTCTTGACGGACCCAGCGCGGTGTATCGCGCAAGCGGATCGTTACGGGCTCTTTTTGTACGGGCTGACAACAGACGATCTTACTTAAGGAATGACAATGAGCAGCTATCTTCACACGATGGTTCGAATTCGTGACATTGACCGTAGCTTGGCTTTCTATAAGCTTCTGGGCATGAAAGAGCTTCGTCGCAACGAAGTGCGCGGTGGGCGTTATACGCTGGTGTTCATTGGCTTTGCTGACAATGCACATGGGCAAGCTGAAATTGAACTGACCTATAATTGGGACCAAGAAACGGATTACGAAATTGGCACAGGGTTTGGCCATTTTGCCGTTGGGGTGCCGGATGTCGCTGCTGCGGTAGAGCGGATTCGTTCAGGCGGTGGGAAAGTTACGCGTGAGGCTGGGCCTGTGAAGCATGGCACGACGGTCATTGCGTTTGTGGAGGATCCAGATGGTTATAAGCTGGAACTGATTGAACGTAAAAATATGGAAAATGTTGAAGCTTTTAAGTGAGGCTTGAGGGCCGACTCGCCCTTAAGTGGGCGGTCGGAGTATCGTTAGAGCGCGTTCAATAGAGTGTATGATCGTCGTAGCATGGTCTTGTACGGTAGGATCTTGGTGAGACTCTAGCATTTCTGCGCATAAGAGCGCGCTGGCGAGGGCATTGCGGAGGTCGTGGCGTGTCTGTGCAGCCTCGTCTTGTGAAGAAGTGGGCATGATTTGATGGTTCTTTCGCTCTTTTCTTGACAGAATCGATACCACATTTTATACGCCCGGGTCACATTCAACGGGCGTTTCGTGCGCCCGATCGACGCGTTCGTCAGCTGGGCGGGCGCAAAAGACGTTAAGGATCGATGTCATGAAGCGCACGTATCAACCCTCTAAGCTGGTTCGCAAGCGTCGTCACGGTTTCCGTGCACGTAAAGCAACTGTCGGTGGCCGTAACATTCTGGCGAACCGTCGTTCCAAGGGCCGTACAAAGCTCTCTGCTTAAGGGTTTCTTTCCCTGTCGTCTGATCAACAGCCGGGACGCTTAAAAAAGCGCTCCCAGTTCCTTCATCTTTCGCGGAGAGGGCGTAAGGCCGCTCTTCCGGGGATGGTGGTGCAGGGCCTTCTTCATGAAGGTGCTGAGGCTGAAAAACAGACGCGTGTCGGTTTTACCGTCACAAAAAAAGTAGGCAACGCCGTGATCCGTAACCGGACGCGGCGTCGTTTGCGAGAAGCCCTGCGCTTAGTGGCGCGTGATGAGGGTTTGCCATCCGGTGACTTCGTGCTGATTGGGCGAGAAGGAACGCGGGGGCGTGATTTTTCTGCATTAAAAAATGATCTGCGCCAAGCGATGACAAAAGTGTCAAAGCGCTAATGCATAGTGTCGGCTGTTGGCTGTCGCGTTGCGTCTCTGGTGTGTTTTTGCTGCTGATTAAAGCCTATAAGTTAGGTATCAGCCCTTTTCTTGGTCAAAATTGTCGTTTTGAGCCGGGATGTAGCACGTATGGTCTTTTGGCGATTCGGCAGCATGGGCCTTGGCGTGGTGGATATCTAACAGTACGGCGCATTTGTCGCTGTCATCCGTGGTCAAAGGGTGGCATTGATTATCCGCCTCCACCTGATTCAGCCTGAATTTGGGTGACCTCTTAATGAAAAAGAGAGCTTGCCTATTGTTTTGAGGAATTTTTTCCTCCACTTGAAGCGCAAGCTTATTCTCGTACGACGAAAGACCGGCACCCGCCCGATGGACATCAAGCGCATTATTGCGGCCACTATCCTCTCCGGCCTGATCCTAATCGGCTTTGATTATTTCATGCCGAAGCCAGCTCCAGCCACGCATGCTCCCGCTCAGGTAGCGGCGAGTGCGCCTGTGGGCTCCCAATCCTCTCTTGCTTCTACGGATATGGCGCAGAGTGCTGCACCGGCCGTTGCTGCGCGCCGCTTGACGGTCCGTAGTCCAGATGTGCAAGGGTCAATAACGCTTAAAGGGGCTTTGCTCGATGATCTGGTGCTGACGAAGTACCGTGAGACATTGGCAAAGGACAGCCCACTGGTACGCTTGTTGAGCGCACCTGGGAGTTCTGCTCCGAGTTATGTCGTGATTGGCTGGGAGAATGCTCCGGGCTCTAACGCGGCTGTGCCGGGTTTGAATACGGTATGGCAGAGTAATGATGACGCTTTGGAACCGACGCACCCCGTCACGATGCATTGGGACAATGGGCAGGGCCAAGTTTTTATTATTCGTTTGAGCATCGACAGTCATTATGTGATTGCGGTTCAGCAGACGGTCGAAAATCATGGCACGACGCCGGTTTCATTGATTCCGTACCAGCGGGTACAGCGTGATTATGAAGCGCAAGGCGGGTCATGGACGGAGCATGAAGGCCCGGTTTCCGTCATGGATGGCCGCCTGAATGATGAGAGCTATAAAAACCTTCGTGATGCTGCGACGCATCCGGACCACACCTATTGGGCTAAAAATGGTACCGGTGGTTGGGTCGGACTGAGTGATAAATACTGGCTGACTGCGGTATTGGCTGAATCGACTGCACCTGTATCAGCATCTTTCGGGTTTGTGCCCGGTCTGCCGGGAACGGCGGGGTCGTATCGTGTTGGTTTCACGGCGCAAAGCGCTCAGACCATCATGCCAAATGCTTCGATTACATTGAGCAGCCACATCTTTGCAGGTGCGAAGGTTGTTGACTTATTGCAGTCCTACAGTCGTGATCTGCATGTGCCAGATCTGGATAAAGCCATTGATTTCGGCTGGTTCAGCTTTCTGACGCGTCCGATTTTGACGCTTCTTCATTGGCTGTATGTGCATTTGGGCAATTTTGGTCTGGCGTTGATGGCGTTGACCTTGATTGTGAAGATCATTCTTTTCCCGCTTGCGGCGAAGGCATCAGCATCTTCGGGGCGCATGCGTTTGTTGGCCCCCAAGATTCAGGAAATCCGCGAGCGTCATAAAGATGACCCGATGGCGGCTAATCAAAAGGTCATGGCACTGTACAAAGAAGAAGGGGTTAGCCCAGCAAGTGGCTGTTTGCCGATGCTGATACAGGCACCGATTTTCTTCTGTCTGTATAAGATGCTGTATATCAGCATTGATGAACGTCATGCGCCGTTCTTTGGTTGGATTCATGATCTGTCGATCCCGGATCCGACCAATATCTTTAACCTGTTTGGTTTGCTGCCATTTGATCCAACCGCTTATATTTCCATGCTGCATGTTAGCGTATGGGGTACAGCGTTGGGCATTACGTTCTGGCTGTTACAGCGTCAAACCACAGTGACGATGGACCCTGCTCAAGCGCGTATTATGCAGTTTATGCCGCTGGTTTATGTGTTCTTCATGTCCAGTTTCCCAGCAAGTTTGTTGGTTTATTACACATGGAACAACTTGCTGACCTTTGCACAGCAAGCTTTCATTCAAAGCCGTACGAAGTTGCCGGTACCGGTGACGACGGCGAAAAAGGGACGCTGAGCGAGCATGCGTGAGATAGCAGGGCCACCGTCACCGGAATTGGTAGAAGAAGGGCGCCTCCTCTTTGCGGGGGAGTGCACTTTCTATTTCGGGTCTCCTCGGATTGACCAACTGCCGCCGATTGATTTGCCGGAAGTGGCATTTGCGGGGCGTTCTAACGTTGGTAAGTCGAGCCTGATTAATGCTTTAACCGGGCGTAAAGCTTTGGCGCGTGCATCTTCTGAGCCGGGCCGTACGAAGCAGTTGAACTTCTTTAATCTGTCTGAGCGTTTGGCTCTGGTGGATATGCCAGGTTATGGCTTTGCGAAAGCTGCGAAGTCCGTCAAAGAAGATTGGCAGGAAACAATGTTCGCGTATCTGCGCGGACGGACAACGCTTGAGCGTGTTATTCTGCTTCTGGATGCACGTATTGAACTGAAAGCGTCCGATAAAGACGTGATGGAGCTTTTGGACCGTGCTGCGGTTGTGTTCCAAATCGTGCTGACAAAAGCCGATCAGGTGAAGCCGGGTGCGCTGAAGAAAAAGCGTGAAGAGATTGAGGCGCTGGCTTTGAAGCATGCTGCGGCCTATCCGCGCGTGGTTGTGACCAGCAGTGAAACGGGTGAGGGGATTGAAGATCTCCGTGGTGAAATTGCACGTTTCGCCCGTTCGTCAGATCATACAACTCAGTCCTGATTGAGTGTAAGCAAGGGATATTGCCCCAGCTATGAACGCGAAAACACATAGTGATAAGCTGCCAACGACGCCGCCGATTATTAATACGGATGAGGCGCAATTGCAGGCTTCTATTCTTGCAAGTGCCCTGCCGTATTTACGGCGCTATGCGGGTGATACCATCGTGGTTAAATACGGTGGCCACGCGATGGGGCATGGCGAACTCGCGAATGCTTTTGGCTATGATATTGCCCTATTGAAGCTGGTGGGGATTAACCCGATTGTTGTTCACGGTGGTGGACCGCAAATCAGCGCGATGCTGGACCGTTTGCATTTGAAGTCCACCTTTGTGGATGGTCTGCGTGTAACGGATCAGGCGATGATTGACGTCATCGAGATGGTTCTTGCTGGGACAGTGAATAAACAAGTTGCGGAGTTGATTAACCGCGCTGGTGCTTTGGCGGTTGGTATTTCCGGCAAGGATGGTGGGCTCTTGCAAGCGCGCCGTATTCAACGGACGAAGCGTGACCCTGAGACAGGCGAAGATAAGCCGCTGGATATCGGGTTTGTTGGGGAGCCAGAAAACATTGATCCGCGCGTGTTGTATGCGCTGTTGGGGTCTGGCTTGATACCCGTTGTTGCTCCAGTTGGGGCGGGCAAAGATGGTGAAACATATAACATCAATGCGGATACAGCGGCCGGGGCGATTGCTGGTGCAGTGAATGCATCACGTTTGTTGATGCTGACGGATGTGCCGGGTGTTCTGGATAAAGATGGCAATCTGATTGAAGAACTGACGGCAGAGGATGTCGCGCGTTTGATTGCGGATGGAACGATTTCTGGCGGTATGATTCCGAAGGTGGAGACCTGCTTGCAGGCTGTGCGTGCGGGTGCAAAAGCAGCGGTGATTTTGGATGGCCGCGTTCCGCATACGTGTTTGCTGGAACTGTTTACTCGCGCAGGGCCGGGAACGTTGATTAAGGCGTAAGAGTTCTCTTATGGCGCTTCATGAAAGAAGCGCCATTTTACCCCTTCGCGTAGCCCAGTATTGAGCGCCAGTGTGGCGCGTTCGAGTAGGGTATTCGCCGTCCCTTCGGTATCTCCGGCTTCACGGGATACAAGGCCGATATGCAGTGGAAAATGGATGGGTGGGTTAATTAGAATTGGGATGCCGTGTGCCGTCATACGTTCTGCGCGTTCGGCAATGGCAAAGCGGTCCCCCCCATCTAACCATAGGCCAAATGTATTCCCACTGAGGCGGCTTAGGGCATCTGTTGGGCGGACAGCATTGCGGAGTAAGGTGACGCTTTGAGATAAAGCATCTTCGAAGCTTTGAAAGTCGCGCTCGGATACGAGCGTATCGAGGCCCGGAATATAAGCCAGCATGAACGTTGCCGCTTTTTGGTCACGGTCTAATCTGCGGCATCGACGTGTGATTTCGGCCTGAAAACCTTGCCAATTTAAAAGATTCGATGAGATGTCGTAATGCGTATTGGCATGTACGCGTCTGTGCAACGCATCTAATTCGAGAAGGCCGCAAAGCGTTGAGACGATAGTGCGCAGCATGGTGATGTCGTGATGTGACCATGGCTGTGAGTGCCAGCAGATAAGGCCAAGAGGTTTTTGGCTGCGTACAATATCGGAAATGAGGAGAGCATGGGTGGCCCCGTGTTGGTGGCTTCGCGTCTCTGGGGTAAGTGCGTTTAACCTGTGAGGCAGTAACGCTGCGAGAAGTGGCGAGGGGACGGGGGCGGTTTTGTGGAGAATATTGCTCTCTTCGGGTGTATCATCCCCCTGAAAGAGAAGCAGGTTTGCATGAGATAGTGCGGAAAGATGGGAGAGGGCAGCGGCGGCTCCTAGGTGAGGCAGAATAGCACGCCTGATTTTGATGAGTGTGTCTGTAAGGGTGGTGTGATTCCAGAGCGATGGCGCAATGTCAGGGGCGGAGGATGTGCGCCCTAGGGGCGTACGGGTGCCCGACTGATACATAGCGGTGTGCTCCTGAGTAAGTCTGTGGGGCATAAGGGAGCCCAGCATGGATAGCGGACTGATTTCAAATTTAGACTTAAAGAGTAAATAAAAGGTTAATCTTGATTTTTGGGTGTCATTTCGGGCGTTGACATTACCGGGACCGAGCAGCATGGTTCGGCACTATTTTTCAGTTTCTGACGGGTAAAATCATGTCTCAGGATACGCTGCGCACCGCTATCGATTCTCTTTGGGAACGTCGCATGACGTTAAGTTCGCAGACTGAAGGTGCGGATCGTGAAGTCATTGAGACCGTTCTGCGTGATCTAGATTCTGGTGTTCGCCGTGTGGCGGAGCCAACAGCGGATGGTTGGGTTGTCCATGAATGGCTGAAAAAAGCCGTGCTGCTCTCCTTCCGTCTGAATGATAGCCGCGTGATGGAACGCGGCTGTGCGGGCGTTTCTGGCTTTGACAAGGTTCCGTTGAAGTTCGAAGGCTGGGACCAGTTCCGTTTCTCTGAAGCTGGTTTCCGTGCGGTTCCGGGCGCTGTTGTGCGTCGTTCAGCGTTTATTGCGCCAAATGTGGTGCTGATGCCGAGCTTTGTTAACGTCGGTGCTTATGTTGATAGCGGCACCATGGTTGATACATGGGCAACGGTCGGTTCCTGTGCGCAGATCGGTAAGAACGTGCATATCAGTGGTGGTGCAGGCATTGGTGGCGTATTGGAGCCACTGCAAGCGGCTCCAGTTATCATTGAAGATGATTGTTTTATTGGTGCGCGTTCAGAAGTGGCAGAAGGCGTGATTATTGAGCGCGGCGCTGTGCTGTCTATGGGCGTATTTATCGGTGCTTCCACGAAGGTTGTGGATCGTGCGACCGGTGAAATCTTCCAAGGTCGTGTGCCAGCGTATTCCGTAGTTGTTCCGGGCACGCTGCCGCCGAAGGAGCCTGGCCAGCCATCTTTGGCGTGTGCAGTGATCGTGAAGCGTGTTGATGAGCGCACACGGTCGAAGACGTCGATCAACGATTTGCTGCGCGACTAATCTTGAGTATCACTTTTGCTATTGCGTCTGCGCCGTTCACAGATCCTGTTGAATTGGCGCAGGACATGTTGCGCTGCCGTTCTGTCACGCCTGTGGATGACGGTGCGCAGGCGTGTTTGATTACGGCTTTAGAGGCGTTAGGGTTTACCGTAACGCAGCTTCCGTTTGGGCCTCAAGATGCACCGACGCCGAATTTCTACGCGCGTCGTGGTGAGGGGCGCCCACGTTTATGCTTTGCTGGGCATACGGATGTGGTGCCGCCTGGGCAGGGATGGGTACATGACCCGTTTGAGGCTGTCATTCACGATGGCATGTTGTATGGGCGCGGCATTGCAGACATGAAGGGTGGTTTAGCCTGTTCTGTGGCTGCTGTGGCGCGTTTATTAGCGGAAGGTGAACCGAAAGGCGCTATTTCATTCTTAGTAACGGGGGATGAAGAGGGGCCTGCGCATTATGGCACCAAGCCTGTCATTGAATGGCTGGCAGAACGTGGCGAACTGCCTGATTTCTGCCTCTTAGGAGAGCCAACGAACCCGGCATTCTTGGGAGAAACGATTAAAATTGGCCGTCGTGGCAGCATGAATGCACAGATTACTGTGCAGGGTGTACAGGGCCATGTTGCTTATCCACATCGTGCGGATAATCCAATTCACCGCTTACTTTCCGCTTTGAGCGAGATGACTGGGCGTGTGTTGGATGAAGGTAATGAGTGGTTTGCACCGTCATCTTTGCAGGTGACGAGCGTGGATGTTGGAAACACTGCTACCAATGTGATTCCTGCTGAAGCCAGCGCTATGCTGAATATCCGCTTCAATGATTGTCATACAGGTGCTGCGCTGGAAGCGTGGTTGCGTGATGTGGCGGCGCGACATGCGCCGAATGCGCAGATTGATGTGAGCATCAGTGGTGAAGCATTTTTGACTGAACCGGGTGAGGCTGTAACGTGTTTGCAGGCCTCGGTGGCCGATATTACGGGCTCTACGCCCGTATTGGATACAGGTGGTGGGACGTCAGACGCGCGCTTTATTTCGCAACACTGTGCTGTAGCGGAGTTCGGTCTTGTCGGGGCGACAATGCATAAGACGAATGAGCATGTGTCGTTGACAAGTTTGGAAGAGTTGACCGAAATTTATCGTGTTTTCATGAAGAGGTTTGGTCTGTGAGTGCTAAACAGCCAACTGGTTTTCGGCCGCCACGAGGGGGGAGTGTGCCCTTAGGGGTGTGGTTGTTGGCGCGTGGACGTAGTATTGGCGTCATGTGTTTTGAGCCCGGTGTGCCGCCCCTTATGGCTGCCCTCGCACCAACGGTTGCGGTGGCTATTATCGCGGTTGGTCTTACGTTTCAGGCGCCGAGCGCCGAGTGGGGGATGGGGCTGGTCCGTGCATTTGTCCCGCTGACGTGTACGTTATTGCAATTGGTTGTATCGCATACTTATGCGCGCTGGGTTCACCGTGAAGGACTGTGGACGCGTTATGCGACGGCATCGCTCTGGTGTGCATGGGTGCCGTTGATTATGGCGTCACTGGCGGTGGGCGTGTGGAAAGGGCTTTTGCCCCATGCAGGTGCGCAGAGTATCTTATTAATATCGCTAGCCGTTCAGATTTATGGGCTATGGTTGACGTGGTATACGAGTAAAATTGGGCTGTTAATTAGTAATTTTCAGGCGGTGTGTATCACGGCTTTACAGGTTGTAGCTGTGGTACTGCTATTGGTTGTTTTGAGTGTTTTGCCGCCGCATTATAATGCAATGGCGGATATGCTGATTGCAAATTGATGTTCACGGCCATGCTATATGGCCGTGATACACAAAAGCCCTTTAGAGGGCGCTTGGTGTTTGCTCCAAAAAAGGCAAGAAATATTTGAAGAGATCAAGGTCATGTTCACGAATGGTGAATGCACCTGTTTCTTCGTTTTGTTGCCCGAAGATATAGGAACATTCCTGACCGCAGGCTGCTGAAATACCGGATTGTAAGAAGCCGGGATGCCCCATTGTACCGCGTAATGTGACGATTTCTGTTCCAGCTGGAGCGAGGACGGAATTGTGCATTCCTGACCCATACTCTCCCATGATGATACGGGCAGATGAGAAGGCTTTGATTTGGTCTGTGATGCTCATGCGTTCTGGGTGAATAATGTCAAAGCCGAGTTCTTGAACGAAGTTTTGGACGTAGTCTTGATTGGTGAGTTGGCGTGATGTGTTGCCCCATAATGCGCGGGATACAAATAGCTTTTTATGCGGTGTAGACGTGTTGGCGCCTAAGCGTGCTGTGCATATTTCTTGGAACATTTTGCCTAAAATTGGCGTTGCACGTGAGTTGCCGCGGATACTGGTGGGAATGATGGCGCGTTTGATATGGCAGCGGTCACGGACCACATCGTAAGTGTGGATATTCTCGCGGGGAATGCCAAGAAATTCGAGCCAAGCCCATGAGAAGTTTAGTAGGTTATGCGGTAAGAGGTATTTTAGGGTTTCTAGAGCGTAACCGGCTTCACGTAGGATTAAGAGGCGCGGCAGAAAGTCGACTAGCCAATGGCCATAAATTTGATAAGCAGGGCCGCATAATAAGACAACGTCTTCGTCGATATGTAGGTCACGGTCAGGTTCTGGAACGACTAAGGCATCACGGACGGAGCCTTCATGCATACCAGTGCGTTCAATAAAGATGGTTCTCCCGTCTTTCACCAAGACGCGATCAGAGCCGAGCGAAACGTCATCAATGGTATAAATGCCGCAAGACGGTGCCAAGCGGTCTCCATAAAACCAGTCGCTAAATGGGCCGGGGATTGGCCCTAGTGTAAAGCGTGGCGGCTGTCGGGGGCCGCCAGCTTCAGGAGCGACAAGCTGCCATGCGAACCCTTCATTATGGTTTCGAATAGCGTCATCAATATAGAGACCGGATGGAACGTCCATTGTTATACAGAGCCTGTTTTAGAGGTCGTTATGGAGGGTACGCACGACGAGTGGGAGTTGTGCAACGTTAAAGAATGGGTGCTTTTTGCGCTTGGATAGGATGAAGTAGTTGAGAGCTTTTTCTGCAACATAACCCCATCGTCTTGGGAAGGGGTCGAGCTTTCCTTCCATTAGCGCTTCAAGGTCTTTTACGGCGGCGAAAAGGCCGTGCATATATTCGTCAAACAACTCGGTCTTCATAATGAAGATACTGTTGTGGTTGGATGTTCGGACAGGGTGATAGGGAAGCGGAGAAAATTGAGGTTTATCGCGCATGGACGCCATGAACATTTCCCACATTTGTGGTGGGAGGCCGCTATTTTTCCATTCGCTTTCTAGGTCTGGCCGATCATGTAGATGCCACATACGTGGAACCACAACGTCATACTGCGAAAGCCAATGTTTGAAGCTGTCGATTTCAGCCTGGGTGAAGTTTTTACGAATGGTGAAGTAGTCTAGAAAATCTTCACGACTTTGCTGAATTTCGTGTATTTTCTGATCCGTATCAAATCCATCGCGTTGCTCAGCATAATGTGGTGAGATGGACTGAAGTTTGTCATACGGCATTGGGGTGATAAAGAATTTTCTTCTGTAATGATCAAAGCCTATATATTCGTAGTCATCTAAAAGATTTTTCCATACATAATAGTGATGACGTATTTCGCTAAAATCATTTTGTTCAGCAATGTTTACGCCATCTAGGTCGCCAATATAGGCTCCGTCAGGGTCGCTGTGATGTCCGGAAATTAAATCAGCGAATAGTTCAGTATTCACTGTATGGGTTGGTTTTTGGTAATGACAGGAGAAAATCTTTACGCGCATTGACTTATCCTCGGCGGTGATAGTGTGCGTACCGTTTAGGTTTGTAAGAATGTTCTCCTATTAGTGCGATTATTCGTGAGTAATGACAAGGTGCTCAGCGGTTAATGCGAGAGTGAAAAACGTGTTTCTGTTTTGCCGTGATGTTCTCAGCCAAACATGTCAAAATACTCAAGATTTTTTCAAAAAAGGATTGTCGGGGTATCCTACCGCGAGGAAGCACAATCCTTCCGAGGGTGCAGTTTGCCCTGCGGCGCGGCGGTCACGTGCTTCGAGTGCTTGGGTAATGCGGTCTGGTGTCCATTGTTTGGTGCCGACCATCATGAGAGAGCCGACCATGTTTCGTACTTGATGATGCAGGAAGGAGCGTGCTTGCGTTTCGATCAGCACATATTCGCCATCTCTGCGGATGCTGAGTTCGTCGAGTGTACGTATGGGAGAGTTTGCTTGGCAGGCAGAGGCGCGGAAGGATGAGAAATCATGCGTGCCTAGCATGCGGTTTGCGCCTTCTTGCATCAACTCGATGCTGATAGGGCGCTTTACGTGCCAAGCGCGGCCTTCCATTAGGGCGGGGCGCGAGGGGCGGTTGATGATTGTGTATCGGTAGCGCCGCCATGTGGCGGAAAACCGTGCACTCCAGTCAAGGCTGACGGGGGCGGCATCAAGGATTACGACGCGGTGTGGTTTGAGGTGAAAGCTCAATCCGTCTCGGACTTGATGGGAACGAAAGTTTGTGTGGGCCGGAAAGTCCAAATGAACGACCAGTCCAGCAGCATGGACGCCAGAATCGGTCCGTCCGGCGGTAATGCTGGAAACGGGGTGCCCGCTGGCAATGCGTGATGCGGCAGCTTCGACTAATGTTTGCACCGAGACGCCGTCTTTTTGGCGTTGCCACCCGACGAAGTCTGTTCCGTCATACTCGATTAAGACGGCCCAACGAGCAATGGCAGTTTCAGTCACAACGTCAGTCAAAGCGGGTCCCTTTGGGGATGGATTGGCCACGAAGGAAGTCTGCGGCAGACATCATGCTGCGGCCCGGTTTTTGTAAGCGGTCGATGCGTAGGGCAGTTGCTCCACCAGCGCCATTTCCGCATGCAATGGTGAGGGCGTCATCAATGGCGCAGCCACTCTCGGCGGTATGCGGTGATGGTGCGATGGGGGTTGCAGCGCCAATTTTGATGGTGACGCCATCAAGTGTGGTGAATGTCCCCGGCCATGGCGTGAAACCGCGAATTTGTTGGTCGAGTTCTTGTGCGCTACGGGACCAGTCGAGGCGGCCATCATCGCGCGTGAGAATTCTGGCGTAGGTGACGCCTTCTTCGGGTTGAGGCGTGGCCTTTGGAGTTGTTGCGAGGGCTTGTACAATTAATTCGCCGCCAATGGCGGATAAGCGGTCATGCAGTGTACTAGCGGTGTCTGATGCTGTGATGGGGGTGGCGCCTTGCAGTAAGACGGCCCCTGTGTCCAAGCCTTCATCCATCTGCATGATGCAGACGCCGCTTTGCGTATCGCCCGCGACGATGGCGGTTTGAATGGGGGAAGCACCGCGCCAGCGGGGGAGTAAGCTTGCGTGGATATTCAAACAGCCAAGTCGTGGGGCATCGAGCATGGCTTTGGGCAGGATTAGCCCATAAGCGGCTACGATGGCAGCATCTGCGTTGAGTGCTGCGAAGGCCTCATGTTCGGCTGTATCGCGTTTAACGCGGGCAGGTGTTCGTACGGTGAGGCCAGCGGCATCTGCGGCTTCATGGACGGCGGAGCGGCGCAACGCTTTTCCGCGCCCAGCAGGACGTGGTGGTTGTGTGTAGACGGCCACAATCTCGTGGCCGGCTTCCATCAGGGCGTGCAGGGCGGGGACGGCAAAATCCGGTGTGCCCATGAAGATCAGACGCATGGTGTGATTAGCGCCTTCTGAACTTTTGCTCTTTGGCTAAGCGACGCATGATCATGTTGCGCTTGAGCGTAGAGAGGTGGTCGATGAACAGGACGCCGTCGAGGTGGTCCATTTCATGCTGAATGCATGTTGCGAGGAGGCCGTCTGCATTATGTTCTTCGATATCGCCAGCGATATTGCGGAAACGGACGCGAATCGCTTCAGGGCGGATCACTTCGGCATATTGGTTCGGCAGAGACAAGCAGCCTTCCTCACGCGCGGCCATTTGCTCCGAATCGGTGATGATTTCGGGATTGATCAGCACCATCGGGTTACGGTCTGCGCCTTCTTCCGCCACATCAACGAGGGCGAAGCGCATATCTAGCCCAACTTGTGGAGCTGCAAGGCCAATGCCGGGGGCCTTGTACATGGCAGAAAACATGCCCGGAAGCTGTTCGCGGAGGTGGGACATGTCCTCAGGACGCACGTCACGAGTAACCTGCCGCAGGATGGGGGCAGGGGCAATGACGATGGGCGTGGGCGGGACGTCTTCAATCCCGGTCAGAAAATCGAATTCGCTCATGCTGTGCGATGTAGCGATCAGGGACGCGCAAGGCCAGCTTAAAGAGGCGATACGCTGTCATTTCCTGCGGAAAGCTTGCGTGAAAGGCCAACAGGACCATATTATTCCAAGATGGATGCCACTTTTTGGGTCCATATCACCCTGTTTCGCTCCTTGAGGAGGCTTCAGCTTATGTCAGGCCGTCTTTTTACGTCCCCAATGTTTCTTGGGTTTGATCATTTGGAACAGATGTTGGAACGTGCATCCAAAACCAGCTCGGATGGTTACCCGCCTTATAACATTGAGCAGATCAGCCAAACGGCGTTGCGTATTACGCTTGCGGTGGCTGGTTTTACGATGGATGATCTACAGATTACGCAAGAAGATAATCAGCTTGTGATTCGTGGTCGTCAAAATGATGATTCGCAGGGGCGTGTTTTCTTGCATCGTGGTATAGCGGCCCGGCAGTTCCACAAGGCGTTTGTCTTGGCGGAAGGGATAGAGATTGGTGGTGCGTGGCTGGATAATGGCTTGCTCCATATTGATCTCTTACGGCCAGAGCCAGAAGTGCGTGTGAAGCGGATAGCGATCTCTCAGGGACGCCGCCCGGGTGCACCCACCGCACCGCTCCATCCTGATGTTGTTCCGCCCGTGGTGAAGTCACGCCGGTCTCACCCAGTGCGTGAGATTGGAGATGACTAAGGCGCCGCGGCGTTTAACGTAGCGTTATCTTTTGCTCTGCTGTGCTCTGTGCATACGCCAGCAGAGCACCTAGAGGATTCAGATTTGACCGATATTTTCGACAGTAACCAGCCAGCAGAAGAGGCATTGCCAAGTGACCTGCGGCATATCACGGATCAGCAATTGCGTGTTCTGGGTATGTCACGCCTCGCTTATGTGCGGGCGGGTGTTGAGGATGGCGAAGCTGTGATGATTATTCATGCGGCTGATGGTACGCCGATGGCTGTGGCCGATGATGAAGAAAGTGCCATGGACGCCATTCTTGAGCATGAGATGATTCCAACCATGCTTCAGTAAGCCGTTTGGCTTGCCGATGCAGTATGGCGTTTGTCATGCGTCATCAGAACATTAACGGGAGGATATATGGTCCAGCATCACGATATTAGCCGCCACTTGGAAGAAGAGCGTCTGACAGGTGTGGTTGTGCATAATGGGGTGGCATATCTGGCTGGTCAGGTTGCTGATGACGCCAGCTTGGACACAGAAGGCCAGACGGCGGATATTCTTCGTCAGGTTGATGCGTTATTGGCTGAGTTGGGCACGGATAAGACACGTCTGCTCTCAGTGCAGATTTTCCTGACGGATATTAATGAGATCGGCGCGATGAACCGTGCATGGGATGCATGGTTGGACACGGGGCATAAGCCTGCGCGTGCGACGGTTGAAGCGAAATTGGCAGACCCAGATTGGCGTGTGGAATTGACGGCGATTGCAGCGTTAAAAGGCTGATACGTACAGTATCTCATGCGCCGTCTTGTTGATGAGAAGTGCGTGTGTGGTTGACGATTAAGGGGCGTCCTGTTGGTTCAGGAGCGCCCCTTAATGCGTTTTTGGGCTATACTTTGGTTGTGGGTGTTACGGTTTTCGGTGTGTGATGGTGGCGAGTGCCCATAGGATTGCCATTGTACTGATAGATAACAGGCAGTCATTACGGCCAGAGGCGGTGAAGGCGATGCTGAGTAATGTCAGCGCAAAACCTGCGAAGGTAATACCGGCGAGCATACGCCGGGATGTGTCGCCCGGGTTTTGGGGCGTGGAGAGGCGATGCATTTGTGCAGCATTGGCGAAAAGATATGTGAACATGATGAGCATGGCCGAGAGTGAAAGTGCCATGATGTATCCATCATGAGGGGAGAGGATCCCTAATCCAGCGACGATGCATTCTAGAATGGCGGTATAGATGACGGCGCGGGTTGGAACGCCACTGCTGCTGAGTGTGCGGCAGTTTGCGGGGGCATCTTTCGTTTCAGCCAACTCATAAAGCACGCGAGACGCGGCGAAGAGGGCCGAGTTTAAGCATGATGTTACGGCCACGAGAACAATGGCGGTGAGGATGCGCGCTCCAACTGGGATACCCATGTGGCTGAGAGCCGTAGTGAAAGGGGAATGTCCCGGCTGTAGTGCGGAGATGGGCACAATGGTGAGAACCAGCGCCAAAGATGCGACATGAAGAAAGCCAACTTGAGGCACAAGGCGGCGTGCAGCATGGGATACGCTGCGGACGGGGTCCGGGGATTCCATCGCAGCAACAGTGGCAATTTCAAAACCCGTTAATGTTTGAACGAGTAAAGGAAGTGCTGCGAGTGCTGTGCCAATTCCGGCCGGGATGAGAGAGGCTTCTGGGAAGCCGACATTCTGTGTGGGTATGCCGCTGATGAAAGGCCAGCACCATGACAAAACCCCGACAGCGATGAAGAGGGTGAGGGCGCCAAGTTTCGTTAAAGATAGGGCGGCCTCTCCGCTAGCATAGGCACGGGCCGAGATGAGGTTTGTGATGAGCGTGAGGGCGACTAATGCGCCCATGCCGAGTGGACCAGGAAGGCCCGTTAATTGGTTGAATAGTGGGCCAATGGCAATGATTTCTGATCCGGCAGTGGCGCACCAATAGAGAACGTATCCCCATCCCGCGATGAAACCCGCGCGTGCCCCGAGTGCATCGCGGATTTGCCCAATGAAGGATCCCGCTTCAGGCTTACGGGCCGTCATATCCGCCAAAGTCCGCATCTGTGCAATCATGAGGAGAATGGCGATGGTGTAGAGCGGGATGATGAGGAAGCCGGTTTGCCGTAAAAATGCGGTGGAGCCGACGAATAACCCTGCGCCGATTACGCCGCCGACGGCAATCATCCCGACAAGGCGGGGGGAGAGTGTGTGGCGTAGGCCGGAGGAGGGTGTGCTCATGGTTATCCCCAAAGGTCCGTGAGGGTTTCTTCCGCAATGGCGAAGGACGTACTGGCCCCTGTTCCGCTGGTGATGAGGACGATGCGTATAGAATCTGACACGCGGTCCATGATCATGGTGTCGGGGCCACTGGTGTAACAACCACTCCAACGGGCAATGACCGATGGTGTGTGTGTGAATACACTATCATGTTCTGTAAGAATCAATTCGTCCACCCCTGTATCGGTAAATGGATCGGGCTCGTCCATATAAACGTGTGAATCACCGACAATTTGTGAGCCATCGGCTGAACGTACGGCAATAAGGTGAACACCCGCTGCGAGGGCTGCGCTTTTGTCTTGTTGGAGGCGTTGTTGGAGAGCCGCATGACCGGGAAGGTGATGGTAGCCGCGGTAACGTTCAACGCCAAGGTCAGACATGATGGCGGGTGTATTCGCGTGTACGCCACCGGGGGCGAGGCGCATCATTTGGAGTTTGCAGCGTGTGAGGCCGTAGTGTTTGAGGCGTTCGGGGAAGAGGGTGCGGAGATCATCACCGGGGCAGATAATGACCGATTCGGCGTGGACTATGCCTTGGTTTGTCTGAATTTGTGGTGGTTCAACGGTATGAACGGTGGTGCCCCATAGAAAGGTTACGCCCCATTGTTCGGCCAGCCACCGTGTGAGCTGTGGGATGGCTTCTTTGGATTCAACGCGAAGTTCGTGGGGGGAGAAGAGTGCGCCTTTGAGATGTGTGGTTTTGAGGTCTGTGTAAGTGTCCAGTTCTGTGCGCGAGAGGAGGTGGCAGTTCTCGCCCATTTCATCCTCTCGGAAGGCTTCTAGGAGATGCTGTGTTTCTTGGGTTTGCGCCAGAACCAGCATAGAGCGTTGGGTAATCTCTATACCTGCGTGGTCTGCAATCTCGGCCCAAATGTCACGGCTGCGTTTGGCGCGTTTCCAGCAAGCGCCTTGTTCTTGTCCAGAGACGGTGATGAAGCCGAAATTGCGGATAGATGCACCAACAGTCGCTAAATTACGTTCGATCACAATGCAGCGTTTGCCACGTTTTGCTGCTGCAAGGGCGTGAGCGAGGCCGCAAATGCCAGCACCAATAATGGCGACGTCATAATGTGCGTTCATGTTGAGTCGCCTGTCTTGTGTAATTCTATGGCCCGTTGGGAGAGGGCCGTGGGAAGGTCTGCAATTGTGTCAATGATGCAGTGCGCCCCGGCCTGGCGTAATGTATCATAGGCGGCTTGGCGTTTGGCGGTGAAGTCCTGTGGGGACATAGTGGCAATGTCGGCTGCAGAATGGCCAAAGGCATTTCCTGAAAGAGCGACACCGACTGTCCACGCGCCTGCATTGAGGCCTTCCGCAATACCGACCGGTGTATCATCGACTTTCACGACGCGCTGGGCGGGCCAGATATTGAGGGCAATGAGATTGTGCCAGAGCATGAGGGGACTGGGGCGGCCGGAAGGTGTTTCTTCTGCGCAGACGAGATGATCGACGGTTACACCTTGCTGTGCAGCGATGGGTAGAACTGCGTTCATGATGGAGCGGGTGTAGCCGGTGGTAGAACCTATTTTGAGACCGTGTTCTCGCAGGGTTTTGAGGCAGTGTGCCGCGCCGGGAATGGGCGTTGCGTGTGCTACGGCACTGATGATGTTGCGCGGAACAAAATCGGCATAGACGGCATCAATATCTTGTTCTGATGGGGGATGGCCGTGTGTTCGCGTCCATGCGGCTTGAATGCGGGGTTGGGCGAGGAGTGCTGCAATATGGGGGCGCTTAGCCATGCCCATGGGGATACGGGCCTCGGCGATGGTAATATCCACGTTAAAACGGGCAAAGCTTTCAACGAAGGCTTGCATCGGGGCTAGCGACCCGAAGTCGATGAGTGTGCCGGCCCAATCAAAAATAACAGCGTCAAAGGCAGAGGATATCATGATGCTTGGCTCCACGGATAAGGTGATGCCAGTATCGGGTAATTGGCCTGATTAAGAAAAATCGTTAATAATGATGAATATATCAGTTTTTATGATGGATGTGTGATGCAATATGTTCAGCTCCGTGCCGTACATGCGGTGGCGGTCCATGGAGGTTTTTCTGCGGCGGCCGAGGCTCTTGGTGTAACGCAGCCTGCAATTTCAGATCAGGTGCGTAAACTTGAGCAGGAATATGGGTGCGTATTGTTTCACAGACGTGGCCGTGTGGTGGAATTGACGGAATTGGGGCGGCGGCTTCTGACGGTGATTCAGCCTATGTTTGACGCACAAAAACAGGCTGAGATGCTGCTCTCCCAAGCGGAGAGTATTGAATATGGTTCGCTTGCTGTGGTGGCGGATGCGCCGGATTTGGCCGTCGGGTTGATTGCAGCTTTTCGTGCGCAGCACCCTAATGTGCAGGTTACATTGTCGATTGCTAATGCAGAGACATGCTTGGAGCGTATTAGCAATGCTGTGGCGGATGTAGCGATTACGGCGGCGCCGTCTGTTGATTCACGGTTGCATGCACAGACATTGCGGCGTGAGCGTTTGATGGCGTTGGTGCATAAGCGTAATCCGCTGGGTCAGAAAAAGAAGCTTACTTTGGCGGCGCTTGCGGCTTCCGGGCTGATTTTTCGTGAGGCGCGGTCAGTGACGCAGCGTTTGTTAGAGGCGGAGCTTCAGCAGAACCAAATTGTCTGTGAGCCAGCTTTGGTGGTGGATGGACGTGAGGCCATGGTGGAAGCTGTTGCAGCTGGGCTGGGCGCAGGGGTGATTGCTGCTAGTGAATATGGTGGTCGTCGTGGTGTGCGTGCCGTGCCGATTGCGGATTGCCGGGCGCGTATGACGGTGTCTTTGGTGTCTCTCAAGCAGCAAGCGAATACGCGGTTAGTGGCTGAGGTGTTTAAAATCGCAGCTGCGGATGCTGAGAGTTGATCGTTTTGTATTGTGGGGAGGGTGGCGTTAACGCGGACGCTTCTCTCGCTAATGTTGACAGAGCACTAGCCTTCTATCGTGATCTGCTTGGCCTGAACGTTCGTGCTGTTTGGTCAAATGGTGCTTACCTCGAAGTTGGATCGCTCTGGTTATGCCTGTCTCATGATAGCAGCGTGAGGACGTCACCGCATTTGGATTACACTCACCTCGCCTTCAGTGTGTCCGAGACGGATTATTGTGCTCTGAGCAAGCGTTTGGTCGCAGAGTGCGTTGTATGGAAGGAGAATAAGAGTGAGGGTGCGTCCACCTATTTTCTCGACCCAGACGGGCATAAGTTGGAAATCCATATAGGATCGCTTGAAACGCGGTTGGC
The DNA here is from genome assembly GCF_946476835.1 of uncultured Neokomagataea sp. GTDB lineage: Bacteria > Pseudomonadota > Alphaproteobacteria > Acetobacterales > Acetobacteraceae > Gluconobacter. The sequence continues at coordinate 279,635 of NZ_CAMKWA010000001.1, forward strand.
CTATTATCGCCAGCATCCACCCAAGGGGCTGACTGTTCTTGATTTATAAAACTGAGAATGGTGCATGAGTGTACGCGCTAATGAGATGGCGTTTATCTGTTGGTTGAGTGGTTGTATTCTTCTTTATATTGTTACAATGGGTGGGGATAGAAGTATCCGACACCCATTATCGTGTGAATTAGGGTTTTTTAATTAAGAAGGTAAGCCACAAATGAGAGACACGCCTTCAGTCGAGCTTAAAACAGCGGCTTTTTCTGCACGGCTGAGATGCTTGAGGGCTGTTTCTACGTTGATGGCCTCACGGAGTTTGACTAGCCCGACCAATAAGTGAGCATCAATATTGCTTCCCGGTTTGCGTGGCGCCGGGAGAGCGTCAAGGTGTGCTTTCAGAAGGGCGGGGTTGGTGCGGAGCGCAGCAAACGCCTCTTCGGGGGGGCGGTTAGTTGCGGCTTGTGCATGAAGGCGCCGTTGTTCATTGGCGCTGGCAAGTTGCAGAATGGCGGGAGGCGCTGTTTCTTCGGGAATGAGCAAAAGACCAAGACGCCGCAGGCCCAGCCCGACATCCCGGCTTGCCGTCAGGGCTGCAAGCGGAATGGCGAGAGCGAGGCCGACCAAAACCGGTAGCATCCACAAGAAGAGTGCTTCGGAAACGGACCACGCGGCAACAGCAAGCGCAATGCCAAAAACAGTATAGACCCAATAGCCGCGTGCGACCTCTTTCAAGGATACGCGGTCATCGTCACGGTTCTGTGCGTTCCAGCCGGAATCGCGCCCTAAGAGGATGGAGAGAATACCGGATGTTTGGATGAGCATGGCGATGGGGGCGATGAGGCCGCCAATCAGGGTTTCGAGCACGATGGATATGGCAAGGCGGATGAGTCCACCGGCGCCACGCCGTGTTTCTTTGTCAAACAAGGCTGCGATGAAGGATAGGCCTTTCGGGGCAAGCAAGATCACCATTGTGCTGATGAAGACGTATTTGGCCTGAACGGGGTCTACCTGTGGCCAGTGAGGGTACAAGGTCAGGCCGTTACCAAAGTAATTTGGATGATAAAAATGGGCCTGCAGGGAGATAAGAATCCCCACCAGTAGGAACAACAGCCATAGAGGAGACGTGACGTAGGAGCCAATGCCCATGAGCATGTGGACGCGACTGACCCAATGCATGCCTTTTGTGCCGAGCAACTTGGCATGTTGGAGGTTCCCTTGGCACCAGCGTCGGTCACGAATTGCCACATCGGTTAGGGATGGGGGGCTTTCTTCGTATGAGCCAAACAGGCCGGGGACCATGTGAATGGCCCAGTTCCCGCGCCGCATGAGGGCGGCTTCAACGAAGTCATGGCTGAGGATGTGCCCGCCAAAAGGGGGTTTGCCGGGTAAGTGCGGTAGGCCTGCTTGTTCAGCAAAGGCTTTGGTTCGGATGACCGCGTTATGTCCCCAGTAATTGCCTTCGGAGCCGTGCCACCATGCTACGCCATGCGCGATGAGGGGGCCGTATAAACGCCCGGCAAACTGCTGCATGCGGGCGAATAACGTGCGGCCACCAATAATGACGGGGAGGGTTTGGATAAGGGCAACATTCGGGTGTTTTTCCATAGCGGAGACAACCCGGATAATCAGACTTCCATCCATGACGCTATCGGCATCAAGGGTGAGCATATGGTCATAGGTGCCGCCATATTGTGTGACCCACTCACCGATATTGCCTGCTTTGCGATCTGTATTGCGGTGGCGGCGGCGGTAGAAAATACGCTGTGCATCATTTGTGCTTTCCCGCAGAGCGAGAAAGGCGCGTTCTTCTTGAATCCAAACGTCTGGGTTGGTTGTGTCTGACAGAATGAAGAAGTCGAAAGAGTCGATCTGTCCTGTCGCGTTGAGGCTATCATAAATCGCACGCAGCCCACCCAGCACGCGTTCTGGGTCCTCATTATAGGTTGGCATGAGGACAGCCGTGCGGCTTTTAAGAGTAGGTAATGGGCCGGTACGGTGAATGCCGAGGCCTAATCCGCCACGTCTTAAGAGGGAGACGAAACCGCCAAGGCTAGAGGTGAAGGAGAGGGCAATCCAGAACCCCAGCACCACAAATAACACCATGATCATGATGCCTAAGGGGGTGACGCCCATGGCATTGAACACGCGGTTGATGTGCTCAGCCCCAAAAGCCGTCAGTGCAATGGCACCACCAAAAACAAAGACTCTACGCAGCCATAACAGAGCGGGTGTAGTCGGCAGGCGCGGACCGGAGCGGCCATAGCGCTCTGGTGCTTTGTGGAGGTTTTGTGCCTTCATGCCCAGTGGGGCGTGTTGGGGCATGAAGGGGGTGTGCGTGTCGGTTAGAGTGTCCACCGATACATCCATTTTTCAGAAATAGGGCCTTGATCATTCGCAAGTTGAACTTGGAGTTCAGCTGCTTTGGCATCTCCGGGGTCGAACTCAAACATGGCGCGCCAGCCATGAATGGGAGGGTTTGCCTCAACGACTACGTTACGAATGGTGCCTTGTGTTGATTGCGGCAAGAGGTGGAAATGTGCATCAGGCGGGCAGGTTGTAAAGGGCTCACCTGTGAAATCGATCACGAAAAGCTGAGCGTTTTCGCTGCCCGGTACGCTGCCAATGCGTGTGGCGCCAATACGGGCGAGGTGTGTGGGAGCAGGTGTGTCCCAGCCCCATGTGATGCGATAGGTGTAATCATATTGTTGCCCAGCTTTGAGCGGGCGCTCCGGGCGCCAGAAGGTCACAATATTATCGTTGACTTCATTGGGTGTTGGAATCTCAACGAGGTCGATTGCGCCTTTGCCCCAATGGCCGATGGGTTCGATCCATGCGGATGGGCGCTTTTCATAGTTTAGGGCAAGGTCTTGATAATCCGCGAAGGCACGTTTGCGCTGCATGAGGCCGAAGCCTTGCGGCCCGTCATCGGCAAAGGCGGAAAATTGTAGATCCGTTGGGTTGGCAAGGGGGCGGTAGAGCTGCTGCGCGGTGCCGGTCCAGATTTGTAGGGCTTCACTGTCATGCGCGGCAGGGCGCCAGTCATTGACGCGGGTATGGTCGTTCGTATCGAAGTAGAACATGCCTGTCAGGGGGGCGAGTCCGGCTTCGGCCATGTCTTGGCGTGGGAAGAGTGAGGATTGGACGTCAAAAACGGTGGCATCACCAGGGCGGATTGTGAAGCGGAAGGCTCCTGTGACCGATGGGCTGTCGAGCAGGGCGTGCACGACCAATGAGTCTGCACCAGGGGCTGGTTTTTCGAGCCAGAAGGCCCGGAAAAGAGCAAATTCTTCTCCGCGAGGGTCGCCAGTGCCGTTTGAAAAGCCGCGTGCTGAGAGGCCGTAGGTTTGGCCTTTGGCGATGGCGCGGAAGTAAGACGCACCTAAGAAAACGGCAAACTCCTCCATGACGCCGGGTGTGTTGATAGCGTAACGCAGGCGCAGCCCACCGAAGCCAACATTATCTGTCGTACGCAGTAGGGGGTCTGCGTAGTTAAATAAGTCTGGGTCATAAGGGACGGCACTTGCTTGCCCGTCGACCACTTCATGCATTTCGATACGAGGGCGGTAGAGGAAGCCACGTGGGAAGAACTCAACCTCAAAGGCAAGGTTCTGCCCCCGCCAGAGGGCTTTGTCCGTATTGTAGGTAATACCCCGATATTGATCGAAGCTGAGAGAGGACAAAGGGGCTGGTAAGGACTGAGGGGGAGGGGAATATGCTGAGCGTGCCAAATTACGCGCCATATCCCGCACCGTATCTTCAGAGAAGGGGGTAGCTCTCGGTGGTTGGGGCTGTGGGGCGGTGGGGGGCGTTTGGGCGCGGGCGGTCCAGCCTGTCCCAAGAAGTGACAGGCCGGCTCCTAATTTTACCAGATCACGGCGCAGCATAGTCATAGTTGTGTTCAGAACCTTAAAAATGCAGTGGACCTAGAGTGCTCTTTCCTGATGAGAAAAGCATGAAGGTCTGAGGGGTTAACGTCAGATCGTCCTGTCGAGATGCACGTTACACGGTGCAGAAATGGCATTTCGATGGCGGGGTTTTGCAAATTACATTTAATGTTTATCCGGTTTTGCGGAAGAGGCTGTGAAATGTTGGAACGCTTTTGGCATGGTCTGCGACGCTTTGGGGAGAAATATGAGCGATTTTAGGGACCGTAAAAAGTGTTCTTACCCCGCCAAAACGCTCAATCGTACGCATGTTATCAGGGTTTTCCTCTCCGCTGAATACAACGCCTAAGATTTCAATCCCACGCCGTTTTAGGGCCTCAATGGTCAACAAACTGTGATTAATAGTGCCAAGACCGCTGCGAGCGACGAGGACGACCGGCAGTGCAAAGCGAGCCATGAGGTCAATCATCAACACGTCATCGCATACTGGGACCATCACGCCGCCCGCGCCTTCTACGACGAGCGGTGCTGCCACGTTCGGTAGAGTTAAACGGTCAGGGTCAATGCGAACCCCTTCTAAAGCAGCCGCTGCTGATGGGGCCAGTGGTTCTTGCAGTGCGTATGCAGGAGGAATGAGGCGGTCTGGCGTAAGGTTGGCAAGGCGGCTGACGGTGGGGCTGTCACCCTCTTCTTCGTTGAGGCCTGTTTGGAGGGGTTTCCAGTACGTTGCTCGCCATGCGGAGGTGAGGATGGCGGAGGTGAGGGTTTTGCCGATGCCTGTATCGGTGCCGGTAACAAAAACGCCGCGTGTCATGCTGTGTGTCCTTTGTGAAAAATACCGATTCCGATGCGGTAAGTGACGCCTTTATGCTCCGCGTCAAAGCGTTTCATCGCACGGCGCAAAGTTGCGCCTGTGGCAGGGCGTGCGTCATTGCGCGGTAGGGATGCACCGATTTGACGTAGGCCGCGTAAAAAAGCGCTGGCGGAGGGGGTGGGGTCAATGAGGTCATAGCTTTGCCAGTGCCCTTCTCCGGCAAGGGAGGTTGGCCAATCCTCCATCAATTGCTCTTGAGTGGGGTAATGTGGGACGCCGCAGGGGGCGTTTTCGGCGGCGCAGGCATTGATCCATTCTTGCAAGCTGCCGGAAAGGAGTGTGGCTACAATTAATCGTCCATTGGGGGCTAGGCGTGTGCAAAGGCGTTCAAGCGCTTGCGGGCGGTTTTGGAACCACTGCATGCAAAGGCTGGAGGTAATGAGGTCAAAGGGCCCGGAGACATCAGGGTTTTCACCATCCATCATGTGATAGCGGATGTTGTTATGACCCAGTCGTGCTTCTGCGCGGGCGAGCATGCCGGGCGCGAGGTCTGTAGCGAGGATGGAAGCTTCTGGAAAATGGTGCCGGAGGTGATGCGTCAGAAAGCCTGTGCCGCAACCGAACTCAAGAATCTGTTGGGGGGCATGCTGGCAGGTGGTTGCGATGGTGTCCGCAGTGAGTTGTGCGCAGCGCCTTTGGATATGGGCTGCTCCATCATACGCATCTGCAGCACCAAAGCGTGCCATGAGGGCTTGTTTGTGGGCATCTAGCATGATGCTTGGCCTGTGATGTGTAGAGCTTGGCGGATGAGGGCTGCGCAGTCTTCCGGATGTTCTTGTGGCAGACAGTGGCCGCCGGGCAGAGATGAGCCGTTGCCGGTTTGAAAGCCTACCCGAGCTGGTGTGAGGGGGTCATGATCCCCTGTGAGCCAGAAGAGACGTTCGCCCCATTGGGTGGCTCGGGCGCGGGCATCACGGGTTTCGAGTTGGTCGAGGCCGTGGTCAAGGCGGATGACGTTGGGTGTGTTGGGTATAGGGGTGTGGTCACCGCATTGCTCGCGGAAATGACGGAGTGTTGTGGCTGGATCTTTGGCGAGGTTGCGGCGCATGCGGGTGATGATGCGTGCAGGGATGCCGTGAGAGTGATCGGGGGCGGCACTAAAGCGTGCAAAGCCATTGAAGGACACGATGCCAACGCAATGGGGTAAGGGGTGTGTCAGAAGGTCCAGCACACCGGCGGAATGACCAATGGCGAGGAAGGGTGTGGTGGGTAGGCTCGGTGTGAGGTCTTCAGCATAGTAGCCAGAGTCAGTGCATATTGCCGTATGTTCTGGGAGGTGATGCAGCATAGGTTGCCAGAAGCTATGGTCATAGCTCCAGCCATGGACGAGGTAGAGTGGCAGGGTCATGAGACGGCCTCTTGCAGAATAATATCTGCTAACGTGTTCAAGCTGTTGAGGTCCAAAGCGCTATGGAGGGCGAGGCGTAGACGGGCTGTGCCTTTGGGGACTGTGGGTGGGCGGATCGCGCCAACAAGGAAACCTGACTCTTCTAATGTCTGTGCGACGGTGAGGGTGCGTTCCGAGGTTCCGAAAACAACAGGGATAATCTGTGTGCTGGAGTCAAGGGTGGAGAGGCCCGCTGTGTGGAGGCGGGTACGGAGATGCATTGCGTTGCTTTGGAGTATTTCGCGGCGTTCGTTTAAGGATGGCAGCAGGTCTAGTGCAGCATCAATGGCGCCAAGAACGGCTGGAGGCAGTGCTGTGCTGTAAATCAGGCCAGAAGCATGGCTGATTAGGTAGTCCCGCAGGGCTTTTGAGCCTGTGATGAAAGCGCCCATGCCGCCCATGGCTTTTGAACATGTCCCCATAATGATGTCGGCTTGCCCATCAGCAAGGCCGCGTCCATCTGTGCCGAGTACGCCAGTGGCATGAGCCTCATCGAGATACAGCAGGGCGTTATAGCGGTCTGCCAAGGCACGGAGGGCCGGGACGTTGGCGCGGTCTCCATCCATGGAAAATACGCTTTCGGTCACGATCATACGCAGGCCGGGTGTGTCCGCATGGCGTATGAGGAGCTGTTCGAGGTGAGCGAGGTTATTATGAGAAAAGCGTTGTTGGCGGATATCGGCTGCGGCAAAGCCATGATGTAAGCTGGCATGGTTTAGGCGGTCCGTGAACGCCAGCATTTTGTGCCCGGTTTGGGTGAGGGAAAGTGCGCAAAGTGCCGGGATGACAGCGGCATTAGCTTGCCAACCACTAGCAAAGAGAAGTGCGGCATCGGCTTTTTTGAACGCGGCGATTTTGTGTTCTACCGCTTCATGGAGGTCGAGCGTGCCGGTGACGAGGCGTGAGGCTCGTGCGCCGGTTCCAAAGCGCTGTGCCCATTCGGCAGCACGTTCGCGTAGGAGTGGATGGTCTGCTAAGCCGAGATAATCATTTGATGCGACATCCGCGAGCTGTCGGCCGTCACGCTGTATTGTGCCGTTGTGGCGCGTAATGGGACGCAGGGTACGGCGGGTGCCTTGAGCCGCACGTTCTGACAAAGCCGCTTCGAAATATGCGTCAAATCGGGTCATGAGTGGCTCTGTAAAACGTTGTGGATGCTGCCTGTCAGATGGGTGAGTTCATCAGGGGTGATGGTAAAGGCGGGTGTTAGATAGACAATTGTACGGAAGGGGCGGACCCAGACCTTATGGTCCAAAAAGGCACGTTTGAGCCCTTCAGGGTCTGGGATGGCTGTGAGTTCGACCACGCCAATGGCTCCCATAACGCGGACATCGCGGACATTCGGCAAATTTCGGCAAGGTTCGAGTTCTTTGCGGAGTTGTGCTTCAATCTGGGAGACTTGTTGGAGACGTGGCTCCCGCTCAAAAAGGTCTAAAGATGCATTGGCAACGGCACATGCCAGCGGATTTGCCATAAAAGTGGGGCCATGCATGAGGGCTTTGCCGGGGTCGTCTGAGAGAAACGCCTCAAAGACAGAGCGCCGGGCTACGGTTGCGGCCAATGCCATGCTGCCGCCCGTGAGGGCTTTGGAGAGTGCGACGATATCGGGGGTGATTTGGGCGCGTTCACAGGCAAACATTGTGCCGGTGCGCCCAAAGCCCGTGAAGACCTCATCAAGGATAAGCAGCAGGCCAAAGCGGTCACAGAGTGTGCGGAGAGTTTGAAGCACAGTAGGCTCGTGGAAAAGCATGCCGCCTGCGCCTTGCACGAGGGGCTCTGTTACAATGGCCGCAATTTCATCGCCACGTTCAGACAGAAGCTGTTCGAGTTTTTGGGTGCTTGCGGCATCGGTGGGGAGGTCTGCGATGATGTGTTCTGGTAGGACGCCTGCGAAGAGGCTGTGCATGCCTTCTTCGGGGTCACAAATAGCCATCATGCCGAGCGTGTCCCCGTGGTAGCCTCCACGGAAGGAAAGGATTTTGGTGCGGCCTGTATGGTTTTTATTGAGTTGGAACTGAATGGCCATCTTCACGGCCACTTCCATTGCGACAGAGCCAGAATCGGTGAAAAAGACGCGCTCTAAATCTCCGGGGAGAAGGGCAGACAAACGTGCGGCAAGGCGTTTGGCGGGGTCGTGGATCATTCCGCCGAACATGACATGCGGCATGGTTTCCGCTTGGGCGACGAGTGCTGCACGCAGGTGGGGGTGATTATAGCCGTGGCATGCGGTCCACCATGAGGCGATGCCATCAATCAATACGCGTCCATCGTCAAGGGTGATGGTGCTGCCTGCAGTTTTGGCGGCAGTGACGGGCCATGCGGTCTTCTGCATTTGGCTATAAGGCAGCCAAAGATGAGGAAGGTCAGCAGCGCGGTGATCGGATGTGGTCATGCGTGGTGTTCTCTTGCGCCTGTGGCGAGGGTCATTCTTTATCGTGCGAGTGCGGATCAGTATATCGGATATCTGCCGATGCCATGAAATGGCCTTGCGATATCATAAAATGGTCACTCGACTGTAGGGAACATTATGGCATGACGCGTGTTCAGAAGGGAGCCCGTGCTTTTGGGCGGTTTTATCTAAGGTCGAGATTGATGTTGAGTTCTAAGGTCATTCATGTCGATGGTGTGTTTTTGGGCACTGCGATTATGGCTGACGCCGGAGCCGTTTTCCGGTTTTATGCGACCCACGACACAGTGAGGGAGCTGCATGGTATATCCATGCCTGATTTGTCGCTTCTCGTAGAGCGGGCGCGGCGTTTGTTTAAGAATCGTCGTCCGGTTCTATCTCCGGTGCCAAGCGCCGCTTGAGGGGTTATTAAGTCCCACAAAATGTATGAAGGACGCGTTCGTTAGGGCGTGGGGGAGTGCTAAAGCTATCGTTCATGTCATGATATGGCGTGCGTAATGCTGCTTGTAGGCGCTCGAAAGGTTTGAAGTCCCCATCATAAGCGGCATTGATGGCGTGTTCGACGAAGTGGTTTCGTGGGATGATCCGAGGATTCACGCGTTGCATAGCGTTGAAGCGATCATCTTGAGAGATGGTCTCTTGCGCGATGCGTTCTTGCCATTGTGTGTACCAGTGCTGGGCAGTGTCGCGGTCTGAGCAGAGAGTTAAGAAGGGCTCTGGGTTTTCTGTGCGTATTGTGGTGTTGAGTGCACGGAAGCTTTGTGTGAAGTCGAGTTGTTGGCGCTGCATGATGTCGAGTAATTGGGCGATGAGCCTTGTATCGGCTGGTGCTTCGGTGAATAGGCCCAGTTTTTTACGCCACCCGGTTAGATAATGTTCTGAGAAAACACGATCGAAGTCTTTAAGGCAGGCAGTGGCCTGCTGAACCGCCACGTTATCATCCGAATGAATAAGCGGCAGAAGGCACTCAGCAAAGCGGCCAAGATTCCAGAGCGCCATATCAGGCTGGTTTCCGTAAGCGTAGCGTTTCCCGCGGTCTATGAAGCTAAAGCAAGCTTCGGGGTCATAGACATCGAGGAAAGCACAAGGGCCGTAATCAATGGTTTCTCCGGCGATAGACATATTATCGGTGTTCATGACGCCATGAACGAATCCGATATGCAGCCATTGGGCGACGAGTTGAGCATGTTTGCAGATAACGGTTTGTAGTAATGCCAATGCTTTATTGGGGGCATGGGCAAGGTCTGGGTAGAGGCGTGTGATGACATGATCCAGCAGGAGTGCAAGGGCTTCATGATCTTGGCGGGCGGCGAAATACTGGAAAGTGCCGATTCGAACATGACTGCGGGCCGTACGGGCAAGCACGGCGCCGGGGAGAGGGGTATCTCGCTGTACGGTTTCGCCGGTTAATGTGGCGGCAAGGCTGCGGGTTGTGGGGATGTCGAAGGCCGCCATGGCTTCACTGATGAGCATTTCCCGCAAAACGGGACCTAAAGCAGCTTTGCCATCGCCATTGCGTGAGAAAGGGGTGCGACCCCACCCTTTGAGATGGAGGTCGTGTTTCTGGCCGTCTTGTGCGGTGAGTTCGCCTACGAGAACGGCGCGTCCATCGCCGAGAGATGGGACAAAATGTCCGAATTGATGTCCTGCATAAGCCATAGCGATGGGAAGGTGGCCGTCTGGCGTGATGCCGTATGTAAGAAGGGCTGTGCCCTCTGGTGTGTGCAGCCACGAGGGAGAGAGGCCTAATGCTTCGGCCCAAAGGGTGTTGAGGCTGATGAGTTGTGAAGGGGGTGGAGAATATTGAGGGGCAATTTTTGCGGAGAAATGATCTGGTAGGAGAGCGTAATCGTGGGAGAATTGCATCAGATGCCCAGTTCGTAACGTGTCATGCCGTAATGGTGGTGTGTTTTTTGGAATGATAAAGCGCAGATTAGTGGGAAAAACCATTATTATAGGCAAAGAGTTAAATATATTGATTGAGTTGTAAAACTTTTTCTTATGTGAAGAAATATAGACATATTGATGAGAGGGAGGTGACGAAACAGTCTGTCTTGACTATTCATCAAGTATGAGTGGGTATGGCAGACTACGATGCCGCCTGTGCGGGACCGCAGCATAGAGGATTTTTCGTGGAGCAGACGCATCCTGTGTCAGGACCGGGAGTAAAAGTTACTCCGGCAGTAATCCGACTTTATGCCGCTATGGCGGCAGCCCGTTTTCACGGGGTCGAGTTGGATATTCGAGATTTTGCCGCTGAACCCGGTGAAGAATCACCCTCTCCGGCAGCATTGGCGCGTTGGCTAAACGATCAAGGTGCCGTTGCTAAGGGAATGCGCCTGCGTTGGCGCTACCTGGTGCGTATGGGGAATACGCCTCCGGTTGTTCTGATGTTCCGGGATGGATCTGCAGGCCTGATGGTTGCGAGTGATCCTGAGCGGGGTGTGGTCTGGCTGCGAGACCCGATGGGCGGTGATGGTGATGTGCCTGTTGCCGTCGATGAAGTACGCCTGAGCCAAGTATGGACAGGTGATGTGCTGCTGGTAAAGCGCCGCAAAGATGAAAGTGAGGCTGATGCCCGCTTTGATATGTTGTGGTTTGCAAAGATGGTGCTGCGTGAAAAGAAAATTTTGCGCGATATTTCTTTGGCGTCGATTGTTTTATCTATTCTGCAGATCTTCCCTGCCTTGATTGTCATGCAGGTGATTGATCGCGTGGTGAATTACCACTCGATGGCGACCTTGGTTTCCATGGTCGGCTTTGTGATTATTTTGAGTTTCTATGAAATTCTCGTCACTTATGGTCGGCGTGAATTATCATTGGTTCTCTCGTCTCGTCTTGATGCGCGTATTTCATTGCATGCGTTTAACCGCTTATTGGCTTTGCCGCTTGAATTTTATGAGCGTGAGCAAACAGGTGAAGTGCTTGGCCGATTTATGGCCATTTTTAAGGTTCGTGACTTCCTGACCGGTCAACTTATGACCACTTTCTTGGACCTGTTTACGCTCGTTGTTATTTTGCCTATTTTGTTCATGCTGAGCTCTACTATGGCGTGGATGACTGTGGCGGGTGCTGGCTGTATTGGTCTGATTGTTATTCTATTCTTGCCGGTTGTTACGCGTGTGATGTCGCGTCAAATTCGGGCAGAAATGAAGCGTAGTTCGGTTCTTTATGAGAGCATAGCGGGCATTCGTACCGTTAAAACGCTGGCGCTTGAGCCGACACGTCGTGAAGAATGGGATCGTGTTACGGCAGAAGTGGTGCGCTGGAAGCTCGCAGCTGGTCGTACGGCAGCATGGCCTCAAACGCTGATTATGCCGTTTGATACATTCATTAATCGCGGTGTAATTTTGGTGGGTGCCTATTTGGTACTGACTAATCATAGTGATTTGTCTGGTGGTGCACTGGCAGGCTTCATGCTGTTGGGCGGGCGTGTTGCGACGCCGCTGGTGGGGCTCGCGCGACTGTTGGAATCTTTCAATGAAGTGATGGTATCGTTGGGTGAGGCAGGTGCTGTTCTGAACCAGCCGACGGAGACGAAAGCTCTGACCACGGGTATGCGCCCAGTGATTAAGGGGGCTCTGTCCTTCTCGAATATCAACTTTTCTTACCCTGGTTCTACGACCAAGGCTTTGAAGGATGTCACGTTTGATATCCCTGCGGGTACCATGCTGGGTCTGGTTGGGCGTTCTGGTTCGGGTAAGTCAACGATTACGCGTCTCTTGCAAGGTGTGAGCCGTAATTATCTTGGGTATTTGCGCTTGGATGGTGTGGATATTCGGGAAATTAACCTGACACATTTGCGGCGTTCTTTCGGTGTTGTTTTGCAGGATAACTTCTTGTTCCGCGGCTCCATCATGGAGAATATTACGGCGGGTCGTCCGGGTTTGACGTTGGAAGATGCAATTCGTGCAGCCCGTTTGGCGGGTGCAGAAGAGTTCATTGAACGCATGCCCGCTGGATATGACACGTGGATTGAAGAAGGTTCGACGAATATTTCGGGCGGTCAGCGTCAGCGATTGGCGATTGCCCGTGCCGTTATCAGTGATCCGAAGCTGATGATTTTGGATGAGGCGACCTCAGCCCTTGACCCGGAATCAGAAGCATTAGTGAATGCAAATCTGAAGCGTATTGGTCAGGGCCGTACGATGGTGATTGTGTCTCACCGACTGTCTTCTTTGGTGGATTGCCATCAAATTGCGGTTATGGATCAGGGTGAACTTGTGGATATTGCACCGCATGATGTTCTGTTGGAGCGCTGCGAGATCTACCGGACCTTGTGGTTGCAGCAAAACCGTCATTTGAACAAAAAATCGACGTCGCGTGATGTGAAGCCGCTGGGTGAGGGAGAATAAGCGCATGAGTGCATCTGATATGACTCCCCATAACGGTTCAGGCGCAGAAGAGATGCCCGTGACAGGCGCTCAAGAAGGGCCTCGCCCTGCGACGGACCCGTTTGCTCCTGGTGACACGCCGCTCGCGCTTTTGGAGTTCCATTCTCCAACGCAAGGCTATGTTAATCTGCCTGCAACAGCATCTGCACGTTATATGGTGTGGCTTGTTGCGTGCATGTTTTTGGCATGTTTGGTGGGGATGATTTGGTTCCCTATTAATCGTGTGGTTTCCACGACGGGCCGGTTAACATCGACGCAACCTACTATTTTGGTGCAGCCTTTAGAAACGTCCATCGTTAAGTCGATTGATGTGCATATTGGTGATTTCGTGCACAAAGGTGATGTGCTTGCGCATTTGGACCCGACCTTGACGGAAGCTGATATCGTCAATGTGCGGCAGCAAATGATTGCGTATCAGGCGGAAGCAGACCGTTTGCGTGCGGAAGCGGATGGCCGTGATTATAAGCCCGATATGCATGTGCCGGCCTCAGTGGAACAGGCTGCGGCGTTTCAGCGTCGTCGTGCTGAATACCGTGCGCGTATGGAAGACTATGATCAGCAAATTGCTGGTTTGCAGAGTGATCTTCAGGGGAGCCGTGCGAATGCTGCTATGTATGGCAGCAAAACGCATCTCTTCTCAGAAGTGCTGAAAATGCGCCAACGAGAACAGGCTGATCAGGTTGGATCTCGTTTGTCGACGTTATCTGCACAAAGCGATCTGATGGAATCAGAGCGTGCGCAGATAACGTCTCAGCAGGAAGCAAATAGTGCTGACAGCAAGCTTGCGGCGACGCGGGCTGAGAAGGAAAGCTATTCTGCAAACTGGAAAGCGCAGATTTATACTTACTTGTCAGATGCGCAGCACCGTTTAGATGAGTATCGCAGTGAGTATCAGAAGGCTCATTTGCGTCAGGACTTAATTACACTGCGTGCGCCGGAAGATGGCATTGTGCTGACCCTTGCTAAGGTTTCAGTGGGTTCCGTTCTGCAGTCTGCACAGCCTTTCATCACGCTCGTCCCGACGGGAACAGGGATTGAGATGGAAGCGGTTATGCAGGCGAATGACGCAGCCTTTGTGCAGGTTGGTAATCGTGCGCTCGTGAAGTTCGCAGCGTTCCCGTACACACAATATGGCGGTGCGGAAGCCACGGTGCATGTGATCAGTGCGGATTCCTTTACGCCGGAGTCATCATCGTCTGATTCATCCACGCAAATGTTCTACCGTGTGCGTCTGCGTATTGATCGCTATACGTTGCATGGTCAGCCAGCATTTTTCCACCCAACACCGGGTATGCCTGCCTCGGCAGATATCAACGTTGGGAAACGTACGATTATGCAGTACTTGTTTAATAGCCTCACACCGCTTCTCAGCAGTGGTATGAGAGAGCCCTAAGACTTGAGTATGGGGACGTCCTTATTTCATTGAGGGCGTCCTTTGTCGTTTCAGGTGAAATGAGTGTCCATGTCTTTAAAGCAACGTTTTTCCGCTCTTTTGAACCCACAGGCAAAACTGGCACACGCGTTACAGCTTCTTGAAGGAAAGAGTGCTGTTCGTGGTGTTCAGCTCTTGGGGCAATTAGCGAAAGATGGAGTTGTAGAGGCGAAGTTTCGACTGGGCCGTATTTATCTTGATGGCCAGTCAGTGCCTCCGAGTCTGGAGGATGGTGCGCGGTGGATGCTTCAAGCTGCGGAAGCTGGGCATGTTGAAGCGGCTTTCATATTAGCGACGTTGTACACGGTTGGCCTGCCTGAAGGCTTTGAAATTCGTGCTGAGCGCGGCGCTCTGGATTTAAGCGTCCGCCCTGAGCAAGGGCCGCGTATTCCTGATTTTCATCAGGGTCGATATTGGGCGCATAAAGCAGCGGTAGAGCATTCGGCGGATGCTCAGGCTTTGCTGGGTTATATTCTAACTAATGGTCCAGAAGATTTAAGAGATCTTCCGCAAGCGCGTGAGTGGTATCAAAAATCGGCACAAGCTGGGTGTTCTCAAGGGCATTTGGGGCTGGCTTTTGCGCTGTTGAATGATGCCGAGACGGATGAAGAGCGCCAATATGCTGCTCGTCATTTTATAGAGGCGAGTAAAGGTGGTCTCGGCACGGCTTATGAGTTTTTAGGTCGCATGAGTGAGGCGGGGATTGGCCTGCCGCAGAGCATGAGCGCAGCTGCAGAGTATTATCGAAAAGGTGCTGAGCAGAATGTCCTGTACGCTCAGGCCCGTTATGGTTTGATGCTGCTGGAAGGTGTTGGGGTTGACCAACATTATGGGCAAGCAGAGACGATGCTGCGCCGTGCTGCTCTTGGTGGTGATGCCGAAAGTGCCGCTGTTCTAGGTGATTTGAACGCGAATGGTGGTGATCTACCGCCGAATATGATGGAAGCTGCGAAGTGGTATCGCCTCGCAGCGGAGCAAAAGCATCCTGGAGCAGCGCGGGCTTTAGGGCTTTTGTATTTAACGGGCAATGGTGTTCACAGAGATGCTGATGTTGCGGCTCATTGGTTCAAGGTAGCATCTGAATCTGGGGATGCGCAGGCGGACGCTGATTTAGGGAATCTTATTTTAACGGGGGCAGTTGCAACGGCTTCTGAAAAAGAGGCGCTGCGGCAGCGCTTTGAGCGTGCCGCTGAGAAAGGTGACCTGGTTGGCGCGTTTAATTTGGGTGTGTGTTACGCAGAAGGTGTTGGTCATACGGCCGATAGTCGTGAGGCGGCGCGGTGGATGCAACGTGCAGCAGATGGCGTTGTAAATGCCCAATATTGGTATGGACGAATGCTCTTGGACGGACGGGGTGTTGCTGTTGATCCGACGCAGGCGCTGTATTGGATGGAAAAAGCAGCTGATGCGGGTATGGCAGAGGCCCAAGCGGCTGTTGGTCAATTGCTTGTAACAGGCCAGATTAATAACCGTAAGGATCATGCGAAAGCCTTGACGTTATACGCGGCTGCGGCGGAAAGCGGCAATGTTGATGCGATGTTCTCTTTAGCTGCCATGTTGGGCGGTGGGCATGAAGTGCCGGAGAACCGGCCTGAAGCCCAGAAGTGGTTCCGTAAAGCGGCACAGCGTGGCAATGGTCTGGCGCAGTTAATGCTGGGGCGTTATTTGGTGCGGGGTCTCGGCGGTGTGCATGACCCCGTGGAAGGGCGCACGTGGTTAGAGCGTGCTGTGGCGCAGGGGGTCGATGGTGCAGAGCAAGAGTTGGCAGCTTGTGATGCTGCTCATGCTCTCGGTTGATCGTCTGTATGTTTTTTTGACACGTGTCTGATGATTCAAAAGTGGTGACAGAGACTGACCGTGCGGGGGCCGGTTACGCAGGGTATGGGAATGTAATTACGGAAGCGGACCGTGCGTTATGGCGCAAGGTCTATGAAGAGCGGGCGCAGGAAGCGTTTCAGCGTGGTGAGCGTGCTTTAGAGCAAAATGATGTTTTGGCTGCACGCTTCTGGTTAGAGCGTGCAGGGCGGATGGCGCGTGTTAGCCCTAATATCACGTGGGCTTTGGCTCTTGTGGATATGCGGATGGGTCATTTTGACGCTGCACTGCATAAAATGAGTGACTTGCAAGAACGCTTCCGCTTGCGGGAGGCTGCTTTTCTTGCCGTTGTGTGTTTGGTGCGATTGCAGCGGTGGGACGAGGCGTTACAGCGATTGCGTCAGGCGTTATCCGTATCGGTTATTATGCCGGATCTTCATGTTATTGCGGATCATGTGGTGCGGGCGGCGCAAAAGCCTGGGTGGTGCTTTGCGTCCAATGCGGGGCATGTGCACGTGGTCGCTGAAGGGCGTGTGACCGTTGCGCTCGATGGTCAGTGTGTGAGCGTTGGTCGGTCAGGGCAGCATCAATTACCGGCTGGGTGGGGGAAGGCGCGCCAGATTACGGTGAAGGTGCGTGGGCGTCATGTGGTTGGTAGTCCGATTGACGTTGCTTCTTTGACGCGTTTTGAGTCTTTGTTGACAGCAGACGCGGATGGTTTGTGCGGTTGGGCGTGGTTTCCTGCTGAGCCGGAGCATGATCCTCAACTGCGTTTGTGGAATGGCACTGTTTGTCCAGCTACTGAGAATGCGCGTACGATTGAGAGTGATGTACCGTTAGCCCGTCCGCGTGCGTTTCGTGTACCTTTGCCGCCGGGGGGAGAGGGCGCGGCAACGTTATTGGCTGTTTATGATGATCATGGGCGACCGCTGACGGGATCACCGATTCGCGCAGATATTGGGGCACTATTGGCAGGAGCGGTAGAGAGCCTGTCGCCGGATATACAGCCTTTCCCGGTGCAGGCATGTACCGAGACTGAAGTGACGCACTCTTCCGGTAAGAAGGTGGTGACGGCGCAAGGATGTTGTGTCGTGATCCCGGTGTACCGAGATTATAGCGTTACGCGGGACTGTCTTGAAAGTGTATTGGCGACCATCCCTGCGCACACGCGTGTGATTGTGGTGGATGATGCGACACCGGAAAAAAAATTAGCATTGGCTTTAGATGCGTATGCTGAACAAGGGCGTATTGAGCTTGTTCGTCTAGAGCAGAATCGGGGTTTTCCGGTTGCTGTGAATATGGGACTGGCGCGCGCTGTCGGGTTTGATGTTGTTTTATTGAACAGTGACACGGTTGTGCCACCCGGATGGTTGGAGCGTTTGCTGCGCCGACTGCATGTTCCGGGTGTGGGTACGGTGACCCCGTTTAGTAATGATGCCAGTATTTTTTCATATCCGTCCGTTGATGAGCGTAACTCCGTACCCTCTGTGCGTGAGGCGCTGCGGTATGATCGGTTATGCCAAGACTTATTTCATGACGAGGGAGCGGCAGAGAGCGCGCCGACGGCGAATGGGTTTTGTATGGCCATCTCCGCGGAGTGTTTGCAGGAGGTTGGGTTCCTGCGTGAAGATGTTTTCTCGCAGGGCTATGGTGAAGAAAATGATTTTTGCCTGAGGGCGCATCGGCTGGGTTTTACGCACCGTATCGCACCTGATGTGTATGTTCTCCATCGGGGCTCTGTTTCTTTTGGGGCTGGGAAGCGCTGGCTTATGGCGCGTAATTTGGAGATTCTGAACGCTTTACATCCCGGTTATGATGCATGCGTTGCAGAGTTTCAAAAGCGTGATCCTTTCCGTGTTTTGCGGCGGCGTTTGGATCAAATGCGGTTGAAACGTGATGTCTCAGCACGTGGGCCAGCTGTAGCCATGATTGTTCATGCTGGTGGTGGTGGCGTAGAGCGCGTGGTCCGTGAACGTGCAGCGGCTTTTGAACGTCAGGGGCAGGCAGCTTATGTGTTGCGTCCGCTGGAGAGGGGCTGTCATGTCACGCGGCCTGAAGCTGGTGGTAATACGAAAAAAATTGAATTGTTTAACTTTGTGTTTGATTTGCCTGATGAAGAATCTGCTTTGGTTGCAGCATTGTCAGCACTCGGTATTCGGCACATTGAATGGCATCAATTAATTGGGCACGCAGAGTGTATCCGAACGCTACATCAATCGTTGGGTGTTCCTTATGATGTGTTTGTGCATGACCATGTGTGGTTTTGCCCGCGTGTTTCTTTATTGGATGGGCATGGTCGATATTGTGGGGAACCCGATGTTTCTGGGTGTGAGAAATGCGTGTCGCGTTGGGGTGGTGTTTTAAATGAGGGCCTCTCGATAGAGGCGCGTATTGCCCGTTCTCAGCGTGAATTTTTTGCGGCAAGACGGTGCATTACACCATCAAGGGATACTGCGCAGCGCTTTAGGCGCCATTTTCCAGCGACGTCTTTTGATGTGGAAGAACTAGAAGATGATGATTTCCCGACGTCGCTTGGTCAGTGCAGTGGGACTGTAACGGTGCAAGGGCGGCCTGTACGGTTATGCGTGGTTGGTGGGATTGGGCAGTGGAAGGGCTATCAGGTTTTGTTAAGCATGGCCCGTGATATCAGGGCACATTCATTACCTATAGAGATAATACTTATTGGTCATACGCCTAATGATAATGAATTAATGGATGCCGGTGTGATTATTACAGGCGAGTATAAGGAAGGTGAAGCGCACGAACTTATTGAAAGATATAATCCAGATGTAGGATTTATCCCCTCTATTGCTCCTGAAACTTGGTGCTATACATTGAGCGTTTTATGGAAAGCGGGTTTGGAGGTGATGTGTTTTGACATTGGTGCACAAGCTGAGAGAGTGAAGGAACGAAATGGGATTATTCTGCCACTTGGTGCATCTTCATTACAGCTTTTGCGTTTTATTTTACTACGTTGGTATCGATAAGTTTGAAGAGAATGGGTTTACCTGTTTGTAAAGACAGTTAGACTAGGGTGGGTGAACATGAAGGTTTCATTTTCTGAAGAGATACATTTCTTCAAAGGTGAAATATTTCATGAGCGTCTACCGCTCTTGGCTTTTGGTTTGGCTGCTTGAGTTCCGTAATGACGCCCGGATGTGTGGGACCTATTGGGAGTAAAGAATGACAAACTCTGAAGAAACACCTGGGCAAAATCGGGTGATTGACCTGAAAGCCAGCGCTCGTTTGATGGTGCTGGATGCAGGTGTGTTTTGTATTTTCCATCCTCCTGGGCAAGCCGATTCGGGCCCAAGTGGTTTGCCGGGTGTGCGTATTTCGCGTGCCCCAGCGACACCTGCAGGCCTAGTAAGCATTAGCACGTTCGATGAAGACGGCTGGATTGGTGGCAGCAAAGGTGCTGCACTCGTGCGGGTTCTGCGTGGCCCAGCCCCTGTTTTGGTGACAACATACCAAGATCCAAGCAGTGAAATTGGGGCGCCTCAGTTGCAGGTGGTGCAGTTGGCTGGCCCAACGGCTGCAGCGGCACCCGCTGCAACAGACGTCACGCCAGAGCAGGCCGCAGCGCCATCAGCGCAGAGCTTAGAAATCTCAGCCCATGTTCAGCGCCGTGGTGATGTTGGTGGTGTTATTGGTGAGTGGATGGGTACACCAGAAAGCCAAACGTGGATCGAAGGGTTTGCGGTTGCTCCAGTCGATAAAATCCCAGCAGCTGATATTGAATATCAAGCGGTCCTAGGAAAAGGTTGGCTTTCTCCTTGGGCGGAAGGTGGTCAATATTGCGGTTCACGCGGTATGGCTCTGCCGATTTTGGGGCTACGTGTACGTCTGAAAAATGAATCGGCCGAGACGCATGAAGTGCGTCTGACAGCAACGTTTACAGATGGTACTCGTTTGGGGCCGGTTGATGGTTCTACAGCACTTGAGGCGGAGAGCTTAGCGCCTCTGGAGGCATTTTTGCTGGAAGTCATTCCATCAAAATCAGCCTCAAAAAAGAGTGCAAGTGAAGCTTCTGAGGAAACGTCTGTGAAAAAGCCGCGTGCTTCTGGACGGCGCAAAGCAGCTTCAAGCAAGTCATGAGTTGTTCCCCCAGCGTGGCTTTTGAGGAGTTCACGCTGGGGGGTTATAATGTGCGGTCCTGTATGAAGAGGCAGGTCGCTGGCTGTTTCTCGGTCAGGACATTTACGTGCGGTATCTTTTTGTTCATCAGAACTTTCCGGGACAGTTCTCACATTTTGCTCGTCATTTAAGTGCTCAAGGTGGGCACGAGATTGTCTTTCTTTCCGAAGCAAATGCGGGTGATATTCCTGGCGTACGGCGGGTTATTTACCGTACGGAGCGTGAGCCAGCAGAGGCGACGCACCCATACTTACATGAATTTGAACGCGGTTTATTACGGGCTGAGGCTGTCGCGCGTTCTGCAAGAACCCTGAAAAGCCTTGGTTATGTGCCTGATATTATTATCGGTCATCATGGTTGGGGAGAGTTGCTCAATCTTGTGGATGTTTTTCCAGAGACCCCTATCTTAGGGTATCTGGAGTTCTTTTATCACTCTGATCGGAATGACGTTGGGTTTGATCCTGAGTTTCCGTCGAGTGCAGATTTACCGTCTCTCGTACGCATTAAAAATTCGATTAATCTACAGGCTTTGAATTTGCCGAATAGCGTAGGGCAGACGCCTACGGTCTTTCAGAAGCAGACCTATCCGGAGTGGGCACAGTCAAAAATGGCTTTGCTGCATGAAGGAGTAGATTTGGAGGCATGTAAGCGTGATGGGCGCCTTAGAAACCGTCATTTGACTATTGGTGGCGTGCACATTGCTCCTAAAGAGTCTGTAGTGACGTATGTTGCGCGGAATTTAGAGCCTTATCGTGGTTTCCATGTTTTCATGCGCGCTTTGCCACACATACAGGCGCAGTGCCCTGATGCACGTATTATTCTGATCGGTGGGGATGGAGTGAGCTATGGTAATCCACCGCCGCATGGGGGCAATTGGCGTGGGCATATGCTGGCGGAACTGTCGGGTCAGATTAATTTAGACAAGGTTCATTTTGTTGGGCATGTCCCGCATGATGACTTTAGGACGCTGATTCAGCGCTCTGATGCGCATGTTTATCTGACATATCCGTTTGTTGCTTCATGGTCACTACGGGAAGCTATGGCTGCATCCTGCCCGATTATTGGTAGTGATACGGCACCTGTCCGTGAGTTCATTGAAGACGGGGTGACGGGGCGCTTAGTGCCATGTTTAGAGCCTGAGCAGATAGCTGGTGCAGTGGTAGAGGTTTTAGAGGATCGGACATTAGCGCGTCGTTTAGGGACTGCTGCTCGTCGTTATGCCGAAAAAGAGCTCTCTATGGATCATTACCTCACACGTTATGAGGCATTGGTGCAGGATGTTTTGGCAGGAAAACGCACGTTCTAAACGTGTTATCACGGCCCTATTATAAAAGGGCCGTGATAGGGGCATGGTTACTGTGCGTGCCACGATGCTCCGCTGTTTTTGTACTGCACTTCATACTCTTCGACAAAGCGATCGAAGCCTGCTTGGTCATCAATGCGCATGGAAGGCAGGAAGGCATCGAGTTGGAGGCTTTGGTAAAGCGCCCGGCTCACGGCACGGTTAAGCACGCCCGGCCCTGTTTTGAAGGCAATATAAAGTCCAGGGTGGCGGAACATATTGGCCCATGCCGTCATCATTGCGTTTGTGATGATTGGGCTTGTGGGTGCAGCGCCAAAAAAATCATTATGTAGGACGTAATTGCCCGTTGTGAATAATTGGCAGCTGGTTTTGATGTCTTTCAGACCTTGCCAAGATTCAGCAGATTTGACCCGCAGGTCTGCGTCCAGCCACCATCCGCCATGGGTTAGGATGACGTGCAGGCGTAGAAGATCTGCGCCTTCTGCAGGGTGCCGGACATTTAAGAAGAGGTCTTTTGCTTCTTGCCCATAATGGTCATAGAGCCAATCAGCAGCACTGCTCTGGTCAAAGACGGTGAATGCATCTCCCAGCAGTTCGCGGTGATATTGAATATTAGCTTGAATTTCTGGCGGTGGATTGTTGTCCCAGTACATGTAGAGATGATGCGGGATACTGGGGGCTGAGTCTGGGAAGCCTGTATCGCCGAAAGAGCGAATCCAGCTTAGGGCGATCTCAAGATATAGGCGGTCAATTTCTTCGCCTGAGTGGAATTCTTCAAAGGCGTTTCCCATGAGGGCAAGGCTTTTTTCAGGGTTATGGTCCTGCCAAGCTGCGCGAATGCCGCGGATGTAATTTGCCATTAGTGGGGAGTATGAGGACAACTCTTCCACTTCATCCTCAGGTAGGGGCTGTGCTGCTTTCAGCAGGCACAGCAGGCGTACCTGCAACAAGGATTGCGGCAGAGGGTATTCCGTTTGGGACTTCCCATGCAGATCAAAGGCGCGGCGATAGAATGACGACGCTTCAAAAACTTTATTATGGATATGCAAAATGTTGGCAATTGCGAAGGCGTGTTCAACGGTGTCTGCGCCATGGCGTTCTAGGTAGGCTGCTGCCTGTCCATCTCCGGCAAGGTCTGCCGTGCTTGGAGAGGAAGATTTGTTCAGGCTTTGATTGGTATTTTCGCTCATGGACTAATCTTCTTTGAGTGTATGCGCATTATGGATTTTGAAGTTAGCAGATAATTCTTAAAAAATCTTGAGTGCAACAAAGAGTTCTTTGAACTTTTGAGGCTATATCGGCATAGATAATTCAGCCATGATGCAGTCACGTGTTAAATTTAACTCTTCCGGCACATAAGGCGGGTCTTAGTGTCCTGTTAAGGTGTATGGGGCTGATTGGACGAGGGGAATTTTGATGTCTCAAGAATTACTTCCTGGCTTAAAAGAACTTTTGCAGGGTTGGGTGTTAAAAAAAGGCCCAGCTCGTGCTCCGCAGCGTATTACGGATGTTGATGCTGACGAAATCGCACGCGCTTCTATTGATGCATTGCATCAACGCGTTATTGGTGAAGGCTGGGGTAACCTTGAAACGTTGACGCAAGGCTGGTTAGTGCAGCGTCAGAAGGGAGAAAAACCTTCGTCTTTGGGGGAAGAAGACTTTCGGTCATTCACGCTTTTAGTTTTGCGTGGGCTCAGTGCATCGCGTGGAAAAACAGAAGAGGATTCTGTTGTTTTTGAAGGTCAAGGGGCTGTAGATACGTTAGATCAGGGTGGTACACCTGAACATGATACGTTCCGCTTTGCGCGGGAGCATCTTGCGCGCGCATTATAAAGTTAAAAGAATAGAAAAGGGCGGCCCAGGCTGATGGGCCGCCCTTTTTTTATGCTGTGTACCAAGATGGCAGTTGTTGCTTGTATGGTGTATCGAACTCTTCGATCATGTCATTGAATTTATGATGATCAAAAATTTCAATTTTCTTAGCGGGTGGGTTCCCCAGTAGGCTGCGGTGAGCAATTCGGTTTAGAGCACGGTTGAAAATGCCTGGTCCGGTTTTGTACGCAATGAAGAGCCCGTGATGTAAATAGCAGTTGCGATAGAGTGACAAAAGACAGTCACTTAAGACATCACTATTGGCGACTGAGCCGAAGAAGTCGTTATGAACGACATTATTATGCGTCAGGAAGAATGCTGCGCCGCCATCACGTGTTGCCATGAATTTGAGGGCATCTGAGTTTTTTATGCGGATGTCAGCATCCATCCACCAGCCACCAAGTAGTTGAATGACGTGAACGCGTAAGAAATCGGCGGCCTCAGCTGGATGACGTGCGCCAAGGAAGAGAGAGCGCGCTTCAATTCCGTAGTGCTGATAGAGCCACTCTGCCGCTTCTTCTTTGTTGAAAAAATGCGTTTCAAAGTGAGGAATATTTTTGTGTAGTTCAAAGTTTTTTTGAATTTCTTCAGGAGGGTTGTGGTCCCAGTACATAAAAAGTTTGCGCGGGATCTGGCCATAGACGCCTGCGTCAGCATTAGGCTCAAAAGGGGATGGTGATGCACGTCGAGCAACTTCGAGTGTTATGCTGTCCACCTCTTCGCCCGTGTGGAATTCATCATAAGCATTGCCGATGGTGTTGAGTGCATGACGAGGCTCTGCCCCTGACCATGCCTGTGCAGTGCCGTCAATATAGTTTGCAAATGGGATATTGAGAGAACGCAGTTCCAAAAGCTGTTCTGGAGGAACGGGCAGGCCTGCTTTTAGTCGGCAGAGCAGGCTGACTTGTAGCAATGTTTGTGGGAGGGGGTAATGGTTTGGCTCTCTGCTATGGAGATCATACGCTTGGCGATATGCACGCGATGCTTCGGAGACATTCCGGTTCGTGTGCAAGATATTGGCCAAGGCAAAAGCAGTTTCGACCGTATCAGCACCGTGTTGGCTAAAATATTCACGTGCTTGGTGGTCTGCTTCTGGCAGGTCTTCCAGTGTTAAACGCTGCTGAGGTGCTGGCTCTGCTGGTGTGGCGACAGGCGCTTCAGGTTCGTGGGCTTCTACGGCTGGTTCAGCGGCCGGAGGGGGGGCTTCCGATACGGTGGAGGCGTCTTCTTGTTGGGATGACGCTTCTGCTGCGACATCATCGCGCAACGCGTCCCATTCAGAGAGATCCCAATTGGAATTGCTATCATCAAAACCCGCTGCAGAGACGCTCATGCGTGTTTTCCCGTCAAGTGTTTGTTAAAGTTCGAAGCATTCAAAGAACACAACGGACTGATAAGTTTATTGGTAACCCTCAAAAGAGAGCGGGGCAAGATTATGAAAAGGCGGATAGAGCAAAACTCTACCCGCCTTTTCATGGTGACATACAGAGAAGGTTTCTAAAAGAAGAAGAGCGTTATTACGTAGAATTAGTGACGCTTTTTTCTTTTTAGGAAAGAAAACTTTATGCTGAAGGTTCTTGTACGTGTGCTTCGAGGAACCAAAGGTCCTTATCGAGGCCGCGTGACACTTCCGTGAAAAGATCAGCAGTGTCATCATCGCCGGCTTCAGCTGTGATGGTAATTGCTTCACGAACGTTGTTCGCCACGATTGCGTAACGTTCGATCAGTGCTGAGATATGGTCAGAAATTTTGTAGATATCGGTTGGGTAGGCTGGGCATGATGAGGATTGCGCCACATTTTGCACGGTGCCGAAAGCCGTGCCGCCGAGTTGTACAGCGCGCTCCGCAGCAGTGTCGACGAAACCGTCTACGCCTGTACGAAAGCCGTCAAGCATTTCATGGACGCCAATGAATTGCGGACCTTTAAGGTTCCAATGTGCTTGCTTGATAACCAGAGCAAGGTCAATCAGATCTGCTAAGCGTGCGTTGAGCAGTTCAATGGAAACGTTTTTGGTGTTGTCCGCCGTATTGTTCTTCGTGGCGTGACGATAGGAACTGACAGTCATGGTACGTTGTCCTTTTCAAGCTGCAATATACTTAAGCACGTTGTGTTGTTTCACCAGAGTTCAAGGTCTCTGGGTCTTCAAGTTCGAAGAAAGGTTGTTGATCAACACGGAAGAAGCGTGAGTAAGCTGGGTCTTGTTTGAACAATGGTTCATGCTCCCAACGGGTGAGCATGGTTTGGGTTTCGAGGAAGAAGCGAGTTTCATGCTCGGGGCGGTCATCGCTCCCACGACTCAGGCTTTCATGGTGCACTGCGACGGCATCGGCGCTGAAAATGATACGATACCCAGCTTTGCGAATTTTGAGGCACAGGTCGACATCATTATACGCGACGGTGAGATGTACGTCGTCAAAGCCCTCGACAGCGTTAAACACGTCTCTGCGAACGAGCATCGCTGCAGCGGTTACGGCCGTTACCTCATGCGTCAGCATTGCCCTGCCGATATAGCCATAGTCATTTGCGGCAATGCCGCGTTGGGTGTGGACAGCTATGGCGGGGGCGCCAACAGCGACGCCAGCGTGTTGTGTTGTGTTGTTTGGATACAAAAGTTTTAGGCCGACGGCACCGATATCAGGAGCAGCCAAGGCTTCACTCATAGCGATATTCAGCCAATTTTTCTGCTCAACGAATACATCGTTGTTGAGGAAGAGGAGGAATGGCGATGTGCTGTTTGATACGGCTCTGTTGTTGATTAGAGAGTAGTTGAATGGCTCTTCGATACGAAGAACGCTTATTTTTTTGTTTTTTTGAATTTCTTTTAGGTAGTCGAGTGTTTCTTTTTCTGTTGACCAGTTATCGACGAGGATAATTTTAAAGTTTTTATAAGATGTATATTTTAAGAGAGCATTAACGCATTGTTGGGTTGTTTCCACTTGATCCCGGAATGGGATGATGATCGTGACTTCAGGTTGTTCGTTGAGCGTGTATTGCGCGCGGTAAATGGTAAGGTCATTGAT
Source organism: uncultured Neokomagataea sp. (assembly GCF_946476835.1). Classification (GTDB taxonomy): domain Bacteria; phylum Pseudomonadota; class Alphaproteobacteria; order Acetobacterales; family Acetobacteraceae; genus Gluconobacter. The sequence continues at coordinate 306,152 of NZ_CAMKWA010000001.1, forward strand.
CGATGACACTTTGGCTTTGTGCTTTTTGCGTGTGAGGTGGTCTTTTACGCAGCGTACACCGGCATCAACAGCATATGTTTTATTAGCAACCGTCACGGCTGTAGAATTTGGTGTTTTGCGCCAGTGATAGAGTAACTCAGGAACGTGATGGATGTCTTGAGGTGTGAGTATTTCGGTAGCGCGTAGAACAAAGTCATGGTCCTGTGCGCCGTCGTATTTTTTGGAAAGGTGGCCGACTTTCCGCATTGTTGCGGTCTCGATCATTGTGAGGTGACAAATGTAGTTGCACCCTAGGAGATATCGGTAATTGAAATCGGGCTTAAAGTTGGGTTCTAGGAAATAGCCCGCTTGGTCAATTTTATCTTCATCAGAATAGACGAGTTTTGCGCCAGTTTTTTGAGCCGCGCGTACCATAACTTCGAGGGCGATATCTTCCATTAAGTCGTCGTGATCGAAGAAGACAACATAGTCGCCTTTGGCGGCATCCATTCCGACATTTGTAGCGTTTGAGATGCCAGCATTCTTGGGCAGGATAATAGGCCTGATGCGAGAATCTTGCTGGGCAAAGTGATTAATGGTTTTAGTGGTTTCGGCTGATTTACCGCAGTCATCAATAATGATGAGTTCCCAATTGCTATAGGTTTGGTTGAGAACGGACTGGATAGCCGCTTCAAAGTCGCTTTTGAGGGGGCGGTATGTTGGGCAGAGTACGGATACAAGAGGGGGTGTCGGTAGCGTATTCTGCTGTGCTTCATAGGCACGCTCTTTCGCCGCTAGAGCGCGGCGTAGTGGGTAATAACGGCGTGCCCAAAGGTCGTAATCTCGGAGCGTGTCTGGGCGTTTTGGAATGAGAGCACGAACATCTTTGCGGAGGGTGCTTAATTCACGGTGTAAACCATCAATAACGTTCATTAAGTTTACTAGTCGCGTTTCTAACGCATCATCTGTAACGGAACTGACGATGGGAGTGCCGGGAATTGTAATTTTTTCGGGGAGGGTCACCACTTCAAAGTGATGGGGGGTACTGCCGCGAAAGTGGAGTGGAATAGGGAGTTCGAATCCACAATTTGGGGGGCAACCGACAGCCGCTGCGACATCACCACGATACAGGTCTGCGCGAGCTTGAGACACGGGGCGTCCGTCTGCGAGAAGCGAGACCGTGACATTGCCTTCTAAATGACTGTTGGGGGTGGGGCGTTGTAGGGCCCATCCGCGTACGGTGCCGTGAGTAATGCCGTCGGCATGGCTGATAATTTCGGGAGTGTAGTCGAGTTTAAAGGAAATTTCTTCGTGTGTAGGGAGAGCGTGTTCTTCGGGGAGAGGGAGTAAAATCGCGCTGCGGTCTGGAAGGCGGAGTGAAAGTGTATGCGTTTTGCCATCGTGAAATTTAAGGGGAATGAGGATGTTGAGACCGTGATTTTCATGGGGAAGCTGAAAGGCATTTTGAACGTCTTGACGTGGTTCATTGCAGACAACTTGCAGTACTTCTTGTTGATCTATTAACATATGCACTGTAACAGGTGTGAATGTTCTTACGTCAAAAGCCCAACCTGAAATTATACCATTAGTAATTTTATCAATCATGCTTCTAAAATTAGATGACATTTGATGTGGTAAATTATTTTTTATCATGATTGACTTCTCCTGAAATGAAATGTTGATTTTTGGCTATTCTACCTTAAGCCCTTGAGGGTATTGATTGTCTTCAAATAATAACGATCTTTTTATAAGAGCGTCAATTCACCTATTGTTGGAAATGTATTAGCTTTTTATTCGGTGGAGAGGTTATTTTTTAGATGACACAAATCTTTCACTGTGACGGGTGAACCTTGAGGTTGTGTCTCGTGAAAAGGGGCGGTAATGCCTCAATAAAAGTGGCCTTTGTCGCCGCATGACGCCTGAACTTAAGATGTTAGAGCCTAACCAGCATGACCCTTGCCCCACCTAGGCAGACCGAGACTTTGCATTCTTCTTTGGAAAAAGAAGAGAAAAAATCGGGCTGGACAGATCGTTTGTTTCATTTGCTCGTCGGAGGGAGCGCCCTTGTGGTGCTGCTTGTGTTGGGTGGGTTGGTTTTGCTGATGGGGTATGGTGGGCGTGAGGCTCTCCATATTTTTGGTCTGCAGTTTGCATTCCATAACGTGTGGAACCCGGTGACGAATGAGTATGGTGCTTGGGCGCCTCTGTTTGGAACCATTATCAGCACTTTGATTGGTGTGTTGATTGCGATTCCTTTGGCTTTTGGTACGGCATTTTGGCTGACGGCTATTGCCTCGCCACGTGTGTCCTCTGTGATCGGAATGGCCGTACAGTTATTGGCTGCTGTGCCGTCTATCATTTTTGGTATGTGGGGCTTTTTCACGATTGTTCCGTTCGTTGCACGTCATGTGCAGCCGTTTTTAACGCATCATTTCCGCCATACGCCTATTTTGGCCCCTTTGATCCATGGGGCACCTTTTGGGACGGGCTTGTTAACGGCGGGCCTTGTTTTGGCGGTGATGATTGCACCGTTCATGACGGCTGTGATGCGTGACGTTTTCGGTGCTGTGCCGCCGATGCTGCGTGAAAGTGCTTATGGGCTCGGGGCAACACGTTGGGATGTTATGCGTAAAATCGTTGTGCCCTGGTCTCGCTCTGGGATTATTGGTGCCGCTGTTTTAGGAATGGGGCGTGCCTTGGGTGAAACCATGGCTGTGACTTTCGTGATTGGTAACGTCACGGATGTTGGTTGGTCTTTATTCGCGCCGCGCAGCACAGTCGCATCGTTGATTGCACTGCAGTTCCCTGAGAGTCCCGCTGGTTCCATACGCTTATCCTCGTTGCTGGCATTAGGATTTATTTTGATGTTGCTGTCATTCGTAAGTTTGGCTCTGGCACGTACGCTCCGTGGAGATACGAAATGAGTGACATAACGTCTAAGCCTGATGGTTGGGCACCAAACCCTCGTGCTGCGCGTCGTCGTCGTTTTGATATGCTGGCTACGCTCTTCGGTATGGCGGCATCTGGTATTCTGGTACTCGTACTCGCGTCTATTCTCTGGACCTTATTGTCCAATGGTTTAGCCGGTTTGTCCGTTGCAGCTTTGGTAAAGCCTATGGGCGCGCCAGGTTCAGGTGGTGGTTTGGCTAACGCGATTATTGGTAGCTTAATTCAGACATGTATTGGTTTGTTGATCGCTACGCCGCTTGGTCTTGGGTGTGGTATTTACCTCGCAGAATATGGCTCGAAGTTGAATCGTTTTGCATCTTGCGTACGGTTTATCTCGGATGTGTTGATGTCGGTGCCATCTATCCTGGTTGGACTTTTTGTTTATCAGGTTTTGGTAGCGCCTTTTGGACACTTTTCGGGGCTGGCGGGTTCTGTAGCGTTGGCCATTTTGGCGGTACCTATTATCGTTCGTACCACGGAAGACATGTTGCGTTTGGTGCCTGTGGCGATGCGCGAGGCTGGTGCTGCTCTGGGCGCCCCGCGTTGGCGTGTGACTGTTTTTCTGTGTTTGCGTGCGGCGAAGACGGGGGTGACAACAGGTATCCTCTTGGCGCTCGCACGTGTTAGCGGTGAAACGGCACCATTGTTGTTTACATCTCTTGGTAACCAGAACTGGTCCTTGAGTTTGGATAAGCCAATGGCGAGCTTGCCCGTTACGATTTATCAGTACGCTGGTGCATCTTATGATGATTGGGTGCAGCTTGCATGGGCAGGCGCGCTCTTAGTCACGTTGGGCGTACTTGCGATTAACATTGCTGTCCGTATTTCAGCACGCCGCGGATAATTGAACAGGATTCTGACATGACAGATACTCAGCAACAGGCCGCTCCGCAAAATGCTCTTACGGTCCGTAACCTGAACTTTTTTTACGGGCAGCATCACGCGTTGCACGATGTGAATATCGACTTCCCAGCGCGTAAGGTGACGGCGATGATCGGCCCAAGTGGGTGCGGTAAGTCGACGCTTCTGCGGGTCTTTAACCGTATGTATGATTTGTACCCTGGCCAGAGGGCTGAGGGGGATGTCACATTTGACGGGCGTAATATCCTCGAAAATGGGATTGATTTGAACATCATGCGTGCCCGTATTGGGATGGTGTTTCAAAAGCCGACACCATTCCCAATGTCGATTTATGACAACATCGCTTTTGGGGTGCGTTTGCATGAGCGTTTAACGCGTGCGCAGATGGATGAGCGGGTGCAGGATGTTCTGACGCGCGTAGCTCTGTGGGGTGAAGTGCGTGACCGTTTGCATGCACCAGCCAGTGGTCTGTCAGGTGGGCAGCAGCAGCGACTGTGTATTGCGCGCTCTATTGCGACACGCCCTGAGGTTTTGCTGTTGGATGAACCAACATCTGCGCTGGACCCTATTTCGACTGCGCGCATTGAAGAGCTTCTGGATGAGCTTAAAGAAGAGTTCACAATCGTTATTGTGACGCATAATATGCAGCAGGCTGCACGTTGTGCAGATCAGGTTGCATTCTTCTATATGGGGCGTCTGGTTGAAGTTGATACGGCGGATCGGATCTTTACCAACCCTCGCCAGCAACAGACGCAAGATTACATTACCGGAAGGTTTGGATAATCATCATGGTTGACAGGTCCCATATCGTTAAAAGCTATGAGCAGGAGCTCGGTCAGCTTCGTTCAATGGTGTCACAGATGGGTGGCATTGTAGAGAATCAGGTGGCGTTGGCTCTGTCCGCGATTGCGGATCAGAATGAAGAAGCAGCAAGTAGCGCGACGCAACAGGATCCAGAAGTGGATGCGTTGGAGCGTGATGTTGAAGCGCTCGCTATTCGCCTTTTGGCTCTGCGGAGTCCTATGGCGAGTGATCTGCGTGAGATTGTTGCTACATTGAAAATTACAGGTGATCTGGAACGCATTGGAGATTATGCATCTTCTATTGCGCGCCGTTCATTGCGTATTCGTAGCACGAGTGAGCAGATTACTCTGACGGGTTTGCGCTCAATGGGACGGTTGGTGCAGGATAATTTGCGCCGTTCAATTGATGCCATTACGCAGCAAGATTCTAGCCGCGCGATGGAAGTCTGGCATTCAGACCGTGCTGTTGATGAGTACTATACGGCGCTTTTCCGTGAGCTTGTGACGTATATGATGGAAGATCCACGGAATATTCGTCCGTGCACGGAGCTTTTGTTTATCGCGAAGAATTTGGAGCGTATTGGTGATCATGCGACCAATATTGCGGAGCGTGTTTTTTACGCGGTGACAGGTGAAAATCTTCCGGCAGTGCGCCCGCGTGGTGGGATTGCAAGCACAGAAAACCTTACGGATTCAACTGACCGGTGAGTGGCTCAACAGCGCTTCGTGCCAAAGGGCTCATTCTTGTTGTTGAGGATGACCCGGCACTCTCTTTGATGATGCGGTATAACCTTGAGCAGCGAGGGTATCGTGTTGAGATGGCATCTGATGCAGAAAGTGCATTGGAATTTTTAACGACGTCTCGTCCTGATGCTGCGGTGCTGGATTGGATGCTTCCCGGTCTATCGGGACTGGATCTGTGCCGACGGATTCGCAGCAATCCGGCGTTGCGTGATTTGCCGGTGTTGCTGCTTACGGCGCGTTCTGAAGAGCAGGATGCTATTCGTGGGCTAGATACTGGTGCGGATGATTATCTCATCAAGCCGTGCAGCATTGATACGTTGGATGCGCGGCTGCGTGCGTTGTTGCGTCGCCATCAATCATCGTATGACGTACTGACTTTTGCCGACATTACGTTGGACCCGGAAACGCACCGTGTGGAGCGTGGGGGGCGTTTGTTGTCTTTGGGGCCAACGGAGTATCGGTTGTTGGACCTATTGATCCGCAACCCGCGTAAGGTCTTTTCCCGGGAAGATTTACTGCGGCGGATCTGGGGGCAGAATATCCACGTCGAGATCCGTACGATTGATGTGCATATTCGACGCCTTCGGAAGGCGATCAACGGGCCTAATGAAGCAGACTTGGTGCGTACAGTACGTGCTGCGGGTTATGCGTTGGATGACGGGCCTGTTGCACAAGAAGGTGGTTGATTAGGTGAAACCGCACGGGTTGTCTCTTGCTCTCAGCAGTGGTGACCCGCTGTGGCTTGGAATTGCTTTGTTTGCCCCCGCAACGGCAGTTGGTTGGGGGGTGGCATTTTCTGCGCTGAGACGTTTGCGCTATGCGCGCAAGCGTCTCTCGGAGCAACAAGATAGTGCGGTTGTTGATCATTCTGTAGAGCCGCCAGAATTGCCGATTGATGGTTTTCCGGGGGCGGTTCTCTTGTTGGATACGTTGGGCGCATTGCTCCAAGCGAATCAGGAAGCTGTGTCCCAATTTGGGGATAGTATAGGGGCAATTTTGCGCCACCCTGCTGCGCGTGGAGCGTTGTCAGCAGCGCTGCGGGCGGAGGCATTGGTGCAAGATGGTGCACCTCCTGTGTGTTCGACGACATTTACGTTGGATGTTCCAATTAAGCGCACAATGTTTGTCGCATTACGGCGCATTCCGGGAGCAAAGCGCTTAAATGACCGCATTTTAGTGCTGTTGACTGACCGGAGTGAAGCGCACGCGCTGGACCGTATGCGGATTGATTTTGTGGCGCATGCGAGCCATGAGTTGCGTACGCCATTAGCGTCATTGAGCGGGTTTATTGATGCTTTGCGCAATGGTGGTGCGAGCACGGATGAAGCAGTTCGTCAGCAATTTCTCGATGTTATGGCGCAGCAATCGGCGCGTATGAAGCGCTTGATTGATAGGCTGCTCTATTTGTCCCGGGTGCAGGCGCATGAGCATCAGAAGCCTCAAAATGTTGTAGAGGTTTCTGACCTTATGGCGTTGGTTCTGGATGAGGTTGCCCCCCGTTTTGAGGGGGAAGGTTATGCGCTGAAATTTGATATCGAGGATGATTTATTCATCCATGCGGATGAAGATGAACTGGTTCAGGTTATGCTGAATCTCATTGAAAATGCGCTACGTTATGGAAAGCATGACGATAAAATATTGACGGTGACGTTAATGGCGCGGCGCGCTGTGGAGCAGGATGATCGCTGGCCTACAGAGGGTGGGGTCGTTTTGAGTGTGAAAGATGATGGGCGCGGTATGGAAGCGCATCATTTGCCGCGTTTGGCAGAGCGGTTTTATCGTGTGGTGGATGCTGGACAGGCAGGACGCACGCAGGGCTCTGGTCTGGGGCTCTCTATTGTGCGGCATATTATTGACCGGCACCAAGGGCGGATGCACATGGCAAGTGCCCCTAATCAGGGGACATCTTGTCTTGTTTGGTTGCCACCGCTTGTTGGTGACGCGGTTGTGGAGAGGGTGCCAGGACCGTCACTCTCTGTCAGTTCAGACGAGGCTGCACTGACAGAGGTCTAGAGGTGCTCAGCGCTTATTGTGTGCGTGAGCGTTTGATGATCCACCAACCGACGACTAAGAGCAGCGCAATCAGTGGAATACTGGCGACGGTGTATGTGCCAGATGGGTAGTCAAAGGCCATCATTATGACGACAAACCCAAGAAAACCAAGGGTAGCCCAGTTCGTGATAGGCGCGCCCGGCATAGCAAAGCCTGTAGGTGCAATCGTACCTTTCTTGATGGCGGCGCGGAGGCGCATGTGTGAGAGCAGGATACTGGCCCATGTGCCAATGATTCCGATGGCAGCAAGGTTGAGAACGATTTCAAAGACCTGAGAAGGGATGAAATAGTTCAGCATGACGCCGACGAGGTAAACGCAGAGTGTCGCCAATATACTGAAATAAGGGACGGAGCTTTTATTCATCCGTGCAAAAGCCTTGGGGGCTGATCCGCCAAGGGCGAGAGCGCGCAAGATACGGCCCGTTGAATATAGCCCAGAGTTAAAGCTGGAAAGTGCAGCAGATAGCACCACGATATTCATGATGGTGCCGATGCCAGGGATGCCGAGCTTTTGGAAGAACGTTACGAAGGGACTGACGCCAGCGTGATAAGCCGTCCAAGGCAGCAAGCAGACGAGCAGAACGACAGAGCCAACATAGAAAAGGCCGATCCGCCAGATAACGCTATTAACAGCTTTAGGCAGTACGCTGCGTGCATCCCGGCATTCACCTGCGGCGGTGCCGATGAGTTCAATAGCTGAATAAGCAAAAACCACGCCTTGCATGAGCATTAGGGCGGGGATGAGGCCGTGTGGGAATAGCCCACCATTGCTGGTGATGAGGTGCAGGCCTGTATCTTGGCCAGCAATAGGGTGGCGGCTGCCCAGAACAACGATGCCGATGATTAAGAAAATAACGAGTGCGACGACTTTGATAAGGGAGAACCAAAACTCCATCTCACCAAAATATTTTACACCAATCATGTTCATGGTGCCAACGATGGCGAGGGCACCAAGGGCAAAGACCCATTGGGGAACGGCAGAAAAGACGGCCCAATAATGCATATAGAGGGCAATGGCCGTAATATCGACAATGCCGGTCGTGGCCCAGTTTAGGAAGGAGAGCCAGCCTGATACATAGGCAGCTTTTTCTCCGAGAAACTCACGGGCATAGGTGACGAAACTGCCGCTTGTCGGGCGGTACATGACCAACTCGCCCAAAGCGCGGAGAATGAGAAAGCAGAAGGCGCCGCAAACAGCATAAGCGATGGCAAGAGAGGGGCCTGCAATTTGAAGGCGAGATCCAGCCCCCAAGAACAAGCCGGTACCAATGGCACCACCAATGGCAATCATCTGGATGTGACGGCCGCCCAGGTCCTTGTGGTAGCCCTCTTCGCTTGTGGTCGTATCGGGCTGTGCGTGAATCGGCGGAACGGGGTTAGACGTCATTTGTTCATCCTGCTGTGAACACATAGGGCGATAGAGCGCATTTGGGCTGGTTTCCAGTCTTGAATGCTTAGCTGATATGCTTCTAGCGCATGAACCATAGCCGAAATGATCTCATCATGCGTGGTGTACGATCAAAAAAATAACCTATTTCACGTTTTTTTTTATGAATTGTGTTTTGGGGGACCGCTCAATGGGTGGGAAAGTTACTGCCCCGGCTCTTTAGGGATGCACGCTAGGTTCTGGGCGCTGAGCTGGTGGCAGGCGGTTGCGGCGCTATGGGCATCAAGTCCAGATAGGCGGGAGCGCCAGAGGGTACGACCGTTGATGTTGATGGCTTGGACGGTGGTTTGCGTGGATTGGAGTGTGGAGAATGCTGCTTGCCGGGCCATGGTTGCGGCAAAACGGGCCTGCCCTACGCTGTTAAATGCGCCGACTTGGATGCTCCATGCACCGTAGTGGGAAACGGCGGCTGTTGGAGGCTGTTGGGTGCTGTGTGGCTGTACTGGCGGTGGAGGAGTGGGCTCTGTTGCGTTGGGGAACGAATTGCTCGTTGTGTTGCTGAGGGTGGGGGTTGGTGGGGCCAGTATAGTGGTTGGTGTCGTGCAGTTATCTGTCGTGTCATAGGCGGCGTTGGGGTCACACTGCACAGTAGAGACTGGGGCAGGGAGGTTTGCTGTATCGGTTTGTGTAGGGGGCACGGGTGTGTATGCCCGTTTTGCCCATGCAGCGCTGATGGAAGAAGAGTTTTGCGGTGTGGTGGTGGCGATATCTGTGGCGGCGGGCGGGGCATCACTCAGATGAGGGCTGATGGCGGCGATATAAGCCACGGTCTCGTGCGGGAGAGGGCGGGATTGGTTGAGATAGGCTTCTAATCGTTGAGGGCCGGCATTGTAGGCGGCAAGGAAGGCGGGTGAGCCATATTTGCGTGAGAGAATGGCGATGTATTCTGTGCCTGCGGCAATATTGTCATGCGGGTCATAGGGGTCTGAGCCGAGGTTCAGGCGGTCCTGCATATCCGCATAGGTTTGAGGCATGAGTTGCATGAGGCCCATCGCGCCAGAGCTGGAGGTGATGGGTTGGCCGTCTAAATACTCATGCCCGCCAGATTCTTGGTGCATGACGGCGCGGACCCAACTTTCGGGGACCGAAGAGTGCTGGGAAGCTTCACGAATATATGGCCCCCACGGGTCTGCTGCCGTGCCGGGGGCGCGGTAAGTAGGGTTTGCCATGCTGTAGCGGTCATATGCAGAGCGGTGGCTGGCGCAGTTTGTGAGGAGTAGAGGCAGCAAAAGACAGGCATATGATGCCCGTATAGGGGGCGCTGTATACCTAAAATTAACCTTTTCCGCGCAGGGTATGCACCTGTGAAGAGAAAGGGTGAGCAAGCGGTGACGACAGCTCCAGATATGAAAGACAAGGCCCGTATGTCGGGTAAAAAGCGCAAATTTATGCTGGTGGGCGTTGCTCTTGCTGTGCTGCTGGGTGTGCTTGGAGTTGTTGGTTTTCAGAAAATGCATCAGCCACCGCCTGCGCGAGAAGTGAAAAAGCCGACCTTAACCATTCTGTCTATTCCCACGGTTGTGTCTAACCTTGATACGGGCGATGGCCGGGCGCGTTATGTTAAAATCACGGCGCGGGTTCAGACAGAAGGGGCACCGGACGCTGCGAAGATGGCTCTTCTGATGCCGCAAATTCAGGATGCTTTCCAGACATGTCTTCACGGTATGCGCCCGGATGAGATGGAGGGGGTTGGGATTTATCGTTTGCGAGAAACGATGTTGGTGCAAATTGAAAATATTTTAGCACCGATCCCAGTGAAGGATCTCTTCTTTGTGGAGGTTTTGGTTCAGTGACGGATCAAGAGGCAGAGCTCTCCATTCATCAGGAAGACGATGAGATGCCGGTGCCGCGTAATGCGGTATCGCTGGATGATTTTAATTTTGGCGATGATGAAGAAGAGAATGATGGGCGCATTCTCAATCAAGCTGAGATTGATAGCTTATTTGGCGGTGATGCGTCGTTCCAGGGTGATGAACGCGATGAGACAGGACTGACCCGGCTGATCAGTTCATCGCATGTTTCTTATGAACGCTTGCCGATGTTGGAGGTGGTGTTTGACCGCCTTCTCCGGATTTTTACGACCAGTTTGCGGAACTTCACGAGTGATAATGTTGAACTCTCGATGGATCGTCTGGGGTCTCAGCGTTTTGGGGATTATTTGGACAATGTTTCTCCACGTTCAACCTTCGTTGTTTTTAAGGCGGAGGAGTGGGATGGCTATGGTATTCTCGTTCTAAGTTCGTCACTGGTTTACAGTGTTGTGGACTCTCTTATGGGGGGGCGGGACCGCGGCCAATCATCGGGGGCAGCACAGGCGGCGGACCGACAGGAAGGGCGGCACCATACGGCGATTGAACGCTCTTTGGTTGAGCCGTTGGTCCGGATGATTTTAAGTGACCTATCAACCAGCTTTAGCCCGCTTTGCGCTGTGAATTTTCGTTTTGAACGTTTGGAGCTCAACCCACGCTTCGCGACCATTTCACGGGCAGCGAATGGTGTGGTGATGGCGCGATTTGGCATCGATATGGATGGGCAGGGGGGCGATATTGATTTGATCTTGCCTCATGCCACGTTGGAGCCTGTTCGTGATATTCTCTTGCAGCAGTTCATGGGTGAAAAATTTGGTCATGATGGTATTTGGGAAAACCATTTAGCCCAAGAACTTTGGCAAACCGACATTACATTTGATGCGGTGCTTGAAGAGCAGGTCATGGCCTTGAACGATATTGTTTCTTTATCGCCGGGAGATCGGTTGATTATTCGCCGTAACCCGGAAGGAAAAGTACGCCTTCGTTGTGGGGATAAAACCTTATTTCAGGGGCGGGTGGGTAAGAAACAAGGGAATATCGCTATTTGTATAGAAGATGTTTTTATCGGTCGTGATGCAAAAATACATAATAAAAATTATGTATAGAGCGGTGTGGAAATGATGGATTTATTTCAGACTTCCCTTGAAGTGGCGCTTCTTGTGATGTTGCTGATCACTTTGTTCGTATGTTTGCATTTGGGGCGTTCGTTGAGAGCGTTGCGGCGCGATCGTGCAGATTTAGACATGATGGTCGTGCAACTCCGGCAGTATGGTGATGCTGCGCAAAAAGGCATTGATCAGTTGCAAAGTTCCAGCGAAGGCGTGGGGCGAGCGTTGGGTAAAACTGTGGAGGCAGGACAGGTGCTGAAGCAGGATTTAATGATGCTGTGTGAGCGGTCTGAAGCACTGGCGGAGCAACTGGAAGGCAGTGTTTTTCAACGGCGTGGACAAGAAAAACCCGTCAATACGGTAAGTCGAGTGCGGAGCACCCCAGCAGTGGCGGCTGTCGCAGACGCCGCGGGTGGTTTGGGTAAGAGTGCTGCGGAGCGGGAGCTGCTGCGGGCATTACGGCAAAAGCAGGGGTAACAGGTCATGCTTCTGCGCTTATTATACTGTGCCTGCACGGTGATGATGCTGTTAATGGGTGTGATGGCTTATGATTTGGCGTCACGTTGGATGGGTTTAGAGACATTCCCGGCTGCGGTTGGGGTGAGCGCAGAGGCTGCGCCAGAAGGGAACGTGCCCTCAGAGCCAGTGGTGCCACATGCTCTTCGTCATGATGAAAGAACCGTCGCTGTGCAAAATGGTTGTGCAGGGGGGGGGTGTACGGGGGCTGTGGGGGGGTATCCCGCGTTGGACCCGGGTGGGGATGCGTCGGTGGTTGTGGGCGAAAACGCACGGGACCGGGGGT
>NZ_CAMKWA010000002.1 GCF_946476835.1 uncultured Neokomagataea sp.
GTCACGCCGGAGGTCGCGGGTTCGAGCCCCGTCACTCGCGCCACTTCTCTTTTATATCTTACTATATTGTTCGAGAATGTGTTCGCACTTCCCATCTGCGCGAACTCTTCCACCATCCATCCAGATAACCCGATTGCACCAACGTGCTAAAATTTCTGGTTGATGGCTTGAAACAAGTAAAATTTCCACACGCTCAATCATACGCAGCAAACGCGCTTCAGCCTTCTTTAGAAAGGCTCCATCTCCAGCCAGAAACCATTCATCCATCAGTAAAATTTGTGGGGCCGTCGCTGTAGCCATACCAAAAGCCAGACGGATGCTCATACCCGAACTATACGTTTTAATCGGCAAATCAAAATAATGCCCTAGCTCGGCAAAACCCTCAATATCTTGGTAAAGACTTTCCAAAGACATTTTCGGATCGGCACATTGCCGCATGTACAGACGTACATTTTCTCGCCCTGTTAACTCTGGGTTCATACCCAAAGAAGCATCCAAGAGCGCCCCAACAGTACCTTCTAACCTCACACGCCCTTGCACAGGCTCGTATATCCCCGCCAAAGCACGCAACAAGGTTGTTTTACCTGCACCGTTCCGCCCTATTAACCCAATTCGATCACCAGGCCTCGCGGTAAAATTCACTCCTCGCAACACATCAACAACAGTGCGCTTTTTGGCATCTTGCGCAAATCGTGTCGCAATACTGCCCCCATCACTACCACCTAAAGCATCCGCCAAACGTTTCTTCAAAAAATGACTTTCCGCATGGTACAAAGGAAACTCAAGGTGCAGATTTTCAACATCAATGTGTGGCATTTTTCTTAGACCCAATAAGCGATACGTGCGCGCATACGACTAAACAACACTAATGAAAGCCCCCCCAAGATGACGGCTTGAAGAAAGGCAACTTCAATAAATAGTGGCGGAACCTCTCCCCCAAGAAGGGGAGCGCGTAGAATTTCTAAAATAGGATAAAATGGGTCTAACAATAAATACTGACGCCCCCAAGAAACTAATTCTGGCTTCCAAATGACAGGCGTCACAAAAAACAAAACCTGCATCACAGCAGAAGATACTGGAGATATATCTTTAAACCGCGCCCCCAGAATACCAACCGCAAAACTGATGGCCAGACTATCAAAAAGTGCAATAATTACACCCAAAATAACTAACCATGTATGGTGTGGCACAATACGAAATATTGCGAATACAACCAGTACCACAACAAGATTATGACATGCGACCAATACCTGCCTGACCACAAAGCGCAAGACCATCAAGGTAATCGGCGTACGGCGCGCATGAAGCACAGCTTTACCCTGCGAAAAAATACCCGCCGCTTCATTGATAATGCTCGAAAAATATCCCCAAAGCACCAATGACAAAGACAAAAACGGTAAGTACTCACGCAAAGACGCGGTCAATAAATACCCGTACAATAACCCCATCGCGATAATCATCACAATCGTGGAGAGCGTAAGCCAAAATGGCCCCAGCACCGACCCACGATAACGCAGCTTAATATCCATCCACCCGAGCGTAAGAGCCAATGGAAATAGCTTTACGCCCTCGCAAACATCAGCGAAAGCTGCCTGCACATACCCCAACCCACGACGCGGTGTGAACTCCTGAACAGGCTCACGAGATGATTGATTTGTCATGCCTTTTCCCTAGCACGATCCACGCGACGACAAAGCCCCTTTGACCATTGACTTACGCTTCGTGATCTTTTTTCTTGCATCCTAAGCTCACCTCGCCGACACCCACTGTTATGGCTTACACCGTAAAAGAAATTTTTCTCACCCTTCAGGGGGAAGGCGCCCAGACCGGACGCGCTGCAGTCTTTTGCCGCTTCACCGGATGCAATCTCTGGTCCGGTCGAGAAATTGACCGAAACACAGCAACATGCCGTTTCTGTGACACTGACTTTATCGGCACTAATGGCGAAGGCGGCGGCAAATTCCGTGACGCCGCAGCATTAACACAGGCCATTACACAATGCTGGACTGCTGAAGCAGACCAAAGCGGCCGTCGCTACGTTGTCTTCACGGGGGGAGAACCACTCCTCCAACTCGACCCCGCCTTAATTACAACCATGCATGACGCAGGGTTTGAGATTGCTGTTGAAACCAACGGTACCATTACAGCACCTGAAGGAATCGACTGGGTCTGCGTTAGCCCCAAAGCAGATGCCCCTCTCGCACAAACATCCGGTGCAGAATTAAAACTCGTCTTCCCGCAAGACGAATTAACGCCAGAAATGTTTGAAACATTGAACTTCCAACACTTTTGGCTGCAACCCATGGACGGCCCCAACCGTATCGCTAATACTCAAGCTGCTGTTGCTTATTGCCGCGCTCACCCTCGGTGGCGCTTGTCCCTTCAAACCCATAAAATGATCGACATCCCATGACACGACACGCTCATGACAGTGCGCTCGTCCTTTTCTCTGGCGGCCAAGATTCGGCAACATGCCTCGCCTGGGCCCTGACGCATTACAAATGCGTTGAAACTATGGGGTTCGATTACGGACAACGTCACTCCGTGGAACTAGAATGTCGTGATACCTTGCGTACACGCATGACCAGTCTCAAGCCCGAGTGGAAAGAACGGCTCGGACCAGACCATACACTGGACCTCCATTCTTTAGGGGCCCTGTCTGACACAGCCCTCACCCGTGAGGCCGCAATCTCTATGACAGAAAGTGGCCTACCCAATACGTTTGTTCCCGGCCGTAACCTGCTCTTCTTAACCTATGCTGCGGCTTTAGCGTACCGTCGCACCATCAAGCATATTGTCACGGGCGTGTGCGAAACCGATTATTCAGGCTATCCAGACTGCCGAGACGATACGATTAAAGCACTTCAAGTCGCTCTCAACCTAGGCATGGAAAAACGCTTTGTCCTCCACACCCCACTTATGTGGATTGATAAAGCACAAACATGGCAGCTAACCGAAAAACTAGGCGGCTCTGAACTTGTGAAGCTAATCAATACGGAAAGCCATTCCTGCTATAAAGGTGACCGTCAACACCAACATGCATGGGGTTATGGCTGCGGTGAATGCCCCGCCTGTGACCTTCGTGCCGAAGGCTGGCGCCAATACCAAGAGAGCCCCGTATGACCGTAGTCCCAGATCTCCCCGAAACGGAACTCGTTTTCACCCGGCGCTTCAGCATGGGGCACCGCCTCATCGCTGGGAGTAGCGAGCGCTGCGCCATGGTGCATGGTCATAATGAATATGTCACCGTCCGCTTAACCGCGGCGCACCCACAGCGCTTGGACGGTCAGCACAACATGATCACCCCATTCGCCAATGCTAAAACCCGCTGGCATGCCTTCATTGATAATGCCGTGGACCATGCCTTACAACTTTCAGACCAAGACCCATTACTCACATGGTTCCGCACTCATGAGCCAGAACGCGCCCAACGCATCATTGTTACACCCGGTGACCCTACCACCGAACTCATGGCTGCGCTTCTACTCACAAAACTCAATGCTTTTTTGCGCGATGACGGCGGCTTTCTCACAGCTCAAGGCATCGAACTCAAAGAAACACCCACAAATACTGTACGCCTAAATGGGCACCCAGATCTCTTTATCCCACCCGTCAACCGCCCCCCAGAAAAGTGTTGGTGGAACCGTGCAGATCAAAGCATCGCAGATTCTTAATCGTTCCACCCTCTTGCATGCCGGGCATTCACAATGGAGCCAACGTTCCTGTTAGAACGTTTTAGCCTCCCATCATCACTAAAACACTAGCCTCTTCTAGAACATGAGGGGGCTATAGTGACGGCCATACAGAAAACGGCCATGAACGGTATGGCCGTTCTCTCGTAACGGCAGCTCTTAGGCCTAACATCTTTTTGTTCCCGTACCTTTATTACATACGCAACAAACCGTTCAGGATAATTTTCTAAACAAGCTTAAAAGCTACGATCAGCATGCTGGATACCGCTAGAGAAAAGCGCACCTAAAATCAGAGCGGCGCCACTTCTCCGAGCGCACTGGGCAGAGCTTGTGCCAACATATCGAGTTCACCCGGTGTCGCCGTACCGATACGGATCCAACTCGGATACTGGGCATCATCGAAAATACGCACATCGACATTGTGGCGGGCAAGAGCGTCACGCATGGCCTTGGCGGGGCGTCGCGTGTCAACATAAACAAAGGTACCGACGCTCGGGAGGTACGTTAACCCATGCGTACAACACAGACTATAAATCCTCTCACGGCACTGTGTGAGATAAGTAACTGCGCCTTTCAAATAAGCGTGGTCACCGAGCGACGCCAGCGCAGCCCGATAGCCTGGTTGGTTACGTGACGTAGTCGTAAGACTATAGAGTTGCTTCACTCGCTCAGGCCGCGCGAGAACATAGCCGATACGTAATCCCGCCATACCATAAACTTTGGAGAAAGTGCGGGTCACGATTACGTCCAGCCCTTCACGCACCAGAGAAGCCATGGTCATATGCTGGTAATCAGGCAAAAGTTCATAATAGGCTTCATCGATCACGACGGGAAAACGCGACGCCATATCGCGACAAAAGGCAATCAGGGCATCATGATCAATCATTTGCCCCGTCGGATTATTCGGGTTGCAGAAATAAGCCAGTCGCGTTTCGGACGTAACAGCCTTACGCATGGTCTCAAAATCGATCTGGTGATCGCGCAACGGCACATAATATGCGCTAATACCGCGCCTATTCGCATAATTTAGATGGGTGACATACGTCGGATGGGGGGCCAGAACATGGCCACCACGGGCAATATCAGAGGTTAAAAGAGACAGTGCATCGAGAGAACCGTTCGAAAGCGCAACCTGTTCATGCACCAAACCTTCCTGAGCCGCGATACGCTGGCGTAACTCGGTTTCATCTTCAACATAATAAGGTGCGTAAGGTACAGATTCCGCTATGACACGGCGTGCTGCGGGAGATGGGCCGTAAGGATTTTCCGTCACTTCTAGACGTGCCCTTTTAGGCCTATCGACTACCGGTGCAGCATGCGAGAGTGCACCTAAGCTAGAGTTTTGTGCTGTTAGTGAGGTAAGAGCGAGAGCGCTACCACCCAGTAGTGTGCGGCGTTTCATATACCCTACCCACCTTTGAAAAGATCAGGAATTTCTAAAGAAAATAAATACAATCACAAGCATAATTACTCTTATTCATAAATATAACACATAACCTTCATTACCATTTAACCCCGCACCCCACCTTAGATGAAGGATATATCATCCACTTTATCAAGGAACGGGATTTCATGATCAAAAAAACGATTTTTCTAACGGCAACAACAATTTTTCTTACCGGAACTTCCGGATATAGTGTGGCTGCGGAAACCGAACTGTCCAACGCTCCATACAGCGGCGGTACCTCAACAAAATCATCGAGCCAAAACCCGCATAGTGCTCGTAGTACCGACACTCGTTCTGATACAGAGACGGTTATCGTCACTGGCACCCATACTTCAAACCGAAAGGCGCGTCAGAGCACTTCGCCCATCACCGTCATCACCGCCGCAGAACTGCGTCGTTCAGGGCAACTTAATCTCGCTGATGCGCTAACGCGTACCTATGCCTCAATCAATATGCCTGCCATGGGAAATGATGCTGGTGCGCTGACTGCCGCCATTCGCATGCGCGGCCTCAACCCAAATCAAGTCCTTGTGCTCGTTGATGGCAAAAGACGCCATACGACAGCAAATATCTACGCGGATGCAGGCCCTGCATTCGGCGCTACGCCAGTCGATGTAAACATGCTACCCGCTGCCTCGATCGACCATATCGAGGTGCTAGAAGATGGTGCTGCGGCGCTCTACGGCTCAGATGCTCTAGCAGGGGTGGTCAATATCATCACCCAAAAAACCAATCATGGGCTTAATGTCAGAGGGCAGACTGGCGCCAATGCTTATAACGGCGACGGCTGGCAATATCAGACCAGCTTTGATGGCGGTATACAGCTTCTTCGTGATGGCTATCTGCATATGAGTGGACAGGTCTACCATACCGATCACATGGTGCCTTATACTGAAGATCACCGATTACTCGGCTATGCCCCGCCGGGAGCAGGAACTACTCTTTACAATGGCTCAGTCAAAGTACCCAAAAACTCAAACAAGGTGATGAGCACACCTGAAGAAACCAGAGAAAACTTCAGCATTGCACTTGGTAAACCCATCACGCCCGATATC
Source organism: uncultured Neokomagataea sp. (assembly GCF_946476835.1). Classification (GTDB taxonomy): domain Bacteria; phylum Pseudomonadota; class Alphaproteobacteria; order Acetobacterales; family Acetobacteraceae; genus Gluconobacter. The sequence continues at coordinate 6,195 of NZ_CAMKWA010000002.1, forward strand.
GATGCCTATTCCCTGATCACGTACGCGCATCGTCACGCAGAATCTTACCAAAATTACCGCCCACCCAACACCATGCCTACCTATTCCCCCTCAGGATTTTCGCCTCTCAAAACGATTGAAGAAAATGATTACGCGGCAACCCTTGGGATCAAGGGTAAGGCACTCTTTGGTTTTACCTGGGATCTGAGCACAACCTATGGTGCCGATGAGGACAGAATTAGTAACAAAAACAGCGTTAATCTCGGGATGGTCAGTAAAAATTGCCTTCCTAGAAGCCAGTTTCCCAATAGCACCAGCGCTTATCTCTCGACTGAAGGTTGCGGCTGGTCTCCCACCACAACACGCTCCGAGAGCTACCGCATGGCGCAATGGACCAATGCGCTTGACTTCAAACGTACACTCCATACCGGATTTGCGACCCCGACTACGATTGCTTTCGGCGCAGAGCATCGTCTCGACACTTATGAAATCGTAGCAGGAACACCTCCCTCCTACGAGGCTGGCGGCATGTCGGGTTATGTCGGGCTCAGTCCACAAAATGCGGGACGCTGGAACCGTGATATCTGGGCGGGCTATATGGATAATGACTTCCATCCGCTACCGCACTGGGATGTCGATCTAGCAGGGCGCTTTGAGCACTACACCGATGTTGGCAACACCGAAAACGGCAAGATCTCGACGCGTTACGACATCACGCCCCGTCTGGCAGTACGCGGGACGATCAGCAATGGATTTCGCGCGCCCACTCTCGCCGAACAGCATTTCAGTGCCATTAACGTCGGCGCAACCACAGTATCAGGCTTACTCCCCGTCGGCTCGCAAGCGGCACGCACCCTGGGCGCAGCTCCCCTCAAGCCAGAACGCTCAACGAATGCGAGTGCTGGCGTCGTAATCGAGCCCCTAACAGGACTACATGTCGAAGCTGATGTCTATCAGATAAATATTCGCGATCGCATCATCGCTGGCGGCTCCAATAACGGCCCCGTCGCCATTACAGCGCTGCAACAACTCGGCTTCGTGCTTCCCACCGGGCTAGATCCAAATGCGATCAGTACCTACTTCTTCGCTAATGGTGCAAGTACGCGCACTCAAGGCGCTGACCTCAAAGCAAGTTATCTGTTGCATCTCCCCCGCTACGGCACGGTCAACCTCTCGGCAGCGCTTGACCTGAATAGGACGAGGCTCAGCCACGTCTCAACAACCACGGCCAATGGCCGCTCCGTTCCGCTCCTCAATGCTGCAACGGCAAGCTATATAACCACTGCCTACCCCCGCTCGAAACTCATCCTCAATGCCTATTGGACACTCGGCCAATGGGATGTGAATCTACGCCAAACACGCTATGGCGAAACCACAACCATGCTTGGTTATCAAGATTGGACACCGTCGAGTGCGCGATGTGGGGCTGGTGGTGCGCTACGCTATTCGAGCACGTGTTTCGCGCAATTTAAGAACACGCCACGCTGGCTAACCGATCTTGAAGTTGGCTACGCATTCATGCCGCACTGGCATTTGGCAGTTGGGGCCAATAATATCTTCAACATCCGTCCGAGGCGCGTTAATCCGTTCAATAATAATTATGGTGCACGCATCTATGATGCGAACTCTGCCCAAGCACCAATCACAGGCGGCTATTATTATGGCCGCATCGACGCCAGCTTCTAAAAGGTTTGAACAGAGATAATCTTAAAAACTGTTGGGCCTAAAGAGGCCCAACAGTCACGCATTTCATCCCAAGGGGTGATGGCCCCCAAAAAAACCGCAACCCACCCAGACGTTGAAGAATACAGGCTGCGCCATCCTTGCAAATACCAAAGCTATTATGCGGCCTCAATAACCGACATAGCTTCTAAGGTTTAGCCACGCAGGAGAGACAAAACCTCCTGGCGTGCAGCATGATCATCAGCCCAAAGCCCCCGCGCAATACTGGTCACCGTTGATGAACCTGGCGCACGCACACCACGCATACTCATGCACATATGCTCCGCCTCAAGCACCACCAAAACCGCAGCAGGCTGCAAGACTTCTTCCAAACTTTGTGCGATTTGATCCGTCAAACGCTCTTGCAACTGAGGACGACGCGCAAAGCCTTCTACAACACGCGCGAGCTTACTCAGCCCCGTCAAACGGCCACCTGCGGGCAGATAAGCCACATGAGCACGCCCAACCACAGGTAAGAGATGATGCTCGCACATTGAATGGAAGCGAATGTCCTTAACAATCACCGCACCTTGATGACGGTCAGCAGAAAACTGCGTCTTCAAATGCTCCCGGGGATCTTCATATAACCCGCCGAACACTTCCAAATACATCTCCGCCACACGGCGCGGCGTATCATTCAAGCCTTCCCGTGCCGGGTCTTCGCCAAGAGCTTCCAAAATCGTACGGACAGCACCAGCAATACGTGTTTTCGCATCACCCGGACAACACAACGCATCCAATGGGCGAAGTTCTTCCTGACCAGCAAGAGAGTCGACGGGCTTCGGATCGGTCATGTCGTGTTACAGGCTCCCTCTCCGTACCATCATTCCTTCAGACAATACGGACAGCAAAAACAAAAATACGATAAACCCCGACAACACCATTACGCTTGGCGGCGCACAACATCTCCCGGGGTGCGAGACAGGACTGCTAGCGCGTCCTTAACGCTACGTCCACTCATCTGACGCTCTGGAACAATTTCTGCCAGTGGTTCAAGCACAAAAGCACGCTCAAACATATAACGATGCGGCAGCGTTAGCACACGATCTGATATTGAATGTTCACCGTAATACAACACGTCAATATCAACTACACGCTCCCCCCATCGGCGCCCGACCTGTCGGCCTAATGCACGTTCTGTCTCTTTGCACAGACGCAGCACATCATGCGGCCGCAACGTCGTCTCCCCAGCAACACACAGATTCACAAACCCAGGTTGATCCGTCTCTCCCCAAGGGGCACTGTCATACAAAGAAGAAACGGTAAGAATATCCATACCCGCAGCCACAGACAAACAATCAACTGCGGCTGATAGCGTTGCCTCACGCTCTCCAAGATTCGCTCCCAAAGAAAACGCAACATCATATCGACGTTGCTTCTCAACAATCGCCGCCGTCTCAGTCAATGCATAAGGCACTGGGACTGCTGGCTTACGCACCCGCACCTGCACCCACTCCACAGCAGAGAACTGCTCCAAAACAGCACATGCAATGCGATCCGCCACAGTCTCAATCAAAGCAAACGGAGGGCCTGTCACGATCTTGGAAGCGATGTCACATAAAGCGCCATAACACACTGCATGCTCATAAGCGTCATCACGCTGCGCCAGTGTCAGATCTGCTTTAATCACCATATCAATAATGAAACGCTGCCCCAGCCGATTTTCTTCCGACAGAACACCATGGCGCCCAAAAAGGCACAGATCCTTCACCTCAACACACGTCAAAATCGGTTCAATCACGCTGCCCCTCCATTGCTGCCCATGTCGAAAAGGCATCAACATGCTCACGCACATCATGCACCCGCACAATATCCGCGCCCTGACCAACACCATAAAGATGAGCTGATAACGTTGCGGCCAAACGCTCTCCCGCAGAACGCCCAGTGATCCATCCCAAAACCGATTTACGAGATGCCCCCAACAAAACAGGCAACCCATATTCTGCCTTTAAGAAGGAAATCTCGCGTATCGCCTGCACATTTTGCTGCTGCGTCTTACCAAAACCGACTCCCGGATCAAGCGCGATACGCTCCCCCGTCACACCAGCCCGATGAGCGTTTTCTAACGTCAGATCAAAAAAGCGCTTCCATTCAGCCTTCAGATCCAATGCCGGATCAATCTCTGCACGATTATGCATCGCAACAACCAGCGCCTCATGATCTGCTATGACCTGCGCCATCTCCGGATCGGCCTGCAAACCCCACACATCATTCACAATATGCACACCCGCCTGCAAGGCTTTTCGTGCAACAGCCGCTTTCATCGTATCCACAGATAAATAAGCATCATGAGCCATCAGTCCTTGTAAGACAGGCTCCAAACGCCGCCACTCTTCCTCTGCGGGAACAACATCATAGCCGGGGCGCGTGGATTCCGCGCCAATATCAAGAATATCCGCACCGTCTGCTAAAAGCGAAACACCCTGCCCAATGGCCAAAGCGGGATCGAAAAAACGTCCACCATCCGAGAATGAATCCGGCGTAACATTCACAATACCCATAACGGCTGGATGAGAACGTCCTTTTAATACTGAATCCCAAGCCATTTTACCCAAAATACTCCTGCCCCATCACATGCCCCCACACCAAGTGCTCAGCCGGTACGGGGCGTCCTAAATAAAACCCTTGCAAATCCGTACACCCCGCCTCACGCAGAAAACGATAATGCTCCGGTGAAGACACGCCCTCCGCCGTCAAGGAGAGCCCCAAATCCACAGACAACTCTACTGCAGACCTCAAAATGCCTTTACTCTTAGGGTTGTACAAAACATCCTGCACAAGACTTGCATCCAGCTTAATTTTTGAAAACGGATAAAGCCGCAGATAATTCATGGATGAATATCCTGCGCCAAAATCATCCATCGCCAGCTTAATGCCCGCCTCATCAAGCAGCGCAAGAGCGTGCGCCACTTGAGGCCCCACATCCAACGCAAACGTCTCCGTGACCTCGATCTGTAAGCGTGAGGGATCAACCCCTGCATGATGCACGATATCCAATATACGCTCCGCGACGCCCGGTACTGAGAAGTGCATTGCAGCCATATTAACAGCAACCCACGTCCCCTCAGGCCAAGAGACCGCTTGCTTACAGGCGGTCTCTAACACCCAATAATCAAATGTGTCGCTCTGACCATTCTCTTCAATCAGCGCAATAACCTTCTGAATAGAAACCGCCCCATGCACAGCGCCGCTCCAGCGCGATAAAGCCTCATAGCCAACGATGCACCCAGTCTGGGCATGAATAATCGGTTGATAAACCAATTGAAACTCATGTTGATCCACAGCCCGACGAATATCATCCATCAAGCGGGACTGCCGCTCTCCACCATACACAACAACCTGATCCACCAAAGAGCACCGCTCACCGTCCCCCGACAAAGCATCTTGCAGGGCCATCTCTGCAGCTTCTAAGAAAAGATCAGCGCGCTGGTTCTCCACCATCGACAAGACAGACCCAATATACGGATCAAGCGTTACCTGCCGCCCATCCTCTAAAGCAACCCGCCCACCTAAAGCTTCGTGCAAACGCTGTATAAACGCTTCAACCGACACCCGGTCAAAACACCCCGATAAGGGACGCCGCGCAGTAACAACAGCCAAACGCCCCTTTGCATAACGCCCTACATATAAAGAGCCAGACTCACGCATCAGGCGGATCGCCGCCTCTCTCAAAACAACTCCCTCCTCAATATCCGTTACCGCCGCCTGCCCTTCCATCGTCGCCTCTAGGGAGATGATGCAAACAACCAACTCTCCTGCGGCAGAGGCTCTTTCCTGTAATAAACCTTGTAAATGCTCAATCACGGCCAAACGATTAGGTAGCCCTGTCTCACGATCAAACCGCGCTCTTTGACCATGCGCAATACGCGCCGCCCTCTCACGCGTTATGTCGAGCCCAACCCCACGATACCCTCGAAAAATGCCATTTTGATAAACAGGCCGCCCCGTTAACTGACACCACACCTTACGGTTGGGCAAAACCAACGCGATATCCAACTCCCTAAACGGGAGTTGCCGTTCTAAACAATGCAGTAAATGCCGCGCTGGCATCTGCATTTTCTCTTGCCAAACAAAGCAACCTTTGCCCGCAGCGCCGTCCGAAAGAGACAAAATGTCATGCAATTTAATCTCCGAAAAACGCTCTATCGGTAAGCCCATAGCCAAAGAAAATTCTTTCGTCGCGTTAATACATTGACCAGTCTCATCAGTCTCCCATATCCAATAATTATTATTTTTTATGTTTTTATTTGAAAGTATTGATAGAATAATACCTTCACGCTCATTGTTTTTTATTATTCTAGATACACGAAATTTACACAGCCTCCACAAATTATAAATAATTATAATTCCAAATATCAAATACAATACATATAATTCCATATATCGGTCTTTAACACCATAAACGTGGTGTATAAAAACAAATGACATGATAAATGAAACAAGAAATAACTCAGAAAAAATAACCGAAAATGACAACGCAATTAATGAAACAAATATAATAATAACATTAAATATAAGGATATTTTTAATTAAAAATGAAGGCAAATATATGGAATAAAATATTATCGGAGCCCACAATGCCCCAAGAAATATATTAAGAATAACAAGAGATTTCCTTTTTATTCTTAATAACAAATCGCAGTTGGCACTTAAATTAAAAATATTAACTACAATGTACCGTATAATAATAGCGCCCCAAACCAGACTTCCAGACCAAATCGCTGCATAAGCATTATATGACCAAAGGCCCGCTATCAAAATAGACACTGCATACATCTGGCACAGCAAATAAATCCGCGCCGATAGCCGCTCAGTATCACAAAATTCCGGATCAATAATACTCCGTGCCTTGTTACGCCCCAAGGCCAACACGTTATTCACCAAAGATCGTAACGCTTTCACAGAATGTCGGCCCTTAAATATATGAGCATACCTCCGCAATCACTGCAGCCCCTCACAAAAACAGCGTATATGCTGCCCAATGGTCCTGCGGCACTCTCTGAAGAGGAAAGCTGCTTACACTTAAGCAGCCCTCCATTAAGTAATTGAATTTAATATAAAACCTCAATAGGGAGAGTGCCTTTTTCTCCCGTCTTCTACACTATGAAATATCACCCCCGACGGGCCTGCTCCAAATCCGTATCCATCTGCATATCATTCAAAGCCCCCGGCGCTATAACAGCCGTTCCAAATACAAAGGTAGGCGTTCCGTCCAACCCAATTGCCTGAGCCAGATCAAGGTTAGACCGAATAGTGGTAATCACCGCAGGGGAGTTCATATCTTTAACCAACCGGTCAGCATCAATACCATTCGCCTGTGCAATTTGACGCACACGTTCAACACTCGGCGTCACCGTATCGCTCATGAGAGCCTGACGTAAAACATCATATTTTCCTTGAAGGCTAGCCGCTTGGATTGCTTGTGTATCTAACACACTGCCTTTCCCCAAAACGGGCACTAAGCGTTCCACCAACCGCACGTCTTTATGACGGACCAAAAACCGCTCCACAACCGGAACCATCGCCCGACAATAAGAGCAGCGTGGATCCAAGAACTCCACGACCGTCACCGCTCCTTTAGGATTCCCTCGCACGGCATAATCTGGTGCATCCCGCAAAGCTGCCCAATGCTGACGCACGGCATCACGCGCAGTATTTTGCTGCTGTTGCGCCATCTGTTCACGCAAAGAACGTAGAGCATCCGTCAAAATCGTCGGATCTTCTTTTAACGCCTGTCGCACAATGCCAACAATTTCCGCCCGCTGCTCAGTCGTAAAATGCGCCCCCATCCCATCTGCCGCATGGACATAACCGCCCAAGCCCAACACAGAACAAACCGTCAAACCACGCAAAAACTTAGAAAAACGTTTCACAAAAACACTCCAGAACCAAGCTACGCCCTCATGGTACGGCATACCCAAAAACACACAAGCACCGCCCCCACCATAAAGCCGTACCGCATTAAAGAACGTACAGACACAAGAAGAAGCATCGCTAACCCCTCCCATAATGCGGCAATTCTCGGTATGACTAGATCAAACCCTGAGGTGGCGGCGTCCGGTTTACCGTCAAACGCCCGCCCGTTTTGCCTGACCCGAGGCCCAGACAGTACGGAGTAACGCCAGGTGGCGCATCGTCGAGACCAGATTTCTGCCCATACCCGCACCAAGGGTCGCCTCTTCCGCATGATTGCAGGCACCACCAGCCTCATGTCGTTGATGGCCTGTTCAAGCCTCCCTTCTGCCCCCCCGGCTTTAACATCCATCGGCCATAGCCTTTTTGGCAAAACGGGCACCCCCGCTCTCACCGGCCCCATCGGTACTGTCGTCACAGACGAACCACAGGCTAGCCTAACAGGTCATGATGTCCTCGCACGCGGTGGCAATGCCGTTGATGCTGCTGTTGCCACCGCAACAACCCTTAGCGTCACACTCCCCTCGCGCGCGTCTTTAGGCGGTGGCGGCGCATGCCTTGTTTGGCGCCCGGGGAGCGATGCGCACAGCTTCGCCTTCCTCCCACGCGCCGCCAGCACAACCACCAACCAAGACCGCCCAGCAGGTACACCCGCAACATTACGCGGCCTGTACCTGATGCACCACAGCTACGGCAGCGTAGACTTCAATGATCTACTCACCCCAGCAATCACTTTGGCAAATAATGGCATCACCGTAAGCCATACACTCGCCAATGATATCGCCGCCGTGCAGACCGCTCTCTTTGCTGATGACACAGCCCGTACACTTTTCAGCCATGACGGCACCCCACTCAGCACAGGTGACACACTCACACAGCCACGCCTGGCTAGTTTTCTTGAGCGCCTCCGCAACGCTGGCATTGGTGACCTCTATACTGGCGCACTCGCCACCGTCTTTGCCAATGCGGCTCAGTCTGCAGGTGGTGCCCTCACAGCTGATGACCTGCGTCAAACCCTACCTGTGGAAAGCGCCGCCCTCACCACCTCCAATAACGGCCTCACCGCCGACTTCACAGCCCCACCCGCAGATGGCGGCTTAGGCGCTGCACTTCATTACACGACTGGCGCTCCAGCCCAAGGCGTCGTCGCAGCTTGGCGCGCTTCCGGCAGTACAGACCTCAACACGGCTCAAGCACTACTCAATGACAAACGTGCTGGCGGCGATACACTTCCCGCTCTGCCCGCCTCAACATCTTTCACTATCACAGACCGCACCGGCCTAGCTGTCGCCTGTAATCTATCGGATTATAACCTGTTCGGCACCGGGCGGATTGCAGGCAATACGGGCGTGGTTCTCGGTGCATCCCCCGCCCAAGCACCACGCCCATTACTACCCGCAGCAATCTTACATTCTGGGAAAACGCTTCACGCCGTCATTGCTGCATCTGGCCAAAACGGCGCAGCCGATGCCGTGGGAGATGCGGCACGCGCAGTTGCTAACGGCCGAACAACCTTGCCTGAAGGGCCAGGTCGCACCAACGCGATCCTCTGCAATGGCGATAGCTGCCACGGCCTGACCGATAGCCGCGGCACAGGCCTTGCAACAGGCACCACTCACTAAAGAGCACAAAGCCCGCTTGAATATACCCCCTTCAAGCGGGCTTCCTCCATGGGTAGAAAGCCTCGCTCGCTCTACCCTGTAAAACTCCGTACCAAACTCCCCGCCACCATGGACCACCCGTCCACGGCCACAAAAAATATCAGTTTAAAAGGCAACGATACGGTATTCGGTGGCAACATCATCATGCCTAAGCTCATCAAAACGCTCGATACCACCAAATCAATAATCAAAAACGGCAAATATAATAAAAACCCCATTTCAAAACCACGCCGCAACTCCCCTACCATAAACGCTGGCACCAAAACACGCCACGGCGTCTGACCAATACTTGCTGGCGGATTTTCATGCGCAATATTCACAAATGTCGCCACATCCTCAGACCGTACCATCGCCGCCATAAAGTCATGAAATGGCTGCACCGTACGGCTTAACCCTTCCATTTCATCAACTTGCCCCGCCATCATCGGTTGGACACCCATATCCCACGATTTTTGCAGTGTCGGCTGCATAACAAACAATGTGAGAAATAACGCCAAACCAACCAAAACCGGGTTCGGTGGTGTTCCCTGCGCACCCAACGCACTACGCAATAACGACAATACCACAACGATGCGTGTAAACGCTGTGACCATCACCAACAGGCTTGGCGCAAGAGAAAGAACCGTAATCAGCGCACTCAACTGCACCAAACGGCTCGTCGTTCCAGCCCCTCCACCTTGCCCAAGGTCAATATTCACGGCCTGAGCCCAGGCCATATGCGGAACCATCGCACAAGCGAGCGCAACACTAATCCCCAACAACCACTTCATGGCGCATCCTCCAGCAATGCTGCAAACGCCGGAGCGGACGACCACTCAAGCAGCACATCCGTCGCGCCACCACTCAAGACGAGAACCTCTTTTTGCCCACACCGCACCAAAGACAACCTGCGCGTACGGTCCAACGATAAATGCGCCTCTAAAACCAAAGATTTATCGGGGGATACAGCCCTGCCTTTATGCGGCGTTAACCGTGCCAAAAGTGGTTTCAGGCCAATAATAGCCCCCACAATCATACAAAGGGCAAAACACGCCAAAATCACTTCATGCAGGCTCATTGTTTAGGCTCTCCATCATCCATGGCCGCCATGCTGCCGCACAAAGGTTAAGAAACGCCTAATTCCGAGCCGATACAGGCCTACTCCGCACGCTTCCTCACCGCATTCATATACGGATTATTAACCAATTCCTGTCACCGTACCCTCAACTTCGACACAGCCCACCCGGCGGGAAACGCATGAAAAATATCGACACCACCGCCCAAAGTGGCACCGATCTTTTTGCCTTAGGCCAGCAGCGCCTCGAATGGCTGCAAACCCGCCAGCAAGTGCTGGCAGGCAATATCGCCAATGCCAATACCCCCGGTTACGCCGCACAGGACGTTACCCCTTTTTCCGCCCAACTCTCACAATTCGATATCGCACCAGCCGCAACACAAAGCGGGCATATCGGCAGTATAACCTCACACCCAGCCGTGCAGCGCATCGACACCGAAGAATCCCTTGATCACAACGGCATCGCTCTGGATCAACAGATGGAAAAAGTGGCTGAGGTCAACGACCAACAACATTTCACGGTCAATCTCTACGGCAAATATATGGCCATGTTTCAAACCGTTCTTGGTAAATAATTAGCAGAGAGAATAGTCATGGATTTCTCCAATACTCTCAATATTTCCGCCAGTGGCATGGATGCACAATCCCAACGTTTACGCATCGTGGCAGAAAACCTTGCCAATCAAAACACCACCGGTTTAACGCCCGGCGCAGACCCATACCGACGCAAAACCATTACTTTTGCTGAACATATTGACCAAGAAACCGGCGCCTCTTCCGTCGACGTCCAAAAAATCGACCGTGATATGAGCGCGTTTGAAACCCGCTATGACCCCTCCCACCCCGCCGCAGACACTAAGGGGTATGTCAAAGTTGCTAATGTCGATTCCATGACGGAAATGATGGATATGCGTGAAGCGGAGCAGTCCTACGAGGCCAACCTCAACACCATGCAAAGCACCCGCACCATGCTCTCACGCACGCTGGATCTGCTCAAATGATCACATCTCTGTCTCAAGCGCACTCTGCCTACACTCAAAGCCTGCATAATAGCCAAAGCCCTTCGCCCCTTGACGATGGCATCTCCGATGGAGCCACACCATCCACAAGTTTTGGCGATGTCCTCTCACAGACATTGGACCACGCCCTTGCCACCTCCCACACAGCAGAAGCTCAATCCGCCCAAGGCTTACAAGGTCAAGGTGACATGACCCATATCGTCACAGCCGTATCCAACGCACAACTGACATTGCAAACCACCACCGTATTGCGAGACCGCATGGTGCAAGCCTATCAAGACATTATGAAAATGGCGATTTAACACATGCAAACCCTCGATATCGGCGCCATTCTTGAGCAAACGTTTCTCGTCATCCTCAAACTCAGCGCCCCCGCTCTGCTCACGGCCTTGCTGGTTGGCCTCATCATCTCGCTCTTTCAAGCCGTCACCCAAATCAATGAGACCACCCTGTCCTTCGTCCCAAAGGTCCTCGCCATCGGGGCCGTCATGATTTTAGCTGGCTCCTTCATGAGCAACACGCTCATGACGTTCACTCACCACCTTTTTGACCAACTTATTATCATTGGCGGCACCTAATGCAGCCCATGGCCTTCAGCCTCGCTACACTTCCCATGTGGACCAGCGCTTTTCTGCTCATCTTATGCCGTACCAGTGCTGCTTTTCTGGTCCTGCCCGGACTGGGTGAACAAAGCCTTCCTATGATGCTCCGTGCAGGGATAGCCCTCACCGTCACGATGCTCGTTGTGCCTCTCATGACCCCGCATTTCCACGGAATATCCTTCGAATCACGTCCGCCACTCGCACTCTGCGCCATGATCGCCACCGAGATCTTCTCAGGCCTCCTCATCGGCTGGATGGCACGCTTAATCGCCCTTGCTCTTCCCATCGCGGGCCAAATGATCGCGCTCTTTATCGGCCTCTCCAGCGTCCTTCAACCTGACCCTGATCTGGGGGCGGGCAGTTCCGCCCCGGCACGCTTCTTCAACTTACTCGCCCCCTTACTCCTCCTCATTAGCGGTGCCTATATCCTCCCCATACGCGCCCTCATTGGGAGCTATGACATCATTCCCCCTGGAAGCTTTTTACTCAGCGCACAGCATGTGCCACTCATCGCAGATGCCGCCCACAGCATCATCCTGCTCACAACACGCAGCTTCACGCTCGCTCTCGAACTCAGCGCGCCTTTCCTTATTCTTTCGTTACTCTGGCAAGCTCTCACCGGCATTATGACGCGCTTACTGCCCACACTTCAGGTTTCCACCTTGGTTAGCCCGCTACAAATGCTCGGCGGCCTAGCCCTATTAGGCATCACACTCGAAGCCATACTGACTTTCTGGCAAAATCAAGCTTTTGACGTCTTAAACGGCCTACCGGGTTTATAAGATATGGCAGACGCCGAAGACCGGACAGAAGCCCCCTCAGAACAAAGGCTCCGCAAAGCCCGAGAAGACGGGCAAGTGGCCTTCTCACGGGAAGCTATGAGCACGGCCTCTCTCTTTGGCGGCACAATGGGCATCTTCCTCGCACTACCCTTTATACTCCCCGGCTTCATGCACATTATGCGTACGCTCATGCAACAAGCAGGCACCCTACCCTCCACCGCCATCACACAATCCCCATTGCTCAAAGACGCACTCACAGAAGGGCTGAAACTCGCCCTCATTCCAGCGGTAATTGCCCTCGCTGCCACTCTCGGCATTGGCTTTCTACAAACGGGCTTTTTACTCTCTCCCGCCGGAGCCATACCAAAACTCTCTCGCGTTTCTCCACTCAGTGGGATCAAGCGCCTCCTCGGCACACATGCCCTAACGGAAGCCCTCAAAGCCGTCCTGAAACTCAGCCTCTTTGGGTTCATCCTGTATCATGAATTTCGTCAAAGCCTTCCCGCCCTCAAAGATATGGTCGGCCTGCCTTTACCCAGTATCCTGCGCACGCTCAGCACATTCATCTTCCACGCCTGCCTCCTTATGGTCGGCGCACAACTGCTCTTCGCAGGCGCTGATGTCTTCTGGAACCGTTACCGCCATACGTCAAAACTCAAGATGAGCCGTGAAGAGCTCAAACAAGAACATCGCAACACTGAGGGCGACCCGCACGTCAAAGGCCGCCTCAAAGCCCTCCGTGCTCAGGCCGCCAAAGAACGCATGAAAGAAGCCGTAGAAAACGCAACGGTTATCATCACCAACCCCACACATTACGCCGTCGCCCTGCATTATGAACAAGGGACATCTGGTGCTCCCAAAATCGTAGCCAAGGGCATGGACGAAGTCGCTGCCCGTATCCGTGAAATCGCCCAAGAGAACCGTATCCCAATTGTCCCCAACCCACCCTTAGCGCGGGCACTCCACACTCTTCCCCTTGAAAGTGAGGTACCAGAAGAACACTTCCGTGCCGTCGCTGCCGTCATCAGCTATGTCTGGCGCTTGAAACAACCCGCACATGCAGGGGCAGCTATACGATAATCCGATGAAAAGACCTCACCCCCCTCTTGGCGTCCGGCGTGAGAGGGCCTAATGTATCAAGAACATTTTGTGAACATAGCACAAAGACCATAACACGGCACGCCACCACCTAGGCGGCACACCGCAAAGCAGTCTATCGTTCACGCAGTACTGACATGATCGACCATAACGAGGATCGAATGGACAAGACCAAAGCACTTGAAGGCGCACTCAGCCAGATCGAACGCGCATTCGGTAAAGGCTCGATCATGCGCATGGGCCAGCGCCCTAAAGAGCAAGCTGACGTTATTTCAACCGGCTCTCTCGGCCTTGATATTGGCCTCGGCATCGGTGGCCTACCACGTGGCCGTATCGTCGAAATCTATGGCCCCGAAAGCTCCGGCAAAACCACTCTAGCCCTGCATGTTCTAGCAGAAGCGCAGAAAAAAGGCGGAACAGTCGCCTTCATTGATGCCGAACACGCACTTGACCCCGGCTACGCCCAAAAGCTCGGCGTCAATATTGATGACCTACTCCTCAGCCAACCGGATGCAGGTGAGCAAGCGCTCGAAATTGCAGACACACTTGTCCGTTCTGGCGCTGTAGACGTGCTCGTGGTGGACTCAGTGGCCGCCCTCGTACCACGCGCTGAACTTGAAGGTGATATGGGTGACAGCCATGTCGGCCTACATGCTCGCCTCATGAGCCAAGCTCTCCGTAAGCTAACCGGCACCGTTTCCCGCTCGAACACACTGGTCATCTTCCTGAACCAGATCCGCATGAAAATTGGCGTCATGTTCGGCAACCCAGAAACGACGACAGGCGGCAACGCGCTCAAATTCTATTCATCCATCCGTATGGATATCCGCCGCATTGGCTCGATTAAAGACAAGGACGAAGTCGTCGGGAATCAGACCCGCGTCAAAGTTGTCAAAAACAAAATGGCACCTCCATTCCGTCAGGTCGAATTCGACATTATGTACGGCGAAGGCGTCAGCAAAATGGGCGAACTGCTCGACCTTGGCGTAAAGGCCAACATTGTCGAAAAATCTGGCGCATGGTTCTCTTTTGATAGCCAACGCATCGGACAAGGCCGCGAAAACGCTAAGCAATTCCTCCGAAACAACACCGAAATGGCCGACGAAATTGAACGCCGCATCCGCGCGCAATCCGGCATTGTCGCTGAGGCAATGCTGACCTCACCTGAGCCAGACGCCGAATAAAACGCTAAAACAAAGGGCGCTTACCCAAGTAAGCGCCCCACCAAACGAGCCGTATAATCTACAACAGGCACAATCCGCCCATAGTTCAAACGGGTCGGCCCAATCACACCAATCGCCCCGACAATACGCTGGGCATCATTACGGGCAGGCGCCACAATCATCGACATGCCCGACATGCCGAACATCCCGCTTTCACTACCAATAAATATACGTACCCCATCGGAATCCGCCGCTATATTAAGCAATTCCAACATCGTGTCTTGCGTTTCCAACTGCTCAAACAATAAGCGGATAGTCGTTAAACGCTCCAGCTCCGTAACATCTGCAAGCAGCTTACTTTGACCACGTACAAAGAGCGTGCCCGCATCAGCGTCCCACGTGCCTAATCCACTTTCAATCATGGCTGCCGTCAATGCATCCAACTCATGCTGATTAGCCGCCATTTCAGCTCGAATACGCGCTTGCAACGTCCCGAGCGTTACCCCGCCCAAATGTGCATTAAGATAATTTCCCGCCTCCACCAACGCAGAAGGCGGCAAACCAGCAGGCGTCTCAATAATACGATTTTCAACCTGACCATCAGCCCCCACGAGAATAACCAAAGCACGGCCATTCCCAAGCGGCACAAACTCAATATGCTTCAAAGAAGCATCGGCCTTGGGCGCCAAAACCAACCCTGCCCCCGAGGACAAACCCGACAACATCGTGGAAGCATCTGCCAGAATATCTTGGTACGACCGCCCATGCACATCTAACCGCTGATCAATGCTTGCCTGATCTTCTGCCGTCAAAGAGCCAAATTGCACTAACCCTTCAACCCAAAGGCGCACCCCCTTTTCCGTTGGTAAACGCCCGGCAGACACATGAGGGCTAAACAACAAACCCGCCCGCGCCAAATCCGCCATGACATTACGGATCGTCGCCGGAGAGAGCGCAGGCTGCAAACGCTGGGACAATGTACGGCTGCCAATCGGTTCCCCCGTCTCAACATATTCCGCAACGATTTCACGTAAAATAGCGGCCTCACGCTCCCCCAACCCAGACGGAAAGGCCGTAGACGTACGCAGGAATGGAGGATTACGCCCGACCATGACATGCCCTTAAATAGCAGAGTAGTGAACAGCACGATGATAACATCATAATACCTTTCTACCACTAGGGGCCGGCCAATGAATTTTACATGAGAATTACCATAAGCAATAAAAACGCGTCGTTTTTTCCGTAACGCTCCCCCCATCATATACCATGCACACAGCCTGTAAGCTTGCTAACGGATATGAAAGCACTTCACATCATGAAGCCCTCGAAACATCGAAAGACTATACCATGCGAATGATCGGCCTTATCGGTGGCATGAGTTGGGAAAGCTCTGCAGAATATTACCGTATTCTCAATCAAGGCATCCGTGCTCAACGCGGCCCAACAGCTTCCGCCAAATGCCTCCTCTGGTCATTCGATTTTTCAGATATCGAAACCCTTCAACACCAGAACGACTGGGACAGTCTTAGCGCGCATATGATTGATGCGGCTCAACATCTCGAACGTTCTGGTGCTGAAATACTGCTGATCTGTACCAATACAATGCACAAAGTGGCACCAGCCATTCAATCAGCCATCAGCATACCACTCATTCACATTGCAGACCCTACAGCAGAACGCATTAAAGCCGCCCGCCTACGAACCGTTGGCCTTTTGGGAACAGCGTTCACCATGGAACAAGATTTCTACAAAGGGCGCTTAACACAGCACCACGATTTGAACGTTCTTATCCCCAATGATGAGGACCGCGCCACCGTCCACCGTATTATCTATAGCGAACTCGTTGCTGGGCAGATCACTGATGAATCCCGCACTGCATACCGGGAAATTATCGCAAAACTTGTGAACGCAGGCGCAGAAGCCATTATTTTAGGTTGCACAGAAATCATGCTGCTTGTCCGCCCAGAAGACAGTACCGTGCCACTGTTTGATACAACCGAACTCCATGCCAAAGCCGCAATTGAAGCTGCCCTTACATAGTCCATAATGCCGTACCTCGCGGCCAATATCCCTTCGCCCTGTTTCCCTCACGCCCGACATGCTCTAGACGCGAGGAAAACAATGACAGGAACGCCTCCCGTGAGCCAAACACCCGATACAGCCCTTTCTGCCGCGCTTTCTGCCCGCCGCCCCTCTGGCCGTGCCGCTGATGAAAACCGCCCCGTCACCATCGAACTCGGCTTTGCTCGCCATGCGGAAGGCTCAGCCCTCATCCGCGTTGGCGGAACGGAAGTTCTGTGCACCGCATCACTGGAGGACCGCGTACCGCCGTTCCTGCGCAACAAAGGCCAAGGCTGGATCACGGCTGAATACGGCATGCTACCACGCGCCACCCACACACGCGGCAACCGTGAAGCCGCTAAAGGCAAACAATCCGGCCGCACACAAGAAATCCAACGTCTCATTGGCCGTGCCCTACGCGCCTGCGTTGACCTGAAGAAACTTGGTGAACGCACCATCACAATCGATTGTGATGTTCTGAACGCCGATGGCGGCACGCGCTGCGCTTCCATCACCGGTGCATGGGTTGCGCTGGCCATTGCTCTAAAAAAAGCGAACCTCTCCAAAGCACTGACAGCACAAGTTGCTGCTGTCTCCTGCGGCTTGACCAAAGCGGGTCCTGTTCTTGACCTAGACTACGTCGAAGACAGCAGCGCACAAGCAGACACAAACTTCGTCCTGACCTCCAAAGGCGGTATCGTCGAAATCCAAGGTACAGCCGAAGAATCTCCGTTTGAAGAAACAGAATTCTTCGAACTGCTTCGCCTTGCCAAAATCGGTACGAGCACCTTGTTCACCGCTCAAAATGCCGCGTTGGAACAGCATAATGGCTAACACCCGCACCTTAGAAAAAGGCGCCAAGATCGTTCTTGCCAGCCATAATACTGGCAAGCTACGCGAATTCTCTATGCTCTTGGCCGAAACAGGCATCACCGTCATCTCTGCTGCGTCCCTCAACCTCCCTGAGCCGGACGAAACGGCGGACAGCTTTGAGGGCAACGCCGCCATTAAGGCGCTCGCCGCAGCACAGGCATCAGGGTTGCCGGCATTAGCCGATGATTCTGGCTTCTGTGTTTCAGCGCTCGATGGGCAGCCTGGCATTTATTCCGCGCGTTGGGGCGGGCCACAAAAAGATATGCACATCGCCATGAACCGTGTGCATACCGAAACCGGCAATAACCCAGATCGCTCAGCCTCTTTCGTCGCCGTACTCTGCCTCGCATGGCCCGACGGCGAAACACGCTTGGTCCGTGGCGAATGTCACGGCCGCACGATCTGGCCCCCGCGCGGGGACCACGGCCACGGTTACGACCCGATGTTCGTACCCGATGGTGACACACGCAGCTTCGCTGAAATGCCCGAAAGCGAAAAAAATACCCTCAGCCATCGCGGCAAGGCGCTGGCCCTCTTCCTCAAGGAATGCGTGGCAAGCTAATGCCCCTCAACGCCAGAACAGTACGCAACAAGACCTACTGTTCTGGCACTACTTTTCAACAATACCGCCCAGCACATAACGCCCCCGCAGAACTCATGCACAAGATTTAAAGGACGCTTCGCTGTCTTTATGGACTAAAGGTATGCGCAAAGAACATACCCATAGCGGCGTGGATACAACAGGCCCTCAGCGCCAATATCACTCATGCAGACCCGGCGCTTCGCGGCCGGTCCGTGCCACGTACTCGCTATAGCCGCCTTCATAACGGTGCAAACCATCCGGCGTCACTTCCAGAACACGATTTGATAATGCCGCTAAGAAATGCCGATCATGGGACACAAACAACATTGTGCCTTCATAATCCTTCAACGCATTAATCAGCATTTCCTTCGTCGCTATGTCCAAATGGTTGGTCGGCTCATCCAAAACGAGGAAATTTGGCGGATCATACAGCATCAATGCCATCACAAGCCGCGCTTTCTCACCACCAGAAAGAACACTACAGACTTTATCGACATCATCCCCGGAGAAGCCAAAGCCACCGGCCAATGAGCGCAATGCCCCCTGCCCTGCTTGCGGGAAGGCATTTTCCAGAACCTCAAAAACCGTTGAACTACCATCCAAAAGATCCATGGCATGCTGGGCAAAATAACCCAGCTTCACACCACCACCAAGCGATACCGTGCCAGCATCCGGCTCCATCGTACCCGCTGCGAGCTTCAGCAGAGTGGACTTACCCGCACCGTTCACACCCAATACACAAATACGCTCTTGGCGCCGGATAAGCACATCCAGCCCCTGATAAATCACACGCTTACCATAGCTTTTATCTACGCCACGCAAAGTCGCCACAGCATCGCCCGAACGCGGCGCCGGACGAAACGCAAAAGACAAGGCCTGACGGCGCTTGGGCGGTTCAACCCGGTCAATTTTATCAAGTTTCTTAACCCGACTTTGCACCTGCGCCGCATGGGATGCGCGCGCCTTAAAACGCTCAATAAAAGCTATTTCTTTCGCCAACATTGCTTGTTGACGCTCAAATTGAGCCTGCTGCTGCTTTTCATTCTGCGCACGCTGTTGCTCATAAAACTCGTAATCACCAGAGAAACTATTTAACGCTCCTCCATCAATTTCAATCACTTTATTAATAATGCGGTTCATGAAAGCGCGATCATGAGAGGTCATGAGCAGTGCACCATCATAACCGCTCAAAAACTTCTCCAACCAAATCAGACTTTCAAGATCCAAATGGTTGCTCGGCTCATCAAGCAGCATCACATCAGGCTTCATCAGCAAAATACGCGCCAGAGCAACGCGCATTTTCCAACCACCAGACAAACGGCCAACGTCACCGTCCATCATCTCTTGTGAGAAGCCAAGACCATGCAAAATTTCACGCGCCCGACCATCGAGCGCATAACCACCCAACTCTTCAAAACGCGCCTGAACTTCACCAAAGCGCTCTAAAATAGCCTCTAGCTCGTCCATACGTTCTGGGTCTGCCAAAGCCGCTTCTAAAGCCGCTAGTTCTGTCCCCGTTTCTGCAACTGGCCCAGCACCATCCATGACTTCCGCTACGGCACTACGGCCCTGCATCTCGCCGACATCTTGGTTGAAAAACCCAATGGAAACACCCCGGTCGACCAAAACCAACCCATCATCGGGCGCTTCCTGCCCCGTGATAAGACGGAAAAGGGTACTTTTCCCCGCACCATTCGGTCCCACTAGACCAATTTTCTCTCCTTTGAGAAGAGCCGCCGAAGCCTCAATGAAAATGACCCGATGGCCATTACGCTTACTAATATTATCGAGCCGAATCATGGGACCTCAAACACGGAACACAAACTATCCCGCCCCCAAACCATGCTCAGCCCTATACAGCAAGGCAAAGTTTGCCTCAGCGAAAAGCGAAACACCGCGCCATCATGGCCGTTTTCCTCGCCTCCCCCACAAAGCACTACCTATCAGACCGCACACTGACAAAGCTGAGACCATCAACGCACGGCTTCTAACGCATTACGGCAGGTGGTCAAAAGTTTACACTTCTCACCACCTGCCGCACAGCGAATACATTATAGTGGCACGGTCATGCCTGAATTTCAGCGCCACATAACGGCACCTTCAACCATGACCAAGCGCACATCACATCGTTAAAGAATTATGCACGCTCTTGAGCCAGCTCTTCTTCTGCCACGATGTAATCAACCGTCTGGATCTTGAGGCTCAGAATAGCATGATCCTCTGGGTTCGGACGGTTCAATGGCAACAATGCATTACCCGTCGTCCAGCGCATGTCTGATTGCAGATCAAGATTATTCCAACCCTCAAGGTCTGCCATCTCACGATGCGCTGTAACAGGCGTTCTGGCATTCCACTCAAAGATGGAAATATCGCTAATACCCACACCAAGCTGGCGGCGGTCATCCCAGAATGCCCCTACGATATCACATGGGCGAGACGCACGAGACATAATGCGCACAGCCTTCACATCACCCGGCAGCATGAAAACAGCGTGACCATTCGTCTCACGCAGCTTTTGCAGAACCAAACCCGTATCCGTCTGCAAGAACACGCCTACATCCTGCGTCAAACGTGGTGCTTGCTCTTGTGACGCAAGACCATTCTGAACAGCACGCTGCTCAATATCACGGAAAATCGGCTCAACAAACTCTGGGCTCGTGCTCAGCGGCGCAGCAGCATCCTGCTCCCAAGACTTACCCTTGCGAGCAAAGAAATGGATATTACCGTCATGGAATGATGAACGATTACCCGTATCCAAGTAGCTTTCCGTCAACATGCCATTCGCCATGATCACAGAATGATTAGCCGTCTCAACGTGATAGTAATCGTAAGAGGAAACGCTCTTGTCGTAGAAGACCGAACGAGCATTCACGAGCATTCACGAGCATACGTGCTGGCACGAACTTACCTTCGAACAAGAAACAGTGCTCAGAGGTCACCAGAAGATCCTTAGACGGAACACCTTCTGCAATCGCGTCCTTCAGGATACGAACCGGGCAGCCCGCTTGATCATTCGCAAGATGCGCCTGAACCGTATTCCGTGCGGTGCCAACCCACGTTACCTTGTCAGTAACTGGCTTACCATCAACAAAAACCGTGATCTCGTCACCAACACTCAGGTCCTCAACAGCGACATCACTGCCCGGTGTCCGGATCATGCTTCCTGCTAAGAAGCAGGTGATAACACCGCCATTCCCATCAGACTGCGTAAACGTACGCGTATACCCCGGTGACGGTAGGAAACCCAATGGATCAAGACGCACTGCACGCCCTGTATCACGCAGGCCAAAAACATCTCCACGCAGATTAACTGAACGACCAACACCAACCTGAGTGAGCCCAGGAATGCCAACAGCAGCACCGTCACCAATCGTTGTCGTATTGGAGGCGATGTCATAATACGCTTGAATTTGACGTGCCTGAGGGAAGTCCATGACAAAATTGGCAGGAACCTTCGTTGTCGCATTACCAGAAGCATCGACGAAGCTCACAGGAACGTTGAACACACCTGCTGACACACCTGTCGGTTCAACCGTAATCTGACCACCAGCAGTACCCACAACAATATTATTGCTCACCGCCGCGTTTGCAACACCACCACGCAAATCCAGAATACCACCATTAATAGTAATCTGCGTTCTAGACTGGCCGCTTAGAACACCACCACCGATTTGCGCCGTAGCTCCATTCTGAATAAGCAATGATGAAAGAGTATTTATATTTCCAAGACTATTGGAAAGATTAACAACAACTGGGTCTCCACTTGGTGTGTTGCCATTTTTCGTAACAATGATGCGTTGAAGGTTATTCAAACCACGCACAAAACCAAAATCACCACTGCTGTAAACCGTAGCCACACCAGACTGAAGACTATATTGAGCCTGCGCCAAAGTTTTTCTTCCAGACAGGAACGCGCCGAAGCAGATTGTGTTTACTAAAAAAACCATACCGATCGCAATCGGATACAATCAAATAATTTTTACTAACTACATTAATTTGAAATATTACCTTTAAGTAAAAGGTAACAAATAATAAAACATTCAATTGAAATGTTTTGAACTTATTTAAGTTTATGAGTTAACTTTAAATGATAAACTGTTTAAATATATAAATGTTATTAACAATAATGTTTTTATTACCAAACCCTAACTTCCGACCAGAAAGTGAAACACTCTGATTTTTCAAAATAGCGTCATGATCAGCGCCTTATAACAGCGCCAGAAAAGCATCAACGGCCCCATTGCGGTAATGCTCTTTGTGACACACACCAAAGAGCGGACGCCCCCCTAAATCAAACGGCACCGAGTACAAACGCCCAGCACGCAGGGCCGAATCAACAACAAACGATGACAAAGCACTCACCCCACACCCATCCTCAACAGCCGTACGAACACTTTCATTCGACGGTAGTACAAACGAAACATCCAACTCCTCATCACAAACCCCTTCACGCACCAAAGCCGCCTTTAAAGAGGAGCGCGTCCCTGATCCTTCCTCACGCATGACCCACCGTGCACGGCGCAACCACTCCGCATCCACACAAGGCTCGTTCTGTACCAAAATCAGACGGTCCTCCCCAACTGCCCACTGAGCCAAAGCCGGATGTTCC
Source organism: uncultured Neokomagataea sp. (assembly GCF_946476835.1). Lineage (GTDB taxonomy): Bacteria > Pseudomonadota > Alphaproteobacteria > Acetobacterales > Acetobacteraceae > Gluconobacter. The sequence continues at coordinate 29,314 of NZ_CAMKWA010000002.1, forward strand.
ACTCGGCCTTCCACAATTCCCAGGTCAACACGCCCCTCCAAAACATGCTGGGCCGCCTGCTGCGTATTTCCTTGTAAAACCTCCACAATTATCTGCGGATAACGCTCCCGAAACGCCGTTAAAACACGCGGAAGCCAATACCCCGCGATAGTTTGACTAGCGACCACGCGCAGCACTCCCCGGCGCAAACCACTGAATTCGGCCAACACCTGTTCAGCCCTCTCAGCCCGCGCAACCACAGCCAGCGCCTCTTGCAAAAAAGCTCCACCAACCTCCGTCAGACGAATTCCTCGTCCAACACGATGAAACAGCGGATTGCGTCATATGCAGCGCCTGCGCCGCTGCCGTCATATGTTCACGCTCAGCCACAGCGATGAACACGCGTAGTTGTTCCAGTGTCATGCTGCACTCCCGGAAAATCATCATAAAAATCGATTGGAATCATCACAATGATGCGTTGGAATAATGATTTACTCTCCCTGTATCCTGCACACAAGGAGACAGCCAATGCATCAACACGCCACACCGTGCATCTCGCGCACGCCACAGCTTTTACCCGGTATCGTACTCTGCCTTTTAGTCACCGGCGGCGCATATTCCTTGGCAAAAGCAGAACATCTTTTGTTTCATTACTCTGGCATTGAAGCCATGAACTTGGCCATCCTCATCGGCGCTGCCACACAGCACATCATCAAGGCACCTCCACAAACAGAGAGTGGTATCCTTTTCTGCGCCAAGCCCATACTTGAAGCCGCCATCCTGCTGCTCGGGGCTTCCATGAGCTTATCGACTTTACAACACGCTAGCCCTTATCTTCTTGTCGGTATTCTAGCCCTCGTGACCATCACATTAAGCTTGGGCCTCACTATCGGACTAACCCTCAAACTTCCCTTTTCACAAGCAGCCTTGATTGCATGCGGCAACGCCATCTGCGGGAATTCCGCCATTGTCGCAGTTGCCCCTCTCCTCAAAGCTAAATCTTCTGATATTGCGGCCTGCATTACCTTCACGGCCCTTTTGAGCATCATCGTCGTGCTCGCTCTGCCATTATGCGCACCATTTTTGGGCATGAATGCACACGCCTATGGCATTTTTGCCGGACTTATTGTCTACGCCGTTCCACAAGTCATCGCCGCTACACACCCTATCGGATTAACAGCGATGCAAACCGGAATGTTCGTCAAACTTGGGCGCGTTCTTTTACTAGGACCAGTATGCTGTGCGCTCGCTCTCATACACCGTCATCGCACCAACGCCCCAGAGCACATTTCTCTCGCGCGTCTTTTACCATGGTATATTCCCGGATTTTTAATCCTTATGCTGTGCCGTTCCGCAGGATTAATCCCGGACCAAGCGCTTTCACCTTTGCAGCACAGCGCAACCTTCTTAACCGTCCTCGCCATGGCAGCACTAGGGTTGCGCATTAACGTCCACGCAGTCTTCCAAAACACACTAAAACTCTTAAGTGCCGCCACTCTTTCAGTCATTACCCTCATAACCAGCGCATTACTTATAACGCACTGGCTCTACAGCACCTAAACCGATATACTGCGCAATAATTAACTTTCCAATGACTGCAATTCATACAAACGGCGATAAATACCACCTTCCTGCGCAACCAATTCCGCATGGGTGCCATCTTCACGTAGCGCACCCTGGCTAAAGACAAGCAAGCGGTCCAGCTCCACCACGGTCGACAAACGATGAGCAATCACGATCACCGTTCGATCTTGCATCAAACGGCGCATCGCATCTTGAACCTGTGCTTCGGACTCTGAATCTAAGCTAGATGTGGCTTCGTCAAAGACCAAAATAGGCGCATCTGCCAAAAACGCACGTGCAATCGCTACACGCTGACGTTCCCCCCCCGAAAGCTTCACACCACGCTCACCGACCATAGTATCATAGCCCTCTGGCAAACGTTCGATAAACGCTGCTGCATTCGCCTGCGCCGCCGCCTGCTCGATCTCTTCACGTGAAGCACTAGGGCGCGCATAAGCGATATTCTCAGCCAAAGTCCGGTGGAACAAAATGGGCTCTTGAGGAACAATCGCAATGCGCGACCGCAGGTCAGACTGCCGCACATGTGCAATATTCTGCCCGTCCACCAAAACGCGCCCATCCGTCACGTCATATAAACGCTGCAAAAGCTTTGTTAACGTGGTTTTCCCAGAGCCACTCGGCCCCACCAAAGCCACACGAGAACCCGCCTTAATCGTCAAATCCAAATCATCATAAAGCGGCTTTTTCTGACCCGGATAACAAAAGCCAACATGCTCAAAACGAATTTCACCACGTTCAATCGTCAACGGTTCTGGCTGTACCGGATCCGCAATTGCAGGCTCTCGCTGGAAAACAGCCACCAGTTCTTCCATCTCGTTCACCGAGCGCTGCACTTGGCTCACCTGCTGCCCCAAATCCCGCAAATACCCTTGGATGAGGAAAACCATCGTCAGAACATAGGCGATATCGCCCGGCCCAGCCTTGCCCTGCCACCACAACCACACAGCCAAACCAATCATCAGCATACGCATGCCGAGAGAGGCCAAAGCCTGTAAATTAGCGCTATTCGTCCCACGGATCCATGTCCGCAAAGTGCGCCCACGCCAACCGCGAATGACACGATGCAGGCGCTTTTCCTCACGCGCCTCCGCACCAAAAGCCCGCACCACGGCATTACAAGTGACAGCATCCGCCATTGCTGCCCCCATTTTCGTATCCCACGCATTTGCGGCCCGCGCAGTCGGCGCCACATAACGCAACGTCAACATAATGGAGAGCCACGTAAACAGGATAACAAAAAGCCCTAAAGCCGCTCCCATCAACGGAGAGCGTACCGCCAGCACAACCGTCGTCCCCAATAGTACCAGAACTTCCGGTACGATGAGCAAAAGCAGCGTGTCATCCAGCGTATCAATCGCCCAAATACCACGCGTCAAACGCCGCACTGTCGAACCCGCAAAAGTATTAGCGTGCCAGTCCGTAGAAAAACGCTGCACCCGCGCAAAAGCCGTATCCGCAATGCGTTGCATGATCGCCAACGTCAGATGCGAAATACCAATATAAGACGAGCGACGCCCAAACAGTCCGACCAAGCCCAAAACAATCAAACCCGTCACCATCAACGTCGCATCATCGCGCAGCGCTAATAGAGCTTTATTGACTGTAACACCCGGTCCGGCTGTATGTTGGGATATGTCTGTTACCAAGCGCCCGGCTAAAACTGGCGTCGCAATATCCGCAAGCGTGGCCATAAAGACCCCTGCCAGCGTCTTTGCCAGCAAGGATGGATGATCCAACCACCGGCGCACCACGAAACCCACAACTTCCGTAAAGGGAATGTCAATCTTGCGTCCCTCACGTTGTTGAGCAGACAAGACAGATGAATCTTCAGACACAGGATACTCCACCACTTCCCCTCACAGAAAAGCAGTCTCTTAGGCACAAATATGGTCTGCATATTGCCCGATAAGCATCACCCTGCGCAACGGATACTGCGGGTTATAGCGCTCCCCCTTGCTTTCACGCAGCTCTCAGCCCAACTGTATACGGACAGTGATTGAGAGAAAATAATATGTATAGCCATGTTGTTGTTGGTGCCGATGACATCCTAAAAGCCCAGGAATTCTATGATGCCATTTTTGCGCATATTTCATTAGACGAACAAGGATATGATCAATTATCCCGCCCCTTTTACCGCCAAGGGAAACAGCGCTTTATCATTACAAAACCCATTAATGGTGAAAACGCAACCTACGCAAACGGGGGAACCATTGGCTTTGAACTCCCGAGCGCAGAGGCCGTTTATGCTTGGCACGCATCCGGCCTAGAGCACGGCGGAAAGTCAGCAGAATCCGCACCGCATATTCGTCCTGACGGTAAATGTATCGCGTATTTGCGCGACCCAACTGGCAATAAGCTCTGTGCTGTTTTTCAAACCAAAACCTAACCTTGGCCTCACACACCTCATCTGACGCGGAATAGCTCACGTTCATTATTCTAATAGGCACAGTCCGCAGAGTACTCAAAGCCATCTGCACAGCGTGCTACAATGAACGTGACACCACCCAATATAATGGCATAAGAACCCACACGCATGGCCAGCCCGACTAAAAGCCCAAAGCCCCACCCGCACACTACAAAACCCATGCCTCTAAAGGCCGTCGATGCCTTTATCCGTGCACTGGCCGCAGCAAATCCTAATGCGGAAAGTGAACTGATTTATAACAACACGTTTGAACTTTTGGTCAGCGTCGTGCTCTCCGCACAAGCCACGGACATCTCGGTCAATAAAGCAACACGCGCATTATACGAACGCGCACCTGATGCGCGCAGCATGGCCAACCTTGGGGAAGAAGCCATCGGAGAATATATCCGCACAATTGGGCTATGGCGCAGCAAAGCCAAGAATGTTGCACTTCTCAGCGAACAACTGCTCACCCTTTACGGCGGTAAAGTCCCCTCTGACCGAGATGCTCTCGAAGCACTACCCGGTGTTGGTCGCAAAACAGCAAATGTGGTCATGAATGTTGCTTTCGGCGCCGATACTATGGCCGTAGATACGCATATTTTCCGTATCGGAAACCGTACTGGCTTGGCTCCCGGCAAGAACACACGTCAAGTTGAAGACGGCCTCGTCAAACGCATCCCCAAAGATTTACTGCGCCAAGCTCACCATTGGCTCATTCTCCACGGGCGCTATATTTGCAAAGCACGCCGACCAGAATGCTGGCGCTGCACCGCAACCGAATGGTGCACATACCCCGACAAAACCCTAGCGCCACCATAATGCCCCAACGCTAGACCAAGCACATCGGCCCGCACTTTAAAAGTAGGGGCCGCTGCACTCCGTTCATCCGACGCAAGAGACCTCACAACGGCCTAAACCGTATGACCACAAGCCCGAAACACATTCCATCCCGTTTCCTGCACCAAACGCTCCAACGCCAAGGTCCCCAACAGGGAATTTCCCTGCGCATTTAATCCCGGTGACCATACCGCAACCGAGGCTACGCCCGGCGTAATAGCCAAAATCCCACCGCCAACACCCGATTTTCCGGGCAAGCCAACACGAATGGCAAAAGCACCTGAGCCATCATAATGGCCACACATCATCATCAAAGCGAGGACCGTTTGTGCCTGCCGGGTCGACATAACACGCTCCCCCGTCAGAGGATTTACTCCCCCCGTCATGAGATACGCTCCCATCTCCGCCAATTGACCACAACTCATCGTCAACGCGCATTGATGAAAGTAAAAATCGAGCGTCTGCTCCACAGGATTCACGATATTATCGAAATTCCGCATGTAGTTACCGAGGGCCAGATTACGAAACCCCGTTTGCGCTTCCTGCTGAGCCATCTCCCGATCAATCATGACCGATGCAGGCTCACGCGCCAACGGACGCAGAAGGTTTAGCAACGCATCCTCAGCACCCGTTCGCCCGAAGCACGATACCAAAATATCCGATACAACAATCGCCCCGGCATTAATAAACGGATTCCGGGGAATACCGTGCTCACTCTCCAGCTGAATAATCGAATTAAATGCACTACCTGAAGGCTCTTGCCGCACGCGCTGCCATAAGCCGTCACCCACAGCATCCAGAGCCAAGGTCAGACCGAAAACCTTAGAGACACTCTGAATCGAAAACGGCTCATCCGCATCACCGAAACGATGGAATGTGCCATCTGCCTCAACAACAGCCATGCCAAATTTGGACGGGTCCACACAAGCAAGCGGCGGAATATAATTGGCCACCGTCCCGCGTTCCACTACCCCCCGCATCTCATCAACAATACGCGGCAGAATATCCTGCAATGCCGTCATGACCCAATTTCCTCAGGAGACAAAACCCGATGGTCCACCACTTTACCGACAATCACTAATGCCGGGGACGCCACCTGCGCCTCCAGCGACAATCGCGATAATGTTCCCACAGTTCCCACCAAAACGCGCTGATCAGGTTGCGTACCACGCTCTACAATGGCCGCAGGCCAATCATGCGGCAACCCATGCTCACACAGCCCATCCATCGCACGCTGCAACGACGAAACACCCATATAAATCACAACCGTTTGCCGACGATCCGCCATGTCCTTCCACGGCAGATCCAAAACCCCATCCGCTTTGGCATGACCCGTCACAAACAAGCAGGCCTGTGCACAGTCACGATGCGTCAGCGGAATACCAGCATACGCTGCACAGCCACTGGCTGCCGTAATCCCCGGCACAACCCGGAAGCGCACCCCGGCTTCCAGCAAAGACTCAATTTCTTCACCACCCCGGCCAAAAATAAAAGGATCCCCACCCTTCAACCGTAAAACACGCTGCCCCGCACGCGCATGGCGCACCATTTCTGCATTGATCTCAGATTGTGGGAGAGTATGTCGATCTCGCTTTTTACCGACGAAAATTAATTCAGCATCCCGGCGGACACGGCCCAATAAAGCGGCCGGCAACAAATTATCATACAACACAACATCTGCATTTTGCATGTAATGCAGAGCCTTCAGCGTTAGTAAATCTGGATCACCTGGCCCCGCCCCGACAAGCCACACTTCTCCCGCGCGACCATAACCATCAAGCAAACCCTGCAACACACGATCAGCCGCGACATAATCCCCTGATCGAGCGGCATCAGCGCCCGGACCATCCAAAAAATCTTCCCAAACACGCTTCCGGTCTTGCGTCTGCGGCCAGCGCGCTGAAACACGCGGCCGCCGAGACTGCATATATTCCGCCAGGCGCCCTGTACCTTCCGGCAACCACGCCTCAATCTCTTGACGCAAACGCCGCGCCAAAACTGGCGCACCACCCGCCGTAGCGATAGCGACGCGCACCATGCCACGACGCACTTGCGCGGGCGTAATAAAGGTCGAAGGATCGGGGTCATCAACAGCACACACTGGGATACCCATGCGCTCTGCCATCGCCGCTACCACACGGTTCACAGCCCGATCATCCGTCGCTGCGTAAACAAGGCGACACCCCGGCATCAAACCCTCCAACAGCGCCTCATCGACACGCCCGCCGACATGGAGCGCCTGCCCGGTATCAACCCATTCCTGCACACCCGGTATCAACCGATCCGCCACGATTTCAATACGCGCACCGTGGTCTAACAGCAGCCGCCCTTTATTAATGGCCACTTCACCGCCACCCACAAGCAACACACGTGCCCCTTCAATACGCACCGAAATCGGGAACCATCCCGTTTCAATCGGGGAAAGGGGTTTATCAGCGTCCATCTCGTCCATCAGTCTTGCAAGTCACGGTCTTTCTCTCACTATACACAGCCACTCAGCCGCGCAAAGGACAACAAGAAACACCCCCATAGCCTTGCCGTCTTCGCCCGCGTCAGATACCTCATAAACATAAGAATTTTATGGCGTGTCATTACTGCTCACTATGCCACCACCCACAGTACAGCACGCCCAAGGAGACCCATGGACGCGACCAATACCGCAGACAGCCACATTTCTCAGCATAGCATCGAGAAAAGACTGACATTCCTGCGCGAAGCTTCGCGCCTAAAAGACGTACTGCGCCGAGCCTATACGCTCAATGGATTGCCTGAAAGCACCGCAGCGCATAGCTGGGGCTTATGCCTCATGGTCATGACTTTCGCTGACCAGCTTCCCCCAGAAATCAATCTGACAAAACTCTTCAAGCTCTGCATCCTACATGATCTCGGTGAGGCTATTCACGGCGATATTCCCGCCACCTCACTGACAGCATCTGCCACCAAAAGTACGCAAGAACGTACCGACCTCCTCACCGTCATGGAAACGTTACCAGACGACCTTAAATCCGAGTTTTTAAGCCTTTGGGATGACTACGAGAACGCTATTTCCCCCGAAGCGAAGCTCGCTAAAGCCTTTGATAAGCTCGAAACCATTTCCCAGCATATTAACGGCACCAACCCTGACGATTTTGACCATCGCTTCAACCTGCATTACGGCCGAAAATACACCGATGGCACCCCACTCACCCGCGCCATACGCACCATCTTAGACGAAACAACCACGCGCCTCAGCGCCACCCCTTAAGGCCTGACGACTATGACCCTGCCCCGCATCGCTGTCCTTATCCCGTGCTATAATGAAAGCGTTGCCATCGGGCAGGTCATCCAAGACTTCCGGCAAGCTCTGCCCGATGCTCCAATTTACGTCTATGATAACAATTCTACGGATGACACCATCGCCATAGCCCAAGCCGCCGGGGCCATCATCCGCACCGAAAGCCTTCAAGGCAAAGGGCACGTCATTCGTCGGATGTTTGCGGATATTGACGCTGATTATTATATTCTGGTCGATGGGGACGCCACCTATGAAGCCGGCGCCGCCCCGCGCCTCGTTGCCCTGGCGCAAAGCCAAGGCCTAGATATGGTGAATGCCGCCCGCGTGACTGACCAAAGCAACGCGTATCGGCGTGGCCACGTCACCGGGAACCGCGCCTTAACAGGTATCGTGACCCATATTTTCGGTCGCCGCCTTACCGATATGCTGTCCGGCTATCGGGTCTTTTCCAAACGTTTTGTGAAATCTTTCCCAGCCCTATCGTCCGGCTTTGAAACCGAAACAGAACTCACCGTTCATGCCCTCGAACTCTGCATGCCCATTGGGGAACTTCCCACGCGCTATAGCGAGCGCCCTCCCGGCTCAACCTCAAAATTACGCACCTACCGTGATGGCTTTCGCATTTTAAAAACAATCCTCACCTTAGTGAAGCAAGAGCGCCCTATTCTCTTTTTCAGCACATTGGGCTTATCCCTCACCCTACTTTCGTTCGCACTCGGCCTCCCGGTCATCGTGACTTACCTAAAAACAGGCCTTGTTCCACGCTTACCAACAGCCCTCCTCTCCACCGGCCTCATCATGCTAGCCGCTTTATCCTTCACCTGTGGGCTAATTTTGGACAGCGTTACACTCGCTCGGAAAGAACAAAAACGTATGTTTTATCTTTCCTACGCCCCACCCCCATGCAACGAAGCGTAAACATAAATTAAAATACAAGTTAATATAATTAAATTTATGTTATATACTTAAAGACAAACTTAAAAATAAAAACTAATTCACTTAAATTAATTGTAATTATTTGATTTAATAACAATTAATACTTATATATATTTTAACAAAATATCAATAATGAATATTAATTACTAAGTAAACAACGAAAAATAAACCTAAACAAAACCTTCACATAAATCATGTTGTTTTTTTTATACCCCTGAAATATTTCAACGGCATCGCACATAACGTTGTGAAGACAGAAAAGACAATAATGTTGATTGGTTTTCAAATTGAAATGTGCACACCAGACCATAAACCGTAATAATAACATGCATATAAAAAAATATATGTACATGTCTTCAGCAGCATTACTGTGCTTTAATGTAGCACATGCTGAAAATGTACAGAATTCCTCTAAGAACATTCAACAAAATACACAAAAATCTTTTCAAAAAACTTCAACACCAGCAGCGCCCGCTAAAAAAGCAACGACGGCCCCCGCCAAAGCACGTTCAGGCGGACTAGAAGATATTGTTGTTACCGCACAAAAAAGACCCGAAAACCTTCAAAAAACACCAATCTCTATTTCCGTCATGAACGCGAAGAGCTTGGCTGATCGTCACGTCATTTCACTCGTTGATATGGCTGATGGCTCAATCCCATCCTTGCATGTTGAGCAATTTGCAGGCCGTAACTCTGCCCTCATCGTCAATATTCGTGGCGTCGGCGTACTGGGCGATAGTAACCAGCCCGCACGTGACCAAGGCGTAGGCGTTTACATTGACGGCGTTTACTTTGCACGTCCGCAAGGCCTCGGTGCAGCCATGCTTGATGTTGCCAATATCGAAGTCCTCAAAGGCCCTCAAGGCACATTGTTCGGCCGTAACACCGAAGGCGGGGCGCTCAATATTGTCACACGCCGTCCATCCGGTAAGTTCAAGGTACGTGCCAGCGGCGGTATGGGCAATTACGGAAGCAACCTGGGTGAACTCCATGTTGACCTCCCAGCTTTCCATGACATCGCCGTCAAAATTGACGCGATGACCGCGCATCGTGACCCTCTCACGGATAACCCCCTCACGGGTGCAAGCGGCTTTAACCAATATGACCGCCGGGGCGTACGCGCCGAAGCAATGTGGCGCCCCACATCATCCTTCAGTGCTGACTACGCTTATGACAACAACTATGACAGCACGACATCCATCTACAGCCAGCACTTAACGAACGGCACCAATAAGCAAGCTGCTCTCGGGGTTATTCAAACAGCACGCGCAAAAACAGCCGTCGTCGGCGTACCCGAACAACCCAGCATTGGCCGAACCAGCGGTCACCGTTTCACGATGGAATGGCAAGCTATTCCAAAGCTCCTAACGCTGCGCTCGATCTCTGCATATCGTCAACTGTCTCAGTCTCAGTATGACAACGCGGCTGTTTCATCGAGCATGTCCAACACAAGCGGTGACTTCACAAACTACACCTTCAGCCGTTACAGCCTGGCCAATTTCAAACAGCACCAGCTGAGCCAAGAAATTCAAGCCATCGGTGACCTGCCACATCTGCGCTATGTCGGCGGTTTCTTGTACTACCATGAAACAGTCAGTGATAACGCCCAAGCGTTCTACACGAATCAGTTCACCAACGCTGCTGGTAGCGCTTACCAGTTGCTTACCGGCCCCGCATTCAACGACTACTCTTTGCAACGCGTTGATCGCGCCAGCCACGTCAACACGACCAGCATCGGCGCTTACGGTCAGGCCACCTACACGCCATCCATCCTCAGCGAAAAACTGCACCTGACAGGCGGTTTACGTTGGTCACGTGACACCAAAGATGGTCACCTGGGGACCGTCAATGGCGCAGCACCTGTTAACCGTGATGGCGTCAGTGGCCCCATTCCATTGGAAGCAACATGGTCTCGTGTTGATCCAATGCTGAACCTCGGCTTTGACGCTGCTAAGAACCTCTACGTTTACGGCAAGTGGAGCACGGGTTACAAATCCGGCGGTGCCAACTCCCGCTCTCAGAACTATGACGCCTTCGCACCAGAAAGCGTTTCAATGTTCGAAGGCGGCTTGAAGTCTGAATTCCTGAACCACCGCATGCGCTTCAACGCAACGGGCTATTACGGAATCTACAAAGACATTCAGGTTGATTTCCAGCGCCCTTACCAAATCGCCAACCAACGTACAAACCGTACAACAATTTCAACCTTTAATGCTCCCGGCGCCGGCAACGTAAGTGGTGCAGAAACAGAATTGACCTTCATCCCCTATAAGGGCGTCGAAGTCGGCCTGTCTTATGCTTACAACCACGTGCATATTCCACCGACAGCAAACCCATACCCGAACGCAAATGGTGCGGTCCTGCCGCTTCAGGTTCCCATCTACCAGGTGGTCACCCCAACACATTCTGGCAGCGTGCAGGTTAATTACACTCGCCCGTTCGAGCACTTCACACTGCTCGCCCATGTTGATGGGAACATCAACTCTGGCTTCTACTCCAGCTCAACAGATCCTGTTTACCTAGGCGCCAACAACCCACGCAATGTTTACCAACCACGCGGCGATAGCGGCCTGATTGTAAACAGCCGTATTGCCATCGCCCACGTGCAGGTTGCAAACAGCGCTGCCAAGGCAACGTTCTCTCTCTGGGCACGTAACCTGTTCAACAAGCAGTATGTGTACGACAAGAGCCTCAGCGTAACGACCGGCATGCAAGGTTATATCAACGAGCCTCGCCAATTCGGCGGAATGGTTGAAGTGGCGTTCTAAAACCCCACCTCACCCTTCACCAAGCGCCTACCACATGCGCCTCCTCATCATATCGTGGGGAGGCGCATTGCATTCTGACACTACCGTTACTCACCCAAGAACGAAGAGAAAGCCCTAGCGCGCCCTCACACTCTCAATCCCCACGCCGCTCTTTCCTCATGCCGACGCATCTCTACGGCAGAGCATAAGATTTACCTACACAGCGCATCATCACCCACAAAACACTGCCAGAGGTTTTGTCCAATCACCTCAAAGATAATGTCGGTAAAACCGCGCACCTAAAGATGTTAGAATTTCATAACCAATCGTCCCGCCACTTTTAGCCAAGGCATCAACCCCTTGGTTCGGCCCCAATACGGTCAAAACATCACCAGGCTTTAGGCTCTCTGGAGCAGACGTAATATCAACCGATACACTATCCATCGACACGCGCCCGACCAGCGGTAAACGCAGATCACCGCACCAAACAGCGGCTTGCCCAGCTTGGGACCGGAAGAAACCATCCGCATACCCAATACCCAACGTCGCCAAACGCGTGGGCTTTTCTGCACGCCATGTCAGCCCATATCCAACTCCCGCGCCCGGCGGTACGGTCCGGATTTGCACCACGCGCGCTTCCAACCGCACAACATGCCCTAAAGCCAGAGTGCCTTCATTGGGTGCCACGCCATAAAGCGCAGCCCCCGGCCGCACGAGTTCAAAATGATAATCCGGTCCTAAAAAAATACCCGAAGATGCTGCCAAAGAACGCGGCACCCCCGGAAAGTGCTTAGCCATTGCGATAAAGTTACGCCGCTGCAACTCATTCGCTGGATTATCCGGCGTATCGGCACACGCCAAATGGCTCATTACCAAACAAGGCTTAATACCCTCAAAAGCCCCTTCCAATGCCAAATCCGCAGCAGAAAGACCAAAGCGAGACATTCCGCTATCCACCTGAACCGCACACGGCAATGGCCCACCATGCACGGCACCAAAATCAGCCCATTCTTTCACCTGTCCCAAATCATTCAAAACCGGGATCAAATGATGTGCATGCATCAAACCGGCACAGCCGCTCATAAAGCCATGCAACACAAAAATACGTGCCTGCGGCAAAACGTGACGCAACTGCACACCCTCTTGCAGATGCGCCACGAAAAATGTCTTCGCCCCAGCGTTCAATAACGTAGGCGCGATCGCCGCAGCGCCCAACCCATATCCATCTGCTTTCACAACGGCCGCACATTCGGCAGAGCCTGTCATAGCATCCAGTTTTTTATAATTTTGCGCCAAAACCTCTCGGTCAACACAAAGCCACGCTCCTGCCATCGCTTGAGCAGAAGAAAAAGCACTCGAATCGTCTTGGTTTAGAAATGACATTGCGTAAGAAACCGGCGCTAAATGAGGAATTGCTCCATAACGGGTAGCGGTTTGCCGTAAAAATGCAATATTCCCTCGCTCTACACCATTCCGATTCTGCGGGGCATACCTATATACCCCCTAAACCAACAACACAGTGATGCCCCTTATTATGAAAGTTTCGCGGAACTAATGCCGGAGTCTGACCTCCCCTCTCAGTCGTTAAAAGCTGGCGGTGTACGCCGCGTCATGAAGAACCTTGGTGTTCTTCTCGGTGGCCGCGCTGTTAATGCGCCCCTCAGCCTCGTGCATATCTGGCTAGCAACGCATTTGCTCGGCAGTTACGGTTTCGGCCTCATTGCCATGATGTATGCCTTCGCACGCACTATTGGGGACGTTGTAGACTTCCAATCTTGGCAAACCGTCCTGCAATATGGCCTGCGCCCCCTGACAGACGGCAATAAGCGTGAATTTCAGCGTATTGTGTCTTTCAGCCTCTTCCTGGACATCATCGGCGGCATTGCAGGCTTGCTCATTGGCGTTGGCATTAGTGCTTTTGCAATGAAATCCCTCGGCTGGCCGCACGAAATTCATCGTATCGGTATCCTCTATTGCGGCTCCATTCTTTTCATGGCGGCAGCAACTCCCACAGGGCTTCTACGCGTCTTTAACCGCTATGACCTGCTAGCCGTCCAAGGCACGGTGGCCACCATTATCCGTGTCATTGGTACCGCCAGTATGCTGCTAACCGGTGCATCCGTCGCCATTCTTGCGGCGGTTTGGTTCCTTGCGGAAGTCATTGCATGGGGCACCATCTCGGTCATGGCCCTAAAGGAAATGACCCGGCGCAACCTCCATACCGGCTTCTCCCACGCCTTCGGGGGCGTCATGCGTGATTTGGCCCACCGCCGCTTTTCACAACATTACCCACGCCTCTGGCGCTTTGTATTCTCCACCAACCTCAACTCCACACTCGCCCTCGCCTTCGGGCATATCGGCACACTGGTGGTTGGCGCCTTTGTCGGCCCCGCAAGCGCGGGCTATTACCGTATTGCCAGCCAAATCGCCGCAGGTATCGCCAAACCCGCGACACTGATTCAAACAACCGTTTACCCCGAAATGGCCCGCTTATGGCGTGACCGCGCCATGGGGCGTCTGCGCCGCCTGACGGTTCAAGTGGCCCTTACAGCAGGCGCCATTGGTACCGCATTACTGCTCATCACGCTCTTTGCTGGCGGCCCTCTCCTGCGCCTTTATGTCGGGGCCGATGGCGCCATCGAGACATTACCCGTCACCCTATGGCTCTTGGCCGCAGAAGTCGTCACCGTCTGGGGCCTCCCGCTCGAACCTCTCCTCTTTACAATTGATCGCTCTGACGCCGCCATCATCGCGCGCTGCCTCGAATGTGCTCTCTTCCTGCCGGGCTTGGTTCTCGTTGTACAAAAATATGGTTTAAGCGGCGTTGGTCCCGCCACACTCGCCGGGGTAACCCTCCTCATCAGCATCCAGCTGATTTTCGTCATACGCACCCCCCTCAACCCAAAAACAACGGGATAACCCCCATTATGCGCGTTGTTTTTCCTCTCATTGCACAGCGCCATCAAGCGCTCCATGCCCTACCAATCGCTTTTGAGATGGCCTCTCGCCACGCCGATGTATCCGTAGACGTTGCGTGTTTAACACCCGGACATCTGGCGCTCGCTCGCTCCATCGCGCAGCTCTATCCTGAGGCCAAACTCCGCCTCACCCTGCTGCCATTATCCCCTGCCTTACGGCAGCGCATCGAAACCCGCGGCCTGCGCGTCATTGACCGCCTGTACGGTCTCTTTGTGTCCCGACAGTACCTCAACGGCTTTGATGCCATCATCGTGCCGGAAGCCACATCCCTTTACCTCCGCCATATGGGCGTCACACGCCCTCGTATGGTCTGGACCGGACATGGCGCCGGAGACCGTGCCATCGGGTTCGCCCAACATCTGCGCAAGTTTGACTTCCTGCTGCTACCCGGCCGGAAAATTGAAGAGCGCATGTTGAAAGAAGGCATCGCCCGGCCGGGAGCTTACGCCCGTGGCATTTACGGCAAGTTCGATATTGTCCACCGCCTTCAAAAACACCGTCCCAAACTGTTCCAAAACGAACGAACTACCCTTCTCTATAACCCGCATTTCGTGCGCCGTTTCTCCTCATGGCCCCTCATGGGCGAGAAGTTGCTCGATTTTTTTGCTCAACAAGACCATTATAATGTGGTTTTTGCGCCACATTTTCGACTTTTCGACAACAGGCGCACTGAAGCAGAAGCACTAAAACGCCGCTATGAAAACGCTCACCATTTGTTGATCGACCCCGGAAGTCAGCGCAGCATCGATATGACCTATACGCTGGCGGCAGACATGTATATCGGCGATGTTTCCAGCCAAGCCGCAGAATTTGTCATACATCCACGCCCTTGTCTCTTTCTAAACGCACACCATGTTGCATGGAGAGACGACCCAAACTACCTGTCATGGACGCTCGGCCCCGTGACGGAAACTCTGGATGACCCTGCTGCGTCTATCGCACATGCGTTCAAGACACATCCTGAGTTTCTTGAGACACAGCGCCAGTATCTGTATGACACATTCGAGACACACGGCGATAAGCCGACTGCACCTTTAGGGGCAGACGCAATCATCGCCTTCTTACAACGAGCCGTATAATGCCCGGCATTTCTGAAAACGGCATTTCTAACGAAGCGAGTCCAGGTTTGACCGAAGCCACCCAACACCCCCCTCAACCATCCACACCGGCACAGCCTACCCCAAGCCGTTCGGGCCTGAACCGACGCTATGGTGACTTCCCGAGCTTCCCTGCCGCTCTGGATTACGCGGCACAGGGCGAGAGTGGCTTCAATATTTACTCGGGCCGTGGCCAGCTTCTAGAAGCTCTGCCGTACCGTACGCTGCGCGACCAAGCCATTGCGATGGCACACCGCTTGCTTAACCTTGGCCTCACGCAGGGTGACCGCGTCGCCATCGTGGCTGAAAGTGACGGTGACTTCGCCCGCATTTTTTTCGGTTGTCAGTACGCGGGCCTTGTCCCCGCCCCTCTGCCCTTACCCGTAGCCTTCGGTGGTCGTGATGGTTACATCACGACCCTACGCGGTATGATCAGCAGCGCCGGTGCACGTGCCGTCGTTGTACCGGACGTCATCGGCGGCTGGACCGGCGAGATCATTGACGGGCTGGATCTTGTCTTTGGCGGCTCGCCTGCGGAACTCAGCGCACACGCTGCTCCAGAAATAGCTCTACCAACCATCAAAGCAGATGGCCTGTCCTACCTCCAATTCTCATCTGGCAGCACGCGCTTTCCGATGGGTGTGTCCGTTACGCAGACAGCAGGCATGGCCAATGCACGCGCTATTGCCCATGACGGGTTGCAAGTACGCCCATCATCCGACGCACAAGATGACCGCTGCGTCTCATGGTTGCCACTTTACCATGATATGGGACTCGTTGGGTTCTTCCTGACGCCGATGACATGCCAGCTTTCGGTGGACCTACTCCCAACACGGGAATTCGCACGCCGCCCACATGTCTGGCTGGACCTCATCAGCCGGAACAAGGGCACCATTGCCTACAGCCCATCCTTCGGCTTTGAGCTTTGCTCACGCCGCAATGGCGCAGCCGATCTAGACTTGTCACGCTGGCGCATCGCGGGGATCGGCGGTGATATGATCCGCCCTCATATCCTCGAAGAATTCTCCGAGCGTTTCGCGGCCAACGGCTTTGACGGCAAAGCCTTCGTTGCCAGCTACGGTATGGCAGAAGCCACCTTGGCCATCAGCTTTGCACCGCTGAACAATGGCGTCCAAACAGATACGGTCGATCTCCGCCGCCTGGAAAGCACCGGCATCGCTGTCCCGTGCAACGACCCATCTTACGCGTTACGTACCTTCGTACGGTGTGGCCGCGCACTGCCAGAACACGCCATCGAAGTCCGTGACCAACATGGTAACCCCCTACCAGATCGTCGCGTCGGCACCGTTTATGTCCGCGGGCCAAGCCTCATGGTTGGGTATTTCGGTCGCCAAGACGAAACCGATGCCGTTCTGGACGCACAAGGCTGGTTGAACACAGGTGACCTTGGGTACATGCTAGATGGTGAAATCATCATCACAGGCCGCGCCAAAGACCTTATCATCATCAATGGCCGTAATATCTGGCCGCAAGATCTTGAATGGTCCGCCGAAAGCGCCATCGATAGCCTCCGCTCCCGTGATGTTGCCGTATTCTCCGTTGATGGAGACGAAGGCGAAACGATTACAGCGCTTGTCCAGTGCCGCGCGAGCGACCCAACCATGCGTGATCGCCTCACCAACGACCTCACAGCCCTCTTCCGCCGTGATCACGGTGTTGATGTCCGTGTTGTACTGGTGCCACCCCGTACCCTGCCTCAAACATCTTCCGGCAAACTCACGCGTGCAAAAGCCAAAGCTATGTTGCTGTCTGGCGCATTTGAAGACGCAGCGCACTCCGCCGCCTAAAGCGCCATACCCCCGCCACAGAGCGGGGATATGCACCTTCGGGATTTACGGCACTGGACTTCCTGCCGCATAACACACCAACTTTGGCCCATAAGCATCAAGAGTAGAGAGCATGACTGACAGCGTATCCAGCATTTCACAGATGATCATCGAAAAACTGCTCGCCAACCCGAAAGTCCCCCGTGACATCACCGGCAGCAGCAAGATCGTCGAAGATCTGGCGTTTGACAGCTTGGCCGTCATGAACTTCGTCATGGAAATCGAAGACGAACTCGACGTTTCCGTGCCACTCGACAAACTGGCGGACATCCGCACGATTGATGATCTGGCAACCTGCCTGAACGGGCTGAAGGGCTAAGCGTGACCGACCTTTTCGCTAAACACGCTGCGCTCAAAGCTGCTTATGATGGATTGAGCGCACTATCCCCTCGCAACCCGTTTGAAGTCGTTATTGAACGCCCTCTCTCCGCGACACTCGGCATTATCGAAGGCCGTGAAACGCTGCTTTTCGGCACCAATAACTACATGGGCCTCAGCCAATCAGACGCAGCGGCGGAAGCGGCGATTGAAACCGTCCGCACGATGGGCGTTGGCACTACCGGCTCGCGTATTGCGAATGGAACATTTGGTCTCCATCGCAAATTAGAAGAACGTTTGGCTGCGTATTTCGAGCGCAAGCACGCCATGGTATTCTCAACCGGATATCAAGCAAATCTGGGTACAATCTCTGCCCTCGTGAACAAGGATGACATCCTGTTCCTCGATGCAGACAGCCATGCAAGCATCTATGACGGTGCAAAGCTTTCCGGTGCACAAGTCATTCGCTTTCGCCACAATGACCCGGCTGACCTTGATAAGCGCCTAAACCGCGTTAAAGACCATCCCGGCGCTAAACTGATCGTTGTGGAAGGTATCTATTCCATGACGGGCAATGTCGCCCCACTCGCAGAATTCGTTGCTGTGAAAGAAAAACACGGCGTTGCTCTCATGGTGGACGAAGCACACTCGTTCGGTGTGCTCGGCGCAAAAGGCCGTGGCGTTGCTGAAGTCCAAGGGTGCGAAAAAGGTATCGACTTCATCGTCGGTACCTTCTCCAAGTCCCTTGGTACCGTTGGCGGTTACTGCGTCAGTGACCATGATGGCGTAGACCTCATGCGCCTATGCTCACGCCCCTATATGTTCACGGCCTCTCTGCCACCAGAAATCATCGCGGCAACAATCGCCACACTAGACGCCGTAGAGCAACAACCTGAACGCCGTACAAAACTGTATGACAATGCTGCACGCCTGCACGCTGGTTTGAAGGCGACGGGCCTGTCCATCAGCCAGCATGTCTCCCCAGTTATTGCGGTAACGCTGGAGACTATTCCTGAAGCTGTCACGTTCTGGAATGCCCTGCTTGAAGCCGGCGTGTATGTGAACCTGTCTCTACCACCCGCCACGCCGGATAACCGCCCCCTTCTACGCTGCTCCGTCATGGCAGCCCATAGTGCTGACGAAATTGACCAAGCTGTTAAAGCTTTTGCTAACGTAGCGCAGTCTCCCTCTGCTTAAGACAGCCGTCATTAAGCATTTTACCGGGCCTCTATGGCCCGGTAAAACTGTCTGCGCTCTAACTCATAGAGCCTTACAGGTCAGTACCTGTATATTACCCAACCTACTGCTTTTCATTCCGCTCAAAAAATGAGACCTGCTGCAAGTAAAGCGCCTGATAAAAGCCCCTCACAAGGGCCGTCACACAATAATTGACAAACCCCAGCGTCTTTTGCGATCATTCCTTCAGACGGTAATGGATTTCTACCGGGCCATCGTGGCCGAACCGCCCTGACAAGGGACGATGATTCCTACCAAGCGCCATTATGGCAGCAAGGAGGACTCATGCCTGCATTACGTCACCACATCACCAATTTAACGAACGCCACCCGCACGGTACTTTTCTGGCTTGCGCTTTTACTTCCCCTTTCAATAACCATCGGCTCCGTATGTGCGGCCTTCTTATGGCTTCTTGATTGGGCGACACAAAACCGCTTCAGTCATCCAGAATTACTTTATCTACTGCCCGTCGGCGGTGCTTTTGTCGCGTGGCTATACACCCGCTTTGGCGGCACAGCAGAAGCTGGCAACAACCTCATCGTCGATGAAATTCACACACCATCTGCTGGCGTGCCCTGTCGTATGGCGCCACTGGTTTTCTTCGGCACAATTATCACCCATCTTTTCGGAGGCTCTGCGGGGCGAGAAGGCACAGCCGTCCAATTAGGTGGCAGCCTCGCCAGTACAGCGGCAAAATATCTCCGCCTACCCCACGCGCAAACACGGCTACTCCTCATGTCTGGTATCTCAGGAGGATTCGGGGCGGTGTTTGGCACTCCCCTAGCCGGTGCCATCTTTGGCTTAGAAGTCATCACGATTGGGCGAATAGACTATGCAGGGCTACTCCCTTGCCTCCTGACCGCCATACTCGCTGATTGGACATGCCATAGCTGGGGTATCCACCACGCACTCTACCACATAGACACCATCACTCTCACAGCGCCACTCCTGCAGCACCCCATCCTTCTTGCCAAGACAGCCCTCGCAGGAATAATTTTTGGCCTCGTCGCCCTCATTTTTGCTGAGGCCAATCACAGAATAGGCGCCCTCATAAAGCGCCATATTCCTTCTGCCCCCCTTCGCGCGGCTTTCGGTGGTTGCGCCATTATTGCACTTGTCTGGCTGTTCCAAACCCGTGCGTATCTCGGCCTCGGTGTCTGGTCCGCTATTCCCGGTGACCCAACCATTGCAGGGTTTTTTGCACCATCTGCCGATTATTGGAGCTGGGCACTTAAGCTCCTTTTCACCGTCATCACCCTCAGTACAGGGTTCAAAGGCGGAGAGGTCACGCCACTCTTTTTCATTGGCGCAGCCCTTGGCCACACAATGGCCAACATCCTTAATGCTCCCACAGATCTGTTCGCGGGGTTAGGCTTTGTCGCCGTATTCGCAGCAGCCGCCAATACACCTATTGCCTGCACACTGATGGGCATCGAACTCTTCGGCGCGGCAAACGCGGTTCCCATCACTCTTGCCTGCTGGGTTGCCTATATCTGCTCAGGCCATCACGGTATCTATCTCTCACAACGCATCGTAACGCCAAAACATAACCGCATAACCACCACCCTCAACGACACACTGCGCAGCCTACGCCTCCCGAAATAAATCGAACAGAAAACGCACGACCATAACGATGACGCCGGAGAAAATTGATTCATATGCACAGAAATGGAAGACATACGGTATGATACATCATCGTATTAATTGTATCCGAGGCGATATGAAACCTTATCATCTGCCGCCAATGTCTTATGTATCCACAAAATACAAAAAGACTGGCATATTCGGCTTACTGATTGCAGCGCATATCGGGATAATTTCTGCGAACGATACAATCCCGCCAAAATCTCAGCGCGCCGCAGAAATACAATTCACACCCCCTGAAATAACTCTCCCGATTGCCCTAGTGAAGGGATATCCATTTATCAACGGCTCCATTTCTGGCGTGCACGGGAAATTAATGCTGGATACGGGAAGTCAACTTTCCCTCACGATCAATAATCACATAATTCCAACAAAAAATAATATTGAAATAGGGACTGGTTTTTTCGGCAGCGGGCAACATTTTTCTGTAAGCCTCACCCCAGAAATAAGGAATATTCACATAGGCCCGGTTACCTTCCCAAAGGCCACTTTTGTAACCTCTCAAGACGCACGCCAGCTCGAAAATATTACACCCGACTTTATCGGCTGGGTAGGCTATAACGCTTGGGCACCTTACGCCTTAAAATTGGATTACCGCAGAGAAAAAGCCGTATTATATCGAGGGCAGCCTGTAACATATCTCCGCGGTGAGCATGTCATTGCCACACTCCCGTTTGAAACCCGCAAACTCCCCAATCATCCCATTATGCCGGCAACAATTGGCACCACTACGGTCATCACAGCATGGGACACAGGGCAATACGGTACATTATACACCAGCGAAGCCGAAAAAGCTCATTTACTCCACAGCGGACAACTCAAACCATCCGCAACAGATGCGGATAGCTTTGACCTCAGCGGATTACGCATTGACGGACACAACATGCCAACCATCACGGGCATTTCCGTTGAAACCACCCGCTTCGCAGCCGCAACCCCGATTGGCTTAAACGAACCCAATATTCTCACCATTGGTTACGGCTTCTTGCAGCATTACAAAACCGTCTGGGATTATCGGCAGCATAGTCTTTACCTGCTAACCCCCTAAAACCCTATATGGCCGCTCGCTCGGCCCACTCCTCAACAACTCGATCATCCGGCCCGCACCAGTCCCAAGGTCCAACAAACAGCCCAAAGACCGTTCAGACAGTACGCTCAAAATCGCGCCTTCCACCTCATGTTCAGGCGCATGAAGAGAGCGTAGCGCAAAGCCATCTTCACGCCGTAACACCTGCATAGTTAGCCCCTCCTGCGGCCTTTCCACCCCGCCACGCGGCACAAACCGAGCGCCTCAAACTTCCGCTCTTCCCCACCACCACAATCGGCTCTTTCCCGCAGACACCAGAAACCCACAAAGCTCGCGCCGATCACCCTCACCCCTTATAACTGCCTTTGAAAACGCAGGCATGGCCCCAGCCAAGCGCCTTGCCGTTGCCACACATGCCGTCACCTCTTTGTGCCGAACCTTGCGAGCCGAAGGCGTAACGGAATTGCATATTTATACGCTGAATAAAGCCGAACCAACACATAGCCTCTGCCAAAATATCCTAAGCGAAGCGCCTGCATCGTTACATTAAACACACTCGACACCCCCCATCGAATATGCTTATAGATCATTTTGTACCGATCGGTACAAAATGATCCTCTCAACATCTAAGGCAGATCATGGCCCGCCCTCCTTTACCTCCCTTCACAGCAGAAACAGCCGCTCAAAAAGCACGACTGGCAGAGGATGCATGGAACAGCCGTGACCCACTCAAAGTCTCACAGGCCTATTCACCCAACAGCACATGGCGCAACAGAGACACCTTCCTCTGCGGACAAGCTGAAATCATTGATTTCCTGACGCAGAAATGGACCCGTGAACACGAATACCGCCTCATCAAAGAGGTCTGGTCCCACGCGGATAACCGGATCGCCGTCCGCTTTGCGTATGAATGGCAAGACCAAAATGGCCAATGGTTCCGCTCATACGGCAATGAAAACTGGGAGTTTGATGAAAACGGCCTCATGCAAAAACGCTTTGCATCCATCAATGACGTTCGCATCACAGCAGCCGACCGCAAATATCACTGGCCCCTTGGCCGCCGCCCCGATGATCACCCCGGCCTCAGTGCTCTAGGCCTCTGAAATGTCTCGCCCCCCCACAGACCGCACCAAAACACTCTCCATACTCGCAGAAATTTTTCGCGAGTATGGTTATGATGGCACCAGCCTCGGCCTCATCACACAAGCCACAGGATTAGGCAAAGGCAGCCTGTATCATATGTTTCCCGGCGGGAAAGCGGAGATGATGTCCGCTGTCCTCACAGAGATTGATACCTGGTTTGAAACCCATATTTATGCACCACTACGCAGCACTCCACAGCGCAATGACGCCATCCCATCCATGCTGGATGCCGTTACACAATACTTCGTCTCCGGGCAGCGTGTATGCCTGATGGGCGTACTCTCCGTGAGCAATCAGCGCGATCAATTCGCCGATGCCATTGCGCATTATTTCTCACGCTGGATAGAAGCCCTGACACTCACTCTACAACAACACAGCCATCCACCTTCTCAGGCGCGTCTTTTGGCGGAAGAAACAATCTTACATATCCAAGGCGCCATCATCTTATCGCGTGCCTTGCATGACCCCGCGCTGTTTCAACGCTCAATCAGCCGACTTCACGACAAACTCTCACTCCGCAGTCGCTAACGGCAGGGTTGGCACACCATGCCAGCCCGGCGGTGGCACCCAAAGGCGTTCCCCTTGCGCCCCACGCCCAGATACAACGTGAAGACCACCCGCTGCCGCGTACACCGCAAAAGCACCGTCACGCCATACGCTAAAACGATCAATCCGCATCACACCCGGACATGCACCACGCGCAGGCGACACACTCACGAACAGCACAGCATCACGACACATCTCTGCCGATGGCAGAACATCACCATCCGCACGATCTTTCGTTCGTAATAAAAACACACGCCCATTGACCGTTAAGCGGCACAGCCCCGCCAGACACGCCTCAGGCAACACCTGCACAGGCAAAGCCAAGGCCTGTGTCCAATCAGCCAACACAGATCGATCCAGCCCACCGACCGGCCCGACCTTCATAACAGACCCAATCCGCACCGCCATAACCCCCGCATCAGGTGCGACCAAAAGCAAAGGCTGCGCCACACATAAGCTGCTCAACCCTATCGCTAATGAGACCACACCACTCCAACGCGCAGCCCCTCTCCATAAACACACGATCGACAAACCCAGCATCACGAAACAAAGCCCCCATGCTGGCATTGCTGGTACGGAAACATGCGCCCAAGGCCACTGCGCAACACACTCAGCAAGCCACTGAATACAGGACAACCCCCACCCCATACTGCGCACAGGCCAAGCCGCCATATGCATAGGCATTAATAAAACTGATAGTATTCCCATCGGCATAACCCAGACCGCCATGAGCGGAACTGCCACCATGTTAGCCACCACAAACCATGGCTGAAACGCACCAAAATGCGCCATGCTCACAGGCAATGTTGCCAACCCCGCCAGTAACGACGTCATCGCCAACATCACCATATGCACCAAAATACCACGCCAAAACTGCCCTTCCCCCCGCAACTTCAGCAAGGAACTACGCAGCCCCTCATACCCTGCAATCAACCCCATCACGGCAGCAAAAGACATCTGAAACGAGACATCCAAAACAGCACTCGGCGCCACCACCAAAAGCCCCATCGCAATGACAGATAAAGAACGCATCGACATCACCCGCCGCCCGCTCAACAGCGCTACGACACATAATCCCGCCATCCCTAAAGCCCGTACACTGGGCAAATGCACTCCGGTCAGCACCACATAAACAGCACCGGACACAAAGCCCCCAATAATGGCGATTTCTTTACACGGCCAACAGAGCGCCGCCCGCTCGGAAAGTGGCAAAGCAGCACGTATCATCATTGTGACACACCCCATCACCAACCCAAGATGAAGCCCTGCCACAGCTAATAAATGCGCCAAGCCAGAAACTGAAAAATCATGCCGCGTTTTCGCTAACAAACGCGTACTCTCACCCACCATGACAGTGGCCGCAATCGCCCCCTCTTGACCCGGCAAAATGGCATAGAACTGTTCCGCTATGGCCTCACGCATACGCCTCAACCACGCGCCATGCACCGCACCATCCACGGTCACAGCACTCAGCGCATAACCACTCCCCGCCAAACCGGAGAACCACGCCTCACGCTGCATATCGCGCCCACCCGGCCATGCAGGACGCTGCGGTTGGCGCAATAATGCCCGTACTGCAACGCGCTGCCCCGACAAGACCGGCGTGTCATCATCCGCACGCAAGCGAAGTGTTAATACTCTCTGTAAAGGCAACATACCGACATCACTCGGCGTATCAAAAACAGCATCAACAATATGTAGCCTTCGCACCATGCCGGTTTGCTCATCACGCTCAGGCAAAACATCAACTGATTGTACACGCCCCGTCACCGTCACCGCACGACTGGGCAATGCCGGCATGCCCGGCTGACGATGTGTCTCCCATTCCGCATCTGCACACCCCAATACACAGAGCAGCACTGCCAAAGCAGCGCGTACACCTACAGCCGAATGACGAAAAACCCATGCGCTCCATACGGAACACATCAACGCAATACACACCCACCACGGGTTCAATTCAAACGATAAGGAAAAATAGAAAATAGCCCCAAGGGAGAACGCAACAGGAGACCAATTCAGTAATGCAGCCCCTTGCTGAGCACATTGACGCTCTAACCATTCCAATGCGCCCTCAAAAGCTATGTTTCCCAAAATAACATCCGTATGGTTTTTATTAATTTTCAAAAAACACGTATCTGCATAATATCAAAGATAATGGAAAAGTTTTTGCACGATATTTCAACCAGTTTTTTCGACCATATCTGTTGAATTTTCACTATTTTTTCTACAGCCGAATAAATTCAAACCTTCGCCCTCATGAGGGTGGTAATATTTACCGATCTCATTACCTCAAGCCGCATACCGAAAGACATAAAAACACACATTGTTTCTATCCCAATGCGCCACCTATCAAGAACGATCATTATTGAAGCAATTAACAGCCTCATCATCACAAAAGAGGACCTCGCTGAATTGGACACATAGCCCTCCAAAAACAAACACAGCGCAGCGTATTTTCACTGCGCCAAATCACAAGACGGCATAAGGGACCCAGCCCAACAATCACGTCATTTGCGGATAGCGAGACCGCCGCAGATTATGATAAGAGGGCGGCATGACAATCCGCACTCGCTTCGCCCCCTCGCCGACCGGGCTCCTGCACGTTGGTAATGCCCGCGCGGCCCTGTTCAACTTCCTTTATGCACGCCATCATGGCGGTCAATTCCTGCTTCGCGTTGAAGACACGGACCGTGAACGCTCCACACAACACGCTGTGGACGTGCTGCTGGATGGCCTCAAATGGATGGGCCTTACACCGGACGAGGAACCCGTCTTCCAGTCCACACGCCAGGACCGCCACACAGAAGTCGCAAAAGACCTGCTGGAGCGCGGCCTCGCCTATCGCTGCTATTGCACACCAGAAGAACTCACAGCCATGCGTGAAAAAGCCATGGCTGAAAAACGTCCTCCCCGTTACGACGGTACATGGCGCGACCGTGACCCATCTGAAGCCCCAGCAGGCGCCCCCTTCGCCGTTCGCCTTAAAGCCCCACGTGATGGTGAAACCATCATCAAAGACCTCGTTCAAGGCGAAGTCCGCGTTGCGAATGCTGAAATGGATGACCTCATCATCCTGCGCTCCGATGGCACACCAACTTATCTGCACGCCGTTGTGTGTGACGACCACGATATGGGCATCACCCATGTCATGCGCGGCGATGATCACCTGACCAACACCTTCCGTCAGGCGATGATTTACCGTGCGATGGGCTGGGACCTGCCACATTTTGCGCATCTCCCGCTAATCCACGGCCCTGACGGTGCCAAGCTGTCCAAGCGTCACGGCGCGGCCTCTGTGGTGGATTTCCGTGAGGAAGGCTACCTGCCAGAAGCACTGTGCAACTACCTGCTGCGCCTCGGCTGGGGGCATGGCGATGCTGAAATCCTGTCACGTGAAGACCAAATTCGCCTGTTCGATCTCGATGGCGTCGGCCGTTCTCCATCCCGCATGGATTACGCAAAGCTGTCTCACTTCAACAGCGTTTGGATGCGCCAAGCCGATGATGCACGTCTGACAGATGATGTGTTGGAACGCCTCAAAACCCATGACGGCGTCACCATCAATGAGGCAACGCGCAGCCGCGTTCTCGCGCTAATGCCGGGCCTCAAAGAGCGTGCGAAAACATTGGTGGAACTCACCAATAACGCGGCCTTTGCGGGCTTCAGCCTGCCACTGACCTTCACACCAAAAGCCGAAAAGCTTCTGGGCGAAGACGGACAAAACGTGCTGAAAGGCATCCGTGCATCCTTGGCTGCACTGCCTGACTTCACGCCAGAAGCTGTGGATGGCGCATTACGTGCCTATGCAGAAGCCAACACGCTGAAACTCGGCTCAGTGGCACAACCCCTGCGCGCCGCCATGACTGGCAGCACCACGTCACCCGGCATTGACCTCACATTGGCCGCCCTCGGCCAAGATGAAGTCTTGGCCCGCATTGACAGCGCCATCAGCTAAGAGAACGCGCCATGCCTGATTCGTCTTCGCCCCTCCGTCACCTACTCGGCATTGAAGGCCTGAATGAAGGCCAGATCCTCCCCATTTTGGATCTGGCCGAAAGCTATGCCTTGCTCAGCCGCTCCCGCTCCGCCCCGCGGGAAGCACTGCGCGGACGTACGCTTATCAATCTGTTCTTTGAAGACAGCACCCGTACGCGCACCAGCTTTGAACTTGCCGGTAAGCGTCTCGGGGCAGACGTCATTAACATGACCGTCGCCACCAGTTCGGTGAACAAGGGCGAGACGCTTCTGGATACAGCCGCAACCCTCAACGCAATGCGCTGTGACCTGTTGGTCGTACGCCACGCGCAATCCGGCGCGCCCGCCCTTCTGGCGCAAAAGGTTGAAGCCAGCGTGATCAACGCGGGGGACGGCATGCATGAGCACCCAACGCAAGCCTTGCTGGATGCTCTGACCATTCGCCGTCACCTCGGCACGCTCTCCGGTCTAACCGTCGCGATTTGCGGTGACATCGGGCATAGCCGCGTCGCTCGCTCCAACATTCACCTCCTTTCAGCTCTTGGCAGCACCATTCGTTTGGTCGGGCCACCAACATTGCTACCCGGCGCTATGGCAGGCCTCGGCAATGGCAACGTGACCATTCACCATACAATGGAAGAGGCTCTTGCTGGGGCGGATGTCGTCATGTCCTTGCGCTTGCAAAAAGAGCGTATGGGCTCCGGCCTTGTCCCAAGTGCACGTGAATATTTCCGCTTCTTTGGCCTTAACCGCAAGCGCCTCGCCCTTGCCCAGCCAAACGCACTCGTCATGCACCCCGGCCCGATGAACCGTGGTGTCGAAATTGCATCAAACGTGGCCGACTCTCCCCAAAGCGTCATTTCCGAGCAGGTTGAAATGGGCGTTGCCGTGCGTATGGCCGTGCTAGACCGCCTCGCCCGCGGACGGAGACCCTCATGAGCACTCTTTTCTTCCACAACGTCCGCATCATTGACCCCGCCAGCAACCGTGACGCCCCCGGCACGCTGACCGTTCGTGATGGCCTAATTGCAGAGCTGGATGCCCCTTCGGCCCCTGAAGGGGCACACAGCATTGACGGCCAAGGTGCTGTTCTCGCGCCCGGCCTCGTCGATATGCGCGCCGATTTGGGCGAACCCGGCTTCGAATACCGTGAAGATGTGGAAACGGGTGCTCGCGCAGCCGTTGCCGGCGGCGTGACAACACTGGCCGTCCTGCCCAACACTGTCCCCGTGATTGATGACCCCGCCCTCGTTCAACATCTAAAAGAACGCGGCAATGACACTGGGATGATCACCATTCATCCTTATGGGGCTTTAACCAAAGGCTGCGAAGGCAAGGAAACCGCAGAGCTTGGTCTGCTGCAAGAAGTCGGGGCTGTTGCCTTCACGGATGGCACCCGCACGATTGCGGACACCAAGCAGCTACGGAACTTGCTATCTTATGCCCGCTTCATGGATGGGCTGATCGTTCAGCACCCGGAAGACCCCTCCCTAGCCCGTGGTGCTTGCGCCACTTCTGGTCCCCTCGCCACACGGCTGGGCTTGCCGCAAGTCCCGGCTGCTGCTGAAGCCATTCTCATTGCGCGCGATATTCGTATTGTCGAGATGACAGGCGGCCGTTTGCATTTTGCTCACGTCTCCACAGCGGAAGGGCTGGATCTGATCCGCAAGGCCAAAGCCAAAGGCTTGTCCATCACATGCGATACAGCACCGCCCTATTTCCTCCTCACAGAAGAAACAATTGGCGATTTCCGTACCTACGCCAAGCTATCTCCCCCATTGCGGAACGCAACGGATCGAGATGCCGTCCTCGCTGCCCTAGCCGATGGTACGATTGACGCAATCGCCTCTGACCACGCCCCGGCAGATGCCGATGACAAACGCCTCCCCTTCGCCCAAGCCCGTGCTGGCGGCATTGGCCTCGTCACGCTTCTGAGCGCCACCCTCGCCTCTGGGCTGGACCTACTAAATGCCCTACGTCTGATCACCTCAGCACCGGCAAATGTCCTCCGTATTGATGCCGGCACACTGTCAATCGGCGCCAAAGCGGATCTCTGCCTCTTCGCGCCAGAGCAAAGCTGGGTTGTAGAATCCGGCAAACTCCCCGGCCGCGCACAGAACACACCCTTTGATGGTGAAACCATGCCCGGCAAAGTGCTCCGCACCTTCCGCCACGGCATTGAAGTCTACACCGCTGGAACGGTGGCATGAGCGCAACACTCCATAACGCCATGCCACATAGCATTTTGCTCTACGCCGCCATTGCATATCTTCTCGGAAGCATCCCTTTTGGGCTGCTTCTGACAGCTGCTTTTGGCGGCGGCGATATTCGTAAGATAGGTTCCGGCAATATTGGTGCCACCAACGTCTTACGCACGGGCAAAAAAGGTGTCGCCGCCGCAACCTTGTTGTTAGATGCGCTCAAAGGCGTTCTGGCTGTTGTACTCGCCGCACGCTTTGCCCCAGATCATGTTTCCCGAATGATGGCCGTCTCAGCTTTTTGTGCTGTTTTGGGACACTGCTTCCCTGTCTGGCTTGGCTTCAAAGGCGGTAAGGGCGTTGCCTCCGGCCTTGGCGTTATCTGGGCTCTATGCTGGCCTGTAGGGCTGGTCAGTTCCATCCTCTGGCTGGCTGTTGCGCGCTTTAGCCGCATTTCCTCAGCAGGTGCACTCACCGCCTTCTTGGCCGCACCATTATTAATGGTAGCAATGGTGGGTTCACCTCCCTTTGCATCGCCCTTCCCTTTAGCAACGCTCGGGATTTCAACCATTATTTGGTTACGCCATTACGGCAACATCATACGCCTAATCAACGGTACAGAGCCGCGCGTCGGGCAGAAATCCTCGTAAAATACTTACTGCCGTACAACACACCCGTTGCACGGCAGCATAGAGCGCAAGCAACGTATCGCGCTCCAAAGAACACAATCATACTCACAGACGTTTTTGCCAAAAGCAGACATACCCGTCAGCCGATCCATCCGCTAAAAATAGGCCTCAATAAACGTCAGCTTTGTCAGTTTCAGCCAGTACCACTTCAAATTTTTGAAGATCAGTCACAACGGTTAAACGTATTACCGTCTCAGACTCCATCACTTCTAGTAAGACAGAATATTTATATAACACAACATCATATTCTCAATCGTACGGCCATCATCATGAAATAAGGAAATAATTGTCTGTAATTTTACAAATCAATACATCCTTACTTCACACCAACACTCATCTTAGACTCCCCAATGGGACAACACATCATCGTAGAACCTGAAACCGGGCATACTATCATCAAAAAATACCTAAGTAACCTCGGCGTCGAACGTCCCCTCACGTTATATATACCTCATTTCAGTGTCTTGTCGGAGATCATCCGTAGCCCAGCCCTCTTACTCACTCCCCCAAACCGCTTCGCTATTATGCTCGCTCAAAAATATAATCTCCAATAATCCGAACTCCCCTGCGATATCAGGCCGCTGGGTGTGATGCTTCGATGAAGCGAAAGACACACACAAAAATTATTCTTAAAATTCTTCCGTGACAGCTTGGCGCGTATTTTAAGCGAATAACACATGCCTCACCGCCTCATTCTCGCGCACACTTTATTAACTCCCTCTCACGTAACACAGAGGGCATGTCACTCCACCCAACCACTCCCCTGACCGAACGCATTGATGCCATACGTCTTTCTCGTGTTTCGGGCATAGGGCCCGCTAATTTTACAAAACTCATGCGTCAATACGGCTCCGCGACACAGGCGCTCGACAACCTACCTGACCGCTTTCGTCTTGCGGGGAGAGAAACCACTCCCGCTATCCCCTCACGCACGGCTATTGAAACCGAGCTCGCATGGCTGGACAAACACCACGGGCGCGCGCTTTTGCGCTCAGACCCCGAGTACCCACGCCTCCTAAGCCACATCACGGATGCCCCACCCGTACTCTTTACCCAAGGCCATGTGCATAAACTCTCTCAACCCGCCATCGGTATTGTCGGGGCACGCAATGCCTCCGCCGCAGGTATACGCATGGCCGAGAGCCTCTCCGCTGAAATGGCGGCCCATAATCTTTGCGTTGTCTCAGGTTTAGCGCGGGGGATCGATTCGGCCGCCCACCAAGCTGCCCTCCACCCCGGCCTCACTATCGCCGCGATTGCAGGTGGCTTGGACCATATCTATCCCCCTGAACACACACATCTTCAACACGCCATCGCTGAACGCGGCTGCCTCGTTACAGAAGCCCCACTCGGCACCATTCCACAGGCACGGCATTTCCCACGGCGCAACCGCCTCATTGCAGGCCTTGGACTCGGCTGCGTTGTTGTCGAAGCGGCCTTACATTCCGGTACCCTCATCACCGCACGTCTCGCACAAGATTATGAGCGCCCTCTCTTCGCCGTACCCGGCTCTCCACTGGATCCACGGTCACGGGGTGGAAATATGCTTTTACGGCATGGTGCAATTTTAACCGAAAATATTCATGATATCTTACCCGAGCTCTCATTACAGATGCCTGCCCACCTTCCGGCCCCATGGTGCTTTAACCAGCAGAATACCTTAGGTTTCTGCGAATCTTTCAGCCCTTGGAACGGCTTCAAAACACCCCCCAACACACCGGAAGAAGACCTCGATTTTATCATCGAACGCATCCATCCTCTCCTATCTGTCACATCAGTAACAGTTGACGAGGTTGTAAGTCGCTGTCAGTTCTCCGTTTCGGCCGTACTTTCAGCCCTGACCGAATTAGAGTTGGGCGGAGTGCTGGAATTCGTGCCGGGGGGACGCGTAGCGCTCCTACCAACATAGAACAGATGCGGTAACGCCGGAGGGACAATGACGGACGTGGTGGTGGTCGAAAGCCCGGCGAAGGCAAAAACGATCAACAAATATCTTGGAAGCGGCTATACGGTTCTCGCTTCCTTCGGGCATGTCCGCGATTTGCCACCCAAAGATGGCAGCGTCCGCCCGGACGAGAACTTTGCCATGGCATGGCAAACCGATGAGCGTGGCTCCAAGCAAATTTCCGCCATAGCCAAAGCGCTCAAAGGCGCGAAAAATCTTTATCTCGCAACTGACCCGGATCGTGAAGGTGAAGCCATTTCATGGCATGTCCGCAGCGTCCTTGAAGAAAAAAATCTTCTCAAAAACCTGACGGTCCACCGCGTCACCTTCAACGAAATTACCAAATCTGCCGTGCAAGCAGCCATGGCTGCCCCGCGTGAATTAGACCAACCGCTTATTGATGCCTATCTGGCTCGCCGCGCGTTGGACTATCTGGTGGGTTTCACACTCTCTCCCGTTCTGTGGCGCAAGCTTCCTGGCAGCCGTAGCGCTGGGCGTGTGCAATCCGTAGCACTTCGCCTCATTTGTGAACGCGAAGCAGAAATCGAAATCTTCAAGCCGCGTGAATATTGGAGCGTTACAGGGGGCTTCAAAACTCCCGCTCAAGCGGCCTTCCAAGCCAAGCTGACCCAGCTTCACGGTGAAAAGCTAGACCAATTCAGCTTAAACACAGAAGCCCTCGCCTTTGCTGCGCGTGATACCGTTCGCGCAGGCAGTTTTACCGTCCGGGCCGTTGACCGCAAACGCACCAAACGCAACCCACCACCGCCCTTCACAACATCAACGCTCCAACAAGAAGCATCGCGAAAGCTCGGCATGAGCGCGCAAACCACAATGCGGACAGCGCAACAGCTTTATGAAGGTGTCGAAATCGGTGGGGAAACCGTCGGTCTGATCACCTATATGCGTACCGATGGCGTAACGATGGCACAAGAAGCCATCAATTCTATCCGCGGCCATATCGGACATGCTTTTGGTGCAGAATACGTCCCCGCTTCCCCCCGTGCTTACGCAACCAAAGCGAAAAACGCACAAGAAGCCCATGAGGCCGTTCGTCCTACCGAAATCAGCCGTACTCCCGCACAGGTCTCAGCAACTCTCAGCCCAGACCAAAAGCGCCTTTATGACTTGATCTGGAAGCGCTCAGTCGCATCTCAAATGCAATCCGCAGAGATGGATCAAGTCGCTGTTACCTTGGCCGATGACAACGGAAAAACGCTCTTACGCGCCACCGGCTCCACCATTGCCTTTGACGGCTTCTTAAAACTCTACATCGAAGGACGTGACGACAGCAAAACAGGCGATGATGAAGACGGCCGCCTCTTGCCTCCAATGAAGGAAGGGGACCGTATCAGCACGACAGCCGTTGATGCCGAACAGCATTTCACGCAGCCACCACCACGCTACTCAGAAGCATCACTTGTCAAAAAGATGGAAGAGATCGGCATTGGCCGCCCGTCCACCTACGCTTCCGTGCTTAGCGTTTTACGTGATCGCAACTACGTCCGCCTTGAAACACGGCGCTTCATGCCAGAAGACCGCGGACGCTTGGTCACAGCTTTCCTGACGTCTTTCTTTGAGCGCTATGTGGACACAAGCTTCACGGCCTCTCTTGAAGAGCAGTTGGACGACATTTCCGGTGCACGGGCAGACTGGCATGATGTCATGGCCGCTTTCTGGCGTGACTTCTCCGCAGCCGTTGATCAAACCAAAGACCTAAAAATCTCCGATGTCATCGATGCCCTCGACGAAGATCTCGGAGCACATTTCTTCCCTGCCAAGGAAGATGGCACAGACCCACGCTCCTGCACGGCATGCGGCACAGGCCGTCTTGGCCTGCGACTGGGTAAGCATGGTGCATTTATCGGCTGCTCCAATTACCCGGAATGTCAGTTCACGCGCCGCCTTGTTGCGGATGACGGACAAGATGATGGGCTAAAAGACGGCATGCGCGTGCTGGGACAAGACCCGACCACACAAGAAGACATCACCATCCGCCGCGGCCCTTATGGGCTCTATATTCAACGTGGTGAGGCCGACCCGAATGATAAGAAAGCCAAGCCAAAGCGCACCACCATCCCGAAGGGGCTGGATGGTAACACCATCACCTTAGACCAAGCTCTCGGCCTGCTCTCCCTCCCACGTGTCATCGGCCCTCACCCTGAGACTGGCGAGACCATTGAGGCTGGGCTCGGCCGCTTCGGGCCTTACGTAAAAATGGGCGCCATCTTCGGCACCTTAGATAAAGATGATGATGTTCTCACCGTAGGCCTTAACCGCGCGGTAGATAGTCTGGCCAAAAAACTGGCCTCCATTCGTACGCTAGGCGCACACCCCAAAGACAACGAACCCGTGATGGTCCGTAAAGGCCGCTTTGGCCCCTACGTACAACACAAACAAATGATCGCCACGCTTGCGAAAGATCGCAGCATGGATGACGTCACTTTAGACGAAGCCCTCGCTTTGCTCGCGGAAAAGGGTAAACCCCTCAAAGGTGGTGCTAAAAAAACCACAGCGCGCAAGACAACGACTAAGGCCGCAACAAAAACAACTGAGAAAACTGCGACCAAAACAAAGCGCACCACTACCGCCAAAAAGAGCACAACGACGACTAAAACCACGAAAAAGCCTTCTTCACGCACGACAAAGGCCAAAGAAACCGCGTCCAAAGACAGCGAATAACCCTCTCTCAGCCTTCACGAGAGGGCTCTAAAGGCGCGCCTACCCCTCTTCTCTTTATGATGAAGCAAGGTTATGGCGTATGCGTGGAATCAGACGCATAAGACTCCACGCATACGCCATTTGGAATCACGTCTTTGCGCCACGCCTTCCCATTTCTTTTCTGTGTCAGGTCCGCGCAGTCTTATGCTGCACGCCGCTTTGTGCCTGTAGTGCGAAGTGCATGCCTTACCGTTTCAACCGCTGCCTTTATCGGGCTATCAAGCACCCTATGCCCCGCGCTCGCACAGGTCCCACCACCCGCTGCGACGCAAGTTGCCCCCACCAGCACTTTCCCAACCACTGACACACGTGATGTCATTGGTGCAGCTCTGCGCTTTCTGTCTCCCCGCACATTAGACAGCCATAGCGCCCACGAATTTAGCCTTTGGGGGCTGGATGGCCTCACCGCCATAGACCCCACCATTACTATCCAAGAAGACCCAACACCGGCCCCTCCGATGCCGCATGGCACATCAGGAGATAAGCCCGCCAGCAGCATGACCCTCAGCGTAATACGCGGGCAAACTGTGCTCTTCCAACGCATTGTGCCGGCAGATAACAATATAACCGCATGGGCTGCTCTCGTGGCGGACGCCTTGCAGGCCAGTTGGCATGCGTCAGATGCCATTCATCAAAATGGTACAGACGCATTGCTCCAAAGCTTTTTTGACGAATTATTCAATCATCTTGACCCTTACTCACGCTATCTCGCGCCGTCTTTTGCTGACCATGACCGCCAAAAACGCGTGGGGCATGATGGCTCCATCGGGATCACCGTTGATACAAGCGGTCACAACATGATTATTTCAGCAATCAATGCAAATGGTCCTGCATGGGAAGCTGGCCTCAATATCGGCCAACATCTTCTCGCAGTTGATGGCCAAACGACCCGTCATCAAGCGGCTGAGCGTGTGCAACACTGGCTCGAAGGCGAAACCGGCACTGATGTCACGCTGCAAATTGCCACCACCAACCATACCCATTCGACCGTAACGCTCACGCGCAGTGCCGTACCCCCAGAAACGGTCTTTTTGGAGCATAACGGCCGCTACCCCGTTCTGAAAATCACCTCTTTTTCTTCTGAAACTGCCGAAGAAATGAGCCAATATCTCAGCCAAATCTTGCCCTCTGATGATGATCTCACACCCAGCACCAGACACACTCCAGCCCTCCCCGGATTAATTCTAGACCTCCGCGGAGACCGAGGCGGCGTCGTCCAGCAAGCCGTCACAACGGCAGCGCTGTTCCTAGATCACGGCATTGCCGTCACCACACATGGACGTTATCCCCAAGCCAACCACATTTGGGCCGTACAAGGCGGTGACATGACCAGCGGCGCCCCTATCGTCGTACTGGTTGACGGACGCACAGCCAGCGCCTCCGAAATCCTTGCTTCCGCTTTAGCGGACCATCGCCGAGCCGTGGTGATCGGCAGTGAAACACTTGGAAAAGGCCTCACCCAAGTCATTGGCCAAATGCCTAATGGTGGAGAGCTTTTCGTCACGTGGAGTCGTAACCAAGCCCCCCTTGGCTGGCCACTACAAGGCTTAGGCGTCATGCCTCAAATCTGTACATCCCAAGGCGGAAACTCGCTTGAAGAGCAATTAAAAGCTCTTGAGCGCGGCCATAACCTCATGGAAGACGCGTTGCATACCGCGCGAGCAACCCGCGCGCCTGTCACCGTTTCCCAAGTCCTCGCAATCCGTAATCAATGCCCCGCAGCGCTCGGCACAGATGCTGATATGGACGTTGCCACAAGCATCCTCTCCTCTCCACAGCTTTACACCGCCGCTCTCAACGCGGTTCCGGATGAGAACAACGCACCTTTACATTAACATCACACATCCCCCCTCGTAGCGCTGCCAGCAGCATCCCCAGTGGGATAAAACACACGTGACATAAGGAATATCATCACATGCCCCGCCTCAAAACGGGCCTTTGGGTCCGCGCTACTCTGCGCCGCTTCAATGACGGCGACCATGCTGGCATGGTTTTGCACCGTGGTGATGAAGATGCCGGAGCTGTTCTAATCGTCCTCGAAGACCGCGCCCGCAATCAGGTTGTTTTGCGCGAGGACGGCAGCACATGGGTTCGTACCCCCCTCACTAATGACGAGACGCTCCATGACTATATCGCACGGCAACAACGCTATGACCCTGATTTATGGGTGCTCGAATTAACCGTACCTGACTGTAGCGCTCCACTGGAAAAAGAACTCGGCTCCCGCACCAGTGATGATGACGAACCCGAAGAACTCTTCTGGTAAAGAGTAGCCAAAAGGGTAAAAAGCATGTGTAGATAAAAAGCCACAGACTGCACCAAAAGCAGCGAGTATTGTGCTATAAAACCCAACCTCCCATGCGGGAAGCGCGTTGCGTTTCAACTCAGTTTCAGCAAGAAACCATATCCGTATTGGGCAATTTGGAGAGAGATGACATGACCCGACGTTCCGCCCCCGGACACCTATTCGCCCGGGTCGGGCTCGTAGCCGGAGCCTCTGTGATGGCCCTTGGTTTGGCACACGCACAACCAGTGCACGGCCTTTACATCTCTGGCGCTGGTGGCGTCGGCTGGAATCAAGACCAAGAAGTCCGCCTCTCTCCCAATTTTCCCAGTGGCCGTGACCGTTATGACTACGGCGTCACCGGCCTCGGCAGCATTGGCTGGGGCTTTGGCAATGGCTTCCGTGTGGAAGTTGAAGGCAATTATCGGAACAACCGCTTAGAGCAATTCCGCAGCAGCCAGTTCCCGTCGCGCACCAGTGGTCGTCAACAAGGCTACGGCACCATGGTCAACGCCCTGTTTGATATGGATATCGGCAAGTCGTGGGTTTACCCCTATTTCGGGGCTGGTGCTGGTTATGGCTGGCAACAGATGGGCGCCTTGATCTTTGCACCTAACAACACGTTTACACAGTTAGTCGCTGGCACTTCAGGTAACTTTGCTTACCAAGGTATTTTTGGCCTTTCCTTCCCTGTTCCGTGGGTCGTCGGCCTTTCCCTAACCACAGAATACCGTTTTTATTCGCTGCTTGGCCCCAATAGCCACCCCGCCATCGCTGTTGGCACGCTTGGTGGACATGGCGCTACACAACCCTATGGCCTCAGCACAGGCAACCGCGATACGCGCACAGATTTTAACCACTCCCTGCTGCTTGGCCTGCGCTATGAATTCAACCCAGCGCCACCACCACCAGCACCGGCGAGCATCCCAGCTGCCGTTCCGCCTGCGCCAACCCCTGCCCGTACCTACCTCGTCTTTTTTGATTGGGACTCCGCAGATCTAAGCGAACGCGCACGTGCAGTCGTTGCAGAAGCTGCTAAAAATACAGGCTCCGTGCAGGTCACACATATTGACGTCAGCGGCTATACAGATAACTCCGCTGCACACCCCGGCGAACGTGGCGCGCACTATAATCTCGCACTCTCAGAACGCCGCGCAGCCAGCGTAAAGGCTGAACTTATCCGTGACGGCATTGCCTCTGGCATGATTGTTACACATGGTTATGGTGACGCACATCCACTCGTAACAACCGCGATCAACACACGCGAACCACAGAACCGACGCGTTGAAATTGATTTAAAGTAAACACTATACACGATAAATAAATCTTCTTGAAACGGGCGAGATACTCAGGGTATTTCGCCCGTTTCGTTTTATAAATTTACTTTTAATAAAAAACAAAAACATCCCCTCCACTCCAAAAATGTTGCGTAAACACAACACTTTCTTTGTAACCGGTGCCAATACGCCATATATGACATTGCAGTGTCACTTTGTTGCGTTAATGTCAGAACATTGCGGATTTATAATCCTGCGCCTTGTTATGTCGCCGTTCACACGGCGGCCCACATTTTGCAACCGGATACCCAGATGCCTGCAACGACATCGTCCAAACTACGGCACCGCCATCACGCTCTGCTCCTGAGCGCAAGCGTTCTGGCCATCAGCGCTACATGCGCTGCAGCACCTTCTGTCGCGCAAGCGGCTACTGCCCATAAGCACGCCCTACACAGCGCTGCAAAAAAACTTAAGGGCCGCACCACCGCCGCTCCTGCCGTAGCAACCCCCGTTGCCGTAGCACCGCGCGCCGTTGCCCCCGTTCAGCATCTGGCAACATCCGCTCGCCCAGCGCGCTTCGTCAGCCATAGCGTTGAGAACATGAGCGTCGAAAACGTGGTCGTCACAGGTTCCGCGCTGAGCACAGCACGCAACACCAGTGCCAACCCCGTTCAAATCGTTACGGCAAAGCAAATTCAGAACACCGGTGCGACAACACTGAGTGAGTTCTTCCAGCGCCTGCCATCTGTCGGTTCATCCGGCACCTACAACACCCAAACCAACGGCACAGGCGGCGCATCCTGCTTGGACCTGCGTAACCTGGGCTCAAACCGCGTTCTGGTTCTAATCGACGGTAAGCGCACCACGCTGAACGGCGATTCCAACTGCGTTGACTTGAACTCAATCCCCATTCAACAAGTCGCTAGTGTTGAAATCCTCAAAGACGGCGGTTCAGAACTGTACGGTGCTGACGCAGTCTCTGGCGTGGTCAACATCAAACTGCGCCATGACCTGAACGATGCCAACATCACGGTTAAGGGTTCCATCACTGGTTACGGCGATAACCCGATCGGCCTGATTTCCGGTTACAAAGGCTGGGATTTTGACCACGGCAAGGGCAACCTGACCCTGTTCGGTTCCTACATGACCACCGGTGGTATCATGCAGCGTAACCGCGCTTGGGCAGCTACCCCTCAAAACAACAACCCTGCGTCTGCAAGCAGCGTTAAGTACGGCTCCAGCATTACGCCATCAGGCTTCCTTTTGGGTAATGACACAGGCAATATGTACTCCATCGCCAATGGTCAGAGCACAGCCTATAACGGTAAACGTTATAACTTTGGCCAAGACCAATCTCTGTCCAATGCACTGCAAGATTCCAACCTCTCCGCAGATACGCATTACGAGCTGAACAAACACTTTGATTTTTATGGTAGCGCGCAATACGGCCATAAAACATCCAGCACGTTCATGGCAGCACAACCAATTGCAGCAGTGCCAGCCAATATTTACCTGCCTGCCAACTACCCCGGCAACCTGACCGGTGAAGACGCAACTCTGTATCGTCGTCTGAGCGAATACGGCAATCGTCGTTCAGAAACAGCACTCGATACCTTTACCGGTAAGCTCGGCGTTCAAGGTGAAATCGTACACCAATGGATGTATGACCTCTCCTACACCTACGGTAAGAGCCAAGATACCACGCAGGTCTCCGGCGTTGGTAACTACCTCAATACCATGCGTGAATTCGGTCTGGTCCCAAGTGATCTGTCCAACCTGTCAGATCCGAACACGACCTATAGCTACAACCCGAACTCATGCGCTGGCTATGCAGGTTGCGTACAGAGCAGTGCTCTTCAGCCACTGTCAAAAGAAGCTGCACAGTACGGCAACTACACGTCACACGCTCACACAACTTATCAGTTGCGTGACCTGAACCTGCGTATCCACAACAATCATGTTGTGCACATGCCATGGGCCAATGGTGGTGACCTCGGCATTGCTTTGGGCATGGAGCACCGTGGCGAGCAACTGACACAAACGCCTGACCCACTGGTTGCGCAGGGCAATACATTCGGTAACCCAGTCGCTCCAACCGGCGGTGGCTTTAACGTGACCGAAGGCTACGCACAGGCTCACGTGCAATTCTTGCAGCACGCGTTCCTCGCGCATGACCTGTCCGTTGACGTTCAGGGCCGTTACTCGTCCTACAACACCTTCGGCAATGCGAAGAACTGGAAAGCCGGCATTAACTGGGCTCCAACCCAAGACATCCGCTTCCGTGGCACCATCGGTACATCTTTCCGCCAACCGAACGTGTACGAAATGTACGGTGGCCAAAGCATCAGCTTCAATGCTGCAAATGACCCTTGCTCCCAAGCAAGCAGCTATGGCGCGCTGGCTGGCGCTGTAACACAAAACTGTGCTGCACGCGGCATCAACACCAACACCTTTCAACAGGCTGGTAGCGGCCAACTCCCAACCGTTACCGGCGGCAGCACCAAGCTGCACCCAGAAACAGGCCGCACCTACACCTTCGGCGCGGTCCTGACGCCGCACTGGATTCCGGGCCTCTCAACCTCTGCTGAATTCTGGCACTACACGCTGAACGGCATGATCGGTTCTCTGGGCACCCAGTATATCGTTGATTCCTGCTATACAGGCGCAAACACAGCCGAGTGCAGCAGCATCAACCGTACCTCTAACGGCCAGATTGCTACCGTTTCTGCTGTAGACCAAAACATCGGCACGATGATCGAAAGCGGCATTGACTGGGATACGAATTACCGCTTCCACGTCACGCCACGCGATAGCATCATCGTCGACAACAACTTCCAACGCCTGCTAACCTACAAGCAACAGCAAACACCGGGCGGTCAGTACTATGACTTCTTGGGTTCTATCTTCTACCAAGGCGGCGTAGGCGGTAGCGGACAGCCGATCACCCGTGACTATGCAACGCTGACATGGCAGCATGGTCACTTCGCAGTGAACTACATGATGCAGTACACAAGCGGCATGCGTTGGAACAACGGCACCAGTGACCTGACAGCCAATGGCGGTGCACGCATCAGCACACCAGCTATGGTCCAGAACGATATTTCTTTCGACTACGCATGGAAGAAATGGACATTCAACGGTGGCATCCAAAACATCAACAACAAGAAGCCTCCTTTCTTGGTTGATGCCGCGACCAATACAAACCAAGCTCAATACGGCAGCTTCATGTATGGCCGTACTTTCTTCTTGCAAGCTGGCTTGAACTTCTAATCTTCCGATCAGAGGTTTACTCCGCCCACGAAAAGCCCTCCATACGGAGGGCTTTTTTTTACGCGCTACGCGCACTACAAAATAATTTAAAATACATAATACTTATCATTAAGTAGCAATATTTATTATATATCACTATATAATATAGGTTATTTATTAACTATATTATATAAATACAAAACAACAAATGAATAGGTTGTTAAATACATATTAGTATAATTATATTTAATAAATAGTATTTTATAAAATAACAAATCCACCCTCCGCAAATAATGTTGCCTAAAAACAACATTCATCTTGGGATACACTTCGACAACACTACAATACCATTGCTGTATCATTTTGTTTCTGTAACGTTGAGATATTACGGTTTGTGACCGTTCTCTTATCATCCTGCTGTTCACCCAGTTGGCCCACATTTTACAACCGGATATACAGATGCATAAAATGACATTGCCCAAGTTACGGCACCGCCACCACGCTCTGCTGCTCAGCGCAAGCGTTCTCGCCATCAGCGCTACATGCGCCGCAGCACCTTCTGTCGCTCAAGCGGCTACCGCACATAAGCACGCTCTGCACAGCACCGCGAAGAAATTAAAGAAACAACCACATACACCCGTAGCAACATCAGCACCTGTCGCCGCAGCTGCACCCCGTTCAGCCGCACCGACGCAGCACATTGCTACAGCAACACACCCCGCGCATCTTCTCACAGCACCATACGTTGATCACAGCGTCGAAAACGTTGTTGTCACCGGCACGCTCTTCCGCGACCCAAATGCGACCAGTTCTTCTGAAATAACGCATATCACCCGACGTGACATGCAGCAGCGCGGCCTGAAAACTGTGAACGACATGGTTCAACAGCTTTCCTCCAACGGCGCCGGCAACCTGACCAGCCAATGGGCTGCTGGCGGCGGCTTTGCTCCAGGTGGTTCAGCCCCATCATTGCGTGGCCTAAGTACAGATTCAACGCTGGTCTTGATCGACGGCCAGCGTAACTCATACTACCCTCTCGCAGATGACGGCGAACGCAACTTCGTTGATACAACATGGATTCCACAGTCCATTCTTGAAGGCATGGATGTGCTGCAAGACGGCGGTTCAGCAACCTATGGTGCTGATGCGGTTGCTGGCGTGATCAACTTCAACACCCGCAAACAAATTAAAGGGTTTGAAGGCAATGCCGAAGGTGGCCTTACCCAGCGCGGTGATCAAGGACACCAACGCCTCTATGCCACATACGGTCATGGCGACCTCAATAATGACGGCTATAACGTCTACGTCAATTCAGAATATGATCAGGACGACTCTCTCTATTATCGTCAATTACAAGCTCCATATAACAATGGAGACCTAACAGGTCTTGGCGGCTCTAATGGCAACACAAATACCCTGCTTCCCGGTACCAATCAGTTTAACACGAATTTCACCGGATCAACCCAAACCGCAATCGTGCGACCGGCCGTCAACGGACGCGGCGTTGGAGGTTACAACCTTCTGAACCCTGCAGCGGGCTGTGGCCCCAATACAACACCAGTGTCTGGGTATGGATTTTCCACAAACTATCCTAACGCATTCACCAACGCATGCTCTCAAAATGCAAAGCAATTCTCTCAAATTTCTCCCGATCAGCGCCGGATCAGCGCAACGGCTCACTTAACAGCAAATGTTACCGATCAATCACAACTTATCGGTATGTTTAACTGGTCCCAAGCTCGCACCACGACGACGGGTGCACCCGCAAGTTACGGTGCCTATACACAAGACCAACTCGCAGGGAACACGCCAACCATTCTGCCCTGGCAACTGTCCAACGGGCAGTTAAATCCAAATGATCCCTACAGCGCACAGCATCAAGATGCGCAAGTCGCGGGGCTCTTCAACCAGATTCCAACAACAACGGTAACGTCAAACAACTTTCGTGGTTCTTTGCGCTATAACGGATGGGCCCATTCTAACTGGGGTTCTAACTGGGACTACAATGCTGATTTCGTTGGCATGAATACCCTTCTGAACCAAGTTCAGACAGGCCAGCCTTATATCAGTCACGTTCAGCAAGTCCTGGCCAATGGCGGCTATAACTTTATTGACCCCTCACAAAACTCAGCGGCTGCCACAAATTACCTTCTCCCGCGCAATACGATCAACGCAAAATCACAAGAATATTC
This sequence comes from uncultured Neokomagataea sp., assembly GCF_946476835.1. Lineage (GTDB taxonomy): Bacteria > Pseudomonadota > Alphaproteobacteria > Acetobacterales > Acetobacteraceae > Gluconobacter. The sequence continues at coordinate 73,445 of NZ_CAMKWA010000002.1, forward strand.
TGGCAATATCGGGCTAAGCAAAGGCCTCTTCAAATTGCCAGGCGGCATGGTCAAGCTAGCCATAGGCGGCAACTTACGTTACGAATCCGTCAATGACCCCAACGCCAACCCTACGGATCCAAGTAACTATGCAAACCAATGGGCTAGCTACAACCCTGTCTCACAAGTAGGCCATCGCTGGGTTGAAGCAGGATTCTATGAAGCCAATATTCCTATCGTAAAACAATTTAATATTGATACGTCCGGTCGTTACGATCATTACTCAGAAGGCTTCAGCCACTTCTCTCCAAAGGTTGGCTTTCAGTTTAAGCCTGTCAAAGAATTCACCTTGCGTGGCACATTCAACCGCGGCTTCCGCGTACCTAGCTTTGCTGAAACAGGCGGCCAAACAGAAGGGTTTGTTGGTTCATCATACAACTCATCCAACCCTGCAATCGCCGCTTGGCAAGCATCCCACGGGAACAGTGCTTATGCTCAATCCGGTTCAAGTATAGGGCAAATGAACGTAGGAAACCCAAATCTAAGACCAGAAGTATCGACAAACTATACACTTGGCTCCGTATTCAACCCGACAAACTGGATGTCACTTTCCGTTGAATACTACTACATAAAAAAAAGCAATTTCATCACCAGCGGCATTCTCAGCGGAAATCAATACCTAAATTCTTGGATTGAAAACGGTGGCTCAAACGCGGGCTTGCCCGCTGGCATTGGCGTAGTTCCCGGACCCAAAGATCCGAACTACCCCAACGCCCTGCCTGCTCCGGGCTATATCACCGGACAGTACATCAATGCACGCAGCATGATGACAGATGGTATCGATATGTCTCTCGACGCGCACTCGCGCCTGCCCGGCTTCCTGCATGACGTCATGTGGTACAGTAAGGGACAGGCAACCTTCGTGCGGCGCTTTAATCAGGTCAATCCTGATGGAACCATGTATCGTTTTGCCGGAACGCTTGGCCCTTACAACGCAGTATCAGCCTCCGGCACGCCACGCTGGCGCGCAAACTGGGCCAATACTTTTATCTATAAAGGCCTTTCCGTCACACCAACCGTCTATTATACGAGCGGATATAAGAGCGTTGCTGATGACTCAGGCATCGCAGCGGCGGGCGCCAATGGCCTTTATAGCCACAGCTGTGCAAACTCACTGGCAATCAACCAAGCGAACGGTGTAAACTTTCCAGCGACACAGTGCCACGTTAAAGGCTTCTGGGATGTTGATATGACCGTGAACTATCAGGTGAACAAAAAATGGTCCGTCTACGCGAACGTCTATAACCTGCTAGGCTTCCGGTCCCCGTATGATTTCGGCACATATGGTGGCTACCTGTACAACTCCTCTTGGTCTCAAAAGGGTGTCATCCTTCGTTCGTTCCAATTCGGTGTAAATGTTGCTCTGTAAAAGACGACTTGGATAATCCGAAGAAAGAGTTTCTGCATCTGCCATTAGTACTCATAATCGCAGATGCAGAAACACCGGACTATGATGCAGCACTTCCAATCCATTAGACGTGACTTTATCAGTACAAAAAAGCGGCCAGATATTTATCTGGCCGCTTCCATTATATTCAATCCATAAACGAATAAAATTACCGCTTATGACGCGCCCGAACATGGCGTGCTGGTGCCACTTTTTTCGCCACAGGCGCTGCTGCTTTGGTGCTGCTCGGTGGGACTGGTGCCGTAACGCTCACACCCGTCGCATCAACCGTTGCTTTCACCGTCAAATGCTCGCGCTTTCCGCCAGAGACTGGAATCAACTCTGCCGTAAAGCTATCTGAGCCCACAAAAGATGTTGCTGGCGTATAGTCAACATAAGTCTGACCATCGTAATTATACAGAAAAGCCTTCCCGTGTGAGGGTGCTGGATTCACGCCAAAAGAGGCATAGTTTCCACCACCTGGCTGCTGAACAGAAAGCGCACAAAGGCCATCGTCACTCCGTACAGCCATCGTCACAGCCATGCTGCCATCAGCACCCGTCGTAACAGGAGAAACATGGCATACAGCAGAGACTTTTTGATAACCAAACGGATTAGGCGCAACAGCACGCTGAACCAACGGCGTTTGGGCACAGCCCGACAACAGCAGGGCGACCGCACAGGCCGAACCCAAAGAAATGGCAGAACCTCGCAAACGCACAGTCACCTCCGGTACGAGTCAAATATGAACGCTATCATCACATAGCACATGCCGCATGTAGAGCAGGAAACCGACGAGCGAAAGAGCAAGAAGAGGACTCTTACTTATTCTGAAGACAATTTTTATCAACGGCATGAAAAGAAACACACACCACCAAAATTGCCGCTTTTCGGCCATGAAGCCGTGCTCCACACCATGTTTTCAGTAGCGACCAAGAGACCGTAAAGTTTCTTGTTGAAAAACTCTTTTCAGGCTACTGCGATGCACATTCAGATGATGGTTTTGAACCCGTCAGTGCCTCGACCTCGTGGAGTGAGTGAATGCCCTCGATTTTCCGCCGTTCTCTACTATGCAAAACATGCACTGGCTTAGCGTTCGCTATAGCCCTCGTAACAGGCCCGACCCAAAGCTTTGCTGCCGATTGTAATAATTCGCCCGCACATGAAGCGTTTGATGTCGCCGGCCTAAAGTCTGAACTGATGGTGACGGCGCTATCTTGCAAAACGCAAGACCGTTACAATGCATTTGTCAGCAAATTCCGCCCTGCTCTTCTAGACGCAGAAAGCCGCCTCAATACGTATTTCCGTGACACATATGGCCGCCGCGCTCAAGCTGCACATGATGACTACGTAACCCAACTGGCCGACATCCAGTCTCTTGGTGGCTTAAAGTCCGGTACGGTATTCTGCGCTCAACGCGAAGCGATGTTTGACGAAACAGCAGCCCTGCAAACGGCATCCGATCTCGCACATTATGCGGAAGCAAAAGACGTCGCACAGCCTGCCTCTTACGAAACCTGCTCTGCACCTGCAGCGACTGACCGTCGTTCCCGCCATGGTGAAACCAAGAGCACCACGCGCCATCGTAACCATAAAGGCTGATTTCTGCACCGCAGCCATCGGCAACGCTTGACGTCCGCTGGCTGCGCGGCGACAACGCTCTAATGAGCGATTTGTTCGAGTCAGGCCAAAACGGCACTTCCCAAACACGAGGCCGTGGACGCGGCCGCGGACAGGCCCCCAAATCAACGGGGCCTGCCAGCAGCGCCACGAATGCGCCTAATTATGACGCGCAGGACATTGAAGTCCTCGAAGGCTTAGAGCCCGTCCGCCGTCGCCCCGGTATGTATATCGGTGGTACGGATGATAATGCCTACCATCACCTTGCCTCTGAAATCCTTGATAACGCCATGGATGAAGCCGTTGCGGGGCATGCCAGCATTATCGAAATGCGCCTTGAAAGCGCCCATCAACTGATGGTGCGCGACAATGGCCGTGGTATTCCGATCGACCCACACCCCAAATTTCCAGACAAATCTGCGCTCGAAGTTATTTTCACCACCCTCCATGCTGGTGGTAAATTCTCCGGCAAAGCCTATGACACCTCTGGTGGCCTACATGGCGTCGGTAGTTCCGTCGTCAATGCTCTGTCTGAGAAGTTAGAAGTGGAAGTCGCGCGAGATCGTACATTGTACCGCCAAGACTTCTCACGCGGAAACCCCCTCGGCCCACTGGCTCCGGTAGGCAACGCGCCCAACCGCCGCGGCACGACCGTGCGCTTCGCACCGGACCCCGCAATCTTTGGCACGCATCATTTCTCTCCTGCGCGCCTGTTCCGTCTGTGCAAATCTAAAGCCGCCCTATTCCGAGGGGTCACGATCCAATGGCGCTGTGAGGCATCCCTCCTCAAAGCCGAGGATGAAACACCCGCCGAAGCGCTCATCCAATTCCCCAACGGCCTAGAAGATGCGCTTGCAGCTGATCTCGGCGAGAATCCGGCTCTACTCTCCCCATACTGGGCAGGTGAAGCTGAACTTCCCGTCGCCGCCGATGGTCGTACAGGGGGACGTGTTGAATGGGCCGTTGCTTTCCTTGAGAGCGGCACCTCAGCCCTGACGTCCTACTGCAACACCATCCCTACCCCTCAAGGCGGCACGCATGAAACGGGCTTCCGCGCGGCACTTGTCAAAGGCTTCCGTGCATGGGGCGACCAGCGTAAAAATAAACGCGCCGCTGCTATCACCGCAGAAGATGTTCTCGGCGCCGTCGCAGCAAAACTCTCCGTCTTTATTCGTGACCCGCAATTCCAAGGGCAAACGAAAGACAAACTGACCACGCAAGAAGCCTCACGCCTTGTCGAAGGCGCTTTGCGTGACCGGATTGATCATTGGCTCGGCGGCAACCCTCAACAAGCTGATAATCTTTTAGCGTTCATGATCGAACGCGCAGAAGACCGCCTGCGCCGCCGTGAAGTCAAAGAAACCGCCCGTAAGAGCGCCACCCGTAAGCTACGCCTCCCCGGTAAGCTGACCGATTGTACGCGTGAGAATGCGGCGGAAACAGAGCTCTTCCTCGTCGAAGGTGAATCCGCTGGCGGCTCTGCCCGACAAGCCCGTGACCGTGAAACACAAGCAGTTCTTCCCCTTCGCGGCAAAATTCTCAACGTCGCCTCCGCCACCGCCGACAAATTGCGCGCCAACCAAGAACTCCGTGACCTCATTGAGGCACTCGGCTGCGGTGTCGGCCAAAGCTTCGATGTCAGCCGCTTACGTTATGGCCGCGTGATCATCATGACCGATGCTGACGTGGATGGTGCGCATATCGCCTCGCTGCTGATGACGTTCTTCTACCGCGAAATGCCAGAACTCATCCGCCACGGACACCTGCACCTTGCGCAGCCCCCGCTCTACCGCCTGACCCATGGTGCCAAAACCATTTACGCCATGGATGATCTAGACCGGGACCGCCGCATCCGCAGCGATTTCAAACCCAATGCCAAAGTCGAAGTTTCACGCTTCAAAGGCTTAGGGGAGATGCCGGTCAAAGACCTCAAACAAACCACAATGGACCCTGCTCGCCGCACACTTTTGCGCGTTGTAGCGCTGCCTGAAGACCGTCATCATACCAGTGAGCGCGTTGAAAGCCTCATGGGACGCAAACCCGAACTCCGTTTCCGTTTCATTCAAGAACACGCCCGCAGTGTTGAAGACCTCGACGTCTGATCATGTCCACCCTGCCCCACCCTCCTGAGCGCTACAGCCAACTTAAAGCCGTTGGCTTACTGATCGGGGGTATTTCCTCTTTCCAGATCGGTGCAACCTTAGCCAAAGGGTTATTCCCACTTTTTGGCCCCTCCGGCATGGTGGGGCTGCGCGTTTGCTTGGCCGCCATCATCCTCCTCACGATCTGGCGCCCTCTACCCGGCCAACTGAACAAAAAAACTCTCACGCTGCTCTTGCCCTATGGGCTGTCCATCGCCGTGATGAATTTTTGCTTCTACTATGCGCTCGTACGGCTACCTTTGGGCATCGTCGTGGCCCTCGAATTTACAGGCCCGCTTACCCTTGCTTTAACAGGCTCCCGGCGCATTTTAGACCTCTGCTGGGCCAGCTTTGTAATCCTTGGCCTTTTCCTTCTTCTACGCCCAGAAAGTGCCGTACACGGGGCTGTGCACAGCCTAGACCCATGGGGCATCGCGGCAGCACTGCTCAGCGGTGGTGGTTGGATTGTCTATATCCTCACAGGCACCCGCATCGGGCAAACACTCCCGGCCACACTCGCAACCACCCTGGGCATGAGTACAGCAGGGATCTTATTGCTCCCCTGCCTCCTGCCCACACTGCCGCTGATCGTCACCCACCCTTGGCAAGGCGGAGCAGCCCTCAGCGTGGCGATCCTGTCTTCAGCCGTACCTTATATTCTAGATATGATGGCGATGCGCCGCCTCAAACCGCGTGACCTTGGCATTCTCCTGAGCTTGGAACCCATGCTCGGCGCGGTTTCTGGCCTTATTTTCTTGGGCGAGAACCTGTCATCTGCACGCTGGATCGGTGTTTTGTGTATTGTAACAGCCTCTGCGGGCAATGTTCTCACAAGCCCACGCAGCACACATCACTAACTAGAAAATTTCAATATGGCTGCGGAAACCAAACATAAGAGCATCCCGCAAATTCGCCTGCCCATTCGGATGATGATAATATTGAACATCCGGCTCTAAGGTCACTGCACGCCCGACAGGGAAACTATAATTCAGTTCCACCACTTCAGCATCCGTTTGAACACCCGTCGCCTTATAGGGCAAGGCGCGCTTTCGACGCATTAAATGCGCTTCCGATTTCTGGACACCATCCGCAATATGCACATACGAAAATGCGAGACCAATCGTATCCGCCGGGTGGCTGGCCCAAAAACCATTCCATGTAAAACCTGCATAAAACTGGCGATCACGCAGAGCAGTATGCGGCGCATTAAAAACAGCCCCCCCCAAGAAGGAAAGCCCTGTCTTAGGGTGCCGCCGCGACGTCCATAAACGCTGATCCATCAAAAACCAGCTCGACCACGAACCACTCTGCCGCGCAGCTGAGAAGCCACTATCCGCATACGGATTTCCAAGCGTATCAAGAAAATTCTCTGCCCGTGACACACGCTCTACCGCAAAGCCAAGCTTGTAATGCCCCGGAAATGCAACTTCCCCAGAATGGCGACGAAAACTCGGCTGCCACCCTAATTCAACCGGGAAGATCTCTCCCACATGATACGCACCGCTAAGATGAAAGCCCGAACGGTTCATAGACGGGGAATAAATCCCCTCTTCCGCAAAATAAACACCGGCCTGCACATAGACATCACGCCGTAACGGGCGTGCTCTCACCCGCAGGGCCCACACTGACGCAGGATAAGAGCTGTAATAGGAACTATCCGCAGCCCCCTTCGGGCGGCCACAGAAACTATTGTTCATAAACGTACAAAATAAAGACCCACTGGCGAAATCAGAAAGCTGAGACATACGCCCAGCCGCTATAGATAAACGATCTTCCCAAAGGTGCTGCTCACCATACGCCATCACCAAATGCGCAACGACATTACCGCCGCCGCCATAAGTTTCCTGACTATGCGCTAACCAATCACCAAACATACGGTTCGCAGTCGTACCGTAACGGCCCACAATCACCGCATGCGTCGTAAAACCAGACCACCCCAAAACACGGTCCCAGTCCGTCAAAATGTTCAGTGCATATTGCCCTGCATTAGACGAACCTTGTCGGTATCCATGCCCCGGTGTTGGCGCCGTGACGGCACCCATAAATTCATTGAGATTATCAAGCTGGATAATCGTTCCATGCTGCCGCAACCAGCCAGAACGCTTATTAACAATCGGGAATAATGATGGCGGAACTGGAAAATTCCCGATCACATTCTCATAAGCCGATGCCTTCGGCAAAGTGGCCGCGGCTCCCGGTGATGGCGTCGGATCATCGGTATGACTACCTGACTGATCCGACGCCATATCGGTTTCAGGAGAAGGCGAGTCCGTAGGTTGTGGCTTAGCACTCGCCGTTCCAAACACGACGCATAGGGCTAACATCGCCACAACGGAGACAGGTCTTATAACACTCAGAAATGTCTCGGCGCTGCCTCCCGGCCCACCGCTCCCCTAATCATGGCTTCTCATCAATCTCAGCATCTTGCGCCCGAACCGTCCCCGGATGCTCTGGAGCCACACCAAGCTTTTCGCCCTGCGGCCCACGATAATCCGTCAAACGTTCCAGCCCAGATACCTCCAGTGTCCGCGTTGGGAATGGAATGTCAATGCCGCGCGCCTCAAAGCACTTCTTCATACGACGATAGAACTGGCGCTGCACGGGCCAGCGTCCAGCCGTTGTCGTCGGCAAGGTACCACGGACCGTAACGGACCAATCATTCAATGAATCGACACCCCACATCTGGAAGTCATCAATGATCAGATTTTTGAAGTCTGGGTCAGCCCGCATCTCCGCCGTGATGTCATGAATAGCTTTCACAACGTCATCAGTATCAACCGCATACCCAACTTCCGCCACGATAATGGCGCGTGCAAAATCACGGTTATAGTTAATGATTTGGTTCAAAGAACTGAACGGGAAGATGTTCATTGAACCATCATTCGCACGCACATGTACCGTGCGCAGCGACAGCTTTTCAACAACACCGTAAGTCCCGCTCAGCGTCACTGCGTCACCGACCGTCAGCGCATTCTCCATCAGCAAGAAAATCCCACTGATAAAATCCTGCACCAATTTTTGTGAGCCGAAACCCAATGCCACGCCAAAAATAGATGCACTCGCCAGCAGGGGCGCAGTATTCACACCAATCTCAGACAGAATCGTAAGCCCAATCACAGCGGACAAAACAACCAGCAAAATAATTCGCAGCATTGGCTGCAACGTCCGAAAACGTGCGGCTTTTGCAACACCATCCTTAGACTTTGCCAAACGCTGCAAATGCCGTTCGGTCGCAATGCTCACCGCTTCCCAAACCAATACGCCGATTAGGAGAGCAACGAGAATTGTCAGAACAGACGAGAAGATATGCTGACCTAAGCCACCTTGCTCAAACAACTCACGAACAGGCGCCCCCCATGCCACTGACAACGCGAAAACCGTTACAACCGCCAGAAGCAACGTCACCACATGCTGCACAGCAGGATAATAACGGCTCACCCGTACCTGCGCGTCTTCAGTCAATGATGCCCAATCCGGCAGATGGCGGAACAAACGCTCCACACCGCCATACGCAACAATGCTCACAACACGCGTCAACGCGACAGCAATACATGTCCGCACAAACAATGTAGTGATCACGGCATAACCACCGTGAATTTCTGCCGCCCAAACCAGCCACAAGGCTAAGTCAAAGAAAATGGCAGCAATCCACCAGCCATGCCCAATAAAGCGGAGCAAACCCGGAACACGGCTACGCTCTGCAACCTGCTCACACAACTTCCAGACAGGCGCACGCCCCCGTAAAATCATAAAGAGCAATTGCAAATGAATAATAAGGGCTAATAATTTACCCAAAGCCCCCACAACAGCATCTGGCATTCCAAACGATGACAGCACTGTCAAAGCAGCCAGCCCAAAACCTAACGTTGTTCCCAAGCGCTTAAGCCAGCCAAACCAGAAGCTCGCGCCCTTATCGCCCATAATAAGCAAACGGCGCCACGCTTGCTGCGGTGCAAAGAGCATCTGAACCAAGGCCACAAGGCCACAAGCCCCAAAGCAACCGATCCATGCAACAGCTTCAATGGCAGCCCCAGTTGCACCATCACCCGCGTCATCCAGCCCTTCGATCAAGAAAGCAGCCAGCGGAAACATCGCAATCGGCAAAACATCCAGCACGAACAAGCCGAATGCAAACGGTAAACGACGAAAGGCCAATACCAATTTGGACCATGACCCCTGATGCCGCACACGCTGCGCTTCATCCCGCTCTACATCTTCCGTAGACCGCGTAGCGCCGCTCTGTTCAATGGTAGCTTCCACCACTTGGCGCACTTCACGACGCTCTGTGCGCTCTTCATCAGCATTACGCTGCTGCCCACGCGCCGCCAACAACGCACGTGGCTTTTTCAATGCCAAGCGGAGCGCCGCAAACAAAACACCACCGACCACCAGCAAGACCGCAACACGCAGTAAAACTTTCAAAATCACTGCCTGCTCAGACGGCGTTTGCACAACGCCCACGACCCAAACGCCTAAAGCACGCACATTCCCAATAGTGCCAATCAGCACATGCGCTTCATGCTGTAAGGCCTGCCCGAACCCCACCACACTGCTCAGCATCTGGTCACCCAAACTGTCAGATTGTGGTGTCGCTTTTGGCGCCCCCGGTACGGCACCGGCAGTTTGTGCGGCGGATAGATTTTTCAACGTCGTCGCAAAAGCTTTGCGCTTTGCATCATCATTCAAAACGCCGAGCAACTGCTGCGCTTGCGCTTGGGTCAAACTTGGCACTGCCGTTCCTTCGGCATGAGCCGTATGAACACCCCCTAATGCGAAGAGACATACTACCAAAGCAGCCCCTACTCGGCGCAAACGACGCACCCAAAGTTTAGACCGGCTAACGCGACGATGACCGCCACTCTCTGCATTCGGCGCCATAAATGAACTCCTCTTGGACCGTCCTATCACCATCTAAACTCCCGTTAGGGGGTGATAGAACCAGACACTTCCCAAAACACAATACTGGGCTTGCCCCTATGCTGTGTTTGTGAACGCAGAGTTTCCCCCAGAGGTTCGCTTTTAACCTGATCTTAAACACCTCCATGCTTCTCTCACGCACCACATCACCATTTGGATCGCCCCAAACCCATGACCCTTTCTCTTAAAGGACCGCTCAGCCTGATATGCTGTAGCTTTAGCTTGCTACTCTCCGCCTGCAATAATTTGGACGATCTCTCTGAAGTTGGCCGCCCACCACGCATGACCAGTATTTCAGACCCCACTTTGGCCGCCAATTATCAGCCGATCACCATGCCTATGCCGCCACTACACCTCCCCCCTCAAGAGCCCTCCAGCTTATGGCACAGTGGCAGTCGCGCCTTTTTCAAGGATCAGCGCGCCTCTCAAGTGGGGGACCTCGTCACAATTATCGTCAATATTACCGATAATGCATCCATGAATGACGGTACAACCGCCCAACGGGACGGTAACCAGAAGCTTGGGATTCCCAATCTTTTTGGCGTCAAAGGTAAAATCATTGACGCACTCACAGGCGCCAATAGCCTTGCGACCAACAGCAGCAGCGGCAACACCGCCACCGGTAAGATCGCCCGAAATGAGAGCGTAACCCTACGCCTCGCAGGGACAATCACACAGGTCTTACCAAACGGAAATTTTGTCGTGATGGGCAAGCAAGAAATGCGTGTGAATAGTGAGCTTCGAGAACTCGGCGTGTCTGGCATCGTACGCCCTCAAGACATCACGGCCGATAACACCGTTACCCATGACCGCATGGCCGAAGCCCGCATCTCATATGGTGGTCGCGGCACCCTCAGCCGCCTGCAAACCCCACGCTATGGGCAACAAATTATGGATGCAATTTTACCATTTTAACCACACCATATGATCTTAAAAGACTTTCAAGATCACAACCATACGACATAAAAAAAGCGCCCTCTCTTGCTGAGAGGGCGCTCTTGGAAAACAGTATAATCAAACGATTATACGATCTTTAATGACCTGGCTGAGACAAAAGCAAAGCCCACAGTGCCGCAACATCACGCGCTGGCCCTGGATTTTTGATAGAATTAAAGGTCGTCACAGCATCAGCCTTCTGACCGGCATCCATCTGCGCCATGCCGTATTCCACAACTGCCAGATCTGGATAACGTGGTGACTTCGCTAAGCCAGCCTTCATCAGCGCCAAACCAGCAGGCCCCTGCCCATTCAGAACAAGGTTATAACCTGTCGTCAGGGACGGACCAGCATTTGCCGCAGCCTGAGCTGCCGTCGCATCTTGCGTCAACTGCGCACGATCGGCTGCTGCACGTTGCGCAACAAAAGCATGGAATTTTGCTGTAGCTGGTGCGGAAGGACCAACACCCAAAATCTTTGCAGCATAGCCCTGATTAAGCAGGTTCAATGCCAACTGAGACAAGCCCATCTGAACAGCGCGTTCACCCATATCTTGGAAATCAGACGGATCTTTCAACACACCCGTCTGCAAGCGAAGACGCTCAACATACAGAACCAATGGCGGCTGAAGGTTCGGATTTGCAACCAGATCGTGGATCAACATCGCCCAGTAATCAGGCTTGTTGTAATACTTTGCGAGCAACACATAGGTATGCGTCTTCGCGTCAGCATCCTTTAGGCTGGTATAAGCCGTGGCCAGCATCTGCAAATGATTTTCTGGCGGAATCTTTCCCGCAGCAATCGTTGCATCAACTTGTGCCTGCGCCGCCTGCGCACAACCCTTCCAATCACCTTGCAGATAATAGCTTTGGATCAAAACCGTCTGCATACGCGTATCAAGCGCATGATCTTTCAGGTAACGCTGCGTCGCTTGAATCGCTAACGGATAATTCTTTCCGCTATACGCCATTGTTGCTTCGGCCATCAGCATTTGGCCTTTGGCCGCTGCAGGCGTACGGCCACTCGCGATCAAAACATCATATGCTTTGATCGCAGCTGCCGTATTACCGGACTGAGCCGCCACAGCTGCACGCATTTGTGCAGTCGTGTACGCCTCGTACTCGGTCTTGCCCTTAACAGCATCTGCTGCATCAACAGCGGTCATCGCCTTTGCGTACTCTTTGGATGCAAGGGCAGACTGTGCCTGCTGCAGATCCTTACCAACGGCTTGGCCAAGAACATCGGCTGCCGAAGCCGTACCAAAGAAAGCAAGGCTCAGAGCAGCAGTGCTGACCATGAGCGTTTTACGGGTAAGGTTGAAGCGGTTAAGGGACAAAGACACGAATTACTGTCCTTCCATAAACTGATCTAGACCCACAATGCCGAGCTTCGTGATACCGAGGCGCTGAGCATCAGCCATAACATGGGCAACCGTCTTATAATCTGAAAGACGGTCAGGGTGAATATGCATTTCTGGTTGATCTGCTTCTGCAGCTGCTGATGCAAAATGAGACTGAAGTGATGCTTCAGAATCAATCGCTTCACCATTCCAAGTAATGCTGTTGTCATAACCGATGCTAACCGTAACCAACTTAGGCTGCTCCGCTGATGGCGGTGGATTACCTTGTGGCAGGTCGATCGACACAGAATGTGTCTGCAACGGAATAGTAATGATAAGCATGATAAGCAGCACCAACATCACGTCAATCAATGGCGTGGTGTTGATATCGACAATACCTTCGTCTTCGGCACTGCTTCCTACGTTCATACCCATATCGGCGGTCCTTCCTTAAACAATTGAAGGGAGCGCAGAGCCTGAAATTCAGGCCCTGCGACCAACCTTACGAGTGAGGTTGCTCAGTGATGAAATCAACGTGAGCAATACCCGCCTCTTGACACGTGGCCACAACTTGACCAACCGCCATGTACTTTGCAGCACCATCACCACGGACCTGGATCTGTGGCTGCGGCTTTTTCTTCGCCGCTTCAACCAGATGGTTCAACAAGTCATCACGCGAATGCATCGGGGTTGTATCCCAATACACCTGCCCGTTTGCAGTCACTGCAAGGACAACATTGCCCGGCTTGGTCTGTGTCGGCTGATTAGCATCAACCGGCAGTTTCACCTTCACCGTATGCGTCGCTACAGGGATCGTGATCAAGAAGATGATCAGCAGCACCAGCATGACGTCGACGAGGGGAGTGGTGTTGATAGCCGACACCACCTCGTCGTCACCGCCGCCTCCTCCGACGTTCATTCCCATGGGATTAGCCTCGGCCGTTGGTTGCAGAAGTCGTCTTCGTTGCTTCTGGAGAAGCACCGTGACGGAAACCACCGATCAGGATGGACTGAACGTCAGCTGCGAAGTTACGCACGCGGTCCATAGCACCCTTGTTACGACGGATCAGCAGGTTGTAACCCAGAACAGCTGGAACAGCCGTTGCAAGACCGATTGCCGTCATGATCAGTGATTCACCGACTGGACCAGCAACCTTATCGATGGATGCCTGACCAGACATACCGATTGCTGTCAGGGCGTGGTAAATACCCCAAACCGTACCGAACAGACCAACGAACGGAGACGTTGAACCAACGGTACCCAAGAATGCCAGGCCACCTTGCAGACGCGTGTTCACCGTTTCAACCGAACGAGAAATGGACATTTCGGTCCAAGAATGCAGGTCGATCGAGTCACGCATAGAACCATCATGGTGCTCAGCAGCAACAATGCCGGTTTCTGCGATGTAACGGAACGGAGAAGAAGCCTTCAGAGACGCTGCACCTTCTTGGATCGAAGGCTTTGCCCAGAATTCACGAGCAGATTCTTTAGCAGCAGACAGAACGCGTGCTTGCTCAAGGAACTTCGTGACCATAATCAACCACGTACCAGCAGACATGATCACCATGATGATCAGAACGCTACGTGCGATAATGTCACCGTTTGCCCACAGAGCGCCCAGACCATACGGGTTGCCCTTTGGTGCTGTGTCTTCAGCCGGTGCAGAAACTTTTTCAGCAGGTGCAGCTGCAGGCGCTGCGGCATCTGGTGCTGGAGCTGCAGGCGCAGCCGCGTCAGGAGCTGCCGGAGCAGGTGCCGCTGCCGCAGGAGCAGACTGATCAGCAGGAGCTGGAGCAGCTGCAGGCGCAGCAGCCTGAGAAGCGTCCTGAGCGTAGCTGATCGCAGGAGCGACAGCGCCCGTTGCCAGAGCCAGCGTCAGAGCCATAGCGCTGGCCCGGACGGCGCGCGCCTTCGTAGGAGCAGCAAGAGCGGGAAGGCGGAACAGTCTGGTCATGAACTCCATATCCTCAATTAAAATGCTCGAAGCCGAGCGGTCTTAAACTTGGCAGTTCCAAAATCATGATGTTTGGAACCGTATTTTTTCTTCTCTCCCTTCGTTCACAGCGGAAACAAAGGGAGAAAGCTCAATTATCGCAACCCATAACCTGCGCTTAGTCGCCCAGGTTAAAGTCCACATGCAGAATGTGATGATGTTCCATCACAGGCGCACCGTTCACAATCGCAGGCTGATATTTAGCCTTCCGCAGGAACTCGAGCGCACTTTCAACAAACTCATGACCACCGCTAGAGCTGACGATCTGGCAGTTTGCTGTATAGCCGGTCGGAAGAATATCGCAGCTGGCAGTTACCTTACCTTCGCGGTTTTCTTCTTGTGCTTCTTCCGGATAATCAGGCTTCGCACCGTTAATCGGGCGCGCACCTGCGCTGTGATCAGGAACTGCTGGCACCGGGTTCGGCGTTGGCGGAGCTGGCGTCGGCACAGGCGTCGGCGTTGGGCTCGGCGGAACCGGATGTGGCGGCTTCGTGTGTGTCACACGTTGCACAGCCTTCGGCGGTGGCGGAACACTGATCTTTGGCGGCGGAATATACGGTGGAGGCGGCTGCTCCATCTGCGGCGGTGGCGGCGGTGGAGGTGGCGGCGGTGGCTTAGGCTGCTCTTTGATCACTTCTGTTTTGATCGGCGGCTGCTCGTGGGTAAGCTTGCCCACAGCACCACTCATGAGCGCATAAACGATGCCGCCCATAACCAGCACGGCCACGATGATTGCGACAAGATAATCTGCCGGCTTGCGCTGCTGTGCGGCGTAGCTCTTCATGTCGAAACCTTCTTACCCCTCACTGACAATAGGCAATCGGTACACACATCCCTCATGACATGCGACAACCGATCGAACGCTTTTTTGCAGACACTATGCAAGACAAATCAACATGAACGTCACATGCCTTGCACACATACCCGATATGCTTAATTGGGCAGGCTTCGCCATAATGTGTCAAGCTGATTGTTCATTTCAAAATTATGAAACCGTCATATTTTTTAAACAATTCAGACTACATCAACGCTCAGACGCGACATTAATGAATGTTTTCTCATACAAAAAACGTTTTTTTTAGGACAAAAACACAAAAAAAAGACCGCTCTTTCGAGCGATCTTTTTTTTACAAACTATAAAGAATTTTAGATTCGTAAGCGCAAAAACTCTTATGCCTCTTTATTGGGCAGTAGCACTTGCTTCCGACCGTGTTGCCCCCACACGCTGCGCCAAAGAAGCGGACATAAAATCATCCAACGCGCCATCAAGAACTGCGTCCGGATTGCCTTTTTCAACGCCGGTCCGCAAATCTTTCACCAACTGATAAGGCGCCAAAACATACGAACGGATTTGATGCCCCCAGCCGATATCAGTCTTAGACGCTTCCGTCTGAGCAGCAGCGGCTTCACGCTTTTGCAACTCAGCCTCGTACATACGTGCACGTAGCATCTCCATCGCCTTTGCACGGTTACGATGCTGTGAGCGATCCGTTTGACATGCAACGACAATGCCCGTTGGAATATGCGTAATACGAATAGCAGAATCGGTTTTATTCACGTGCTGACCACCCGCGCCTGAGGCACGGAACGTATCAACACGCAGGTCAGAATCGTTCACTTCCACTTCAATCGTATCATCCACAACAGGATAGACCCACACTGAAGCAAAAGAGGTTTGACGACGCGCAGCCGAGTCAAACGGAGAGATACGCACCAAACGGTGAACACCCGCTTCCGTCTTCATCCAACCATAAGCATTGGGTCCGCTGATCTGCACAGTCGTAGACTTAATGCCTGCTTGCTCGCCCTCACTACCTTCAATGAAGGTCACCTTATAACCGTGCTGCTCGGCCCAGCGCGTATACATACGCAGGATCATTTGAGCCCAATCCTGCGCTTCCGTACCGCCTGCGCCAGCATTGACTTCTAAGTAACAGTCATTGCTATCCGCCTCACCAGACAGAAGGCTCTCAATTTCACGCTTATGCGTATCCGCGGCGATAGCGCGCAAAGAAGCAATGGCATCCTGTACCATCCCTTCATCGCCTTCCATCTCTGCCAACTCAACAAGCTCAAGCGTGCTGCTGACTTCTTCTTCAATCTGTTCAACGCCCTCGATTTGATTCGCGAGCGTTGTCCGTTCACGCATTAACTTTTGCGCGAGAGCCGCATCATTCCAAAGATCGGGGTCTTCAGAGCGGTGATTTAATTCTTCAAGCCGGGTTTTAGAAACATCCCAGTTAAAGATGCCTCCTCAGCAGTGCCACCGACTGCTTGATTTGCTCCGCAAGGGCCTCAGTTTCGGCCGACATATTCTTTCTCCATTCGCAAAAATGGTCCCACCACTACGGTGTTTCCACAACGAAAGCGCCCCTCAGTACAACCCACCGACACCAATGTCACCCTCAGCCGAATCCGGTTTTTGCGGTGCTGGCGTATTTGGTGCGGCCGTGTGACCCGAAGACGCAGATGAACTCTCAGGGGCATTCCCCATATCATTTTCACTATCAGACACAACAGAATCGGCTCCGGTATCGGTTGCCGTCAATGCTTCTGTGCCCGCACCGAAGCCATGCAATGCCACAGATGCACCCGGCACCTGATCCGGCTTGAACCCATCTACAGCATCTACACGTCCAGTATTATAGCGTGCCAATGTAATCTCCGCCGGCACTCGAAAATCAACACGTGGACGGTCCGCCAACGCGACCTTCATAATACGGTTCCAAATTGGTGCGGCGATACGCCCACCATCGGCATTCTTTCCTAACGTCTCAGGCGTATCGTAACCAACCCATACAACCGTCACGAGATCAGGAGAGAAACCTGCGAACCATGCGTCATGGAAATCCTGACTCGTCCCTGTTTTCCCAGCGATAGGTCTATCGATCCCCTCCCCCGCCAAGCGCCCCGTACCATTCGCAATCACGTCCTTCAGCATTGTAATGACCTGATACGAACTTGCTTCGCTTGCCAGAACAGGGCGGGAATCATTCAGAAACGGCACGGCTACACCACTCGACGTGGGCGTGGGCGTGGGCGTGGGCGCAGCATGATCTGGCGCGACCGTTGGTGCAGGTGGCATCTGCTGCCCCGCCGTCAACGATAGCGCACTAGAATGCCACAAAATATCTCCAGCGCGATCTTGAATATCATCAATCAAGCTCGGCTGAACGACATGCCCACCATTGGCAATGCTCGCATAGGCTGCCGCCTCTTTCAGAACCGTCGTCTCAACCGCCCCGAGTGCCGCTGGCAGCACACGCGGCATTTGATCAACAAGTCCTGCCTTCTCTGCCGTGTCCGCAACCGCTTTCATACCCAAATGCGCCGCCACACGGATCGTGACGAGGTTCCGGCTTTCCCGCAGTGCATCATGCAGAGTCGTAGGGCCCCAGTTATCATGTTCGTAGTTGCGCGGATGCCAGCTACCATAAGAAACAGGGGAATCATCAAATTTTTCAGAAGGTGAAATGCCCTGCTCCATCGCCGCCAAATACACAAATGGCTTAAACGATGACCCCGGCTGACGTAGCGCCTGCGTCGCACGGTTAAACTGACTCTCACGGAAGGACCACCCGCCAACCAAAGCCAGAACACGCCCGGTGCGCGCATCCATCGTCACTGCAGCTCCCTCCACTTGAGGGATTTGCCGCAACGAGACGGTCCCATTCGCTTGCGGTTGAACCATAATGGCATCACCCGCTTGTATCAGGCGCATACGACGCGCCCATACAATATCAGACCACAGCAACGTCGCAGTGCGCGGCACGCCATGCTCAACCCAGCCCACACGGTTACCACCGGGCAGAAGCATACCAAGCCGCCACTCTGGCAGCATACCAGAAGGAGCGACAACACGATCGAGTTGCGCCGTCCAATTACTGTCCGTGACACCCTCTACATGCCGTACTGGGCCACGCCAGCCTGTCCGCGCACGATCATACGTCACCAACCCTTCACGTAAGATACGTGTCGCGGCAGCTTGGAGACTGTGATTCATACTTGTATGAACCTCAAGACCGCCATTGAGCGCACGATCTTCACCATACTGTCCGATGAGTTGACGGCGCACTTCAGCGCCGAACCATTCCGAATCTGCCAAAGGCCCAAAACGCGGGCTACGCTCTGGCAGCAGAGGCTCTTGCTTATCCTGCTCCGCCTGATCACGGGCCAAAACCCCATTGTCAACCATCAAGTCCAGAACAAGATTGCGACGCACCAATGCCGCTTGAGGATGCAAATACGGATTATAATGCGTCGGGGATTTTGGGAGTGCTGCCAAAGATGCAGCTTCCGCATCCGTCAATTGATCTAAAGGCTTATTGAAATACGTCTGCGCAGCGGCTGCCACACCAAAAACGCCATTCCCCAGATCAATACCATTCAAATAAATTTCGAGAATCTTATCTTTCGATAGGACCTCTTCCATTTTAATGGCGAGAAGCGCTTCCTTAAACTTACGCTCCAGCGTCAACACGTTACTGTTCAGCAGCATGACCTTCGCCACTTGCTGCGTAATCGTCGAAGCCCCTAATGGGCGCCGCCCATGCCGTGCGAATAAATCCGTCACACCCGCACGCGCAATCGCCATCATATCTACGCCGCCATGGCTGTAGAAATTATGATCTTCCGTCGCGAGGAAAGCTTTTTTAACGCGATCTGGAATCGCATCAATCGGAACGAAAATACGCCGTTCACTGGCCAGTTGCGCCATTAACTGATCATCAGATGTATAAATCCGACTAACCGTTGGCGGCTGATAAACCTGCAAACTATCAATACTTGGCAGGTCTGCCAGTAACTTCGCGTAAGTCGCCCAGGCTAAAACACCTGCCCCTAACGCCCCAACCAGACCAACGCCGGCTGTGACCGCCAGAGCTTGGCGAAAACGACGAAAACGCGGCCGTATAATCGGCCGACCCTTATTGTCATGAGGATGACGGGAGCGATAGCGAGGATGCGTCATAAGCGTTTGATAACATCGTTCAGAGGCGCCGTCGCCCCTTACTGACACCGAATCCCGTCAGGAACGGAGCGCATCGACCATCTTTATTTTATGGAATAGGAAAAAACTGGTGCTGCTGGCGAGGATTGAACTCGCGACCTCTCCCTTACCAAGGGAGTGCTCTACCACTGAGCTACAGCAGCCCGCTGCCTTGGCGGGGTACCTATCGTCTTACCGCGCCAAGCGCAACCCCCAATCAGTCGTCGCGGTGGATTTTTTCCATCCGCTCATGACGTTCTTGGGCGTCAATCGACAGAGTCGCTATGGGACGTGCTTCAAGACGCTTCAACCCAATCGGGTCTCCGGTTTCTTCACAGTAACCGTAAACATTGTCTTCAACTTTTTGGAGAGCCATATTAATTTTTGTAATTAACTTACGCGCACGGTCACGCGTACGTAATTCAAAAGCCCGATCCGTTTCGACACTTGCCCGATCAGAAATATCAGATTCGTGAATACCACCTTCTGAGAGGCTGGCCAGCGTTCCGTCTGCTTCTTTCAACAGCTCTGCGCGCCAGCGCAGCAGCTTTTGGCGAAAATATTCGACCTGAAGCGGATTCATGAACTCTTCGTCGTCGGAAGGGGTATAGTCCGGCGGCAACGTAATCATGCGCATCCAATCCCTGCAATTCTGCCGATAATTCGGCATAGTCACTCCGCAGTGACCTCGAGCGGCTTATAACCACACGAACAGCATTCGCCAAGCCCATCTCAAAAGACAAAAAGAGATAAAATACCCCCTAAATTAGTAATTTATTTACCTATAAGCCCCAAAACTTTTCCTGACCGTTCACACCTCTTCGCTGTCAGGAGATCACTTTCTCATGCCGCACCTCGGCCAGCACATGTTGAAACAGGTCGGATTACTCTGCTCCGCAATCCTTATGTTTTTAACGCTACTTCCTCTACACAGCCACGCTGCCACAGTACGCATCAAAGATATTACGGATATGGAAGGGGTTCGAAGTAACCAACTCATCGGTTACGGCCTTGTTGTTGGCCTAAACGGCACCGGGGACCGCCTCACCAATTCCATCTTTACGCGTGAAACACTAATTTCAATGCTGAACCGTCTGGGCGTGAATATCCGCGATCAAGAGCGGCAATTACAAACCCATGATATTGCGGCCGTTATGGTAACGGCCGAGCTCCCAGCTTTTGTCCATGGGGGCAACCGCATCGACGTCACGATCTCAGCAGTCGGGGATGCAACGTCCCTTACAGGGGGCACTCTTTTAGTCACCCCTCTTATGGCTGCCGATGGCGAAGTCTACGCCGTGGCACAGGGCAGCATGGTGACCAATGCCTTCAGCGCACGCGGGGCCGCCGCTTCCATTACGCGCAATGTCCCCACCAGTGGCCATATTGCCAACGGTGCTATCGTCGAACGCGAAGTCCCTTTCAGCCTCAAAAACCGTCAAAACTTGCATCTCAGCTTACGCAACCCAGACCTCACAACTGCCAATCGCATCAAAACGGTCATTAACCACACACTCGGCCCGATCGCGTCTTTGGAAGACCCGCGCACCATCACGTTAGATCTCTCTTCCGCGGACCCGGTTTCCACACTGACCCGCATTGGCGATTTGATGGTTACACCAGACAGCCCCGCCAAGGTCATTATTGATGAAGCCAGCGGCACCATTATTATGGGAGCGAACGTCCGCATCAGCACCGTTGCCATCGCTCAAGGCAACTTAACAGTGCAAATCACCGAAGACCCAGCGGTTTCTCAACCGGGACCTTTTGGGAACGGGCAAACCGCCATCGTCCCACGCACCAATGTCGCGGTCGATACAGGGCATAACCACCACCTCACCACCATGCCCAGCGGCACATCACTTCACGAGCTTGTCGCGGGCTTGAATGCCCTCGGCGTTGGTCCACGTGACCTGATCAGTATTTTACAAGCCATTAAAGTTGATGGTGCCCTCCAAGCGGAGCTCGAAATTCGATGAGCATATCATCGCCCATTACCAAGCAACACACCCCATCTTTGCCGAACGCCAATCCCAGCGCTCCCCAGCAAAAAACCAACAAAGCCGCTCATGACTTCGAGGCCATGACCATTAATCAAATGCTGCAACCAATGTTCGAGACCGAAGACACCTCAGACAATATGTTCAGCGGAGGGGCCGGAGAAAAACAATTCAAGCCCATGCTCATTGAGCAAATCTCACAAAATATGGAGAAAAATGGTGGCATCGGCCTAAGCGATGCCCTTCAAAAACAAATGCTGGCCATGCAGGAGCACGCATGAACCCGATCGTATCACGCCTCATGGCACTTTTAGATATTCTACGTTCTGAAAATCAGGCGCTAGAGACGGCGCAGCTTCCTCATGCACTGGCTTTGCTACCGCAAAAGCAAGCCGCTACAGAAGCCCTCTCACAAGCCGTTCAAAACGCTACGCCCAAACCTCAAACCACATCAAACGCTGAAAACCAACATCACCATTTAATCGAAGAGTTTTCTGCGCTCACAGCACGTAATGCGGCCTTATTACAGCGCGCAATCTCTGCACAGCGGCGCGTAGTCGAATTACTCACCGCACCACCGCCAGAGGCTGAGCCACACAGTTACGGACAACAAGGCGGTTACACATCCACGAGCACCGCCGCACACACACCGTTCTTTATCAATAACGCCTAAGCATTAATTCTGTGCGAGAACCTGCCGACTGACTTTTACTTTCGCAACACGTCGGCGGTCCATTTCAAGTACTTCAAACAACCAGCCTTCAAACGCTACCTTGTCCCCCACTGCGGGCACGCGACGCAACATGGCCAACAGAATACCGCCCAAAGTATGATAGCTGCCACCACCCGGCAAATTGGCCAGGTCCAACCGTGCCCGCAATTCATCCGCAGGCATAAAGCCATCAAACAAGTACTCTTCTTCTCCCGGCGCGGCTTGAAGCTCCGCAGGGCCGACATCTACGGCTTCTTCTCCAACAATGGCCTCAAAAACGTCAGATGCCGTCACGATACCTTCGAAAGAGCCATATTCATCCAAGACGAAGGTAATGCCCAAATTCACACCGCGCATTCGCTCAATCATATCCTGCGCGCTTAAACTATCCGGAATAACAGGCGGCGTTCGCAATACAGCATCAACGGAAATAGGCTTCTTCTGAAGCAGCCGGTCCATGATGTCTTTGGCAAGAATAACGCCTATAGGATGATCAACATCGCCCTCACAGACCACAATCCGCGCATGCTGTGAGGCGCGCAATTTCTGAAGAAGCGTTTCTTCATCCGCGTCTCGGTCAATCCAGAAAAGCTCATTACGCGGGGTCATAATTGCCCGCACCGGGCGGTCTGCCAGACGGAGCAAGCGCTCAATCATGAACTGCTCATCTGTCTCCAACACCCCGGCACGCGCACTTTCCGCCAAAACCGCACGTAGTTCTTCTTCCGTGACAGCCTCACGCGGCATGGAGCCAACACGCAGCAAACGCAGCACCAAGGACGATGCACCGCTCAACAGCCATACGACAGGCTGCGCCACACGCGCCACAGCCACTAATAACCACGACAAACGCGCAGCAATCCGCTCCGGCTTTTGCAAAGCAATCTGCTTAGGGACCAATTCCCCAAACACCAGCATGGCAAACGTAATCAACGCAACGACAACAACCGTGGATAGCTCTTCAGCCGCAGGCCGCAGGAACGGAATGAGCGCGATCTTATCACGCACCCCGGCTTCAATCTCACTTCCGCCGAAGGTCCCTTCCAAAATGGACACAAGCGTCATGCCGACTTGAACGGTCGGCAAGAAAGAATGTGGATTCTCAGACAGCCGCAATGCCGCTGCCGCACCACTCACCCCTTGCCGTGCCAAAACTTCTAGTCGTGGCCTTTTGGCAGAGATAAGCGCCAATTCTCCCATCGCGAACACAGCGTTGATGAGAATGAGCAAACCAATAATAAGGATAGGGGTCAGCATAATCGAACCGATATCATGCCGATAAGCATACGAGGTTCAGACGAAAAACACCATAATTTACAACGCCCCATCTGAGCAGCACGTAAAAGCACGAAGCCGTCACAGCGCCCGCCCCCTCAAATGAAGACGAACCACTCCCATCATCCCATAAAAAAAGACCAGCCCTATGAAGAGCTGGCCTTTTCAAAAACAGACAACGCGTAACGAGATCAGTCCGCTGCGTTTGCCGTTACTGCATCCGCAACACGTCCATTCACACGAACACGCGGGCCGCGAGCTGGCTTACCCTTCGTCGTCAGGCGTTCCATTTGCTGAGCAACCTGTGCGTCATAGTCGTATTCCGCAGAGCGTTGGTTCGCCAAGGAAATTTCCGGCACCATCGGCTTCTCAGTTTCCGGACCGAACAGCGCAACCTTCGCAATATGCCAAGGGCGACGCACCGCATCCATCACAGCCGTGGATTCATAGCCTGAGTGCACCATACAATCTGCGCATTTCTCATACGCACCCGTACCGTACTGCTCCCACGCTGTATCTTCCATCAGTTCCTTAAAGGATTTGGCATAGCCTTCACCCAAAAGGTAGCACGGACGCTGCCAGCCAAAAACTGTACGCAGCGGCTTGCCCCATGGGGTGCAGTGGTAATTTTCATTACCAGCCAAGAAGTTCAGGAAGAGCGGTGACTGCGTGAAGCGCCACTTCTTGCCCTTGCCCAGACGGAAAATGTCACGGAACAACTGCTTGGTTTTCTGACGGTTCAGGAAGTGCTCCTGATCCGGTGCACGCTCATAAGCGTAACCCGGTGCCGTCATAATACCATCAACACCCATCGCCATGACTTCGTCAAAGAACGCAGCCACACGCTCAGGCATTGCACCATCAAACAATGTGCAGTTGATAGACACACGGAAACCACGCGCCTTTGCTGCACGGATAGCAGCCGTTGCACGTTCGAACACGCCTTCCTGACACACAGACGAATCATGCATCAGTTTGTCGCCATCCAAATGGATGTCCCATGAGAAGAAAGGAGACGGTTCGTAATCGTCCAGCTTCTTCTCAAGCAACAGACCATTGGTGCACAAATAGACGTATTTCTTACGTGCAATCAGCCCCTTAATGATCTGCGGCATGTCTTTATGCAGCAGCGGCTCACCACCAGCCACAGCAATGACGGGTGCACCTGCTTCTGCATCAGCATCCAAACATTCCTGCAAGCTCATGCGCTGGTTCAAGATCTGCGCAGGGTAATCAATCTTACCACAGCCTGCGCAGGCCAAGTTACAGCGGAAAAGCGGCTCAAGCATCAGCACCAGCGGATACCGCTTCCGACCCGTCAGGTGCTGTTTGACAACGTACCGTCCGACCCGGACAGCCTGCATCAAGGGTACGGCCATTATAATCCTCAGATTCTGAACACCAGAGAGACCCCTCAGGGTTTAAAACTCTAGCGCCTTACTTTGACATCGATCACGGGGGTAACAAGTACCTGCTGCTACGACTTTATGCAAAAGCGCACCGTACAGATACTTTTTCCCTAAAAGTTCGCGCAACAACACGCGTTCTCAAAAGCACCCGACAATCCTTAATTGCGGGCTATACCCCGATAGCCTCATGCCTCTCAATGTTCGTCAACCCTATTCCCTCCGGCCCTGTGGCAAATTCATCACATTTTTGCCGCACCAACGGGGTATAGCCTCAAAAATTATGGGTTGATTTTCGGCGTATCCGACACGACCTCTTGCAAAATACGCCGTTGAGGACGAAAGCACTCTTCATGATTCCTTCCATTTCCTGTCGCCTGCCCCGCCTTTTGTTAGGCGCATTGCTGGTTACCAGCGCCATGCCATTTATGGGCCCCCTGCCCCAGGCAAACGCGCAGAGCGTAGCCGCGGCGCCCACGAATGACGCCGTATCGTCTCCTATTCGTGGCCTTTATGACGCGTTACGGACAGCGCAAACCACAGGAACAACGGCCCAACGCCGCATGGTTATTCTCTCCCCGGCCGTTGATCGCGCGTTTGACCTCGAAGCCATTCTCCGACGCTCCGTCGGATACCGCTATGCAAGTCTTTCCAACACGGACAAAGCACGCCTGCTCTCATCGTTCCGGCAGTTCACCATTGCGCGCTACGCATCGTCGTTCAAACCGGGCACCGGTGCTGTTTTCACCATGCTTCCACAAACACGCCCCAACCCGACAGGCGGCCAAATTGTGGACACAACTATTGGTGGTGGTACCGACGCGGCAACGCCGATTGACTACGTGATGACACAAGGCCCCAACGGCTGGCGCGCTACGGATGTTCTTCTAGACGCACATATTAGCCAAGTTGCTGCACAGCGCGCCGATTTTAGTGCAGCCCTCAGCCAAGGTGGCGCACCTGCGCTTGCTGACCTGCTCGATAGCAAAACCGCCCGCTTCCTTCACGACTAAACGGATCTTTTCTTACGTGTCTTTTTACACTTTCCGCACGCACGCGGCCTGACATCCGCGCCGTGCTATCACCTTCTTTTTTCGCAGCGGCTTTTTGTTCAGCCGTCTCTTTCGCTGGGAATACCCAAGCGCTCATAGGCGCCACGCTCCTGCACCGTTTTCGCAAGCGCGAAAAAGGCAGTCAGGACATGGTCTCCCATGACCCACGCGCTTGGCCAGAGGTCACCCTCTTAAAACCCTTGCATGGTGATGAGCCGCTACTGCGTAATGCGCTCGAAACGCTCTTCACGCAGGATTACCCTCATTTTCAAATCGTCTTCGGCCTACACTCTGAAGATGACACCGCGCGGCCTGTCGTCGAATCGTTATGCGCGCAATATCCACATGTCCCAACAGACATCGTCATTGACGCCACTGAGCATGGACCGAACCGTAAAGTCGGCAACCTGATAAATATGTACGGGCGCGCCCGTCATAACATTATTGTGATCTCAGATTCTGATATTCACTGTGACACGACCTATCTGAAGCAGGTTGTTGCCACCTTTGATGACCCTAAAACTGGCTTAGTCACGACTCTTTATGCTGGCCGCCCGGGTAATAATACCGTGGTTCAGCAACTCGGCTCCTGCCAAATCAATCACAATTTCTTACCCGGCGTGATGATGTCACGCCTGCTCGGACGCCAAGACTGCCTCGGCGCAACAATGGCCCTGCGCCGTGAAACGCTTAGCGCCATTGGCGGCCTCGAAGCCTTAGTCGATCACGTTGCTGATGATGCCCAACTCGGTCGCCTCATCCGCAAACATGGCTACGATATCACCATCGCCCCAACACTTACCCACACAACCGTAGCGGAAACATCGCTGCGTGACTTATTACTGCACGAACTCCGCTGGGGCCGGACCGTTAAGAACGAAGAACCCGTTGGTTATGGCCTCTCATCCATCCAACTACCGCTCTTTTGGGCTCTAGCCGCCGTCCTCTTCCGCCCCAAATCACGCTGGACATGGCTCTTATTTCTCCTGAGTTGGTGCATCCGCGGAATCGGTAGTCGTACCGTAGACCGCGCAACTCAGACCCCCCTTCCCACGTCTATACCGCTTCTCCCTTTGCGGGACTGGCTCTCCGCAGGCGTTATGCTAGCAAGTGCACGCGGCTCACGCGTTGCATGGCGCGGAAGAACGGTCCATATCGCAAAACGAAAACGGACAGACAACTAACGGCATTTCAAGTATACACAGAGGATCCATACTCCTCCCCACGTACTAGCCGTTAGCGCCTTTACTTTTGGAGACTTCGCCGATGATGAGAACACTTTTTCTCCAACCCCCTTCCTTTGACGGTTTTGATGGCGGCGCTGGCTCACGCTATCAGGCGAAGCGCGAGATTAAGTCCTTCTGGTTCCCAACGTGGTTGGCCCAACCTGCAGCACTAGTCCCCGGCTCACGCCTGATCGACGCACCTCCCGCGAAAATGGGCATGGAGCCCATTCTTGAAGACGTCAAAAACCGCGATCTGGTGATCATCCATACATCCACGCCATCCTTCGCATCAGACGTCCGTGTGGCGCAGATGCTGAAAGACACCAACCCTAAGCTGATGATCGGCATGGTTGGCGCAAAGGTTGCCGTACAGCCACAAGAAAGTATGGAACAAGGCGGCCCGATCGACTTCGTCGCCCGCAACGAGTTCGACTTCACGATCAAAGAAATCGCTGAAGGTAAGCCGCTCGCAGAAGTAGACGGCATCACATGGCGCACGCCAGAAGGTGAAATCATCGCAAACAAAGACCGTGCGATGATTGAAGACATGGACAGCCTCCCGTTCGTTACAGAAGTCTATAAGCGGGATCTGAACTACAAAGATTACTTCATCGGCTATCTGAAGCATCCTTACATTTCCATCTATACCGGTCGTGGCTGTAAGTCTCGCTGCACATTCTGCCTATGGCCACAAACCGTCGGTGGTCACCGCTACCGTACACGTAGCCCCGAACACGTGGCGGCAGAAGTGCGCTTGGCAAAGCAATACTTCCCAGACGTGAAGGAGTTCATGTTTGATGATGATACCTTCACCGATGACCTACCGCGCGCAGAAGCCATTGCCCGCGAAATGGGTAAGCTCGGCGTCACTTGGTCCTGCAACGCCAAAGCAAACGTGCCTTATGACACGCTGAAAATCCTGAAAGAGAACGGCCTGCGCCTGTTGCTCGTCGGGTATGAAAGCGGCAACCAGCAAATCCTTCACAACATCAAGAAGGGTATGCGCGTTGAAACCGCTAAGGAGTTCACCAAGAACTGCCATAAGCTGGGCATCAAAATTCACGGCACCTTCATCGTCGGTCTGCCCGGTGAAACGAAAGAAACCATCCAAGAAACGATTGAATTCGCAAAAGAAATCAATCCACACACCCTGCAAGTTTCTCTCGCAGCACCCTATCCCGGCACGTTCCTGCACAAGCAAGCAACGGAAAATGGCTGGCTGAATGTCGAAGAAGCGGAGCTAATTGATGATAACGGCGTGCAGATTGCACCGCTGCACTATGATCACCTATCTCACACGGAAATCTTCGAAAGCGTGGAGGAATTCTACCGCAAGTTCTACTTCCGCGGTTCCAAGATTGCCTCCATCCTCAATGAGATGGTCCGTTCACCACAAATGATGAAGCGCCGCCTACGTGAAGGTGTGGAATTCTTCCAATTCCTCAAAGACCGTAACGCTGCGTAAAGACACAAGAGTACCATGACCCGCCGCGCCATTGTTTCTGCCGATGATTTCGGCCTGAGTGTTGAAGTCAACGAAGCCATTGAACAGGCGCACAGAGACGGCATCCTCTCGACCGCCAGTCTAATGGTCGCAGGCGATGCCGCGGCCGACGCAGTGCGGCGGGCCAAAAAGATGCCCAACCTTCGGGTTGGGCTTCATGCCGTAACGATTGAGGCATTATCGGTTCTCCGTGACCCCGACATCACCGATACTACCGGCTGGTTTGGGCGTGACCAACTTGCCCTCGGCATTGGTTACTTCTTTAGCCCAGCCCAACGCCGCGCCCTGCGCCGCGAAATTGAAGCGCAATATCGCTGCTTTGCGAAAACTGGCCTACAGCTTGACCACGCCAATGCTCATAAACACATGCATCTGCACCCTACGGTCGGGCGGTATCTGATCGAATCTGGCCTACGCCACGGTGTTCCCGCTATGCGTACACCCATGGAACCCGCCGCGCCCTTCGGCGAAGCTGAAAAAATGCCTGATCGCGCTCTGCGTTACTGGACGCAACTGCTCCGCCATCAAATTCGCCGTGCGGGCCTCAAAACCAATGATTCATGCTTTGGCCTACGCTGGTCTGGCAAGATGACCCCTGAACGCGTTGCCAAGCTTATTCCATCTCTACCGGCAGGCACCAACGAAGTTTATTTTCACCCGGCCACAGTACAAAATGAACAAATGGCCTACTTCATGCCGGGATATGACCAAGCCGGGGAGCTCGCTGCCCTCCTCTCTGCCGATGTCAAAAACGCTTTTGACGCGTCAGGAATCCAGCGCATTGGCTGGCGAGACATCTAAAACATCTTCACAAACAACGGGCACTTCACCTGAATATGCCGGTGCAAAGCACATATCCCGTCTTGCAGAGAGCCAGCACGCTAAACATTTATCTGAACAAACGTATGTAAGCGCCTGGCTCTCAAATGCCTGCCTCAGGCTGAACCATTCAACCTGAGGCAGCACCATTTTACGCCACCAGCGTAAAATCATCCGCAGGGCGAGCACCCAAGCGGGTGATAATAGCCCCGGCTGCTTTATTCCCAAGTTCCGCACACACCGTCAGGTCATGTCCCTTAGCCAAGCCCGCTAAGAAACCAGCTGCAAAAGCATCACCCGCACCTGTTGTGTCCACAACATTCACCGGCTGCGTTGCCACATCATGACGCTCACCCTTCGCCACGACAACAGAGCCCTCAGCGCCGCGTGTCACTGCGGCCAAAGCCACATCATGCCCAACGGAAACCAAAGCCGTATCCGTATCTGTGACCTGATACAAAGCTTGCAGTTCTGCTTCATTGGCAAACAAAACGTCCACATGCTTGGAAATCAGCGTACGGAATGCATCGCGGTGACGTTCCACACAGAACGTATCAGACAAGGTCAACGCAACACGCTTTCCAGCTTTTTGCGCTAATTCCGCCGCCCGAACCAACGCTGCCTGTGCTTGCGGCTTATCGAACAGGTACCCTTCAAGGTAAGTAATCGCTGAATTCTCAACTGTCTGCGCCGCAACGTCTTCTGTGGTGAATTCAGTACATGCGCCAAGATACGTGAACATGGTGCGCTGCCCATCAGGCGTTACCAACACAATACAACGCGCTGTCGGCGTAGAGTCCACCAACGGAGAAGACGGGAAATACAAACCTTGCGCGGTCATATCCCGCGCAAAATCTTCACCAGCTTTATCCGCTGCTACTTTTCCCAAATATGCGACTTTCGCACCCATCCGAGCCGCAACGGCTGCCGTATTCGCCCCAGATCCACCACCAGCAACCTGCTCAACCTGAACACGCGCCTCAATGTCATGCGCCGTAGCCGCATCAATCAGCGTCATACTTCCCGGAGTAGCCCCAAGCGCCGCCACCGTATCGTGCGGAACAGAGGCAAGAATATCGACAATGGCATTGCCGATGCACAAAAGATCATAAGAAGCAGACATGCACGTTTCCACAATTATAGAGTGAGAATTCACGTTCAAAGACGCTAGGTACGCCATCAAATCAACATGTTTTTATCGCTTCTCTAATCCCACGCCAACACACCCTCCACCTCTTCCTTTAACGACCTCTCCCGAAGAATAATTCATTACGACATTTCCACGGGTTGTCCGCCAAGGGCGAGAACGTGTAAGCGTAGTTTTAGGTCTTGTCCCGCCCTCGCTCTCAGCGTTCGTTGGGGTACACGTCCGAGACTAAGTATCCTTCCTTCAGATCCGTAGCGGGGTTCCTTTGTTCAGAAGACGCAAACCGGAAGAAGACACCAAGTCTGCCGAGAACAATAAGCTCTCGGGCCCACCTATCTTTTCAAACCGGCCCAATGCCGAGCAAACCTCCGATGCGCCACAGCAACCGGACGATGCCGCACAGCCACATAACGAATCCTCACAACCAAAGGACGCCGCCATGGGTCGCACTCCCTTCCCTACTCCTCCTTCTCCCGGCGCAGCAGCACGTCCCGGTGTGAACCCTCCTGGTGCAGCACGCCATAACGGCCCAGAGCGCCGCACGCTCGTTGTTGGTCGTGGCATCAGCGTTCAAGGCTCCGTACAGGATGCAGAACGTCTGGTCGTTGAAGGTACGGTCGAATCCAGCCTGATCACCGCAACGGAACTGGAAGTCGCTCAAGGCGGTGTATTCCGTGGCGCTGTCGAAGTTGAAGACGCCGAAGTCGCAGGTACAGTAGACGGCACACTGACCGTCAATGGCAGCCTGACCATTCGCGCCAGCGGCCGCTTGATTGGCAAAGCCAAATGCCGTCGCCTACAGGTTGAAGAAGGTGGCCAGATCACCGGCCAACTCGAAATGATCACGGAAGCAGCAGCACCACGCCCTTCGTTTAATGAAGCTGCTGAAGCAGCAGAAGAAAAGAACGAAGAAGCCGCGTCCTAATCGGCCTCACCCGGCTCGATGCTATGCGTCTGGCCGGGTGAAGAGCATCGCTGTTGGTCTATTTGAACTCTATACCACGTGGCACATAGGCCGAGGACAGGCCTCTCCCACACTCAAAACATTCAAAGCTTTTTACGTCTATCGTCTTCAAAAAAACGTAGAAGCTCGCTGAGCCGAAGAATACCCTCATGCCAACGGTTCAGTCCGGTACAAACTCACCCGCAAGCCACCATGCGGGATAGGCGCCTCAGGTGCCACAAAAGGCAGCCCCGTAGCCTGTGCTAAGCGCGGAACGGCACTCACCATCCCCACACGCCAGCCGCTAAATCGCTCCTTCATCACCTGACCGAAGCTCCGATACAACGGCACAAGCGCATCTGCTTCACCGATACGCGCCCCATACGGTGGGTTTACAATCACCAACCCTGGCGTTTCGGTCGGAGGCTTCAGAGCGCTAATCGGCTGCTGCGCAAAATGTACACCAGCGGTCACCCCGGCACGTTCTGCATTATCGCCAGCCATACGCACAGCACCCGCGTCACGGTCATAACCATAACACGCCGCACCAGCATCACGCGCGCTACGGACCGCACGCATCGCTTCCCAGCGCTCTGCGTCATACGTTGCCAAATGTTGGAAAGCGAACGAACGACCACGCCCCGGATTCAACCGCGCGGCAATTTCAGCCGCTTCCAGAATAAACGTGCCAGAACCACACATCGGGTCCACAACAGGCTCCTGCCCCGTATAACCACAGCGCATCAAAAATAATGCCGCCATGGTCTCACGAATGGGTGCACGGTTCACAGCCTGCTTAAAGCCACGGCGATGCAACAACGCGCCTGATGTATCCAAACTCAAAACACAGACATCGCGCTCAACACGCGCCATGACCGTTATGGCGGGTTCGACATCGCCCTCAGCCAGAGGCGCACCAAGTGTGGCATGAATTGCTTTACCAATCCGCTCTGCCACAGCCCCGCTATGATAGAGGCGTGAGCCAGCACAATGAGCCTCAACCTGTACGGGCACATCAGGCCGCAATAAGGCCGACCATTCCACCGCACGCGCCAGATCATCCAATTGTGCCAGATGCCGCACATGAAACGACGCAATACGCGCCAAAACGCGACTCGCACCACGAATCCACAAATTTGCACGCCAGACTTCCGGCCATCCACCACGAATTGTCACACCACCGGGAACAATACGCGGGCGCTTAAAACCTTTCAGCCGAATCTCATCAGCCAAAACCATTTCCAACCCGGGAGGCGCGGCCAGAAAAATCTCAAAATCAGTGGATGTTGTCATAATGCCGTGCATGACAGGAAGCAGCGCTATGAGCAATGTTGAAATGACGTAAAACACACTATAACGCCCAACACAGCACAACACTCTGGCCAGCACGAAAACGATAAGGCATTAAGACGGCATGAAACTGCGCTTTGCACCCTCCCCAACTGGTTATCTTCACGTTGGTAACGCGCGTCAGGCCGTTGCTAACTATCTCTTTGCGCGCC
Organism: uncultured Neokomagataea sp.; assembly: GCF_946476835.1. Taxonomy (GTDB): domain Bacteria; phylum Pseudomonadota; class Alphaproteobacteria; order Acetobacterales; family Acetobacteraceae; genus Gluconobacter. The sequence continues at coordinate 106,391 of NZ_CAMKWA010000002.1, forward strand.
GCCATGGTGGCCGCTTTATTCTTCGCCTTGACGATACGGACACATCCCGTAGCCGCCCGGAATATGTGGACGGCATCCACCGTGACCTCGCATGGCTCGGCTTGAACTGGGATGAGGAAGTACGCCAGTCCGAACGACGCGACATTTATGATGCCGTCATCGAAAAACTAAAGGCATCTGGCCGCCTGTACCCATGCTTTGAAAGTGAGCATGAACTAAACGCGAAGCGCGAAATGCGTATCCGCGCAGGCAAGCCGCCCCTTTATGACCGCGCAATGCTCAAGCTCACAGCGGACCAGCGCGCACGCGCGGAAGCAAACGGCAAAGTCCCTTACTGGCGTTTCAAGCTGACCGATGGCAGCAAAAAATGGAACGACCTCGTCATGGATGAGTGCTCCGTAAAGCTGACCGCTATCTCTGACCCCGTTTTGATCCGTGCAGACGGTACGATTCTCTACACACTGGCTTCGGTCATTGATGACCTCGAAATGGGCATCACGCATATTATGCGCGGTGAAGACCATATCACGAATACAGGTGTGCAGATTGATATTGCCGAAGCCATCACCGGCAAGCCTGCGCCGTTCACCTTCGCGCATCTGCCACTGCTGCTCGACACAGATGGCGGCAAACTCTCCAAGCGCTTTGATTCTCTCGGCCTCAAATCCTTACGAGCCGACGGCATTGAGCCAATGAGCATCGTGTCCTACATCGCACGCGTCGGCACATCCGATGATCCCGATGTGATCACCATGCAAGAAGCGATTGATTCCTACGACATCTCCCATGTCTCCAAATCAGCCGCACGCTTTGACATGCGCCAACTCCTCGCGTTGAACCGTAAGGCTCTGCACAATCTGCCATTTGAGAAAGCCAAGGCACATCTCCCGGCAGAAGCAACAGAAGAGTTCTGGAACGCCGTACGCGGTAACGTCGATATTTCTGCAGAAATTCCACATTGGTGGGACGTCACACAAGGCACAATCATCTCACCACCGCAGCCAGATGACCGTGACTTCCTGCAGACTGCTCTGGATACATTGCCAGACTCTCCATGGAGTGAAGACACCTGGAAAGAATGGACCAACATTCTCAAAGAGCGCACAGACCGCAAGGGGAAGACCCTCTTCATGCCGCTGCGCCTTGCTTTGACTGCAGAAGAAAAAGGCCCTGACCTACCAACGCTACTTGCTCTGATGGGCCGGGAGCGCGTCGTATCACGTCTAAAGGATGCAATCCGCGCCTAGAGAAGATTGGCGCTGGCCTCAGCCCTCCTCTTTCAAAAGCGCTTCAGCTTCCCGCTGGAGCGCTTTTTTTATGCCTACTTTGCAAAACCTTTGACACAAAAACGCCCACCAGCATGTTTCATGCTCCAGAGAGCATCTCTTCCCATAGGGATAATTATATGTTGGAAATAAGTTGGCCTTTTTATATCGGCAACTCCGCACATTCCCGTCCACAACACATAATGGCTTCATGGCGATAATTCACCACACCTCTCACGAGAATGCCCCTACTGGGACATTACAAGATCGGCACGTCACAATGATCGCTTTAGGTGGCGTCATTGGTGCCGGACTATTCGTGGGAAGCTCTGCATCCATCGCCCTCGCAGGCCCTGCTGTCCTGCTCGCTTATGCCGCGACAGGTCTACTCGTCGTGATTGTGATGCGCCTGCTCGGAGAAATGCTGCTGGCACGCCCCGGCATCGGGTCATTTGTAGATTGTATTCGCGTCGGCTGCGGACCAGCTGCCGGATTTGTTGCCGGTTGGCTCTACTGGTTCTTCTGGGCCATCGTCATCGGGGCGGAAGCCATTGCCGGCGCCATCGCAATCTCCGAATGGGTGGCCCTCCCCGTGTGGATCATTGCCATTGGTCTGATCATCACCGTTAATCTGCTCAACCTGATTTCGGTCCGCCTCTTTGGGGAATGTGAGTTTTGGCTTTCCCTCATCAAAGTCGTCTGCGTCTTAGGGTTCTGCGCGCTCGGCTTAGCGGCTCTCCTCCATTTTGTCGGGCCACCACCCTCTATCATACATAATTTAAACACCAGCGGCGGCCCTCTCCCACATGGGATCTTCGCTGTCCTCACCGCAATTCCGAGCGTTCTGTTCTCTATGATCGGCTCTGAATCCGCCACAGTAGCAGCGGCAGAAACCAAAGATGCTGGTGGGAATATCGCAAAAGTCACGCGTTCGACCGGCCTACGGATTATGGTTTTCTACCTTCTATCCGTTGCTCTTATTCTGTGCCTCGTGCCATGGACAAACATCCACCCTGGGCACTCCCCCTTCGTCACCGCTATGGAAACCATCGGTATACCGGGCGCACCTTTCTTAATGAAAGTGGTCATCCTAAGTGCCGTGATTTCCTGCCTAAACTCTTCCATCTACATTACATCTCGCACCCTGCAAGGACTGGCCGCGCGTAACGACGCCCCCTCTTGGTTCGCAAAACTGTCTAAGCAACGCCTGCCACAGCGCGCAATCGCTGGCTGTAGCCTCTTTGGCTTAATTGTTGCTGCCTGCTCCATCCTATCTCCAGATGTACTCTTTGCTTTTTTGCTCGGCGCATCTGGCGCAGTCATTTTGGTGGTTTATGCCCTCGTCATCTGTGCTCACCGCTCCCTACGTGACGAGCAATCTGCATTCTTTGTCATGCCGCGCTGGATCAGTACGGTAAGCCTCATTGGCATTGCCGTTGTCATTGTTGGCATGCTGTATTCTGCATCTGGCAGATCCACACTCTTTGCCAGCACCTTAAGCGTCATTGTCTTTTATGCAGCTTATCGTATCAAAAGCGCGATACAGTCTCGGCACACTTAAACGCTTGAACGATATGCTCTCCGAGCGCGGGAGAGCATACCACCTCACCATGACAAAACACTCAGCCATGGATATGCCGCCGAGCATGCGAGCAGAACATACAGCGCCAAAGACAAAAAAAGGGCTGCCAGAATAATCTGGCAGCCCCTTTTTACAGGTCTTTACACCCCAAACACTTAGAACGACGTAGAGATCGTACCCGTCATGCTGAAGCGCGGCTGCACAAAGAACTGCGCGCTTGAACCCGCACCAGACATATTGCCGTTCATCAAACGAACTGCCGTTGCATTGGTACCAACGCCAACAGCACCCGTCCGCACCACAGCACCCGTCAAATTCGTGAAGTTCAAACGAACCGTCGGAGACTGCGCATACCATACTGGCTTGAAGTGATAACCAAGAGACAGCGTATCCGTGATGTAACCGGGCATACGTTGATCACCTGCGATCGTCACAGATTGCGGACCTGTGTAATGCATCGTCGCATTCGCGAAGAAGCCTGCATTTGTGTAGGTCATGCCAAAGTTTGCCATCACATGCGGCGCCATCGGTGCTTGCGTACCCTTCGTGCGGAAGGCCGTCAGGTTCCCCAGCACATCAGAAGCGGCAATGTTCGTATCCAAACGCGCATTGAGATACTCAAACGATACATACGGGCTGAAACCATAAATCGGCTGCAAAGATGCCATCACATCCACACCGCGCGCCGTTTGATTACCCGCATTCACGACACCGTATTGGTTGTTGCCAACATACGTGGACAGCAAACGGTTTGTGATGTTGTAATTGAAGAGATCCAAATCAACGATGACGTGATCATCATTGTAGCGATAACCCAGCTCTTCTTTAATCGAATACTGATTTTTCGGCGCAACACCCGTATAGGCCGTATTTGCAATCGCAGAAGATGCTGGCTGGCGGAAATCACCCTCAGCATTGATATACACCTGATGGTGCTCATTAATGCGATAGCTCACAGAGAAATGCGGCAACGGTGCCGTCAAATTCTGCCCCATACGCACCTGACTTGGGTACTGAACATACCACATATTAGACATGACGTACTTAAACCCTGCATTGATTTGCAAACGGTTGTTCAAGTACTTTGCCGTATCCTGAAGGAAGAGCGAATGCACTTCATACCCAGTGGTATTTCCCGGGTTAGAACGCGTGCCATTCGAGAAGACTTGGTATGATCCCTCATTTGGGCTTGGGTTCGCACCGTCAGGTTTCGTAACGCTCGTCGGGAAATGCTGCGTGTAGTCCTGATTTTCGTACCAATAACCTACATCAATATGGTTATGCTGATCGACATCATAGCCCAGCTTCGCCGTGGCCCCGACATCCAACGCACCATCTTCTTGGAAGTAGCTGGTCAATGGCGTGCCAACAGCAATTGCCTGACCATTACCATAAGTCATCCCGCTAGAAGCAAAACCACCGGACGACCCATCCCAGCCACGGCCCCAGCTATAATATGGGCGCAAATCGAACTGTAGCTTGTCGCTCAGCACAAAATGCATCGGTGCCGTTAGGAAAAGCTGGTTCCAATGGTCAACATTGTTCTTCCAGTAATCATTCCCGGCCTTGTCAAACTCAGCCTTACGGCCGTAACCCTGCCCAGTATGCTTATACGTAAAGAACTCTGTAGCCGTCGGATAACGGTCAATAACAAAGTTCTCCGAGTTCCATGACATAAACACTTTTGCAAACGAACCGTTATCCCAGTCTTTCCGCAGACCGAAATCAAGGTGACGTCGCTGGTTGATGCCTGCCCCCATCCAAGAGCGCGCGTGGCTATTGGAGAATGACAAATAGCTCCGCACACCCGTGCGCCCCAAATCACCCGACTCAAGACGGAAAAACTCACGAGACAGGTTATTTGTCCCGTAAGAAAAATCCATCATGCCACCAAATTTGTGGTCAGGATCATGAGATGTTTCGTTCATTACACCAGCTGCCGCAGACGTTGCTGGCATATCAATCGGCGAAGAACCCGGCATCATGCTGACGCTATCAAGGTTTTCCGAATCAATATTTTCCGCCAGATATGTCGCACTCTGGGCGGGCGCATTGTCCAACATCAGCGCCATGTCGGCATCCGTCAGGCTGCGGCTCTGGATCGCCCCGCCTTGCATGCCAGATGTATCCGGGCTGGAAACGCTCACACTCGGCAGGTTCTGAATAAGGTTCAGCGCCGTACTCGTCGGGCTCTTCGTCGCGATAAAGGCCTTCGTCACCGTCTGCACGGCATAAGGCGCCGTCTCAACGCGCATCATCCCGCCACCACGGCTATGAGACTGGCGTGACATTGAAACCGTCACATGCTCTGCATCGCCTGCATTGACAGACGTCGGGCGTGGCTTTTTCACCATCACAGGCACAACCCGCGCTGCTGGCGCAGAAGCCACGGCAGGAGCACTGTGTTGAGCATGATGCGCAACAGCATGAGCACGGCCCTTATGCGGCGCCGCTGCCCGTGCGGATGATGCCGCAACGACAGAGCCCAGTCCGGCCAAGCACGTCATTAAAAGAAGCGCTTTACGTGTAGAGTGCGGGGTCGAACGATACGAATGCATAATGTTAAGGCTTCTCCTGCTGCAAGGCTCTCAAAGTAGTCACGCCATCACGGTCCCTGATTATAGGACACCATCCCATAACGAATCCGTAACATAATACCCACTCCCCTCAGAAGACGAATATTTGCTTTGCGTTATCCGCAAAAACAGAGCGCCCCGAGGTGAGACACGGAAGTGTCGCTTTTCAGCCATACATATGCATTTTTTGCAATATAGATCCGCAACACCAGCACCAAGATGCAGGAATCGATCCTTATTTTTCAAATACTTAGTATCATTTCTTATTATTTCAGTTTGATGGCACACCAGAGAGAATCATCTCAACGCCTTATAAAACGATGTGCTTTCCGCGCCACATACTGCACAGACCGAGCTCCCCATCACACAGGGTACTCGGTCCGTATAACGTCAGACTTTCGGTGTGCGCCCCGCTTTCCGCGCGCGCACCAATTCGCTGACCACACCATGCAAGGTACGCAACTCTTGCTCCGTCACCTCTCCACGCGTGAAGAAATGACGGAGATTACGGACCATACCAGGGCGTTTCTGCTCATTGTGCAAAAAGCCGCTATCATCCAACTCCCGCAAGAGATGAGACATGAAATTCTCCAAATCGCCCTTCGTGGCAATTTGCGTTTCATTCGTCATCAATTCCCTCGGCAGCGTTGTATCTTCCGTCAAGAACCACTCATACGCCATGACCAGTACGGCCTGAGCCAAATTCAAAGACATGAAATCCGGGTTAAGCGGATAACGGATCAATGTATCGGCTCGCGCCATATCCTCATTATCCAGCCCAGCGCGCTCTGGTCCGAACAGCAAACCACAGCGCAAACCACGCGTCGCATGGATGCGCAGTTCAGACGCCGCGCCGCGTGCTGTCATAATAGGCTTAATAATATGACGCGGGCGCGGACAGGTCGCAAAAACATGGTGTAAATCTGCAACGGCCTCATCAACCGTCTCATACACCGTTGCCGCATCCAAAATCCGATGCGCACCTGAAGAGGCAGACCACGCCCGCTCCTGCGGCCAGCCATCACGCGGCGCGACAATACGCAGATGGAACAAGCCACCATTGGCCATAGCCCGCGCCGTCGTACCGATATTTTCCGCCAATTGCGGACGGATTAAGATAACAACCGGGTCAAACTCACCAATCGGGCCAATATCCGCCCCACCATCACGCCCGGTCATGCACTTGCCTTCCGCCAGGTCGTACCACCCGGCCCATCTTCCAAAAGAATACCATCATCCGCCAATTGTTTACGGATGGCATCCGCACGCGCAAAATCTTTCGCCTTACGCGCTGCCAAACGTTCCTCAATCAACGCCTCAATAGCGGAGCTATCTACACCTGCACGAAACCACTCTTCTGCCGTACCAAAGAACAGGCCCAGCAAACGGCCAGCTGCCAACAGCCCAGCAGCAGCGTGCTCATCCCCTTGCATCGCAGCATCTGCCAAGCGATGGAGCCCAGCCAATGCCAGCGGCGTGTTCAGATCATCCTTCAACGCGTCCATAACAGAAGCTGGAACGTCCACAGCCTCGTGCTCAAAAGCCTTCCCAGCTTCCAGCGCACGATAGAAACGGTCTAGCGTATGCTGCGCATCCGCCAGTTTGTCCCACGTAAAATCTAGTGTGGAGCGATAATGTGCACCCAAGGCCAATAAGCGCAGAGCCTCAGCCGGGGCACGGTCCAAAACCTCACGGACCGTATAAAAATTGCCCAAAGATTTGGACATTTTTTCACCGTTGGACAGCAACATGCCATTATGCAGCCAATACGCCGCAAACTTCCCTTCCGGGTTACAGCACATAGACTGAGCGCGCTCATTCTCATGGTGAGGGAAGAGCAAATCATCCCCACCACCATGAATATCAAAGCTCTCACCCAGATAACGGCGTGACATGGCCGAACATTCAATATGCCAGCCCGGACGCCCCCGCCCATAGGGGCTATCCCAGCCCGGCTGATCCGCTTCCGATGGTTTCCACAGCACAAAATCACCCGGATCACGCTTATAAGACGCAACCTCTACGCGGGCACCAGCAACCAACTCATCCAAAGAACGACCAGACAATGCCCCATAATCAGGGAAATGCCGCACGGAGAACAACACATGCCCATGCGCTTCATACGCATGCCCACGCTCAATCAACGTCGCAATCATATCCAGCATTTCTGCGATGTGATGCGTAGCCCGTGGCTCAATATCGGGTGGCAGAATGTTTAACGCTGCCAAATCTTCATGGAAAGCAACCGTCGTACGGGCCGTCAAAGACGCAATATCTTCACCGTTCTCACGCGCACGCGCCGTAATTTTATCATCCACATCCGTCACATTGCGGACGTAAGTAACCTTCGGGAAGCACACACGCAGCAAACGCACGAGCACATCCGCGCACATCATCGCACGCAGATTGCCGATATGAGCGCGGTCATACACCGTCGGTCCACAGAAATAGACACGAACATTCTGCGGATCGAGGGGTGAGAAAACCCGTTTCTCACGAGTCTGGGTATCGTGCAGGCGCAGCACGGACATCGTATGTTCTGGCATAATCTGTTCAATGCGACAGCGCCGCGTTGGACGCAACCACCTTTCGACGCTTGTTTGCAAAACTACGCCCTGTAATAGGGTATCTTATGTCCAACACAACGCCCCTCCCCCCGACTTTCCGAAACCATGCCAGCGCACTTTTGCGACTCGCTGCCCCTCTCGCTCTGTCCCAACTGTCTGAAATGGCCATGGGCGTCACAGACACCGTGCTCCTCGGCGGCCTAGGTGTTACAGCCGTGGCGGTTGGCGGCCTCTCTAGCGCATTCTTCTTCACCACCATGATTATATTTCAAGCGATCCTCGGTGGGGCGGGCGTTCTATTATCGCATGGGCGCGGCGCTACAGATTACGGACAAGACGGTGCCGCAGATGGACGTAGCGTTGTCAGCGCCACCGTCACACTCGCTTTCCTCGTATTCATTCCATGTTGTACACTTCTTTGGTGTACACATGGCCTGTTCACTCTTCTGGGTGAACCCACCCCCGTCATTCATGATGGCAGCCACTTTGTACGTATATTGCTCAGCGGCTTGTTCCCGAACCTCGTATTGCTCGGCGTATTACGCGTTATTCTACCCTCACTGGGAGCCGCAACGCTGCTATCTTGGACTATGCCACTCATGGCCGTCGCCAACGGCATAACGAACGCAGCACTCATCCAAGGCCTTTTTGGCCTCCCACGCCTCGGTCTTTTTGGATCTGCCATCGCATCAGCCCTCACAGGCTGGACCATTACACTACTCTTGTTGGCCCTTAGCGCACTGCACCCACGTGTCCGCCCGCTGCTCAAACCAAAAGCGTTTCATCTGCCACTCCTCGGCAACTTAGCGCGCCTTGGCATTCCTATGATGATGGGTGCCGCCGCCGAAATCCTGATGTTCCAAATTACAGCATTGCGTGCAGGGCAACTCGGTACAAACAGCCTCGCGGCGCATCAGGTCGCCATCAACGTCACAGCACTACTCTTTATGGTTTCTCTTGCCTTTGGACAGGCCACCAATATGCGTGTGGCCTATTGGCGCGGCGCTGGACAGCCCACCCAAGCCCGACGCGCCACTCTCATCGGTCTCGCACTTGTCATAAGCTGGAGCATGCTCACATCTATCCTGCTGCTCACCTGGCCTGACAAAATTATCGGCTTATACTTCCGCCACACACCTCCAACACCGGAAGCGCTGGCTCTTATGACGATTTTGCTCAAAATCGCAGGTGTGTACCAACTCGTCGATGGCACACAAACTGTTTGCAACGGCGCATTGCGCGGCTGCGGAGACACCTTCACACCAATGCTCATCGCCTTTGGTTGTTTCGGTTTTATTGGTGTAGGAGGCGGCGGATGGCTGGCCTTCCAGCAACACATGGGCGTGGAAGGCCTTTGGATTGGCATGGCATCTGCTCTCGCAGCAACCAGCCTCGGTTTTGCCTTACGACTTCGTAAAGTCTTATGGGCGTGATTCTGGCTCTGCACGGGCCAGACGAATAGTAATCAAATAAATCACCAAACCACCGGCGGAGAGCAACGCTCCGCCCCAGCCAACCGACCCAAGGCCAAACCCCAAGCCAACCAACAGCGCGCCCAACCACGCACCAATAGCATTGGCAATATTAAAGGCTGAGTGGTTCAAAGAAGCGGCAAGCGTCTGAGCATCCCCGGCCACTTCCATCAAACGGGTCTGCAAAGCTGGGGAAAGACCAATAAGCGTCGCGGGTACTAAAAAAACCAACGGCAACATCGCATAGGGCGATGGCAGGCACAGCCAATACGCCACCATACACACAGCACTCAGCCCCAGAGCCAAGATCACAGCACGGTCAACACTCCGGTCCGCCAAGGCACCACCGAACATATTACCCGCCATCATGCCAATACCCCAGACAATCTGATAGGTCGCCACAGCCCATATCGGCAAATGCGTTACTTGCGCCAATCCCGTGGTCAGAAAGGTATAAATACCAAACAACCCACCAAAACCAATCGCACTCGTCAGCAACGTCAACAAAACCTGTGGCCGCTTAAACGCCCCCAATTCTGACAGCGCATCAACACTACCGTGCGGCCGATCACGCGGCGCGAAAAACCATAAAGCGCCAAAGCACACCAGACCCAATACCGCAATCGTGCCGTAAGCAAACCGCCAGCCTAAGTGGTTTGCTGCATAGGTAGAAAGCGGAGAACCAAGCACGGTTGAGAACATGATACCCGACAGCACACGACTCACCGCACGTCCACGCCGGGCACGCTCCACCATCGAAGCTCCCACCAAAGCAGACACACCAAAAAAAGACCCGTGCGGAAGCCCGGTAATAAACCGCATGATTTCTGTTGTCAGAAGATCCGGCGCGAGAATAGTACCTACATTCCCAAGGACAAACAGAACGAGCATCCACATCAGCATCGTACGCCGAGGGAATTTCGCACCAATAATCGCAATGAGTGGCGCCCCAATCACCACCCCAAGCGCATAAGCCGAGATGACATTGCTGGCTTTAGCCACAGAAATATCGAGAGAATGCGCAAACTCAGGGAGCAGTCCCATCATACCGAATTCACCGGTACCAATGGTAAATGTACCCAACATCAACGCAAACATGGCAGGCTCAACACCGTGAGGTGGGCGCACCCGCTCAACAGTCAGGGAGTCACTGGCTTCCATAGCAGGGTCCGAACTTGAAATAGATCAACACATCTCACCGCCGGACCCTCTATCAAGTTAGGTTCTCAGTGATCCGTCGGCAGGCGAATAGTCTGCCCCGGATAAATGTCATTTTTCGCGCTGACAAGCGGGTGATTTGCTTTCAACAGATCATCCCCCGTCACATTTTCTGGCAAAGCCTCCGCAACCTCATCCAAAGTGCCGTTTTCACCCACTTGAACAAATTTCGGCTCCGGCGTTCCGGGCGGGACAACAATGTCGGCCTCTACGGCAGAAACACCTGCCACATTGCCCGCAGTCAGAATCATCTGATCCCGGTCTTTTGCACTATCGGCACGGCCTTTGAGGACAATCGTCCGGTCATCAATGACCAAATGAGACATATGCATCTGCGCCAAGCCAAAACGTTTAAAGGCCCGCTTGATGGCACTTTCTTTCAGCTTCGGCGCCGTACCTTCTAAAGACTGGACCAGTCCTTCTAACGCACCCTCGGCAATACGGCCGGCTTTTGAATTGAAACGGTAGGTTTTCTTCTGCGAACTCATAATCAGCAACTCTTCACAGATACAGACTCCAGTCATTCCGGAGCTCTTGTCCTATTATAGCCTACCCGATCCCAGCCCCCATGTGTGTTTTTTACGCGCCTCCCCCGCAGGATTCGCTACACTATTAATTGACTCACGCCGCTAGCCACGCTAATGCGCGACCCCATTGCCGGGAACGTGGACGAACCGGCTGCTCCTTCACATGACACAGGGCACTGCACCCCGTCTGGAGCGGCTCATGGTTTCGCGCCCGTCTGACCCAATTCGGGGGAAGACCTACCGGCGCAACAAAACGATCGGCCACGCAGCTTTGGGCAGATCTGACGCGAACAAGGGATCAACCCATGTCAAAGCGCCTCGAGAGCAAGTACAAGATTAACCGCCGCCTCGGCGTCAACCTGTGGGGCCGCGCTAAGTCTCCGGTTAACCGTCGTGAATACGGCCCGGGTCAGCACGGTCAACGCCGTAAGTCCAAGCCATCTGACTTCTCCATCCAGCTGATGGCTAAGCAGAAGCTGAAGGGCTACTACGGTAACATCAGCGAAAAGCAATTCCGGAAGTACTATGACGAAGCAGTTCGTCGTAAGGGCGATACGTCCGAGAACCTGATCGGTCTGCTGGAGCGTCGTCTGGACGCGGTTGTATACCGCCTGAAGTTCGCGATCACGCCGTTCGCTGCTCGTCAGTTCATCAACCACGGTCACATCACGGTTAACGGCAAGCGCGTTAACATCCCATCCTACCTCGTGAAGGAAGGTGACGTGATCGAAGTTCGTGAAAAGTCCAAGCAACTGGCTATCGTGCTTGACGCTGTTCAGACAGCTGAGCGTGATGCACCAGAATACGTCGAAGTTGACCACCGCCAGATGAAGGGTTCCTTCCTGCGCGTTCCGGCTCTGTCCGACGTACCATACCCGGTCCAGATGGAACCAAACCTGGTGGTCGAGTTCTACTCCCGCTAAGTTTCGGTTTTCTTTCCAGCCTTCGGGCTGGATCGACCGATACAAACGACCGGAAACGCCGGGCGGGTTCCCCCGTCCGGCGTTTTTGTTTCATACCTTTCCTATCTTTATTTACCTGCCTGCCGGAGAGACCATGTCCGAAGCCCTCAGCGCTGACATCAACCGCGAGATTGCCCGTCGCCGGACCTTCGCGATCATCTCTCACCCGGATGCTGGTAAAACGACCTTGACCGAGCGCATCCTGCGCGCTGGTGGCGCCATCCAGTTAGCCGGCAACGTCCGCGCCAAAGGTGAACGACGCCGCACCAAGTCAGACTGGATGGGCATTGAACGAGATCGTGGTATCTCCGTCGTGACCTCCGTCATGACCTTTGAATATGGGGACTGTGTCTTCAACCTGCTCGACACACCAGGCCATGAAGACTTCTCGGAAGATACCTACCGTACCCTCACCGCTGTTGACTGCGCCGTCATGGTCATTGATGCCGCCAAAGGCATCGAAGCCCGTACACGCAAATTGTTCGAAATTTGCCGCCTGCGCGATATTCCCATCATCACCTTCATCAATAAGATGGACCGTGAAGCCCAAGATTGCTTCACCCTTCTTGACGAAATTGCCAACACACTCGCGCTCGACACATCACCCGCCACATGGCCCATCGGTCGTGCTGCAACCTTCACGGGTACGTTCGACCTCCGCACCCGCAAAATGACCACCAAGGTCGAACTGGACGACAGCGACCCGCGCCTTGAACAAATGCGCGAAGACCTTGAACTCGCTGAAGCGGCTCTCCCAGAATTTGATCAAGAATCTTTCGACGCAGGCCACCTGACCCCCGTCTTCTTCGGCTCTGCCATGAAGGAAATTGGCGTCACCGATCTGCTCGATGCACTCGTCGCATATGGCCCATCCCCACGCGCACAACCGACTGATTCCCGCGAAGTGCGCGCCGATGAAACCCACGTCACCGCGCTGATCTTCAAAATCCAAGCGAATATGGACCCCAACCACCGGGACCGTATGGCTTTTGCACGCGTCTGCTCAGGCCGTCTCACACGAGGCATGCGCCTCAAGCACGTCCGCACCGGTAAACAATTCGCACTACACACACCACAGTTCTTCTTCGCACGTGACCGTCAATTAGCAGAAGAAGCCTTTGGCGGTGACGTCGTCGGCATCCCTAACCACGGCACATTACGCATCGGCGATACGTTGAGCGAGAGCGAAGAATTGCGCTTCACCGGCGTCCCACACTTCGCCCCCGAAATTCTACGCCGTGTACGCCTTGATGATGCCATGAAGGCTAAGAAGCTCCGCCAAGCTCTTGTCGAACTTGCCGAAGAAGGCGTCGTGCAGCTTTTCCGTCCACAAGACGGCCTCCCTCCTATCGTTGGCGTTGTCGGAACACTTCAGCTCGATGTGCTGCAATCACGCCTTAAAGCCGAGTACAGCGTCTCCATCGGCTTTGAAAGCACACCATTCACCATGGCCCGTTGGGTCACGGGCGATCACAACAAGCTCGACATGTTCGCGCAAACCAACCGTTCTTCCATGGCCGATGACCTCGATGGCGACCCGGTTCTACTGGCAAGTTCCTCCTTCATGATGCGCCGCACCATTGAAATGAACCCAGACCTCGCCTTCCACGACATCAAACAAATCGGCGTCACCTCCGATTAATAATACCATAAAAAAGGCGGCCCATATGGAGCCGCCTTTGTCTTGAAACATCACATACGTTTTAGAAATTAGAGCGTAACGTCAGCATGTAGCTCCGTGGCGCACCATAATAATTATAAAAGCGCGTATTCCCTAGGCGCTCATAATACCGCGTATTTGACAGGTTATTAATTGTCCCCGTCATCGCTAAGTAGCGGTTCCACTGATAACCAACCTGCGCAGACGCCACGACATAACCCCGCTGCGTCACAAGACGACTGTTCCCGAATGTACTACTTTGCGCATTAAAACCGCCACCAACACTCCAAATATTCTTTTCTGCCCCAATATGCGGCTCAAAGCGGTAATGGGTCCATAATTTCCACAGATTACGCGGTGAATTAGGAGCGTAAACCAACCCTGCATCCTGCGGGGTGCCGTCATTCACAATATGATTATCATTATACGTATAACTGCCGCTGACATCCCATCCTTGTAACGGCCGGCCTATCACTTCAACTTCAACCCCCTGACTGCGTGTTTTGCCCGTAGAAGCATAACAATCGCTGGTACCGGATGGACCACACATCGAATTAACCGAACTCAGATAAACTCCTTCATGCTGGTTATTGATACGGAACCCTGCGACCGACACGCTCAAGCCATGATGGAAGAAATCCCCCTTCACCCCACCTTCCAACTGCTTGCCTCGAATAGGCTGCAACTGATTGCCAGCAAGGGTCCACGCCGATTGCGGCTGGAACGTCGAAACATAGCTCACATAAAAAGAGATATTCTTCAGAACACTCCACGTCGCACCAATATACGGCAACAAAATCCCCGACTGATCGATGCTCGTCGTCATCGGCTGCGTCACAGGTCGGCGCGTCTGGCTTTTGCTCACATATCCGCTCACACGGCCACCAAGCGTAATAGAGACACTTTCCACCGGCTTAATATGCGCTTGCCCGTATACACCCCATTGGGTCATCGGCTGGTAGCTCTGACGCGTAATCGTCGGCAGCAGAGCCGATGATATCCCCTCCATGCCAGCGAGGGAGACATTCCGAAGCGCTGCACTCGTCGTTGACGTCAGCGTCGCACCGGAACCATTGTAAATATAACGGTCGTAATTTGCGCCAAACATCAGATGATGCGTTTGCCCAAATAGACGCACGGGCCCTGTAACATACCCATCCACACCGTTATTCACTTCGGAATATTTCGTGTTAGCGAGTATCGCATTCCCTCGCTGCGTTGCAGCATTCCATGTTCCCAGATACGCATACTGCAGAACTGTTTCTGAAGAACGATGACGTCCATTCACTAAGGCGCGCCAACCATGCGCAAATATGTGCTCCCACTGCGCCGATAATTCCGTCATCGGAGCATGAGCATTATTCAACTTGGCACCAACCCACGTTGAACGCGCATAATTAAGATCTGAACCATCCGCACCACGCGGGAGCCCCATAAAACGCCGCGTTTCATTGCTCTGAGAGGCCACTGACAACGTCAAAGTATCGTTCACAGTCGGCCTAATATCCGTCACACCATAAATGGTCCAACGCCGATCACGACCATTATCATAGAAGAAACCGCGATCTGTTCCTGCCACCACCAAACGCGCAGAGACATAGCGTGAACGCGCAACCGGCCCACCAATATCCAACGTCGCATGGTTATTATTCCAAGAGCCATATGAATAAGACGCATTACCCGAGAACTGATCCGTTGGGCGCTTACGTACAAAATTGACACTCCCGCCCGGGGGTGCAGAGCCTTGAAAAATACCATCTGGCCCGCGCATCACCTCTAAACGATCGTAAATCGCCAAATCAAATTGCTGCGCCCAAGCCAGACCATTGGCCGCGGCCACGCCATCATACTGTGGCTGAAGCCCAAAACCGCGTGACGTAAACCCAGCTGTACCATCCCCATAAAGATTAACATTCACCCCTGCGACCTGCCGCAAAGCCGTATCAACCGAAAACAGATTCTGATCTTTCATTTGCTGACTGCTCAGCACCGAAATGGATTGTGGCACATCACGCACACGCATCAGCATCTTGTTCATAGACACCGCAGGCACCGTGTAAGTGCCCGTGCCGTCTGTCTCTGCTTTCAAGCGCCGCCCCACAACCAATAATTGTTCAACACTGCTAGGTTTTTCAGCTTCTTTTTGCTGAGACACCTCCTTGTGCACAGAAGTGGAAGCTAGGTCATCCGCCATACTGCTCACAGGCCACAACGCAGACGCTGACACCAAGACGCCCCATAAACCACGCTGCATACGCATTGCATTTTCTCCATCAGACCATAATGATCGGCATCATTATGCAAATGCGAAAAATTCTCAATAAGTTTATAAAATTAATTTGAATTTTTCTTTTCAAAAAAAAGTCTCTATAAATTTACAAATACAACGCTACAAAAATAACATTACAACAATAAGTAAAAATACAAAAAACTATTCAAAAAATATTAACATTAATATTTTTAATACGATGTATTTTGCAGAAAATTTAATATCACGAGTTCACCTTAAACATGATCAAGAAAAGCCTCACCGGCCTCTCCCTCCTTTTACTCTGCACATCTGGCCTGACCGCTATGGCCGATGAAACACATGCTGAACATCTTGAAGTACACGGCAAACGCAAAAGCGAAGCCGCTCAAGCGCAGGCCCCCGGTCAAACCCCTATGACCGCTACCCAGCCTGAAACCAGCATTTCAAAAACCTACATTAAACACATTGCTTCACCCCATGCAGACTACTTGTCTGTCATGCAATTCAGCCCTTCAGCATCGAACTCATCACCTAACGGCCCTGGCATGTCGAGCAAGAATGCCGCCATTCGTGGCTTTCAAGACGGCCAATACAACGTCACGTTTGATGGTATCCCCTTCGCGGACCCAAGCTCCTTCTCACACCAAACAACATCCTTCTTCCCAGCTCCCGTGCTGGGCAGCATGATGATTGACCGAGGCCCCGGCACAGCCTCCACTATGGGTAACGCCACTTTCGGCGGTACTATGGCTCTGAACTCAGAAGACCTGCTCGACAAGCACCTCATCACCATTAACGGTGCATATGGCAGCGCGAACACTTACCAAGCAGGGGTGGACCTCCAATCCGGTGCTATTGCCGCCACAAATGGCACACGCATTCTTTTCAATTACAACCACACGGCAACAGACGGCTTGCTAAAATACGCAGGGCTACGACAGGACAATTATTTCCTAAAAATCGAACAGCCCATTTATGACTTCGCGCATTTTTCAGTGGTCAGTGAACGCACTACAGTCGCATGGAACAACTACGTCCAACCCACTGTCGCAGGCACCCAAAAATACGGCTATAATTATGCCAGCCTGAACAATGATCCAACATCCCAACTCTACCGTTCTTATAACTTTAGCAACCGTTGGTCAGACTTCAGTTACGCTAAATTTGATGCTGAAAAATATGGCTTCCGTTTCGTCGATAAAGCCTACACTTACGGTTATGATGAAGCCGCCACCGCTGGTGGCAACACAAACGGCACAACCCCGAACAGCTCCTTACTGACATCTGGAGTACCCGGTGTCGGCTCAGGCTCCCATTACCGCCCATGGGGCAATATTGCGACGTTAGAGCGTGACTTTGGGCATGGCGTCACCAACGTTACCGCACGTGCTGGCGTATGGTACGACTACTCACGCCAAACCCAAGTTCAAGTCACAAACGATCTCTCAACCGGGCAAATCAAACCCTATAAGGGGCGCTCCACGGCCCTCTCCTACGACCTGCTCGGCTATACAACGTCCATCAACTCCTTCTTGGAGTTTGTCTGGCGCCCCGTTAAAGGTCTCTCCATCACACCAGGCTGGAAACATGTTGATTTCAAACGCAGCATTAACGGTATATCCAGCGGTAGTTCCCTGAATTCCACACGCTCTTACGCCGTTGACCTTGGCTCAACGGCTTTGAATTATCAGTTCAACAAACATTGGGCTTACTATGCTCAATGGGCGATGGGTTTCCAAGCACCACCATCCAATGTGCAACGTGGACCCGGCGCACAATTCAACACCCTGTCACCACAACAAACCATCAATTACCAAACGGGCATTATCTTCAAATCTGATCGATTTGTTGCTGATATCGATGGATATTATATTAACTTCCGCAACAAAATCAGTGCCTTCGCCCTCCCTGTCGGGCCAGGCGGAAGCTACGTTACCGTTTACGGCAACCAAGGCGGCGTCATCTATAAAGGCTTTGAAGCAGAAGCCACCCTTCGCGCAGGCTATGGCTTCAGTGTAACAGCCAACGCTTCCATCAACAGCGCGGCCGACAAAACAAGCGGTATGCAAGTTGCCAACGCTCCATCCAGCACGGCCTTCTTTGGTGTACTCTATGACCGTGATGCCCTGTACGGATCTTTCCTGACAAAATATGTAGGCCACCGCTTTGCAGGCTCAGGCCAATTACCGAGCGGCGCAAACTACACACGCCTCCCCGCCTATTCCTCCACGGATCTGACGCTCGGTTACCGCTTCGGCAGCAAATACCGCGTACAATTCCAAGTGGCGAATATCTTTGATAACCGTACCATTACCGAAGGCAATGGCAGCGCAACCCTGCCGACCTATTACTACCTACCACCACGCAATTATTACGGCTCATTCTCTGCATCGTTCTAAACCACAAAAAAGGCAACGCTTCCCAGCGTTGCCTTTCCTAATAATATCTACCGATGCAGACAGACTGCTTTTATTGCCCCAAAGACTGGTTCAACACCGCCGCCAAACGTACCCCCGCTTGCTCTAAACGCAACTGGATCAACGGCCACGCCACAGCGGTATACGCATCTCCCAAATCTGGGTGCTGCTGCGAGGGCAATGCCCCATA
This sequence comes from uncultured Neokomagataea sp., assembly GCF_946476835.1. GTDB lineage: Bacteria > Pseudomonadota > Alphaproteobacteria > Acetobacterales > Acetobacteraceae > Gluconobacter. Next base: position 125,078 of record NZ_CAMKWA010000002.1, read on the forward strand.
AGCAACGCTCCGCGCCAATTCATGGCTTTCATCCACCCAGTCAACAACGGCACGATACGGCGCACCGGAAGCAGCCAAATCCTGCGTCCAATACCGCGTCTCCTCAGGTGTAATCTTCGCCGATAAATGCTCCGCAGCATCCTGCGCCGCCGCATAATCAATCGAATAATGCGGGCCAATCACTAAATGATCCTGACGGTTCAAAATGCCATCATCCCACAGCGCATGAAGATTCATGTGTCCCCGCGCTGAATCACCATAATAGGTCAGACGTACCGTATTGCCCCCCATATCATGATCACGTTCAGCCGCATGCAAAGGTTGATGCAAATCGCCCACCAAATGCACAACCCATTTTAACGCCTCTAACCGTTCTTGAGATGGCGCATGGGCATCTCCCAGGACTTTAATCTCTTCTGGTAACCGCTCCACAACACAATTGGTATCGGCACAGTCTCGCACACGCTCATAAGCTGGATTTACAATATCCGTGTCCACATAGTGCCATTTCAACGTCTCTGGCCGCCCCCCTTCCGCACGCGGAAGATGCGCCATCGTATCTGGCCATGAGGCCACTTGATCAAGAGACTGATGCCCCTCCAGCGCTAAGAGCTGATGCACCACCGCTTCCGCCTTCGGCGTTAAACGCTCTTGCGCAATATCTGCGACCATCGCGTGCCCATATGGCCCCCACGCATAAGCCGATGTCGAAAAGGTCATACCGAACGCCAGAAAAACGGCACCCTTCAGCCAATGCTGCATTATCATTCCTTCAAAACCCTACACATCCAACCATCAACCAAAAGGCTCTCTACCTTAACGAGCCCCCTGCGCTTCAATCAAAGCATGCACATCCGCATAATACGGTGCCGCATCCGCAGCGCCGTTGCGCGTCGTCGCTAACGCACCACAAGCGGCCGCAAAACACACTGCGTCTTGAAAGGGCTTCTTCTGCGCCAATGCGAAAGCAAGACCTGCATTAAAACTATCGCCCGCAGCAACCGTATCAATCGCCTCAACATGGAAAGGCTTACAAAACCCTTCCTCATCCCCATCACGCCAGAATACGCCACGGCCACCCATTTTCACTAAGACTTGGCGTACACCCTTTTTCTGCAATATCCGGGCTGCCTCAGACGCTTCTTCAACCGTTGTCGGTGTAATACCCGTCAAAAGACCTGTTTCAGTTTCATTCGGCGTAATGATATCCGCCGCACTCAGCACATCATCAGACAAACCACCATCCGGTACGGGCGCAGGGTCCAACACCACAACGCCGCCTGCCGCTTTCACACGTTGCGCCGCCGCAATCACAGCAGCTTGCGGGACCTCCAACTGCATCAAAAGAACGGAGGCTGCTTCTAACCAAGCATCTGCAACCACAACATCCGTCGCATCGACGGCCATATTCGCACCACCAATCACGGTAATGCTGTTTTCACCCGTTCCCGCATCAATACCAATCAGCGCCACGCCCGTTGCATGTTCAGAATCATCCCTTAAAGGGCTCAATTCAACGCCAAAACGTGCCAACTCCCGCCGCGCACGAGCACCAAAATCATCACACCCAACACGCCCGACCAGCGCAACACGCACCGCACCAGAAGCCGCCAAACGCCCCGCAGCAGCCGCTTGGTTGCTCCCCTTGCCCCCCAGCATAATGCCATAGCTTTCGCCATGCACCGTCTCTCCGGGACGCGGCAACCGTCGCGCACGCGCCGTCACATCAATATTAACACTTCCAAACGAAACAATAAGAGGTGTGACGACCGAATGAGACACGATAACCCGCTCCACTAAAGAAAACGTGCCAGCCATAGCACCAACACAGTGCTCACGTCAGGCCGCTCGTCTTCTCACATATGTCATGCAGCGTAAGAGAGGCTATTCACGTCTTCGATGACGAACCACACAACACGTCAGAAGTATAAGAGCAGACACTTAACAACCCTGACGCCTCAGCCCCCACCCATGCATCCCCCTAAACCATCATGGAAATACAGGACTTGAAGCCCTATCCAGACCTAGAGCCACAATTTACTCTACCAGCCACCTGCATACTGCATACTGCATACTGCATACTCAAAAATGGCTCTTTCTGACCCACAAATAAAAAGAACCAATAGCCATCCAAACAATCGGGCCGAGCCTGCACGGCATTAGCCGCATCAAACACACAATACGAAAAAAGGGGACAGTTTCCTGCCCCCTCTCATACAAACCATCAAAAACAACGTACTCAGGCAGAACCCAGAATAAAGCCACCACCCAAAACACGCGTTCCATCATACAAAACACATGCCTGACCGGGTGCAGGCGTTGCCCCCGAGGTCAACTCAACGCGGGCACCACCATCAGGCAGAGGCACAACAAGCGCCTCGCGCAATTCCTCACGTGCACGGATCTGCACACCACACCGCACACCTTCCGGTGTTGGATTGCACAGCCAATTCATATCCCGCAGGTGAATGACCTTCCGGGCCTCAGCACTCTGCACCGAAGCACGCGGCCCCACGACGATACGACGGCTCGACACATCAATCTTCGTCACCATCTGGCGCTCACCAACAGCTGTGTGAATATCACCCAACCGCTTGCTCTGCCCTACCGTGTACCGCGCAACACCTTCATGCTGACCAAGCACCTGCCCTGTTTCGTCCACGATCTCACCCGGACCACGGATCTCAGGGCGCAGCTTTTCAACAATCTCAGCGTAAGAACCATTCGGTACAAAGCAGATATCTTGGCTGTCGGGCTTATCCGCAATCTGCAAGCCAAACTCTTCCGCCATTTTACGCACCTGTGCCTTATCCGGCACATCACCCAGCGGGAAACGTAGATACTCTAACTGCTCACGCGTAGTCGCAAACAAGAACCAGCTTTGATCACGGTCACTATCGATTGGACGGTGCATTTGCGCCCCGTCCTCTCCTTCAACACGGCGCACATAATGCCCCGTTGCCATCGCTTCACAACCAAGGTCACGCGCCATGCCCAGCAGATCCGTGAACTTCACGCCCTGATTACAAGCGACACACGGCACAGGCGTTTCCCCGCGCGCATATGACGAAGCAAAACTGTCAATCACGCTGTCACGGAAGCGATTTTCCGCATCAATCACATAATGCGGAAAACCCAAACGATCGGCCACGGCGCGCGCATCCATGATGTCACGCCCCGCACAACAAGCTCCCGGCTTGGCTGCTTGACCATGATCATAAAGCTGAAGCGTCGCACCAATGACCTCGTGGCCCTGTTGGTGAAGAAGTGCCGCCACAACAGAACTGTCCACCCCTCCGGACATGGCAACGAGGATGCGCATCGTCTTCAGCCCTGCTTCGGAATATGAACAACAAGACCATCCAGCGCGTCTGTCATGACGATCTGGCAACCCAAACGTGAGGTCTCTTCAAGACCGAAAGCGAGGTCGAGCATATCTTCCTCGTCATCCGTCGCATCGCTCAGCTTGCCAGCCCATTCCGGGTCCACAATGACGTGACATGTTGCACATGCCAAAGACCCCTCACAGGCCCCTTCCAGATCAATATCGTGCTTATGCGCCACTTCCAAAACGGACAAACCGTTCGGCGCATCAACATCATGGCGCGAACCATCACGATCAATAAAGGTCATCTTAGGCATGGACGATCATCTTCCTTGTACTCAGTAAACGTCAGGACACACGTGCAACATCAACCAGAAGCGCCGCCGCACGCTCAATTTCGGCGTTGGACGTAAAACGTCCAACCGAGAGACGCAAGCACCGTGATGCTTCAGCCTCCGGCAATCCCATCGCCGTCAAAACATAAGAGGGTGCCACCTCCGCCGCTGAACAGGCGGAACCCGTTGACATGGCGATGTCGGGCAGATGAGCCATTACGTCAAGGGCTGAGACCCCTTCTGGCAGGCAGAAATTCAATCCACCGGGCAAACGCGGCACTTTTGCACCATTTAACACACTCCCCGGCAGACCATCACGCAATTTTTGCCACAACGCATCCCGCAACTGCGCCAAACGCTCTGGCTCCACAGCCAAAGCACCACGCGCTATCCGCGCGGCCTCACCAAATCCAACGACGAGCGGCGTTGGTAACGTGCCAGACCGGACCCCACGCTCCTGCCCACCGCCTGAAAATAATGGGACAACACGCGCCCGTGGCCGCCGCCGTATATACAACGCACCAGCCCCTTTAGGCCCGTACATTTTATGTGCTGACACCGAAGCAAGATCGACATGCTCTAACGATACCGGCAGCTTTCCCGCCATCTGCGCCAAATCCGTATGAAACACCGCCCCGGCCCGACGCGCCAAAGCGGCTAACTTCGGAATATCCTGCAAAACACCCGTTTCATTATTGGCTGCCATAATACTGACTACGGCCGTCGGCACCGACAAGGCCTTCTCCAACGCAGCCGAATCCACAATCCCATCCCGATCAACCGGCAGGATCACTGGCTCAAAACCTTCACTCTCAAGAGATTTAACGGACTCCAAAACACATTTGTGTTCCACAGCACTCGTAATGACCCGGCGGCGCTCCCCACCCATACGCTGCATATGCCGCGCCGCGCCTTTAATGGCGATATTATTCGCTTCCGTAGCACCAGATGTAAAAACAATCTCACGCGCCTCCGCCCCGATCAGGGCCGCAACCTGCTCACGTGCCTCCTCGACCGCTTGAGCTGCTTTTTGACCCGGGCCATGCGTACTATGTGGGTTGGCAAAATCCTGCGTGAACCACGGCAACATGGCACCCACAACTTCTGGCGCGCACGGCGTCGTCGCAAAATAATCCAGATAAATCATGCACCCACCTCCCGGTCATTACGCTTTGCGCAAACGCTGCACCATCTGTTCATACGCCGCGATGAACCCATCCACCTGCGCGCTTTGAACATTCCACGGCAACGACACACGCAGAGCCTGCGTGGCACCATCATGCTCCCCCATCGCCGTTAACACATGCGATGCCGCCACTTTCCCAGACGAACAGGCTGACCCCGCAGATACAGCGAACCCAGCCAAATCCAGCGTCATCAACTGTATCTGCGCACCAACGCCGTCCAAAATCACATTGCTCGTATTCGGCAAACGTGCAGCACCATCACCCGCTACGCGCGCGCCCATATTTTTAACAGCATCATCAATCCGCACGCGCAAAGCATCAACAGATGACCAATCCTGAGCACGCGCTGCCGTAAATGCTGCTGCCATGCCCATAATCGCCGGTAATGCTTGCGTGCCACCGCGCCGCCCGCGCTCTTGCCCACCACCCGGCATGAAGGCCTCAATGGATTCTGCATCCGGCAACAATAATGCACCGGCTCCTTTCGGCCCGCCCATTTTATGCCCAGAGAGCGCAACACTACAGCCCTCAAAACGCTGATCTAAACGCCCTGCACTTTGCACCGCATCCACATGCAAATGCGCGCCAAATTCTTGGCATAACGCGCGCACCTCCCCCAATGGAGAGAGCACACCCGTTTCATTATTTGCCGCCATGACACACACTAAAGCTGGACCTAATTCTGCCAGTTTTTCGCGCAAAACAGAACAATCCAACACACCATCACGCGTGACAGGTAGAACATCCGCCCCCGGTGCTGCACGCCGGATAGCATCATGCTCCGTTGCACCAATGAAAATCCGTCGCCCCGCACCATATGCGTGCAATGCCAACGCGTTGGCCTCCGTCCCGCCAGACGTAAACACACATTGATCCGGATCGCGCCCAAACCCCTGCCCGAAAACAGAACGTGCCTCTTCCAACGCACGGCGTGCCGCACGGCCAAACGCATGCACAGAAGACGGGTTACCAACGAGGTCCAACGCTGCAATCACAGCCTCACGCGCTTCCGGGCGCAACGGCTCCGTTGCATTCGCATCAAGATAAGTCTGGGCGGATGAAATAGTCATAAACACCACATCGGATTGAACAGAGATTTACGCAAGTTTTGGATTGACGATTCGTGAATTTAAGGCAACGTGTCGATTTTGGTGGAAATCTTTGCACTTGAGTCGATATACAATCGCACATCGGAAGGCAGGGCCGTAATCCTGCCGGACACAGTGTGAGAGAAATATGCCCGAAGTGATGTTCGCTGGCCCAGATGGCCGGCTTGAGGGACGTTATCACCACTCTAGCGAACCTAACGCTCCCCTCGCCCTGGTGCTGCACCCCCACCCCCTGCACGGTGGCACCATGAATAACCGCATCACCTACACAATGTATCGCCATTTCGAGAAAATGGGTTTCTCAGTGATGCGGTATAACTCGCGCGGTGTTGGCCGTTCACAAGGCCGCTATGATGGCGGCATAGGCGAGATTTCAGATGCAGCCGCGGCGCTGGACTGGATGCAAATGGTGAACCCAAATTCAACCGAACTTTGGATCGCCGGGTATTCTTTTGGTGCCTTCGTCGGCATGCAACTTCTAATGCGCCGCCCAGAAATCAGCGGTTGGATCAGCGTAGCGCCTCCAGCCAATGATTATGATTTCGGCTTTTTGGCACCATGCCCCTGCGGCGGTCTCATGATCGCTGGCGGAAAAGACGAAATGGCTCCAGAGCCCGGCATCCACAAACTTGTGGACAAGCTTAATACGCAGAAAAATGTATCCGTCGATTATCGCATTTTTGATGACGCGGATCATATTTTTGCAAACCAAGCGGACCAAGTCGGCGCAGCGCTTGAGGACCACGTGACCACCATGCGTGGCCGTAAAGCGCTCGCTCTCGCAGCAGACTAAAAATATCCTTTGCTACGGGAAAACACTTTCCCGTAGCAAAAATACCCTACTCACATAACGGCGTCATTACTCTCTACCTTAGATGCCTTCTCACGGCGCTGCATAAAAATAACGGTATAAATATTCATCCAATCCCGTGCTCTACGGGCAATGCGCTCTAAACGCTTCTTATTTTTCTCCGTAAAATCAGTCTCTTTCGCATCACGAGCCTGCATCATATCGTCACGATACATAAAAATATTTCCTAATTATATTCTATCGACCACATCATAAAATATGAACAAGAACGTAAATATTCGTTAACGAAACAAAACCTTCATATCCTCTAAATTTAAGACCCCACTCCTCTGAAACACCATAGACGGGTGCCCTGCACGCTCCGCTGTGCTATGCAAACAGTCCTTTGATTTCATGATAAATAGTGTTGACCATCCCATGCCCCAGTCTTCGTTCCTTCGTGAAGCCCAAGCACGCGGCCTGATCTTTCAGTGCACCGACCTTGAGGCGCTCGACGCCGCAATGCTCGCAGGCCCCATCACGGCCTATGCAGGGTTCGATCCCACCGCAGATTCTCTGCATGTTGGCAACGCTGTTTCCATCATGATCCTGCGCCTACTGCAAAAACACGGCCACCGCCCAGTAGCCCTCATGGGCGGCGGTACAGCGCGCATCGGTGATCCTTCTTTCCGTGATGAAGCCCGCTCACTCATCACGGCCGAAACCATTGCGCACAACATCGCAGGAATTGAAAAATCCCTGCGCCAATTCATTGATTTTTCAGACAACCGCGCCCTGCTGACCAATAACGGAAACTGGCTGAATAAGCTCTCCTACCTTGACCTTCTTCAAGATGTCGGCGTGCATTTCTCCATCAGTCGCATGTTGTCTTTTGAAAGCGTCAAACAACGCCTCGACCGTGAGCAAGGCTTAACCTTCCTAGAGTTCAACTACTCCATTCTCCAATCTTACGACTTCCGCGAACTAAACCGCCGTGAAGGCGTCACTCTGCAAGTCGGTGGTTCCGATCAGTGGGGCAACATCGTTTCAGGTATTGACCTCACCCGCCGTACAGAAGGCAAACAAGTTTTTGGCCTGACCACACCACTCGTTACGACATCTTCCGGCGCGAAAATGGGCAAATCTGCCGGCGGCGCAACATGGGTCCGTGAAGAAAAACTACCCGTCTTTGAATACTGGCAGTTCTGGCGCAATACAGAAGATGCAGATGTCGCGCGCTTCTTAAAGATGTTCACAGACCTTCCCGTCGAGGAATGTGAGCGCCTCGGCGCACTTGAAGGCGCTGCCATCAATGATGCGAAGAAAATCCTCGCAACTGAAGCTACCGCTATCTGCCACGGCCGCGCTGCTGCAGAAGAGGCAGCCGACACTGCACGCCGTGTTTTCGAACAAGGTGCAGCAACAGCCGCTCTTCCAGAAGTCACCATTCCTGCCGACACACTGGAAAGCGGCTTGCCCATTTTCCGCCTCCTGCAAGATGCTGGCCTCGCCACCAGTGGCGGCGAAGCACGCCGCTTAATCCGTGGCGGTGGCGCCCGTGTAAATGACGTGGTTGTCAGTGACGAGAACCTCACCGTCAGCGTACAAGACCTCCAAAATGGCGTAGTGAAACTGTCTTCCGGCAAGAAGAAACACATCCTCGTTCGCCCTGCATAAACCGCACAACATGACGGGTGTCACATCCATCGCGTGACACCCGACACTGTTCAGCCTTTGACGCACCTCTCCATAGTAACCACACCCGCTTTTGGGTTTCTATGGAGTCCTCAGCATGGCCGCCAACCCACAAAAACGCCTTTTCACCACAGAAGCCATAACGCTCGTCTTCGCTGCTTTTTGGGCATTGCGAGGCGGCAAGGCAGCCCTTCTTCCTCAAACGCCTCTCTGTATTCTCATAGGGATCATTTCTATCCTGCTGCTCGGCAGTTTCATCGCTCGATATTTCTACCTCACATTACCCGAACAGCCCTTTAATCAAATACTCTTAAAACACATCCAAATATGGCGTGGCGTATCACTCTTTTTTGTGGGCTTCCTCACCAATGCCACACACCACACAGAACTCATGTACCCCCTCATTGGCGGCATTATTGGCCTAACCTTAATCCCAATGGCGCGCGCTTTAAACGAACCCGTCCATTACTATGCCGGCACAATTATTGTTTTAATCTCTTGCTTTTCATGCCTTTTACCAGACCCAATGCATATGACAGTCGCTGGCCTCGGCACAGCTATCACATTATGGATCAGCGCAACCATACGCCTTGCGCGGGTACACACTTACACCACACAGGAAACGGTGGCTTAACGTCATGTCCTTACTCGGAATAGACCAGAAACCAACTCGCCGAAAAACCTATCTCTACCACTCCGTGTACCTGGTCTATTTATTCTTCTATCCACTCAACTGGCTTTTCGACAAAACACCCAGCTTTTTCCAAGCGGCCTACGGCATCGCCGCACTACTCGCTTTTCTGGTACTCTACTTCGCACCGTACCGAGCCGCCAACAACATCGGCGGCGTCGACAGCACTCCATTTGAAATCATTTTGACTGCACTCTTAGGGTTTTCCGCGTCTTGGACCGATGCCGGATGGATGACGCTTAATATTTACGCATCCGCAATGTGCATTCGTATTCATGATACACGCCGCGCTATCATCCTGCTCACTATACTCCAAATTGCTCTCATTTCATTCGCTTGGGCCGTACGCCATGTGCCTATCTCAGGCGGCATTTCTATTCTTATCAGCTTAGCCACCTACACCATGTCATGGTTTCAAAGCCATCTTGCCCGCCAAAACCAACGCCTAAAAGAAGCCCAGTCCGAAATCCGCGCTCTCGCCACTACCTCAGAGCGCGAGCGCATCGCCCGGGACCTACATGATTTATTAGGCCACTCCCTCACCGTAATTGCCATTAAAAGCGAACTGGCCTCAAAATTACAAAACCGTGCGCCCGAACGCGCCCTCAGCGAAATCAACGATATTAGCCTCATCGCCCGTGAATCCCTGCGCGATGTCCGTGCCGCCATCACCGACATGAAAAGCGCCACCCTCACGCGCGAACTAGAACAAGCCTCACACGCGCTCCAAGCAGCCTCTATTGACCTGACTATTTGCGGCAAAGAATGCCTTGCCTATGAAAGCTCTGCCTCCGTAGAGACCTGCAGCGTCCTCGCCATGACCTTACGTGAGGGCATTACGAACGTCATTCGCCATGCCAACGCGAGCAAATGCTGCATCACAGTTTTGGCCTCCCCTCAAGCCGCACCACATGGCATTCGTATCAGCGATAATGGTACCGCCCTGCAAACATCATCCCTTCCTGAAGGCAATGGCCTGCGCGGAATGCGCGCCCGCCTTGCTGCAATTGGCGGCACCGTCACCCTCCTCCATAACAACCCTGGCCTAACCCTAACCGCGAGCCTTACACCATGATCAGCCTTCTCCTTGCTGAAGACCAAACCATGCTCATTGATGCGTTTGAAACGCTGCTCAGCTTAGAAGATGATATGACCATTATCGGTCGCGCTCATAATGGCCGCGAAGCATTAAGCCTCGCCCATGAACTCAAACCCGACATCGTGATGACGGATATTGAAATGCCGCATATGACCGGCATTGAGCTAGCCGAGCGCCTGAAAGCTGACAATAGCCCCGCCAAAGTCATTATCGTGACAACCTTTGGTCGCCCCGGTTATCTGCGCCGTGCACTTCAAGCAGGCGTCCGTGGCTACATGCTGAAAGATGCCCCGATTACACAACTTGCTAATGCCATTCGCAAAGTTTCCGCCGGTGGCCGTGCTATCGCACCAGACCTCGCCGAAAGTGTCTGGGATGCCCTACCAGACCCACTCAATGACCGTGAACGCATGATGCTACGCTGTGCTGAAGCGGGGAAAACCAATCAAAATATTGCCGAAACAATGAATTTATCCACAGGGACAGTCCGTAACTATTTCTCAGAGATCGTACAAAAACTGGACGCTAAAAACCGTATCGAAGCCAGCCGCATCGCGCGCCAAAATGGGTGGCTATAGGGCACCAACAAACACGAGGGGCAACCCTAGAAAATACCCGAACCCACAAGCACAACGATAAACCGCTTGTTACCTCTTGATGCTAAAAGGCACAGACAACCCCTATCACCGAGGCCGCTTTAGCGTCTGCGCTTCTTGACCAACCAAGCGCACAACACGCTGCAGCACCCTATCTTGCGCGTAAATTGAAACAGCCCGCTGACGACCGCGCTCTCCCATAGCGACAGCTTTCGCGCGGTCCTGCGTTAACGCTTGCAATGCCCGCGCCAGAGGCGCTGCCAAACCGGGTGGCACCAATAGCCCCGTGCGCCCTTGCTCAACTTGCTCTCGAGGGCCACGCACATCCGTTGCGACAACAGGCAGTCCACACAACATCGCTTCAATGACCGACATCGGCAGGCCTTCAAAATGACTAGGCAAAGCAAAAACATCGGCTGCCGCCAGAAGCTCCGCCACATCATCGCGTGCACCTAGCATACGTAGTCTTTTACCCAACACCTGATGCGCTCGGGCAAAACTACCGTCCAAATCCCCCCCATGATCCGTCGCCAGCCGCTCGCCTACGACCCAGAGTTCCGCACCCGGCACATCTTCCATCGCACGCAGCAATTCTGGATAGCCTTTATGACGCACCAATCGCGATACCACGATGACGACGGGCACATCTTCAGCCACACTTAACGCGGCCCGAACACGGCAACGCACAGCCTCATCAGGCCGAAAACGCTGCGGGTCACGTCCATTTCCAATGGCCAGGGGGTGTGCATTCAAATGCAGCCTACGCGCATCCCGCGCTTCTTCTACGGATACCGTCATATAAAGATCGGTTATCCGCCCAGCGATAAACTCCAAAACCAAAGATAACCACCGCCGCAAACGTGAACCCGGCTGGTTGAACAAAAAACCATGGCCCGTATACGCAATAACAGGCACCCTACAGATTTTCGCTGCAATACGCGCCAGAATACCACTAATCGGCATATGGCCATGCACCATATCTGGCCGCTCTCGCCGGATAAGCCGGATCAACGCCCATAAAGCCCGGCCCTGAGCGATAGGCGAAAAACTCCGCGCCATTGGCAGGCTGTGCACCACAAACCCATCCTGCCTGACAGGTCCCAAGTCTGGCCCCTCTGCACAGCCCCCTTGCACGTCATGACCAGCAGCCCGCAAAGCCTGCATCAACGGAAAAAGAAACTGCTTTAGAGCAAAATCAACATTCGTAATTTGCAAGATTTTCAAGGGCCGGCCACTCACTCCGGAATACGCTCCAATAACCACGAAACCGTTTGCGTTACACTGGGCGGAGCCGCACTTAGCTGAGCTGCGTCATCCTGACGCACGCCCTCTTCCGTAGCCTCCGCATCCGACGCAGTGCCCGTATATTTCGGGTCAACATACACCACGATTTGTCGTGTAGGCTCGACATGATCGCGTGCCAAATACACATCCGGCTCTACAGCAAGACCACCGCCACGCTGTCGGAAACGCCAAATCTTCTCACCCACATGCATGATAACGTCATCATCATCCTGCGTCACAATCACATTAGGATGCAAATGGAAGCGCAAGACAAAAGAGACCGCACGCTCACTCTGCAGCACATCCTGCCCGCGCAAATCCTCTCCATTATCACCCAAATACAACTGGCGCTTCCATGTCGCCCCTAATGAAGGATGATAACCATCATGAGAGAGGTCAATCCAATGCCCGTCACCATTGGTCTGATGATGGCACGAAATATGGACTGGTCGCCGTGTCACCCTGCCGCGCCGATCAAAGTCAGACGACGATAACTCTTCTGGTATCAATACATTATGTGCCGCACTCGCACGAAGCGCTTCTGCCCATGGCGCTAAAAGTGCAGACCCACAATTCACAAAAATCCGGTCTTTGAGATGAGAAAACTCAAAAGAGCATGTCCCCGCATGCGCCGTTTGATCCGCCCCTGAAACTGGCGGCCCGCCCCCATCCACAATCAGCAATGATTTACCCAATGCAACACGGGTAAACTTCCCATCTGTCAAATTAGAAGCAATCAACTTCAGGCGAGAGCCTTGCGCCAACACCCGCTCGACAGACCGTACATCGCCTTCACCGCTCCCATTGAAAACTGCTAAGCCCCCATCACCATGGCAGAGCGCACGCAGCACTGGCACAGCCTTCTCAAGCGACGTTTCTACCAGCGGCGGCACACGCAGTTGAGCCGCACGAAACATCATGGAGATTTCCGCCAACTCGCGCACCAACTCATACTGAGCTTGGGGAGAACGCTCTGCCACCATGCCGTCAGGCAATAAAATACGCTCCAACGCACTCGGTAAATACCGCAGAAAACGTACCATGAAGCCCGTTTGCTCAGGTATCGCCAATGCCGCTGCCAGCAACCCACGCAAAGCCGACAGCTCCGCCCAACCACAAAATTTTAATGGCAATAGTGCTGAAATCGTGCGGGCTTCTACCAACACACGATCCATCAGTTTTTTCTGCAACTGATGATCCGCAGACGCCAAACAAAACGCATGGTTCGAGAGCCATGACGCTAAACGCATCCCCGTCGTGCACGCATCTTCAGCGACTTCACCGCCCGGTGGGTTCGCAATCCATGCTCCCACCATCTTACGTGCCATAAGACGCGCTTCATCGCTGCCAAGCGCCCGCAAATCACGCAGCCACGAAAAACCATACAGCCAATGCCGCGCCGCCTCTGGCCACGTCCCCACGGGCCACGCCGTCAAAGGCACACGCCCATACGTCAGATCATAGTCTTTACGATCAAAACGAAAGTGACGCGCAACCAACCGCGCACCCTGCTCCGCATCGCCATGCCAAGGATCATGACATACCGTCACCGGCCCAGATGGCGCACCCTTCCGGAAAGGCATCCTCGCCATTGACAGCTTAAGCTTCGAAAATGTCGTCTGCCCCGTTCGGCCCTCGCCCATCAGCTATCCTATTCCGCGTACGGTCCCTCAAGTGCCGCAATTGCAGCATCGCGGTCTTCCTTCCCGAAGACCGATGACCCCGCCACCAACATTGTTGCCCCAGCCGCTACAGCCTGTGCCGCTGTCTCTGGCCCAATTCCACCATCAACACCCAGCACAATATCACGTCCAGATGCTTTGATCATCTCTGCAAGCTTACGGATTTTCGGTAATTGGCTCTCAAGGAACTTCTGCCCCCCAAAGCCCGGGTTCACCGTCATTACCAAAATAATATCCACCAGATCTAAAACCTGAGATACCGCTTCCGGCGGCGTCGCGGGGCATAATGCAATCCCCGGACGGCAGCCTAAGGCCTTAATCGTCTGCAACGTCCGATGCACATGGGGTGCATTTTCAATATGCACTGTAATGTGATCAGCACCTGCCTTCGCCGTTGCTTCAAGATACGGATCCACCGGATCAATCATCAAATGCACATCAAATTTAGCCCCCGTATCACGGGGTAACGCCGCAATAATAGGCGGACCAAACGAGATATTCGGCACAAAATGGCCGTCCATCACATCAAGATGTAACCACGGCGCACGCGCAACAGAACGCGTTTCCTCTGCAAGACGCCCATAATCAGCAGCAAGCAAGCTAGGAGCAACAAGAATTGGAGAACGATCAGTCATAACGCTATCTATCCGCAATGCTCGAACAAGACGCAAGCCACTTATCGGCCCTTACTCATCCATAAAACCACAACCACCCCCCATGCTCTAGAGGCTGGCCCTCCATTCACACATGGCGCGCCGCGCAACTCTTGGGAAGGTTCTGCGTCCTTGAAAGAAGGTTTTACACTAACACATTTTCCTGATCTCTTCACCGCTGTGGAGCCTTGTATGTTTGACCGCCTCTCCCCCGTCCTGCTCGACTCCTCCACATGGATCCGCCAGCCAGCACATACAGCATGGCTCAAAGCGCGTGGAGAAGACCTCCTGCTCTTTAGTCGCAAAGGGCAGGTCGATGGTGGCTTTACAGGCTTAGACCTCACAGGGAAACTCCCTCCCAAGGCAGTTGCGGAAGCGACGCTCACAGCACGCTGCGCCCACGCTTTTTCCGCAGCAGCGCTCAAAGGAATCCCCGGCAGCGCGGCACTCAGCCAACATGCCTTAAACGGATTGCGCACCACTTTTCAGGATACTGAGCACGGTGGCTGGCGACATTACGCCGACAAGCCGCAAGAGCGTAAGCAAGCTTACCTCCATGCCTTCATTGCACTCGCGGCATCCTCTGCAACGGTTCTCGGCCTTACAGGCGCAAAGGAACTTCTGCACGACGCTACGACCTGCATTGAGCAACATTTCTGGTCCGAAGATGAAGGCGTCATGCGCGAAAGTTTCGCCGCAGACTGGTCCGATGAAGAAGATTACCGCGGTGCCAACAGCAATATGCACTCCACCGAGGCCTTCCTCGCTCTTGCCGATGTCACAGGTGATACAAAATGGCTCCACCGTGCCCTGCGTATCGTGACGCGATTTGTACATGACCTCGCAGCATCACAAAACTTCGCCATGCCCGAACATTTCGACCGCAACTGGACATTGCTCAAAGACTACCACCACGACCAACCCACACATGACCTCCGCCCCTACGGCATGACACCGGGGCACTTTGTAGAGTGGTCACATCTTACCTTAAAACTTGAAGCCTCCCTGCTCCGCCACGGCCTCCACGCACCCGGATGGCTCCTGCATGATGCACAATCCCTCTTCGAAACCGGCATGCACACAGGCTGGAATACGGATGGTAAGCCCGGCTTAATCTACACGATTGACTGGGACCACAAGCCACACGTCTCTGCCCGCATACACTGGGCACAAGCCGAAGCCCTCACCGCAGCCATCCTCTTGTATAAACGCACTGGCAACACTCAGTACGAAGAATGGTACCGCACCATTTGGGATTATATCGACACTACCCTCATCGACCGCAAACATGGGAGTTGGTTCAACGAAGTTACCCCTGAAGGTACTCCGTCAGAGACGATTTATAAAGGCAAAGCAGACCTCTACCACGCCTACCAATCTACTCTAGCGCCACTCATGCCCGCAGCACCCAGCCTCGTCACTGCACTACACGCGACACAAAGCCTCTCTGAATAACCACCGCCCAACCGGGGAGCTCCATTGCACTCTACCCAAGAGCGGATCGCGCAACATGCGTCTCTGCTCGCACGATAGAGTGCCAGGACTATATCCGCGCAGGCAAACCACACACTTGATATTCCCCCTCAGTCGGTCTTGTGCACTCATGGCCTAAGAGCGGCGCAATTCACCTTAACTTTGAAACGCACTCAACGTCTTCAGTGCCACAGAGGCCCCGCCCATTTGAGCATTAACCGTACCTGAATCACGCGAAATACCCGTAATCGTCCCGCTTACCGTCGTCGGCAGTGCCACACTTGTACCGTCCGTCGCGGTGCCCTCAGCCGCGACATAATACCCACCGTCAGCAAGTTTATTACCCGCATTGTCTTTGCCATCCCAGTGCCAGCTTTGCGGACCCGCTGCCGCCAAAACGGTTTCACTACGTACAACTTGCCCCGCAGTATTCGTCACCGCAATAGCCACATCACCCGCTTGCTGCGCGGTATAACTTAAATTCGCCTGACCATTTTGCAGCGGGAGAGACGAAGTCGCAGCCGTGGTCGTTTTACCAATCAAACTTGCTCCACTCGTTAACTGACTATCTTGTGTAGCGGAGAGCAAACTCGACAATGTCGTATTCGACTGTACTTGCTGCTGCACACCAGCAAACTGAGCAACCTGCGCTGTGAAATTATTACTATCCGTCGGGTTGGTGGGATCTTGATGCTGCAACTGCGCCGTCAGCAGCGTCAAAAATTGATTAAAATTCCCTGCCATCGAAGACAAAGCTGCACTACCAGCACTACTCGCTGTTGTACTGGTCGTATCCGAGGTATTTTTCGCTGTCGTCGCACTACTGCGTGCGGCCGATACGGCTTGAGACAGCAAAGACTCCTGCCCACTCGTTGATGTCACTGATGCACTCATCTTAATTCCCCCGTCCAATTACGCCATAAGGTCCACAACACCACGCCCCCAGCGTGATGGCCGCACATGCGCATTACTCATTGGTCGTTCCGCACCAGAAGCATCCTCATCATGCCCTGCGCGCGTCATGCCCCCCACAGCCCCACTCTTCACCTTCGGTTCAACAAAGAGACCCATCGTGACATGCACCTCACCAGAAAGAGTCTGTCCCGGTAGTGAGGTCTGCTCCAAGGCGCCCAGCAACGCCCCACGATCCTGCGTCAACATATGCAATGTCTGCGGATCGTCCGCTGCAATATGTATGTGCTTTGCACCCTCTATATTTTCATGAATCGCCACATGCACATGCCCTTGCTCAGCAAGGTCCATATGAACCCAACTATGGTGCCCACTCTCCGTAGAACTGTGCAAAATCTGCGGAGCACCTTCATCCACCCTAGGCGTATGCTGTGCTTCTGGAGTTAACCCCGCCTCATCGAGCGAAGGGGGATGAGAGGCCGCCTCAGGCTTCTCTTCAAGGGTAGGCTCCTCAGGGTCATGCTCTAAAACATCACCCGCGGCAGGCAATTCCACTGAGCTCTCTGCAAGACCAATATCCTCGCAGGTACCACTTTCCACCCCTTGCACGGCATCATCCTCAGCACGAATAGGATCATCATCCGTGCCAGCCACATTCTGACCGTCTGACACCGTCGAAGCGCTCACCTCACGTGGCACAGACGATTGCGCTGCTTCGGAGGGGGAGTGCTCCCGATCCCTGCCTGCACTCGGGCATGTCAAAACAGCAGAGTGCTGGGGCGCTGCAGTGGCTTCCCCACCACCCTCTTTTCCCAAGCGTTGAGAAGACATTTCAGCGCTCCCCTTGAGCCGCTCACTTCGCCCATCCATGCCTTCTTCATCTGCAGTAGACTTCTCCACCCGAACATGATCAGGCTTGCCACAAGACGCAGTACTGCGCTCAGCTCCCGGCATGGCAGCCGTCTCGCCACTCGTCGTCCTGACCTTTTGGGAAGCCGCACTCGTATCGCTTTTTAATGTCCCGGATGCCGTATTCTTCGGCTCCGCAATCACAGAGCGCTCACCGGGCGTAAATATAGTCTTTGAAACGCTATGAGGCACCACTGTGGTGGATGGCCGCACAACAGGCTCCGCCTTCGGCTGAGCTTGAGCATGCTCATAACTTTTCAGAAACGCGTCAAAGCGGCCGTTCACCATGTCTTGCGCCATAAGCGCACTCGTCCCACCGCTCGACGTATTCGTACGACCAGACATCCATAATTGCCCTACCATCGGCAGAGAAGGATTGTGAGACATGGCAGGCATGAACTTCCCGAAGACGGTATGACATAACCACCACACCATGCCTGAGAAGTCTTTAAGGAAGCGTTACCACTCCCCAAAGATCACGCTTATTTATGTCCTATATTTGACTGTAAAGCATCATATTGTGGCGAACCGGGATATGGCCCCCGCGCAACATGCGGTACCCCTTCACAGTCCGGTTGCGGAGTATTTACCGCAAACACCTGCACCTTATGCGCCGATGACGCAATCAAACCGCGTACACTCGTGGCTTTTCCCACGGCGAACGCTGAACGCAGACCTTCCGGCACGTTCAAGATCGTACCATCGCGCAAAACAGCGCCGTCATCCGTCAAACGGATGACCACCCCCTGCACAACCGGCAGAGGGCTCACATCATACTCGCAAGGTGCTGCCACGGCGGATGACGCCATCATGCATAGACTAAAAGCCGTTAAAACGCCGCGCCAAACACCCATAATTCACCTCAGTGACGGAAATGCCGCATCCCAGTGAAGACCATTGCAATACCAGCCTTATCAGCCGCATCAATGACTTCTTGGTCACGGATAGAACCACCCGGTTGGATCACTGCCACAGCGCCTGCTGCAACAACACTCTCCAAACCATCTGCAAAGGGGAAGAACGCATCAGACGCCGCTACAGATCCCGTCGTCAACGGTTCTTGCTCACCAGCGGCTTCCGCAGCATCCGCACTCTTACGAGCTGCAATACGCGCACTATCAACGCGTGACATCTGCCCCGCGCCAATACCAACCGTCGCACCGTCCTTTGCGTAAATCACCGCATTGGACTTCACATGCTTCGCCACACGGAACGCGAAGAGAAGGTCACGCATCTCAGCATCCGTCGGTGCGCGCTTCGTTACAACCTTCAGATCAGCTTCCGTCACATGGCCAGCATCACGGCTCTGCGCCAAGAAACCGCCTGCAACCGTCTTCACCGCTAGGCCTTCTGCCTTCGGATCAGGCAAGCCACCCGTCAACAACAAACGCAGGTTCTTCTTCGCCGCCAAAACGGCGAGTGCCTCTGGCTCCGCATCCGGCGCAACAATAACTTCCGTAAAGATCGCTGAAATACGCTTTGCCGTTGCCGCATCCAGCGTACGGTTCACCGCAACAATACCGCCAAAAGCCGAAACCGGATCACAACGCAGAGCCGCAACCCACGCGTCTTCCAACGTCTCAGCAGACGCCACACCACACGGGTTGGCATGCTTCACAATCACAACGCTCGGTGCTGAGAATTCAGCCACAGCTTCAAAAGCTGCATCCGTGTCGTTCAGGTTATTATAGCTCAGTGCCTTACCCTGAACCTGACGCGCCGAAGCCAAACCCGGACGTGTGCTGCCATCACGGTAGAAAGCCGCCTGCTGATGCGGGTTTTCGCCATAACGCAGCAAATCACCACGCGTACCAGACAAGGTCAGCGTCGGCGGCAACAAATCACCAGCCTGCTGAGCAAACCAACGTGAAATCATCGAGTCATAAGCAGCCGTATGCGCATAAGCTGCGGCTGCATAAGCACGACGTTCAGCATGCAGCGTGCCACCCGCTTCAAGCGCACTCATCAAGCCAGCATATTGGTCAGGAGACGTCAGAATAACCACATGATCATGGTTTTTAGCAGAGGCACGGACCATAGCCGGGCCGCCAATATCAATATTCTCAATGCAGTCTTCAACGCCTGCGCCAGAGGCAACCGTCGCAGCAAACGGATAAAGATTCACACAGACCAGATCAATCGGCGCAATGTTATGTTGTGCCATTTGCTCTTGATGGCTTGCCAAATCACGGCGCCCCAAAATGCCACCATGCACTTGCGGCACCAGCGTCTTAACGCGGCCATCCAAAATCTCGGGGAAACCCGTGTGTTCAGACACATCCTTCACCGTCAGGCCGGCTTCGCGCAGCGCACGAGCAGATCCCCCGGTTGAGAGGAGTTCGGTGCCATGGGCGGCGAGCGCACGCCCAAGCTCGATAAGCCCAGCTTTGTCAGAGACAGAGAGCAGAGCGCGGCGGACAGGGATACGATTTTCGGTCATGATGGGAGAGCCATATCCCCGGAAAACGGCACATGCAACCGTTGATGTGCAGGACGGCGCAGATCATGCTCAGAGTGTATCGGCATTGCATTCCAGCCACACCACCCCAAAAGCACCAACATCGGCACAAGCAAACAAAATTCACCAACGCCGCCCGTCTTCACATACGGCCAAACCGATACACGCGAACGACTCAACGGACCAAAAAGTTGGCAGCCCCCCGTCGGCAAATCAACACAGATGTGACTCGCCACACCTAAAAGCAAAGCACCCACCGGACCCGCCAATACATCCTTCCCAAAGAGCACTCGGCACAAAACGGCCACAACGCCCCAAAACACAGCCGAATGCGTCAAACCCCTATGCCCACACATCCGCGCAATGGGGCGGGACAACCATTTCATCCGCGCCCCCATCATGGAGCGCTCCGTATCAATATCGGGTAAAAGACTTCCAATCAGAGCCGTGAAAAATGAAGCAATATCTGGTGTCAAAATATGACACCGCATGGCGCAAAATGATGTAAATGCACCAACGAGAAGATGTGAACGACCTGTCATACGGCGCAGTAACAATCAGTCCTTGCGCGAAGATGCAAGAGCCTCCGTAAATTGCCACCCACCGCCTAAAGCCCGATACAAATCAACAAGTTGCGTATTCATCCGCGTTTGCACAGCCGCCAAACTTGTCTCACTGGCCAAAACCCGCGCCTGCGCTTCATCCACCTCTAGAAATGGAACAGCCCCAGCCACATAACGCTGCCGCGCCGCCACCAAAGCCAAACGGTTTTGCTTCACGGCTTCCGCCAATTGCGCCCGCTGCTCCTGCACCTGCGCATAACCCGTCAACGCATCATCAACATCACGCCACGCATCAAGAACCGTTTGACGATAGGCCAACGCCGCGTCCTTCTGCGCAGCTTCCCGCAAATGCAGTTCCCCGCGTAACCTTCCACCTTCAAAAATAGGCACGTTCAATGTCGGGCCAAGCGTGAAATACTTAGCAACGGGTAAAAAGAAGTCTCCCGCAGAAAGAGACTGCGTCCCCAGATTCCCCGCCAGTACAATATCCGGGTAAAACGATGCCTTCGCGACACCCACACGCGCCGTCGCCGCATGCAACCGTGCATCTGCCAACATCACATCCGGCCGCCTCTGCGCCAAAGTAGACGGCACACCAACCGGCACCGCGGTCGGTACGGCAGGCTGGGGCTTTATGGAGGACAATTCAGCCTCCAGGGACCGCGGCGGCAGCGCCAGCAAGGACGCAATCGCATTCATCAAGGCCGATTCTTCGGTGCGTAAGGGAGCCAGCGCACCTTGCGTACTCGCCACACGCGCCTTCGCTTCCGCCAGTTCCAACTCCGTCGCAGCACCGTCGCGCATACGGTCCTGCACCAATGCCAGATCATGCTGCGTAAGCGCCAAATTCCGTTCCGTCAGAACGCGCTGCTCCTGCGTACCCCGCAGCCGCATATACGCACTCACTATGTCCGACACACTTGCCAACGCTACGGCACGCCGCGCGGCCACGGCTTCGTCAGCCTCAGCCTTGCCCGCCTCGACGGCACGACGCACCATACCAAATAGGTCTAAATCCCACCCTGCTGATGCCATGTTCGTGAAATAATTATACTGCAAATCTGCGCCCGGCCGGGGCTCTGCCAAAGACAAAAAGCCCCGCGTACTTTGCTGCGTCCACGTATACGCGCCAGCCCAATTCACACTTGGCAAACCTTGCGCTGCCGCAATACGTACCTGATAACGCGCCGCTGAAATCCGCGTCGCCGCTTCCTGCAAGGCCAAATTCTGCTGGCCCAACCGCTCCACCAAATGATTTAATTCTTCATCATGGAAACTACGCCACCACGTAACATCCACTTCCCCCGCATAGGTTGCACTCGGCGCGACAGGCTCACGCCCCCAGCGCTCTAAACCGGCCATGTGCGGCGTCTGATAATTCGGGCCAACAGTGCACCCAGCCAACAACCCGGCAATACACCATGTGGCAACCTGCTTCATTCCGCGCATCATTTCGCCGTCACCGATCCCGCACGCGCTTGCGCCTGCGCACCAACAACATCCGCTAAACCAGTCTGCACGGTCGTTTCCACAGAGAGCCCCATACGCAACAGACCCGCCTCTTTCTGCCCCGGCTTCAGTGTAATCTTCACCGGCAAACGCTGCACAATTTTCGTAAAGTTGCCCGTCGCATTCTCAGGTGCCAGCGGTGCAAACGCAGCCCCAGACGCAGGCGGCACACTATCAACCACACCCTGCAAGTCTAAGTTATACGCATCCACATGAATCCGTACCGCCTGCCCAGGCTTCATATTCCGCAGCGCTACTTCACGGTAATTCGCTTCAATCCACAACTCATTCATCGGGACCACTGCCATAAGCGCAGCACCGGGACCAACATAATTCCCGAGCTGCACACTCCGCTCCCCAACCATGCCGTCAAAAGGTGCAATAATGCGGGTATAAGACACATTAAGTTCCGCCTGATGCACCCGCGCACGATCCACGGCCAGCGTCTGCTCCGCTGCATCATGCCGCGCTTTCAAAATAGGGATCTGATCTTGAGTAGCCTGCACATCGGCTTCAGCCCCCTGCAAGGCCGCCTGCAACTCACCCACCTGCGCCGCATAATGCTGATGCGTTTCAGCACTTCCTGCCCCTGTTCGCGCTAAGTCCCGATAACGCTGCAAATTTTCCTGAGCAAAAACCAACTCAGACCGTAAGCGCGCCACCGCAGCTTGCGCTTGCAGCACCAAAGACGGCTGACGCGTTTCCGCCGCAGCCGCATCCAAAACCAGCGCTTCATCATGCGCTAGCGTCGCCCGAGCCTGTTCCAATGCTGTACGATAATCACGATCATCCAACGTCGCCAAAACCTGTCCGGCTTTCACAACTTGGTTATCGTCCACATCAACGCTAACAATCTGCCCCGGAATACGCGGCGCAATCGTCGCATAATGCGCGGTCACATAGGCATCATCCGTGGACACATTGGCACTGGGCACAAATATAATACCCAGCACAACGCCAACAAAAACCACCACTACCACCCCTGCCAGAAAAAAGGGCCATTTGGGCGTTTTCTTCTGATGATTATCGGCAGGATTCATGATCATGAACTTTCATGGCACGTACTATTTCTTCGCCAAAGCAATACGCGGCGGATAGGTTCTCTCAGGAACCAAAAGTACAAGAAAAATAAGAAAAATGACGAGTCCAGCGACCACCAAATACACATCACTCAAGACCAGAGCGCGCGTCTGATGCGCCAATTCATACGCCTGATACCGCACACTTACCGGTGAACGCGGTATGCCATTTGGTAGTAAAGGCGTTGGGTACTGTAAGGCCGGATTTTCCCCCTGCCACAAACGAAAGCGCTCTTGCCCCAGATGATCCGTCAATCGGTCAGAATGCAAACCACCCCGCCAGCGCTGCACGAGCTGCACCAGCCATACCCCAACAGTGGAGGCCATACCTCTCGGGCAATTCACCATCGCTGCCGCAAATGGCCCTTCTTGCGGTGAAAGAGAGTTCGTTGCCATGAGCAGCATACACATCACCACCATGGAACCACCCACGCCGAAAAATGCCTGCCAGAGATAAAACTCTCCTCGGTCCCACACCGTCGTGACGAAACTGCCCCCAAGGCACCCAACCAATAAGCAGAGTAACCCGGTCAAACTGACCACACGGCAATCAACCCACTCCCGGTTCAACAACCACGCTAGAAAAGGCAGCATGATGAGCTGAATTAGCGCGATTTCCAGCGTAATCCCATAACTCTGCTCAGGCCGATACCCGGCCAAGCCAGCCAGAGCTCCCCCCGGTATCGCCGTCGATGCAATCGTCGTTAACACAAAGACCGGAAGCGTAATGGCGCCATAAGCAAAATTACGCCGCGACAAGAGCTGAAACTTAAAGAGCGGCAATTCATGAAACCACTCATTCACAACAAAAAGCGGGATCGAAACGGCAGAAATCAAAGCCAATACGCAGATCAGTTGGGAGTTAAACCAATCCAGTCGATCACCCTGCTGCAACATCGTGGTCAGCGACGAAAAGCCAATCATCGCCAAAAGCATACCGCGCCAATCAATCTGGCGAAAACGCTCATAACGCGGCGCATCTACCGGCATACCGTACCAAACCAGCACCAACGCTAAAGCGCTCAACGGCACGACTTGGAAGAAAGCAAACTGCCACCCCACCAGATCACACCACAACGCAGCCAAAGCCCCACTTAAATACGGAAAAAGCGTCGCAGTCGACGCATAAGCCGCCAAACCAACCAGCCGGATTTTAGGCGCCAAGACACGCAAGGCCACCGTCATCAAAAGCGGGATCGCAAATCCACCTGAAAGCCCCTGCAAACTCCGCAGCATAAGCAAAGCTGGGACTGCCGTAATAAACGGAATAAAAACGCTCGATAACGTCGCAAGCGCAATCACGAAAAAGATAAAACGCCGTAGCGAGAATGTAATCCCCAACCATGGAGAGAGTGCGAGCCCTAAAACCTCACCTGTTGTATAAAGGCTGGAAAACCATGTCCCCGGGTCATGACTAAACCCCAACCCACCCATAATATCAGACAGAGACTGACTAGAAACCTGCTCATTTAGCCCCGTCGCCAAGGCTAAAACAATAACCCCTGCCAACCCGACAAGAGGCTTCTTAGCTGCGTCCATAAAACAAGAACGCCTTTCCTTTACCTTCCCAGCACAGTGCCAGAAAACGCTGCCTATAATCCCGCATCAAATCCATACAAAGCATATGGGCCACTCTAGAGTATCTCCTAGAATGGCCCATTATAAATAATTCTATATTATTTATACCGCCCTACCTCAGGCGGCCTTAAATCCTGATGCCACTTTTGCACGGCGCGTTACTTCAGCCGCATCAAACTCACCTGCCGTTAGCCAAGAACCACCAACACAGGAAACAGATGGCAAAGACAGCCATTCTTGCGCTGTTGCTTCCGTAATACCACCCGTCGGGCAGAAACGAACCGCTCCAAAAACGCTCGACAGCCCCTTAATGGCCGGCAGACCACCATTCGTCACCGCCGGGAAGAACTTAAAGCGCGTCAGCCCCAAATCCAAACCACGCATAATGTCACCAGCATTGGCCACACCTGGCAGGAACGGCACATCATGCTCAACAGCAGACTTCGCCAAAGACTCCGTCAAGCCGGGGCTCACAATGAACTCCGCACCCGCTTTAACTGATGCTTCCAAATCCTTCGGGTTCAATACCGTGCCAGCACCCACCAGCGCGCCCTCAACCTTGGACATCTCCGCAATCACTTCAAGCGCGCATGGTGTGCGCAGCGTCACTTCCAACGTGGTCAAACCACCGGCGACCAGCGCCTCCGCCAATGGACGCGCCTGGGCAACATCCTTTACCACCAGCACAGGAATAACCGTGCTGCGGGTCATAACGGCGTCAAGTTTCGCAGTATCGCTCATGATCGTTCGATCCTCTCCATCAAGGCCAGACAAGGAGGCCTTTTCAGAACTCATCCCCAACCGTGTCTAGCACGTGGTCCATTTGGGCCAACATAGCGGAGGCGCCCTCTTCCGCAGAGCTATGAACACTCCGCATCAGAGCAAACAACTCACGCCCCGTACCAACACCCGGAGGAGGAATATCAGCCGGTGTCCGCGCTGCCCATTCTTCTTCTGAGACCAACACTTCAATAGACCCGGTCACAGCACAAACGCGGACCATATCGCCATCTTTAATCTTGGCGATTGGACCACCCACCTGCGCCTCAGGGCAGACGTGAATAGCCGATGGCACCTTACCACTGGCCCCAGATAGGCGGCCATCCGTCAACAAGGCTACATGGAAACCACGGTCCTGCAACACGCCAAGCGTTGGCATCAGCTTATGCAGTTCCGGCATGCCATTTGCTTCAGGACCTTGGAAACGCACAACCACCACAACGTCACGTTCCAACTCACCGCGCTTAAACGCAGCACCAACATCATTTTGATCATGGAACACACGTGCAGGTGCTTCCACCGTCAAATGCTCTTTTGCAATCGCACCGCTCTTATAAATGCAGCGCCCAACATTACCGCTCATGAGCTTAATGCCACCATCCGGCAAAAACGGCTCCGCCACATCTCGCAGAACATCACGATCAGAAGATGGTTCTGCTGGCACATAAGCCAGTTCCCCTTCCTCCAGCGTCGCACGCTTCGCATAATCAGCAAAACCATTGCGCGAAACGGTCATAATATCTTGATGCAACAGCCCTGCACGAGACAGTTCCGCAATAACCGTCGGCATACCACCAACACGGTTAAAGCCGTTCACATCTTCTGAACCGGATGGATACACACGCGTCATCAACGGCACGACTTTGGACAGATCGCTCAGATCTTCCCAGTTCATGATAATGCCCGCCGCACGCGCAATCGCCGGAAGGTGAATCGTATGATTGGTAGAACCACCCGTCGCCAACAAACCAACAGCCGCATTCACAATGGCGCGTTCATCGACACATTCTGCCAGCGGGCGGGCATCATTCCCGTTCATGCTGATCTCAGACAAACGATGGATACTCGCACGCGTCATCGCCTGACGCAGCTTGGTATGTGGGTTAATAAAGGCTGAATCAGGCATCATAAGACCCATGATCTCAACCATCATCTGGTTCGTATTCGCAGTACCGTAAAACGTGCATGTTCCAGCGCTATGATACGAAGCATTCTCCGCTTCCATCAATGCGTCTGTTCCAACCTTACCCTGCACGTAAAGCTGGCGAATACGCACCTTTTCTTTATTCGGCAGACCTGAGGTCATGGGACCAGCCGGGATCAGCATCGTCGGCAAATGACCAAAGCGTAACGCGCCCATCAGCAAACCGGGAACGATTTTATCGCAAATTCCCAGCAGGGCGGCACTCTCAAACATCCCATGGCTTAGCCCAACAGCCGTGGACATCGCGATGACATCACGAGAGAACAGAGAAAGCTCCATGCCCTCTTGCCCTTGCGTCACACCGTCACACATAGCAGGCGCACAACCAGCCACCTGAGCTGTTGCCCCAACTTCACGCGCAAACAGCTTAATCTGCTCTGGATAACGCCCGTAAGGCTGATGCGCCGACAGCATATCGTTATACGTGGAGATAATGCCGATATTGTTCGTGCGCGTTTGCATCAGGCTCGGCTTATCGCCTTCTGATGCCGCAATAGCATGCGCGAGATTACCACAAGCCAAACGTGGCCGTGAAACACCCTTCTCCCGGTTACGCTCCATCAAAGCGAGGTAACGTCGACGCGAAATCTTCGATCGATCGATGATCCGGGCAGTTACGCTCTCTAAGACGGAATTCAGAGACATGGGAACTCTCGCTACTCGTCTGTTGCAACCAGCCAACGAAAGACCTTTTCCGTCGCCAGTCACAGCATCGTGATGGGAGCCCTTTCATACGGAATAGCTGCGAGATCGGCAACCATCCTGAAGCCACTTAAAGAGCACTGAAATAATACTATTTCTTGCTGCAAGAAAATTTTTTATCTTAATTTTCCGACAGCACAGCTAGGAAAACGATTTATTTCCTTCCCGCATATCATAATGATGCCATGACTTTTCTTCATGGCAAACATTCACGAATTGTTTATCAGTACCACGTCGATGCAGGCAGAGGCGACAAAAGCGCGTTCTCCATCCGCACCAAAAGCGGTGCAATAGCCGGTGGCCATTTACCCGTTTTCAAGGCTTCAGCACGAATATTACTCCGTGACTGTGCATCTTTATACGGCCATAGATGTGCAAAACGGGGCGTACCTTCCAAGGACACCAGAGCACAGCATAACGGGGACAGCGTTTCCCGTGCGACCAAAGCGTGATTGAACAACTCAACCACCCCGCTCATTTTATCTGGATGCGCTTCGTAGCAGCGCCACTCATAAAGAGAACCATACGCCCCAGACTCTAAAACTGGCGTTACCACCCGCCAAGACGTCGCTTCTTCTCGGACCAGTACGTCCCGCGGTACATGCGCCAAAAGAGCCTGCCGCGCCTCACGCAACTGCTCAAGAGACTCCGCAAAACGCAACACCATAATCCGGTTCAGCGGGCCGGTCTCTGTCACCCAAAGACCAACCCCACTGCTGTTTTCCAACGTTGCCGCAACGCGGGAGACAAGACCAGGACGAATATCGAGAGTCAGTGTTTCCGCGTAACGCACAGCGCTTTCCTCTACTTTAAAGCATCAACCTTGTGGCGTTTGCGCCGCCACAAACTTTTCCAGCCAGTGAATCGTGTAATCACCCTTCTGGAATTGAGCATCTGCCAAAATCTTACGGTGCAGCGGGATTACGGTCTGAACCCCCTCCACAACGCATTCATCCAATGCACGCTGCATACGCGCGATAGCTTCTGCACGTGTCGGTGCATGAACAATCAACTTGGCAATCATGCTGTCGTAATATGGCGGAATACGATAGCCCGCATAAATCGCACTATCCATACGCACACCAAGGCCGCCCGGTGCATGAAAAACCTTAATCGTACCGGGGCTCGGCGCGAAAGTTTCCGGATTTTCTGCGTTAATGCGGCACTCAATCGCATGACCAGAGAACGTAATGTCCGACTGCTCATAACCGAGTTTCTCGCCCGCAGCGATACGAATTTGCTCACGCACCAAGTCCACACCACAGACCATTTCCGTCACGGGATGTTCAACTTGAAGACGCGTATTCATCTCGATGAAGCAGAACTGACCATCTTGATACAAAAACTCAAGAGTTCCTGCATTACGATAGCCCATCTTCGCCAGTGCATCTGTCGTCGTACGGCCAATTGCATCACGCTCTTCTGTCGTCAGGGCCGGTGAACCCGCCTCTTCCAACAGCTTTTGGTGACGGCGCTGCAAAGAGCAGTCACGCTCACCTAAATGCACAACATTACCATGCGCATCTGCAAGGATCTGCAACTCGATATGACGGGGACGATCCAGATATTTTTCCAGATAGACTTCATCATTCCCGAAAGCTGCACGCGCTTCCGTCCGCGCGACGCTCCAAGCTTCCTCGATCTCATCCGCTGTATGCGCAACTTTCATGCCACGCCCACCGCCGCCAGCAGCAGCCTTAATGAGAACAGGGTAGCCAACACGCTCCGCCACTTCTCGCGCTTCCGCAAGGCTAGCCAAACCGCCGTCAGATCCCGGCACCAATGGCACACCAAGCGCACGCATTGTCGTCTTCGCCGTGATCTTATCGCCCATCATACGGATGTGCTCACCCGTTGGACCGATAAAGGCAAGGCCGTGCTCTTCAACCGTTTCCGCAAAGGACGCGTTCTCAGACAAGAACCCGTAACCCGGATGAATAGCTTCCGCGCCTGTAATCGTTGCTGCTGACAAAATAGCAGCAACGTTCAGGTACGAATCACGCGCACTTGGTGGCCCGATGCACACAGCCTCATCGGCCAAGCGCACATGCATAGCATCAGCGTCAGCAGTTGAGTGCACAGCAACGGTTTTAATGCCCATCTCACGGCAGGCCCGGAGAATGCGCAACGCAATTTCGCCACGATTGGCGATGAGGATTTTAGAAAACATTATTCGATGATCGCCAACTTCTCACCGAATTCAACCGGCTGACCCGATTCGACCAAGTACTTCGTCAGTGTACCCGCGCGCGGCGCTTTAATCTGATTAAACGTCTTCATCGCTTCAATCAGCATAATGGTCTGACCAGCCGAAACGGACTGCCCTTCCTGCACAAAAGCAGGCGCAGACGGATCTGGCGACAAATACGCAACACCGACCATCGGGCTCGGCACGGCGCCAGGATGATCTGCAGGAGCAGCGGCTGGCGCTGCCGGTGCAGGAGCGGCCACGGCAGCCGGTGCCGCAACTGGTGCCGGCGCAGCAACCGCCTGAACAGGAGCAGCGCTACGCGCTACGCGAATCCGACTATCCTGCTCTGCAATTTCAATTTCGGTAAGGCCGGTATCGGTCAGAATCTCGGCCAATGCCCGAATGGCATCTTTATCCACGAGCATACGGCTCATCCTTCGTCTTCGATCAGGTCAGTAATTGCTTGGAGCGCATGGGCATAACCCCGCACACCGAGCCCACAGATTACACCAATTGCAGCCTGTGAAACATAGGTGTGATGTCGGAATGCTTCCCGGCGGTGAATGTTGGATATATGCACCTCGATAACAGGCAGATCGACGGATAAAAGCGCGTCCAGCAATGCTATCGACGTATGCCCATAAGCCGCAGGATTAATCACAATCCCGTCAAACCGCCCTCGGCACTCCTGCACCCAAGACACGAGTTCGCCTTCGATATTCGTTTGCCGAAAATCGATACCAACATCCAACCGCTCAGCCGCCTGAATACAGATCTGCTCCACATCATCAAGCGTGGCAGATCCGTAGATTCCCGGCTGGCGCAAGCCAAGCATATTCAAGTTTGGGCCGTTCAAAACGGCAATGTGCGGGCGTCTCATTAAGCCGCGCGATAGCACTTTCAGCACGATTGCGAAAGCACCATCGCCCTAAAACTGCCGTTTTTAAACGTTCAACATCAGGACATGGGTGCTATTCCATGCTACGTGTAAGGACTTTCCGCCCTATCCCATTCACTGGAGAAGAACTACTTGCGGTGCCATTTTCGCCTCTAAAGCACATGAATATCACGCATAAGCTCTGCGCCCTGCTCCTCATCGGCCTCATTCTTCCGATGTCAGTCATGGCAGATGATACCCCGCCAGATGCCGGTTCAGCGCAACCCGTCCACACAAGCTGGGCCGATTCTGTGCGTTCGGCATTGGCACACAGAACGCAGCGCTTAAAAGATGATGCCAAGTGGACACAACAAGGCGTTGCTAGTTGGTATGGGCGTCAATTCCATGGTCGCCGCACAAGCTCAGGTGAAATTTTCAATACCAACGCGCTTACAGCAGCACACCGCACACTCCCCATCGGGACCAAGCTCAAAGTCATGTCCGAAGACACGGGACGCTCCGTAATCGTCACTGTAAATGATCGTGGCCCCTTTAATAGCCGCGTCATCGACTTGTCTCACGCTGCGGCATCACAACTCGGCATGCTCAATAGCGGCACGGCGCATGTAAAAATAGCGCGTGTCACAGATGCAAAAACTGAGGATGCCCCAGTAGAAGTTGCAGATGCTGGCCCGGCTACGCCCGAACCTATCCATCACGTCACGCATCAACATATCATAACGCACCACGCTAGCGTGCGCCGCCCGCATAAAGCAGCACACGTCCGGCACTGAACGCGCTTAGGCAAAATCGTTACCCGTTTTCACTCGCCAAAGCCGCTTCTTCCGTCACAGGATCTGCTCGCTCTATGCCAGCAATGCGCGGCTGTATACCCTTCCGGCGATCTTCTAGGGCTGCGTTTAACTCAGCCCCGACCAGCACGACATACGCACTTACAAAAAACCACATCATGATCGCAGCCACCGCCCCTAAAGGCCCATAAGTCGCGCCATAGCTCGCAAAATGCCCGACATACCAAGAGAAACCCATCGAACTGAGCACCCACAGCACCGTCGAAAGCAAAGACCCGGGGAATACCCATCGCCACCCCCCTGCGGCGTAACAAGGCCCAAAGCGATAGAGTAAACTCATCGCAACAAAAACAAACAGCAACATCAAAACCGGCGCTGCAATATGCACCACCATGGGGGCACCATAGGACACCAAAAAATCAAATGGTGGTGGCAATGTCCGAAGCCCAAAAACATGCAGCAAAATTTTTGGTAAATGATCAATCAGAGCAGGCGCAGCAACCATTAAGGCCAATGTCAAAGCCGCGCCCAAAATCGTCATTAGGGTGGCCCCTAAGGCAAGCACTTGAAACTTAATGAAGCCCCGCGTCTCATCCACATTATATGCCATGTTCAAAGCGGAAAGGATGGCCTTCGTACTCGCAGAAGCAGACCACAACGCGATGGACAAAGAAATAACCAGCCCAATCGTCAACGATGAGTGAGGCTGACTAACCAGTTGGTGAATACGGTCCCCAATTAATGAATAAGCTGCTTCCGGTAAAATATGCTGCAAAACCTGCAATTGTGGCTCAACCGTTTGCAGGTCAAACACCAATCCATACATAGAAATCAAACTACTAATCGCAGGAAACATCGAGAGCGTCGCATAAAAAGCGCAACCTGCAGCCGAAATAGAGGTCTGCGTAGACCGCACCTCCGACACAACCTGCCGTAGAACTAACTTCCACCCTCCGCCTGACATAGCAATCGGTGAGCGGGCGCCTGTTCCTGGTGCCTCTGGCCCTAATTGTCGCGCTATACGCACACCTTCTTCATCCGGCTTCGCTGGCACCACAGAGCCCGAATCAGGTGATTGCAAAGAATGGTCAGCCGGAGAATCTGGGGATGGCTTCACTCGAATACGCCCTCAATAATGTATCATTCTAAAAACAGCCACATAGCTGCAGAAAACCTGCAACAGGTTACGCATTACAATGCTTTATCGTTGCATATTTCTTGCAGGGTATGAGCCAAATAGGACCAAAAAGACACGGTTTTCCTTACGCATGCGGATTGGTCCTGTTTTCTACTTGCGATTCATACAAGATCGTTTAATACCCCGCGTCACGCAGCAACGCACGTGCCACTGGCCCTCTGAAGGTTACGCAACGACGTCAAGCGTTCTGGCTTAAGGGGCTCATTTTTTGGGTTTCCAGCTTTCGCCGGTCCGTTCGACCGTTTCGCAACACACTCGCAGGGCGAGAGCGATCCCTGTTGAGTATGATTTGGGGAATTTGAGTGCATGACTCCCAAAATCACTCGTTTCTTGACTGAACAACAACCCGCAACGCCGTGCCTCGTCGTCGATCTCGACGTCGTGGAGCAGCAATACCATAGCTTAACCACAGCTATCCCGCAGGGACGCATTTTCTACGCTGTCAAAGCAAACCCAGCCCCCGCAATTCTAAAGCGTCTTTCCGCTTTGGGATCATGCTTTGACGCCGCATCGATCCCTGAGATCGAAATGTGCTTGGCCGCTGGCGCTAAGCCCAGCCAAGTCTCTTATGGCAATACCCTTAAGAAGGCTGAGCATATCCGCCAAGCCCACGCTATGGGCATTGACCTCTTCGTTTTTGACAGCGCAGAAGAACTGGAAAAAATCGCCGCAAACGCCCCTGGCGCACGCGTTTTTTGTCGCCTCGCCGTCGAAAATGAAGGCGCTGACTGGCCCTTATCACGCAAATTCGGCACCACGACCGCACATGCGGGCGACTTAATGCGCCGCGCCCCCTCTCTTGGTCTGCATCCTTATGGCCTGTCTTTCCACGTTGGAAGCCAGCAAACAGGTGCTGCCGCCTATGATCGTGCCATTGATATCGCTGGCGCCCTCTATCGTAGCCTACGAGCAGACGGCATCGACATCCGCATGCTAAACCTCGGCGGGGGTTACCCAACCAGCTATAACCGTAATGTCCCCGGCGTAGAAACATTCGGCAATACCATCACAGCAGCACTTGACCGTAACTTCCCAGAAGCTCACCCAGAACTTCTGCTGGAACCCGGGCGCTACATGGTTGGTCGTGCCGGCGTTGTTTCCACAGAGGTGATCTTGGTCAGCAAACGAGGCGGAGCCGAAAAAGATCCGCGCTGGGTCTATCTTGATATCGGACGCTTTGGCGGACTAGCAGAAACCGAAGGCGAAGCTATTCGCTACATCTTCCGCACGCCACATGATGATAACGACGCCACACGCTCTCCCTGCATTGTTGCAGGTCCAAGCTGCGATGGCGTGGACATCATGTATGAGAAAAATCGCGTTCCACTACCCAACGCACTCACGAGCGGTGATCGAATCGAGATTCTCGCAACCGGGGCCTATGTCTCAACATATTGCTCCACCGGTTTTAACGGTTTTCCACCTCTCAGCGAACATTATATCTAAGAACCACGATCATTCCCCCGCACGTCAACGCGGGGGAATAGACGGTTTTCGTTAAACGCCCTCACCAGAACGCGGCAACCAGTGCCCTGCACCTGCCATACATTCTGCCAAAAGCGTTAAAGCGGTGAGCACCTGCCCTACCGCGACATGATTAGACAACAGTCCACCTAAAATCTGACGCGCTTTATCCGTATCATCATTCTGCGCGGCCCGTACAACATTCACCAGCGCATCTTCTGTTGTCGTTAGCGTCTGAGCACCAGGACGGGAAATATTAAGCTCAGGATGGTCTACTTGCTGTAAAAGCGTTTGTGCATCCGAGAATGCCTGCTCTGCAGCATCAAATAACGGTGCAAATACATCTGGAAACATACCATCTGTCGTGCGTGTTTCCCGGCATGGTGGCATCCGGAAATGCCCTGACAGACAGCGAATACTCCACAATGCCAGACGTTCACAGCAGCACATATCCGTCAAACTCGATACAACCCGACTCTCACTTTGCAGATGAGACGGGGCTTGCGGATATCTTGCCTTATTCACGCGTGGATGCGCCAAACGATCAAGGCCGCGCCATTGAGCCGAGGCGACCGATAGAGTTGGCTGAAACGCGATGTTCTCAGAGGCAAGGGCAGTAAAACGAGGCATGGGAAACATCTCCGAATCTCAATAGACCACCCTTTTAAATGAGAATGATTTGCACCTTCAACTGAAAAATACGTTACTTATGAAAAAGGCGGCCCTTCCTCTCACCGAAGAAAGCACCGCCCCACATCACAATGCTTGGCAGATCAAACAGGAAAAAACGGAACAGCCCCAATGCGTGGCTCAACCCCGTCTATAACCCCTTCAATTTCTACAAAACCGTCCACATCCAACAAAGAACCGAACTCACCCGAAACCACAATATCCTTAGGATACGCCATGGCACGGCCTGTCTCGTCATACTGCACGCCCACGGCAACAAACCGCGTCAACCCATTCAGTGCTGGCACATGCTCAGCCAACGCTACACGCGGCGGCGTGCTCATGCAGCGCTTTTGCCCCCGCTTTAACAGCGGCAGAACATAACGGCGCATACACACCGTCACCCCTACTGGATCTGCTGGCAAACCAAAAATGCGTTGCCCTTCTGGCCCAACCCCAAACCAAAAAGCAGACCCCGGTTCCTGAGCAACACCATCAAAAACAACTGTGACACCCAGATCTTCTAGCGCATTCGCCACAGCACTAGGTTTCCCGAAAGGACCACCCTCTCCCAGAATAAGCACATCATGCGTTGCCAACTCTTCTGCTAATGCTTCACGCACATCTTTCACATTATTCGCAACATGGCGGCGCTGTCCGCGCTTAAATCCAAACCCATGTAGCGCCCCCGTGATGGCATATTCACTCGAACGGCGCAGTTGCCACGGCTCTAAAGGCTCATCATCTTCTTCGCTGTCCACAGGGACCAAGCTGTCCCCCACAGCAAACACACCGATAGAAGGGTCAGCAGAAACCGTAACATCACTCACACCATTGGCGGCCAACACCGCAAGAACTGGCCAGCGCAACACCATTCCCGGTTCCAGCAGAGGAGCCTGTGCCTGACAGACATCTCCTTGCCGGTCTACAAACGCACCTTCCGCCGGCATATTATCCGCCGGAATAAATATACCATTCTCCCCGCGCTTAACACGCTCACCCGGTATAACCGTGTCGGCACCATCCGGCAGTATTGCGCCCGTCATGATCTCCAAGCAAACATCACCATCAGGAAGAAACAGCGGTGCTGTCCCTGCACGCTGCAAGCCTGCAACACGCAAATTTCCGCTCTCAGGAACATCTGACCAGCGCACAGCAAAACCATTAACCGCCGCACGATCACAAGGTGGCTGATCGCGCTCTGCCCGCACAACCTGGCGCAACGTGCGCCCTACCGCTTTATTTAACGGCACCTGAATAGTGCCAAAATCCCCAGCACGTTCCCATACGAGGGCCTCAGCACGAGAAACGGTGATTAACGCGTTCATAAAGCGGGCTTATCCTCATCGTACCCAATGTTAGGAGACGCCCCCCATTGGAGATATTGGCATGTTCAGTTTCTGGAATAATCATCCTGAAAACGGATAATATCGTCTTCTCCCAGATACGGACCAGATTGAACTTCAATTAATGTTAACGGAATTTTACCCGGATTCGCAAGGCGATGACGACACCCTAATGGCAGATAAACGCTCTCATTTTCACGCACGAGAAGCTCATCATCATCACGTGTGACAACGGCCGTACCGGCCACAACAACCCAGTGTTCAGCCCGGTGATAGTGCTTTTGCAAAGACAGTTTTGCCCCCGGATGAACCACAATCCGCTTCACCTGGAAGCGATCCGCTTGAATCAAACTTTCATAAAAGCCCCAAGGACGGTGCATCTGGTTGTGCACACGAGCTTCCGGCCGCCCAGCTTCACTCAAGCGTGCCACAACTTTCTTCACATCTTGCGCTTTATCACGATGCGTAATCATCACCGCATCCGTGGTAACCACTACGATCAAATCATCCACACCCGATACGGTGGTCACCTTATGATCAGAACGCACATAACAATTCTGTGTTTGGTCTAAAAACACTTCCCCCAGCGCAGCATTGCCCTGCTCGTCTTTCTCACTCAAATCCCACAGCGCATCCCAGCTGCCTATATCGGACCAGCCAAACTGCCCCGGCACAACAGCGGCGCGGTTTGTACGCTCAGCAATAGCATAATCAACCGATATGTCTGGCGCCGCTCCGAAAGCTTCCACATCCAAACGCTCAAAGTCCATATCCGTATGCCGCAACTGGACCGCTTTCTGAACCGTATGGAACACATCTGGTGCCAGACGCTCCATCTCCGCCAAAAAGACACTCGCCCGCGCAATAAACATCCCCGAATTCCATAGAAAACGGTCAGACTTCAGGAGTTCTTCCGCCTGCTGCACATTCGGTTTTTCGACAAAGCGCGAAACAGAAAAAACATCCGGCTGTTCCGCCAGCGCTTCCCCCGCTTCAATATACCCATATCCCGTTTCTGGGCGGGTCGGCGTCATGCCAAATGTCACAATATAACCGTGTTCAGCCGCCGTAACAGCATCACGCACGCGCTCTTGCAGAGCCGCTTCATCTTGAATGGAGGCATCTGCTGCCATGACCCACAGCACAGCATCAGGATCCGTTTCCGCCACCAAAAAAGCCGCGGCTGCAATTGCGGGGGCCGAGTTGCGCCCCACAGGCTCCAGCACGATACGCGCTTGTTCAACACCGACTTCGCGCAACTGCTCAGCAACAATAAAGCGATGCTCAGCATTACACACCACCACAGGCGCAGAACCACCCACTGCACAACCACGCAGGACCGTATCCTGAATAAGCGTTTTTTTCCCGATTAAAGGCCAAAACTGTTTTGGGTAGCTCCCGCGCGATACAGGCCAAAGACGGCTTCCCGTACCACCAGACAGAACAACTGGCACAATATTCTGGGTCATAATACGCCCCACGTTTTTTTAATGCTGGGTTAAAATTCACCCCCGCTTCAACTGGTTAGCTAAAGCGGGATTAGGCCGTCACATTAAACGATTGGATGGACCCAACCATAAGAATCATTGCTACGACCAGATTGCAGATTCATCAGCAACTGCCGCATTTTTGCAGACACAGGGCCAATCGTTGCGCCATCACCAAAAACAGCTTCTCCCCCAGTCCGGCGGAAGCGCCCAATCGGCGAAAGCGCCGCAGCCGTTCCGCAAGCAAACGCTTCACGATAACGGCCAGACGCAGCACCTTCAAAAACCTCATCAATGTCGAGAAGGGTTTCTTCCACCGTGATCCCATTATCAGCAGCCACACGCAAAAGACTATCACGCGTAATGCCACGCAAAATGGTGCCACCCAGCGGTGGCGTCACAAGAACACCATCATCACGCACGAACATCACGTTCATGCCGCCCATCTCCTCAATATAGCGACGTTCGCGCGCATCGAGGAACAGGACCTGATCACAACTCTGTTCTTTTGCTTCAGCCTGCGCGACGAGACTACCAGCATAATTACCGCCACATTTGGCTTCACCCGTCCCGCCCGGCGCTGCGCGTGTGTAATGTTCAGACACCCACACCGAAACCGCACCGCCGCTGAAATAACTGCCAACAGGGCAAGCAATGACAATAAACAAATACTCAGATGCAGGCTTAACCCCAAGGAACACTTCATTCGAAATCATGAAGGGACGCAAATACAGCGCCTTACCATCACCCGACGGCACCCAATCCTGATCAATCCGTACCAGCGCATCGACAGCCTGCACGAAGAGCTCTTCCGGCAATTCAGCCATGCCCATACGCCGCGCTGACTCTGCAAAACGCCGTGCATTCGCATCCGGCCGAAACGCTGAAACACGCCCATCTGCCGTGCGATAGGCCTTCATCCCTTCAAAAATTTCTTGCCCGTAATGCAGAACTGTCGATGCCGGATCAATGCTCAAAGGCTGGTACGCCGTAACCCGTGCATCATGCCATCCCTTGTCCTCTGAATAGCGAATAATCACCATATGATCGGTAAAAACTCGACCAAAAACAGGATTTGCCACAAGCTCAGCACGACGCGCTGGATCTGTTGGAGTAGCAGTAGGCTCAATGATAAAGTCGGTCATGCAAGCGCTCTCGGGCTTATGTGGTCCAGATTACAAATGTACTGTGCCACAAAAGAAACCGACTGCCCACATACCACGCTTTAAGTTGCAAAACGGCGTAATATTTCCTGCACAGCGTCGGCCTCTGTTGCCAACATTACCTCACGGCGCAGTTGGTCACATTCCTCGAAGCTCACCGTACGAATTAAACGCTTCACACGCGGCAATGACGCTGATTTCATTGAGAAACTACGCACCCCCAGCCCAATAAGAAGCGCTACAATTCGCGGGTCCGCCGCCATTTCACCACAAACAGACAAAGGGCGATGCGCCCGCAATGCAGATTCTGCTGTCGTTGCTATCAAACGCAAAACTGCCGGGTGGAGCGGGCTGTACCGATCAGCAACAGCTGCATCCGCCCGGTTCACCGCCAGCGTGTACATCGTAAGGTCATTGGTACCCAAGGCCATAAAATCAGCATGCTGCACCAAAGCATCCGCGATTAAAGCCGCAGCAGGTGTTTCCACCATCACGCCCAAAGGCGGCAATGACTCCGGCAGTTCTACACCTTGGCGACGCAACCCACGGGCCACACGCTCATAGATTTCCCGTGCAGTAACTACCTCATCTAGGGACGTAACCATTGGCAGCAAAACACGGACTGGGCCTATCCCCTCTTCCGTCGGGCTGGCCGCCTTCAAAATCGCGGCGAATTGCGTCTCTAAAACGTCTGGTGCCTTCAAAAGCAACCGAATACCACGCAAACCAAGAGCTGGATTATCCCCCACAACAGATTGTGGCTGATCCGCATAACGCAGATAATCCTGTCCTTTTTCTCCGCCCCAGTCGAACACGCGGATCGTCACCGGTTGCCCAGCCATGCCCTGCAAAACTGTCCGATAAATCGCGGCCTGCCCATCTTCATCCGGCAGGTCATCTTCATCACTGAACAGAAATTCACTCCGTAAAAGCCCAATACCGCGTGCACCATTACGCACCAGCATCGGCAATTCAGAAGCCAACTCCAAATTCGCAAGAAGCTCAATATTTTCGCCGCTACGCAATTCTGCTGGCAAGCGACGAATACGGCTAAACGCACGCCGCTCCCGCGCTTCACGTGCTGCTGCCTCATGCGCGAGACGCAACTCCGTCGCGTTAGGGTTCACTGTAATGGTGCCCAAATGAGCATCCACCACCAGCATATCCCCTTCCGCCACCTGTGCCATCAACCCCGGAACGGCAACAATCGCCGGGATATCCAACGCACGCAACAAAATCGCGGTATGATCTGCCCCGCCATTGCCCTCCGTCACCACGGCAGCAACACGGGCTGGATCAATCATCGCAATGTCGGCTGGGCGCAATTGCTCCGCCACTAAGACAGAACCCTCCGGCAGACTTGAAAACGCGCGGTATGAAACCCCGGTCAAGTTTCTCACCAACCGACGACCAATCTCTTCAAACTCCCCCGCCAAACGCAAAGAAGCATCCGCCCCAGACGTATCACTCTCATCCGTCAGAGCCGACGATACCGTCGCCGTTTCCGCCACACGCTGCGCAAGTTCCGCACTGACCTCAGTAACAGCAGCTTCAGCTGTTAGCCCGTCTCCCTCCAGCTTTTGCCGCACTTGCCGCGTCAAACGTGACGGACCAAGCATACGATCATAAACCGTCAGCAAACCCGAAACATCATCACGCCCACCTTCCGGAAGACGCACCAAACGGCGGCGTATTTTCTCAATCTGCCGCTGCGCTCGCGCTACGGCTTCATCAAAACGTGCTGCTTCAACATCAACACCGCGTTGGCTCAAACGCTCCGTAATTTCTGGCAGAGGTAACGTCTCAACACGCCCAGCCGCCCCCAAGCCAATACCTTGTGTAATCGCACGCCCACGCAAAATCCGCGTTTGCTCACGCTTCCCACGCCCACGTGACCGCCCGCGACTTGCTGTTTCAATCACGCTCACCAAACCCATCTGCAATTAACGCCGCCACAGCATCCAAGGCCTCAGATGCCTGCTCACCATGCGAACGAACCGTTACGGATTCACCCTCGCCCGCCCCCAACATCATCAACCCCATAATCGACAATGCTGAAACGACATTCCCCTCACGCTCAACCGTTGTCTCTGCCTGAAACCGCTCGGCCGTCGTCACCAATTTCG
Source organism: uncultured Neokomagataea sp. (assembly GCF_946476835.1). Lineage (GTDB taxonomy): Bacteria > Pseudomonadota > Alphaproteobacteria > Acetobacterales > Acetobacteraceae > Gluconobacter. The sequence continues at coordinate 166,024 of NZ_CAMKWA010000002.1, forward strand.
CTGCTGCACGCGCATGCAAACCCAGCCGATTCACAATCCGCAACTCACGTACAAAAAGATTTTCCGCCATGATGGGACCAGCTTTCAAGATAAGAGAGAGGAAGCCGCAGGCCTGTACCACGTCCGCACACGCCGCCGCCGAGGACGTTCCCCCTCAACCGGCGGAACACACGCTGACCGCGGCCCACCTTGCAAACACGGATCCGGCAATTGTGAGGCTGCCGCAATATATTTACGCCCGGCCAGCGTAGCCTTTTCAACACAGCCCGCCAAATCCAAGCATGGGCGTGACTTTGCCAACTTCACCAACATGGGAACATTCGCCCCAGCCAGCACCTCAACACGCCCCGGATTACGTAAGGACAAAGCCAGATTTGACGGGGAGCTGCCAAAAATATCCGTGAGAACCAAGACGCCCTCACCTGTATCCAACCGCTGCAAAGAAGCATCAGCCTGCGGACGCAAAGCGACCGGATCATCATGATCTGTCACCGCAACACACTCAATCTGCGCTTGCGGACCCACCACATGAACCAAAGTTTCCAGCAGGACTTCACCAAGACGTCCGTGCATAACCAACAATACACCGATCATGAGGCGGCCCCATCAACTGAGCCCACTGGCGGCACAGCCCAACGCCACGTTGCCACACCTTGCCGTGCCAGTTCCCGATGCGTCACCATAAAAGGACCAACCGGAGACACCTGCGGCAAAACACGCGCCAAAGCCTCCACAATCGTCACAGAACGATGCTTCCCACCACTACACCCCACAGCAATCGTGGCGTATTTTTTACCTTCTTCAACAAAACGCGGCAGCACCAATTCTAACAAATTCATAATACCATCGAAAAACGGAGCGTAAGCTTTATCTGTACGCACATAAGCCGCAACATCCTCTTCCAGGCCCGTACGCGGCTGAAGAGCTGGATTATAGTGTGGATTGCGTAAAAAGCGTGCGTCAAACACCATATCGGCTTCACGGGGCAGCCCTGCGGGATATGCAAAAGACATCAACACAACCGTCAGCCCTTCGCCACTCCCATCACCGAAGCGGGTTTCAATAAACCTTTTCAACTCTGGTGCTGGCAGATCTGACGTATCAATCACCGTGTCTGCAACAGCCCTTAACGGCGCCAAAATACGCGCCTCTTGGTCAATACCGGGGCGCACCGTACCACTCGCAACCAAAGGGTGACGACGGCGCGTTGCCGTAAAACGACGCAACAAGACCTCAGGCTCTGCCGTGACATACACCAACTGAACATGACTATCCGGCAAAGACTTCAGACGCTCCAGTTCTTGCAACACCCGCGACGCCTCAAACCCACGGCTTCGCACGTCAATGCCAATCACCAGTCGCTCACCCGGACGGGGCACCAAAGCACCCAGCAAATGCAGCGGCGGATTATCCACCACTTCATGCCCCATATCTTCCAGAACCCGTAGTGTCGTCGATTTTCCAGCCCCTGACAGCCCCGTGACAATCAAGATGTGCCGCAACTGCGCGCTCCCATCACCGCCATCATCATGCGGCATAGGCACCGTCTGAAGGACCGAATCTTCAACCGATAATCGGTCGGGATCAGGCTGATCTGACATCACAGCATCAGGTTTGGGAGCATTGGCCAAAGTCATAAAGGGTAAAATAGCCGTTTTCTGACGAAGAAAAAAAGCTTTTCCATCTCAAACTTTAGAGAAGCACTACCTTGTCAGGCTCTCCCAGCCCCGACAACCCATTCATAACGTCCCAAACATGCCCCAAATGCGGCCTTCACACGCACGATATCTCCCATATCCGTCCCCATCAGGCGTAACAGAACACATCCTGTCACGGGATCACGCTCAGGCACTGGCAGACGCTCCCCCCGCTGCCCTAGAACAACCACCAAAATCACCGGAACCGTATCCACAGAGTCCATGGCCAAAATCCCAACGCCACGGACCTCAATCTTATTTCGAATCGTTTCCGGCGCGCGCGCAATCGCCCCCTCCAACACAACCTGATCATCCGCAACGAGCGTAAAACCTTCCTGTATCAGCGCCAGTGCCATCAAAGATTTGCCACTGCCAGAAGGCCCATAAATCAAAATTCCCGCACCATTAAATGCCACGCAGCTTGCATGAACCGTCTGTCGGGCCATCTCTTTCCATGCCTTTTACTGTTTACCTGAGCGTGACACGGGCGGTATGAACAGGTCACTCTATTTTGGGGACAACCATCGTGTTCGATGATCGCCTCCCCCGTCACTACAGCGGATTTTATTGATCTCTCATGCTGAATATACGCCTACACCATAACGTTACACTCTATGGCGACAACGTAGCGTGCTCAGATTTCAATGGCCTAAACCCCGAAGGGGAGCGCCCGCCCCATCTGGCTGAAGAATGCCGCCAAGCACTCAACGCCATCTCTGACGCTTTAGAGACCCACAATCTCACACTCAGCGATACGCGCCATCTGATCGCCATGTTACGTGCAGGTGAAGACTACACACACTGCCAGCACATCATTGAAGCTGCATTAACGGCCACACATCCAGCAATGACACTACGGATTGTCCCACGCTTCCAGAAACCCGGTCAACGCATTGCTTTAAGCGTCGTGGCATCACACACCGCATAAAACGCCCATATCTCATGGTGCTTAGCCTGCACTTGGCAGGCGCACCACAAAACATGCACCACGCACCTCTCCCGCAGGCCCTACAACATTCTCCGCGAATAAACGCCCACGTAGCGCATTGATAATCTGGCGGCTAATCGCCAACCCTAGCCCCGAGTGTTGCCCAAAATGCTCAGACTGAGGGCGCTCCGAGTAAAAACGGTCAAAAATATTCTCCAGCTTACCCGCAGGAATACCCGGCCCTTGATCACTCACAGCAATTTCAATCACGCTGCCCGTTCCGGGGCCCGTACCCGCAACATCACGGCAGCTCGCATGTAGCGCAATTACGCCACGCGGCGGGGAAAAGGAAATCGCGTTCCCAATCAAGTTCCGCAGTACTTGCACGAGACGATCTTCCACCGCCAAGGCACGCAAATCTGGCCCATTATCCGGCACATCCAACCGTAAGATTGGAGCATCCTCTTTTCGGGTCGTCTGATGCATCTCCACCAGAATAGACAAAAGGGCCACAACAGAAACCGGCTCCGGCCGCGCACGAGACAACTCCGCGTCAATCCGGCTGGCATCCGAAATATCCGTAATCAAACGATCAAGGCGCTTCACGTCACTCGTCATAATCGACAACAACCGCTCACGCCGGTCTGCCAAAGCAATGCGAGGTAAAGTCTCAATCGCCGACCGAATAGACGAGAGCGGATTTTTAATTTCATGGCTCACATCTGCGGCAAAGCGCTCGATATCATCCATCCGCGCCCATAAAGCTAACGCACTCCCACGCAAAGAACGTGCCAAAACACCGATCTCATCACGGCGTACCAATAACTGCTCCGGCACAACATCCCTGCGCCCGTCAGACTCTCGCATCTCCCGCGATGCCCGCGCCAAGCTCAATAAAGGCCGCGCAATTGTGCGGGACAAATACCATGAGAGCAGAACCGTCACCATCAACGCGCCCAAGAACAAGGAAAGGATCGAGGAACGCACCTCAAAAAGCGACCGATCCACTTCTGGTGCTTGCCGCGTTAACTGAATAATCCCAACCGTCAAGCCATCATGGATAACGGGCTCTACAACCGTAATAGCCAACTGATGGTCAGGCAGGCGCCGAATAAAAGGCGGCAACTCAACTTGTCTCGGGGAGGCCTGTACAGCTTCATTCGCTCGCCCACTCACAGGCGTATCCGGAATGGGATCCGGCGTATTCAGCGTGACAATCCCTTCACTGGACGTCAACGGCAGAAGCGATACCAACCAATCATAAAAAGCCTCGACCGAACGCCGGGTCGACACATGCGCATCGCCGCTGCCCTCCTCCGCGAGAGACGGTAACCCTCCATCCGCATGCTTAGCCACAAGAGATGACGTAGCACCACGCTCTGATCGTGCGACCGAATGCACGCGCCGATCTTCACGACTATCCGCCACAAGCTTGCCATCCGGGTCAAACAAACGTGCTGTTGCATTCGGGCTTGGCTCTGTCAGACGTGTCAAAAACGAACGTGCCAAATTTGCGTCTAAAACATAGTCTTCACCCGGCAAGCTCCGCACCCCACGCGGAGCCGGTTTTGCTGCAAATTGCCCCACAGCACCCGCATAAATATGCGCCTGCTCACGCAGGGCATTCACATCAGTTTCCAGCAAAGAATTCTGAAACTGATCCAGAAATAACAGCGTCACCGCAAGCAAAGCCAACGGCAAAATGTTGAGCAACAAAATCCGTACCAAAAGCGGCGTCATAGCACGGCGTTTAGGCAAAGCATGGACGATCCGCCGCTTCATCGCACCTAGATGAAAAAAACGCCGCACCATACCCGGCCTGCGGCGTGCATCCAGAACATGACGACGGGTCTGCCCTTGTTCTCGCCGCTCTTCATCACGCATTGGCGACAATGACCCGTCACTCACACATGCTCTCCTAAATATCTTCAATCTTTATATTATCTGCGGCGCAAACGTGGCATCACTCGTCGCGGTAGCGATACCCAATCCCGTAAAGGGTTTCGATATAATTGAAGTTATCATCAACTTGCCGGAATTTCTTCCGTACGCGCTTGATATGGCTATCAATTGTGCGGTCATCGACGTAAATATTATCGCCATATGCCGCATCAATAAGTTGGTCACGCGACTTCACCATACCCGGGCGAAATGCCAAGGCTTTTACCAGCAAAAACTCGGTCACGGTCAAAGCGATATCCTGACCATTCCACAAACACTGATGGCGGGTTTCATCGAGCGATAATTGTCCACGCACCAAGGCAGCCCCACGCGTGGTCGTCCCTGTCGCTTCAGCCCGGCTCGCATCCTGTCGGCGCAATAACGCGCGAATACGTTCAATGAGCAAACGCTGTGAAAAAGGCTTTGTGATGTAATCGTCCGCCCCCAGGCGTAGACCCATCAGTTGATCTAACTCTTCATCTTTGGATGTCAGAAAAATCACAGGCAACGTCGAACGTGCCCGCAAACGCTGCAGCAATTCCATGCCATCCATACGCGGCATTTTCACATCCAGCACAGCCAAACTGACCGGGCGAGACATAATCCCCTGCAGCGCACTCTCTCCATCCGTATAGGTATGCACAATGAACCCTTCTGCTTCGAGGGTCATCTGCACTGAGGCTAGAATATTACGATCATCATCCACCAAAGCGATGATAGGCGCAGCCGGTGATGGCGGCGGTGAGGACGAAAAAGGGCGAGTGCTCTCCATGAAAGAGATCCGTCTCCTGAGATAAAGAAAGAACATTGCATCCGAATAACGGATAACCACACCCTATTTCGGGCCTATAAAAAGGCATTTCAATGACATCCACGCCAGTTGCAAGCCCTCTTTCGCTGCTTACCCCTTGCCTTCAGAGCAATCGGCGTTATGTCCTTGTGGAGAACGGGGCCGCTTGTCGGCCCGTCCCACAGAGAAAGGTCGTGACATGACAGACCAAAACCAGAATCCGGAAACGGCCCACGACGTGCCTGAACAGGGCGTTGAGACCAACGGAACACACGAAGACACCACCGTTGCCGGTGAGCACGACGTTGAAGATACGTCTCCTGAAGCACGTATCGCTGCGCTAGAAGCTGAAGTTGCTGAACTCAAAGACCGTTGGGTCCGTTCAGAAGCAGAAGCACAAAACATCCGCAACCGCGCAAAGCGCGATGTGGACGATGCACGTCAGTACGCTATTCAGAAGTTTGCAAAAGACGTGGTTGAAGCGGCTGACAACATTCAGCGCGGCATTGCTTCCCTCCCCCCCAAGGCTGAAGGGGAAGATTCGCTAGTTGCCAAACTACGCGAAGGCTTTGAGAGCACTGAGCGCTCATTCCTTGGCATTTTGGAGCGCAACGGCATTACCCGTGAAGACCCAACGGGCAAGCCTTTCGATGCAAACCTGCACCAAGCCATGGCTGAACAGCCATCTGACGAGCACGAACCTGGCCATGTCATGCAAGCATGGACGCCAGCATGGCTGCTGAAAGGCCGCCTCCTGAAGGCTGCTATGGTTATCGTTGCTAAAGGCACACCAAACGCAGAAAAGGCCACAACCGGCCTTGATACGTCTGCGTAATTAGAACGCTGTGTTCTCTGCTCACATGGTCATTATGACATGTGAGCAGAGCCACATCGCGCTACCAAAACCATGCGTCTTCTCATCATCAAACTCGGTGCCCTCGGCGATTTTGTGCAAGCTTTTGGAGCTTTTTCCTCCATCAGAGCAGCCTTCCCAACGGCACATATCACACTGCTCACCACCGCCCCCTTTGTCGACCTCGCGCAAAGCTGCCCTTGGTTCGATGAGATCGCTCTAGACCCACGCCCATCAATCAAGCGCCCACGCGGCCTACTCAGGTTAGCCCGTCTTTTCCGCGCTCAAGACGTCGTTTTTGATTTACAAACCTCCAGTCGCTCATCCCGCTACCATCAGCTTGTCACACACGGAACACAATGGTCCGGCATTGCCCCTCGTTGCAGCATGCCCCACGCGAATCCGCACCGTAACGACATGCACACCCTTGCCCGATTGGATGACCAACTCCGCGCAGCGCATATCACACCATTGCCACGGCAAGTGCCCGATTGGCTAACAGGGCGAGGGCCTCATATCCGCCCCCCTTACGCTGTCCTCGTTCCCGGCGCCGCAGCTCACCGACCACAAAAACGTTGGCCCGTCGAACGGTTTAGCACTCTAGCACACCGCATAACCGAGCGCGGCTTACTGCCTGTCATTGTCGGTTCATCCACCGAAAAACATCTGGCTGCAGTCATACAAACAACCTGCCCTCATGCCTTAGACTTAACAGGACAAACCACCCTGCCAGAACTGGCCGGCGTGCTGCACCGTGCACAATACGTCATTGGCAATGATACAGGCCCCCTGCACCTCGCCGCAGCTATGGACACGCACATCATAACCTTGTTCAGTCAAGACAGTGACCCACGCCTCGCCGCTCCGCTGGCCATTACCCCAGGGCGAACACGCACCATCTCCGCTGCTGACTTAGCAACGATCCATCCAGACCGCTTGGAGGCTCTGCTCCCGCCATGACCCGAATTCGCTGCATCACCATGCAAAAGAACGAAGCCGATCTTTTAGAACCATGGTTGCTGTGGCACGGAGCACTCTTTGGGTTTGAAAACCTTACCGTTATCGATAATGGGTCGACTGATCCACACGTCAAACGCATTCAAACCCGTTACAAAAAATGCGGCGTGACGGTCATTACAAAATATAAAACCTATGACGATTTTCTCAATAAGGGGCAGATCTTCACGAGCATCATTCAAGAATGGGACAAAGCAGGCGATTATGATTTCGCTCTCCCCATGGACTGCGACGAATTCATCGCCGTTTTCCTCGACCGGCTATCCGTTGATCCCGATGATATTCTGAACGAGTTTACCGCCCTCAAAAACGAACGCGCAACACTGGTCACAGACCGTATCTTACTCAATGTTCCTTATGCGCCCGGCTATTTCCGGCCCCAAAGCGTAGCACGTGCACTTTTTCTCGCTCAAACCATTGAGCATTTAGACCACGGCTTACATCATCCCGTCAGCCGTCATCATGACCGCTGCGTGCGTACCCCTTTCGTCTATCTTCATCTGCACAATCGACCTGATTATGAAACAATCAAACGTTTTGCTCGGCAGAAACTCAACACCCCGGACGGCACAACTCCTACACAATTAACGCACCCACACCCGCATACCCAGGCTGGCAACCATCTGTTCCATTATTTTCAACACGACCAAACGCAATTCCTCGAGGAATATCACAACACTCCCGATCTTTACGCGCCCAGCACCATTGCGCGTTTCAAAACACTAGGCATTGATCCCGCACCACTTTTCGGCACGGCATCCTACCCACAGTTTCCCGTCAATACGCCGCAAAGATTCATGGCACACCGCACTCATGACCACGGAAAAACGCACGAATATGTCCTGTTTAACCCCGTAGCTTACGCCCATAACAACCCCGATGTCGCGGCTGATGCTTATTACGGAATCTGGCCTCTCATCCACTTTATAGATGCTGGCTGGCATGAAGGACGAGCCCCCAATCCTGCGGGAATTCCCCCTCTCACCATCACGGCACAGCATTAAACGCGCCTTTCTCTTTGATTTTCCACTACGTAGGTCTTGCGACATAAGGCAGAATGAGGCCATTTAGCCCATTCCACATTTTGCCATTAGGCGCAGCCCTGCGTTTAAAGGCCTTGTTTTCTCAAAGGAGCACATCATGCCCGCCATCACATTACCCGACGGAAGCGTCCGCACCTTCGACGGGACCGTGACGGGCACGACAGTCGCGGCTTCCATCGGCCCGGGCCTTGCCAAAGCTGCCCTCGCGATGGAAATCAATGGTCAACAAGTTGACCTCGCCACCCCGATTGAACACGATTCCAGCATCCGCTTCATCACCAAGAAAGACGACGTCGTTCTGGAGATGATCCGCCATGATGCCGCGCATGTTCTCGCAGAGGCTGTGCAGTCGCTCTGGCCAGAAACACAAGTCACCATCGGCCCAAGCATTAAAGACGGATTTTACTACGACTTTGCACGTGACAAGCCGTTTACACCGGATGATTTCGCCGCAATCGAAGCCAAAATGCACGAAATCATTACGGCAAATGCCCCCTTCACCCGTGAAGTATGGGACCGCGAGGAAGCCATTGCCTTCTTTGAAGAACGTGGCGAAAACTTTAAGGCTGAGTTGATCCGCGACCTTCCCGAAAGCGAAGATATTTCTATCTATCGCCAAGGTGAATGGCTGGACCTCTGCCGCGGCCCGCATTTACGTGGCACGGCTGATATCGGCAACGCTTTCAAACTCATGCGCGTTGCTGGTGCCTACTGGCGTGGTGACCATCGCAACCCCATGCTAACCCGTATTTACGGCACCGCATGGCGTGACAAAAAAGAGCTCAACGCTTACCTGCTGCGCCTTGAAGAAGCTGAAAAGCGTGATCACCGCCGCATCGGCCGTGAAATGGACCTGTTCCATATTCAAGAAGAAGCCGTTGGCCAGATTTTCTGGCACCGTAAAGGCTGGCGCTTGTACAACGTCCTACAAGACTACATGCGTCGTGCCCAAGAGCGTAATGGGTACGAAGAGGTTCGCACCCCTCAACTGGTAGACCGCGCCCTCTGGGAAGCATCCGGTCACTGGGACAAATACCGCGAGAACATGTTCATCGCCCAAGTGGAAGATGAAGATAAGACCCTCGCGCTAAAGCCCATGAACTGCCCATGCCATGTGCAGATTTTCCGCCATGGGCTGCGTTCTTACCGTGAACTTCCCCTGCGTATGGCGGAGTTCGGTGCCTGCCACCGCTATGAGCCCTCCGGCTCACTGCATGGCATCATGCGCGTGCGTGGCTTCACACAAGATGATGCGCATATCTTCTGTACAGAAGATCAAATTGCAGATGAAACCGCCAAATTCGTACGTATGCTCGCTGAAGTGTACCGAGATCTCGGCTTCGAAAACTTCCGTATTAAGTTCTCAGACCGCCCAGAAAGCCGCGCCGGTGATGACGCAACATGGGACCGTGCCGAAGGAGCTCTGAAAAAAGCCTGTGATCTGGTGGGCGTGAACTACGAACTCAACCCCGGCGAAGGTGCGTTTTACGGTCCTAAGCTTGAGTTCGTCCTGACCGACGCGATTGGCCGTGACTGGCAGTGTGGCACCCTGCAAGTAGATTACGTCCTGCCAGAGCGCTTGGACGCATCCTACATCGGTGAAGACAGCCAACGTCATCGCCCCGTGATGCTGCATCGTGCTATCCTTGGTAGCTTTGAGCGCTTCTTAGGGATTCTGATCGAACAATATGCGGGCAAATTCCCGCTATGGCTGGCACCAACACAGGTCGTCGTCGCCAGCATTGTTTCGGATGCTGCCGACTATGCCCTTGAAGTTGTCACCGCACTGAAAGCCCGCGGCATCCAAGCCGAAGCCGATACGCGTAACGACAAAATCAACGCTAAGATTCGCGAGCATAGCCTTGCCCGCGTTCCCGTGATTCTGGTTGTCGGCCGCCGTGAAGCAGAAGAGCGGAAAGTGGCCATGCGTCGCCTAGGCGGTGCACAGCAGACGATCTTGACGCTGGATGAGGCGCTTAAAGACCTCTCAACCGAGGCAACACCGCCTGATCTCGCACGTTTGTCCATCAAACAAGCGTAATCCTCTTGCACGGATCGTTACACGAGACTATGTGCTGAGAGGTAATTTCCCGTGCACTTCCTCAAAGGCTTCTCTTTGAGAAACGTGCACGGACTACACAAGATGAAACTGACGACAGGAGCTGACCATAGCTAGACCGCCGATGCAGAGTGCGCCCACGCGTGAAGGACCACGTGTAAACGAAGAGATCCGCGTACCTCAAGTCCGCCTCATCGATGAGGAGGGGGAAATGCAAGGGATCATGTCGACGCGCGACGCTCTGACGCGCGCGTTCTCATCAGGTCTCGACCTTCTTGAAATCAGCCCAACTGCTGTCCCACCAGTGGTCAAAATTCTTGACTACGGCAAGTTCAAGTACGAACAGCAGAAGAAGAAGAACGAAGCTCGTAAGAAGCAAAAAGTTATTGAGATCAAGGAAGTTAAAGTCCGCCCCGGTACGGGCGAGCATGACTTCCAAACGAAGCTCAAAGCTATTCACTCCTTCTTGGATGCTGGTGACAAGGTAAAGGTTTCACTGCGCTTTAAAGGCCGTGAAATGGCTCACCAAGAACTCGGCATCAAGATGATGGAGCGTATCCGCATCGAAGTCGAAGAAAAAGCTAAGATCGAACAAATGCCGCGCCTCGAAAACCGGCAAATGCTGATGGTAATGGCTCCGCGCTAATCACCGCATATAGCGTTCTAAAAAAGCCCCGTGCCGCAACGAGCAGCACGGGGCTTTTTTTATATTCACAGAACCAAATTAATCATCAACACACTCAATACTAAGCCAAATGGTCAGGGCCGAATGAATCTGGGAGCAGTTCCTCTAATGTACGCACCAGCAAAACATCACCTTGTGGATTCACCATATGTATCTTCAAGTGAGATGTCGCAAATTCTCTCAGCTTCTGCCTGCACCCACCACATGGCGTGCACGGCATATCCCCACCGACAACCACAACCTCATCAATTTTACGCATACCAGCCATAATCATGGCAGAAATAGCACCGGCCTCTGCACAACTCCCCAAAGGATAAGCCGCATTTTCAACATTACACCCGCTGTAAATAACACCTTCACACGATAAAGACGCCCCTACAGAAAAACGTGAATATGGTGCATATGCTTTAGAGCGTGCTTTAATGGCTTCATCAATAAGTAACGGCAAAACACTCATCTTATAAACACCTCTTCTCACCACAAAAACATTAAGAAAAATGCATCTCTGTGTTTGGTCACCGGACCATAACAGGCAAGGTACAGTTTTCAATCACCCACCCGAAATCATCCCGCCCCACCAATTCCCGAAGTGATGGCTTGGAAGCCTCCTCACTGTGCGATACCCTAACACAGTCATGACAAGCTTCTCTTACACCGACCCCACCCCTAATGCTCTTCTCGCAAGCCGCCCTTCCTTACGCATGGATGCGCGTGACGGCTTGTTGTTTGAAGATGTCCCCGTGCACCAAATCGCGCAAGCTATTGGCACACCTTGCTGGATCACAGGTGCAGGCACACTGCGCCGCCGTGCAGCAGAGCTCAAAGCCGCATTCACCGCACGAAAACTGCCCATGAGCTTTCATTTCGCCGTGAAAGCGCAAGACCATCAGGCCACGTTGCGTATTTTAAAAGACTGCGGATATGGGGTCGATATCGTCAGCGGCGGTGAAATGACACGCGCCCTCACAGCTGGCATTGCACCAGAAGCCATCGTCTTCTCAGGCGTTGGTAAAAGTGACGAGGAACTCCGCGCCGCTATCACCGCTCGAATCGGCCAGATCAACGTCGAAAGCGCTGAAGAACTTTATCGCTTAGCCGCACTCGCGGATGCCATGCCGAGCGATGATAACTTCCGCATGCGTGTAACCCTGCGCGTCAACCCAGACGTAGACGCCCAAACACACGACAAAATCACCACAGGCCGAGCTGATGACAAATTCGGCATCGCCTATGACCAAGCCCTCACACTTTACGCCGAAGCACAACGCTTCTCATCACTGCGTGTTATCGGCCTTGCTGTGCATCTCGGCAGTCAGATGCTCGCAGCGGAGCCATTCCGTAAAGGCTATCAGCGCCTTGCCGATATGGTTCGCACACTACGCAGCCAAGGCCACCCTGTTGAAACCGTAGATTGTGGTGGTGGTTTAGGTATTTCTTACCGTGACGAAATCGCACCCGCCCCTGACATGCTCGCCGGTGTTATTGCTGACACATTAGGCGGCCTCGACGTCACTCTGGGCCTAGAACCAGGCCGCTGGCTGGCCGCTCCTACCAGCGTGTTCGTCACCACCATTATCGAAACCAAAGCCGGAAATCCCGCACGCGGCACACCTGATTTTCTTATTGTCGATGGCGGTATGAATGATCTAGCCCGCCCTTCCATGTATGATTCATGGCATGGTATTCTGCCCATCTCTCCCACAGTAGCGCATAGCCCACTCAAACCTTGGCATGTGGTTGGCCCCGTTTGCGAAAGCAGCGATGTCTTTGCGCGAAACCGCCCCCTCCCTGCAGACCTGAAACGCGGCGATATGCTGGCTTTTCTTGATGCCGGCGCCTACGGCTCTGTCATGAGTTCTACCTACAACTCACGGCCTTTCGCAGCACAAGCACTCGTTGATAACGGCCGTTGGGCATCAACTCGCAAACGACAAACACTGGAAGAATTGATCGCCGCTGAAACCCTCCCTGACTGGCTTTAACCCCCACTATGCCCGAACGCGCACCCGCAACATCGCCTCTGCATCGCCTCAACAAAGTACGCCGCCACACGGCACGCATACTTTGGCTGGAGCGCGCGTTCCCACATCTGGCCTACCCGACTGCACTCATCGGCACTTACGCTCTTGCGTGCTTGTGGCGTATTCCTCAATCTCTTCCAGACCTGCTGCATGCAGCCCTTGAACTCACCATCATCGGCCTAGCCATCAAGCTCATATGGCGCGGCCTAAGACATATCCCCCTCGCAACACCTAAAGAGATTGATCGCCGTATTGAGCAGGCTTCTGCTCTCTCGCATCAACCGCTCCTGACGCTACAAGATAGCCCTGCTGGCACACAGTACTCAGCCGCAGAGGAAACCCTTTGGACACAACACGTCCAGCGTACCGTCGCAGGTATCGGCCCACTCCGCAGTGGCTGGCCGGTACTCACGGCACACCCACGCGCTAAATGGGGCACTCTTGGCCTAGCCAGTCTCTTGCTTCTCAGTCTGGCCACATCCGGCACACATGCTCCATCACGCCTCTGGGCGGGGTGGATACCGGGGCAAGATGATGTCGATACACCTTTACCCACGCTACAAGCATGGATTGATCTACCCGCTTATGCACCCGGTGCGCCGCTCTTCCTCACAACTAACCAAGCCCCTTCAGCCCCTCTAGCAGAAGGGGCAACTCTTACCGCTGTTGTGAGTAGCGCTGAAGGAACACCACACATACATGGCGCGCTTCTCACAAGCTTGCAAAAGCTGGATGCACATAGCTGGCGCCTCCAAGTGTCCCTGACAAAAACTCATCCCCTACGCCTCACCGTCAGAGGGCGTACCATCAGCACCTGGCCAATCACAATTGCCCCCAACCCAGCGCCCAAAGTGCTCTGGAACGGCAAGCCCGGCCCTTCTCATGACCCTGCATCCAACACACCCTCATGGCGTACCGCTTTACCGTGGAGCGTAGAGCAACCCTATGGCGTAAAATCACTTGAAGCCACGATCAGCGCTCCGAACGGACATGGCCCGACCCGCCATGTTCATATCCCGCTGAACCGCCACCCCCTCTCGGCCAAAGGCATTGCCCAGCCTGACCTCTCCGATGATCCCCTCGCCGGGACGGACGTCGTCGGCACACTGCATGCCGTCAGCGTCTCTGGCAAAATGGGCCAGAGTGAGACATTGCATTTCCGCCTTGGCTCACGTCACTTCACAGACCCGCTCGCACGCGCCATTACGGCCCTACGTGTGCGCCTCCTTTTACAGCAAGAAACCCCACAAGACGCGGCACAAGAACTTCTGTTGCTCACCGAAGCCACCAAAGTTCGACCGCTCCTCAGCACACTGACACTTCTCGCAACGCGCGTGCCCACAGACACTGCCACTAACCCTGCAGACCTCACCCCCGTCACCGAAGCTCTGTGGAATTTTGCTCTGTACCTTGAAGACCTAAAAACCTCAGACCCCGCCACAGCAGATGCCGCCGCAGCCGTATGCGCTGCCGAAACCGCCGTACGCCAGCATATCGAAGACATGGCTGAGCACGACAGCGACAATGCTAGTCTCGTAGAGCAACAAAAGCTCCATGACCTGACGGAAACCTTAAAACAAGCACTTGCCCACCGCTTAGCACTTCTCTTCCAACATGCAGCCCAAAGCGGCATCATCATGCCCAGTTCTGGCGCAAACGAGCATGATCCGTTCTCCGGTCCGATGGAACAACTACGCTCCCAAGCGACACAGGGCCAAACCGAAAGCGCCCTCCAAACCTTACAAGACATGGAGGACATGGCGGAGCATATGCGCCAAGCGGGTCCGCAAGACATGCAAGCCCTCGCCCATTCCATGCAGGCACAAGAAGAGGCTCGCATGGAACGCTCCGCTTTACGTGACCTCATCCGCCGAGAAACAGAACTACTCGACCACGCACAACTTCGCCTCTCAGCGGCGCGCAAAGCAGCACAACCTATGGATGATGATGCTCAGCCTGATGTCAGCCAAATGTCGACCGATGATTTGCTAAAGCAATTGGGAATGCAGTCAGCACCGACACATACACCAGCCCAGTCAACACCACAGGCACCGCTGGATGAAACGACCGTGCGCGAACAAGCACCACAACGCCGTGACGATCACGCCCTTCAACGTGCCCTCACACAACTCGATACCGTCATTGCACAGCGTACCCAGAGCAATACAGGCAAAAAGGTCGACGCGTTCGACAAAGCGAAAACAGACATGATCGCCGCACGACATGCCCTCGCAGAGCGGCATGATCCTGAAGCGGCCATCGCGGAACAAAAAGTGTTGGATGACCTCAAACAGGCCAACCAACAAATGCAAAAGAACCAAAAATCATCATCAGGCCAAGGTCAGGGTAGCCTCAGCTTCATTCCCCCTGCCGGCCAAAACCCCGGCCAGTCCTCCAGCAATCATGGTGCCTCCCAGTCACAAAACGGCGACCAAAACAGCCCGTCCGATAATGACAACGATGATGATGACGACGATTCCAACAGCGCATCTTCCCCACATAATGGGAAGGGCGGCACACCATCAGATAAAGACCCCCTAGGCCGTGACATGGGCGAAGGTCATAACGGGCAAGATAATGATGCCCATATCCCAGACCAAAACACCCGTGATCGTGCCCGAGATATTGAGCGCGAACTACGCCGCCGCGCGGCAGATCGTACCCGCCCACAAAGCGAACTCGACTACCTGCAACGCCTCCTAAAATCATTTTAGTTCGTCCAGATAGCTCTATTAATAATAGCTTAAGAAGAATTGTATGCGCCTTCATTGATTTTAATGAGGCGCGCTACTCTCATGGGAAAAGTAGTAATATATCAAAAGCACATAAAAACATGCATGCTCAGGCGTATTTGGGCTTACATGCATTAAGCGCTTTTAAGGCCATCTCACCGATCACTTCATCCGTATCATGGATGGAGATATAAAAAATCCTTCCATCATTTTTATCCAAATCTCAGGCCCCGTCGCCACCACCACTGCCGCATATGGCCATTATGCTCAATTTGGTCCGTATTTTCATAGTCCCAGCTGGAAAATACACATGCCGTTCGAATGACAGCCCTCCACCAATCTTTGTTTTGAAAATCTTCGACTACTTTGCTCAAAAGTTGATCAAAAGCTTGGTTACTTTTTACTTTAAGCGTTTCTCGGTCCTATGGGTGAACCTTTAGATGCTCACTCATATCTTCACTACCCTGCAAAGAACGCCGAAAATTGTATCCAATCCATTGAGCCGTTGCACTTGCTCTATCAGAGTATGCAGACCACCCTATGCTGGAAAATGTTTTCCTTCTCGTATTTCTGAACAATTAATTGAATAGAAATGCTTACTTTTCCGCAGAAGAGCACTTTTCTGGTCATTCAAAAATCCAAACGTCACATTGGATAGGCCCACAATACGACGCAGCGATTATTTCACTACCAGACATAATTGATAAGCCTTACACATTACTTCCCATTGAAAAATAAGGCTCATCCAATAAGACATTGTACCTTAAGGCCAGCCTACGGAAACACTGCCCGTAATAAACCCGTACTCACAATACCAATCGCCATAGTTGGCAAAAGGGCCAAGCGCGTTGCTGCAAAAACTGTAATGGCTAAACCCGCCAAATCAGTCACCCGACCAGAGGCAAAGCTCGGCGCCAAGACAGAAATCAACACACAACCGGGGATAATATCCATCATCGCCGTGGCGCGCGGGGAGAGGCTTTTGCCTCCCAGAAGAAGATAACCACCAATACGTGTCAGATACGTTGTGATACCCATACCAAGAATGGTCAGAGCCGAATCCCAATGAATCATCCGACCCTCCGCACAATACACGCGGCTGTCAAAGCACCCGCCACAGTTCCCGCAGGCACACACCACGCCCCCGGATATAGCCGATACACCACAACCCCCACCAACAGGCTCACAATCCACGGTATAGACATACGATGGTCTTTCCACATGCCACGTAAAATCACGAGAAAAACCGCTGGGAACGCCATATCAAACCCATAGCGGGTTAAATCCCCGATTTTCGCCCCCAAATAAGCCCCCAAAAACGTACTGCCGACCCATGTGCCATACAGGCACCAACCTATGCCGAAATAATATCCAACACTGAATTTTTGGCGTTTTTGCGTGTCGGACAACGACAGAGCCCATGTCTCATCACACATCAAAAACAGCCACAAAAGCGCCTTACGCCGGGGCACCTCTTTCAACCAGGGCGCTAAAGCTGCCCCCATCAACACATGGCGGCAATTAATCAATAAGGTCACGCCAATAATCAGCACGACAGGCAAAGGATTCGCCCATAAATTCACCGCCGCGAATTCTGAACCACCACCGTAATTCAGGCCTGTCATGAGCGGTACGCTAAACACACTCACTCCCTGCTGAACCGCTTGCCGACCCAACAAAAGACCAAAGGGAATAAACCCAATCATCACCGGAATAGAGGTACGCATACCCCTTAGAAATTCTGGCCAAAAGCCCCCATCTAGGGCCGAACGTGGTGCGACAGTATCAGACATGCGCGTGTGTATATCGCCTGCGGACCTTTCAGCAACCAAAACGCACACCACCTCGAAATTCTTACCTTTTTTTTTAATAGAGACCACATAGCTCTCATGAGAGGGTGCACACCCTTACCACGTACTTTGTTCCATTTTTCTCTCCATGATGAGAGCGCGAGCCAGAAGGGGAATGGCATGCATCGACGTCTCTTTAACGCCATCCTTGCAGGGCTTGGCCTCTCTCTCAGTGGGCATGTAGCCCGTGCGATTGCTCAAGGCACTCCCGTCAGCACAGAGAGTTTTCTGCTCACAACGAATGGTTGGGTTCCCAATAACCAAAAACTCCCCGTCATCGTGTACCGCAACGCTCTCAGCACCAATGCCCCCGACCCCGCCAGTACGTTTGAAGAGCTGTTTCAAACCAATGGCTGGCCCCCACAATGGCGCAATGGTGTTTATCCTTTCCACCATTACCACACAGAGGGGCATGAGGTTTTGGGCATTTATAATGGATCAGCACAACTCATGATCGGCGGCCCGTCCGCCCGGAAAATGGACGTCTACGCGGGAGACATTCTGCTGCTCCCAGCAGGTACGGGCCATATGAAAATCTCTGCCGATGATCAGTTCGGTGTTGTGGGTGCGTATCCACCTGACCAAAGCTTTGACATTGTCCGCAAAGCCCCAAGCAACACACAATTACAACGCCTCACTACACTTCCCTTTCCCACCACAGACCCTGTTTGTGGGCAGGATGGCCCTGTTCCACATGACTGGCATTATGGGTGAATGACCATGCTGAAACGTCGTACCATCCTACGCAACGCTCTCCTTTGTGCCGTGATGGGTACTGCCGTCGCCACACTGCCAAGACACGCTCAAGCAGCAGCCCCCTCTCTGAAAATTGGCATCATTGGCGCTGGTGACGTTGCTCAGACTCTTGGGGGCTTACTCATCAAAGCGGGGCATCCCGTCATGCTTTCCGCCCGCAATGTCCAAGAGGCACAATCCGCTGCGGCAGAACTCGGTACACTCGCCTCAGCCGGCACTCCCAACGACGCCGCCAATTTTGGTGACGTTGTGATTCTTGCTGTACCGTATAAAGCCATGCCTTCCGTCGGCCATGCACTCGCGCCACTTCTGCATGGCAAAACGATTATTGATGCGACGAACGCCTATTGGTTCCGCGATGGTAACTTAGCTCGACAAGCCAATACACAAGGCATTGGCCTATTGAGCCAAAGCTATTTTCCCGGCGCGTCTTTAGTACGTGCCTTTAACTCCATCGATATGGCTGTTTTACGCTCAGAGGCCTTCCGTTCAGCTCCACGGCTCGCCGTACCCATCGCGGGCGATAATGCTATTGCTGTTCAAACCGTCCAAAATCTCGCTACACAAATGGGGTTTGATTCTGTCCTTACAGGCAACCTCGCTTCCGCGACCTTATTCCAATCTGGTCACCCCGGCTTTGAAGTCAAAGAAGACACGAACGGCCTAAAGCGTGCACTGGGTCTTTGAGACCAGAACCGCATCGTAATATTAATCAGCAACTTACGGCACATCATACTCAATACGCGCCCACCTCCCTTTCTCAGAAAGGAAAAATGTACACTCTCCAATCTGCACTCTTAGCCTCATCAAAACACACACAACCGACAAGACAACGCACCACCTCTATTCGCATGCTTCAAAATCATGCACTCTCATCATCATGCGCTTATTCCCCACCCTCGCAGCCTTACTGCTTTCGAGTGTTGTCGCCCATGCGGCAGCACAAAGCCCTACGGACATCATTGCCCATGCTCCACAAAGCGCATGGCGAACGGTCCCGCCGGAGCAACTCTTGCTCATGACCCTGGGGAGTGGTCGGCACGTCATCATTGTCCTTGCCCCTGATTTCGCGCCAACACATGTTGCAAATATTCTTGAATTGACACGAACCCACGCATGGGACGCAGGCGCTATCATCCGCGTACAAGAAAATTATGTCGTGCAGTGGCGCGTACATAACGAACAGACACCCCCACCCCAGCACTTTGTGACACAGCCCCCAGCAGAATATGACCGCCCCCTTACGGGCCTCTCATTTCATCCTCTTACAACACCAGACCCCTACGCCCCACAAGCAGGCTTTGCCTCCGAATGGGCCATAGGAACGGACGGAATACGCGCTTGGCCCGCCCAATGCTACGGCACCATAGGCGTGGCACGAAGCATGCCGCCCGACACAGGCGACGGACGCGAGCTTTACGTCGTCAACGGTGAAGCCCCACGCCAACTTGACCGAAACCTCGCCGTGGTTGGGCGCGTCCTCACAGGAATGGAAAATTTGAATGCATTACCACGAGGCACTGGCCCTTTAGGCTTTTACACAAAGCCCAACCAGAACATGCCGATCAAAAACATAGAGCTTGTCACAGACTTAGCACCAGAAAAACGCCCACACATACAAATCATGCGAACAGACAGCACTGCTTTCAATGACTATCTTGCCGCACGTGCCGCACGGACAGATGCATTTTTTGTCCATGCGGCACATGGAGTCGCGTTATGTAATGTTCCCATTCCATCACGAGAAATCACAACGCCATAAAACGGGGTCGCCACAGAAAAAGCCGTTTTAAAAATACCATCCAAACTCATGCCATTTCAACAAATGGCATGAGCGCAATCAACTTCTTATTCTTCCCGCATTTCTGCATTCAGCCCCATAATATGGGCCAGACGCTCTAATCGACGCCGAACATTGCTGCCCGCTGCCCGGACAGAACGTGCACCGAGGATAAGAACCAGCGTCTCTTCCTCCACAAGAATACGACATTCTTCCAGCAATACCGTCGTACCAGCACACAACGCATAAGCCAGACGCAACACCTGCCCTAAGCGGGTCGCACGTTCAATCTCCGTGCGTGACAGCAAATAGCGAGATGGCTCGATCAAGGCCGAATCTGTTGCTGCCTCATAACGCACAGCAAGCGTTAAGCCGATAAACGCCCGTGCGCTATGCTCAAACCCAACACCATAACAGTGCATCACACGCTGATACGTTTGTTCAGCACGGTACTCCGGATGGTCATACGACCCGATATCCGACAGCGTACACGCCAATGTCCGCAAACGTTTCTGCGCTGGGGTTTCACTGGGGAATAATGCGGCCGTCCACCCCACCAACTCTTGCGACAAAGCAGGGTTACGCGCCAACCGCCCTGCCATTTCATCCGCAAGTGCCGTCATCGGATCATCCGCTGCAACAGATGATGCAACGTGCTTCATATACCAGCCTTCACGCAGGCCATCGATGCTGAATACAACCTTAGATGGACGCACACGCTCCATCAGGCTCCGCAAAACAGTCGCAGCAAATGGCGCATCCGCCAAACGTTTACGCGGCGTGTTCGGCAATTTTTCAAGTGTGCGCCGTGGTGCATCCACAACCCAATCCACCATCTCCCGGCATTCGCCTTCGGACAATGTAAAGAGATGAACGAGACTCAATGGATAACGCGTCCGCGCTATCTGCAAGCGTGCCAAAGCACGGAAAGCACCACCCACCAGATAAAGAGGCCGCCCGGTCATCCCCGGCAGCCAGTTCACCTCTGCGAGCATTTCATCCGCAATTTCACGCGCACGCTCCACACTACCCTGCGCCCGGTCTTGCAACCGAATAACGCCGAGCTTTGTCGTCACCGCTTCATGATACTGACTATCTGCCACATGGATCAGTTCCAAAGAACCACCGCCGATATCCGCTACCAAGCCATTGGCCGTTGGCAGCGAACACAGCACACCACGAGCAGCATAATCTGCCTCCTCAGTGCCTTCGAGAACGCGAATGGTCACACCCGGCATACGCGCACGAATAGCCGAGACAAAATCCGGACCATTGCTCGCATCACGTACAGCCGCCGTGGCCACCACCTCAAACGGCTCCGCACCCATAGCCCGCGCCACAGTATGGAACCGCCCAAGTACGTCCATAGCAAGAGCGACGCCCTCTTCATTAAGGCGGCCACTCGCGTCCAGTCCGCGACCAAGCTTAAGCGTAACTTTCTCGTTGAAAATAGGCAGTGGATTACGCACCACACCTTCAAAAACAACAAGACGAACCGAGTTCGAACCGAGGTCAACAATCGCTGAACGCTGAGTGAAAGGAGGCATTATCGTCAGTCTTTACAGTTCAATCTTCGAGAACACGGTCTTGTCGTTCACGCGGCAAACGGCTTTCTGGCAAAGCCTTCTCCCGCGCAGCAGAACCACGCCCAGACAATGAGGGGTTATTCATGAAGTAGTCATGCGCAGAGAAAGGCTTACTCCCTGGTGCAACACGATGCCAACTCCCATCTTTCGACAGGGTCCAGCTTTGCAGCGTGTCCTTCAGATTAACCGTCATAATCTGACCCAAAATCTGCGCATGAACGGTTGTGTTCGTAATGGGCACCAGGGTTTCTACGCGCCAGTCCATGTTACGCACCATCCAATCCGCAGATGAGATGTAAACCTTAGCCTGATGCGACGGCATACGATGGCCATTACCGAACGCATAGATACGAGAGTGCTCAAGGAAGCGACCAACAATAGACTTGATCTCAATGTTTTCCGACAGACCCGGCACACCCGGCCGCAAACAGCAAATACCGCGGATAACACCAACAACCTTCACGCCAGCCTGAGATGCTTCATACAGAATGTCGATCAATTCAGCATCAACCAGACTGTTCATCTTCAGCCAAATCTTTGCCGGGCGCCCTGCTTTCGCATGCTCGATTTCTTCACGAATCAACGATTCCAAAGTTGAGCGTGTCGTCATTGGGGAGAATGCTAGCGCGTCCATCTTCTCCGGCGTTGCATAGCCTGTCATGTAGTTAAACAAACGCGCAGAGTCAGAAGCCAGCGTACGGTCACATGTAAAGAAGGAAAGGTCCGTGTAAATACGCGCTGTGATCGGGTGGTAATTACCCGTGCCAAAATGTGCGTAGGAACGCAGGTTATTACCTTCACGACGGACCACCAAGCTCAACTTGGCGTGCGTTTTCAAATGTGTGAAGCCGAACACAACCTGTACACCCGCCGCTTCAAGCGCACGAGAGAGGCGGATATTAGCTTCTTCATCAAAACGCGCCCGCAGTTCCACCATTGCTGTGACGGATTTACCGGATTCTGCGGCCTCAATCAGGGCCTGTACAATCGGGCTATCACGGGATGTACGATATAATGTTTGTTTAATGGACAGAACGTTCGGGTCCCGCGCTGCCTGACGCAGGAACTGCACCACCACATCAAAGCTCTCAAACGGGTGATGAACAACTATATCTTTCGCACGAATTGCCGCGAAGCAGTCCCCATCATAATCCAAAATCCGCTCTGGGAAACGCGGCGTATAGGATGGGAACACCAAGTCTGAACGATCGTCCACAATCAATTGCTTCAGGTCAACCACCCCGACGAAACCGGGCAGAACCATTACATCTTCATCGCCAACGCCGAGTTCTTCACCCAGTTCACGGCCCAGATCTTCCGGCAAACGACGATCAAGCGCCAAGTGAATGCCTACACCACGGCGGCGCTGCTTCAGGGCCGTCTCATACGAGCGGACCAAATCTTCGGCTTCATCTTCGAACTCAACATCCGTATCGCGGATAATGCGCAATACGCCAGCTTCACCAATGTTCAAACCGGGGAACAAACGGCTCGCAAAAAGACGAATCAAATCTTCCAGAAGAATAAAGCGAATTTCACTGGTCGCTTTACCCTCTGCATCAACCTTTGCAGGTAAACGCACCAAACGCGGCAATTGAGTCGGCAGAAGAACCAACCCATCCATCACTGGCGCGCCCGTGGCCTCATCCTTCAGGCGCAAGACCAATGCCAGCCCCATATTCGGGATAAACGGCAAAGGGTGTGACGGATCAACAGCCAGAGGCGTCAAAACAGGGAAAACCCGCTCATCAAAAATCGTTGAAAGCTGCGCGTAATCCGCTTCATCCAACGTATCCGGAGAGAGAATGCTAATCCCCGTTTCTTTTAACTCTGCTTCCAGAATACCCCAAACCCGTTGCTGCTCCTCCATCAAGAAGCGGGCTTTTTTACGAATCGCCGCCAACTGCTGCGCTGGCGCCAGACCATCAGGGCTGCGTACCACCATGCCTTCACGGACTTGCCCCACCAAACCCGCAACACGCACGGAGTAGAACTCGTCCAGATTGCTCGCGCTGATTGACAAAAAGCGTACCCGCTCAAGCAACGGGTTCTTAAGGCTCTCCGCTTCTTCAATCACGCGTTGGTTAAAGTCTAACCATGACAATTCACGATTCAAAAAGCGTTCTGGAGACGTCCGCATTGCAGCATAATCCTGTACAGTCTTAGGGCTAGTCCGCCTCCGGGTCGTCCGCGTTGATGCCCCTCGTGTACGAGACGTCGTTACAGGTTTAGTGCTCGTTGACGTTGTACGACTGCGCGTACGGCGCGGAGCGGGCTTTTTATCATCTGTCGTCACGTTAAAATCTTTCCCGGGACCTAGAGAAACGGCGCTGCAAAAGCTGCTCAATATATACCGATGTTGTCAAACGTAGGTTTCGTGTCACACAATATTGCCCGCCCTCCAAGCATCAACCCCTTAAATTTTTACTCATCGGATTGCAGAAGATCCGGCAGCACAGACAGCGCCAGTGCCCGCGTAATCGGCACGCCCTTTGCCAGTGCGGCTTCATCCAAGCGTTGCACCGCTTCTACGAGTGCGTCTCCCGTCCGCGGCAAATGCCGCCACAACCAATCTGTCACTTGCTGGGACACAACCAACTGGCGCCCTGCCAAAAGCGATAATAATAAACGTGCGCGCAACTCATCTTCCGGTTCAGATGTCGCCGTTGTCGCCGTCGCGCGCAGACGGCTTGCCAAATCAGGCAATACACACACCGTTCGTGAAGGTGGCAAACGCCCCACCATCAACACACGGTCACCAAAAGCCAAAGCGTCATTCAACAGATGTAATAATGTGGCCTCATCACCTGCTTGATCAGCGTTATCAATCGCCACATGCCCAGCCACACGCACCCGCTCATTTTTCGCTTCCGCTATAAAATCACGTGCATTCAAAATTATAGCGGAATGTTGGGCAGCCCACATCGTCAATAAATGCGTTTTCCCTGTACCCGGTGCCCCCCAAAGCCATAACCGACCATCTGGCCATTTAGGGCGCGCCAACCACGCACGCGCTGCAACATTTGAAGGCGCTGGAATAAATCGCTCTGCCGTTAATGCGCTATCACGCGCCAGCGAGAACGCTAACTGCTCGCCCCTCCCATCTGCCTGTCCAGACCTGCTCACTCTTGCTCCTTGGCCCTACAGAATTGTTGCAATTGCACCATCATTTGATGGTCTTAACACCCATTTTGTCGGAAGTGTAATGTCCTCATGCGTGTTGCGCGTTACACCGCCGCAAAGCAGTGCTAGAAGGACCCCACGTTCTTGACCCTCGGAGTGCTTTCATGACCGACCAGTCCACCGCCAACTCGCCTGAACACACTACCACACAAGGAGCCAGCTACGCACAAGCTGGGGTGGATATTGCTGCCGGCGATGCTTTTGTTGACGAAATCAAGGCTGATGCAAAAGCGACCAATCGTCCCGGCACAATGGGTGGCCTTGGTGGTTTTGGCGCTCTGTTCGATCTGAAAGCCGCGGGTTTTAAAGACCCCGTCCTCGTCAGCTGCACTGACGGCGTTGGCACCAAACTAATGGTCGCCATTGAAACCGGCCAGCATGCAGATGTCGGCGTGGATCTCGTGGCAATGTGCGTGAATGACCTCGTCGTGCAAGGGGCAACGCCGCTCTTCTTCCTTGATTATCTGGCAACAGGCAAACTGGCCGTGCCAGATGCGGCAACCGTCGTGCGGGGCATTGCCCGTGCCTGCTCAGAATCAGGTTGTGCCCTCGTCGGCGGTGAAACGGCAGAAATGCCCGGCATGTACGCTCCCGGTCACTATGACCTCGCCGGGTTTAGCGTCGGCGCGGCCGAGCGTAATGCGCTTCTACCCACAGGTATTCGCGCAGGTGATACGCTGATCGGCCTGCCCTCATCTGGTGTGCACTCAAACGGCTTCTCATTGGTCCGCGAAGTGGTGCGCCTGTCTGGCCTCGCATGGGATGCACCTGCTCCCTTCGCGGAAGGAAAGACCTTGGCTGAAGCGCTTCTCACACCAACCAAGCTCTATGTCCGTACTGTTCTAGACTTACACGCTGAAAACCTTCTGCATGGCTGCGCTCACATCACAGGTGGTGGCCTGCCTGGTAACCTACCACGCGTTCTCCCAAAAGGTCTGGGCGTAGAAGTCGATGGCAGCGCATGGGCCATCCCACCCGTCTTCAAATGGCTAGCACAAACCGGCAAGGTCGCTACTGACGAAATGCTCCGCGTCTTTAACTGTGGCGTAGGCATGGTCTTGGTCACACCAGAACCTGAAAAAGTCATGGCAAAACTCGCAGAACGCGGCGAAACAGGCTTCATCATGGGCAAAATTGTCGAAAGCGAAACTGAATACAGCCTCACGGCACCGGTGTCCTTCGACTGATGACGGCCAAAACCCCCATTGCCATCTTGATTAGCGGGCGCGGCAGTAACATGCGCGCCCTAATCGAGGCCTGTGCTCGCCCCGATTTTCCAGCCCGTATCGCGCTTGTTCTCAGCAACCGCCCGGATGCACCGGGGTTACACGTCGCAGCGGAGGCTGGCCTCGAAACCCTTGCGATTGATCACAAACCGTTTGGAAAAGATCGTGAAGCGCACGAACGCGCCGTCCATGACGCGCTTCAACAAGCAGGCATCCGCGTCATTTGTCTTGCGGGCTATATGCGCGTCCTGACACCCTTTTTGGTCACCGCTTGGGAAGGGAAGATGCTCAACATCCACCCTTCTCTTCTGCCAAAATTTCCGGGGCTCCACACTCATGAGCGCGCGATTGCCGAAGGTGAATCCGAACATGGATGTACTGTCCACCTTGTCACCGCTGGCGTGGATGAAGGCCCTATCCTTGGCCAAGCACGCGTGCCCGTTCTCAAAAATGATACGCCAGACAGCCTAGCTGCCCGCGTACTGGAACAAGAACACACATTATACCCGAACGTCCTCAAAACGTTTTTGGCATAAAAACTCTTAAGAAAGCCGATACCGTCCATGCTTGCAGCACGCCTTGCCCTAGGTCTCTGCCTCATCTTGGCCGGTACGGTCATCGCCCTTCATGCTTCCGCCCTGCCCTACGCACTCTGGCAGGGCGACGAATATGACTATTTCTATAACCAATCCCACACAGGCAGCAGCTTCTTCTGGCATCGCCTCCTTTTCTGGAGTCCACGCCCGCTCTCTGAAGCCATCATTGCCCTTTATGGCCTCTGCGTCGCCCGGCTACACGCCCCGCTCATCGGCCCTATGCTGAGCACCATCTGGGCACTCTGCGCCGCACTCGCTTTTCTGCCGACGATCCTATGCCGCGCCCTTCCACAAAATACACGCTTCTTTTTCATTGCGTTGAGCAGCATTATTGTTTTCCTTGGCCACCCCATCGCGGATCTGATGTTCTGGCCCATGGCAACTGCCGCCCATCTACCCGTCTTAGCCGCCGCATTCTGCCTGACCTTAAGCACCCTCACCCACACTGAACGCCCCTGGCTCACGGCCCTATGCCTTAGCGTTGCGGCAATCTCCAGCGAAGCTGGGTTTTTCTTTTCCGGCGCGTATCTTAGCCTCACGGCCTTCTTGACCTTGGTGAAACCTACTCACCCCCGACAACCTCTTAAAATGCTCTGGGTTCCCGCGGCCCTGTGCCTCTTTGTACTATGGCGTCTACTCGCCGGACGCATTGGCCTCCCACACCCGCACAATACCCCCACACAAGGCGCCATCCTTCAGAGCTTACGCAGCAGCCTCCTTCCCTTTGTACATAACCTCGCCATGCTTGAACCAATGGACATCAGCGCGGGAGGGCGTAATGGCGGCACAACTCTGCACGGCTTACTGCTCAAAACACTCATCGCATTCAGCAGCTTCACAGCCCTACGCACTGCCAATATCCGCCCGTCTTTACGCAGCCTGATGGTGCTCAGCGTTTCTTTTCTCGCTTGCAATGCACTGATCATTGCCAGTGCTTATTACGAGTTTGGCTTCCTCTGCTGCCAGCGCCACGAAACCCTGCGCCTTGATGTCAGCCTGCTACTCGCCATGTTAGCCGGAGGATATGCTGCACGCACACTGCCCAACATACGCGTCACACAGTCCAAACTCCAACTTATCGCCTGCACCTGCCTGATCATGTTTACTTTAGACACCGCACGTTGGCGCTATGCTGATATGGCTCTTTTCCTACGCTCCCGCCCACTGGAAACCCAAGCACGCATAGCCACATGGCAGTCTGGCCTAGCTCCCGGCCCTATGATGACCATGTCACAAGGCACAAACTCGCCACTCTTTTATTACTGGCCGTGGGAACCCGGCCACTACATGTCTGGCGGAACAGGCTGGGACGTTCAATCCATGATGAAGTTTTTCAACAAAACACAACTCACCGTTCTACCGCCACACCCCGTAAGCATCCCTACACGCACACATTAAAACTAAGGGATTGAACACGCCATGACATCCATGCCCTCATATTAACGGGCACTGCTTTTAAATTCACTACATGCAAGATGACATGCACCCAATATCCACTTCAGGCCTGATCCAGAAATATATCATCCCTCTTATTTGAAGATAAAACAGAATATATCGAAAAAATTTATAATTTTATTATTTAATAATAATTAAAATGAAACAATATGTACTCCATATATTCAATGCTTATCTACCAGTAACGCAATACCAACGTCTCATAGGTTGCTATAGCGCATACAAAAGGCACGACAACAATCAAAACAGCATCAACTCCACGCCATATCCGTGCACCCCAATGGCGCGGTATTTCAGGCAATAACAGCGCCAAAAATAACGAAAGACCCAAGTAGTACCGTCCTTGCAGCCCCAAAATCAAAGACTGTCCCACCGGCGTCCAAATCATATAAAGCGCAAGACTCACACCGCAAAACGTAGCCGCTACAATAGCCAACGCCCCAAAACGCTGCCCCCACGCCCAAATACAAAATCTAAACCGTGCCTGTAGGAGAGCTGAGCACACACCCAACCCCCACGCAAAGCCGATAAAACGATAAAACCATTGTGGGGTTGAAGCATCCAACCAACCCAGGATGCCGATATATTGCTGGTACAACCCCGCACCAAACGCCATCGCAGTCCGCACAACCAACTCAACCGCTACCCATGGGTGATGGAACAGACGTAGAGCTTGGCGCTTCTCATCAACAGCACCACCACTCACAGCGGTAATGTCCACCGGGTGCATACCCACCGTGCCCCATAACAACATCGTCCCGAATGCGCTCACCGCAACAGCCAACGCACGCATACGGTGCACCCGATCCGCATATAAAAGCGGCAACAAAGCCATCAACACATAAGGAGGCTTAGACGCCAAAATTCCGGCCAGAAGACAGGCCAACACCACCCAATACCAACGGCGCTCCGCCAAAGGCCCCCGTATATGGGTCAATAGCGCCACACACAGCGCACAGCTTGCGATAAACAGTCCATCTTGTGAGCAAGACGCATAAAGCGACAGCGTCATCGGGAGAGAGAGCACCACAGCCATCAAAACGCGGCCACGCCGCGTTACAGCCAGCGCCAAAGCGGCTACAACAACACAATAAAGAACAGACGCTAAGCGCCCTATATAGAACGACACCAGCACTGAACGATGCGTCACACGCCCCACATCAATGCCCACAGCCTGCGGAATGTAAAAAAACGGAGCGTAAATAACCGTGTTCGGAAACGCCGCCTGCTCGCGCGGTGTATCCCAATGATCGTCTCGCGCGGCCAAAACCCGCGTAACCGTTACTTTACGATCATCATGAAAAAAGAGATCATTAAAACGATAAGCAAAATGCACCGCGCCATGTGGCAATGTTCCGCCACTGCTCCACGGGGTCAAACGATCCCCCAAGATATGGCCTTCGCCAATCTGCGCAGCACGCAGAAAATGATGCTCTTCATCCGGCACTTGGATCGGCGGTATTAAAAACACCATTCCAACCAAAACTGGCCCGATGATCAGCGCCCATAAAAACGCAAAAAACCGCCCAAAGGCGGCCTCATCAGACAAGACCGCAGCCAAAAACCCACGGTACATAATGCCTCCATACAGTCCTCGGCTGGTCGAAACCAGCCGAGGTCACCAACCGTGAGATTACGGCAGGATTTCTGTTTCAGCAAAGAAGAATGCGATTTCGTTCTTCGCATTTTCCAGGCTGTCAGAACCGTGTACGGAGTTTGCTTCGATGCTTTCAGCAAACAACTTACGAACCGTGCCTTCTGCTGCGTCGCTTGGGTTCGTTGCGCCCATCACTTCACGGTGCTTAGCAACAGCGTTCTCAGCCTGCAGAACCTGAACAACAACTGGCTCAGCAATCATGGAAGCAACCAGGCTGCCGTAGAACGGACGTTCTTTGTGCACAGCATAGAAAGCGCCAGCTTGCTTTTCGCTCAGCTGAATGCGCTTTTGAGCAACGATACGCAGGCCAGCGTCTTCGAACACAGCATTGATCTTGCCGGTCAGGTTACGCTTCGTTGCGTCGGGCTTAATGATAGAAAGCGTGCGCTCAAGAGCCATTTGTCTTCTCCTAATGAAGCAAAGGTAAAACTCGTCAGTCCCCTAGAGCAAAATCTGCGTTCCTGATAGGTCTGACATAATTTTTTAGCATAATATCCACTTTCCTCTGCTGCGCGAGTCCTGCTTTGAGCCTTTTGACCATTTCCGATCTGACCCTCCGCATCGCCGGACGTACCCTTCTGGACAATGCGTCCTTGAATGTGGATCCCGGCCGAAAAATTGGCCTCGTCGGCCGTAATGGTGCCGGAAAATCCACACTCCTCGCCGCAATCGCTGGGGATATAAGCCCCGATGGGGGCACCATCACCCTCGCAAACCGGGCAACAATGGGCCGCGTGAAGCAAGAAACCCCTTCCGGGAACACATCCCTGATAGACACCGTGCTGGAAGGGGACCTCGAACGCACACAGCTTTTACACGCAGCAGAAACCGAAACAGACCCCACACGCATTGCCGATGTGCATGAACGCCTCATCGCCATTGATGCCTACACAGCCCCAGCACGCGCAGGCGCGATTCTTTCTGGTCTTGGCTTTGACCAAGATGCCCAACTCCGCCCCGTTTCCGACTTCTCTGGCGGTTGGCGTATGCGTGTCTCCCTTGCCACAGCCCTCTTCCTGAGCCCAGACCTGCTCTTACTCGATGAGCCGACCAACCATTTGGACATTGAAGCCGTATTATGGTTGGAATCATGGCTTGCCAAATTCCCCGGCGCCGCCATCATCGTCAGCCATGATCGCTCCTTGCTCGATAACACCGTAGATGCCATCGCGCATCTGGATCGTGGCAATTTGAGCCTCACCCCCGGCGGCTATGACAACTTCATCCGCATCCGCACCGAGCAAGCTCTACAACAAAACCGTATGGCAGAACGCGTGGCGACCCAACGCGCGCATATGCAAGCCTTTGTGGACCGCTTCCGCGCACAGGCGACCAAAGCACGCCAAGCACAAGCACGGATCAAAGCTCTCGAAAAACTACCGCAAATTGACTCCGTCGTTGAAGACAGCCCCACACGTTTCAACTTCCCAGAACCAGCCCAACTACCTCCGCCGATGCTCACGCTCGACCAAGTCACCGCAGGCTATGGCGATCACATCGTTCTCAGCGGCCTCAATCAGCGCCTCGATATGGAAGACCGTATTGCACTTCTGGGGCAGAACGGGCGCGGAAAATCCACCTTTGCGAAGATTCTGGCGGGACGACTTGAGCCCTTAAAAGGCTCCGTCAAACATTCATCAAAACTCCGCATCGGGTATTTTGCACAACATCAATCCGATGAATTAGTGCTGTCTGACACCCCGATTGATCACATGGCCCGCGCCATGCCTGATGCCACCCCCGTTGCCGTTCGCGCGCAACTAGACCGCTTCGGCCTTGACGCCCTCCGCGCGGAAACGCGCGTGGCCGAACTCTCCGGGGGCGAAAAAGCACGTCTTCTGCTCGCCCTAGCCACACGTGAAGCACCACATCTTCTACTGCTTGACGAACCAACCAACCAC
This sequence comes from uncultured Neokomagataea sp., assembly GCF_946476835.1. Classification (GTDB taxonomy): domain Bacteria; phylum Pseudomonadota; class Alphaproteobacteria; order Acetobacterales; family Acetobacteraceae; genus Gluconobacter. Next base: position 197,780 of record NZ_CAMKWA010000002.1, read on the forward strand.
CTTGATCTTGATGCACGTGACGCACTGATCCGTGCGCTCGCAGCCTTCCAAGGGGCCGTCATCCTCATCAGCCATGACAGCCACCTAGTCGAATCCGTGGCAGACCGGTTCTGGCTAGTCGAAGGAGGCACCATTACCCCCTTCGAAGGCGACATGGCTGAGTATAAAGCTTGGCTTATTGAGCGTGCCCGTAAAGCCCGCGCCGAGAATGCGGAACGCGCTCGTACCCCACAGAATGAAGCCGACACCGCGCAAACACCAACGCCTTCCGCTGCCCAGCGACGCGCGGATCGCAAAGAACTCACCCGCGCGCTCGCCCCCTTGCGCCGTAAGATTAAAGACGCAGAGACCAAATTGGCCCAAATCGCCAAAGAACTCGCCACCATCGAGGAAAAGCTGGCTGATCCCGACCTCTACCAATCAGGAAACCCCGGCGATATTGCCTCTCTCAACGCACACCGTGCGGGATTGGAAGCCAAACAAGCCGAAATCGAGGAAATCTGGCTCGAAGCACAAACAGAACTTGAAGAGGCTTCCGCTTAAAACCCTCGACACACATATCATTCCCAGAGCTTTGTTAGGGCACTGTCACAACATACTCTAGGGGATGATAGTCACGCGCCGTCATCTGCTTTAACGTAACATTCCCGTTCTCAATCAAGGTGATTACCATGCCGCTGCCCTTCCCTGGTTCCGCCCCACAAGAAAACGAACCACGCGCACGGGAATTGCAGCGTATTGCCACGGTTATGCGCGTCACCCTTGCCATTGCCCTAACCATGCTCGCCATCTGGCTCATGGGAGACGTTCTCACCGTCGTCTTTGCGGCCGCATTGGTCTCTATCGTTTTGCACGGCTTGGCACGCATCCTACGCCGAGGCGTACCGTTCCTCAACTATACCTCTGCCGTCGCCATTGTTGCACTTATCCTGCTGCTCCTGATTGTTGGTCTCGGCTGGAGCAGCGGCCCTGCAATTGGTGATCAATTCTTGCGCCTCAAACAAGCCTTGATCGTCCAATCTGGTGGCCTCAAAGCCCAGCTGTCCGATTCAACACTCGGCCGTATGATCCTCGACTACCTCCCTACGTCTTTAGGCGGCAATGCCAATAGTTCTGGTGGCCTCAGCAGCTTTGGCACCGGTATTGCAGGGTCTGTCACAGGGTTACTCAGCAGCGCTTTTGGCGTTTTAGGAACACTCGCCGTTGTCCTGATTGCTGGCTTGTACTTTGCCCTCTCACCTTCCCAATATATTGATGGCGTATTACGGCTCATTCCCCCCGCACAACGTAGCACCGTCCGCAGCCTCATGCTCACCGCAGGTGCAACCTTATGGGCGTGGACCGCAGGCCAAGCCCTCGACATGCTCGTCGTTGGGCTTTTATCCGGTATCGGCCTCTATTTTATTGGTGTTCCACTTGCGTTAGCGCTCGGTGTCATCGCGGGTTTATGTAACTTTATTCCCTATATCGGCGCGATTATGGGGGCCGTTCCTGCCATTTTACTCGCACTATCCATGGGACGAAAAGAAGCCCTTTTGGTCATCATTCTCTATAGCGTCATTCAGTTCTTTGAAGGCAATGTCATGGCCCCGATGATCCAACGGCGCGCCGTACATATGCCACCTGCCATCGCCATTCTTTCCCAAACTGTTTTCAGTTCTATTCTTGGTATTCCTGGCCTGATTATCGCATCTCCACTCACGGCAGCACTCCTCGCCGTGATGGATAAAGCAACCCCTCCGCTCGAAGAGAACGTGCAAACCCGCCATGAACTTGAGGACGAAAACAGCTCATCCTAAAAAATACACATAGCCTAATTTTTTCGCTTGCTCCTGACGTAACGTCATCAAACACTCTCTACGTCAGGAGGATATTATGCAGACACAAAACCCCTTACTGACCATCGGTGAATTTGCTAAAGCGGCTAACACCACCCCACGCACATTGCGTCATTTTGAAGCCTTGGGCCTTCTCCGTTCCAAGCGCGCGAAGAATGGACGCCGCTTCTATGATGAGCAGTCAATCACAGCATTTTTGCACATTATAACACTGAAAAGTGCTGGCTTTTCTCTGCGAGAAATTCATGATTTTCTTGAGCATCCCCTCAATCTGGATAGCGTCCTCAAAACCCAGATTACCCTTTTGGAAAACAAGCAAAAAGAAACCGAGCAAGCCCTCAACACACTCAAGAGTTTACACAATAACTACAACCAGCCTCCGGATAGGGCAGCCATTACCATCCAAGAATTTTGTCAATTACTACGCCAAACCACACATAAACTGGACAAAAAAGCTTTAGAGCCCCTTATCAACAAACATTTCACTCAAACAGAAAAACAACAATGGGAAGCTACAGCCGATAAACACTTTCCGAACGACAATCGGGATTTTTATGATCTAAAATGGAAAAATCTTATCAAACGCATTGATCAGGCTCGCCTCTGCGGAACGCACCCCCGAAGCCGCTGCTTTTGTGAAAGAGTGGCGTACCCTGCAAGAGCCCCTACAAGCCGCTTTAGGCCACGATTTATGGAGCAAAACCGCAGCCCTCTGCCAAGAGCTTCATAACTCTCCCCAAGCGCAAAAAGCTCCATTTTCCGCAGAAACTTTAAGCTTTATTCAGGCGGCTTCGGACCATCTGAAGGCAGCGGAACATCCTGCGGGATAATCCCTTTCAGGACGTCCTCAGGAAAACTGTTCATCCGGTACGGACCGTGCTCTTGAGTCTGGATGCCAACATCATCCGGCGTATGTGGGTGCCGCCAGACAGACACCCACAGAGAACGCCCCTGCGGCGCATCCAAATGAAAGACAACATCTCCAACATGAGGCGGAACCTCCCCTACCGGTCCCCACCCTGTACGATGCGCTTGCACCCACTGATCCAACATCTGCACCTCAGACGCTGTCAAAACACGCAAATGAGGAACCTCTAACTGCCCCCCAACAACATGCGGCAAATCCCAAGGGCGCAACAGCGGCCAGCATACTGTCCAGATCACAACGACCGGCACACCCACCACGGCAATAAAGGCGAGTAAGAGCTTCTTCTCGCGGGTCATGACCCCACCTTTGCCATACCGGATTGGAGTGCTGTCACAACATGTGCCACTTCTTCATCCGTCAATTCAGGATGGATAGGCAATGCCAGAACACGCCCGCCCAACCCTTCTGAAACAGGTAAAGACACACCGTCATGAGCCGCAGCATAAGCAGGCTGATGATGCAGCGGCTTCGGATAATACACCGCTGTTGGTACACCTTCTTCCTTCAAGTGCTCTTGTAGTGCATCACGCTGCGCAGCATCGACCAACAGCACACAATAAACAGCCCACGCGCTCTCACTGTCAGCCACACGCACCGGTGCTTCGATTCCATTCGGCATACCCTGATCATATGCACATGCAATGGCATCACGACGCGCCAGCTCTTCAGGGAATGCATCCAGTTTCGCGAGCAATACAGCCGCCTGTATCGTGTCCAAGCGTGCATTCAGGCCAATACGCTCCACCGCATAGCGCGTCTTACCTTCACCATGCGAACGCAAAGACCGATACAAAGCTGCCCGCTCCGGATCATCTGTCAAAATGGCCCCACCATCCCCATAACCGCCCAATGGCTTAGACGGGAAGAAAGACAACGTCGTGGCCAACGCTTCATGCCCTAAACGACGCCCCTTATAGGAAGCCCCAAAAGACTGTGCACAATCCGCAAAGAGCAAAAGATTTTCCGCCTTTGCATACGCATTCAACTCATCCCACGGCGCTGGCTGCCCAAACAAATCCACACCGATCACAGCCCGCGGGGTCAAATCTCCAGAACAACGTACCGCCTCAACACGCTGCGCTAATGACGCCAAATCAATTTGAAACGTATCCGGCGTGACATCCACAAAGACCGGTACCGCCCCCAGCAAAAGCACAACCTCTGCCGTCGCTGTATAGGTAAACGCAGGTAGGAAAACAGCATCGCCCGGCCCAATGTTTTCCGCCATCAAGATCATCAACAGCGCATCCGTACCGGAGGAAACGCCGATAGCCTCCTTGGCCCCACCAAACGCTGCGAGCTTCTCCTCAAGCTCTGCCACTTCCGGCCCCATCACAAAACGACAATGCTGAAAGACAGCATCCACACGCTGCTTCAACGCCGCGCCCAAACGCGCTTGCTGACGTGGGAGATCAAGAAAAGCGATTGATTTATTCATGGGGAGAAGTCCCATCTGTCACGGGTTCGAAGGCCAGAGCCCCCGTATTATGCCTGAATTCCGGCACTAAATCCTGAAGAATACGCATAACCGCCACCAAGTCACCCCGATGGCATGCGGCATCCAAAGAATCCAAAGCCTGACGTACAAGCTCGAAATCAACAGTGCGCGGCGTTGCAATCCGCAAGCCAGCCGCATCTGTCGGCACAGGTGCTTCTCGGCCATGGAACAGCTCTTCAAATAGCTTTTCCCCCGGCCGTAGCCCTGTAATCTTAATCTCAATATCGTCATGTGGGCGCAAACGTGCCAAGCGGATCATCTGGCACGCCAGATCCATAATTTGGACTGGCTCCCCCATATCCAACACAAAGATACCACCCTCACGCAGACGCTGCTCCGTCGCGGCCTCTCCGTCACGGTCACATGTGCCACGGGCTGCCGCTTGTAAGACAAGCCCTACCGCCTCTGGGATGGTCATGAAATACCGCGTCATTTTCGGATGCGTGACCGTCAGCGGGCCACCTTGCTGCAACTGACGGCGGAATAACGGCACAACAGACCCAGTAGAGCCCAAAACATTACCAAAACGCACAGTCACACAGCGCATTGAGCCTTCATCATTACGGGCACGCATATCCAAAGCCTGCCCATAAATCTCAGCACAACGTTTGCTCGCCCCCATCAAGCTTGATGGATTAACCGCCTTATCCGTTGAGACCAAAACAGTTGCACGCGCACCGGCAGCTTGCGCAGTATCCAAAACAACCCGGGTGCCCAGCACATTCGTACGCACACCTTCAATCGGGTTATTTTCCACCAAAGGAACATGCTTCAAAGCCGCAGCATGGAACACAATCTCCGGCGGATACTGCTGAAACACCTCCGCCATCCGCTCCCGATCCCGCACGTCTGCGATGACCTGCACACACGACAAATTCGGGAAACGCTCCGATAGGTCCAAATGAATTTGCCACAGCGCATATTCACTTTGTTCAATCAGCAGCAACGTCGTCGGTTGATACGCCGCAATCTGCCGCACCAACTCAGAGCCAATACTGCCGCCGGCACCGGTAACAGCCACCACACGGCCAGCCAGCAAATGCTGTATTCCCCGCCCGTCCAAGGCTACGGGTGCACGGTTCAGCAAATCTTCAATGGCAATCGGCTGTAACTCAATATGTGCTGCGGGCTGCAAAGCCGTAAGGGACGGCGTCCGCAACACATCAACCCCGAAGAGGCGCGCCGTGTCCAACACTTGTGACAACGCCGCACCGCGCAAATCCGGTGATGTCACAACAATTTTTCCAGGCTGCCGTCCCGAAACCACCAATCGCCGCAACAACTCGGAAAATTCGTCCAAAGCGCCCAAGATAGGCGCACTATGAATACGCCGCCCCGCTTGCTGTTCACTCAGCGTGACGACACCCACAACTTTTTGACTGCTAACGCGGTCACGCTCCATCGCACGGATAAAAAGATCGGCTTCAAAATCTGCGCCTATAAGGAGCACACGTTCACGTGGTAGTCCCCAAGGCTGACGCCGCGTACAAATCCGCCAGAACATACGGATTGCACCCAACAACACTAAAAGCACCAAAGCATGAATAAGCGGGAAAGTCGGCGTTGGTAGACCAAAACCAAACAACAGTAATAATGCCATAAACAAACCTGCGCTCACCACAGATGCGCAGGCGATCCCGATTAAATCACTCAGCCCCGAAAACCGCCAATATTGCTGCGGCATACGAAAGGGCAAACCCGAAACAAGAAGTGTAATACCACCACCCGCCACAAACCATAATGGATGCAGCATGCCGCCTTCAGGGGCCGCCAGCCACCGTGCCAAAGGTGCCGCTATGGCTGAAACCATACCGTCCAAAAGGACATTTAATGCAATCCGGCGGGAGCGTGTCATAAGGAACCATCCCCCCCGACGCGATGCCAGATCGGCCATAGGGGCATTGTCCTCAACAGAGGGGGCAGCAGGTGCTTCAGAATGCGTCATACTCGTCACATCCTGCTTATAGCGCTAAAATACACAATACCCTATGGTCTGCATTATGCTGTTTTCTGTTACATCACTGTTTTCGGGCCTTACCCTTGCATGTTGTGCAGTGCCGGTCCTGTGCGCCACCTTAATACTTATCATGATCCGGATTGGCGTATTAGATCACCCCGTTGCGCGGAGTGCTCACACGCGTCCTATCCCCAAAGGCGGCGGTATCGGCATTATAGGCAGCTTTTTGGTCACAATCCCTGCCGCACTCTATCTTCACCCGCATATACATGCGGTCCCGATTGCCGGCCTTATGACAGGCGTTTTCTTTCTCGCCATCGTCTCATGGGCGGATGATATATATTCTTTTAAAGCTTGGTATAAACTCGCGGCACAGTGCCTTGCAGCGTTTCTCGTAGCACTTCCCGTCACGTCGAGTCCCCTCACTCTCGGAGCCGATGTGTGCCTTGCCGTCTTTATGACCAATGCGCTTAATTTTATTGATGGCATCAACGGCTTAGCAGCTGGAAGCATGGCCATCGCCGCTCTGCTCCTCGCCGCTACTGGCTTACACCCTGAAATTCTTCTTCTTCTCGCACTCGCGCTGCTCACCTTTTTGCCCTTTAATTTTCCTAAAGCGCGTATTTTCATGGGTGATGTTGGTAGCCAATCCGCAGCACTCGTCATGGCATGGTGCGCCATCCAACCAATCAATGCCGAGCCCACATTAGTACTCGCACTCTTTGCCGGTATTCTATGGGACGTACTCTTTACTCTGATCCGTCGCTTATGCGCGGGCAATCACCTCATGCAGGCCCATCGTGGGCATCTTTACCAATTAGCCACACGCTCCGGCCTCTCGGCACCATTCATTACACTTCTTTACTGGGCTTTTGTCGTTTGGGGCGCAGTCATCTGGGGAACAATCTCCCATCCGTCCATAGCCCTTCTACTCATTCTCGCACCACAATGCGGCTGGACCGCCTTTATCTGCTACCGAGCCCGGAAACATATCTCCTGCGCGTGGTGAAAGCATAAAAAAACCGCCATGGCATCCCACGGCGGCTTTTTCATCAGTACTTTACAGCAGAGGAAAAGCGTTGACGCTTAGCCCGCGCGACGTACGCTCAAACGCTCGACCTGACCAATAGCACGGTCATCACGATCCGCTTGTGAGCCAGAAGCTTCGGCCATAATTGCACGCATCTCCCGCAGGAACGCTTGTCCCTTCGGTGTATGGCGTACCAATACAGAACGACGATCCAATGGATCTGGCTTACGCTCTGCCAGACCCAGAACGCGCAACCGATCCAACGCACGCGTAATGGCAGGCTTGGACACATTCAATGCCGCCGCCAAACCACGAACCGTATGCGCACCATCATTCAAATAGCACGTCAAGAAAACAGCCAACTGACGTGCCGAAAGATCCGGCCCATCACGACGAACCAGCGTTACAACCGTACCGCAGAGAAGATTTAACATCTGATCATTCTTAGCCTGCGACATAACTGCACTCCTTACGTTTCTTGCTCTCTCCGCAGACCCAACCGGGCTTTGCATCACCGACAACAATATTGAATCCGAAACGTTCCGTTTCGCTATGAGTTTAGACCTTCCCCTACAACCCATCATCACATTTGCCAGAACACTCTCCGAAGACAGCATCAAGGAAAACATCTCTAGGCAGAAAAGAAAGCCATTTAGTAAACGGAGGAATAAGCCGAAACGCCTTCGAAAAGACACCCCCTCCTCAAAGACAATTATGTTACGATACAAAAAAGAGGGGGCGCCAACCCCCTCTTCCACTTCTCTTTTTCTAACAAAGTTTTGCTATGGCACCGACAATTGCACGTAAGCCCAGCGTCTCCCCACCCTCTGGGCGGCCCGGCGCAGAAGCATCATTCCAGCCATAAGTGTCGATATGGCACCATTTTTGGCCCTCTGGAACGAAACGCTGAAGATACAATGCGGCCGTAATCGCACCGGCCATTGGCTTAGCGGTTATATTGCCCATGTCTGCAATCTTACTATCGAGCCATGCGTCATAACCATGCCAGAGTGGCATTCTCCACAGGGGATCAGCGCTCGTTTTTGCTGATTCGCAAAAGATTTCAGCAACGTTATCATCATTCGCAAATAACGCTGGCAAATCCGGCCCCAGTGCAACGCGCGCCGCACCCGTCAATGTTGCCATATCCAACAACCAAACAGGCGCCTGTTCAGACGCTTCCGTGAGCAAGTCACACATGACCAAGCGGCCTTCTGCATCCGTGTTGCCCACTTCAACAGTTTTACCGCTGCGCGTCATGAGAACATCACCTGGGCGCATCGCATGCCCAGAAACACTATTCTCAACACAGCCCAAACGGACTTCTAAAGAGACATCCAGCCCTAATTCAATCACGGCACAAGCTACAGCCAGCGCCAACGCAGCGCCGCCCATGTCCTTCTTCATCCGCAACATGCCTGCAGGCGGCTTGAGATCATAGCCCCCCGTATCGAAGCACACACCTTTCCCCACCAAAGAAACGAGAGGTGCACCTTCACGCTTCTGCCAACGTCCAAGTACCACTTGGGACGGGCGATCAGACCCCGCGCCTACTGCCGCCAAACACGGATAAGCCTCGCGCAGCGCATCACCCTGCACAATTTCAACAGTAGCCCCACGCGCCACCAAAGCCCCACGTGCCTGCTCTGCCAATTCAACCGGCCCCAGCAAATTCGCAGGCGTATTAATCAGGTCACGCCCTAAACGGTTCGCCTCTGCGAAAGCTACAGCACCAGCATCGCGCTCATCTACCACCAATCGCGCAGAAAATTCGTCACGGCCACGCACATGGTAACGATACGCCCCCATTGCAAAACCCAGCACCACAGCAGAACGGGCTTCTTCTGTTACCCCATCAAACGCTATGCGCCAGTCTCCGGCATCCAATGCTGTACCGAGCACACCATAGACGGACGGATCCTCAGCTTTCTCTGGTGCCACAACAAAAAGAGCGCCTTCTGGCAGTCGCGCATACTGTCCAGCTTTCGCCTGAAATGCTTGCGCCTTCAGCCACGTCTCATAGCGTCCTTCAAACGCGTCACACTGAGACGGAGCTACAATATGCAGCGTTTTCACGCTTCCATCTTCTGCATTCAGAGCAGAGGCCGCAATGAAAGGAAGTGTTTGCACAGAAATCATCCATCTTATTCCAAAATTAAACAGGTTCATTGTATCAGGTGCTTGCTTTTGTCGCGCACAAACCCGACCATTCACCTATGCCCAGCGCAGTTCAAAGAACCTTCTCGACCGCTCATACCATGCCAAGCGCCGTTCGTGCCGCCCTTGGTCCCACGAATACGGGGAAAACCCATTATGCGCTCACCCGCATGATGGCCCATGCCACCGGCATTATTGGCTTCCCTCTGCGCCTTCTCGCACGTGAGAACTATGAGCGTCTCGTCAAAGCCAAAGGCGCACGCTTTGTTGCCCTCATTACAGGCGAAGAGAAAATCGTGCCACATGGCGCAAAATGGTTTTCCTGTACCGTCGAGGCCATGCCGCTGGACCGTAAGGTCGAATTCATCGCGGTGGATGAAATTCAGCTCGCCGCAGACCCCGACCGCGGCCACGTCTTCACAGACCGCCTCCTCAATGCCCGTGGCACAGTCGAAACACTCTTTCTCGGGGCTGAAACCATCCGCCCCCTCATCAAACGCCTGATCCCAAACATCGAAATCGACACACGACACCGCCTGTCCAACCTTGTTTATACTGGCGCAACCAAGCTCTCAAAACTCCCACCACGCTCCGCCATCGTCGCATTCTCTATGGCCGAAGTGTACACACTCGCTGAAGTCGTCCGGCGGCGGCGTGGTGGCTGCGCCGTTATCATGGGTCAACTCAGCCCCCGCACCCGTAATGCTCAAATCGAACTCTACCAAAACCGCGAAGTCGATTATCTCGTCGCAACCGATGCCATCGGCATGGGCCTCAATATGGATGTGGACCATGTGGCCCTCGCCCAATTAAGCAAATTTGACGGCACCACCCCGCGCCCCCTTTACCCGCAAGAAATCGCTCAAATTGCAGGCCGTGCTGGGCGTGGTATGCGCGACGGCACCTTTGGCACCACAGCAGATGCTCCCGCACTGTCGGAAACACTGGCCGAAACGATCGAACAGCATCGCTTCGAACCGATTAAACGCCTCTCTTGGCGCAATAGCCGCTTGGATTTCACCAACCCCCGCGCCCTCTTAACAAGCCTCACAATATCGCCCCCCCAAAAAGGCCTCGTCCCCGGCCGCATCGCCTCAGATGTGACCACACTGGAAAGCTTACTTCTCGACCCAGACATCCAAAAAACAGCACGAGGACGAGAAGCAACAGCGCTGCTCTGGGATGTCTGTCAAATCCCCGATTTCCGTAAATTAGGAGACGATAGCCACGCCCGCCTGTGCAGCAATCTGTACATGCACTTACTAAAAGACGGGACCATTCCGCCCAACTGGATGGACAGCCATCTGCGCGGCCTCGATAAACCCGAAGGCGATATCGACACCCTGATGCAACGCCTCACCGGCATCCGCGTCTGTGCCTATATCGCCTCCCGCAATGAATGGAGTCGCCACGCAAATACATGGCAAAAACGCACGCGTGAGGTTGAGGAGCGCTTGTCAGATGCTCTGCACGACCGCCTCACCGCACGTTTTGTCGATCGTCGCGCCGCCACACTGTTACGTCGCCTTGATGACACGCAGGATCAACCACTCCTCTCCGCCGTCACACAGGACGGCACTGTGGTTGTCGAAGGCCATGAGATCGGGAAAATTGAAGGCTTCTCCCTCAATCTGGGGCCCATAGAAGACTCGGAACGCGCCTTAGTGCTCCGCGCAGGACGGCGCGCACTCCAGCAAGAAATACCTCGCCGGATCCATCAATTCACCCACGCTCCTGATACCGATTTAGCACTAGACACCGAAACCGCCATCCTATCATGGAACAGAGTTCCTCTCGGCCGTCTAAGTGCGGGGAAAACCGTCCTCCAGCCGCATATACGCCTCTTCCATGATGACTTTGCCGATACACAGCAACGCACACAGGTCGAAAAACGCCTCCTCACCTTTGTGCAATCTCTCATTCAAAAAGACTTTAGCGTCCTCTTTGCTCTACAACACGCAGCCGAGACACAACCTGCATTACGTGGCGTCGTACACCGCCTTGTAGAAGATGGCGGCATCACCCCCCCTCTCCCGGCAGATTATACACTCTCACACAACGACCGACGCCTGCTGAAAAAGCACGGGATTATCATCGGGCACTTCGCGCTCTTTATGCCTGCGCTCATGCGCCCCCATGCCCTACATATGCGCGCCCTGCTCTCCCATATCCATGCTGGCCACTCTAGCCCTCTTGCCCCACCACCACCGGGCCGTATTTCCTACCCACTCACCGCCGTCTCTGGGCGGCCGGGCTGGGTAGCCGCGGGGGATGTCGGAGTACGCCTCGATATTGTTGAGCGCCGCCTATATGATCTCAAGCGCCTCATAGCCCGCGCCCCTTGCGCAGCCCCCAAAGACTTACCGTCATGGTTTGGTATCCGTGCCACTCAACTGACACATACACTCACAAGCTTAGGCATACGCCACCAACCACCCTCAACATTGGATGACCATATTTTCGGTCCGGCTGCACCACTCTTGCTCCTGCCACCACGCGCACAACCGCATAAACGGCGCACATCCATGCAAACTGACCGCACGAGACCTATCCATAATGCAGATAGTCCTTTTGCCGCGCTCGCCGCCTTGCGCCCCTCACCGCCCCAACACCCGAAAAAACGCAGACCTCACCCAAAACGCAAACGCTCTTCATAAGTCCCGCCCCCTATGTCGACAGATTTCCAACGCTTTGACCTTTGGCTTTATTATGCGCGCTTCGCAAAAAGCCGCAGCATGAGTTCTGCCTATATTACACGTGGATTTGCTCGTATTAATGGTCAACCGACCAATAAACCTCACGCCAAAATACGCGTTGGCGATACCGTAACCCTGTCCCCACGGCACTCTAAAGATGATGTGCATGTGTGGACTATTCGCGCCCTCGGTACACGGCGTGGCCCTGCTTCAGAAGCCACACTGCTTTATGAGAACGTCACAACACACAGTGAAGACGCTTGCGTCTGACCAAAAACACTCGCATATCATCCGTCATCAATGAAAGACCGGTGCTAAACCAAGCCACCAAGACAGATTGGAGACATCTATGGCCTATGTGGTCACCGAGAACTGCATCCGCTGCAAGTTCATGGATTGCGTCGAAGTTTGCCCCGTAGACTGTTTCTATGCCGGCGAAAACTTCCTCGTGATTAATCCTGATGAATGCATTGACTGCGGCGTCTGTGAACCAGAATGCCCTGCAGAAGCCATCTTCCCAGATAGTGATGGCCGCGCTGAAGCATGGATCGAAACAAACTCACGCCTTGCGGCACAATGGCCCAACATCACTCGCAAAGGCGAACAACCAGCCGATGCGGAAGAATGGAAAGATAAGCCAGACAAAGCTGGCCTTCTCTCCGAAGCGCCGCACAAAGACTAATCCGCGCTCTCCTGCGCAGATCACGAAAAAGCCCGACACATCTTCGTGTCGGGCTTTTTTTATACGTTTTCATCATCATAAAAAAAGCCGGTGAGAAAAACCCCACCGGCTCAACACACTCAACGCTTCAAGAAACGTTTAGCGTGACATCATGTTCATGGCCGTATCGTGCATAATGAACAGCGTACCACCAATAACGATGACCACCGTCGCTACTGCGACCAAGAAGCACAACAGGTTCCAATACTGCTCAGAACTACCGTTCATATGCAGGAAGAAAACCAAGTGTACGAAAATCTGAACAACAGCCAAAACCGACAGAACCGCAATCGCCATGCCCGGGGACAAAGCGTGGGTCATGACAGCAGCGAAAGACGCTACTGTCAGAATGACGGCCAGTACAAAACCGATCAGATATGCGGAGTAAGATCCGTGACTATTGCTTGCCCCGGATGAGTGAGAAGCTTGGGCCATTAGAGCGTACTCGCAAGATAGACAAAGGAGAAAACGCAGATCCAAACGATGTCCAGAAAGTGCCAGAAAAGGCTGAGGCAAGCGAGCTTGTCCATCATCCGTGGCTTCAGCCCTTGTCGGCCAAGCATCTGCACCATCAGAACAACCATCCAAATCAAACCACACGTTACGTGCAGACCGTGCGTACCAACCAGCGTAAAGAACGCTGACAAGAACGCTGAACGGTCAGGGCCATTGCCCTCCGCAATCATGTGGTGAAACTCGTTGACCTCAAGTCCTACGAAGGACGCGCCGAGAAGAAACGTCACGGCGAGCCACAGGAGAACTGCACCCTTCTTCTGCGCATGCGCATTGATGGATGCAAAGCCGTAGGTGATGGATGAGAACAACAGAATTGCTGTCTCAATACCAACATTTTGAAGGTCAAACAGTTCTTTACCCGTCGGACCACCTGCAAACTGGTTCCGCATCACTGCGAACACAGCAAAGATGGTGCCGAACAGGACGCAGTCTGTCATCAGGTACACCCAGAAGCCAAACACGTTGGGGGTCTCGTGATGATGTTCCCCATCGTGATGGTCTGCATGTGCCGCAGGCGACATTGTTGCTTCGTGAGCCATAGTCAGCTTACGCCCCCCTTATTCCGCAGCCTGTGCAGCTGCAAGACGACGGGAATAAACTTCCTCGTCATGTTCCACTTCGCTGACAGGGACATAGTAATCAATGTCCTCATTCGCGCTACGCAGGATCCAAGTCACCAGGATACCCAACAGACCCAAGCCTGCCAGCCACCAGATGTACCATACCGCTGCAAAGCCGAAGATGAATGTGAACGCGCCAATAAACACACCAGCAGACGTGTTCTTTGGCATATGGATCGGCGCAAGAGCCTGACCATGTGCCGGACGGCCCATTTCTTTCTCGATATGGAACGTGTCCAGACCGTACACCTTAGGAATAACAGCAAAGTTATAAGCAGGCGGCGGTGAAGAAATAGCCCATTCCAACGTACGACCCGTACCCCATGCATCACCCGTCAAGTCACGGTTTTCAGGCAAGTTACGGTCACGGATGGAGACATAAATCTGCATCACCTGACAGACAACACCAAGCGCGATGATGGCAGCACCACCAGCAGCAATCAGCTCCCACGGGTACCAATCTGGGTTGTCATAGTGGTTCATACGACGCGTCATACCCTCGAGGCCGAGGACATACAGCGGAATAAAGGCCACATAGAAGCCGACGAACCAGCACCAGAACGAACGCTTGCCCCATGCTTCATTCAGCTTGAAGCCAAATGCTTTCGGGAACCAGTAGTTCAGACCTGCAATGTAACCAAAGTACACACCACCGATAATCACGTTGTGGAAGTGAGCAATCAGGAACAAGGAGTTATGCACGATCCAGTCTGCTGCTGGCATAGCCATCATCACACCGGTCATACCACCGATAGAGAACGTCACCATGAAACCAACGGTCCAGTACATAGGAGACGTGAATTCAATCCGTCCCTTATACATGGTGAACAACCAGTTAAAGATCTTCACACCCGTCGGCACAGCAATCACCATTGTGGCGATACCGAAGAATGTATTAACGTCTGCACCCGCGCCCATCGTGAAGAAGTGATGGACCCACACAACCATTGCCAGCACCATGATTGAACATGTTGCATATACCATGGTGCTGTAGCCAAAGAGTGGCTTGCGCGAGAATGTCGCTGTAACCTCAGAGAAAACACCGAATGCTGGAATAACCAGAATGTAAACTTCTGGATGGCCCCAAGCCCAAATCAGGTTCAGGTACAGCATGACGTTACCGCCGGCATCATTCGTAAAGAAGTGCATGCCAAGGTAACGGTCCAAGCTCAACATCCCCAGCGTCACCGTCAGGATCGGGAAGGACATGAGGATCAGAACGGTGGTGCAAAGCGCTGTCCACGTAAAGACAGGCAGCTTCATCCAGGTCATACCCGGAGCGCGCATCTTAACGATGGTCGTAAAGAAGTTCACACCCGTCAGCAGCGTACCAACGCCCGAAATCTGTACAGCCCAGATGTAGTAATCCACACCAACACCAGGGCTAAACTGCATTTCAGACAATGGCGGGTAAACCAGCCAACCCGTCTGCGCAAACTCACCAATAAACAGTGAGATGTTAATCAGCAGCGCACCAATCAGCGTCATATAGAAACTGAAAGAGTTCAGGAATGGGAACGCAACGTCACGCGCGCCAATTTGCAGCGGCACGACAAGGTTCAACAGCCCTGTCATAAACGCCATCGCCATGAAGAAGATCATGATCGTACCATGCGCGGTAAAAATCTGATCGTAATGGTGTGGCGGCAAATAACCGGGGTTACCGTTATACGCAATGGCAAGCTGGCTACGCATCATGACCGCATCCGCAAACCCGCGGAACAGCATCACAATGGCCAGAATAATGTACATGACGGCAAGACGTTTATGATCGACAGTCGTCAACCATTCACGCCAGAGATAACCCCATTTGCCGAAATAGGTCACTGCTGCAAGCACAACAAGACCAATGATGGCCACACCGGCAAATGTCCCGACGAGAATCGGCACATCGACGGGAATGGCAGAGAGCGAAAGCTTTCCGAGCATCCGTCTTATTCCTTCATATTCATGTCAGACATGCTACCTGCGCCAGCAGCCGGCATGTGCATGACCTTACCGGTCGTTTTTTCAACCATCATGCCATTATTGTACTTAGCCACGATCCCGTCGAAGAGTTCAGGCTGGACATGAGAGAAATAATGAACCGGTGCTGCTTCTTGCGGAGCGGCATAGCTAGGATAAGAGGCGGTATCCAACCCATCTGGGCTCGACTTCACCTTCTCAACCCACGCATCGAAGCTAGGCTTATCCATTGCCAACGTACGGAAATTCATATCCGAGAAACCGCGACCACTGTAGTGAGACGCCTCGCCCAAATAATTACCCGCTACACTTGCCAGAAGATGCAACTGCGTTTGCTGACCCGGCATGACGTAAATCATGGAACCAAGACGCGGAATAAAGAACGATGTCATGACTGTATCAGACGTCATTTCAAAGTTCAGAGGCGTATTGGTTGGGACAGCCAATTGGTTGATGGTTGCAATCCCTTGATCTGGATAAATAAACAGCCACTTCCAGTCGAGAGAAACAACCTGAACGTTCAAAGGTTTAACGTTCCCAGTCGTTTGTAATGGGCGATATGGGTCATACGCATGCGTACTCCACCAAGAGATCGCACCCAAAACAAGAATAATAATAGCTGGAATACCCCATACAAAGATTTCAATCTTCGTGGAATGATCCCATGTTGGCAGGTATTCTGCTTGTTTATTGGAAGCACGATACTTCCAAGCAAAAACCAGTGTCGCAATAATAGTTGGAATCACGATCAACAGCATGATCACGAACTCAAGGATCATGACCTTACTGTCCATTTCTGCAATCGGACCAGCAGGTTGAAGCAGATCAACCGTACAGCCCGAAAGCATCAGCGCTGGCAACGCTGGGAGATATCGCCAGGATTTCTTCATCGGTCCTGCTTTCATCTTCCGTTCCGGCAGTGAGCAAAGAATAGAAAGAGCGATGGCGTATAGGGTGCCCCAAGAACACGCGAACACTCCAACACCTTGGCTACCCCCTTCTCAAAATTAGCATCAGGCCCCGATCTATCGGTTCCCGCATAACAAACAACAGAGGCACACAGGTCTCTCGTCTCCGTTTATTTCCGCCTGAATTGGCTGAAACACAAGGTTTTTTGCACCCTCCACCAATGAGAACCAGAGCGGTACTTTTGAAAAACATCGCCTTATAAATGGCAGTTTTTAGCCACATTCAGTGAAATACTCTCACAACTTCGTATTTTTACATTACAATTTTTTAATGTGTACTAAACTTGATCTAATTAAATATTTAAGACCATTTTAGTCCATGATACACAAAAAAAAGCGACCTATTCAGGCCGCTTTTGATAGAAATCAATTATTCGTGAAATTTTTATTAGTCGTTATTTCCTGAACGAACTCCAAAGAACTGAAGCATATACTGGAATAGATTAATAAAATTCAGATACATAGACAGAGCATCATAAATGCTGAGCCGCGCAACGGTCTCCGCATCATAATTAAAAGCCATGTTTTGATAACTAACCTTAATACGCTGCGTGTCATAAGCGGCCAATAACGTGAATACGCCAACCCCCACAACAGACGACAACATGCTAACAGCCGAACTATGCAAGAAAATATTCACTAAAGACGCCACTAGCAGGCCAATCAGCCCCATCAGCAAAAACGACCCCAGACGCGCCAAGCTTGTACGCGTGGTGTAACCCCACAACGCCATCGCAGCGAACATGGTTGCGCTAATGAAAAAGGCCCGTGCAACCGAAACGCCAGTATAGCTCAACAAAATATTCGCGAGACTCGCACCCATTGTTGCACTGAACACAAGAAAAAGCGCCTGCACTGCCGGTCGGGACAGACGATTAATCCCAAATGACAACACAAACACAAAAACCATCGGCGCAAAAATGGCGAGATCACCGAGCAATGTTGGGCGTTGCACCACCATTCCATTGGGTAGAACAACACCATGGAAAAACAATGCATGCAGCGCCGTCTCTGCAACGGCATACGCAACAGCACCCGTTATAACGAGGCCGAGAGCCATCCAGTTAAACACGCGGCACATATACGCACGCAGACCATCATCAAGATTGCCGACCCCGGCTTGAACGCCAGCTCTGCCGAAATTGGTATTAAACGCCATGACACCTTATTTTCCAGTTGGGCCCTATCGTAACACAAGGGCGCTTGACGAACCCTGCTGGCTCGCCGGTACACTCTATGAATGTGGGGTTTTTCTGATCATCGTCAAGAAATCCTGCATCCATAAACCGTCTTTTTGCGGTTATAGCCTTTCAGGGAGCGCCACTGTGAGACTTTTCGTCGCCCTCGACCTTTCCGACGCCCTGCGTGAGGAACTCGCCCTCCTCCGTGGATCACTCCCCAATGTTCAGTGGATTCCCAAAGATAATTACCACCTCACCTTACGCTTCATTGGAGAAGTCTCTGCCCGCGCAGATCAAGACGATATAGACCTCGCCCTCTCCCGCTTATCATGGGAGCCATTTGACCTTTCCCTTCTTGGTGCTGGACTGCGCGAAAATACAACCAACGATACGCTCACAATTCATGTTGAACGCAGCGAGGCACTGACCAACCTTCAAGCCAACATTGAAAAGCACCTTCGCCGCGCAGGATGCACAACCCTACGTAAACGCTTTCACCCCGAGATTGCCCTTGGTCACCTCAGCTCTTCACGCCGCGAAGAAGCAGCCCGCTGGGTCCAAGCGCATAACCTCTTCCGCAGCGCCCCCATGAATGTGCAGCACGTCACACTCTTTGAGAGCCTCAAAGGCTTTGGACAGCACACCTACGTTCCACAAGCCGAATATGCTTGGTGCCCGGATATGCCACTCGTCCCAGAATACGAGGACTAAAACACCTAAACGTCAGGCGTTAATGCAGCGCCTGACGCACCGCTGCGGTGACAAATCCTGAAACCCCAGACGCTAAAATCTGCACACCAATCGCCAGCAAGATCAAAGCCGCCAAACGGCTCACAATACGCGCACCTGTCACACCTAAGAACGACACAACGCGCTCAGCATAAGAATACAAAACTGCAATCAATAGCGCCATTGCCGTTGCCGCCACAGAAATACCAATGAGATAATGCATCTCAGGCATGGCATCCGGCCGCGATGTACTCAGCGCAATCGCAACGGAAATACTCCCCGGCCCCACCGTAAAAGGCATCGCCAATGGGAAAAAAGCGTGTTCCTGCAAATCCAACGCTGACGCCGTCCGTCCGCCTTGCAAGGCCTGGCGTTCTTTGCGTTCTTCATTCACTTTAGGCTGCTGCAACATCACCCACGCACGCGCTACAACGACCAAACCGCCCGTTACACGTAGAGCATCCATGCTGATACCAAAAAAGTGGAGGATCCAGCGCCCTCCCCATAATGATACCAACAAAATAATAAGCGAGTTGAGGGCAACCGAGCGGGCTAAAACCAGCACATCCCGCCGCTCTCGGCCTTCTGTCGCCTGCGCGAAGATCATAGACGCCCCAAAAGGGTTAATGATCGAAAACAACGCAGGAAATGCAATGAGCCAAGCTGTTACGGCATCTGCAAAACTAGAAGACAAAGTCACGATTGAACCGCGCGCGCAAAATCATCCGACCGAGCGGCTCGACGGCGTGCCAAACGCTCTTCTCCCATAAGAAAAGCTTTAACACGGCGGTAGTCCTCAGTAAGGCAACATATAGCACCGCGTTCACCCGCGGGGCAAACCGTCAAACCCAAATCATTATAAACAGCCATCAAAGACGGACCGACCTGCACAAAGGCCAAGTGCTTGCCTTCTTGCAGCGCAAAATCCCGCAAGCGCCAGATGGCGGCAATCGCATTCCGCTCTGCACCAGCAGGGTCCCCCAAACCAATAATAAATTGACCTGCGCGCAAGAAAGGAATGGCTGCTTTCCCCGCTTCATCCAATAATAAACCATTAGGACGACGCGGCGTGAACTCCTGCAAGGCACGTGGCAAATTCCGATAAAGAGCCTCGTTATCTTGCGTCCAGTCTTCGAAACGTATCCGCGCACGGCGCATCCCAACCCGCAGTGCCACCAAGCCGCACACCGCAGACAGTGCCAGAAACCAACGCCCAACAGCCGTATGGGCGTCATAAATCATGGCACGCCACCAGATTGGCCCCAAATGACGCTCCATCGCCACCCATGCGACCCCCACAAGACCCAACACCCACAATGTGACCGGCGCGAGCATAAAAGGCGTCAATGGCGCAGAGAGCAAATGAGCTCGTCGGTAATAACAATTTCGGAACGGCAGCAGCAGAACCAACGCCATAATTGGCCCCAGCACAGCCAATACAGGCGCACCACGTAGCAGCAACAGCACAATAGAGGCCAACAAAACGCCTGTGGACACTTTCCACGCCAAGGCCACACGTTGCTGCAGCCCCAAAGCCAACCCTACAAGTGCAACACCCATCACCGTTAACGACAGGCCCGACAATTGGACGATAGCCGCCCAAAACACCCCGTGCAACGGCGGCAGCCGCGCCCATAAGGTATAAACAACCAACACGACACCAATGGTCGCTTGCACCCCAGAAGCAACCGCTACCGAGAAATCGGCCTCAGATTCCAAGAGCACCTGACTAGGCCGCATCCGTTGGCGAATTTGCCCTGCTGAAACAAGCGCTTGCTCACCCCGCAAGAACAACTCATGCCCGGCAAACATCAAACCTGCCATCACGAGCGGAATGATGTAGTAAAATAATCGGAACACCAAAATGGCGCCCATAATCTCTGCAACGGGCAAATAAGGCCGCAGCGCAAAAATCATCGCACCATCAAAAACGCCCAAACCACCCGGTACATTCGCCATCAGCCCCGCTGTGTACGAGGCGATATAAATGGCCAAAAATGTCCCAAAGCCAAAATGAGCTTGCGGCGGAAGATGTGGCAAAACCGCATACGCTATCAGCGCAGTCGCGGCCATATCCGCAGCACTCACAACAATCTGAGAAAAGGCAATGCGCGTACGCGGCACTTCAATCACATGTCCGCGGATAGTCACGGCCCGGCCCAAACGGGACAACACCAAATACACGCCCAAAACCAACCAGCACCCCACACCAATAGCCTGCAAAACAGGCGTAGGCATATGAATAAAGGAGGGCACAGCATGCGGCTCAAGTAAGAAAATTGAGCCAATCAGCGCGCATGTACCAAGCAAATACGTCGCTGAACAAAAACCTATAATCTGTGCAATCTGTCCCGGCGCGACACCCCAACTCCGATAAAGCCGAAAGCGCACAGCCGCCCCAGAAATCGCGGCACAACCTAAATTATGGGACAGAACATAAGAACAAAAGGCAGCAAAAGCTGACCGCCGATAAGACACATCAGCCCGCACATGCACGCAGGCCAAATAATCGTAAAATGATAAAACAAAATACGACAGAAACGTCGCAGCGGCCCCTGCCACAAGGGCATGGTGCGGTATTCCCGCAAGGCTATGGCCAATATCCTTCAGCGATAAGTGCTTTAACTCACGCCAAATGACCGTCACGGCCGCGATAAGCAGCACCACACCAACCAATGCCGGAGCCCGCGCCAAAAGGCGCCGCCACCGAGGGGGAGCAACACATTCCTCCCCCTCACACGCCAAGTCCGGTTCCTCTGGTGCTGCCGGCGTCACCGACCACTCCTCGTCAGCGGACTTGCTCATAGGCCTTAACCCTGCTCACCCTCGCTGGACGGACGCGCCAGCGCAGTACGGATCAACTCAACCGTTTCTTTTAAGCCGAACAAAGAGGCGAAAATACCAAAACGTGGCCCTTCGCTCTGGCCCAAAAGCACCTCGTAAAGGCAGCCAAACCACGACCGCAACTCAGATTTTTCGAAGTAGCGCTTACCCACTTCAAAGACGACATCTTGCACGGCTACTGGCAGAGTAGAAACGTCCAGCTTGTCCAGTTCTACGGCCAAGTCTTCAAGGCCACGACGCTCACGGTCCGTCGGTTCACGATACGTCTTATTCGGTGACACTTGTTCAGTGAAATACGTTAACGCACAGCCAACCAACCGATCCACATAAGGATGTGTCTCAGGCGACAAGGTCGGATCATAACGGCGCAGGAACTTCCACAACGTCTCCGTATCACGCGCATTCGCCACATTCGCGAGGTTCAACAGCGCCGTGTAGGAGACGGGGCTAGTATCTTCCGGGCGAATAGTCCCACCATGAATGGACCAAACCGGGTTCGCCTTGAGGTCATCGCCCTCTTGCTGCCCTGCCTTACCCACTAAGGTCAGATAATCATCTGTCGCACGCGGAATCACATCAAAGAACAGACGCTTCGCACGGGTCGGCTGTTGGAACATATACTGTGCCAAGCTTTCCGGCGTACCGTAACGCAGCCACTCCTCAACGGACAAACCATTGCCCTTAGACTTACTAATCTTCTGCCCTTGCGCATCCAAGAACAGTTCATAAGTCAAACCCGCTGGCGGCTCTTTACCCAAAATACGGCAAATTTTGGAGGACAGACGCACACTGTCGATCAAATCCTTACCAGACATTTCGTAATCAACGCCCAGCGCATACCAGCGCATAGCCCAGTCCGCTTTCCACTGCATCTTGGCCTGACCACCAAGCACAGAGGTCTCAAAACGCTTACCGTTTTCATCGTCCCACACCACAGTCCCCGCATCCGGGTCGACCTTAATGATGGGCACTTGCATGACCTGACCCGTTTCCGGGTGGATCGGTAAAACAGGAGAGTACGTCGCCCGGCGGTCTGGGCCTAGGGTTGGGATAATAGTTGCAACGACTTCATCATGCACTTCCAGCATACGACGCAGCGCCGCATCGAAGGTGCCATTCGTGTAGTAATCTGTGGCAGACGCAAATTCGTATTGGAAACCAAAGCTGTCGAGGAACTGGCGCAAACGCGCATTATTATGCGCGGCAAAACTATCATACTCGCCAAATGGGTCCGGAATCCGCGTCAACGGCAAACCAAGATGCTTCGCCAACATCTCTTGCTGCGGCACATTGGTTGGTACCTTACGCAAGGCATCCATATCATCCGAGAATGCCAAAAGACGCGTCGAACGACCTGTCAGCGCTTCATAGGCCTTACGCACCCACGTCGTACGGGCGACTTCGCCAAACGTACCAATATGCGGCAGACCAGAGGGGCCATAGCCCGTCTCCAGCAATGCAGGTTTATCCGCATCACGTTTGCCAACATGCTCGGCAATCTTGCGGGCCTCCTCAAAAGGCCATGCTTTCGGGAGCGGCGCGGACGCAGCGGGGCGGGGGGTTGTAGAAGAGTTCTGCTTTTCCATGATTACCCCAAAAGGTAGGCAGCCACGTTTCTCCGGTCAAGCAATACGCAGAGTAACACAGCATTTAGTTCCCTTTCTAAGGTATCAAAACGCGTCATTTTTCTCAAATCGTACCATTTTCACGATCCGTTCTGCTTTTCCCTCGCAGTGTTCTGCCCCTCAGGGTAAACTCCCAACAATGTCCACGCCCGTCTCCCATACTCCCCCCGCTCATCTCTCACCGTTCGATGCCCCTGCCCTCATCGCACGGCGTGGCCATTCTTCATTGCTCACCCCAGATGGAGAACTCCTCTCCCTCACCGTTACCGAGACGCGCGCCCACCTCCTCAGTCTCTCACCACCACTGCTCATCCACGGCCCTAGCGCCATGCGCGCCCTCGGCCTCCCCCCCCACGCACAGCCCGTCCCGTGGTTTGACCTGCTTGAATTATTTCTATTCGTGCACCCCGCACGCACCGTCGCCCCAACACCACGCGGCATGGCCCTAGCGTTAAAGATTGAGCCCCCCGCCACCATTGGGGCCGACTTCTTACCGCGCCTGTGCGAAATCTTACTCGACCAACTCCACGCAAAAGCCCAAACACAAGAAGGCCACACATTACGCGCCCTCCTTGCCCCCCTCACACGCTCAGGCTGGGTCTGGAGCCATGAAGTCAGCCATGTTCTGGGCGCCGCCAATCATGCTTCCGGCAACCCTCATGACGCGATTCGTATTTGGCGCCGCCTCCCCAAATGGGAAGATGAAGCCCAACGCCCTCCACCAAGCGCACACCCTGTTGATC
Organism: uncultured Neokomagataea sp.; assembly: GCF_946476835.1. GTDB lineage: Bacteria > Pseudomonadota > Alphaproteobacteria > Acetobacterales > Acetobacteraceae > Gluconobacter. The sequence continues at coordinate 221,796 of NZ_CAMKWA010000002.1, forward strand.
CTCTCGCCGCGCGTGAACGCCTCCGCGATATCTTAGGCACTCACGCCGAAATCCGGCCCGGACAAGCCGATTTTTCCTCCGTTGCCACCGCCGCCTTTGAACCCCGTGAGGCTGTTGGCACACCTAATGTCGTACTTGCTGAAGCAGGAACAGGCACCGGAAAAACCCTCGGCTATATTGCCCCTGCCAGCCTCTGGGCCGAACGAAATGACGGCGCTGTCTGGCTCAGCACTTATACCCGGCACCTTCAAAAGCAGTTGGAAAAAGAACTCCACCGCCTCTACCCGGACAAAGCCACACGCCGAAACAAAGTCGTGGTGCGTAAAGGGCGCGAAAACTACCTCTGCCTACTGAATATGGAGGATATGCTCAACGCCACCACCGCACGTGCTGCCTCTTCCCCCGATGGTGGTAAAAACCTTCTTCCCCTTGCCCTCATCGCCCGTTGGGCTGAAGCCAGCCAAGACGGAGACCTCATGGGCGGAGACCTACCCGGATGGTTCGGGGAAGTCTTCGGGCAAGGCATCCTGCACAGCATCGCAGACCGGCGCGGTGAGTGCATCCATGCCTCCTGCCCGCATTACCAAACCTGCTTTGTCGAGCATGGCATTCGCCGCGCAAAACACGCAGACCTCGTTGTCGCCAATCACGCCCTTATCATGGCACAGGCCTCATGGAACGCCGCCACCCCCGAAGGCATCCCCGATGAAGACAATACGCCATCACGTTATGTCTTCGACGAAGGGCATCACGTTCCAGATGCCGCTGATAGTGCGTTTTCAACCGTGCTTTGCGGCCTTGAAGCCGCCGAACTCCGCCGCTGGCTCCTCGGCGCTGAAGGCAGCCGCTCCCGCGCGCGGGGATTACTGCGCCGTATTGAAGATTTATTAGAACGCGTCCCCACCCTTGATGGCCCCGTGCACGCTGTTCTCGCGGCCGCACACGCCCTGCCCGCACCAGGCTGGAGCGAACGCCTCAACCCTTCCAGCGCAAACGAGCCTGCCGCTGATCCCGAACAAGATGATCTTCTCAGCGGCATCCTACCCGCCACCCCGCATGAGAATAATCCATCTGAAGCGTTCCTCCGCGCCCTCAACGCACAACTCCGCAACCGCCGCCAAACACAAGAACGCGTCAATACCCCTTACCCGCCCTCAGAATGTGACCTGTTCCCCGCAGAACCCGGCATTCTCGACACCGCTCAAACCCTCTCCGCCGCGCTACACACCCTCAAACGCCCACTCCAACATCTCAGCAATCAACTCGCCGCCCAACTCGATGATGACCCTGAAATGGATTCCGGCACGCGCCAACGCATTGAAGCGATGATCCGCAGCCTCTACCGCCGCGCCACACTGCGCGTCAGCGGATGGATCGGCATGCTCGATGCCGTCTGCCACCCACCAGAACCCAACACACACGCCCCCCAATATGTGGACTTCATCCGCACCGAACCCTTGCCGCGCAACCGCTCCGGCGGCGGCACACATGATGTCGGGCTACACAGGCATTGGTTAGACCCGACCATTCCTTTTGCCTCAGCCATACAAACAGCCGCACACGGTCTGCTCCTCACCTCCGCAACACTCCGCGATCAAAGCGGCACGGCCTTTGATCAAAACGGCACACGTGACTGGCAAGCAGCAGAGCTGCGCCTTGGGGCCACGCATTTCATCAAGCCCCCCATTCGTGCCTCCGTGCTCAGCCCGTTTGATTACGCGAACCAAACCCGCGCCTATGTCGTGACAGATGTCTCAACCGAACCCGCATCTCTCGCATGGGCTTTCCAAGCCCTGTTCGAAGCCTCAGGCGGCGGCGCGCTTGGTCTTTTCACCGCGATTAAACGCCTGCGTGATGTCCACCAGCGCATTCATGAACGCCTCGAAGAGCAAGGAATCCCACTCTACGCACAACATGTAGATGCGATGGATAACGCCACATTGGTGGATATTTTCCGCACGGAAATCCATTCCTGCCTGCTCGGTACCGATGCCATGCGCGATGGTGTGGATGTTCCCGGTGAAGCACTTCGCATGGTCGTATTCGAGAAAACCCCGTGGCCTCGCCCCGATATTCTCCACCGCGAACGCCGCCGTGTTTTGGCCGATGGCCACCCTAGTGATTACGATGACCGCCTCACCCGCATGAAACTCCGCCAAGCCTTCGGTCGCTTAATACGACATGGCACAGATCGCGGCGTCTTCGTGATCTTAGATCGACGCATGCCATCACGCCTTTTAACGGCTTTTCCCGCAGGTGTGACCGTGCATCGCCTGAGCCTTGCCGATACATTGACTGATATTCAGACATTTTTCAGCCCGTCGCCCAACGCTTCTTAACGCAGGACACAACACCAATGCCGCTCCCTCGACAATACACCCTCTTCCCTCGGCGCGTATTACCGTTGTGCCTTTTCGTCATCATCACGCTCTGCGCATCCATTTCCAACTTGAAGGCAGCCTCAAACCTTACCATTGTCGGGCAAGACTGGCGCAATATCTCAACGTCCATCCTTCATGACCTGGATGACGGCGCACATGACCTGCAAAGTATCAATAACAGCCTCAACCAAACCAGCGCCAACCCCGACAACACCACCTTAGATACGCTGATCCACCAAGCGCAAACCACACAACAAACCATGCGCGGCACGATTGACCAGCTTCAATCCTTTGATGACATTACCCAGTCCTATCTCAAGATCCTCGGCCCTAAAGCCGCAGACCATGAAGACAGCGCGATCACATCCCAGCGCGCCGCCCTCCTCAACAACGCCCAAGCCGTGCAAACATCCCTAATGCGCGCCAAGCTGTACGCACTCCAAGCCCAACAGCTCATCGCCACACTGAACGCGCGCCGTATGCGCCTACACCATGCCACCTTGTGGGAGCCTGTTCCATCTCCCCTCAACCCCCATTTTTGGGCGAACCTCGCATCTGAAAATGCTGAAAATCACGGCTCTTTCCATAAAGGCGGTACATTAGAATATTGGGGAACACTGCTTGGCAGCCTTCTCGCTACATTTATCATCACCCCGCTCATTATCCCCGCCATCCTGCGTATTGCTTTACGCAAACCAGCCATCTCAGAAGACGAAGAAACCCCAACGATTGGAACATCCCTCCGTGGTGGCATTTTCGTAACCTTCCTCGGTGGTCTCATCGGCGCTATCGTAGCAGGCCTCCTCTGGGCCATAATTATTGCCCTGCTGCCAAGTGGCCCCGCACTAGATGGTAATATCTTCGCTCTGACACTTGCACAGACATTACCTTTCTGCGGCTTTATTATCGGCACAGGCCACGCCCTCACCGGGCGTCATAGCCCACTCGCGCAACACCACCCGGACCTCGCCTCACTCCTACGCAAGGTCGATGGTGCACTCGCCGTCGCAATCATAACGCTCAACATCCTGCGCACAGCCCTTGAACAAGATGTCTTTGGGCCAACACTACTCATTGTCCTCGAAATTCTGTTTGTATTGAGCGTCAACATCACCGCGATCCTGATCTTCCGTAAACTCCGCTCAATCGAGGGCACAAACAGCTTCGCACCATCCTTACTCGGCCTTATGGTGCTCACCTTTATCCTCAGCAGTGCGGCCATTCTTCTGCGCCATACACCAACCGCATTTTTCCTCATCGGCTGGCTGCTCACACTTGGCACTGCCCTCCTCACCACCGGACTACTCGCTCTCTTCTGGCGACATGCGCTCGAGCAACTGTTAGACCCAGAAGGCCGCATTGGCCGACATCTCAGCGGGCTTGGCTTACCAGAACGACGCCTCCAGCAACTCACCGTTCTCCTCTCCGGGCTCGGCAATCTTTTTCTCTTTTTTGTCCTCGTCTCCACCGCACAAACCAGCGGCAGCGCAAACCCCGGCGATGTCGGTGAACGCCTGCGCCTCCTCTTTGTCGGCAATACGATTGGCGGGGTGCATGTCTCCCTCGGCACAATCCTCACCATCATCCTCATTTTCTTCGCGGCCTCTTACCTGATCCAGCAAGTCCGCCAATGGATCCGAGATCGCTTCCTTCCCACAACACGCCTCGATATCGGCGCACGCAACTCAATCACCTCCATTTTTACCTATTGCTCATGGATTTTAGTGGGGCTGTTTGAACTCAGCCTAGCCGGCCTGTCTGTCCAAAACCTAACATGGGTGGTCAGCGCCCTCTCAGTCGGTATCGGTTTTGGCCTTCAATCCATCGTCCAAAACTTCGTCTCCGGCATTATTCTGCTCGCAGAGCGCCCGGTACGCATTGGTGACGTGGTTGAGATTTCCGGCAATCGTGGCGATGTCAAACGCATCAGCATTCGTGCCACAGAACTCAACCTCAGCGACGGCTCAACGGTGATCGTTCCGAACTCACAATTCATCACGTCCAGCGTGAAAAACGCCACTTTCTCCGGCGCCACCAGCGCCTTGTCCATGACCTTCAACGTCCCAACATCCTGTGACCTTGATGCCGTGCGCGCAAAACTCATCGAGATTGCTGCTGAGCGTGACGAAGTCTTGGCAGACCCCGCCCCAACGGTCCGCATCAATGCGTTGGGCGATGCCGCCGTCACCATGGTCATGACCGTCCGCCTCAGCACCCCTAAAGATGCCAGCAAGGTTCAAGATGCCGTGCTGTTCGGTATCTTCCGCCGCTTCCGTGAGGAATATGTTAAACTGACAACGGTCTAAGAATGTTTTATTGCTGTTTAAACAGCAATAAAACTATGAGAAACTACAATGAGAGGCTCTTTTAAACACGCTTCTCATTGTAAATGACCGTCCAAAAACATCACAATCACAGAGCTCCAACCACGTTTTTCTACACTTGATTTATCGAAGCGCCTCATTAGCTATCAAATTTTTATAGACTTTGATGTCGAAAGCGCCCCGGACGCACTCCAGTCAAAGCCGTAAAAGCTTTTGCAAATGCACTGAGCGATGCATATCCCACTTCAACCGACACATCGGTCACTCGCCCTCCTTCGGCAAGGAGGGTTGCCGCATGAAATAATCTCGCTTGGGTAATCCACTCCTGCCAAGTCATTCCAGTCTCTTTTATGAAATAACGGCGGAAACTACGTTCTGACATACCCGCATGCGCCAGCGCGCATGACTGGCTGGTTTGCCCCAGATCGTTCAGCGCTCCATCCATGGCCCTCTGAAGCGCAGGGTGCATCGCCCGTGGTAAAATAAAAGGACACCTTGCGGTATTTTCTATCTGCTCCTTACAAAGGAGGACAAATGTCTGAAAAAAACTTTGTACCACAATGCTACTGTCACTGGCGCCATCAGACAAATGTAATGCGTGCAAAAACATCTCACGCAACAACGACGTTACTACAAATGTTCTGATCTCTGAATACACACCCGGAAATTCTATCGGGTTAAAGAAAAGGGAAATACCATCTAAATTGCGGATCATTGTTCGGTGGCGCGTATGGGGTGGAATCCATATTGCATGGCCAGCAGGCAGAAGGTGCCGCCCTTCTGGACCTTCCACTTGAGTAGTACCTTTTCTAGCATACGTTATCTGGTGGTAAGGGTGTGTATGCCAATCATAGAAAATAGCTTCTGTTGACTTCTTAATTGCAAAACTATTCGCCTGCACACGATCCAAACCATTCTCTGCCAAAACAGTTTGCGTTTCCGCAACAGTCAGGATTTTCATTTGGCCGGTATCCGTTGTTTTATGACCGAAAATCGTCAGACGGTCATATCACTTTTCCATATACCTAAACGGTACAGAAAGGAATGAAGATGCCTGCCTCTTACACACCACATGACCAAAAAATTATCGACCAATTTACACGTTGGGCAAAGCCATTTGCAGAACTACCCATCCACGCGGAGGCGGACAGTCTTCGTGAAGTAATAACAGCCTGTAACATAACAGAAGCTTCAACCGTTCTGGACGTTGCCTGTGGACCGGGCATTGTGGCCTGTGCGCTCGCGCAAGAAGGAGCATGTGTCACCGGCATTGACTTGACCCCCCGCATGATTGCCCAAGCGCATGATCGTGCGGTCAAAAACAATGTAACCGTCAATTTTCAGGTCGGAGACGCTCGCAGTCTACCGTTCAAAGACTCCTCTTTTGATCGGGTTGTAACACGTTACAGCTTTCATCATATGGAAAACCCTCGTGAGGTTCTGGCAGAAATGATACGTGTCTGCCGCCCCAATGGACGCCTTATTGTTATTGATGCAACGCCTGCACCCGCAGCACAGCAAGGATACGATCAGGCCGAAAAACTACGTGATGCATCCCACACAAGTGCCCTGACCCTTACACAATTACTATCACTCGGAAATGATGCAGGATTATCTCATATCTTAACCAATCAATATCGCCTTGAATCCCGGCTAGAGGATCAAGTCGCCCCGGAAGACTGGAGCGCTTTAAAGGCAATATTTTTAGAAGATATTCGCTGTGGTCTAGACCGCCTTGGTATGGGCGCGTGGCAAGCAGAAGACGGAATCCGTTTTCATTTTCCAATCTCAATTGTTTCGTGGTCAAAACCATCCAACATGTATTAAGATACAATACTCATCTTTATTTTCTAATTATAATGAGACTGACTGCTATCTTATTCCGAGTATTTTTTCAGAAAGATAACAGTCAGCTCGTTAAGGGCGTTTCGTTATGAGCGCAAATTCACTCTCAACATCACTCAAAAAAACGGATGCAGCGCGTTTTCAAACAAATCCGTGCAGGCTTCCCACGTGAAGCGCTCGGCATGTTTCCGGCATTCTGCCCGATCAGCCTTCAGCGCCGCCAAACACGCAGCCTTCAGGTCAGGCCCAACAGAACCAATACGCCCATCCGTCCCGGCAAGAATATCGCGTGGCCCCGTCACATCATATGCGGCGCACGGCGTGCCACTGGCCAATGCCTCCAACAACACAAGGCCAAACGTATCCGTCACACTTGGGAACACGAAAACGTCTCCCCCGGCATAAGCTGCGGACAGTTCACCCTCGTCCAAACGGCCCGTAAAAAAAGCCTGAGGAAATTTCTGCTCCAAAGCCGGGCGCTGTGGCCCATCACCTACAACCACTTTCGTTCCAGGAAGGTCGAGCGACAAAAACGCCTCAATATTCTTTTCAACTGCAACGCGCCCAACATAAATAAAAATCGGCCCCGGCACTCCAAGGCGTGCTTGCCAGTCACAACGTGGCTCCGGCGCGAAACGCTCCAAATTAACCCCACGCGTCCATGGGCTTAAACGCGTAAAGCCACGGCCTTCCAGATCTTTCCGCAAGCTTGCCGTGGCAACCAACGTCGCCGAGGCCGCATTATGAAAATGCCGTAGCAAACGATAAGACAGGTTCAGACCAAACTTAATCCGCGCCTGCACATATTCCGGGAAACGTGTGTGATAGGACGTCGTAAACGGCACACCCTTCTTACGCGCCCAACGCCAAGCGGCCCAGCCAATGGGGCCTTCTGTAACGATGTGCAAAACCTCAGGGCGAAACTCCCGCATAATCTGCGCGAACTTCCCACCCGGCCGCGTCGCCAAGCGAATTTCTGGATAGGTCGGGCACGGCACCGTGTGGAACTGATCTGGCCCCACAACACGCACCTCATGGCCGCGCTTGCGCAGTTCTTCTACCACGATGGACATTGTCCGCACAACGCCATTGACCTGAGGGTGCCACGCATCCGTAGCAATCAAAATACGTCGTAAAACGCGAGGTGTCTCTGTCACGCTGTTTGCTTTGCTTCAATCGTGGTCTCAGATGCCATACCCTGCTGCATCATCTGCGCTAGTACAGGCTTCAAATCATCCCCAAGCGCACCAGCAGGCTTGTTGATTTCAGAGAGAGTGGTTTTCCATGCCTCATGCATCCGCGCGGTCCAGTCCACGAGTTCAAACTGGCCATCCCATTTTTCCACCAGAGCCGTGCAGCTTTCGACCCAATCCCCTGTGTTCATATAGGTCACACCGCCAATATCGCGGATTTCAGCCGTATGAATATGCCCACAAATCACACCATCTGCGCCAATCTGCTTCGCTTCACGCGCCAGAGCCATCTCAAAACGATCAATCGCTTTAACCGCACTTTTCACGCGCTTTTTGGCCCATGCAGAGAACGAGCGATACGGCAAACCTAACTTACGACGCGCGACGTTAATCCAACGATTAAGGAAAAGCGCCGCCGTATAGGCATGATCACCCAACACAGCCAAGAGCGGATAACAGCGGACGATGCTATCAAACTCATCGCCATGAATAACCAAATATTTACGCCCATCCGCAGCAACATGCTCAGCCTTTGGCACCAAGCGGATAGACGCAATTTTCAATTCCATCGAAAGCCAGTTGCGCAGCATTTCGTCATGGTTACCGGGGATGTAAATAACTTCCGTGCCATTGCGCGCCAACCGCAGAATAAGACGCAAGAATTCATCATGCGCTTCATCCCAATACCACGCCCGCCGAAGTCTCCACCCGTCAATAATATCACCAACAAGGTAGAGGCGTTCACACGTAATAGTACGCAAGAAATCAGTCGTCAGAGCAACACGACTTCCTCGTGTACCCATATGAATGTCCGAAATAAAAACCGATCGGTAAGACGTCGGCTCGGAACTTTCCACTGTGAAACGCATGGGACCCGCCCCCTCGCTATTACAGTCCTAGGACGTATTCTGTCTTAAACGATTCCTCCTCTGTGCCACGTGACAGTTTCATGATTTCGCTTCCGTGCCGATAGTCAGAACCCCAAGAATAGCGTTCAAATCATTCCATAGAGGCTTAACCTTATTATGCGGTTTCGACAGGAGACGGCACCATGTACGTGATCCACAATCCCACAGCGGGCCGCCGCAACACACGCAAACTCTGGGCCGTTCTCGACTGCCTTCTTGCGCATGGCATTTCCGTTAAAATCATGGAGACCCGTTACGGTGGGCACGCCTCAAGCCTTGCCCGAGAAGCCGCTGAGGCTGGCGCACGCATCATCATTGCCGCAGGCGGCGATGGCACCATTGCAGAAACTGTCGCCGGTATGATCGGCAGTTCAGCCCGCCTAGGGATTATCCCTCTCGGCACGGCCAATGTTCTCGCCCATGAATATGACATCCCCTTCCATACCAAAGACCTCGCCGCCACTCTGACATCCCCACACAGCACCCCTCTCTGGCCAGGCATGATGCAAACCAATCATCAAACCAAACTTTTTGTTCAGATGGTTGGTGCCGGTTTTGACGCCCATGTCGTGCATGCCATCAACCTACGCCTCAAACGCGCTGTCGGGCGGAATGCCTATATCATTCAAACACTGACAGAACTGCCCAAATACCCCTTCCCAGACCTAACCGTCACCGTCGATGGCAGCACCTATACCGCCGCCAGTGCCATTATCAGCAAAGGCCGCCTCTATGGTGGACCTTACACACTCGACCCAACCGCGCGCCCAGATCGCCCAGGATTTTCCATTACTTTATTCCGCCATGGCGGTGTTTTTTCTGCCCTACGCGCAGGAATGGCGCTCCCACAAAGCCGCATGAGCCGCCTACCGGGGGTTATCTCCCTCAAGGGGGCACACGTGACAATCTCTCACCCCGATGGCGTCCCCCTTCAAGCTGATGGAGACGCCGCCGGTCATACGGCGGTTACCCTCAAAGATGCAGCACAACCTGTGCAACTCGCCACACCTGCCAAAAACCCGTTTATCGACTCACGACTCTTCACCTGAGTTCCAAAACGCCTGCCGAACACCTTCCATATCTTCAACACGCTCCATCGCAATATCCAGCTCTTCCACTTGCACGGCTGTTGCGTAGAGCGTGAAGGACAACTCCACCTCGTCATCACCAAATGGATGGTCCTCAATCTGCCGGACGGGATAGCTGGCCAACTCCAAAATCTCCGCAACGGCATCACGCAGATCAGACCGCACCCAACGTTCACAAATCACATAAACCACATAAGTGGCCTCACCGCTTTCCTCACGGAACGGCAAACGATTGATGTGATTAACAAGCGGCCTCAGCAGCGTGTTTGATGCCAAGACGAAAAACGCCGCTAAAAACGCTTCATCCAAAATCCCGGCACCAGCACATGCCCCCACCGCGCCGGAGCCCCACACGGTCGCCGCGGTGTTCAGGCCAGACACACTAGCCCCTTCTTTCATAATCGCCCCGGCCCCCAAAAAGCCGATACCCGACACGACATAGGCCACAATCGTAATCGCCGTCTGAGAGCCACCCTGCAACTCATGCAGACGCGTCCCCAGAGACACAAAAATCGCAGCCCCAACAGCAACCAGCGTATTCGTACGCAACCCCGCCGTACGCTGCCGCACCTGCCGTTCAATGCCGATGATCCCGCCCAGCACAAACGCGCAAAGCAGATTCACCAGAGTTTCACCCGTTTCACTTAAGGTCGCAAAATGCCAGCCGCTCATGAAGCCTCTTTATTTGTCTGATCGTGCACTCACACCCACCCGAAGCGGCGCGCATAAAATCTCTTCATGACTGTCGTCAGCACAGCATAACCCAGCACAATCAGCATAAGCCATGGGTAAAACGTGCCCGGAAGTGCCTCAAACCCAAAATACCCCGCCAAAGGGCTCATCGGCAAAAAGATCCCTAGCGCGATAATCAGCACCGTCGTCACGATCAGCGGAAAAGATGCCGTGCTTTGCAAAAATGGCAACTTGGGAGAGCGGATCATGTGCACAATCAATGTCTGGGTCAAAAGACCTTCCACAAACCACCCTGACTGAAACAAGGCTTGATGCGCAATATCATCAGCGCCGAACACCCACCACAACAGCATATACGTCGCGATATCAAACACCGAACTCAATGGACCGAAAAAGAGCATGAAGCGCCCAACATCCTTTGGGTTCCACTTCAAAGGCTTTGCCACCAAATCACGGTCCACATTGTCAAAAGGCAGCGCAATTTGCGAGATATCGTACAGCAAATTTTGCACCAGAAGCTGTAACGGCAGCATCGGCAAAAAGGGTAAAAATGCACTGCCAATCAACACCGAGAACACATTCCCGAAATTAGAACTCGCCGTCATACGAATATATTTGAGCATATTCACAAAGGTCCGGCGCCCTTCCAAAACGCCCTGCTCCAACACCATCAAACTCTTTTCTAGTAAGATAATATCTGCCGCCTCCTTCGCGATATCGACGCCCGTATCAACCGAGATACCCACATCAGCCGCACGCAAAGCCGGGGCATCATTAATCCCATCCCCCATAAAGCCCACAACATGCCCATTGGCACGCAAAGCACCGACAATCCGGTCTTTATGCGCTGGGGTCAGGCGCGCAAACAACTGGTGCCGCTCAACCGCATGCGCCAGCGTCTCATCATTCATCTTCTCAATCTGAACGCCCAGCAAATAGCGGCAATGCTCCAACCCCACTTGGCGGCAGACCTGCAAGGCCACAAGCTCCGTATCCCCAGTCAGAACCTTTACCGCCACACCGTGCGATGCCAAAGCCTTCAACGCTGGGGCCGTGCTTTCCTTCGGCGGATCCAAAAAGGCCATATACCCTAGCAGCGTTAGCCCAGCTTCATCCGGCACACCAAAAACCGATTGCTCACCCAAATCCTCACGAATGGCCACGGCAACCACGCGCAAGCCCTGCCGATTCAAATCAGCCGCTACCGCCCGAACACGCTCCAACATTTCTTGGTCCAGAGCGGTGCTTTCAGCCTGCTTACTCAAACGCACATGCGTACAGGCCGACAGAATTTCCTCCAGCGCACCTTTACAAATTAACGTCCGTTCACCGCTTCCACCTTCCACGATGACCGACATACGCTTGCGCTCAAAATCAAACGGAACCTCGTCAACCTTGGTGTAACCCTGCGCATTCACCAACTCATGCTGTAACTCCACATGCTGCAAAACGGCATGATCCAGAAGGTTTTTTAGCCCCGTCTGATACGCACTATTCAAATACGCATAACGCAACACATCATCTGAAGAGTCACCCAGCACATCGGTATGACGCTCCAGCGCAATCCGATCCTGCGTTAACGTCCCCGTCTTATCGGTACAAAGAACATCCATCGCTCCAAAATTCTGGATTGCGTCCAGATGCTTCACGATAACCTTCTTGCGGGACAGTGCCACCGCGCCCTTCGCCAAGGTTGACGTCACAATCATCGGCAACATTTCAGGCGTCAGCCCCACCGCTACCGATAATGCAAATACCGAAGCCTCGACCCAGCTTCCTTTCGTGAACCCATTAATCAAGAGCACTACTGGCGCCATAATCAGCGCAAAACGGATCAAGAGCCAGCTAACACCATTCACCCCAGCTTGAAACGCCGTCGTGCTCCGGTCCTGCATGCCCAAACGTTCAGACAATGTCCCAAAATACGTCTGACGCCCCGTCGCCACCACCAGTGCGACGGCCGAACCCGAAACGACATTTGTGCCCATGAACACCAAATTCGCGGCATCAAACACCGTCTCAAAGGGCTGATCCAATGCCGAAAACTTTTCAACGGGCAATGCTTCCCCCGTCATGGCAGCTTGGGAGACAAACAAATCTTTAGCCGTTAGCAAACGGCAATCCGCCGGGATCATATCCCCGGCCGAGAGAACCACATGATCACCCGGTACCAACTCACTGATCGGTACTTCGACATGCCGAGTATCACTATCCAAATGCAGGTTCACGCCAAAATATTTGCGCCCAATCCCGACAATTTCATCATTCATAGACGGACGGCGGAGCACGGAGGCTGTGGTGCTCACCATATTTTTCAAGCGTTCCGCCGCTTGATTGGACCGTCCCTCCTGCACGAACCGAATCAGCGTGCTCAGCAGCACCATCGTGCCAATAACAATGGTGGCCCGCAGATCATGCGTCAGCCCTGATAGCAGAGCCAAAATACTCAAAAGAACATTAAACGGGTTCCGATAGCACTGCCACAAATGCCGCCACCACGGCATAGCAGCTTCATAGTCAACCGTATTCGGACCAAAACGCTTGCGGTATTTTTCAACCTCAAGCTCCGTCAAACCCTCTTCATGCGAAGACAAACGCGCAATAGCTTCCAGCACATCATCTTGCGCCACACGCCGCATCGCCCGAGAAACATACCGAAAAGCCCGGTCATGCTTAGGGTTCGCAGAAGAACGAAACGTCTCCAAAATCGCTCTTCGTCGTAAATGCCGAGCCGTCTTGTGGCGCGTGAAAAACACACCAAACAAGGCCTGAAACAAACGATCAAAATGGCTCATAAACATTCCCGGTTTTAAAAACCGGCCCCTATGCAGGAGAAATACCGACAAACGCAGCATGGAGTGAGGCGGGTTCTAATCTCAGAACAGCACCGCCCTCAGTTGCGGGGGCAATGTGCACACCCTCTCACAACAGAGCAATCCAATATGAATATATATGAGAATACTTAAAGTTTATGGGAGATATACTAAAGTATACCTCCCACTACACATCACCACGGAACGAGTGATTTACCCAATTTTTTCTGCTCTTTCGGTGTCATGCCCAAATCATTGCGATGCCACCAGCCACCGCCAAGCGCTTGGAACAACGCAACACTATCCGAAAAACGTGCGCCCTGCGCCTGAACCAAAGCCACGCGTGCCTGCGCCTGAGCTTGCTGTGCTTGAAGAAGGGTCGACACGCTAACATCCCCCAAACGCAGCTGGGCTTGAGCAATCTTCAAACTCTTTGTCGCCGCTTCAAAGTTCTTTTGGTTAGCCTGCAAAGCAGCCGCATCTGCCTGAAGAGCCGAGAGCGTATCCGCTACATTCTGCACGGCGCTCAACACGGTTGCTTTGTACAACTCATTCGCCTGCAATAAATTATCCCGCGCTTCACGCTCCGCATGCAGCAGTGAACCGCCTTGGAAAATTGGCTGCGTCAACGTCGCGCCGATGAACCAGTTACTAAAGCTCGGCGTAAAGAATTGCGTAAACTTACCAACAACCTGCCCCGGCAAGGCACTCAGCTGTAAGTTCGGCAGGCGGTTCGCAATCGCCACACCAACACGCGCCGCAGCACCATCAATCTGCGCTTGTGCAGCACGAATATCCGGTCGCTGATTTAACAAATCAGACGGCACTGTAAGCGGCAACTGCGCCGGTAACGTAAACTTATCCAACGTAAACACTGGCAACGGCGCATCGGGAGATTGCCCAACCAAAACAGCAATCTGATGGCGCGTCTGCTCCAATTGCTGCTGCAGTGGTGGCAAACTTGCTTCCAACTGCGCAACAGAAGCTGTCTGAGCCGCAATATCCTGTTGCGACATATCACCAAGGCGATTTTGCGCTGAGATAATCGTCAGCGTATGACGCTGCGTCTCAATCTGAATGGTCGTCGCATCAATCTGCGCCCGCAAGGACGCTTCCTGCAAAGCGGACTCCACCAGATTGGTGATCATCGTCAACGCTGTTGCTTCCACTTGGAAGCGCTGTACATCCGCATCTGCACCAGAGGCCTGAATGGCCCGACGGTTACCACCCCACAGATCCGGCACATACCCAATGTTCAATTGCAGCGTATGCAGATTGTACAACCATTCATTAGCAAACGGCACGTTAGACAGCGCATAAGACGTCTTATTACGGGTCACCATCATCTGCCCAGAGACAGACGGATATAACGATGCCCCTTCAACGCGACGCTGCTCCCAAGCCGCTTTCAGCGCATCCTGCATACCATGCAACGTCTGGTTATTATCCAGCGCTTGCAGCACCAGTGCATTCAGCTGAGCATTGCCAAAGATTTCCCACCACGTGCCAGACACATCGCTGCCCTGAGCAAAGTGCTGCGCCGCGTTAAGACCGCTGCCTGCCGCCCCAGCCGTATCTTTGACCGATTGTGCTTGGTAACCAATCTTATCCGCCATAACCGGCGGCTTAGAATCCGGCCCCACCGCACAAGCCGCCACGCACACCGTCGCGCATAATACGGATGTCAGACGCAAGGCCCGCTTCATCACTGCGTGTCTCATGAGCGTACCTCGCCTTCATCATCCCGACGTTTCGGGCGGCGCGCCTCGCGGTTTTCAATCCAGATCTCAAGCTCACTGAAATAAACCGGCAGCACAAATAACGTCAGTAACGTCGCAATACCCAAGCCACCAACAACAACCGTTGCAAGGCCACGCTGCACGTCCGTACCAATACCCGTCGCCATCGCCGCTGGTAACATCCCCGCACTCGCCACCGTCGCCGTCATCAGTACCGGACGGAAACGCTCGCCAGCCCCTGCAATGGTTGCATCTCGCACAGACATACCCTCTGCACGATGTCGGTTAATGCTAGAAATCATGATGATGCCGTTCTGCACCGCCACACCAAACAGAGCAATAAAGCCAACAGCCGTTGCAATATTCAGCGTTTCGCCACGCAGATGCAGCGCAATCAACCCACCCAACGTTGCCAAAGGCACCACACTCAAAATCAACAGCGCATGGCGCAACTGACCAAAGCCGATGTACAACAGCACCAACATCGCCGCGAACATCACGGCCAGCGCCACAGTCAAACGCTTTTGAGCCCGTTGCTGCTGCTGGAAAGACCCCGCCCATTCAAGCGAATACTGCTTCGGATCATAACGCACAGCCTGATCAATCCGCGCCTGTGCATCCGCCAAATACTGAGACAGCGGACGATCGCCATTATCCACACGAATGGTAATCTGGCGGTGGCTCATCTCATGGGCAATATTACTTTCACCCATATGCAAGCCAACCGATGCCACTTGTGACAGCGGCACATACGCACCCGAACCATCCAGCAATGGCAACTGCTTCAGATATTCCAGATCGTGCGTTTGATCATGCGGCACATGCAGCGTCGCGTTATAAAAACGTGCATTGCTATATACCGTCGTGAGCGGTGCATCACCGATCGCACCAGAGACCATATCCGCAATATCAGAAACATTAATCCCATAACGCGCCGCCGCTAGACGATCTGCCTGCACCGCAATTTGCGGGATACGTGGTTCCTGGAAGATCGACGCCTCTGCCGTGCCTGGCACCTGATGCAGGATATCCACAACCTGCTGTCCGATACGGCGCAGTTCTTGGAAATCGTCACCATAAATACGCAGCACCAACGGACTATGCGCACCGCCCACCAGATCGCTCATCTGATCCTGAATCGGCTGACTAATACCGAAATCAATTCCCGGCAAACGAGACAAACGTGAGCGCAAACGTGCAATAAACTGCGCCTTTGTTTCGCCCGCAGGCCATTGATCATACGGCTTCAAGCCAACAGGCATCTCAATATGCGATGGCGTCCACGGATCTGTACCATCATCCGAACGGCCCATTTGGGTAATCGCGTAGGACGTTTCCGGAAATTCACGAATAACATTACGAATTTCATTCGCATATTGTTCGCCTTTTTCCATGGAAATAGCGGTCGGCATCTGCACCTGAAGCCAGAGCGCCCCTTCATCCAGATCTGGCAAAAACTCACGCCCAATGGACACACCCAACACCAATACAGCGACCAATGCTGCCGCACCACCAGCAAACGCCACGAACGGCTTATCAATGAAGTGACCCAGCGTACGCGTATAACGCTCATGCAGCCATTCCAAGGGACGATTATGCCAAATTTTGCTTGGCTTACGCAGTGCCAGATAGCTGAGAGACGGGATTAATGTCAGCGCACACAGCAACGCACCAATGAGCGCAAAACTCACCGTATAGGCCATGGGGCGGAACAACTTCCCCTCACTACCTTCAAACGCAAAGAGCGGGCTGTACGCTAGAATAATCACCAATGTTGCCGAGAAGATTGCATGCCCTGCACGCTTCGCCACAACCAACACGTCAGAACTACTCAAACGCTCATTCGGCTTGTCTTCACGCAGACGCAAAATCGTCTCCGTAACGACGATAGCGCCATCCACGATGACACCAAAGTCAATCGCCCCGAGCGAGAAGAGATTGGCCGACATGCCCAATACATGCATCACGCCAAACACAACCGCCAAAGCCATAGGGATCGTCACAGCCGTTACGATTGCACTACGCGGGCTGCCAAGGAACAGGGTCAAAATGACCCCAACCAGCAAGATACCCTCAATCATGGTTTCGGTGACTTTATGCGTCGTCGCCTGAACCAGATTGTCACGGTCAATATACGGCACAATGCGGACATGCTGCGGTGCAAGGCGCTTTTGCAAAGCATCCACTTGCGCGTGCAGGTTTTGCAGAACCAAAGACGGGTTTTCACCCGTCAACATATCCACCACGCCCTCAATCGTATCCGGGTTATGATCTTTACCCAAGATACCTTCACGCACCTGATGGCCGAACTGTACCGTACCCAGATCATGCACAAAAATCGGGAGACCATTACGCTGCGTAACAACGATATTGCCCATATCCTCCAAGGAGTGGATCATACCCACACCACGAACAATATAAGACTGCTCACCACGCGTAATACGGCCACCACCAGCATTCGCGTTGTTATTACGGATGGCGCTCTCAACATCTCCCAGCGCAATACCATAACGCATCAGTGCCGCAGGGTTCAGCACTAGCTGATACTCTCTGGTGAAACCACCAAAGTTATCAATATTCACAACACCCGGAACATGCATCAACGCAGGTATCACAACCCATCGCTGAAGGTCTGACAGTTCCATCAGGTTTTTGTCATCAGACTCTAGCGTATAGCGATAGATCTCACCCGTAGTGCCAGAAATCGGCCCCAATGTTGGCTGAGCACCATTCGCAAGAGGGTTGTTCGCAATAACCGTCTCAACCTGCTGCCGTGCCCAATAAACATCCGTCCCTTCTTTGAAGATCAACGTAATCAAAGAGAGGCCAAACGTACTGGTCGAGCGGCTATCCGTCACCCGAGGGACGCTCGCAAGCGTCCGCTCCAGAGGGATGGTCACCTGCTGTTCCATTTCTTCAGCAGCCAAACCCGGCTGCTGCGTCGTGACAACAACATTAACCGCACCCAAATCTGGGTATGCCTCAACAGGGAGAACCTGATACGCAATTCCACCCGCAATCGCCAAAAGCACAGCGACGGTGAAAACAACACTTCGGTGCCCGAAACACCAACCGATGAAACGTTCAATCATAGTCTTGAAACTATCCGATCAGTCGTCGTTCAGAAGAATGGCACCGCTGCTTACAATATGTTCGCCAGCAGAGAGACCAGAAAGAACCCGCACGTTATCGCCCTCATCATAAGCGATATCCAAATAGCGACGGCGGAACGTGTCAGGGGCCGTTTCCACGAAAACAGACACCTGATCATTATTCATCAGCAATGCTGTTTTCGGAACCATCAACGCCCCGGCTTCTTGCACAGCAATCTGCGCATTCGCAAACATACCCGGACGCAACAGACCATCTGCATTGGCGCACGCAACATAAAGGTTCAAACGCCGAGTATCTGGCATCAGCGCCGGATCACGCGTCAGCACTTCACCATCACAGTGGCGCCCTGGTAGGGCTGGGAAATCTGCGGCCACATGCACACCGGCCGTTAATGCGTTCAAATGATCTTCCGGCGCGGATGCCGCAACCCACACTGTGGACAAATCGACCAACGTCATCTGCACAGCGGTCGCATCCGTCACGTTTTGACCTGGTGCCATTTTAGTCGATGCAACAAAGCCATCAACCGGGGCAACCAGTGCCATCAGACCTTTAGCCGCATAATCCGGGCGGCTCGTCATTGTCTGTAAACGCTGCGAAGCACGCTCAGCTTCCGCTTCCGCCTGCTCCAAATCATTACGTGCAGACTGCAGATCCTTCACAGCATTACCGCCAACGGCTTGCACACCACGTGCACGGTCATAAGCACGGCGGGTAAAATCCAAAGCCGCTTTAGCACGACGATCATCGGCCCATGCTTGCGCAAGGTCACCGGCGGCAATCGTTGCCAAAACTTGGCCACGCGTCACATGCTGCCCCAACTGCACCTGCACCTGCGTAATCAGGCCAGTTGCAGGGGAAAGAACATTCACCTGCCGATCAGGGGGCGCCATAACTTGGCCAGGCACAACCAAATGAGACGTACCATCAGCCCGCGCCACTGGCGTCACCATCAAGCGTTTCCGCAGGGGACTTTGTGAACGCACCACGAGAGCACCATGGTCAACCGTAAACATAGCCGGTTCCATATCCGTCTTATAACTCGGCGATACCGAGCGATGACCGATGAAATAACCAACAATCAAGATAGCCAGACACAGAAGGACCTTCGCCAACGTGCCGACGCGTGAACCGCGCATATTTACAGATAACCCCCGCTCATAGTGTGAGCCCGCATCGGATAACACGGCCCCTAAATGTCGGTGCAAAACACCTCAGGCACATCGTACCGTCAATTCGGACAAACCCGTTGAGCCGCCCATGTCATATATTGGTGACTGGCGCATATGGGGACAGCTTGGCAAGACCTTGATGTTACATGTTGCAAAAAATTCATCTGCCAGACACGCTATGAAAAAAGCCTTCCCCGCACCTGCAAGGAAGGCCTTTCTTTACAAACTGTAACCGACGAAATTAAAAACGGTACTCAATACCCGCCGCAACCGTGGTCGGATTTAAACTGTCACGCGCATGAATAAAGGGGCCAGCACCACCTCCGCGCTCATTAATATATGCTGGCACACTCAGGAACATTTGCTTCGCGTCCACATTCACGAACCAGTTCCCCGCAACTTGATAATCGAAACCAATATTCGCGGCTGGACCAACCGTAGTCCGCAGATCGAGCTTCTGCACCGCCCCCCCAGCAGGATTGATATTATAGAAAAAAGCCAATGTCATACCCGCCCCAATATACGGATTAAAGCGGTGATGTGGGCGGAAGTGCCATGCGGCCGTAATTGTTGGAGGTAAAACCCACGTGCTGCCCAGATCGACTTTGCCAAGCGCAGAATTCTGAACAGCCAATTCATGACGCGTACTCGCCGCAATTAAATCAACCGAAATATGATCCGTCAGAAAATACTCAAACGTCAGTTCCGGCATCACCTGATTCGTCGCAGAGACGTGCCCACCAATAACGCCAACGCGTGAATAGGTATTTTCTGGCAAAACACCCAATGCTGAGACACGCACTAAAAAATCGCCCTTACCAAGGCCCTGCTTGGTGTTCGCGCAGGTTTCAAAAAGACCGCACTTTTCCTGCACTTTCGGCGCATTCAACGTCACCATAGGCGCCGTCGTATAAGCCGTTGATTGTGCTGACGCTACAACCGGCGCCACAGCCATTAATGCTGTAGAAACACCCAAGATACGCATAAACATTGACGAGATTTTCATGAGACACATTCCAATAACTCTTTGATGCGCTCACAAAACTCCTCTCCACATCACCAGACCTTGACCTAGATCAAGTCCAATAAGTTTTGTAGACATACCTCATAGGCCTCTGAACAACAGATGCTCGGATAACACGTATTATGGCTTTGCTGTGCACCTTCCCCACAAATGCCAAAAGCATATCCGCAGGGGCCCATTGCGCTACAGAAGGATTTTGCGCGCCCATGCCCATGCCCTCCGGCCACGAAGAACCCGCAGACCGCTGCATTCATTGCGCAGGCCGACAGTTCAGTATTTGTGACGCCATTGACGAAGCCGATCTCGGCATTCTCTCTCGCGAATCTTCCAAAATGACCGTCCCAACCGGGCGCGGCTTCATTGAAGAAGGCGAGGAAGCTCGTGATTTCTTTGTCGTAACTGACGGTACAATTCGGTTATTTACCTTACTCCCCGATGGACGACGTCAGGTCACCGGCTTTGCTGAACGCGGCTCCTTCCTCGGCCTCGCGGCTGAAGATCGATATGCCTTTGGCGCAGAAGCCCTCACTCCCACGCATCTCTGCCGCTTTCCCCATGTCGCGATGGAACGCCTCACAGAGCGTTTTCCCCACTTGGAAAACCGCCTCCGCCGTGAAGCCTCCCGGGAACTCGCCCGCAGCCAAGCACGCATGACGCTCCTAGGCCGTAAGAGCGCACAAGAGCGCCTCGCCAGTTTTATTATTGAGCGCATTGGCTGCCACCACCGTGTTACCGGGTCCGACAACACTACAGACCTCTCGCTGACGCTCCCTATGCCGCGCAGCGATATTGCCGATTACCTCGGCCTGACCATTGAAACCGTCAGTCGTGCCTTTAGCCTGTTCAAGCGCGAAGGTCTGATCAACATTCACGGCATCACACATATTGACGTTCTACGTCCTGAGCGCCTCCTACGCATTGCAGAAGGCAGCGTCTAAAACCTACCAATAAAAAGGGAGGCCAAAGCCTCCCTTCCATAATCATTGGCATAAGCAATGACGCTTAGAAATGCGCGCCAATATTCAACTGGAACGAACGCCCAATAATCGCATCATAGTAACGCGTCATGCTCACCGTGCCCGGGTATTTTGGCAAAGCACCGGTGATGTTGTTGATCATGAAGTTCGCATCGAAATTCTTCGTGATCTGGTAGCCGAAAGTCGTATTGAAATACGCAAAATCCGGCCGCTTATTGTGCTCATACGTCGTACTGGCAACCTGCACCGCATATTGTGACGCGCCATAATAAATCGTCTGCCACTGCATAAAGAATGGGCCGCGATAATAATTCAAGTTGAGCGTCGCCAAATCTTTTGGGCTCGATGTCGTACCAACACCTTGATACGTTGAACCCAGATAGGTCGTGTTGTTCTTGATGTAGTGCGTATAATCACCTGTCAATTCAACATCGCCAAACGATTCACTCAAACCAACACGCGTAAGCGGAAGATAGTAGCTCAAATGCGCCTGCATCGCTTGAAGGTGCTGGTTGGCAATATTGAAATACCCTTCAGTGAAGTTCGTAACCTGATGGTTCGAATCTCGGGTAAAGGTATTGCAATACGCATTTGGAAATGAACTCGAATCATAACAAGCATTCATCAGATCACCAACACTCAAAGAGGTAATCTCATTATTGACCTTAATATCAACAAAAGATGCTGTCATATCAAAGCCACGCATGAAATGCGGATGAATATCTAAAGTACCTGTATAACTTTTTGACGTTTCATTCTGAAGATGTTGATTACCACCCGACTTACCCGGAATAGTATAGTAGTTGATATTGGATGAGAAACCACCAGCAGGCACGCCTTGGCTTTTGCAATTTGCTGCACGAATTGCTGGGTTTGGGCCACTATTGATATATTCAATCGAACACGGATCTGACGCCGTTTCATACGACGTGCTTTGCGGAGAGAACAATTCCGTTACTGACGGGTTACGCACAGATTGGCTGTAGTTTCCTGAGAAACCGAAATCACGTGTCGGCCACCATGCACCACCGAACATATACGTCCAGTAATTACCGGTCATGCTGTTATTCGTAAAACGACCATTTGTCGTAGCTGAAAGGTTATAAATACCCGGAACATGCATATTGGGTGACACCAATGGCACATCCAACTCACCAAACGCTTCATGCGTATGATAAGCACCAGCCGTGGGCGGCAATGCTGTTGCATTACCATATTGCTTATACGTTCCGTCAGCCTGCTTTTCACCAGCGAAGAACGCACCTGGGTTAAAGTCATAGCCCTCGCGGCGATGCTCATACCCAAGATCCCACGCAACATCACCAGCAGGGAGACGCACAATCGTGCTATGAATTTCGGCTTGAAGATCACGCTGCACGTTATGATTCTTGGAATGTGCATCCGAAATCACATAGTCACGTGCTGCTGGCGTCAGCTGATTGAAACCAAACGGATTCAACGGTGCACAGGTGGAACTACGCGTCACAGCCGTCGAGTTCGTGTACGGTGCGCAAACAATATTTCCAGAAGCATCTGTCGTCGCATTCAACGCATTCGTCAGGTTTTGCGTAACGATGGAAGGCTGTACCGTATCGTTGATGTACTTGCTGTACTCACCCTTTACAGACCAGCCAAAATTACGCCCAAGCGCATTGAAATCACCATTCAGTCCACCTTGGAAGCGGAACATCGTCAAGTTTGTCTGGTACAAACCCGCATCCAAATCTTGATTCAAACGCGCCAGGTAGAATGTATCGGTCGGCAAGCCAGCTTTACCAAGCGCATTCTTAATCGTAGTGCGTTCCGCAGATGTCAGGAACGGGTTATTCGTGCTCAACTGATACGCACCATTCACAACGCCGTCTTGCTGATAGCTCTGCAAGCTCAATGGATCTGCAAATTGCGGCGTATTCCACGTCCCCTGCCCAACAAGCTGGGACGCACTGCCTTGCGCGTACCAACCCTGCCATGTCGCATGCAGATGATCAGTAATATCGTAATGCCCAAGCGTCGTTAGGTTCAACTTGCTTGAAGGTGCATAAAGCTGACTGTAATTTTGCAGTGCTAAGCCATTACCTCCACTACCACGCAAGCCATCACGGAGCACAGAATTCGCGGTAAGAGGCACCAAAGATTTACCGTCAGCACTAAACATTAATGCCTGACCGGCAGCATTCCCCACACCGTAGGGGCTCGCCAAACCACGACGCACTGGCAGTGAACCATCCGGCGCCTGAAGCATCGGCATACCCGTCACGGAATTCTGTAAGAAACGTACTTGTGGAGTCAAAACACGTGCATAGGGTGTCGTGACACCATAAGCGGGACGCGCATAAGTCGTTGCCTGCGAGCCCGTCAAATACGGGCGGTCATTCGCGAGCATACCGCCTGCACCACGGTACTCTAAGTCAAAGACCACGCCGCCTTTATCATGATCAAAAGACGTACCGGCTTTGAATGTGATTTTTTCTTGTGGCGCATCCAACTTCTGGGACCAATTTCCCTGCGCTGTCAGGTCAACACCCTTAAAATGATCATCCAACTCGTAGTTGATCACGCCTGCAACAGCATCCGCACCATACGCGGCACCTGCGCCGCCCAACTTGGTTTCAATGCGCTTCACCAAAGATGTCGGGATTGTTGCTACATCAACCTGTGAACCGGACCCACCGCCATACAGAGAGGCCGTTTCACCACCGACCATCCGCATGCCATTAATCAAAGTCAGCGTACGCTGAGACCCCAATCCCAACAGCGAAGAGAAGCTTTGCCCTGCCCCGAAAGAGTTTTGCCCACCGATTGGGGACGCATCACCCAAAGAAAACGCGGTGTTCTCACGTAACATGGCAAGAGACAAATCCGTATAGCCACGTGCCCGCAATTGCGCACCGTCAACCGTCGTACCAGCCATAACGTTATTTAAGCGGCTCTTGGCCAAACGTGTGCCGGTAACACTCACAAATTCTTGTGACTGTGCCGGTGCAATCACAGCAGCTTGGGCAGCAGGCGCAACCGCTGCGACGCCACGCGGCGCTACATGCGACACTGCGCGTGGCTGTGTCGTTGCAACAGGTGTCGTGGTTGAAGCCTGCTTTTGTTGATGAGCAACATGCACAGCCTTACGCAACACTTTATGATGCGCTTTGGCTGCATTTACTACTGCCGGAGCAGATTGAGCCTGCGCTTCACAAGCCACAAAACTTGCTGAGGAAATTCCAGCAAAAAGCAATACTTTCAAAAGAGAGCGCGACACCATCAACGGTCGCAACGTTGTTCCAGCACCTACCGAACACGATACTCTTTCCACAGACATTCCTCACTTTGTAACCAAGATTTAAAATCCGATTCAAAAAGTGAGGATTTTTATGTCGATTTGGCAATGTAAATTACAACACATTATGAAACTGTATTTTATAATGTGTCTTAATTATCACATTCAGTTTAGTCTATGATATTGCTTCACACAGAATCTTCTGACCGTTTGGGCAGCAAGGCTGGCACCAGCACCAGCGTACACGCCAAAGTGCACCCCAGAGACATCAGCAATAATCGCCCCATGCTCGCAGTGCCCGGATGGGCCGATGCTGCCAAAGACCCAAAGGCCGTGGCCGTTGTCAGTGCAGAAAACAAAACTGCACGTGCTGTTGGCGAGGATAAAGGCCGCTTCAGACCCTGCCGCCAGTTCATCACAAAATAAATATTGAACGACACCCCCACACCCAACAACAAAGGCAAAGCGATGATATTCGCATAGTTCAATGTCTCAGGCACGGTAACGATCATAATCACCGTCAATAGGGCAGACATCAGCAACGGTGCCATCACAAGTGCCGTATCCACAATGCGCCGCAACACCACCAGCAAAATTGCCGCGATCATCACCAAAGCCGAGATTGCTGCCACGATAAAAGCCGTCACAATCGTTTGTGCGCTGCCCATAATGGCAATAGCTGGCCCTGCCAAATTTGGCGTGATAGTTTCCAGTTGCGCCACGAAACGATGGAGCACTGGCGTTTCAGACATATGCCCATTAGGATGAATGGTCAGACGGGTACGGCCATCTGGCAGTGTATAATCACGCCGAATATCTGCCGGGATTGATGCCAGCGTCACAACAGAAGGACGCAAAACAGTCTTCAGTGTATCCAACTGATCCGGCAGAAAACGCGTCAGCGCGTGACTCGTCCGCAGCACCACATCATCCGGAGCTTTCGCCAACACTTGCAAAGCTTGGCGAATACGCTCCAAAGGCGGAGACAGCTTTTCTTTCACAGCATCCAACTGCGCTGCCGCTTTCGCTGCGGCATCACGTAGCGCTGCAGCATCCGGTGCGGGCGCAGGCGTGACTTCTAAAGTGGGCAATAAGATCGAAGCTGTATCCTCAATCATCGCGCGCTTTGTATCCTGACCTTCCGGCACCAAAGACCCAAGCCACAATACATCATGCACACTCGGCAACTTTGAAAATGCCTCAGCCATATGGGCTGCTTGCGTCATATTGGGGGCCAGTGCCTGCGCACTATAAGGCGTCGTCAGTGGATTGGCTTCCAAGACATGAAGCGCGCGCATCCCTTCCGTATTCGGGTTTTTGGTATGCAACGGGTCCGCGTCGAACTTAAGCAACGGCATCAGCGCCACGCCCACAATGCCCAAAAGCCCAAACACCCGCATCACGCGCACACGCTTATGGCGCAAAAACGCATCGGCTGAGCGCAGCGATACAATGCCGGGCTCCCCTGCCCCCAAACGCGCACGAAATAAACTTAACAAAGCAGGTAGCAACGTCATGGTACACACAAAGGCTATAATCATGCCAATCCCGGCAATGAGCCCTAATTGCGCCACACCAATAAAATGCGTTGGGGTAAATGCTAAGAAACCCGCAGCCGTAGCCAGAGCCGCCACAAGAATTTGAGCGCCACTTTCACGCCCAGTCAGCGTGATGGCGTCTAATAATGGCAAAGCATTCCCGACAGCATCACGCTGCCCGCGCAAACGCACACTGTATTGGATCGCAAAATCTACAGCGATTCCAACGAACAGCACCGCAAACGCAACGGAAATCATGTTCAACTCACCAACCGCCAGAGCCGCAAGCCCCGTCGTCATCAGCAAGCCCGTAATCAACGTCAACAAAATCGCCGCAATATATCGAGGAGAACGCACGGCCAGAACCAGCCATAAAGCGACCAAAACCAGCGAAATGACCAGTCCAGTGATCATGCCATGCGCGACTGTCGAGAACTCCTCATCACCCAGCTTCACTTCCCCTGTAATCAAACCGCTGACCTGCCCCGCCTTCACCAAAGACAAACTATCAATGGCCTGACGCATCGCCTGCGTAGCGGCAGCTCCGGGTTCAAAATCATTATAATCCAACACAGGTTGAGTGACGACGAACTCATGCCCCGTCCCCATGCTGGAAAGCTGCCCCAACAAAAGGTTTTGCCATGACAAATCAGCCGGATGCCCCTGCGAACCTTGCTCCAAGGCGATCGCAAAACCATTCAACGCTCCATTAAACCCAGCTGGAACACCCTGCCCGGAACGCAACCCTTCCCCCACCAAGCCAAGCGCACCAAACAGGCCACGTGCCGACGGGTCCGCTGCGAGCGTCCCTAAAAAAGGCTGTGCTGAAACAATAGAGTCCAGCAAAGGCTCCAAATCTTTCTGATCAAAAAACAACAAACCATTCTGACGATAAAACGCATTGTCGTCCGGCAATGTCACCGTACGAAAATGGACATGGTCTTTGCTCAGAATCTGCCCCAACTGGCGCGCCGCTTCACGCCCCGCTTCAGGCGTACGACTATCTAAAATCGCCACAAGCTGATCCGCATCTTGCGGGAACAGACGATCCATCTCTGTCACACGCTGCTTCCATGGCAGCGAGTCCGCAAACATTTTCCCCGTATCCGTCGTCACACTCAAACGCAGAGCACTCAGCCCAACACTGCCAGCAATCAGCAGTACGAACAGAGCAACGACCTTTACGGCATGGCGGGCGCAGGCAGCGTTAAGCCGCCCAATCAGATCGGAAAACATGCCCACTATATAGCAGATTTCTACCAATCCCCCTACCCCCCGTTCCCGGCACCTGACATCACGGCACAGATCAGGCACAATCCCCCCATGATCTGGACCCTTGATGCCCCTACCGAACATCACTCCGTGGTGCGCAATAGCGTTTTTCACACACATGCTGCCCCCGTGACTGACGAAGCTGAAGCAATGGCGTTCCTACACACAGTTGCGGTCCCAGACGCCACCCATAATTGTTGGGCCTTTCGCACCGGCCAACGCTTTCGCTCAAGCGATGATGGCGAACCCTCCGGCACGGCTGGACGCCCTATCCTTGCCGCGATTGACGGACAAAGCTTTGATAATGTGATGGTCGTGGTGATCCGCTGGTTTGGTGGCGTCAAACTCGGAGCGGGCGGCCTTGTACGCGCTTATGGCGGGGCTGCAGCAGCCTGCTTACGTGAAGCGCCCAAATCCGAACGGATCGAAACGCGCATGCTCCACTTCCACTGCCCCTTCTCCCTTTTTGCTCGCCTAGAAGCACGCTGCGCCACATGGGGGGCACAAAAAACAGATACGCAATTCGATTCTAATGGCGTTCAACTCGCCCTTGCTGTGCCTCTCAGCATTTTAGAAAACGTCACAACGGAGCTCCGCGACATGACACGCGGACAAATTCACATTCAATGCGACGATGAATAACACCCAAAAATCGTTATATATAGAAAACATTCTATCCTCGTATTGATTGTAGAAAAACAATCAAAAATCGTCTTACTATACTTCCTAAAGAGATATACCGAACAGAGAAAGCAATTCCATGCCCCCTTCACGGTCACTGAAGATACGCGCAGCCCCCCCATCACACGCCTTCAGTGCCTGCCTATTTTTCGTGACGGTCATCAGCATACCCACATTTGCCCATACAGCAGAAAAAACGCCCCAATCCTCATCATGGCTACCCGGCGCACCACATGACCGCCCCCCCGTACAAGATTATCCCCATGCTGGCTTTGTAGGACAACCACGCCGTGTTTTACCCAGCCTAAACCGACCCACAGAAGGCCACCAAGGGCCCTGGGGGGCTTTTAACTACGGCACAGGTGAAGCTGCTGGCTTCGGCCCCGTCGGACGTTACGGCATTGCGCCTTGGGCCGAAGACTGGAGCAATCTCCGCAATCCTCACACATCAGATGACGCGCTCGACCCACTCAAATTTATTGCTCTCAACCCGCAGAAAACAATCTGGCTTACCCTTTCAGGCGAAACACGCCTCCGCAATTGGGCAGAAGAAGCACCCTTTTTGGGAAGGCGAGGCAACGCACATTCAGGCCGTTTCATGGTCCGAAATCTTCTTGGTGCGGATTTACACCTCGGTGAGCACGTGCGCCTCTTCGGCCAACTGGTCAATGGTGACGCAGCAGGCTGGAAGGGCTTCGGGTATAATCAGACTTTCCGTAAACGCTTGGACGCACAGCAGGCATTTATTGAACTCAAAGGCCAACTCGCAGGGGCACGCACCGGATTGATTGTCGGGCGACAACAATTTCTCGATGCGCCGTCCTATATTCTCTACAACCGCGAAACACCGAACGTACCCCTCTCTTGGAATGGCACACGCTTTTACGCCTTTTGGCCGAAGTTCCGCCTTGATACGTTTGACTTCGCGCAGACCAACACCAACCCAACTAAAATGTTCCATGACACAATTGACTGGGGCACGCGCTTATACGGCACCGACGGCACAGCCATCATGCCTACCTTCACGGTCGGCTCAAACCAAGTTCACTCATTTTTTGACGTCTTTTACCTGCGCTATCGCTATGCATCGAGCCTCTCTGCTGTTCCCAATGGTAAAAGCCCTCTCACAGGCACATCATCTCGAGGTAATATTGGCGCACGCTGGTACGGCACCGCACGGGACTTCGAGTTCTCATTGGGCGGGCTCTATCAAAACGGAACATTTCAATACGCCAATCATACACCCACCAGCACAGTCTCCGCATGGGCCATCAATACTATCGCTGGATACCGTCATACCCCTTCCACATTGCACCCTTTTATCGGCGCGCAATTTGACCTCTACTCTGGTGGGAAAGATGGACACTCACCAACGATCCACACCTATATGAGCCCCTATAACCCACAAACAACTTACTCAGACCCGACCACATATCTACAGCCATCCAACCTCATCTCTCTCTCACCCGTCATCAGTATTACCCCCTTCAGAGGCTATGCATCCCTCCGCTTAAAAGCACCTGTCTTGTGGCGTGAAAATATGAACGGCGCTATTTGGAACTCTTCTGGCCCCTTCACCTTCACGCATCCTTATCACGGCCGCTTTGTGGGGGTTGAACCACAAGCCTTTTTACTCATCCAACTACAACGCCACCTCACATGGCAGCTCATTGGTGCACGCTTCATCACGTCCAACGGCCTACACAAAGCGGGTGGCCAGTCCGGGAGCTTTTTCCAATCTAATCTAGTCTTTCGGTTTTAAGGATAAACCTGAAATGGGTTTATAAAACCTGAAAATAAAACTCTTCCCATGCCGCCGGGTGCGTACGATTAAACCCAACGGCACCCGACGGCTCTGCACATAAATACAAGCCATTGTATTTCATATGAAATTTATTTCCCTCTGCTGGAAGTAAATCTACCTTCAAAGAAACGCCATAGACACCTCTTGAAAGAGAAATTTTATTCTCATTTATTTCATGAACAACAACATCATAAGAATCAATATTACTCATTAAATATGTTTTATTGTATGGATCTAAAAATATAGGAAATTCCCACTCTTGATATGAGATATCACACTGCGCCAACCTCATAGACATAACATCGACAGAAAGTATCTTTCCGTGCGCTGTCATAACAACAATATTTTTCCCAATCATAAGAGCAGAAGAAAATAAAATGTCGATTTCACGCGAACTTATCGGTGTTTTTTCGAATAATTTATTCAACAAAAATCTTGCATATTCTAATTTATTTTCTTTCTTCAATAAAGATATAATAACAGGAATAATTCTAACGCGAATCGGAAATACATTATTCTGTATAATTCTTTTCGCTGTTAAACGAGGGTATTTTTCAATGGCTATATTCTCCAATCTTTCAACATAAGACTTAAAATTTTTACGAGCATGCCGACTGATTTGAATTAAAGAAATAATATCACCAAAAATAAGAGATTTCATAATATCCAACAGGCGCGATGTCCCTGCAAAAACAGTCGTCACCTCATGCCCAACAAAAGGAACATTAATATAATGAACACCCCTTACATTTTCTTTTATTTTTAAAAAATGATTAAAATCATTACGATCAAACCTGTCTGTAAATACATATATTTCACCAGACGCATCTTCTTTTTTAATGCCCATATCACGCATAGAAGCATTAAAATGTTCACTAAAACCAAAATCATCCCTACCCCACTCATCTGGGTCCAAGGACCATTGAGGGCATAAAGACAAAACATGCGTCGCCGAGAATAAACGAGAGAATTTTATCGCGGCATAGCCCCCCATGGAGCCACCATACAGAATACGATTACTAAAATTCTTCAAAATACCTTCTACAACATTATACGCCTTTAAAAGGCTCTCCCCTTGATACCACCCATTGTCTTTAGAAACGATTCCAACCGACGAAATGCCAATTTTATTGAGTGGTTTTTCAGCAAAAAAACGCTTTCCGTCAGGCTTTAACAAAAGGTCCCCAAAAGTAATAAAAACAGTATCCGAAAAACCTTCCTTAGGAGCCCATACAACCAAAATATGGCCATCTTCGTATACTACGCTATTATTACTCTCCATCAGACAAATCCCTCAAAAATCTCAAGACAATATCAAAATTGAAATAACATCATATGTCTTACAAAAACGATATTGGGTCCACGTCAATATCGATCCGTGCTCCACCTTTTGCGCGTACACCAGCCAACCACTGCCGAATAATAGGTTGCACAGCACGTCCGCGTACTGTCCTGAGCAACAAACGCCTACGATGCCGCCCGCGCAAAATAGCAAGCGGTGCGGGCGCAGGGCCAAGAACCTGTATTCCTTCGCCCTCAGGTGCACAGCGCGCAATTTCTCGCGCCAAGGCATCAGCTTCATCCGCGCTGTCTGCACTAACAATAACCGCAGCTAAGCGCCCATAAGGCGGCCAAAAACCGGGGCGGCGCTGTGCCGTTTCCTGCGCAATAAAGGTATCAAAATCATTAGAAACTAACGCTTCCATCACCGGATGCTCCGTCACATAACTTTGCAACATCACCCGGCCGGGCCGCTCCGCACGGCCTGCACGCCCTGCCACTTGATGCAAAAGCTGAACGGTGCGTTCCGCCGCACGCAAATCCCCTCCGCCAAGCCCAAGGTCTGAATCCACCACACCCACCAAAGTCAGCTTCGGAAAATGCCAGCCCTTCGCCACAATCTGCGTGCCAATAATGAGATCAACTTCACCATCCGTAATCTGCCGCACCGCCTCCGCCGTAGCGGCCGATGAACCCAGCGTATCAGACGACATCACCAATATCCGCGCATTCGGAAAGCGCTGCTGCGCTTCCTCCGTCACCCGCTCAATACCGGGGCCTATCGGCACCAATGTTTCTTCATGATCACATTCCGGACATGCCTTCGGAATACCTTCCGTGTGCCCACAATGATGGCAGGTCAAAATACCGCGGTTACGGTGCTCAACCAACCAAGTCGTACAATTCGGGCACTGCATCCGGTGGCCACATGTGCGGCACAAAGTCAGCGGCGCATAACCACGGCGATTAAGAAACAACATCGCCTGCTCTTCCGCGGCAAGCGTTTGATCAATCGCTTCACACAAAAGCGGTGCTAAAAACAGCCCCCTCTCCGGGCCATTTTCACGCAAATCCACCAACGATACATCCGGCAAATGCGCACCACCATGACGTGAGGTCAGCAGATAATGCTGATACCGTCCGCTCTCCACATTCGCCAACGTTTCCAATGACGGCGTAGCCGATACCAAAAGCACCGGCGCTTTCGCCAAACGCCCGCGCACCACCGCCATATCGCGACCATGATAAGTCACGCCCTCTTCTTGCTTAAAGGACGTTTCATGCTCCTCATCCACAATAATGAGGCCCAGCGTTTCAAACGGTAAAAACAGTGCAGAACGCGCCCCGACTACAACCTTCGCCGTACCTGCCGCAATCGCAAACCATGTGTCCCGCCGGCTCTTTTGCCCCAAATCAGAGTGCCAAAGTGCGGGCTCCACGCCAAAACGCCGCGCAAAACGCTCCGTCCATTGCGCTGAAAGCGCAATCTCCGGAAGCAACACCAAAACCTGCTGCCCCAAGGCCAAACATGCAGCGATTGCCTCAAAATACACTTCCGTTTTGCCGGACCCGGTCACACCTTCCAGCAAAGCCACAGAAAATCGCTCCGCCGTTACCAACACCCTTAAAGCATTGGCGGCATCCTCTTGCTCATCCGATAAAACAGGCCGTGCGTACTCAGCATCTGGCACACCAAAGGGCGCAGCCACACCCATAGCCGTTTCTTGAATCAGGCCCGTACTCGCCAGACCCCGTACAACAGCCGTACTCACCCCACTACTCTCAGCAATATCCGCTGTACTCTGCGGGGTCTCACCCACCACATCCAATACAGCCCGGCGAGACGGCGTTAAACGCACACCTTCACTCGACAACTGCGTCCGCACCCAGCCCAAACTTGGCTTTGGTTGTTTTTGTGTATGCAAACGCAAAGACGTCGCCAAAACCATGCCCGGCGGGCTCAGCGTATAAGCCGCCACCCAGTCAATAAAATGTCGCAATTGCTGCGGCAAAGGCTGCACATCCACACGCCGTATCACCGACTTAAGACGTTGCTCCGCAACAGACGGTACAGGCGGCGGTGCTAAGTCCGGCGGAACCGTACTCTCTTGCTCCCACACACACCCTATGATCTCACGTCGCCCCAGCGGAACCGCCACCAGATTACCCGGTACCAAAGGAATGTCAGTGCGATATTCAAAAGCCCCGGCAAAAGGCAAAGGCACCAAAACAGGCACCCGCTCTCCCACAGCGTAAGACTTCCGTGACAGGTCATGCTTCGCTAGGCTCTTTGATGCCATAATGTTTGTGTAACCTGCTTCTCTCTGAAAGGCCATGAGAGATGACCACCCACCGCCCCGCCGACTATGCCCTATCTGATTGGCTTGAATGGCTCACACATGAACGCCGCGCCAGCCTGCGCACTGTGGAAGCTTATCGCCATGACATGACTTTAGCACTCGCCTTCTTTGCACAACATCTCGGCGGTGACGTTACCCTGCACCACCTCAATACGCTCTCCCTCGCAGACCTACGCGCATGGCTCGCCTACGAAACCGAACGCAGCGAAAAACCTACTCGCCGCGCTAGTAACGCCGATGGCCGCGCCCGCTCCCGTGCCCGACGTGTCTCTGCACTGCGTTCGTTCTTCCGCTATCTTAACCTACGCCACGGCATCACCAATCCCAATTCTGCCCTCCTTGCGACACCTCGCCGCAAAAAAAGACTCCCCCGCCCGTTGGGGCAAGAACAAGCCCTCACCGCAACAACCGCTATTGCCGATGATGCCACCAGCCACCAAGCCGCTCTCAGAGATCAGGCGCTGTTCACCCTACTTTACGGCACAGGGCTACGTATCAGCGAGGCCCTCGCCCTCAATATCAGTGATCTTGGGCGTACCGGCCATGATACTCTCATGGTCCGCGGAAAGGGTGGTAAAGAACGCCTCGTTCCCCTCCTACCTGCCGTTCAAACAGCCTTAAACACATGGCGCGCCGCACACCCTTCCCCCTCCCCTGAAGCTCCTCTTTTTTGTGGCACACGCGGCGGCCGCCTCAATCCCGGCGTGGCCCAACGCTCCATGCGCGAGTGGCGCAAGGCCGAAGGCCTGCCCGATTCCGCAACGCCACATGCTTTACGCCATTCCTTCGCAACACATCTGCTCGAAGGTGGCGCAGACCTACGCGCCATTCAAGAACTCATGGGGCATGCCAGCCTCTCCACAACGCAAGCTTACACATTAGCGGATGAGAAACATCTCCTTGATGTTTGGCGCAAAGCCCACCCAAGAGCAAAATCATCATGAGCAAAGCCCTCACCGCAGCCATTATCAGCATAACGGCCCTGACATCACCGCTTTACGCACATACGGAAAACGACCTCACATCCCCACGCTGCGTTCCACCCACACGTATCATAACGCTCCCTTTACGGGATGACGGCGGCTATCTCAGTGTCCCCGCCACCATCAACGGGCATGCACTCTCCGTGATCGTAGATACCGGCTCACAAGGCAGCCTCATCACATCTTCCGCCGTAAAGCGTATGAAACTCCCAACGGATACTTCTTTACGCACGGCCTTATCCGGCGCAGGTGGTGCTGGTGCCACCGTTCCAGACACACGTATCACCACTTTCCAACTCGGCTCACTCAAACTCGGCAGTGGCCTTATCGCTATCGGTGAATTACCGGGTATTCCGTTATTACATCCCCCGGTCGAAGGTCTCATCGGGGCAGATGTCCTGTCCAATTTTGACCTCGAATTTGATGTTCCGCACCATCAACTTACACTTTGGCGCGCAGACCCTTTACAAGGGTGCAATACACCACAAGAAGAAACCCGCACTATTCCCGCACATCTCACCTCGGGACGCATGACACTAGCTTTTACGCTGGATGGCATCACAGGCACTGCCCTACTCGATAGTGGCGCACGCTCACATATCATAAGCCTCGACTTCGCCCATAAATTAGGCCTGACAGATAACCAACTTGCCCAAGACCCGGGCGGCATTGCCGCTGGCGTGGATTTACATCCACACCGCTATTACTGGCACCACTTCAAACAATTCACACTTGGCCCAACACAATGGGACCACCCCACACTGACCATCGCTCCCCTCTATGATAACGTTGATATGCTCTTAGGAAGTGATTGGTTTGCACAGCATACGGTGTGGGTTTCATACACCCACCAGCACGTCTTTATTCGTTAAAAGAACCACTTACACAGCAAAACGGCCGGGCGATAACCCGGCCGCTTCATACACTCTCGTGAACTCTTTTTAGCCTTTGAGATGTGCATTACAGGCGGACCAATAGCCGCCGCCCTTAGAAATCCACGTCAGCCCTGCATTACCGCCATTGGCCTTATTCGCCTGATATTGTGCTGCACAGGTTTTCAAACGCGCTTTTCCAGCAGATAATTTCGCAAATTCAGGCGAAATCGCCGATGGAAACACAGCCTTTCCACCCATTTGAACAGAACCCGTAGGCAAAGCAGTCGCCGCGTTCGGCTTAGTGGGAATGCTTGCTGATGCTGACGGAACAGCAGGCTTCGTCACTGCCGGAGCCGATGGCACAGCAGGAGCAGACGGCGTTGCCGGTACGGCCGGTGCAGCAACAGAAGGTGTCGCACCCGCTACCGCACCAGAAGCACAATGCGTTGCTTTAAAAGCGAGATAGTTCTGCCCCTGCAACGTGCCACTCGTCTTCGCAGACTGGAACGCAGCATGACAGTCACGTCCACTAGACGCTGCGGCTGATGCAGCAGGCGCCGCACCAACACACACAATCGCAGCGGGAAGTGCGACAAACGCAAAACGGGAGACCAAACGATAAAGTGCCATGGTGGACTTTCCTTTTTCTTCAAAGGCCACAAGCACTCTACGCATGAATCCGTTCCCTATAAAAGGCTTTTGGGCGCTTTATAGGGCCGCTTCACCCGTCTCACCGGTACGGATACGAATAATTTCATCAACCGGAGACACAAAGATCTTACCGTCACCAATTTTACCCGTGTGCGCGGCATCACGGATAATATCCACCACTTCCTGCACCACGCTGTCTGAAACAACGATCTCAATTTTCAACTTCGGCAAGAAGCTGACGTGATATTCTGCACCACGGTAAATTTCCGTTTGACCCTTCTGACGGCCAAAACCTTTCACTTCCGTAACCGTAAGTCCTTGAATACCAAGCGGCGTCAGGGCTTCACGAATATCGTCGAGCTTAAATGGCTTGATGATCGCAGTAACAAGCTTCACGGCGGGGCTGTCCTCAATCTGTTCCCGGCATCATCGCCGGGTTCTTTATTTTCCCACTGCACATATTCAGAATACGCACAGAAAAAACCTTCATGCTGTTGATCGTGCCACTAACATAACGTTTTCGACAAGAGAATATTCTTGCAAATCTGTTACTTCTTCACCGCAACACTCACAATCAGGAAAAGCTCACAAGACTGCGCCATCATACCCCCCTACGATATGGCCCTAAAAGAGCACAAACCACCTCTCGCACCCCTCCCATGCACAGACCCCTCTTTCTCTTCACCGCACTGAGGAGTAGGACTAAAATCAGAACATAACCGCCATAGCGCGGCTAAATACGCATATGCGAAGGGACATAAAACAATGGCGGATACATGCTATGACGTCTGCATCAACGGGGCTGGCCCCGTCGGCGCCACCCTAGCCTGTCGCCTTTCCGCCGCTGGCCTTAAAGTCTTGCTCATAGACCGCGCAGCACTTCCCGGCCTCGAAGACCCTTCTCTCGATGGCCGCGCTTATGCCATCGCCGAAGGGCCACGCCGCCTTTTGGAAGATGCTGGCATTTGGGGCAATCTCCCCGGAACATCACAACCCATCCGTGAGATCCGCGTGTCAGACGGTCGCCCTTATGAAGGTGCGTCCCCTCTCTTCCTACATTTTGGCGTAGAAGACGCCCCCTCAGATCAACCTTTCGGCTGGATGGCTGAAGCCCGAGACCTCCGCCTTGCTATTAATCATACACTCGCGCAGGCTGAAGGCGTAACCGTCGAAGCGCCCAATACTGGCACATTCACTTTCCATCCCGATCATGCCGAAATCCGCCTCGCCACAGGAAAAACCGTACGCGCACAATTAGTCGTCGCGGCAGAGGGCCGCCGTTCCCCTCTAAGAGAGCAAGCCCGCATTGGCGTTACCAAAGTCCCTTATCACCAATACGGTATCGTCGCGACAATCGCACATGAGCAGCCTCACCATGGCGTTGCCCTCGAACATTTCTTGCCCCAAGGACCGTTCGCACGCTTACCCATGCCCGGCACAGCAGAACACCCCCACCGCTCCGCCATCGTATGGGCTGAAGGAGAAGGCCGCGCTCAACGGTGCCACGCCCTGCCGGATGATGTCTTCGCACGTGAAATCAAAGCACGCATGGGCGATGAAGACCTCGGCAAGATTACTCCAATCGGGCGCCGCTGGCTTTATCCACTCAGCGCACAATACGCACGAACCTATATCAGCCACCGCCTCGCCCTCGCAGGCGATGCCGCACATGGTATCCACCCCATTGCCGGACAGGGGCTCAATATCGGCTTCAAAGACGTCATCGCCCTAGCTGACCTACTCATCACGGCACATCAAAATCAAAAAGACCTTGGTGAACGCACACTCCTCCAGCAATATCAGCGCAGAACACGCCCGGCGAATATGGCCATGTTCGCCGCGACAGACGTATTAGAGCGCCTCTTTAGCAACGATAACCCTCTCCTACGCCGCATCCGTGATATCGGCATTGCTGGCGTGCACCGCGTGCCTTCTTTACGTAAAGCTTTCGTCCGACGAGCGATGGGCCTATGACACAGCAGCCGAACCTCACCACACTCTGGCACACTATGCAGGCACAAGCCTGCAGCTGCCATGACCCCCTGATCCAAGATGTCTACGCCACGAATATAGGGGACCACCCAAGTTTCCCCTCTGCCCTTGCATCACTCCTCGGCACAAAACTGGCAGACCGCGCCATCCCAGCGACGTCCATCACACGGCTAGTCAGCAGCATCTTCACCGATGCCCCAAATATTGCGGAAGCCGCTGCCGCAGATATTCTCGCCATTCAAGAACGTGACCCCGCCTGCACAGACCTCGTCACCCCCTTTCTCTTTTTCAAAGGGTGGCAAGCCCTACAAGCACACCGCGTCGCGCATTATCTGTGGCACCATAACCGCCGGCACCTTGCCTACCATTTGCAAAGCCGCTGCAATGAATTGTTTGCCATCGACATCCATCCCGCAGCACGCATCGGGCAACGCCTCAGCTTGGACCATGGCACAGGCATTGTCATCGGTGAAACCTGCATCATTGAAAACGACGTGGCCCTTTTTCAGGACGTTACCCTCGGCGGCACAGGGAAGCTCAGCGGAGATAGGCACCCCATCATCCGAGAAGGGGCACTCATTGGCGCCGGCGCCAAAATCCTGGGTCGTATTACCATCGGTGCACGCTCACGCATTGGCGCCGCCTCAGTGGTACTGGATGACATTCCCTCTGACGCCACTGCCGTTGGCAACCCAGCACGCATTATTCGACAGAACCCCACCCCTAACAAAAATATTTAACAAAAAACACATAATAAATCATTAATTATACATACAATATAAAGGAAGTTTTCTGGACACCCCATGAAAAAGACGTCAGTATTTTTTTAGAGCTCTTAGAAGTTAACACAAAGTAGCACGGGCCGACATGACACAATCTTCACCCAAAAAAGCTACCTCTCGGCAGCGACAACGGAATAAAAAAACCGAACTGGAGACCAAACGCGTTATGTCAGACGAACAACACAATGAACCTTCTATTGCTTCAGAGCCCGTAGAGGCACCTGCGGAAGCCTCACCTGTCCAAGCCGAAGGTCCTTTTATTCTCGACATGGCCTGCGTCTTTGACCGCGTATGGTATGAACGTGAATATCCCGATGTTGCTGCCTCCGGCATCGACGCCGCAACACATTACCGGGAAACCGGCCACCGTGAGTTCCGCTCACCAAATCGCTTTTTCAATCCAAATGCTTATCTTGCAGCGAACCCGGATCTTGCTGCTTATGAAGGCGACTTATTCCTGCACTTCATTTTCTACGGCGTACAAGAAGGCCGCCGCATTAGTTAATATAACCATTTCACGATAGAAAATAAGAAAAGAGCGGCCCAATAAGAGCCGCTCTTTTCTTATGTTACTTGTTTGAGAACTTAAATGTCGTCGTATAATCAAACGTCTGACCCGGCTTCAACTCTGTCGTCGGGAAAGAAGGATGATTTGGGCTGTCTGGATAGTGCTCAGCTTCAAACGCTACAGCATCACCCTGACGGTAAGCATGCCCAGAAATACCCGCATATCCGCCGTCCAATGAGTTAGACGTATACACTTGCAGACCCGGCTGGCTGGTCAAGACTTCCATGCTGCGGCCTGAACGCGGATCATATACTTTACCGGCCAAACGTGGTGCCTGACCATATGCACCATTCACGACCCAGTTAATGTCATAACCGCGCGCATACATCATCTGCGGATCATTGCTCCGCAAACGATCGCCGATAACAGTTGGCTTCGTAAAGTCAAATGGCGTTCCCACAACAGGCGCTACCTGACCAGTCGGAATTGATGTCGCATCGGTCGGTGTAAAGGAGTCTGCGTTAATTTGCAGAACTTCTGGTTCGATGCTGCCACTCCCTTCACCATTGAGGTTCCAGTAAGAGTGGTTCGTTAGATTCAGAACCGTTGGCGCATCCGTCGTCGCAACATAGTGCAGGCTTAGCGCGTCATCATTGCTCAACGTATAAGTCAGATGCGTGGTCAGTGTGCCAGGGAAGCCTTGATCCCCATTTGGGCTCACCAGCTTCAACGTGACATATGCACCATCTGCGTTCACACCGCTTTTCTCAAACGTCCAGACTTGCTTATCGAAACCGCGCTTACCACCATGCAGTGCGTTAGGTGGTGCCGTCACATCCGTGTGATACTCTTTACCTTCAACTGGGAAATTACCCTTAGCCAAACGGTTTGCGTAACGACCAATCACCGCGCCAAAGAACAAGCCACCCTTAGCACTATCAACGGTGTAGCCTTTTAACGTTCCAAAACCGAGCACCACATCTTGCACATGGCCATTACGGTCTGGCGTTTCAACAGACTGGATAATACCACCATACGTAATGACGCGCGCCGTCACATTATGGTCATTTTTTAGTGTGAAGATCTTAACAGCTTTTCCATTGGGCGTCGTACCCCATGGAGCAGATGTCACCGTCGGCGCTGCAACAGCTTGTCCTGCACATACGGCAAACAAACCGGCTGAAGCTAAAAGAGACATCTTGCGCAAATTGAAAGCGGGCATAAACGCTATCCCCCGTGTTGAGTTCACGCAACAGTGCGCTAAAATTCTCTGCCGCGTCAAAGCCCGAAACGCATCTTTTTCCGCAATGAACCGCTAACCATGCGGCGCTTGCACAGGAAAAATCAAGAAAACGCGAAGGGGTGCAGAATCATGTCAGATACTTTAAAAGAGCTTTTATCCGCAGTTAACCGCGGAATTAAAGATTGTCTGCGCATCGTTCTCGCTGGATATTCCGAGCGTCTCTTAGGCGCTGCACATTGCCTTCCGCCATGCGGTAAAGTCTTTGTGAGCACCGCCGCAGCAAGGTATTCGAGGATTGGTTTATGAACATTCGACGGTTTCGGTTTGTCGGGAAGCCTTCATTCTCCACCACCAAACGGTGGGCGGTTGGAACGCTGGCTCTGCTTTCTCTGACAGCCTGTAGCTCCCTGCGCAATCCGCCTCCAACCGACCCGGATGACCTTGCAGATTACAAAGCAGCCAATGACCCTTACGAACCCGTAAACCGTAAGATGTATGATGCTCAGATGTGGGCATACCACAAAGCCATACGCCCGGTAAGCAAAGCATGGATATGGGCCGTGCCTGCCCCCGTCCGTCACAGCATCGACAATCTGAATCAAACGTGGCGCGAACCCGCCGTATTCTTCTCAGATGTCGGCGCTGGTAAGCCCCGCCGCGCAGGCGACTCTTTCATGCGTTTTGCCATCAATATGAGCGCTGGTGTTGCTGGGCTGTTTGATGTCGCAAGCCTCGTTGGCTACCCGCAACATGAGACTGATCCAGGCATGACCCTCGCCAATTGGGGCGTCTCCAGCGGTCCTTACCTCTTTATTCCCTTGGTTGGCCCATCCAGCTTCCGTGATGCTGGCGGTTACGCCATCAGCCAAGGCCTTTCCCCAATTAATTACGTCCCCAGAGGCTATGGTCTTTTAACCTTCAACTGGGCGTACAATATTCTTGGTACAATGGATGGACTGGCAGAGAGTACGGATCAAATAGATCATGTTGAACAAGACAGCTTAGACCCCTATTCTTATATCCGCAGCGCATGGCAGCAAAACCGCCAAAGCCAAGTGGACACGCTGAACGCGGATCACCGCGCCACCACCCCCGACTGGTACCATTGATTGACCTCTCTGACCCAAAAACCGAGGATAATCACTATGTTAAACACGTTCTCACGCCGCACTCTTCTGGGTCTCGTTGCTGCGACAGCACTGAGCACTGGCGCTGCATCTGCAAGCCCGGCAACGGATTTTGTGAATAATTTTGGCACAAAACTAGTCGGAATCGTCAATTCCGGTCAGTCCCTTGATGCAAAAAAACAGCAAGTCCTGCCTCTTTTGCAGCAAAACCTCGATATTGAAGGTATTGGCCGCTACTGCTTGGGCCGCTACTGGCACACAGCAACGCCAGCACAGCAGCAAAAATATATCTCTCTGTTTGACCAAGTTCTGGTGAACACCATTACCGATCAGGTCGGCAATTATCAGGGCGTAAGCTTCCACATCGTCGGCTCGACCTCCACACCAGACGGTGAGCGCGTCAGGGCTCTCATTGATCGTCCAGGGCAGCCAGAGGTGAACATGCAGTTGATCATCTCCGGCAACCCACCAAAAGTAGTGGACATGTTCGGTGAAGGCGCCAGCCTCCGTATGAACCAGCGCGGCGATTACAGCTCATACCTCTCCCGCCACGGTGGCGATGTTGACGCCCTCAACACAGCTCTTGAGCACCAACTCGCACATCACCATTAAGATACACTACAAAAAAGGCCTCAGTAAAAACTGAGGCCTTTTTTGTCTCTTCTTATACCGTGATTACCCCGCGAATTCGCGTCACAACTTCACCGCCAATCCAGATACTGTCTCCACACTGCTCCACAGACACACATCCCACGCGGTTCAAAACCGTACCTTGACGCGCGACATACGCTTTTGGCGCAAATCCACTACCAATCAACCACTGTGCC
The DNA here is from genome assembly GCF_946476835.1 of uncultured Neokomagataea sp. Lineage (GTDB taxonomy): Bacteria > Pseudomonadota > Alphaproteobacteria > Acetobacterales > Acetobacteraceae > Gluconobacter. The sequence continues at coordinate 264,262 of NZ_CAMKWA010000002.1, forward strand.
AAACCTGCATTCAAACTGCCCGTCACAGGGTCTTCAACACAAAAGTCGCCACTGCTAAAAAATGCACGCACCTCAAATTGGGCATCCGAGCCATCCTGCTGTGCGGCCCATGGGCCAACCACACCAACCTTCAAATCGCCCCACACACTCCAATCAGGACGTAAAGCCAAAACAGCGGCCCGATCACGCAACAAAACCGACAGCCAACCCGGCCCATTATCCGTCCACTGAGCCGCCACAATATCGTTTTCCGTAATCTTCAGTGCACGCGTAACCTGCGCGAGATCCTCGGCACCAACAGGCCCCGTCCGCTGGCACGGCGGTGCCGCAAAAGAAAACTTTCCATCCACTTCACGCAGCGTCACCAGGCCGACGCCACACTCCTGCACCAACATCTCCCCCTTAGGAACGCCGCCTAAAGCACGCCAGACATGCGCCGTGCCTAATGTCGGGTGCCCCGCAAAAGGCAACTCCTGACTAGGTGTAAAAATCCGCACACGGTAATCAGCATCCGCACTGATCGGCTTGAGCAAAAACGTCGTCTCACTCAAATTTGTCCAGTTGGCAATCTGCGCCATTTCTGCATCAGACAGTGCATCTGCACCAACGACCACCGCCAAAGGGTTTCCTTTGAACGCAGCCCCCGCAAAAACATCAACTTGTAAGAATGTCAGTTCCATTATGATCGCCCACGAACTCAAATATACCCATTTATAGTATTATGAATTCGCAACGAAACAAGTGCTTCACTCACGTGAGGACGGCACCCTGACTTCATACAGCAGCATCGTATAACCATCACGCTCAAACGTCTCAACATGGTGCATACCAATGCTGCCCAGCACCACTCGGGACGGCCAATTATCTTCCCGCGCTACCGCCACAACATGCGTCTCCCCGACATCCAGCACAAAACGCAACGCCGCACCGGCCGCTTCCCGCCCCAAACCGCGCCCACCTGCCCACGGATACAACGCAAATCGTAAGCCCAAACCACGCCCATCAGGCCGTTCATGCACCCCCGTAATGCCCACAAAACGCCCATCTTCACGGATCGCAAAAATCCCAACACCACGGCGCGCCCACAGCCGAATGTCCTCAGCCATTTCACGTTCCGCCTGCAGGCGATCCCGTACGCCGCCCAACATTCGCCCAAACGCGCCAGCATTCCCTTTCAGATCAACCATATCCTCAAGATCACGCCACGTAATCGGCGTCAGTACGAGGCGTATGGTCCGTATTTCACGACCAAGCAACGCGCTGCCCTCAACACAATAGGCCAAAAAAAAGCCGGTGGAGAAACCCCACCGGCTATCAAATCACCTAGACCACTTAGCGTGCAACTGGTCGGTACTTGATACGGCTAGGCTCCGTCGCATCAGCGCCCAAGCGACGTCGCTTATCTTCTTCATAAGCTTGGAAGTTACCTTCAAACCACTCAACGTGGCTGTCACCCTCAAAGGCCAGAATATGCGTTGCCAGACGGTCAAGGAACCAGCGATCATGGGAGATGACCACAGCACAACCGGCAAATTCCGCCAGTGCATCTTCAAGTGCACGCAGCGTATCCACGTCAAGATCGTTGGTCGGTTCGTCAAGCAGGATAACATTGCTGTCTTGCTTGAGCATCTTAGCCAAATGCACACGGTTACGTTCACCACCGGACAGCACACCAACACGCTTTTGTTGATCTGAGCCCTTAAAGTTAAACGCCCCCACATAAGCGCGTGATGGCACCGTCCGCTTACCCAGATGGATCACATCCGTACCACCGGAAATTTCTTCCCAGACAGTCTTCTTATCGTCCAACGTATCACGGGACTGGTCAACGTAACCGAGCTTCACGGTTTCACCGACCTTCAAAGAACCTTCATCTGGCTGGTCTTGGCCCGTGATCATCTTAAACAGCGTGGACTTACCAGCACCGTTCGGACCAATCACACCCACGATACCACCTGGCGGCAGCTTGAAGTTCAAACCATCAATCAAAAGACGGTCACCAAAGCCCTTACGCAGGTTTTCGGCCTCAATAACTGTGCCACCCAAACGTGGGCCCGGAGTAATCACGATATCCGCGGTACCACCAGCACGCTCAGCATTGGCTGCGAGCATGTCTTCATAACGCGTAATACGCGACTTGCTCTTTGCCTGACGCGCCTTCGGAGACGCAGAAATCCACTCACGCTCAGCCGCCAATGCGCGCTGACGTGCACTCTCTTCTTTCTCTTCCTGCGCCAGACGCTTCTGCTTTTGCTCCAGCCATGACGAGTAGTTACCCTCGAACGGATATCCACGACCACGTTCCAGCTCGAGAATCCAGTTCGTGACGTTATCGAGGAAGTAACGGTCATGGGTAATGACCATCACGGTGCCCTGATAATCACGCAGTGTCTTTTCCAACCAAGATACGCTTTCTGCATCCAAATGGTTGGTGGGCTCATCGAGCAGCAGCATGTCTGGCTTTTCAAGCAACAGACGGCACAGCGCGACACGACGACGCTCACCACCAGACAGCTTCTCTACAGAACTATCAGCCGGCGGGCAGCGCAGCGCGTCCAGCGCGATCTCTAGCCTACGGTCCAGCTCCCAGCCATCACCCGCATCAATTTTTTCTTGCAGTTCAGCTTGCTCAGCCAAAAGCGCCGTCATCTCATCATCAGACATCGGCTCAGCAAACTGCATCGAGATCGCGTTAAAACGATCAACAGCTTGCTTCAGCTCACCAAAGCCCAGAGCAACATTTTCACCAACTGTCAGGCTCTCATCAAGTTTTGGCTCTTGCTCAAGATAGCCAATCTTAACGCCTTCAGCGGCCCATGCTTCACCACCGAATTCTTTTTCAATACCTGCGATAACCTTCAACAGGGTTGATTTACCGGCACCGTTCACACCGAGAACGCCGATTTTCACACCCGGAAGGAAAGAGAGCGTAATGCCCTTGAAGACCTCTCGGCCACCGGGATAGGCCTTGGTCAGATCCTTCATGACGTAGACATATTGGTAGGCGGCCATGGCAGGTCTCCCAAATCGAGAAGGTGGAATGAGAAGCTGAGCAGCGCATGACAGATGCGCGTCAAGAGAAACACCGTGCGCCCGGAGGGACTTGAACCCCCAACCAATCCGTTATGAGCGGACGGCTCTAACCAATTGAGCTACAGGCGCGCGGTTGATCTCAGCAAATCGCCTACCTGAAACTTTTTTGCAAGTGCTTAGCCACGAAAAACCCTACTTTTATTCTTGCCCTGAAAAGATAGAGAGGGGCTGGGCAGACTGAAAACAGCCCAGTAAGATCACCCCGGTTCAATTCACTTCAATGACAAGGTGCCTTTCATGGACATCAGCAAGATCCCGACCGGTAAAGACGCACCGCGCGATATCAACGTGGTTATCGAGATTCCGCAGGGTTCTCAGGTCAAGTACGAAGTCGATAAAGACAGCGGTGCATTGATCGTCGATCGTATCATTTTCACGCCAATGGCATACCCTGCTGCTTATGGCTTTATCCCCGGCACACTCGCCGCCGATGGTGACCCATCAGACGCGCTGGTTCTGGCTCCTGCCGCTATCGTTCCGGGCGCTGTCATCCGTGCACGCCCCATCGGCATGCTGAAGATGGAAGATGAAAGCGGCGTTGATGAAAAAATCATCTGCGTCCCGCATGACAAGGTGCACACGCAGTATAAAGACATCACATCCGTTGATGACCTGCCAGAAATCACCCGTCAGGCCATCACGCACTTCTTTGAACGCTACAAAGATCTGGAACCTGGTAAATGGGTCAAGGTAACAGGCTGGGCTTCTAAGGAAGACGCGTACGCCTCTATCGAAAGCGCAATCGCAGCTGCGAAGTAAAACGCTTTCTTTCCTGCTCGGGAACATTTACCGGGCAGGAAAACCGTTTCTGCTCATAGCGTAGAAACGAAAAAAGGCGCCTGATGGCGCCTTTTTCATAACTGGAGCGGGTGATGG
>NZ_CAMKWA010000003.1 GCF_946476835.1 uncultured Neokomagataea sp.
GCCTACGCCTACGCCTACGCCTACGCCTACGCCTACGCCTACGCCTACGCCTACGCCTACGAAAGGCGGAGTTAGTGTGCGGGTCGATTTGAATAGAGTTGATAAACTTGTTGATTTGATGGGTGAAATTTTAATTCTTCAAGAAGAGATAAAAAGTTCAAAAATATTGCATAATGAAAGTAATTGTTTAAAAAAACTTGAATCAATCACACAAGAACTACAAGATAATATTATGTCTATGAGGGCGCACCCGATAGATTTGGCTTTTCAGAGAATGAAAAAAGTGGTGCGTGAGGCCTCAAGACTAGCGTCTAAGGAGGTAGACCTTGTTCTCGAAGGAGAGGAGACTAGTGTCGATCGTTCTGTATTGGAAGCGATTATTGATCCATTAACGCATATGGTGCGTAACGCTATAGATCACGGCATAGAAAACAGAGAGATTCGACTTTCTAAAAATAAAAATGAGAGAGGAAAAATATACTTACGATCATTCCATTTTTCCGGAAGGATAATCGTTGAGATCGAAGATGATGGCTGCGGTTTGTCAAAAGATAATATTCGTAAAAAAGCTCTCAAAAATGACCTTATCTCTCAAAATCAGGTTTTAACGGATGTTGATATATATAACTTGATTTTTGCATCGGGCTTTTCAACAGCGTCTACTGTATCGAACCTATCCGGCAGGGGGGTTGGTATGGATGTTGTTAAGCGTGAAATAGATAAAATTGGAGGTAAAATTAGTATTTTTTCTGAAGAAAATAAAGGCACAAAATTTCGTATTTCATTACCTTTAACGTTATCAGTTGTTGAGGGTCTTTTGTTTAAATCTTTAGGTAATAAATTTATTATACCGATATCTGATGTTATAGATACATTTGAGATTAATAGTAAAAATATAATTAAAAATGAAAACGAAATGTATATTTATAGGTATAGAAATGAGTACATTTCTATGTTTAATATTAATTATTGGATGGGTGGAGGTGATTTTTGTTCTAGGGTTGGTGTGTGTATACAATCTGAATATGGTTGTAAGTATATATTTTCTGTTGATGAAATAATTGATAAAAATAGATTTGTAATAAAATCCATAGAAAAAAATTATAAAAATATTAATGGTTTTTCGGCATCAACTATTCTGGGTGATGGAAGTCTTGCCTTGATTGTTGATGTGAATTTTTTCGCAGAAAAAATTGGGCATACTACAAAAAATAGAGGAAGTGATGAGTAAATCTTTGGTCTTTAAATGTGGTGAGTATAATTTTTCATTTGAAATATCTTGTATTAAAGAAATTAAAGGGTGGATAGAACCAACCTTATTGCCCTCTAGTGAAAAATATATTGAGGGTATAATAAATATTAGAGGGTCAGTTATACCTGTTGTAGACTTATTCGATATAATAGGCGGGAAGGGAGATATAATAAAAAAAGCTTTGATAATTGTTTCATGTAGAGAAAAATTTATAGCTTTTTCAGTTTCATCAGTTAGCGATATCGTGGAGTATTCAAAAATAAAATCTTCACCAAATATTTTCTCGGAAAAGATAAATGTAATATATGGAATTATAGAAAGTGATGAAAGGTCAATTTTTTCTATTAACTTATTAAAATTAGTGGAAAAGATTATTGTTAATGAGTAATTATAACTTTGAAATTATAAAGAATTTAATTAATAAAAAATATGGATTATTTTTTCCTGAGGAAAAAAATTACCTATTTATTTCTAGGTTTGATAAGGCATTTATTGATAGTGGATTTGATTGTATTGAAGATTATATTAATAATATAATAATTAATAGAAGTGAACATCTTATTATAAATGAAATAACAACTAATTATACGTTATTTTATAGGGAGGAGCATCATTTTTCATATTTGAAAGATTTTATGAAAAGAAAAAAAGAAAACAAAGTTAGGGTATGGTCTGCGGGCTGTTCGACGGGGGAGGAGGTGTATTCAATAGCAATTTCTATTAATGATTTGTGCGTTGATAAAGGTATAAAGTATAGTATTCTAGGTAGTGATATAAATGATAAAGTAATTAAAAAAGCATCAAAAAATAAATATTCTCTTGAGGATATAAAATATATAAAAAAAATATATAAAAAATTTATAAATATAGATGGAGGTAATGTATCTTTTAATTATGAAATAACAAAAAATATAACCTTTAAATTGCTAAATTTAAAAAATGGGTGGAATTTTAACTTTAAAATTGATGTTATTTTTTGCAGGAATGTAGCAATTTATTTTGATTGTGTGAGTAAAGATCAACTATGGGAGCGTCTTTCTAAAACTCTTATTGCTGGAGGTGAACTCTATATTGGTCACTCAGAAAGAATACATAATCCATCTCAATATGGATTAAAGGCTTTTGGTATCAATGCATATAGGAAAATATCATAATGGTTGAAAGAAAAATAAAAGTTTTAATTGTAGATGACTCTATAACGGCTCGTGCATTGATATCATTTAGCTTGAAAAAAGATGAGCGCCTGCAAATTGTGGGGGCAGCCGGAACTCCATACGAAGCGCGCGATATGATTATTAAAACATCTCCAGATATAATTACTTTGGATATAGAGATGCCTGGGATGAATGGTCTTCAATTTTTAAAAAAAATAATGAATTTTAGGCCTATGCCAGTAGTTATCGTTTCTAGTTTTGATAAAAAACATAAAATTGCAGATGCAGCGTACAGTATGGGAGCAGTTTCTTTTTTTTCAAAAAAAAGCGGTAAGGATACATTCTCTACATTGGCTGATGAAGTTATATCATCTTATTATAGATACCAATCTAAGTATAAAATTATAGCAATTGGTTCTTCAACGGGTGGAATTTCAGCCTTAGAAGAAGTTTTGAAAAAATTACCGATACATTCTCCGCCTATTGTTATTGTTCAACATATTTTGTGTAGTTTTGCGGAAGGAATGGTAAAGAGATTGAATGAAGTTATAGATTTAAAGGTCGTTTTAGCAGAAGATGGTTTGCCTTTAGAAAGCGGTGCCGTTGTTGTCGCTCCGGGAGATCAACGGCATTTAGAAGTTATAATAAAAAATGGTACCGCTATCTGTCATTTATCGCCGGGTGATAAAGTGAATGGTCACCGCCCATCCATAAATGTTTTATTTAACTCTATATCAACTATTTATAAGAATAATTCTATTGGAGTGATTTTAACCGGTATGGGGGATGATGGCGCTCAAGGGCTTTTAGCGATGAAGAATGAAGGGGCATTTACGATAGCGCAAGATGAGAGGACATCAGTGGTTTATGGCATGCCTAAGCAAGCTTTTGAGCGTGGTGCTGTGTGTAAGCAATTATCTTTAGATAAAATTGGCGAAGAAATTTCGCGTAATGTTTAGTGTAGAAAGAAATATGTCATGATAACTGCTGCATCAATGTCAATAATATTGGTGGATGATCAAACATCTATTCGTTCTTTGTTGAGAAATAGTCTCATTCAGCTAGGATTTGTGAATGTCGCAGGGGTAAAGAATGGCCTTGAGGCATTGGAACATATTCGTACAAATACGGTGCATTTGATCATATCTGATTTTAATATGCCTGATATGGATGGATTAGCATTGTTGCGCGCCGTTAGGTCATCACCCAGTACGCAAAAAATTGGTTTTATTATGCTCACGGGGCATGCAAATAAAAACTTAGTACAAAAGGCGATTTCAGAAGGGGTCAATAATTTTTTGGCCAAGCCTTTTACGACGAGTACTTTGAAATCGCGTATTGAAGCCGTTTTTGGCCCCGTGTGTGGGGGGTAGTTAGCTGTTTACGTTATCCTTTTTCAGATAAAAGGATCTCTCTAGCTGCGCCGTAGATATGGTAGAGTGAGCTGGCGGGCATGTGGTCAGATATGGCCTCATAATGTGGGTGTAAGCGGTCAATCCATCCGCCTGAGAGGTGTTGTTTTAAGAAGCAGTTGAAGAGTATTTGGCTGCACTCTAAAGCCGCAATGGGGCTTTTCTGAGAACGAGGGTGGTATAAAAGGCGCAAGAATTCAGTTTGTGGCCATATACGGAGTGAGTGCTCCTGAATGGTATAAGCATCATTTATGGCGTCAAGCACATGATATTTGGATATGCCATATTGCTCCGCGTTGTTTTGTAAAGCTTGAGCAAGCTGGTTGATTTTTGTGTTTTCTAAAGCCTCTGGGCTTAAGCGCACGTATTCGTGTAGGAGCCAGGACCATTCGAGCATGTGCCCAGGCTCTACTCGGTTCTTGCCTAGGGTGTGGAGTGCGCTCAGGTCTTGGTTGAAAAATTCAAGGAGTAAGCACGATTGCGGGGTAATGAAGTACCTTTTTGCTAGTGTCACAAGCTGCTGAGCATGTTGTAAATATTCGTTATCTTGCGTGGTTTCGAAGAGTGCCAAGCAAGCTTCGAGCAGGTGCATATGGGGGTTTTGGCGCCGGATTGTATCTTTCTGTGGGATGGTATCCCAAAAGCCCCCTTGGGGAGCATAAAAGATATCAAGAGTTTCTCTGAATATTGTTTTTGCCGTTGTACGGTAGTGAACGTTTTGGGTGAGACGATAAGCCCATGCGTAGGCGTATAAAATAAAGGCGTGTGCGTAGAGGTCACGAGTGGTATCGGCGGGTTCATACTGTGGGGTAATGGAAAAAATCCAACCGGGTTTGCCGTCACGTCGCCAATAGAGCTTTTCGATCATTTTTAGGCACGCGAGGGCTTTGTCGCCGGCATAAAAATGCCCATCGATTTCAGCACGGCAGTAAGTTGCAATTTGGCGCGCTTGAACCATGAGGCGTAATTGTGGGAGGGGAATGGGTTGCCCGTCCCATGTTAAGCGCTCATGGAAGAGTGAGGTCTCTGCGTTGAAACCTTGTTGGCTCCAAAGAGGTAGAGCTTTTTGAGTAAGCCAGTGAGACCACTCGTGGTGCAAATTTTCGTAAGAAATCATGATCAGTGTTTAGTCATCTTATGAACAATAGATGTTGTGGAGCGACCGGAAATAAGGTTCGCAAGGAACACGGTGCCACCATATGATTTAACAAAATCTCCGCCCACAACCTCATTTTCCCGATAGTCAGAGCCTTTGACCAGTACGTCAGGTTTGATGGCTTGGATTGCTTGAAGGGGAGTATCTTCATCAAAAATCACGACGAGATCGACATAGCGCAAAGCGCCCATGACTGTTGCGCGCGCTTGCTCGTCTTGTAATGGGCGGGTTGGGCCTTTGAGGCGCATGACGGAGGCATCGCTGTTGAGCGCCACAACCAGTTTATCGCCTTGGCGAGAGGCTTCACGTATGAGGGCAATATGTCCGGGGTGAATCAGGTCAAAGCAACCATTGGTAAAAACAATACGCGCCCCATGGTGGCGCCAATTTTCGATGATTTGTTGTGCTTGTGCCAGGGGTAAGGTGGCACCATTTTCTTGCATATCGGCAAGGAGGCTTTGGTTAAGTTCTTCACGGGTTACTGTGGCAGTACCAAGCTTGCTGACGGCAATGGATGCGGCGTTTGCTGCGATTACAATGGCGGTTTCTAAGTTTTTCCCTGCGGATAAGACGCTGGCGATTGTGGCCACGACAGTATCGCCCGCACCGGAGACGTCATAAACTTCTGATTTGTGGGCTGTGGCGTGGGTGACGCTGCCATTTTGTCGGCAGAGTGTCATGCCGTCTTCGGAGCGTGTGACCAGAAGGTCGCCGCCAAACTGTTCCATTGCGCGGCGGGCTGCATATTCGACTTCCGCATTTGTTTTGACGGGGAGGCCGGTAGAGGCCTTTAATTCACCGCGATTAGGTGTGATGAGGGTCGCGCCGCGATAGGTGCGGAAGTCCAATCGTTTGGGATCAACGATAACGGGGATATTCCGTGTTTGGGCTTCGGCAAAAATAGCGTGCAGTACGGCGTCGGATAATACGCCCTTTGCGTAATCCGAACAGATGACGACATCGGCATGGGTAAGTGCAGCGCGGGCAGCCGCGATGAGTGCTTCTTGCATGTCTGGGGAGACATGGTCGATTTTTTCCTCATCAATACGTACGAGTTGCTGCCGTCCGCTTAAGACGCGTGTTTTGGTGATGGTAGGCCACGCAGGATCTGCGACGAGGCCGGAGAGGGAGATATTCGGGAGAGTTTGTAAATTTTCCCTAAGAGTTTCTGCTGATTGGTCACAGCCGATAAGGCCGACGAGTTCTACCGTACAGCCTAATGTCGCAGCATTCATGGCGACGTTTGCGGCCCCGCCGGGAACGGTTGTGTGGTTGGCTCGAACTAGAACGGGAACCGGCGCTTCAGGTGAAATCCGCTCAACGGAGCCGTTGATATAACAATCGAGGAGTAGATCACCAATAATGGCGACCCGGCCGAAAGAAAGGTTGTCGATCATGAGTGGGCGTGTCCTCGAATGCTCATCACATCAATGTGAGGTATTATTTCTCAGTGGAAGCGAAGGCACCACCCCAAATCCACCAATTGTGGTGTTCTTGTAGAGCTCGGGCTGCTGTGTGCGCGTCTTCGGCTGTTGGGAAAAGGCCGAAGCAGGTGGCTCCAGATCCGCTCATACGGGATAATAGGCAGTTGGGTAGCGTGGCGATTGCTTTGAGCGTTTCATTGATAATAGGCGCTAGACTGACGGCCGGAGGTTGGAGGTCATTGGTTGTATAGGCCAAGACTGAAGCAAGGTGTTGCATGTTTTCCCAGTGTGTGGGGAGAGCGGGTGCTGTACGAGGTTGTGGGCCACCAGCGTGAGAAAAGCGCCGGAAAATGTCGGGTGTAGATACGCCAATGCCGGGGTTGGCCAGCAAAATGCCGCCCTGTGGGAGTGGGGGGGCTGTCTTTAAAATTTCGCCGATGCCGAGCATGCGCGTTGGGGCTTGCTCTAAGCATACGGGAACATCGGCCCCAAGGGTTGGAGCAATGCTGGGTAATAATGCGGGATCAACTTCCCATAGGGTAGCAAGAAGGCGCAGCGCGCTGGCAGCATCGGCTGAGCCGCCACCGATGCCGGAGGCAACGGGGAGGTTTTTCTCCAGTGTTAGGTGAACGCCTTGTGTAATGCCCGCTTTTTGTCGGAGTGCATGAGCGGCTTTTAGGACGAGATTATCAGCTGAGGCGCTTAAGCCGGGCGCAAAGGGGCCGGTAATGGAAAGCTGGCACGTATTGTCGTGTCTTTCGGCGCTTAATCGATCACCTGCACCGGCAAAAACGGCAAGACTGTCGAGGAGATGATATCCGTCCGGGCGGCGACCGGTAACGTGTAGGAAAAGATTGATTTTTGCGTGCGCGGTATCGTGCAGCGTCAGTGGTGTGGTCATGGAAGGAGCCCGGATGAGTGTTCGAAAATAGGCAGATGAGGGCCGTTATGGCGCAATGCATCGTCTATGAGTGTGCGGTCATGTTCTGATGGTTGATCATCAAGTGCCTGATTCCATTGATCTTGTGCTTCTGTATGGCGGCCTTGGTACCAGTAAGCAACACCAAGATGATAAGCAATTTCGGGATCATTGGGGGCATGTTCTGCTGCGGTGTTGAGGATGGGGGTGGCTGTTTTGAGGTCTTTTTTGAGTTTGATAAGTGCCCAAGCATAGCTGTCTTGGAAGGCGGTATTGTCGGGCTGAAGTTTGAGAGCTTTTTGTAGGGATTGGAGGGCTAAGGCAGGGTTGTCGTCATGCTCGATTGAGGCGTAGCCGAAACCATTCAGGACATCGGGCTCGTTGGGAGCGAGATCGAAGGCGTGCATGATGTCTTCACGTGCATGAGGCCAGTCTCCTGCATTGTCATAGGCCATGGCTCGGGTAAGAAGGAGGGGCCATACGTCATCCCGTCGGGGGGAGGAGACAACTAAGGCGTGAGAGTAATGTTTGATGGCGTCTTGGTGGAGGCCTGCAGCTTCTTCGGTGTCGGCTAATTGTGTCAGAAAAATTTGATCATCGGGGCGAAGTGTTAACGCATGCTGAAGGGCGTGGCGTGTGGCGTCTGTATCATGTGTTTGGTTCGCTAATGTCACGCGTTCTTGCGCTGCGAGGACGGCGAGTGGATCAGTATCTGGAATGCTGTTCAGTATTGTGAGGCCATGTGCGGCTTGGTCTTCATCGCGGAATAAATCGGCAAGAAAAATACGGGCAACGGTAAGGTTTGGATCGAGGTGGAGGGCTTGTTGTAGTGCGATGATAGCGACATCGCGTGATGCAGGGTCATGTGAGGAGCCCGTCAGCATGACAGCGATTTGGACATTTAGAATAGCGGTGGCTTGAGCCGCAGATAAGGGCGCACGCGGCCGAAGCTGTTCTTGAAGACGGTCTACGGTGAGGGCGGTTAATGCGGATTGTGTGCCGAGATCAGCCAAACGTTTAAGTGCATTTTGACGGTGATTTGTCTGAGCGAGCCAGCCGCTCTCGAGTTGGGCATTCAGAATTTGGAGGGCGGGTGCGTTTGGAGCGCTTTGTGTGACACGATTATATAAGGTGGCAATTGTCTCTGGAGTGGCCACGCGTTCTGCGATGAGGGCTGCGTGTAGCACGAGGAGACTGCGTGTCGGTCCAAACGAGGCTGCGTCATTCAAAAGGGTGATCGCTTGCCGGATGGATGCTGAACTCGGGTTGCGGAGTGGTTCGCTTTCATCCACGAGACTCCAGGCCGTAAGGATCGGGGATACGAGGGCAATGAGAGGGCCGGGGTGGCTGGTCCGGTTGAGGATGTAGCGCGTTTCGTTGGTTTGGTGGTGTGCGAGTGCTTCTTCCGCCAGCAAGAAAGCGGCAATGTCATTATCCGGCATGGTGCGGGCAAGGCTGATGGCGTCTGCCGTGCGGCCATCCATAGCTGCGTAGCTTAGCGCTTGTTTGGGTAATGTGAGATCATTGGGGGCTAGTGGGAGCAGGTGGAGCAGGGCGCCAGATGCTTCCGTAATGGCATTGCGTTGCATCATAACATTAGCAGCCAAACGCCATCCGGTGGTGGATGTTTGGGTGGTGATGCTCGTAGAGGCTTTTTGTATTGGTGAAATGCTTTGCCCGTGGGCTATATGCGGCGCAGTAGAGAGCGCAAGGGAGATCCCGGCCAAGCCGCATGTTATACGGTTGAGCATTGGGTAAGACGAAAAAAGGCGCCGAAGCGACCTGTGCCGGAGGCCGTTGATCTGCATAATAGAATTCTTTTAGACCGCGTATGGTCTGTCGCCAACTGAAAGCAGACATGAAGCGGGAGAGTGCATGACCCCTGACGTGATTCCAGGACCAGCGGGCCACCTTGCTGCCTTGACGCTTTTGCGTGATTGGGGCGTGGATGAGGCCTTATTAGAGACCCCACAAGACCGCTTTGCAGAGGTTGAAGCGACGCTGCAAGTGGCACGTACGTCCGTGATGTCAGAGGGGCGGTCGGTCGCTGCACGTGGTGGTGTGGAAATTTCCCGTGCGGCTGAGGAAGGCACTTTGGTGCGCGGAGGCGTGCCGCAAGGTGGCCCCGAAAAGCTCTCGGAAACAGCATTTTTGGCCCGGATGGCAACGCATTATTTGAAGCCTGTTTATGTTGAAAATGCTCCCGTGATGTTGATTGGTGAGGTGCCTGATGCAGAGGAAGATCGCACGGGCTCTCTTTTTGCTGGGGAGAGTGGGGTCTTGTTGGACCGCATGTTGGCATCGATTGGTGTGCTCCGATCGGCGTTGTCACAAGTGCCTGCTGTGCCGTGGCGTCCACCGGGGGGGCGACCGGTGAGTGCGTCTGAGATGAAAGCATGTTTGCCGTTATTGCAGGACGCGATCCGTGAAGGGCGCCCGCAGCGAATCGTCACAATGGGGGTGACGCCGCTGCGGATGTTATGCGGCGCTGTGATGTTGGGACGTATGCGAGGGCGTTGGACGAATGTGACGATTCCGGGTTTGGATGCAGCGATTCCTGTTTTTCCGATGCATCATCCAGTGCAGTTGAAAGTGGGGGCTCCGATGCGTCGTAAGACGTGGGAAGACCTCTTGTCTTTGCGTGAGCACTTAGAAAAGGCGGGTGTTTTGTAGTCCATATGAGGGTGTGGCAAAAAAAATGCACAAAAGAGAAAAAAACCATCGAAATTAAGCTGTTGACCACTGGAACGAATCGTCAAGCCTCGCTATGATCGTACTGTCGAGGGCCATAATTTTTACCCAAACTTGCTTTGGTGCGTGAAAACGTGTAGCCACTCGTCGCTATGCGATGGATGATTCCCCTAAATTGTAATAATGCAACACGCGCTGTTGTGGTCAGTGCGCTTCTTGTGGCTGGTGGTTCTTTTGCGTCTGTGCGTGCACAAACGTTGCGTTCTCAGCCTGCACAAGCTGGCACCGTCCAGACAGAAGATGCGCATGATGATGAAACGGCGTTTGCGCAGGGGCGTATGCCGGATGATGCTGCTGTGTCTTTGCCGCATCCGTTATCTGCGGGTGAGGCGGCTCATTATCGCCAGATTTTTCAAGCCCAACGACGAGGGGATGTACGCCTCGCGCAGATCACACAGCGGCATTTGTCCGATACGACCTTGTTGGGGGATGTTTTAGCGGATCGGTACCTTTCACCTGGAGCACAGCCTGCGTCGGAAGAGTTGAAGGACTGGTTAAAGCATTATGCGTCTTTGCCAGATGCTGGGAATATTCAGGCGCAACTGTTGAAGGTGGTTCCTCCGGGTAGTGTGCCGGTGCAGTCGTTTCGTCGTGCGCTCTCAGCGGATGCAGGGGTAGATTCTGCTCATATGGGTCCGGCTGCGCCGGCAGATCCGTTGGCGCATGCTTTCACACGTAACCCTTTATTGGACCGCACGGTGCAAGAGCGGGTAGCGCGAGGTGAGCGTGGAGCGGAGAGTGCGCGCCGTCTTGTCGATTCAACACCGGGTATGACGGATGCCTATGCTGGGCAGCTTTATGGTGAAATTGCGCTCGGTTTATTATCCCAAGGGCTGACAAGCGCGGCTTTGCGTATTGGGAGCGCTGGTTACGGGCGTGGGCAACATAAGGTTGCCCTACCGGCTTACGTTGCTGGCTTGGCGGCTTGGCGCTCTGGCCAATACGCTGCGGCCTATTCTTTGTTTGAAGATGCTGCCAATGCTCCGTTAACAACGGCGGAAGCTCAGGCCTCTGCTGCGTATTGGGCTGGGCGTTCCTCGGTTCCGATACATGGTATGACGCGTTATGCGAGTTGGTTGCATCGCGCGGCGGTGCACAAAGAGACGTTCTATGGTCTTTTGGCGGCTCAAAGCTTGGAGCAGGGGCGGCATGGCCATGCACGAGTGCCAGGTTTGTCTCATGAGTTGACCCTGCATGACCCGGTGCCAGTTTTGAGTGAAATTGATGTTGAAGCCGTGAACGCTCTGCCGGATGGGCGACGTTTGTTTGCTTTGTTGCAAATTGGTGAGGCCAGCCGTGCTGAGGCTGTTATGCGCCAGATGTGGCCGGATATAGCGGGTGATGCGGCGCGTGCACGCTCTTTGCAGTTGGTGGCGCAGGCGGCTGGTCTTCAGGATTTATCAGAGCAGCTTGCGTCTTTGATCGTTGATGGGGAGCATCAACCGAGTGGAGTGCCGGGGGCATCATTGCCTCTGCCGAGCCTGAGGCCTGCGCATGGGTTTCGGGTTGACCCTGCGTTGGTTTATGCGCTGACGCGTGTTGAATCGAACTTTGATGCGAACGCTATTTCTGGCGTGGGGGCTGAGGGGCTGATGCAAATTCGTCCTTTGACGGCAACATTTGTGACGCACCCTCATCAGGTTTATGATTCCAAGGGTGTAGCCATTAATACAGTGGCGCCGGGGATGGCGGCGCGCTTACGTGACCCATCCGCAAATTTAGATATCGGCCAGATGTATGTTGTGTATTTGGCTGGGCAGTCGAGCCATGTTGATGATGCGACGCATCCAGCGGGCGGTGATTTGGTGCGGGTATTGGCGTCATACAATGCAGGGCCGGGCGCGATTGCGCGTTGGGAAGCCGCTCAGCAAGAAGATATGCACGACCCGTTATACTTTATGGAAACATTGCCCAATACGGAGACGCGTGATTACGTGCACCGTGCGTTAACGTATACGTGGTTGTATGCGCACCGTCTTCATGTGGGGGCGCCGTCTTTGGCTGCGCTCAGCGCATCTGAATGGCCGTCATTTTCTGCGGAAGAAGCTTTGGCGCGGAAGCATGCTGTGAACTGATCTTCTGCTTAGAGCAGGGTGATGAGGGCAACGCCGCCTAGGATGAGAATGAGGGCGCCGAGTAGGAAAATGGTCAGGCGCTTTTCAATGAAGTGCCGGATGGGTTCTCCGTAAAGTTTGAGTAAAATGGCCTCAAGATAAAAGCGTGCTCCGCGGGTGACGATACTGGCGGCGATAAAGGGGATAAGCGAAAAATGCGCGGCCCCGGCAGCAATTGTGACAAATTTATAGGGTAGTGGCGTGAGGCCTTTGGCCAGAATGATCCAAACCCCGTAATGTTGGAATAAGCTTTCCAGTGATGCGATTTTGCTTTCAGCATGGTAAAAATGCGCGATTGGTGCGCCGATATGTGCCATGAGGAAGGCGCCTAACCCCCAACCAATGATGCCCCCGGTAACGCTTGCAGTGGTGCACAAGCCTGCGAGGCGTAGTGCATGCTCACGATGGGCAAGCAGCATGGGTATGAGCATCACATCCACCGGAACTGGGAAGAGAGAGGCCTCTGCTGCGGCAACGATGATGAGCCAAAAAGGGGCGCGTGGTGATGCCGCGAGGGCCATGAGGCGGTTGTAAAGGGATGTCAGCACAAGAACTCTCAGGATGCAGGGCGTCTTTAGGGTATCTTCTTTCGTATCGTTCCGCAGTATAAATGGAAAGTTGTTTGCTGGGAGCAGACGAAAGGCGGCTTCTGTTTTACAGAAGAATCTTTCTTAGGCTGCCGCTGGGGCAGTGTTTTCATTACAGAAAGTTTTTGGGAAATGGCGGTACGTTATACTTTGCCGGCGCGGATTTTGCATTGGATGATGGCTTTTATCATCATTGCGGCGTGGGGAATTGGTTTTTATGCAGACCGTATTCTGCCGGTGGGGCCGTCCCATACGCGTTTGAGTTTGCTGACGTTTCATAAAGAAATTGCGACGTTTGTTATTGTATTATTTGTCGTGCGTGTGGCGTGGCGTGCTACGCATCGGCCACCTGAAGTGTCGGGCGCACTAACGGAAGAGCAGCGTTTTGTGGTGCATGTCGCGCATTGGATTTTGTACGGTTTGATGCTGTTGACGCCGGTGACGGGGTGGTTGATGTCTTCTGCTCACGGTTATCCGGTGCCAATGTTGTGGGTGATTCATTTACCGCCATTGGTGGCGAAGAGTGCGGTATTGGCTCCGTTATTTACCGCTCTGCATCAGCTGGTGTCGTGGGTTCTGGGGGTTTTCATTGCAGGGCATGTGACGGCAGCGTTGCTGCATCGTTTCTCACGTCGTGACGGGATCATGGAAACGATGCTTTGATCAATTGAGCGTTGTTCCGAAGAGAGGTAATCGGTTTGAGGTTGCTCTTTGTTCGTGAGGTAGTTGTTTGACTACGTTTCCGACGCTTTGTCAGTGGATAGTGCTAGGCGTCGGAGAGAAGGATATGCGTGTGGGGCGACGGGGCCTAGGTTCAGGCGTAGTGAGGCCTGCAGGCGTTGAACGCTCTTAGAATGGTTTCACCAATGGCTTCATCCGTATCATGGATGGAAACATGAAAAACCTTTCCATCATTTTTATCCAAATCCCACGCCCCGTGTCCACCACCACTGCCGCGTGTGGCCGTGAGCTCAATTTGATCCGTATTTTCATACTCCCAGCATGAAAATACGCTGGCTGTTTTAGTCACAGCGGTTCGCCAATCTTTGATTTGAAAGTCTACGGCGACTTTTCCCCAAAAGTTTAGAAAGGCTTGGCTGGTTTCGAAGTTCACTTTTTGAACGATTTCGGGTGAGCGAGGCGAAGGCTCTTTAAAGTCTTCGCTTGTTTGTAAAGAACGGCGAAAATTTTCACCAATCCATTGAGGCGTTGCATGCTTTCGATCCGTGTACGCTGACCAGCCAGTACGAGAGAAAAATTCTCCGCCCCAGATTTCGGAACAAGTAACGGCACAGAATTTTTTGTTTCTGTAGAGAGATGCTTTTTTTGTCTTCATCATTTCACAACCTGTGGGGGTAATGGCGTTAATGCTAATTATGGTGTCGCTGTCTCGTCTAAGGCTCTTGGGGGGGGCGATGTAGAGTATGAAGTTATTGTGAGTGTTGAGGCGCCATTTATTCAGTTGCGGCTTTGAGCCCTTGGCCTGCGGCTAGTGGGCTGAGGGGAAGGGCTGCCATGAGGCACGCGCCCAAGAGATCTAATCCGCTTTCTGCGGATGTGCCGAGTAAGGGCGCGTAAGAGGCGGAGGCGCCAAAGATTAGAATTGGTGTTGCGAGGGGGAGCACTAAGAGGGGTAACAGAACGCCCCCGCGACGTGCGCCCAGCACAACGGATGCCGCCATTCCGCCGAGGAGTGAAAGGCACAATGTGCCGAGTGTGAGGCTGATGAGTAGAATGGGCATTTCCTGTTCGGTCACGCCGAGCATGAGGCCGAGTGGTAAGCTAGCAATAATGAGGGGTAAGCCCGTTGTGAGCCAATGAGCAATCATTTTGGCGAGGGCAACCCATGGGGCCGAAAGGCCCGTCAGCATTAAGAAATCCAGTGATCCGTCATCTAGCTCAGATCCGAAAAGTCGATCGAGTGGCAGTAAAGACGCGAGCAGCGCGCAGACCCAGACGATGCCCGGTCCCATATGGCGCAGCAGGTCCGGTGACGGGCCGAGCGCTAAAGGGAAGAGGCTGCCGCATAGAATAAAGAAAAGTAGCGTCGCGAGGGTATCAGCGCCAAAGCGAAAGGCGAGGAGGAGGTCACGGCGAATAAGTGCGAGAAAAGCCGTCATGACAGAATATCCAAATCAAAATCATCTAACGGCGTTGTGCTGGGTGAGATGACGGGGAGTTGATGTGTGCGTGTGTTTGGTAGTGGGAGGGGCACGTGTGTGGTTGCGATGAGTGCGCCACCTTGGGCGCGGTGTTGCGCCATAATGTGCCCGAGGCGTTCAATACTGGCCTGATCAAGGCCGACGCTTGGCTCATCGAGAAGCCATAATGTCGCACCGGAGAGCATAACGCGGGCGAAGGCTGCACGGCGTTTTTGTCCGGATGAGAGGAGGCGAGCGGGGACATCTGCGAGGTGAGTAAGGTCTAGTGCTGCTAAAACATCATGTAGCGGTGCGGCGCCGAGTTGTGCGGCGAGGGCGAGATTATGGCTAAGGCTGAGGGCTGGTTTAAGGGCATCTTGATGACCGAGCCATGAGAGGGATGCTGCGCGGGTGATTTGGCCGTGTGTGGGGGGGCGCAGCCCTGCAATGGTGCGTAGGAGGGTGGATTTTCCTGCTCCATTTGGGCCGGTGAGCAACATTGCTTCGCCGGGGTAAAGAGTAAGGTTGACCGCATCCAGCACGAGGCGATCTCCACGGATGACGGAGAGGTCCTGTACTGTAAGGATGGGTGTGTGGGTGTCCGGGCTGCTCATATCATCCATTGCAAATAAGAAGCGTTATCAAAAAAGTTTAGACCCATGAATAGCGTGATGCGCAAGGGGGTGTTGCGTAAACGTATCGCGTGTTGGGCTTTCAGGCCATGAAAGATGGAAAATACTCGCCCCGATGGGGGGGGTTCGTTAAGAGGGGGTTCGTTTTCTGTGTTAGAGTATGTCATGGTGTGACGCTCATGCCATGTACTATTTTGAATGAGGGGCCTGGAACTGACTGATCTCGTGCTTCGGGCGAGTGACATCGCCAAATCCTTTGGTGGCAGCCCAATTCTCAAGGGAATTTCGCTTAATGTAGAGCGAGGAGAGCTGATTTCTATCATCGGTCCATCCGGCTGTGGGAAATCAACCTTTTTGCGCTGCTTGAATTTTCTTGAGCACCCGGATGTCGGGTCTGTTCATATTGAAGATGTTGCGGTGTCATGCTCAGGTGGGCATTGGACCAGAGCGCATGAAGCGCAAGCCCATAAATTGCGCCAGCATGTTGGTATGGTTTTTCAGTCGTTCAACTTATTTCCGCATCGTACGGTGCTGGATAACGTGATGATGGCCCCGATCCATGTGAAGCGTGTGCCTGCGGCCGAGGCCGAGGCTGTTGCACGTGAATTGCTCACCAAGGTTGGCTTAGAGCATGTGATGGAGCGTTTTCCGGATAGTTTGTCTGGTGGGCAAAAGCAGCGTGCAGCGATTGCACGGGCTTTGGCCATGAAACCATCTGTCATGTTGTATGATGAGCCAACCTCCGCCTTGGACCCGGAATTGTCCGAAGAAGTGCTGACAGTGATGCGTGCGCTGGATGAGGAAGGAATGACTCAATTGGTGGTCACGCATGATATGCGGTTTGCGCAGGCAGCTTCTGACCGGGTGCTGTATTTTGAAGGGGGAGAGATCGTGGAAAGCGGCGATCCGGACCTTATGTTTGCCGATCCGCGAGACGGGCGGACGCGGCGTTTCTTGCGGACGCTGCTCGGATGAAACGTTTTCTCTCCCTAATATGTGCGTGCTTGGTTGGCGTGTCCGTTTTGGTGCCGGTTTCGGCGGAAGCCGCGTCGAGCAATGTACCGGGTGCTTTGAACGCAACGGATTTGCCATGGGCCTCTGATGGTGAGGCAAACGTACCCTACACTTTCCACGATCCGGCGGAAGAAGCCCGAATTACGGGCTTTGAATATGACCTCGTTGCGGCGCTGGGCGAGCATATGGGGTTAAAATCTCGGTTTGTTCAGAATGACTGGGATGGGTTAATCCCCGGCCTGTCGCGTGGGCTTTATGCGATGGTGGTGGACGGAATTGAAATGACGCCGGAGCACAAGGCGGCAGTTCTCTTTTCCCACCCTTATTATATTACGAGTAACCGTATCGTTGTCCGTAAAGAAATGAAGGACCCGCCTTTAACGGTGGATGCTTTGCAGGGGCGCACGGTTGGTACCATTAAAGAAACATCGGCTGAGCGTATTTTGCGGCGTGATGGCCATGTTAAAATTCGCTCGTATGTTGAAGAGACCAATGCTTTTGCTGATCTAAAGAATGGTCGGCTGGATGCTATTTTGCTGGATGAGCCTATTGCGCTTTATTACGGCAGTATCTCGCAAGACATGCAGATCGTTGGGGAACCGATTGGTCATACGTCTTATGGTATTGCGTTCCGGCATGGTGAAGAAAAACTGTGTGGGCGTGTGGATGTTGCGTTAACTGCACTTACTCAAGATGGAACTTTGCATCGCATTTTGGCGAAGTGGAATCTGTGGACGCCTGCTATGGCGGATTATACGGGCGATCACACGCAACCGGATATCGCGCCGACGGAATGGCAGCGTTATCGTGATGCAATGGACGCGACGACTGGCCGTGGTTGGGGAGCTCTTGCGAAGCGTTATATTGGCTTCCTGCCGCTGATTGGGCGTGCCGCATTGATGACACTGGCGGTTTCAGCTTTGGCGATGGTGTTGGCTGTGGCGTTGGGTGTAAGCTTGGCGTTGGCGCGGCATTATGGTGGCTGGGTGCTGCGGACATTGGCAGGGCTGTATGTTGAGATCATTCGCGGCACACCATTGCTGATTCAGGTGTTGTTTATTTTCTACGGTTTGCCGATTTTTGGTATTCGGCTCTCTCCGTTTGTAGCAGGTGTTCTGTCTCTGGGGCTAAACTACGCGGCTTATGAGGCTGAAAACTATCGTGCGGGCCTGCTCTCGGTGCCAAAAGGCCAGTCGGAAGCGGCTGTAGCGTTGAATATGACGCAGTTACAGGCGTTGCGTTTGGTGGTTGTTCCGCAGGCTTTCCGAACGGTTGTGCCGGTCATGACGAATGATTTTATTTCGTTATTGAAAGACAGCTCCTTGGTTTCGGTCATTACGTTGAGCGAGTTGAGCCAAGCGTATGTGCGGCTTTCGGCGACGTATTATGATTATTTTGGTACGGGACTGATGGTTGGCGCTGCGTATTTGCTGCTGGGTCTGCCTTTTGTACGTTTGGCGCGTATGGCTGAGCGGAGAATGGGGCGGAGCATGGGTGGCGCAGGGCGGCCGCATTAATAAATTAAGTGTTGTGCGTGTTGGGGACACGGTTTGGGGAGGGGGTGGTGTTCTCTGCTGAGATTTGCCTCCCCTGTGGCGCGGTACTTTTTCTTTAACGGGCATGTGCTGAACTGAGCAATATCCATAATATGTAAAGGGTACTTGACAGGAATCGTATCGGTATCTCAGGGTGTAAAGTGTCTTTTACATTGTGGAGTTGATTATGTTTAAACCAAAGCGATACTCATTGGAGTTAGTGGGGGCATTGGTTTTTTATACTGCCCTGTTGTTTGCGGGCGATGTTTTGTCCTGCGTTGTGCGTCCGGTCGGTTATCTTCGGTTCGTCATCAGTTTGCTGCCGATGCTGGGTGTTATTGCTGGCGCTTGGGCTATTTTACGTGGGTTATGGCGGATGGATGAAATGCAACGGCGTATTCAGTTTGATGCGATTGTTCTTTCTTTTCTAGGTACAGCGTTAATAACGCTTGGGTGGGGTTTTGCCGAAAGCGCTGGGGTGTCGCCCTTACGGGCATTTTATGTTTGGCCGATTATGTGTGTTTTATGGTGTATTGGCCTTGTCGTAGCGCGCTGGCGGTATTCATGAAAAACTGCATCAAGGAACTGCGTATCGCTCGAGGGTGGAGTCAAAGCGATTTAGCAGCAGCACTTTCGGTATCTCGCCAGACAGTCAATGCTATTGAGAACAGCCGCTATGATCCCAGTCTGCCGCTAGCCTTTACGGTCGCATCGGTGTTTAGCCTCAAGATTGAAGATATTTTTCATCCTTGATGTTACGTGTCTCGTATGTCGTGCGTGTTTACGATTGTGTCGCTGAAGCTGTTGGAAGGAACAAAATGACGCTTGATGTTCAAGCGCGTTGGTTACTTTTGGGCTCAATCTGTCCAGCTATGCTTCTGCCGTTCAGTGACCTGATACCTGCTTCGGATGTTGTCAAAGGTTGCTTGATAGGCGGTGTGATTGGTGGGCAGTGCTGATGTGTGTTGAAGCTGCTGCGGCATCGGGTGGCGACACAAAAGTAGGTTGTATCGGATTAAATCGATAATTTTTATGGTCGTGCGGTCTCGTGCTTATCGCCCTGCTTTGGAAAGAGGGGGATGTACGGGGGGATATGCTCTTTCCGATTGCGCTAAATATGGGAGGCGTCATGATGAATGCAGCGCGTCTTTTTTAGCCGCCGCGTCGGTTTGGGTTGGCTGGGTCATCTAGGGCCGCTGGTGTGATATCGGCGGTGGTTAAATTGCGGGCAAAACCCATCATGAGCAGGTTTGTCCATGTCTTGGCCCATGTGTTCGTTGCGCTGACAAACTGCTTGGCTTGCGGAAATTGAGAGAGATTTTCTTTTGGCCATGCTTGTGACGGCGCAATGATTTGGTTGGTTTGCGGGTCTAGAGGCGCGATGAGTGTGATGATACTTTCGGCTTGTACGCTTTGTGCGTTTGCGACTGGGGCGACGTGGAACCAGCCGATATTCATCATGATCGGTGGAACGGGGTAGGCGAGGGTTCGTAAGCGATCGAAAGCGGCTTGCTCGAAAGGGGCTATATTGGCCGCTAAGACATTTAGTGCGGCGTTTGAAGTGAAGGTGCATTCTTCTACGGGGAGACCGGAAGGTGCTGCTTTCTCGCTGATATGTGCAGAGTAGTTGCGATCATCATGGCATGGTGTGTCCAAGCCTAAGACGGCTGTTGCGGGAATGGGAATTTGTGTGGCGCGCGCAATAATGATGCCGGTGATCACGCCGCGATCCATTCGCGCCAAGAATTGTTCAGACAATTCACCATTAGGGCCATCTTGCCCAGTGAGAATAGGGTGCCAGTCTCCCGTTGGAAGAGGGATGGTGTGGCCTGCGATGTGAATGGCGCCCCGCTGAATGATGTTGGGGTCTGGAAGGCCGATTTTTCCAGTGTCATTGGGCGGCGGTGATGAATCGTTTGCATTTGTATCGGCTGTCGGTGATGGCGGTGCATGTCCCGGCAGCCAAGGAGCGTGATGCTGTAAAGAAGCTGTTGGAAAGAAAGCCGTCAGCCCGGTGCAGGCTCCACCGAGGAGCAAGGCTGTGCGCCAAAAGGGGGCACGTTTCCAAAGGCGGGTAAAAGCGCTCACGGTAATCTCATCTTAAATGCAGAGGTTCAAAGTGGGTCATGATCGTGGGGTATGTGTGGCGCACCATGACCTACGGAGAGCCTAGATGGCGAGGGGCATTGATATTGGGTTCGTGGTTCTAGGGGGCGGGGGTGGATGAGCGGGCGAGTTGGAGGTCAGCATCACGGCTGATTTCAGCGGTGACGCCTTGTTCATTATTGGTTAGGCGGACCATTTTAGCGCCTTGCTGACGGGCGACGATTAGGCTTTCGCTGATCATATCTTCAATAGAGCGCACGAGGTCACGGGCGCTGGCGCCGGTCCCAAGATTTTTCTGTTTTTGTAGGAGTTGGAATAGCAGCGCGGGATCAATGCCCCCTGTTTCAACGTGTAGGCCGTAGCTTTCGATCATGGCTTCGATTTCCAGCGCGGCAACCCGTGCAAGATCAAGCCCATGTAAGGCGCGGAAGACGAAAATTCGATCAAGGCGGTTTAAGACCTCAGGTGCGAAGCCTGCGCGTTTCAGGGCTTCGACGGATTCGGCACGCATGCGGTCGGGTTCATTTTCGAAGCGCTCGGCAATCTCTGTGAGGGCGTCTGTGGCGATGTTGGATGTGAGAATGAAGATGGCGTGAGTTGTTGAAATCTGCTCGCCGGTTGAGGCTTCAGTAATATGGCCGTCATTCCATGCTGTCAGGAATTTTTTGAAAACATCTGGGTGAGCTTTTTCGATTTCATCCAAAAGAACAACGGCATCGGGTGCGTTTTTAAGGCCGCCTGTTAGGGCGCCAAACGTATCAGAGCCGACATAGCCGCGCGGAGAGCCAAATAGGAGCGTGGCCGCGTGTGGACTCGACATCTGCGTCATGTCGTAATGCTGTAGGGGGCGCTCGGTTTGTTTGGCGATTTGTTTGGCTAAGTAAGTTTTGCCGGTGCCGGGTGGGCCAGCGAGTAAGAAAACGCCGACGGGTTTTCCCCGGACTTGTAGGGCAAGGCGGCGCCGTAACTGCTGGGCGATATCTTCACAAACACGATCTTGGCCAATCACGCGTGCGCGGAGCGAGGCTGCGAGCTCTTCAGCGTCAATAACGGTTTCACGTTGTTCGCGTGCCATCATTTCTTCGAGGGCTCCGCGATTGGTGAGGCGGCTGAGGATGTCCATGAGGAAGCCTTTCCTGCGGCGAAGGCCTTTGCGGGCCAATGATTCAGCAGATGTTTCGTAAAGAAGGCCAGCAATGGCCATGAAGGTGCCTAGTCCTGCAACGAAGGGGAAGGCGGGGCGCAGCCATTCAAAGGCGTGCTCTAATCCTGCGAGCGACAGGTGCAGCATGACTGCAACCTGCACGACGGCAAGGATCAAGAACACGGCCATCATGAGTGGCATGGCGCGGTTGAGGGCGGGAATGAGGGAGCGGAACATTTAAGATGGCCTCGTCATTGGACGATAACGCCAAGTTCAATGGCTTGGTTCAGCCCGGTTAAGGAAGGGAGGGCTTGTGGGCCAAGGGCCGTCATAGCGATGATCGACAAAAGCGCATTATGTGGCGGTGTGATGGGGGTGATAGTGACGGCCCCTGCGGTGGTGATAGGGAGAAGAATGGGTTGAAATGTACCGCTTAAGATAATGCGTTGGGTGATTCCTGCGCTGGTAACGTCGATGATCTGGCCGGGTGTGCCTGCATTATCGAGGAGGGGGAGTTGTGCAAGGCGCATGTCTCCACGTTGTAAGGCCGCCATGATTTTTGAACGTGTTGCAGGGTCAAAAGGGGATTGTTCAAGTGCTTTTGGGGCTTGGTCCATGGAAAGCATGGAGAGTTGAGTGGCTGCTTGTAGAGGAGGACGCTGAGGAGCGGTGTGTGTGTGCTCAGTGCTTGGTTGGTGTTGTGTGTATGCATAAAACCCGCCGCCGAGCGCGAAAATGGACGCTAAGCAGAGTGTAAGAAGCCCCGTATTTGCTGTGTGCTGAGCGCGGGGTTTCTGCAGTTCTGGCTGAGGAGGTGGGTGAGTTGTCATGATTTTGCCATCTCACTCATCATTGGGGCGGAAAGCAAGCTTTGGATGTGTAGGAAAATGTAAACTATTCTTGCTAATCATGGCGTGTTGTTTCTGTTGGAGGTCGGTGGTGTAGTCGATCTAATGCTTGCGTTTGAGGGCGCGCTGCCTTATTGGGATAGGTATTCCTTTCATCTTCCGCTCTTTTTTCGGGGGGTGGCCTTTACGGGCCGCCTTTTTTGTTTTGGCAGAACGCGACACTTTTTCTGATGATGCTCCGGCTTACCCGGAGATGCCGCATTTAGGCGGGCTTGAGGCTCGTATTGCGGGGCGGATCGCGCCGACTTTGGCGGATCTTGGGTTCGAACTCGTGCGCCTTTCGGTGCTCGGGCGCGAAACGCCGACTGTTCAAGTTATGGCAGATCGTGCGGATGGCACTCTGATTTCAGTCGAAGACTGTGAGCAGATCAGCCATGCCGTTGGTGCTGTTCTGGATGTGGATGATCCGATTCCCGGCGCATGGATGCTTGAAGTATCCTCCGCAGGGATTGATCGCCCGTTGACCCGTCTGAAGGACTGGGATCGCTTTTCGGGGCATTTGGTGAAAGCCGAAGTGGATGTGCCGATTGATGGTCGCCGTCGTTTCACCGGCGTTGTGATGGGTACGCGTGATGGCGCTGGGCTCATCCGTCTGGATGATGGCGCTGAGGCGGTCTTGCCTTTGGCTGATATTCGCAAAGCACGCTTGGTGTTGACGGATGCTTTGATTGAAGCAAGTGCAGCGCTGTCTGGCGTGAAGCAAGATCAGGCAGAAGACGGCGAAGAGCGTCGCGTGCCGAAGCTGAATGCCGGTAAGCCGGGCAAAAAAGGCTCTGGCAAAAAAGCTGTAGGGAAGAACTGAGGATGACCTGTTTCATGCTGGTTGGAGGTCCTAAATAATGGACACATCTGTGAGCCGTCCCGAATTGCTTTTGGTGGCGGATGCGGTCTCTCGCGAGAAGAATATTGATCGTGATGAGGTGCTGGAGGCAATGGAGCAGGCCATCCAGAAGGCTGGTCGCGCCAAATATGGCCATGAAAAAGACATTCGTGCGACGATCGACCGTAAGACGGGCGAAGTTCGTTTGAGCCGTTGGACCGAAGTGGTCGAAGAGGTTGAGAACGAAGATACGCAGATTCCGGTGCATATCGCGCGTAAATTTCAGCCTGAAATTAACGTCGGTGAGCATTTGGTTGATCCGCTCCCGCCGATTGATTTTGGCCGTATTGCTGCGCAGACAGCAAAGCAAGTTATTGTACAGCGCGTGCGTGAATATGAGCGTAAGCGCCAGTACGATGAGTTTAAGGATCGCGTAGGTGAAGTCGTTAACGGTACGGTTAAGCGTACGGAATACGGCAACCTCATGGTTGAGATTGGTAGCACGGAAGCCTTGTTGCGCCGTGATGAACTGATCCCACGTGAGGCGTTCCGTAACTCTGAACGTGTGCGTGCCTACATCTATGATGTGCGTGATGAGACGCGCGGTCCGCAGATTTTCCTGTCGCGTACGCATCCAGCTTTCTTGGCGAAGTTGTTCGCGCAGGAAGTGCCGGAAATTTATGATGGCATCATCGAAATTAAGGCTGTGGCCCGTGATCCGGGTTCGCGCGCTAAGATGGCGGTGATTTCACGCGACACGGCGATTGACCCGGTCGGTGCCTGCGTTGGTATGCGTGGTTCACGTGTGCAGGCGGTTGTCGCTGAGCTTCAGGGCGAAAAAATCGACATTATTCCGTGGAGTCCAGAAGCGGCGACGTTCGTTGTGAATGCTCTGGCACCTGCGGAAGTCAGCAAAGTCGTGATGGACGAAGAAGCTGGACGTGTTGAAGTCGTGGTGCCTGATGAGCAGTTGTCTTTGGCAATTGGTCGTCGTGGTCAGAACGTGCGTTTGGCAAGTCAATTGACGCGCTGGGATATCGATATTTTGACGGAAGCGGAAGAATCCGAGCGCCGTCAGGAAGAATTCCGTAAGCGTAGCAACCTCTTCGTTGAGTCGCTTGATGTTGATGATGTGATTGCTGGTCTTCTGGTGACGGAAGGGTATCACACCATTGAAGAGCTGGCTTACGCTGAACCTTCAGACCTACACGACATCGAAGGCTTCGATGAAAGTGTTGCTGAAGAGCTGATGGATCGTGCCAATGATTATCTGGCCAGCAAGGAGCAGGAGCTTGATGACAAGCGTAAAGCCCTTGGTGTGACAGATCAGGTGGTTGATCTGGGCGTGTTCACGAACCAAATGCTGGTTACGCTCGGTGAAAAGGGCGTGAAGACATTGGATGATCTTGGGGATCTGGCTGGTGATGAACTGGTTGAAATCCTTGGGGGCGATTCGATGGACGAAGAGACGGCTAATGAAGTGATCATGGCGGCTCGTGCTCACTGGTTTGAGGACGAATCCTCAGAAAGTGAAGCACCGTCTCACAATGAAACGCATGAGGAGTCGGGCGACGTCTGAGTTATCCGATACTGATGGCACTGCCCTTGACCGTGATGAAGACGGCGGCAATGTTTCTTTAGAAAAAGGCGGTAAAAAGCCTATTTCTGAACGACGTTGCCTCGTTACGCGGGAGGTAAAAAGCTCCGCAGCGATGATACGTTTCGTTGTGGGGCCCGGTCAGCAGGTGTTCCCGGATGTAGCGGGACGCCTACCTGGGCGAGGAATGTGGTTGAGTGCGCGGCGGGATGTGATAGATAGCCCACGCATACGACAGGCATTCGCCCGGGCGGCCAAAGCCCAGGTTGTTGTCCCTGAAGGGTTGGCTGATCTTGTGGAAGCAGGATTGGTTCGCCGTATGGCTGATGTTGTCAGTTTGGCACGTCGGGCGGGGCAGGCGGTCTGTGGTTTTCAAAAATGCCGGGAATGGTTGATTTCTGGCAAAGCAGCGCTGGTCGTTCGGTCGCAGACGGGTAGTCCCGATGAATGTGCCCGACTGATGTCGGGGCGGCGTGATATACCGATGGTTGTGGTCCCAGATCGGATCTTAACCTCGGTGTTCGGACGGGAACGGGCGGTCTATGTTGTGTTGACGCAAGGTGCGTTGGCGCAGCGCTTGATCACCGAGCATGAGAGATTTTCGGGGGTAGCGGGTTTGCTGCCTCCAGGCCCTGATGGGGGCAGTGAGGAACAGGCAGAACTATGAGCGACGGCAACGAGCGCAACCAGGACGGAAAGCAGACCCCTACCCAGGGTGGAGAGCAGAATAAATCGGCCCGACTGTCCCTGCGTCCAGGTGGACGGAAAGAGGGTGGCCGCACGGTCGGTGCTGGGTCAGTGCGTCAAAGCTTCAGTCATGGCCGCTCCAAAGAGGTGCAGGTCGAAGTGCGTAAACCGAAGCGCCCTTCGGGTGGCGCAGGCGGTTCCGGTCGTGGGGCCCGAGGTGGTGCTGGTGGCCGTGCGCTGACAGCTGCTGAGCTGGCAACACGTCAACGCGTGCTGGAAGCACAGCGCAAGGCAGCAGCAGAAGAAGCTGCACGCCGTGAAGCTGAAAAAATTCAGATCATGTCTGCAGCGGAAGCGCAGCGTAAGGCTGACGAAGAAGCACGTTTGCAGGCAGAGCGTGATGCTGCTGAGGCGAGTGAGCGTCAAGCAAATGCGGCAGCGGAAGCTCGTGACGCAGAAGCAGCAGAAGCTGCGAAAGTTGCAGCAGCAGAAGCTGCACAGCGTGCCGCAGAACGTGCAGCGGAAGAAAAGGCGCGTCAGGCTCCTTTGGATCCGCGTGCGCATTCAACTGGTGGCGTGCAACTTGCAGCTCCGACGGAGCGACTGCGTCCATTGGCTGAGCGTGCTATTATGCCTGCTCGTCCAGTTCAGAAGGCGCGTCCAGCGGCACCGGCATCATCTGGCGGTAATCGTGCGGAAACAACTCTGCATCTGCGCAATAATGCAGCTGCCGCAGCTGCAGGGCCAGAGGAAGAGCGCCGTCCAGCCCGTAAGGGTAATGTAGGCGGTGGCGCGCCAGCGCGTCGTTCTTCTTCGCCGTCCTCTTCGCAGCAGCGTAAGGGCAGTGCAGGTGGTGCGCGTCGTAGCGGTCGTATTGACGTGCGTGCAGCGATCGAGGGTGATGACGGTAAGACGCGTTCACTGGCTTCGGTACGTCGTCAGCGTGATCGTGAACGCCGTCAGGCTGAGCTGGAACGTCTGCGTGCTGATCAGGTGCGTGTTGTTCGTGATGTGATCGTGCCAGAAACGATCACGGTTGCTGAACTTGCTAACCGTATGGCCTCCCGTCAGGGTGAAGTCATCAAGGCGCTCATGAAGATGGGTGTTATGGCGACGGCCGCACAGAGCATTGATGCAGACACAGCAGAACTGGTGGTTGAAGAATTTGGCCATCGTGTGAAGCGTGTTTCTGAGAGCGATGTGGAGATCGGCATTGAAGGTGTCGAGGATCGCGCAGAAGATCTGGCACCACGTGCGCCGGTTGTGACCATTATGGGTCACGTTGACCATGGTAAGACATCCTTGCTGGATGCACTGCGTACGACCGACGTGGCTGCTGGTGAAGCGGGTGGTATTACGCAGCATATCGGCGCGTATCAGGTTCAGGTGCCATCTGGTAAGAAGATTACCTTCTTGGATACACCGGGCCATGAAGCGTTTACGTCAATGCGTGCGCGTGGTGCGTCTGTCACAGATATCGTTGTGCTGGTGGTTGCCGCTGATGATGGTGTGATGCCGCAAACGATTGAAGCGATTAAGCATGCGAAAGCAGCTAATGCGCCGTTGATCGTGGCTATTAACAAGATTGATAAGCCAGGCGCTAACCCTGACCGTGTTCGTCAGGAATTGCTGAGCCATGAAATCGTGGTTGAAGCAATGAGCGGTGACACGCAGGATGTTGAAGTGTCAGCGCTGAAGCGTACGGGCTTGGATAAGCTTGAAGAAGCGATCTTGCTGCAAGCTGAGATGCTCGACCTCAAGGCGAACCCGAAGCGTATTGCTGAAGGTGCAGTGATTGAAAGCCGTCTTGATCGTGGCCGTGGTCCTGTTGCGTCTGTCTTGGTGCAAAAGGGTACTCTGAAGCGTGGCGATATCGTTGTTGCCGGCGCTGAGTGGGGACGTGTTCGTGCGGTTCTCGATGATCGTGGTCGCCAGTTGAAAGAGGCAGGTCCGTCTGTGCCGGTAGAAGTGCTGGGCCTGACGGGTGTGCCGGGTGCTGGTGAAGCGTTTGTTGTGGTTGAGAACGATACCCGCGCTCGTGAAATCAGTGAATTCCGTCAGCGGAAGATCAAAGAGAAGTCAGCTGCGGCACAGGTTGCTGCACGTGGTACTCTGGATCAGATGTTGGCGCGTATTCAGGCCGGCGTGCAGAAGGAAGTTGCACTGCTGATCAAGGCTGACGTGCAGGGTTCTGCCGAAGCGATTGCAGCGACTGTGCAGAAGTTGGCGCATGAAGAAGTGGCGGTCCGTGTTCTGAACGCAAGTGTGGGTCAGATTACGGAAAGCGATATTCAGCTTGCGAAAGCCTCGAATGCCGTAATCGTGGCGTTTAACGTCCGTGCAACGACGCAGGCGCGCGAACTGGCGCAGCGTGAGAGCGTGGATATCCGCTACTACTCAATTATTTATCAGGTTGCTGATGATGTTGAGCAGTTGGTTAAGGGTAAGGTTGCACCGAAGCATCGCGAGAAGTTCTTGGGTTATGCGGAGATCCGTCAGGTCTTCAACATTACCAAGACAGGCAAGGTTGCTGGTTGCTATGTTACCGAAGGTCAGGTCAAGCGTGGCTGTGGCGTCCGCTTGCTGCGTGAGAACGTTGTGATCCATGAAGGTGATCTCAGCCAGCTCAAGCGCTTCAAGGATGACGTCAAGGAAGTGGCGCGTGGCTATGAGTGCGGTCTTTCCTTCGCTGGTTTCAATGACCTGCGTGAAGGCGATGTCGTCGAATGCTATGAAATGGAAGTGATCCCAGCTTGAGTTCACGTCATGACATAAAGGGGCCTGCTGGCATTGCTGCTGATGGCCCCAGCACACGCCAGTTACGGGTGGCGGAAGAAGTGCGGCGCGTTCTTTCGGACGTTTTCGCCCGTACGGAATTCCGTGACCCTGAGCTGTTCGATGTTCATGTGACCGTGACGGAGGTTCGGATTTCTCCGGATTTCCGCCATGCGACGGCTTTCGTTGCCCGTCTTGGGCGCACGGACATTGACGAGGTTTTGCCTGCGTTGAAGCGGGCAGCTCCGTTTTTGCGGAAGGCATTGTCTAAGACCATGCGTTTGCGCATTGTACCGGAAGTTCACTTCCAGCCGGATACTGCGCTGGATAATGCTATGGAACTCAATCAGATACTGCGCTCTCCAGAAGTGCGCCGCGATCTGGATTGAGGGCAGGTTAAAACATGTCCAAGCGACGTGGACGTGATATCGACGGGTGGCTGATTTTAGATAAGCCACTTGGACCAACTTCTACCGATATGGTGAATCGCCTACGTTGGGGGTTTGGTGCACGTAAGGCAGGTCATGGTGGGACGTTGGACCCCTTGGCCTCCGGTATTTTGCCGATTGCTTTTGGCAAGGCAACGCGAACGATTCCCTACATTATGGATGCGACAAAGTGTTATAGCTTTACGCTGCATCTGGGAGAGAGCCGCACGACGGATGACCGTGAAGGTGACGTCTTAGCGACGTCTGATTACCGGCCAACGGATGATGCGATTCGTGCTGTATTGCCGGCTTTGACGGGTAATGTGATGCAGGTGCCACCTGTTTTTTCTGCGTTACGTGTTCAGGGGCGCCGTGCTTACGAGATGGCACGCGAAGGCCGGCCGCCTGATTTACCACCACGGCCAGCACGTATTGATTCTGTTCGTTTAGTAGACCGCCCGGATGCGGATACTGCGTTGTTTGAAGTGCAGTCTGGTAAGGGGGTGTATATGCGCTCTCTTGCGCGGGATATTGCATTAGCTTGTGGCACGGTAGGGCATATTTCTGTCTTGCGGCGGACGCGCTGTGGTCCATTTGATTTGAGCCATGCGCGGAAGTTTGATGAGATAGCACTGGACAAATCGCCTGAAACTGTAGACAACGCCGATGCTCTTCCGGTTCCTTTGTTGGAGGCGGCGACCGCGCTGGTCGACATCCCGGCGCTGGCCGTTACCGCAGCAGAGGGAAAGATGCTGGTTTGGGGTCAATCACTTGACCCTATGACGCTGACGCATCCCATGCCGGCTCAGTTGCAAGAGAGTGATCTTTTGTGGCGCGCGATGATCGGAGAGCACGTGCTTGGTCTTTGCCAGATCCGTGATGGACGGCTGAGAGCGGTGCGTATGCTAGAAAATCACGAATTTTTTGGAGAACACGATGTCGATTACTGCTGAACGCCGCACGGCGCTTATCGCTGAATACCGTCAAAGCGAAACCGATACGGGTTCGCCAGAAGTGCAGGTTGCACTGCTGACGGAGCGTATTGTTAACCTGACCGAACACTTGAAGACCCACAAGAAGGACTTCCACTCCCGCCGTGGCCTTCTGATGCTGGTTGGTCAGCGTCGTAGCATGCTGGATTATCTGAAGCGTAAGAATCAGGCTCGTTACCAAGCTGTGATTCAGCGCCTCGGCCTGCGTCGCTAATTATGCAAGGGCTGGGTTGTTCTGTTACAATCCAGCCCGTTGTGCCATCCGGACCCTCGGCGGTGCGGGTGCGCGACCGGCGTTTCAGGCCACATGGTGTCGTGCCAGACGACTCTGCCACCACCGCCATGCCGTCCGAAACGCTGCTCCGCCACCTGCCGGTCGTCCTGACGATGGTATTGATCCTTGAGATAGGAGAACGAAATGTTCGATTACTTCCGTAAGGAAATTGAGTGGGCAGGACGCCCGCTGATCCTTGAAACCGGTAAGATTGCCCGTCAGGCTGATGGCGCTGTTATGGTCACTTATGGTGACACGGTTGTTCTGTGTACGGCGGTTGGCGCAAAGAGCGTAAACCCAGGGCAGGATTTCTTTCCTCTCACGGTTAACTATCAGGAAAAGGCTTACGCAGCTGGTAAGATCCCTGGCGGGTTCTTTAAGCGTGAAGGTCGTCCGTCAGAAGCAGAAGTGCTTACGGCACGTTTGATTGACCGTCCGATTCGTCCATTGTTCCCGGACAATTTCCGTAATGAGGTTCAGATCACCGCTACGGTGCTGAGCCATGACATGGAAAATGACCCGGCACTGGTTGCGATGATTGGTTGCTCAGCAGCATTGACGCTGTCTGGTATTCCTTTCTTCGGTCCGATTGCAGCGGCGCGCGTTGGCTTGCTTGATGGCAAGTTGGTCGTTAACCCTGCTCTTGCTGATATGAAGAACAGCACGCTTGATCTGATGGTGGCCGGTACGTCCGAAGGCGTACTGATGGTTGAATCAGAAGCAAGCGAACTGTCAGAAGAACTGATGCTGGAAGCTGTGACGTTGGGTCATTCTTCTTTCCAAGCAGTTATCGACGCGATCATTGATTTGGCTGAGCATGCAGCTAAGTCCCCTTGGGACCTTCCGGCGCCGAGCAAGGAAGAAATCGCTCTGCGTAAGCGCGTTGATAAGGTTGGTACGAAGCTGATCGCAGAAGCTTATAAGGAGCGTGTGAAGCAAGCACGTTACCAGAAGGTTGCTGAAGCGAAAGAACGCATCAACGAAGTACTGGAAGAAGAAGGTCACGATCTGTCGATCGCTAAGCCACTTCTGAAGGAACTGGAAGCACATGTTGTCCGTGGCTCTATTCTGAAAACTGGCCAGCGTATTGATGGGCGTGATCTGAAGACGGTTCGTCCGATCTTGTCAGAAGTCGGCATTCTGCCGCGTGCACATGGTTCATCGCTCTTTACGCGTGGTGAAACGCAAGCACTCGTCGTTGCTACGTTGGGCACGGGGCAGGATGAGCAGGTGATTGACGCCCTTGAAGGCGAATATCGCTCAAACTTCATGCTGCACTACAACTTCCCTCCGTACTCCGTTGGTGAATGTGGCCGTATGGGTAGCCCGGGCCGCCGTGAAATCGGTCATGGTAAGTTGGCTTGGCGTGCACTGCACCCACTGCTGCCGACGAAGGAGCAGTTCCCTTACACCATGCGTGTGGTCTCTGAAATTACAGAGAGCAACGGTTCCTCATCCATGGCAACCGTTTGTGGTTCCTCACTGGCGCTGATGGATGCGGGTGTACCGCTGCCACGTCCGGTTGCGGGTATTGCAATGGGCCTGATCAAGGAAGAGCGTGGCTTTGCTGTTCTGTCCGACATTTTGGGTGATGAAGATCACCTTGGGGACATGGATTTCAAGGTTGCGGGTACGTCCGAAGGTGTCACCGCGCTGCAGATGGACATTAAGATTACGTCCATCACACCAGAGATCATGAAGATCGCTCTGGAGCAGGCACGTGAAGGTCGTATTCACATTCTTGGTGAAATGGCGAAAGCTCTGACGGAAGGTCGTACAGACGTTTCTACGAATGCGCCTAAGATCACGACGATGAACATTGCTAAAGAAAAGATCCGTGATGTGATCGGTTCTGGCGGTAAGGTTATCCGTGAGATCGTTGAGTTCTCAGGAGCTAAGGTTGATATCAATGATGACGGTGTCATCACGATTGCTGCAGCGAATGACGAACAGGCACAAAAAGCAATTTCTCGTATTGAAGGAATTGTTGCAGAGCCAGAAATCGGCCGTATCTATGACGGTAAAGTTGTAAAGACGGCTGACTTCGGTGCGTTTGTGAACTTCCTTGGCCCGCGTGATGGCTTGGTTCATATTTCTGAACTGGGGCAAGGTCGTGTTGCGAAAACAACTGATGTTGTGAAGCAAGGCGATGCTGTGAAGGTTATGGTTGTTGGGTTCGATGATCGCGGCAAGGTTAAATTGTCCATGCGGGTTGTCGATCAGCAAACGGGTGCTGATATCACGGAAAGTGTTGGTGCAAAGCCAGGACGTCCGCCCCGTCGTGACGCGGAATAAGTTGCGTTTCGGCTGATGTTATGGGGGGCGGGGAAGTTAACCCCGCTCCCGTTTTTTGTGTATCGGAGACATTGAGTCCCCATGAAGTCGATTGATACCCTCCGCTTTGGTGGCCAAGATGTTTTACCTTTGGTCGAGGGGGGCAAGGGCGTAGCCGTATCGACCGGTGTTTCTGCAGGGCATTGGGCTGCTGCGGGTGGCATTGGCACTCTCTCTGCTGTGAATGCAGACAGCTATGATGAGCAGGGTAACCCTATCCCTCAGGTGTATCATGCGCGGACACGTCGTGAGCGTCAGCATGAATTGATCCGTTATGGGATCGAGGGGGGTATTGCTCAGGCGAAAATTGCTCATGAAATTTCCGGTGGGAAGGGGCGTATTCACGCCAATATCCTTTGGGAAATGGGTGGTGCAGAAGAAGTCATCACCGGTATTCTGGAAGCTGTCCCAGGTCTGATTAATGGTGTGACCTGTGGTGCGGGGATGCCGTATCGCCTCTCAGATATCGCTGCAAAGTTTAATATTCCATATTATCCGATTGTTTCTTCAGGGCGTGCTTTTAACGCGTTGTGGCGTCGGTCATTCAGCAAAACATCTGAGTTGCTGGGTGGTGTGGTGTATGAGGATCCTTGGCGTGCTGGTGGTCATAATGGCCTTTCCAATACGGAAGATCCGTTGTGCCCAGAAGATCCGCTGCCGCGCGTTATTGAATTGCGCAAGGTGATGCGCCGTTATGGTCTGGATGAGACGCCGATCATTATGGCCGGTGGTGTTTGGCATTTGGAAGAATGGGAACACTGGATCGGCAACCCCGAGGTTGGCCCAGTTGCTTTCCAGTTTGGTACACGTCCGCTTTTGACGCAGGAAAGTCCTATTCCTGAAGCATGGAAGCGCCGTTTGCAGAACCTGAAAGAGGGCGATGTTTATCTTAATCGCTTCTCTCCGACGGGTTTTTATTCTTCTGCTGTGAATAATAGCTTCATGCAGGATTTGCGTGCGCGTTCGGAGCGTCAGGTCTCTATTCGCAGTAGTGCAGATGACGCGCATGACACGGTTTATGCAATGGGTGCACGTCGTCGTGAGATGTTTGTCTCAGCGGATGACCGTGCGAAGATTGCAGCGTGGGAAGAGGCTGGCTTTACTAAGGCACTGCCAACGCCGGATGATACTGTGGTGTTTGTCACGCCAGAGGATGCGCGGACTATTCTTGCGGATCAAGCTGCTTGCATGGGCTGTTTGTCTGCTTGCCGTTTCTCCAATTGGCTGCAGCGTGAACCCTTTACGAATGGTCAAAAGGCTGATCCACGTTCTTTCTGTATTCAGAAGACGTTGCAGACGATTGCCCATACGGCCAATGATGCTCATGCGGATGAAGTTGTTGATAACAACCTGATGTTCGGTGGCACATCTGCTTGGCGTTTTGGTTCGGATCCGTTCTATGCGAATGGTTTTGTGCCGACTGTTGGGCAATTGGTTGAGCGTATTCTAACAGGTAAATAACACGATGAAATGGAGGGACGGGGTTCAGAAGCCAGCGTTTACGCGCACCAGTCCCTTCATGGCGCTTTCCCATTGGTTAGCGCGGCATTCCGTTCCCCTTAGTCCTGAGCAAATTGCACCGACTGAGGGCGGACGCGCTGCTGTGGCGACAGTCACGGCACTTTTCCCAGCATTATATTGGCATGATGCAACGCTAGTCTGGGCGTCCTTTGTTGCGTTTTGGAGCTGTCTGTTAGAGCCGGGCGGTACACGACGGGAAGAACTGCGCATTTTGGGCGGTTTGACGGTGGTGGGGGCCGTTCTAGCTGGGGTCACGGTGTGGGTTGCGGCGGGGCCTTTATGGGGTGTTCTGCTGTGGCTGGCTTTGGCCGGTATAGGCGTTGGGCTAGGGCGCGTTTTCTCTGCGACGACGGCTCTGCTTTGTGCCCTTTTAGGGTGCACGATGGCTGCTGGTGTTGGCTTTCCGACTCATGATCCGTTGGTCGCACTGAAAGTTGCGGCTGCGTACCTGTCGGGCGGTGTGTGGGCTATGGTGCTGTGCCTTATTCTGTGGCCATTGCATCCCTATGCACCAGCAAGACGTGCTGTTGCACAATGCTACCGTCTCTTAACAGTGATGACGGGAGAAATGGCCGCAGGGCGCTTACGTGAGACGTTGCATCGACAAACGGTGCGTACGGCTATTGAACGTGCGCGAGCGGTCACCTTACAGATTGATTCTGGGCATGGGAGTACGGTGCTTCGGGGGCGTTTAATTGCGTCTTTGACCGGGGCTGAACGTTTATTTACGGCGATGCTGGCCGTGGAGCATTTGGCGCAGAAGCGTGGCATGGATTTCGAAGCGCGGGGCATTTTGGCCGCGTTTTCAGCACTATGCCAAGAAGCGAGTGAGCATGTGATTGCGCCTGTGCCTGAATGGGCTGTTTTGGGGCAGCATGCCTATGATTTGGCGAATAATGTACGAACAGAGAGTGGGCCGATTGGGGCATTAGTCGCCTCGAGCGCGCGGACATTGGCGACGATTTCACGCGGTCTTTTGCGTGATGTGCACGCGCCTTTTGAAACGGAGACCGTGCGGGCAGAGCATCGGTTAACGCGTGTGCATTGGCGGCATGCGTTTCGGTTGGCTGTGGCGTTGGTTATGACGCATTTGGCTACGTTTTGGTTAGGGTTAGAATACGGCTTTTGGGCGCTGGTTGCGGTTGTATTGGTGGTGCAACCTTCGGGTCATACGACGTTGATTCGCGCCGTGGAGCGTGTGTTGGGTACGATTGGTGGTGGAGCATTAGTGCTTTTGGCTCGGCCATTTTTGCCTGCTGCACCTGAAATGATGGTTGCGGATGCTGTGTTTGTGGTCGCCGCGATTGCGATGCGGGCCGTGAATTATACGATGCTTGTCTTGTTTTTGACGGCTCAATTTATTGTTGTGACGGAAATGATCATGCCCGCGCATGGAGTGGCATGGTTGCGTATTGTGGATAATACGTTGGGTAGTGTGGTGGGAGTGGTCTGTGCCTTCCTCGTGTTTCCGCAGCACCAGACACAAGATATGAGTGGGCTGTTACGTCAGTCCTTGATTAGTAATTTGCGTTATCTCGCTGCGGTTTTGGATGAAAAATCTGACATTATCGTGGATCGCTTCCAGCGGCAGGCTGGCGTTGCGACGACGCGTGCGGAATTTGCTCGGGGTGCTTTGCCTTTGCTCGGTGGGATGTCTTTTGTTGGGCAAAAGTATGAGGCGGCGCATGCTTTGTTACGGGAAATACGCTTGTTAAGTGGAGAGGTGACCTTGCTGCGTTTTGATATTGCGGCGGGACTTTGCAGTGGAAATGCTGCATTAGCGGCGTACTGGACGCAAAAGGCGGATGCTCTGACGGAAGGGGCGCCTCTGGCTTCTGTGATAGCAGAGTTAGAGACCGGTCGTGTGACGGCCTCTTTGGCAGAACGTAAGTGGAATGGTGCTGCGTAAAACGCCTCTGTTGCAAAGCTAGGTTAGGGGCGTAGGCATTCTGTTTATTTTGATTGTAAAATGGTTTGCTCGCTGAACAGTCTTTTGATTAGACACATTTTTCTTGTGATGCCCTCCTAGAATGGGAAGGGTTTGGCCCGTCCCTTTTTCGAGGCGTGCATGACCTCAAAATTTTTGATGGTCGCATGAGTGATTTTCATGATTTTGCAGCTACGGACAGGTTTAATAAGTTGTGTCAGTTTGCTGTGATCGGCCTCGATCATGTTGTTCACTGTTTCTAGAACGGGTCAGCGTCTGAACAGGGCAATCCAGAGCTGATGATCCGCGTGCCTGCAACAAACGCAGTGTGAAAATCAGGTCGGGGCAGTAATAATCAATATCAGCACTTTGAAATTACGTGTCGGCTGCCTCGAACGGTTTTTCGAGCCTTCCACCTGTATTGCACGGTGCCACTTCTTTCCGCACGTTCTGTGCGCCAAATTCGGTATGTATGTCTCCCCAATCTTTTAGAGCCATAATGACGGGTTTAAGGGTCATTCCGCGTTCAGTCAGACTGTACTCGACCTTAGGGGGGACCTGAGCAAAGACCTTGCGGTGTAGGAAACCGTCCGCTTCAAGGTCACGAAGCTGCATGGTCAGCATACGTTGCGTGACGTTCGGTAACAGTTTGCGTAGGGCGTTGAAGCGCATTGTTCCGTGGAACAAGTGATACAGAATGACGCCTTTCCACTTTCCATCGATCAGTTCGAGAGTTGCCTCAACGGCACAGCCGGGGCTTTTATCAAGGTTTTTGTGTCTGGTGTTAGGCATAGTGGTATCATTTCCGATACTATAAACAGTTTTTGTGCGTTCTTGTGATGAGAATTTATACGTCTTATTTTTGTATCGTTCAATCACGGAGCAAACATCATGCGTGCTATAGGTTTCCAGTCTTCTCATCCCATTCATCATACCGAAGCTCTGTTGGATATTGATCTGCCCGATCCTGTACCGACCGGGCGCGACCTTCTCGTCGAGATCCGGGCTATTTCGGTTAACCCAATTGACATTAAGGTACGAGCGAGTGCAAAGCCCGAGAATGGGCAATGGCGCGTTCTTGGTTGGGACGCAGCAGGTGTCGTCAAGGCGGTAGGGGCGGATGTTCGTGACTTCGCTGTTGGCGACGAGGTTTTTTATGCAGGTGCTCTGCAGCGGCCTGGTACGAATGCCGAACTGCACTTAGTCGATGAACGGATCGTTGGACGTAAGCCTAAGACGTTGGACTGGGCGCAGGCCGCAGCGCTTCCGCTTACCG
The DNA here is from genome assembly GCF_946476835.1 of uncultured Neokomagataea sp. Lineage (GTDB taxonomy): Bacteria > Pseudomonadota > Alphaproteobacteria > Acetobacterales > Acetobacteraceae > Gluconobacter. The sequence goes on from NZ_CAMKWA010000003.1 coordinate 36,881, forward strand.
CACTTACTGCATGGGAGATGCTGTTCGATCGGCTCGATATCCGTCGACTAGTACCAGGAACACAACCTTCCCTGCTGATCATTGGTGGTGCGGGAGGCGTTGGCTCAATAGCTATTCAACTCGCCCGGGTTTTGACGAATGTCACCGTGATTGCGACTGCATCGCGTCCTGAGACACAGGCTTGGGTACGAGAGCTAGGTGCACATCACGTGATCGATCATCGTGAGGCGCTTGCCCCCCAAGTGGCGCAGCTGCCGACTGGGGCGCCGGGGTTTGTCTTTGCTACGACTGAAACCGCCAAACATTTCAAGAACATCGTTGAGCTCCTGGCCCCGCAAGGTCATCTGGGTTTGATTGATGATCCGGCGGAGTTGGACGCTATGCCGCTCAAGCGTAAGAGTCTGTCTTTGCATTGGGAACTCATGTTCACTCGCTCAATGTATGAGACTGCCGATATTGACCATCAGGGTAAAATTTTGAATGAGATATCGTCTTTGATTGATAGCGGCCGCATTCGTACTACGTTGGGCGAACATTTTGGCTCCATAAACGCGACTAACCTACGTCGGGCACATGCGCTTATTGAAAGCGGTCGGGCGCGCGGAAAGCTAGTGCTTGAAGGTTTTGGCGCGACGGGAGATGCGGTGTGAACGGCAAGGCAACCGATTGGGTGCGTGCTTGCTATGCGACTGGCGATACGGTGCTTTTGGCGGATGATGTGGCTCTATTGCAGAGTTGATTATCCTGTTGGAAACCGCTGCGCTATATTAGCGTAGGGCTTGGCCTATGGGTGGTTTCAAGGGGCGAAGTGATTCTCTTGGTGGTGTTTGTTGGTATTGCCACTAGGGGATCAGTTATCGTGCCTTTGAAACCATGCTGGCGGGGCGTTAGTGTTGATGGGACTTATTATTAAGGCTGCAAGAAATATGGGCGTATCTGTACCGGTTTTTCAACAAGAATGGTGATACAATAGATATCTACTTATCGTGGACCTATGGCATTGAAATCGGCGAACTCAAGAAAAATGCTAAGATTCCCGACGCAGTGGTGCACCGTCAGGTCGAGTATCTAAATAATGTGATCGAGGCTGATCACAGAAAACTAAAACAACTGATTAAATTGGTCCGCGGCGTCAAAAGCATGACAACTGCGCATGTGGTGCTAATCTAACTGTGCGACAGAACCCGGCGTAATGCATTTGGTCGGGGTAAAGCGCGATGAAATAGCGCATGGCTTGCGATTAGTTCGCTTTTCTCTTGTGTATGGGGAAACGCTTTGTGTTGTCTGTACCTAGCAAAGAGCAAGTTCGCTTAAAATTTTATGTAGATGTGGAGGCAAATTCGCGATGCCGTCTGATATGGCGCCGAGATCGGCCGGGGCATCTTCTGCTTTGAGGTAGCGCCAGCCTTGGAAGGGGCGCATGGCGCGGGGTTGGACGGGTATAATTTCATCCGAGACGAGGATGAGGGTGCCTGTGGTACCGTCTGGGCGCTCGTAAGGTTCTAACCCGACGATAGGTTGTCGGCAGAGGATCAGGCCGTTGAGCACTCGGTAGAGAGATCCCTTATTCAGGATCTCGTCTGCGCGTTTGGGCATGGTGCGCGTTGTAATAGCACCATGCCCACGAAAGCGTGGGTGTTGCATCCGCTCCCGGAGTGCATCGATCGTTGGGCAGCCAACGGCAAGTTTGATCATATGCAACATGGGGCGGAGCCGTTCGTGACGTTGTTAGTGTTGACCCATTGCGTTTTGTGATTGAGCGACAAACTCATTCAAGAAACGTTCGGTATCCACGGAAAGAACGATATGGACTTTGTTTAGGCCCACTTTCTTTGGGGCAGTGCTGTCTGGCCAGACATGTGCGTGGCCGTAATCCATACCCGGTGCTGTGTTGATATCCATATAGGCGTCAACAGATTTGGTGACGAGGTTGGGTTCGACAGCGATGGCAGACGTGAGTTCATCCCATAGCGGCAGCGGAGAGAAGAAGCGTTTCAGGTAGTCCGTCGCGGGAGTATGTTTGGCGTCCATACGGTTCATGAGGGCCGGGGTCATCATGATATCGTTAGAGACGTTGCCCACGCAGGTGATGGATGCCCAAGGTGCTGTGAGAGCGATATGTGCAGCTTCTGGGTCTGTGATCATGTTGAAGTCAGACGCGAAATCCGCATTGCCGGTTATGGATGTCATGCTGGCATCGAGCAGGCCCCCCATGAAGACAAGCTGTTTGGCCGTGCTAGCAAAGGTGGGGTCCATGCGGATGGCCAGAGCGAGGTTCGTCAGTGGGCCAGCGGCGACAACGGTGACCTGATGAGGGTGTGCGTGCACGGCGCGGATCAGGAATTCTGCGGCGTGAGTGGCGTCTGCTGCGAGGTGCGGCAGACCTTCGGGCAGGTGGCCGAGGGCTGGTTGTGTTGCAGGTGTATGATCAATGCTGCCGAGGCCGCCCCATGCGCCTTTCCAAGGAATGGTGCCGTATTGTTGTTCGCGCAGGCGTGTCGCTTCAACCGTGTTGACGAGAGGCAAGGTTGCGCCTTCGGCTACGGGGATTTGTGTTTGGTGTGCAATCTCGAGAAAGCGGCGGATATGTGCTGATTCTGCGTTTTCCCAGTCATCTCCCATGACGACGGTGAGGCCGAGGACTGAGACATTAGGACGGTTGAGCAGGGGAATGACGGATTGGATGTCGGAGCCGCCTGGGCCAAGCCAGTCATTATCTTCTACGACGTATTGTGGGGCTGTGTCTGCCGCGTGGAGCACCGCTGTGTTGGCGGAGAAGGTGAGAAGAGCGGCGAGTGACGCGAGTGAACGGAAACGGAGCAAGGTCTATCGTCCTAAAATATCGTGATACCGTAATAATCGTCTAATTATATAGGAAAAGACAAGCGTTTCTGTGAAGGGAAGGTGGGATGGTGCCAGGCTTGTGTTTTCGGGGGAGTTGTACGGTAAGCAGCCTATGGGGGTGAGGAGTTTTACCCATAGGTTGCCCGGTGATGTGTGTTTTACAGCACGAGCCGCGCTAGGAGTGATTCAAGGCGTAAGCGCCCTTCTGACGTAGCGCGGAGGGTTGTTCCGTCGAAAGAGAGGTAATCTTCCTCAAGGCATGCGGTGAGAATATCTGGGTCCATACAATCTGTCAGAGAGCGGCTGGTACGGTTTTGAAACGCAGCAGCGTTGATGCCCTCTGTCAGGCGTAAGCCCATAAGCAGTGATTCACGGCCACGCTCCTCTGCGCTGAGGGGCGTTTCTTCCCGGCTGCCTGTTCCGTGTTTTTCCACCAGTTCGGCCCAAGGTTCGGGCGCGCGGTGGCGCCGTGTGGCGTGGAGGGTGCCGTTAAAGGTCATGCGACCATGTGCGCCGGGGCCGATGCCAAGGTAATCCTGATAGCGCCAATAGGTCAGGTTATGGCGGCTTTCGCAGCCCGGTTTTGCGTAGTTAGACACCTCATAGGGTAGGAGGCCACGGGTTGCGGCGACGTCTCCGGTGAGGGTGTAAAGTGTGGCGGCAGTCTCATCATCCGGCAGGGTAATTTCGCCACGGCGGTGTAGGGCTTCGTATTTCGTGCCCGGTTCAATGGTGAGTTGATACAAGGAAAGGTGATCTGCCACGAGGTCGAGTGCTGTGGAGAGTTCATCGCGCCAATCAGCGGGGCTTTGGCCGGGGCGGGCGTAGATCAAGTCAAACGAAATACGGGGGAAGAGGGCGCGTGCCGTTTCCAACGCTTTGATGGCTTGTGGAGCGGAGTGCTCTCGGCCCAAGAGGCGCAAGGCATCTTCACGCAGGCTTTGAATACCGAGGGAAACGCGGTTTACGCCTGCCTCTCGAAAGGCCGCGAGGCGGCTTGCTTCTACGCTGGTTGGGTTGGCTTCGAGCGTGATTTCGAGGTTGGGTACGGGATCAAAGAGTGTTTTTGCATCTTCGATCAAGGCCGCAACTGTTTCGGGGGCCATGAGGGACGGAGTGCCGCCGCCAAAGAAAATGGCGTTTAGGCGGCGGCGGCCAAGGCGGGCGGCATCATGGGCAAGCTCACGGCGTAGTGCCGTGGCGAAACGCTTTTGTGGGATTTCGTTTCGGACGTGGGAGTTGAAATCACAATAGGGGCATTTCGCCAGACAAAACGGCCAGTGGATGTAGAGAGAGAGACTGTCGGTCAAATGGCTATCCGTACGCCGAATTCGACCACGCGATCCGGTGGAATACGGAAGAATTCCGTGGCCGATGTTGCATTACGCAGCAGCAGCAGGAAGATCCACATACGCCAGAGTGACATTTTGGGGACGCGTGAGCGAACGACGAGTTCGTGTGAGGTGAAGTAGGAGGCTTGGATGGGATCGAAAGCGATGTCCAAGGATTTCAGTTCTTGCAGCGCGCGTGGCAGGTTGGGCATTTCCATGAAGCCATAGCGCACGATGACCCGGTAAATATTGGGGGCCAGTTCTTCCACAATGGTCCGTTTGCCACGTTCTGCCTCGGGTTGGTCCAAGTTTTGGACGGTGACGAAGAGAACGTGCTCGTGCAGCACTTTATTGTGTTTGAGGTTATGCAGCAATGAGTTGGGGACGTTGTCTGGGTTTGCTGTGAGGAACACGGCCAAGCCGGGCACGCGGACCGTGCGTGATTGCGGCAGTCGGTTCAGGAAGGAGCCCATTGGCATGGAGTCGGATTGTTGACGGTTGGTCAACAAGCTGCGGCCACGTTTCCACGTGGTCATTAGGATGGTGCTGATGGTGCCGATTGCGAGTGGGACCCAGCCACCATCTGGAATTTTGAGTAGGTTGGCTGAAAAGAAGACGCTGTCCACGATAAAGAGGAAGCCGAAGACGATTCCAACGCTGATGGCGCTCCATTTGAACGTGCGCCGGAATACAACCATCGCGAGGACGCAGGTGCACAAGAATGTACCCGTTACAGCGATGCCGTACGCGGCGGCTAGTGCCGCAGAAGACTGGAAGGCCAACACCAAGACGATGGCACCAAAGCCGAGGATCCAGTTCAGGGACGGCAGATAGATCTGTGCTTCTTCGGATGGGTTGGTGTGGATGATGCGGGTGCGCGGCAGATAACCCAGTTGGATAAGCTGGCGGCACAAAGAGAAGCTGCCCGAAATCCCCGCCTGAGAGGCGATGACGGTTGCGAATGTTGCCAGAATGAGCAGGGGTACCTGTGCCCATGCTGGGCCGAGGTGGTAGAACGGGTTGGATAATGTGCTGGGGTCTTTAATGAGCAGCGCCGCTTGGCCAAAGTAGTTAAGGGTGAGGGCCGGTAGGACGAAGAACATCCATGCCTTACGGATGGGAGAACGTCCAAAATGGCCCATATCGGCATAGAGCGCTTCAGCGCCTGTCACAGAGAGTACGACAGAGCCGAGTGCGACGAAGGATAATGTTCCGTGAGTGGCGATAAAGCTCAAAGCAAAGCTTGGTGACAGAGCCAGCGCGACTTGCGGGTAGAGCATAATGCCGCGAATACCCAAGACGGCTAGGGTTGCGAACCACAGCACCATAATCGGGCCAAAAGCGCGGCCAATTTTTCCTGTACCGAAGCCTTGGGCCGCAAACAAAGCAGCCAAGACGATAATGGCGAGTGGGATAATGATATGGCTCGCCGATGGAACCGCGACCTCAATGCCTTCAATGGCAGATAGGACGGAGACGGCTGGGGTGATAATACTATCCCCGAAGAATAAGCAGCTTCCCGCAATCCCTGCGAGGCCGAATATCCAGCGTAATCGTGGAGATTTAGCGACGCGTTGTGCCAAGGACATCAGGGCGATGATCCCGCCTTCGCCATTATGGTCGGCGCGCATGATGAGAATGACGTATTTGATCGTCACAATCAGCATCAGCGCCCAGAATGTTAGGCTGGCGAGGCCGAGAATATCAACATGGGGGACGGCATGTTTGTCGCCACCAATGGCATTAACAGAAGATTGAAGCGCATAAAGCGGGCTTGTGCCGATATCGCCAAACACCACGCCAAGGACCGCCACCAGCGCACCTGCACCTGCGGGCTTGGAAGGGTGTGTACTGTCTCTACCTTCATCCAGTGTGACCGGCGCGCTTTCGCTGGCAGGTTTGGGGGCCTCCCCATTGTCGTGAGGAGCCTCCTTCTGAGAAGAGGGCGAAGATGTGTTTTGGCCGTTTTGATCGGACATGAAGGGTTCCGTTTTGGGCTTTGCTTCCGAGCCATCCGAGAATGGCTCGACCACCAATGCCCCTTTCATGACAAGATTTTGCCTTCAGACGCAAGTAATACGATTCTGAAGGCGAAGACATGTCTAAGAGTGAAAAATAATTTACTCTTTTGAGGGGGATTTAGGGCGGCCTCCGAAGATGGCGCTACCCACACGAACATGCGTGGCTCCGTGGGCAATCGCTGCCTCGAAATCGGCAGACATTCCCATGGAAAGCGTTTTGAGGCCGTGGCGGTGTGCGAGTTGTGCGAGAAGCTGAAAATGCGTGTGTGGCTCTTCATTTTCAGGTGGGATGCACATGAGGCCCTGTATTGAGGGGCCAAAGGTTTTTAGGGCGTGTTCAATGAATTTGTCGGCCTGTTCTCGGGGGGTGCCGAATTTTTGTGGCTCATTGCCTGTATTAATTTGCACATAAAGGCGCGGTAGACGGCCAATTTTTTGTGCAGCTTTGTCGATGGCCGTGAGGAGAGAGGGGCGGTCTAAGGTCTCGATGACATCGGCAATGCGGCAAGCCTCTAGGGCTTTGTTCGTTTGCAGGCCGCCAATAATATGGAGTGATAGGTCCGGATAACATGCTCGGAGCGTGGGGAATTTCGTGGCCGCTTCTTGCACGCGGTTCTCACCAAAGAGACGTTGGCCAGCGGCAAGTGCCGCCTCAACTGCTTCTAGCGGGTGGAACTTACTGACGGCTACAAGTTGTGTGGCATCGGCCGTACGTCCTGCTTTGACGCATGCGTTACGGATGCGGTTTCGAATCTTATCGAGGTTGCAAGCAATAATGTCAGACATGAAGGCACATGACGCCATTGCGTCGAGCGCCGCAAGATGCGATTTCGTCATGTATGAATAAACCGACTACCAACCGCGGGTCACGCGGTCCCCGTAAAGCACCTTCCGGCAAGCCTTCAGGCAAGTTCTCTGGGCGTTCCGCGCGTCCGTCTGCGGATCCAACACGAGATCTTGCCTTTGATATTGTCTGTGGTGTTGTCGAGCATCGGCGTATGTTGGAAACAACATTGGATCGTGCGGGCGCGATGGAAGCGCGTGACCGCTCATCTGCGCATCGTCTAGCAGCAACGACACTGCGCCATATGGGCAGCATGACGGAATTGCTGCAACCTTTGTTGCGCCGTGAGCCACCAGAGCCTGTGCGTTGCGCTTTGCTGCTGGGTGTGGCTCAGCTTTTGCATTTGGAAACGCCGCCGCATGCTGCAGTTGGCACGATTGTTGACTTGCTGCGCCGTCGTGGTCTCGCGCCCTTTGCTGGCCTAGCAAATGCGGTGCTGCGCCGCGTTTCACGCGAAGGGGCGACTTTGCGTGAGGGGCTGGATGAAGCGCGTTTGGATGTTCCGCCTTGGTTGTGGAGCGCATGGGGTGCGCGCGCCCGTGCGATTTCACGTGGACTGCACCGTGAAGCTCCGTTGGATTTAACGTTGCAGCCGGGTGCTGCGGTGCCAGACGACGGTGAAGAGCTGCCGACAGGGAGTGTACGTTTTCCCGCTGGGACGCGCATTGCAGAACTGGAAGGTTTTGAAGAAGGTGCATTCTGGGCGCAGGATGTTGCTGCGGCGATGCCGGTGCGTCTGATGGGTGACGTGTCCGGTAAAACGGTTGTTGATCTGTGTGCGGCCCCCGGTGGCAAGACGGCGCAATTAGCGCATGCCGGGGCTACAGTGACGGCTGTTGAACGAGAAGCGCCGCGGGCGGAACGTTTGCGTGAAAATATCAAGCGTTTGAAGTTAGAAACGGTACAAGTTGTTGAAGCCGATGCTCTGACTTGGAAGCCGAAAGAAGCGGTAGATGCAGTTCTTTTGGATGCGCCATGTTCGGCAACAGGGACATTCCGCCGGCACCCAGATGTGCTGTGGATTAAGCGCCCGCGTGATGTTGTGGCGTTGGCTGAAGCGCAAGACAATTTCATTGATGCCGTGCGTGATATGCTGAAGCCGGGTGGTATGATGCTGTATGCAGTCTGTTCGCTTCAGGATGAGGAGGGGCCGGAGCGTATTGCTGCTGCGCTGGAGCGTGGTGGTTGGCGTTTGGAGCCGTTCTCTGAAGATGAGTTGTCGTCTATGGCGGCTGCACGTACGGCGGAAGGTTATTTCCGCACGCATCCTGGTTTGTGGCAGGACCGCGGCGGTATGGATGGGTTCTTTGCGGCACGTTTGATTCGCGTGTGAGTGCAGCATGTTTGCGGATGCTACCCTAGTCAGGCTCAGGCTCCGCAAACATGAGCATCTTTTAAGCACTTTGGGATGCCTCGGCACTGCACTGGATGTTTTTAATGACATACAGCTCTGGACGGGTGTGTGCTTTTTGACGCGCATAAAGAAAGGGCCGTCATAGCGCCAAGGCATTGGCTTTTGATTTGGGGCTATTGAGAGGGCTAAAGCCGGCATGGCCGGTGCTTATGACACATATAATATCAAACGATTTCCATTTATAAGACGTAATAAGCATAAACCTTCTCGAGAAAAGGAGGTCTCTTATCATGTCAAAGAATGGTCGTTTTGTTGTGAAGATCGGTATTATTGGTCTGTCATTATCAATGCTGGCTGCTTGCTCATCTATTGGTAATGTGTCGCGTTCAAGTGTTCCAGATAGTGTTTCTTATTCGCCTTTGGTTGGGAATGGAAATTTCCCTTGATATGATTGCGAATATTTACTGAGTCCACTCAATAGAAAAACTCTATTGAGTGGCTTTTTTATGTTTAGAGAGAGAAATTCTCGCCCAGATAGACCCGACGGACATCTTCATTCGCGACGATCGCCTCGGGGGTGCCTTCCATTAAGACTTGCCCGCCGTGCATGATGTAAGCACGGTCAATGACTTCAAGAGTTTCACGGACGTTATGGTCTGTGATGAGCACGCCGATGCCGCGATCTTTGAGGTGGGAGACAAGGTCACGGATTTCACCGACGGCAATCGGGTCAATACCAGCAAGTGGTTCATCCAAGAGAATATAGTTTGGCTGGCTGGCGAGAGCGCGGGCAATTTCCAAGCGGCGACGTTCCCCGCCGGAGAGCGCGAGAGACGGGGAGCGGCGGAGATGTGTAATGCCAAACTCAGCCAAAAGCCCGTCGAGCATGGTTTCCCGCACGTCTGGGTCCGCCTCAATGACTTCAAGTGCAGCCATAATGTTTTGTTCAACATTGAGGCCGCGGAAGATACTGGCTTCTTGTGGAAGGTAGCCAACGCCCAAACGGGCGCGTCGGTACATGGGGAGTTCCGTGATTTCCGCGCCATCCAGTGTGATGGAGCCAGTGTCCGGCTGCACGAGGCCGACAATCATATAGAAACTGGTTGTTTTGCCAGCTCCGTTTGGGCCGAGTAGGCCCACAGCTTCACCCCGTTGGACTTTGAGCGAGACGTTTTGAACAACGGCACGTTTTTTATACGTTTTGCCGATGCCCGTGGCGACCAAGCCCGTGCTGGTGTTGAGTGTGTGGGTGGTGCTGGGAGAGGTTTCAGAAGTCACGGTGGTTTGGTCACTTATGCGGCTGAGACGGGGCGGCTTCATTGGGAACGACAAGGCCCTGGATGGGAGAGTCGCTGCCGGGCAGCATGGTGGCAATACCCGTTTTCATGTTCACGATAGCCTGTGAACCATTATTTTGATTTTGGCCTTGTGTCACATGTACATGACCAATCAAACGCGCGATTTGGCTATCGGCAACATAGACGCCGCGATCGCCCGTGGCTGTTTGGTTTTGCGTACGAATAATGACATGGCCCCAACCATAGGCGCGGTCTAGTTTTGAGCTGCCGCCGCCTAGTGGGCCACCGGTGGTATTTGTACTGGCAGGCTGTGGGGTTGGTGTTGTCGGGGCTGTTCCTTGTGGGGCGGTGTACGCGGCGAGTACGTCAGCTTGAACTTGCTTGCCATCATTGGTCGTAACGGTCGCGTTCCCACGCCCAACGGACATGTGATCGCGTGCATGATATTCCATGACATCACGCGCGGTGAGAATGTCTTGTGGGGTTGTGAGGCGTAGAGCATGGCCCGTGAGCAGCATGACAGCTTGGTCCATGTCATACATGCCGCGGTCTCCCCATGCTTGGTCGGCCTGATTGTAAACATGGACGTGTCCACGGGCTTCGAGCCGGTAAAGTTCCAGCGAGCCGCTCATGGGGTCGGAGCTATCGGTTTTTTGTTGTGGGTCTTGGGTGGGTTGGTTCTTTTTGCGGAGGTAGCCGATCAACGTATCAGCATCGACGGTGACATCTCCGCGGATAGCTCGTGCGCCACCACTGAGGGTGACGGTCTGAGTGTTACGATCATAAACTTCTTCACCCTTCCAAAACAGTTTGACGGTTTGGCCATGTGAAAGGTCTTGCTCTCCCGCAGCTGCGTGGGCTGTGCCAATGCAGAGGGGCGTTGCCGTGCAAAGCAACGCGGCAAGTGCGCTGAGGAAGTGGGTTTGAAAGGGACGCATCATGGTGCCGTATGTGCTCCTTTGGGTGAGGGCTGAGGCCCAGATTGTGTCCCGGTACTGGAATCGTCAAACCGGACGGTTTGTCCCGCACCGGTGAACTGCATGATACCCTCATGTTGATCCAGAAAATACCCCTGAGCATCTTCTGTGCCAAAGGGGCCTTCTGCATGGACGCTGTCATGGGAAGCGACAACGTCATGTTTCAAGTCTAGATCGGCGGAGGGGCCGTTGAGGAGGGTGCCGTCATCACGATACAGGACAACGTGGCCATCTAGGTTCAATGTCTGTTCATGCTGCATATAGACACCGCGATCGGCTTGGATTTGTGCCCAACCAGAGCCCGGCAGCATAATGTCAGCCACGGGGTTGATGAGGTCAACGCGGTCTGGTCCGTCTTGGTGGGTAGTGCGGGCTGAAATTGTGTAGGGGCGTTGGTGTTCATCAAGGCCGCGATATATGGCGTCTTCCATATTGCCGCTTTCGACGCGGAGACGTGCCATTTCACGCATGGCAGCACGGTTCTGGCTGACGAGATGCGTGACTTCGGGCCATGCAGCGATAGAAATGAGCAAGAGAATAGCTAAAGTGGGGAGAGCCTTTTTGGCAAAAGCAACCACTGTGCGTCGGCGGGCTAGGTCATGCGCATTTGGGATGGCGCGGTCCCGTTCAAGTGCTGCCTGACGCAAGGCATCAAGCCGTGAAATCGTTTCGCGGCGTTCTTGGCTGAAATCATCGCGTTGGGCGCGTGGCGTGTGGCCGTTAGGTGGTGGGGTGTCTTGGTTCACCGGAGGCCTGCACGAAGAAGGTCATGAAGATGCACAATGCCGATTGGATGTTGCTTCTGATCAAGGACAAAGAGGCTCGTAATGGGCTTCGAGCGTGCATTCATCTGGCGTAATGCGTCTTGTGCTAATGTCGATGGGGTCGTCGTGATGGGTTTATGGTTCATGACGTCCCTTGCGGTGGTGGTGTGCAAGTTGCCTAAAAGGGCATGACGCAAATCTGCGTCTGTAATCAGGCCACATAGAGCGCCTTCGTCATTAATAACACCCATGCAGCCGAATGTCTTGCGTGTCATTTCAAGAATAACATCCTGTAAGGAAAGGTCTTGTTTTCCTAAGGGGAGTGCATTGCCTGAATGCATGAGGTCTTGGACGGGGCGCAACTGTGCTCCGAGGCGACCGCCGGGGTGAAACGTGCCAAAATCTTCAGCAGTGAAATTGCGGCGTTCCAGTAGGGCGATAGCGAGTGCATCTCCCAGAGCCAGTTGCATGAGCGTGCTTGTGGTGGGAGCAAGCCCCATGGGGCATGCTTCAGGCGCGCGTGGAAGAAGGAGGGTGAGTGAAGCGGCGCGTGCTAGTGCGGAATCTGCTATAGCGGTGATGGCGATGACGTTAATATTACGGCGTGCGGCGTAGGTTAGAATAGCGGCAAGTTCGGCTGTCTCCCCCGAGTTGGAGAGGGCGAGAATAAGGTCGCCTTCGGCCAACATGCCGAGATCTCCGTGGGCGGCTTCAGCAGGATGAATAAAGAGAGAGGGGGTGCCGGTAGATGCGAGGGTCGCTTGTATCTTGCGTCCAATATGGCCGGATTTTCCGATGCCTGTGACGGCGAGGCGCCCTGTACAGTCAAAAATCATCCGTACTGCATCATCAAAAGAGCTGCCGAGTGGGCCGTTGAGAGCAGTACTGAGAGCCTCCAGCCCTGCGCGTTCTGTGAGCAGGGTTTGGTATGCTGACTGGTGAGCGTGCAGGCTTGCTGAAGGCTGGGACATCTGGGCGTTAGGCGCGATGTGAGAAAATATCGGGGTCTTCGTAGCCGAGTAAATCCAGTTTTGCGCGTGCAGAAAGGAAGTCGTAGCAAGACTGTGCGAGGTCGCGGCGGTTTTCACGGATCAGCATGGCTTCGAGCTTGGCCCAAAGTGCATGCAGGTACAAGACATCTGATGCGGCATAGCGCATTTGGTCTTCGCTTAGGGTTGGGGAGCCCCAGTCAGAACTTTGTTGTTGCTTGCTAAGTTCAACGCCGAGAAGGTCACGGCACAGATAAGCGAGGCCGTGGCGGTCTGTGAAAGTATAGACAAGGCGGGCGGCAATCTTTGTACAAAGTACGGATGGAACATCAACGCCGAATGTATGCTGGAGCACGGCCACATCAAAGCGTGCAAAATGCATGAGCTTGGTGATGTTGGGGTTGCTGATGAGTGCTTTAAGGTTAGGGGCATCTGCGCCGCGTCCGCCAAGAGCGGTTGGGCGTATTTGTACAAGGTGCGCTTCGCCATTGCCGGAAGAAAGCTGCACAAGGCACAAACGGTCACGATGTGGGTTGAGGCCCATTGTTTCAGTGTCAATTGCGACAACTGATCCAAGGTCGAGATCTGCCGGCAGGTCGCCGTCATGAAGATGGATGGCGTTCTGCTGGCTCATGTCGTATCACCGCTGTTTTGAAGATGCAGGGCGATGCGGCCAGTAGTTGGGGGCCGATCCGGCCTGATCTAAAGTAATGGTGCCCAGAAGAAGACTCGAACTTCCACGTCCTTTCGGACACAGGTACCTGAAACCTGCGCGTCTACCAATTCCGCCATCTGGGCATAGAGGCCACCGTAATTCGTTTCAGTTTCCTGAAGCGCTCCGGCTCGGTGAAGAGGCGTTTAGCCCGGCTGGGCGGTGCCGTCAACAGTGAAAGTGAGGAATATCCATAAAAATGTAAAAATAGAGAGAAGGGGTGTGTTTGATATGAGTTTTTGGAATAGGGCATATGCTTGTGGGTCTTTGGTGGGCTGTCTTAGATATTTCGATTAAAAAATAAAAATATCCATAAGTTGTTGATATAAAACAATTTAATTAGTTGTTTTTGATAGTCATTCTCAACAATTATGTCCGTTTCGGGCCTTTTTATTAAAAATAAAGGTATACTTCTTCTTCTTTGGTTGGCTGGATTAAAAAATAGGTCAGCAATACTGACTATTATTGTCGGGAGGGAGGTTTTAGCAGGGAGAAACTGAGAAAAATAATACGTTCTGCGGCGCAGGTGAGGGGACTTGCTGCGTGTGTTGGGCATTAAGAAGAGGAGTGTGGGTGCATGACGGAGCGAATGCTGCAATTCGTCGAGCTCTCTCAAAAGCTGCCTGAGAAGCGCAGCGCGGAGGAGCGGAAGCAGGATTTCGGTGAAATCTATCAAGGCTTCGCGCGTGCTCGTGCAGAAGAACAAGCCTCTCGGTGTTCACAATGCGGCATTCCGTTTTGCTCTGTGCATTGTCCTTTAGGGAACAATATTCCAGATTGGTTGAAGCTCACGGCGGAAAACCGGCTGCAAGACGCTTATGAAATGTCCGCAGCGACCAATACTTTTCCAGAAATTTGCGGACGTATTTGCCCGCAAGACCGACTGTGTGAAGGTAATTGCGTTATTAATAAGGGTTTTGAGAGTGTCACGATTGGCGCTGTTGAACGCTTTGTGACGGAAAATGCCTTTGCCGAAGGGTGGGTGCAGCCGGTTAAGCCAGATCATGAAAATCAACGGAGTGTTGGGATTGTCGGGTCTGGCCCCGCAGGACTGGCATGTGCTGAGCGCCTGCGCCGTCAGGGGTATGAGGTGCATGTGTATGAGCGCCAAGACCGGGTTGGTGGCTTGCTGACTTACGGTATCCCAAGCTTCAAGCTCGAAAAAGACGTGGTTGAGCGCCGTTGGAAGCTGTTGGAAGAGCAGGGTGTGATCTTCCATCTGTCCACGCCGATTGGTGCAGGCGCTGGTGAGACGTCTCTGGCAGATTTGCGGACGCGCCATCATGCCGTGTTCTTAGCAACAGGTGTGTACCGTTCGCGCGCGATTAATGTGCCAGGTTCTGAGTTGAGCGGTGTGGTGAATGCTATCGACTTTCTGACGGCGTCTAATCGCCGTGGTTATCATGAAGACCCCGGTAATGACGTGGCGCTGCATGCGAAAGGTCGCCGGGTGGTTGTGATCGGCGGCGGTGATACGGCGATGGACTGTGTGCGTACCTCTATCCGCCAAGGGGCCGCAGAAGTGACCTGCGTGTATCGTCGTGACCGGGCCAATATGCCGGGCTCTCGCCAAGAAGTGTATAATGCTGAGGAAGAGGGGGCGCGGTTCGAGTGGCTCTCAGCGCCGGATGCGTTCTTGGGAGATGAACAGGTTTCGGGCGTGCGTGTGCAGAAGATGCGTTTGGGTACACCAGATGCGACAGGCCGTCGTTCTATTGAAGCAACGGGGCAGCATGCCATTGTTGAAGGTGATCTTGTTATCCGTGCGCTTGGCTTTGATCCAGAAGATTTGCCGTGTCAGTGGGAAGAGCCAGATTTGGCTGTGACACGCTGGGGGACGTTAAAAGTGCCGCCGCGTGGTTTCGAAACGAGCTTACCGGGCGTTTTTGCCGGTGGTGATATCGTGCGTGGTGCAAGCTTGGTTGTGTGGGCCATTAAGGATGGCCGTGATGCAGCGGACGCAATTCACCGTGCATTTGAAGATGGTTCCCTGACGGGACAAGGCGCGCTGGAAGCAGCGGAGTGAACGATATGACGAATTTTACTGCAGAATACGCGGCCAATGTGAAGCGCTTGGAAGGGCTTTATGACCCGTCACAGGAACGCGATTCCTGTGGTGTTGGTCTTGTTGCCGCTTTGGACGGCCAGCCGTCACGCGCTGTTGTGAAAGCTGGGATCGAGGCGCTAGGCAATATCTGGCACCGTGGCGCAGTTGATGCTGATGGCAAGACCGGTGATGGCGCGGGTATCCACGTCGAAGTGCCGCAGGATTTCTTTGCTGATGCTGTGCAGAGCAGCGCGCAGGATGACACGATTGATGGTCGCATTGCGGTTGGGATGATCTTCCTGCCGAAGACGGACCTTGGGGCGCAGGAGCGTGGCCGTCAGATTGTCGAAACGGAAGTGCTGAACTTCGGTTACGGCATTTATGGTTGGCGTCAGGTGCCGATCGATGCGTCGTGTATTGGTGAAAAAGCGAACCAAACACGCCCGGAAATTGAACAAATCATGATCCGCAACGCTCTGGGGAGCGATGAGGAAACATTTGAGCGTGATTTGTATGTGATTCGTCGTCGGATTGAACGCCGCGCGACGCAGGATCACGTTGATCTTTATGTCTGCTCACTCTCCTGCCGCTCTTTGATTTATAAGGGCATGTTCTTGGCGGAGAACCTGACGGACTTTTATCCAGACTTGCTGGATGAGCGTTTCGTCTCACGGTTTGCGATTTACCATCAGCGTTATTCCACCAACACCTTCCCAACGTGGAAATTGGCGCAGCCTTTCCGGAAGGTCGCGCATAATGGTGAGATCAACACCATTTCGGGTAACACTAACTGGATGCGCTCACATGAAACGCGTCTGTCGCACCCGAATTTGAACCCATATTTGGATGATTTGAAGCCCGTGATTCAGGCTTCAGGTTCCGATACAGCAGCGTTGGATAATGTCTTTGAATTATTGACCTTCGCTGGGCGTGATGCGCCTATGGCCAAGACGCTTTTGGTGCCTGCTTCGGCCGGTGCAGATTCGTCTATGTCTGAAAAATCACGGGCGATGTTCCGCTACTGTAATGCGGTGATGGAACCTTGGGATGGTCCCGCCGCCCTATGTGCGACGGATGGCCGTTGGATTATTGCGGGCTTGGATCGTGCGGGTTTGCGCCCACTGCGTTACTCCATCACGACGGATAATCTGCTCATCGTGGGCTCTGAAACGGGCATGGTGCGCGTACCGGAGTCACGAGTGCAACGTCGTGGGCGCCTTGGCCCGGGTCAGACATTGGCGCTCGACCTTCAGGATGCACGTTTGTATCAGCCTGAAGAAGTGCTGGAGATGCTGTCAGATCGTCAAGATTACAGCGAGTGGACGCAGCGGATTACCGACATTGCGCCTGTTGTACGTGATACGTCCGAGCCAGATGGCCCAGAGGGCGAAGTGCTGCGCCGTTTACAGGTTTCCGTTAGCCTGACTCATGAAGAGCTGGAAACCATTCTGCACCCAATGGTGGAGACGGCAGCTGAGGCGCTTGGCTCCATGGGCGATGACACGCCACTTCAGGTGCTGTCGAAGACGCAGCGTGGGCTTTCCAATTATTTCCGCCAAGATTTCAGTCAGGTGACTAATCCGCCTATTGATTCTTTGCGTGAAACACGCGTGATGAGCCTCATCACGCGCTTGGGTAATTTGGGGAATGTACTGGACCAGTCACCTGAACAATGTGATTTGTTGCAGTTGCCTAGCCCTGTTTTGACCATCGGTGAGTTCGACGCATTGCGTCGGGTGTGTGGTGAAAACGCAGCGGTGATTGATTGCACCTTCTCGGCTGCGGAAGGTGAGGAAGGTCTTCGTGCGGCGATTGCGTCCATCCGTGCCCAGGCGGAAGAACATGTACGGTGTGGGTGTTCTCACCTTTTCCTGACAGATGAAAACGTAAGCGCTGAGCGTGCGGGTATTCCGATGGTGCTGGCAACGGCGGCTGTGCACGTGCATTTGGTGCGGACATCGCTGCGTACGTTCACGTCTTTGAACGTACGCAGTTCTGGCGCGATTGATGTGCATGCCATTGCTGTGACGATTGGTGTCGGGGCTACGACAGTGAACCCGTCTTTGGCGCAGCATTGCATTGCGGACCGTCTGCGCCGTGGCCTGTTCGGTGCGATGACCATTCGTGAGGCGATGGAGCGTTATCGTAAAGCTGTGGACAAGGGTCTCTTAAAGATCATGTCCAAGTTCGGGATTTCCATTATCTCGGCCTATCGCGGTGGGTATAATTTTGAGGCTATTGGTTTGTCTCGTGCGCTGGTGGCGGAGTTTTTCCCCGGTATGCCGTCGCGGATTTCGGGCATTGGTTTGCCCGGTATCGCACGGAATATCTTGAAGGCGCATAAACAAGCTTGGGACCAGAAGGTCGAGGCGCTGCCGATCGGTGGACGTTATAAGCTGCGGCGCAAGGGTGAAACGCACGCGTTCTCCGGCCAGTTGGTGCATATGCTGCAATCGGCTGTGACGGCGAATAGCTTCACATTGTATAAGCGATATGCGGATGGCGTACGTCAGACGGCTCCTGTCGCTCTGCGTGATTTGCTGGACTTCAAGCCGGCGCATGCACCGATCCCCATTGATGATGTAGAGAGCATCACGCAGATCCGTCGTCGTTTGGTAGCACCGGGTATTTCGCTTGGGGCTTTGAGTCCTGAAGCGCATGAGACCTTGGCCATTGCGATGAACCGCATTGGTGCCAAATCTGACTCCGGTGAGGGTGGGGAAGACCCTATCCGCGCAACGCCGCGCCCGAATGGAGACAATGCGTCTTCGGCCATTAAGCAGGTGGCGTCTGGGCGTTTTGGTGTCACGGCGCAGTATTTGAATGATTGCCGTGAAATCGAAATCAAGATGGCGCAGGGGGCGAAGCCGGGTGAAGGCGGGCAACTTCCGGGCTTTAAGGTCACGGAACTGATCGGCCGTTTGCGCCATGCAACGCCGGGTGTAACGCTGATTTCACCGCCGCCGCATCATGACATTTACTCCATCGAAGATCTTGCGCAGCTTATTTATGATTTGAAGCAGGTGAACCCGACGGCGACGGTCACGGTGAAGCTTGTGGCGCGTACGGGTATTGGCACGATTGCTGCGGGTGTGGCGAAGGCTAATGCCGATGCGATCCTGATTTCTGGTCATTCTGGCGGTACGGGGGCAAGCCCTCAGTCTTCGATCCATTATGCGGGTCTGCCATGGGAAATGGGGCTGAGCGAGGCGCATCAGGTGCTGATGCTGAACCGGCTGCGTCATCGTTTGGTGTTGCGTACGGATGGCGGCATCAAGACGGGCCGTGACGTGGTGATGGCGGCGATGCTGGGTGCTGAAGAATTCGGCATTGGTACGGCGGCGTTGGTCGCTATGGGCTGCATCATGGTGCGTCAGTGTCACTCCAATACATGCCCAGTGGGTGTGTGTGTGCAGGATGAACGTCTGCGTGAGAAGTTTGATGGTTCGCCAGAAAAGGTGATCAATCTCTTCACGCTGATCGCAGAAGATGTACGTCATATTCTGGCAGATTTGGGTGTTCGCTCATTGAAGGATGTGATTGGGCGTACGGATCTGTTGCGCCAGGTGTCACGTGGTGCAGATTATCTGGATGACTTGGATCTGAACTCTTTGTTGGTTCAGGCGGACCCGGGTGAGCATGCACGTTATTGCACCCGTGAAGGGCGTAATGAAGTGCCTGACACCTTGGATGCGGACATCATGGCGGATGCGCGTCCGCTCTTCTCCCGCCGTGAGAAGCTGCATCTGCATTACACGGTGCAAAACACACATCGTGCAATCGGCACGCGGGTATCGGGTGAGATTACGCGTCAGTTCGGTATGGATACCTTGCCGGAAGGGCATTTGACGCTTTCTTTGCGTGGGTCTGCAGGTCAGTCTCTTGGCGCTTTTGCGGTGAAGGGGCTGAAGCTGGACGTTGAAGGCGATGCCAATGATTACGTTGGTAAGGGCTTGTCCGGTGCGACGATTGTGGTGCGTAAGCCCCCCTCTGCGCCGTGGCGTTCGGAAGAAAACTCCATCATCGGAAACACCGTTTTGTATGGTGCGACGAGTGGTAAGCTCTTTGCCGCAGGGCAGGCTGGTGAGCGCTTTGCTGTGCGTAACTCAGGTGCGGTTACCGTTATTGAGGGCTGTGGCTCTAATGGCTGTGAGTACATGACCGGCGGTACAGTTGTGATCTTGGGTGATACGGGAGACAACTTTGGTGCAGGCTTTACGGGCGGTATGGCGTATGTGCTGGATCGCTCAGGCCGTTTCGAAGCGCAGATCAATACGGATACCGTGATGTTGAGCCGTGTTGTGCCCGGTAGCCGTTGGGATCAAGAATTGCGTGCGCTTGTTGAAGCACATGTGCATGAAACCGGAAGCACTTATGCAGAAGATCTGCTGCATTGTTGGGAACAAACGCTGGAGCAGTTCTGGCACGTTGTACCGCGTGACTATGCCAAGGTGATTGGTTACGTGCAGGAAGACTTATCCAAGCTCTCTGCTTAGTTTTCTCTGTTAGCGAGAGACTTTAAGAAAAGCCCGTTCTTTCCGTTATTCGCGGAAGAGCGGGCTTTTTTATCGGGTGTTGAGAGGGTGTAGAAAGATGTGTTCATGGTCTTATGGTCCCTGCTGAAGCTTGGATATCAGCAAGGGACCATAAGGCCGTATTTTTTGGGAGAAGCTGTGCTGCTTTAGATCACGACAGAGACAAGCAAGGCAAAGAGTAGGCCAAAGACGGAGATTAGCGTTTCCAGCACAGACCATGTTTTGAGCGTTTGTGGGACCGTTAGGCCAAGATACTCTTTAATTTGCCAAAAGCCTGCGTCGTTCATGGGGCCGAGAGCCACGGAGCCAGCGCCGGTGACGAGTACCATAAGTTCTGGGGATACGCCGTGTGTATGGGCTAAAATAGGGCCCATAATGCTGGAGGCCGTAGCCATGGAAACGGTGGAAGAACCACATGCTACACGCACAATGACGGCGAGGAGCCAGCCGAGCAGCAGCATAGGCATATGAATGCTCAGTGCAGCATCAGTAATGGCTTTAGAAACGCCGCTATCAATTAATTCTCGGCCGAAGCCCCCACCCGCGCCAACGAGCAGCATGATCAGAGCCGTTGGAGCTAGACACTCATTCGTGAAGCGCAAGATGGTTTCACGGGAGAAGCCACGGGCGAGGCCGAGCACGTAAAATGAGAGGATGGTGGCAACGGCAAGGGCGATGTCCGTATTGCCGAAGAAATGGAGCGCTTGGTTGATGCCGCTATGAGGAGCGCTGATGCTATCGGCGGAGGATCCGAGGAACATCAGTACGACGGGCAATAAGATCGTAATGACCGTTGCGCTGAAGCTGGGTAGGTTTTCTGGGGGAGTTGTTTTCAGGAATTGTGCAGCGAGTGGGTTGTGCTCGGTAAGGGGGACGTGTTTGGCGGCAAAACGTCCAAACAGTGGGCCCGCGATAATGGCAATGGGCGTGCCAATGAGAATACCGAAGAAGATCGTCCGTCCGATATTGGCATGATAAGCCGACAGAGCCAGCAAAGTGGCGGGGTGTGGCGGTATCAAGGCATGGGTGACAGATAGGGCTGCTCCCATGGGGAGTGCGACTTGTAAGAGGGGGGTTTTGGTCCGGTCGGCCAAAACGAAGGCGAGCGGGATCAGCAATACAAAGCCGATTTCGAAGAAAACAGGGAGACCGACGAGGAGACCAATGACCATCATCGCCCAGTCCACGCGGTTGCGCCCAGCGAGGTCAGACACGGTCAGGGCGATGCGATCGGCACCGCCGGACTCTGTCAGCATTTTTCCTAGCATAGTGCCAAGTGCGATGACCGTGCCGACATGACCCAACACATGGCCTGCGCCATTCTCAAACGACGCAACGACTTGGTCTGCCGGCATACCCGCGATGAGTGCGAGAATAATGGAAACAGAAAAGAGCGTGATGAAGGGGTTCAACCGCAACCGGGCGATGAGGACAATCAAGGCGAGGATGGAGCCTACGACGAGGCACAGCGCAAAGGGGATACTCATGATCACGTATCCTGAAAAGGAATGTCCTATGAGGGCTAACGCCTTTTCAGGTCACTCGCCAAGGGTGGTTGGGGGGAATGCAGGCGATATCCCGTGATTGTGAAAAAGATGGCGGGCCTGTCATGAAGTCTTAAGTGAAGAGACCCGTTTGACGGTTGGGGCTGGGCGTCTAATATCAGGTGTATGACATACGATCTTTTTTCCCGCCCGTTTTCTGTTGCTTCTGCCGCTTCGGGGCAGGGGGTGTCTCATGCTGGGGTGGATACTCCCCCACGATGGGATTTGAGTGATTTGTATGCATCGGTTGATGATCCTCAGATCACGTCGGATTTTGACGCTTTAGAGCGTGAGGCTCAGGCGTTTGCTCAGGCATGGAAAGGTAAGCTGGGCGAGAGCGATGCGCGGGCTTTGGCTAAGGCTTTTGCTGTTTATGAGCAAATTGAAGAAGGCTTGGGCCGTATTGGATCGTTTGCGCAGCTAGGTTTTGCGGCACATACGACGGACCCTGTGTGGGGGCGCTTTTCTCAAGGTGTGCAAGAGCGTTTGACGGATATTTCCGGCCATTTGCTGTTCTTTACGCTGGAACTGAACCGCTTGGACGATGCGCAGGTTGAGGCTCTTTTGGCTGCGCCTGATATGGAAAAATGGCGTCCATACCTGCGGGATTTGCGGGTGTTTCGTCCGTATCAACTGTCGGATGAGGTTGAACAGGTCCTGATGGATAAATCTGTCACGGGGCGTAATGCGTGGAATCGTCTTTTTGATGAGACAATGGCGGAACTAACGGTGAGCTTGGATGGTACGACGCGCCCCCTGGGGGATGCGTTTAATGCTTTGACCAGCAGTGATCGGACGCGCCGGGCGCAGGCCGCAGAGCAGATTAGCCATGTTCTGGGCCAGAACTCGCGGTTGCTCACGCAGATTACCAATACCTTGGCAAAAGATAAGGCCATTACGGATAAGATGCGGGGCTATCCACGTCCGACATCGTCGCGCAATCGGGCGAATATGGTGGAAGATGACGTGGTAGATGCATTGGTATCTGCTGTGGATGAGGCCTATCCGCGTTTGTCCCATCGGTATTATGCGCTGAAGGCTAAGTGGTTGGGGCTGGAGACATTGGAGCATTGGGACCGTAATGCGCCTTTGCCCGGTGTTGTGGATGCTGATCTGTCATGGCGCGAGGGCTGTGGGATCGTACGTGATGCTTACACGCAATTTGACCCTGAGTTGGGTGAGCTTGTAGAGCGCTTTCTTGATAAGCCATGGATTGATGCGGCGGCGGTACCGGGGAAATCCTCTGGTGCGTTTGCGCATCCAGTGACGCCTTCAGTGCACCCATATATTTTGATGAACTATCATGGCCGTGCGCGTGATGTGATGACGCTTGCGCATGAGCTCGGGCATGGGGTTCATCAGATTTTGGCGGGAGGGGCGCAAGGCTATTTGAATGCGTCCACACCGCTAACTTTGGCGGAAACAGCTTCTGTTTTTGGTGAGATGCTGACGTTTCAATCGCTTTTAGAGCGTGAGACGGACCCTGCGCGCCGCCGTTTGCTCTTGGCCTCAAAGGTTGAGGACATGCTCAATACGGTGGTGCGTCAGGTGGCGTTCTATCAGTTTGAGGTCAAGGTTCATGATGAGCGTGCGCGTGGAGAGTTGTCTGCGGAGAAGCTTGGCGCAATATGGCGTGAGGTACAGGAGCGAAGCTTAGGTCCGGCTTTTAACTTTACACCGGATTACGATCATTACTGGTCTTATATTCCGCATTTCGTACACTCGCCGTTTTATGTGTATGCGTATGCTTTCGGGGATTGCTTGGTGAATGCGCTATACGGTGTGTACCGTGCGCAGCCAGATGGGTTTTCAGAGAAATATCGCACCATGCTGAAGGCGGGTGGTACGCTGCGCCATAAGGAGCTTTTGGCTCCATTTGGGTTGGATGCGTCTCAGCCCGATTTTTGGAAAACAGGGTTGGACGTTATCTCTGGGCTGATTGATCAGCTTGAGCAGGAAGGGTGATCTCTCATGGCGCGTGATTTGGACGATACCGGTTTTCTGGGGGGGGTTCAGCGCTTTGCGCGGACCTCCGGGGCTGTGGGAGGAATTGCTGCACGTTTGGCCGGTCATAAGCTGGGTATTGGCGGTAACCGAGCAGGCCATGCAGAGGATTTGAAGGCCGCTTTAGGGAATCTGAAGGGGCCGTTGATGAAGGCGGCGCAGCTTTTATCAACAATTCCGGGTGCATTGCCGGAAGAGTATGCGAATGAGTTGGCACATTTGCAGGCGAACGCGCCGCCTATGGGCTGGAACTTTGTGCGCCGTCGTATGCGTGCGGAGCTTGGTGCGAATTGGGAACGGCACTTTCGTTCGTTTAGTCATGACGCTGTGGCCGCGGCCTCTTTGGGGCAGGTGCACCGTGCCCGTTTGGTCGATGGGCGCGAGGTGGCGTGTAAGTTGCAATATCCGGACATGCAGGGGGCTGTTGATACGGACCTGAAGCAGTTCAAAGCAGCGTTGAGTGTGTTTCGGCAGATTGATGGGACCATTCAGCAAGATGAAGTCTATGCTGAACTGTCTGACCGTTTGCGGGAGGAGTTGGATTACCGGCGTGAGGCCAGTCATCTACGTTTGTACCGCGATATGCTGAAGGATGTGCCAGAAGTTACCGTGCCTTCAACAGTACCAGAACTTTGCACGGGCCGATTGTTGAGTATGGAGTGGGTCAGCGGCCGCAGTATGCGCTCCATGCTGGAAGGGGATATGTCACAAGAGTCACGCGATGCGCTGGCGCGGGCTTTGTTTAAGGGGTGGTACACGCCGGTTTATCGTTACGGTGTCATTCATGGTGACCCGCATATGGGTAATTTTACCGTGCGTGATGATGATGGTCTGAATCTGTTAGACTTCGGGGCTATTCGTATTTTCTCTCCCCGTTTTGTGGAGGGCGTTGTGCAGTTGTTCAAAGCGCTGCAAACGAATGATGAAGATTTGGCATTTCATGCTTATGCGAAATGGGGCTTCCAGAATATCTCGCGTGATACGGCGCAGGTGCTGAATGAATGGGCGCGCTTTTTCTATCGTCCGCTTATGACGGATCGGGTGTGCTCCATGCAGGAGAGCAATGATCCGGCGGAAGCTAAGGAAGTCTTAGGGCGTGTGTATGAGGGTTTGAAGCGCACGGGTGGGGTGAAGTTGCCGCGTGAATTTGTGCTTTTAGATCGTTCAGCCATTGGCTTGGGGAGCGCATTTTTGAAGTTGGGTGCGCGTTTGAACTGGCATGAAATGTTTCAGGAGTTGATTGAAGGTTTCAGCGTGGAGGCATTGGAGGCGCGTCAGCGAGATGCCCTGCTGCGTGCTGAGGTACCTGCGCCTTTAGCTTAATATCTTCACCCAGTGAGTGATGTGATGATTGGGAACGAGCATGCCGCAGTCTAATGGGCGGGCATGGTTCGTGCTGGGTGTGTGCGGTTTAAGGCGGCCATCGAGGTTTAGAAGGGCCGTGCATTATGGCGGTTTTTTGTGTGGGGCGTGCCGTTGTTTCTGGAGACGGATAGTAGTGCGGGCGCGTGGCCTGTTTCTGTGGGCGTGTTTGAAAGATTTTTGTTGTTCCGTAAGAGATGAACCAGCCCTGCTGGGCAGGCTGCTATGGCTGGTGCGTCCTGTGCGGGTACCAGCCTTATTCGGCGCGCTGAGGGCTGATTTGTGTCGTGGCGATTATGCCCTCCCACGCTACGCACAGGCAAAGCCGTGGTAGGCGTTATGTTTCTGACATGGTTTGAAATTACCCAAAAGGATAATGAAACTATATAACATTTTAAAAATAAATTTATGGAGAGTCTTGTGCTGTCTCGGAAATATGCCCTGTTGGCGTCTGCCTTGTGTTCTGGGATGTCGGCTTATACTCCGGCTATGTGTGCGGACACCGTATCAACGAATGAAACGTCAAAGAGCGAACATATTACGGTTGTAAAGCAGAGGCAGCCTTATTTGGGGCGGGTGGCGATAAAAGACGTGCCCCAAAATATTATCGCACTGAGCGCCAAGACTTTACAAGAAACCGGCACGACCACATTGGCCAATGCACTGGATATGGTGAGTGGCATAGCGCATCAAAATAGTTTTGGTGGGCTATGGGATAGCTTTGCTGTGCGTGGTTTTGCTGGTGACATCAATGTGCCGAGTGGCTTTTTGGTGAATGGCTTCAACTATGGTCGTGGTTTTGGTGGACCGCGGGATATGTCTGGAGTTGAGCGTATTGATGTGCTCAAGGGGCCGAGTTCTGCTTTGTTCGGGCGTGGTGAGCCAGGCGGTACAGTTGATATTATTACGAAGAAGCCGCAGTTCGAGCAGCACGGTAGCTTTGGCCTACAGGGGGGCAGCTATCATGATGTGCGGGTTGAAGGTGATTATACTACACCAATCACGCAGAATATTGCCGTTCGTTTGAATGGTGCATTTGAAGATAGTGATAGTTTTCGTAATACGGTGCATACGCGCAAAGCGACGATTGCGCCCTCTGTTCTTTGGAAAATAACGGATAAGACCAGCCTATCTTATCAAATGTCGTATACGCGGCAGAATATTCCGTTTGACCGTGGGGTTATTGCCCGTAATGGCCAGTTAGGAGTGGTACCTGTTAGCCGCTTCTTGGGGGAGCCTGCGGATGGCCCTAACAAGGTTAGCGATCAAGGGCATCAGGTTCAGTTGCAGCATGATTTTTCGCAAGATTGGGGGCTGCAAGCTGGGTTTGGTGATCGTTTGACAGGGCTGAAAGGGTATGGCGAAACACCGGAACTAGCGGCGGCTCGTCAGCCTTTCTTCCGCGATGGGCGGACGCTTGCACGGCAACGGCGTTATCTCGATTTTCAGACGGAGGATCGTGTTGGGCGCTTAGAGGTGACCGGTCTGTTTAAGGCGTGGGGCATGAAGCATCATATTCTGGTGGGTACAGATTATGATGTGTTTGACTAC
Source organism: uncultured Neokomagataea sp. (assembly GCF_946476835.1). GTDB lineage: Bacteria > Pseudomonadota > Alphaproteobacteria > Acetobacterales > Acetobacteraceae > Gluconobacter. The sequence goes on from NZ_CAMKWA010000003.1 coordinate 63,058, forward strand.
GATAATACGCAGAAGCGTTATCGCCCGCCAGCACTTGTCAGTAAGCCTTCTTTTACCGCGCAAAATGCCATTGATATTTTTGCACCAGTTTATAACGCGAGTGGGACTTTACCTGAGGCGAGTACATTCGTTTTTAATCAAAAAGAAAATAGCCGTACTGCTGGTGGGTATGTGCAAGATCAGATTGATGTCACGAAGAAGGTGAAAATCCGCCTTGGGGGGCGTTATGATGATTATCGTCAGACCATCAACTTCCACACGAATGGCACGACATCCGGGCAGTATCAGACGGCATTTAGCCCACAAGTTGGGGCGGTTTATGAGCCGATCCGTACGGTTTCACTTTATGTGAGTTATGGTCGTGGTTTCCGTCCTAATTCGGGAACGAATTATGCGGGAACGGCCTTCCGCCCTGAACGTACGCGTGACGTGGAAATCGGTGCGAAATATAGCTCGCTTGACCGCCGGGTTGAGGTATCTATGGATGCCTTCCGTATGACGAAAGATAATATTCTGACGTCAGACCCGGTACGGACGGGTTATTCTTTGGCGATGGGATCTGCCGTAAGCCAAGGGGTGGAAACGGATATTCATGCGGCGTTACCTTACGGTTTCCGCACAATAGCGAGTGCCTCTTATATTGACGCGCATTCCACCTCGACGACGTTAGACCCAGATTTTGGGCGTATTGTTGCGAAAGGTGATCGGTTGTTGAACATTCCGGCATGGAGCGCGAATGTATTGCTGTTCCGAGACTTTGAGGTGGCTGGGCATGCGGCAATGTTGGGAGCAGGTGTTAATTATGTGGGGCAACGTCTGGGTGAAACTGGGACGCAATTCCACCTGCCTGCGTATACGTTAGTACGTGTGATGGGGTCATTTAATGTGACCAAGCGTTTGGTTGTGAGTGGGCAGATTGATAATCTGACGAACCGTACCTGGTATGCTAATAGTTATGCGGCATTATGGGTTTACCCCGGCGCGCCGAGAACATTTTCCTTGCGAGCGCGGTATGGGTTTTAAACAAAAAGGGAAGCCGTTGAACCTCCCTTTTTTATGTGTATGACCCAAGAACGCTTACAGGCTGACGTTCACGCCAAACTGGAAGCTACGACCAATGATACCGGCTTGTGACCATGAAGAGTTGTACAAGTAGGCGCCATATGTCCCGAAGTCATATGGAGATTTGAAGCCGAAGATGTTGTACACATTTGTGTAAAGGCCGACGCGCTTGTTTAACTGGTAGTTCAGTGTCAAGTCGACGTCCCAGAAGCTTTTCACGCTGCACTGGTTTTGCGGCACGAAGGAGCTGTTGCTTGGTACGACAGATGTTGAGCAATCATTGGCCGTATTCGGGCCATTGGCATCTTCAGCCGTCGTTTTATAGCCGCTCGTATAGTAAACTGTGGCCGTTGCGGTGAGCTTTTTATAGATAACAGTATTAGCCCAGTTGGCGCGCCATTGAGGGGTGCCGGACCCAGAAGTGGTGTTGTATGGGCCTAATGTCCCGGCAAAACGCTCAATACCGAGGCCCGGCATGGACATGTTGTAGCGGTGCGTCCATGTGGCTTCGCCTTTGCTGTACCAAGTCACGTCACGCAGGAAGCCGCGTAGCGGAATATTGGCAGAGAACTCAGCTTCCACACCATCGGTCATGACGTAGCTAGTATTGACGTAGCCGAGGTTGATTTGCGCTGGGCGTACTGGTGCCGTTGGGTTTTGTACGTCTGGAATATCCGGCTGCACGGAGACGCCAGCGGGGAGCGCTTGTCCTGTGATATAAGCATTCGCGACCGACTTGTAGGATACAGGGTTTGGCGCGATGTAGTTGGATTTTTTGATGTAGTAATAGTCAACAGACAGGGTGACGTTGCTGGCAGGAGTGAGTACCATGCCGCCGGTGAAGTTCGACGAAATTTCGGGCTTGAGGTTTGGGTTCCCTGCTGTGTTCAGGCCGATGCTGTAAGATTGTGCGTAGTTGTTTGGGGTGCCATTTGGGTTTTGGTGCTGTGCCAACCATGCTGTGTTCGTGATAGCGTATGGAACATACCCCACCTGTGAACCGCCAGTTTCAGCAAAGCTTGGGACACGGAAGCCATTTGTGTAGGTGCCGCGCAGGGTCAGCTCATGCAGAGGGCGGAAGTTTACGCCGACTTTTGGTGAGAAGTGGCTGAACCCTTCAGAGTAATGGTCAAAGCGGCCTGACGTATCGATGCTCAACATTTTTACGACAGGAATACCCACTTCGTAAAAGCCCGATTCAACCCAGCGGCTGCCGACAGCATTGAAGGGGTTAATTTTACCTGTGTATTGAGCGCCAAGGTCGGAGAAGTTTACAGGGTTTGCGCTTGGGTCATTGAGAGATTCATAGCGAACATTGGCACCGAGAGCGAGGTTCACCATACCGCCGGGGAGGTGGAACAGGCCTTTGCTCAAAACAGCTTCGCCAGAATACATCTGAGTGAGTGCATTCATGACATTGGTCGGCGCGATGGATTGGCGCACAGCATCCGTGTTCAGCCATGGTTCAATGAAGTTATAGGTGCCGTTTGCAACAGCTTGGCGGATGCCATTGATGGTGGGCACGCCTGTGATGGTTTGTTGGAGTTTTGTGTTCATGCCAACGAAGTTGACGTCATAGTTCCAGTTGCCACCCCAATGGGAGGGCTGCCAGCCGCTGAGACGGGTTGAGCCACGGAAGTTCTGGCTAAATTCCGTAGTGGTTGGAACCATGTCACCGAAAGTATAATAGATTTGTGCCGGAGTACCTTGTGCAGCATAGGGATTGTTCGGGTTCAACTGGCCATTGGACAAGTAAACTGGCAGAACAATGCTGCGCGTATCTGCTAATCGAGACTGAGTTTGGCTTCGGATAGAGGCCGGAGAGCCGGTAGAATAGGATAAATTCTGCGAGTAGGTGAACATGGATGTCCACTCTGCGCGTGGCCCTACATCGACTGTCAGGTGGCCTGTGGCTTCGATACGACGGTCTTCGGGCGTGATGAGGCTGTAGTTGTTCACAGTATCTTGCGTACATGCGGAACTAACAGAACCGGTGGGGGTGCCGGCGGCATACCCACGCACAATTTGGGTTTTGCAATTTGATGGATTGAGTAAATTCCAACCACCAACGCCGCCACCCTTGCCGTTGCTCGGGCGTACCATGGCGGCAGGTGTTGCGCTGAAATTCGCGATGCTTCCGTCTGACGCAAGGATATTGGTTTGGCCGTTTGTACCGCCGATGCTAGTCAGATCGCTGGTTTTGAAGGGGTAACCAAGTTGACGATTGTAAAGGGCATCGTCGTTTTGATATTCGGCGTTAACGTAAAAATTGTAACCGTCACGGGCTAAGGAGCCGTGGCCGTATGTGGCGTAGAGGCGTTGGTGCCCGTTATCTCCGCGTTGTGTTAGGCCACCTTCAGCATTGCCTTCAAAGCCTTGAATTTCTTTGCGGGTGATCATGTTAATGACGCCCGCAACAGCGTCGGCGCCGTAAGTTGCGGAGCCACCATCTTTTTTAACGTCGACGGTCTGGATCAAGGACATCGGGATCCAGTTTGTATCGACGAAGTTACGTTCACCGTCATCGGAGAGCGGATAGTAGGAAAGGCGTTGGCCATCCATCAAAACCAGTGTGGAATCAACCGTGAGGCCATGCATGGATGGTGCAGAGGCACCTTGAGCAAAAGCACCATTCGCCGAGAAAGCGGAGGTAAGGTTGCCAGACCCGTTGGAAGAAATGGATTGTAGCATTTGCGTAACGGTTTTGAGGCCGCGTCGCTGCATGTCTTTTGTGTTCAGGCGCGTAATGGGAGAGGCATTGCGCAGGTTGGGATCGTGTAGAAGCGTGCCCGTAACAATCATGTGTTCCGAGCCGGATGCCTCAATTTGTTCGGGCTGCGATGCAGCTTCGATAGATGCCTTTTGGTGCTGTGCTGTAGCTGGTGTTGCTGGCGCAGCAACGCTGCTGTGCACGGGAATTGTGTGTGCAGCAGAGCTATGGGGCTTTTGGTGATGCGTTTTTTTAATTTTATCAGCGGCATAGGCATTGCAGCTCATGATGCCTGTGAGGGCTGAAAATGAGAGCAATGCTGCGCTTTTGAGATGGCGTTTTGTAAAATATTTTTGTGTTCGTTCGGTCATAATACGGCCTACAGATCAGTATGAATGTTGTGTTTTTGCGGAAGAAACATACGTTACGTTGCGCAAAGTTAATGTTACGTTTTGCAGAAATGTAAAATATTTTCTAGATATAACGTTACAGAAGGCGATCTTTTTGTAAAAAGTGATTTATTAGACACATTTTTACTAATTTTATGAGTTAAATGTGCTGTTCGGTGTTTGGAAAAGTTCAAGCTGTTTACGTGTCGTTGTAACTTGACGTGGCTGTCGTTCCAGCCAAGCACCTATGAGGGCGCTGATAAAATGTTGCTCGCTTTTTGAAAGAGGGCGGCCTTCGGGGATGTTATGCCATTTGGCTAAGCAACCGCGGCAGCAAGACGCGGTGGCATGTTGGGCGGTGAACACCGGATGCCCACGCATGGGGGTTTGTTTGCCGTCATGATGTGGAAATGCTGGTGCTAAGCGAGTTTGTATAAAGTGTTGGGCGTGTTGTGTGATGGTCGTCATGGCGCGTGTAGACAAGTAGCGCTGGTCCCGGGCAGACAAGGTAAAACGCGTCCTGAATGGAGAACGTTGTAAGCGCGTGAGTACGTGCGCAATTGTGTTTGGTGGTTCTGGCATGAGGGGGTACATGGTGAGCCTCGGCAGCGATGGTCACAACCGAGGCATTCTTTGTTTTAGAAAATATCTTTGATCAGGTCGTCGCCAATGGCGAAGCCAGCACCCGCCTCAACGGAGCGCGCAAAGCCTGAGTTGAGGATATTTGAGAAAAAGCCGCCATTGGCTGCTTGTGGTGCAGGAGCAATCGGTGGCTGCACGGGGGCACTTTGCTGGACAAAGCCTTGTGGTGCGTAATTTTGATTTTGTGATGCGTTGGACAAGGCGGCGTGGAGTTGTTGCAGCAGGGTGGCAACTTGCTGCTGTTCAGCTTGGAAGGCCAGTGCGAGTTCACGTAGGTCCAAGGCCCATTCGCGGGCTTGTTGGTCACCGCTTTGTGCGGCGAGCTGCATCTTAGAGCCGAGTGTTTGAAGAGCCTGTGCGGATTGTTGTGATTGTTGTTGAAGTTGGTTGTAGGCCTGTTCGATAGTTTGGACGTCCATGGCCATAATCCTTTTATGATGTTCAGTGTCTGGCGCTATCGTGCCCGTCATGGGCAATATGGTTGATAACGCTTGGGAAAACGTATGGTAGGCTAATATGTTTCCTTTAGGGCGTGATTGCCTGTGTATGTGGTGGTGTAAGGTAAAATGGCTAAGAAAACCTCAGCGCGTCAGCGCCCAGCATCTATGCCGATGACATCTTTCCGGCCGGAGAAACAGGCTGCAAAACCGAAAACACGGCGGCTTGTGGTGCATTCGGAGTATGAGCCTGCGGGAGATCAACCAACGGCGATTGCGGAGTTGGTCGCGGGTGTTGAACGTGATGAGCGTGATCAGGTGTTATTGGGTGTTACAGGGTCCGGCAAAACCTTCACCATGGCCAAGGTGATTGAAGCGACGCAGAAACCAACGCTGATTTTGGCCCCGAATAAGACGCTGGCAGCACAGCTTTATGGAGAAATGAAGCAGTTTTTTCCAGAAAATGCAGTCGAGTATTTTGTATCATACTACGATTATTATCAGCCCGAAGCGTATGTGCCGCGTTCTGATACGTATATTGAAAAAGACAGCCAAATTAACGAACAAATTGACCGTATGCGCCATGCCGCGACACAGGCTCTTTTGGAGCGTAATGATGTTGTGATTGTGGCGTCTGTCTCTTGTATTTATGGTATTGGTTCTGTTGAAACCTACTCCAAAATGGTGGTGCGTTTGGAGGTTGGGGGTGAGATTGACCGCGAAAAGCTGATTAAGGCGCTCGTTGAGTTGCAATATCGGCGTAATGATGCCGCCTTTGAGCGCGGGACGTTCCGTGTGCGCGGCGAACAAGTTGATATTTTCCCGGTACAGAATGAGGATCGTGCTTGGCGTGTGTCTTTGTTTGGGGATGAGATTGATCAGATCATTGAGTTTGATCCGCTTACGGGCAATAAAACAGCCGATCTGGCTGAGATCAGCGTATACGCAAACTCCCATTATGTAACGCCACGCCCAACGCTTAATCAGGCGATGATTGGCATTAAGAAAGAGTTGAAGACCCGTTTGGAGCAGTTCCAAGCGGAGGGCAAGGTGCTTGAGGCAGAGCGTTTGTCCCAGCGTACGGCGTTTGATCTGGAAATGATCGAAACAACGGGTGTGTGTAAGGGGATTGAAAACTACTCCCGTTATTTGTCTGGTCGCGGGCCGGGCGATCCACCGCCGACATTGTTTGAATATTTGCCAGAAGATGCACTGCTGGTCGTGGATGAAAGCCATGTCACCGTGCCGCAAATCGGCGGGATGGAACGCGGTGATAGGGCGCGGAAAACGGTCTTGTCGGATTTTGGCTTCCGGCTGCCGTCCTGCATGGATAACCGCCCGCTCTCCTTTGATGAATGGAATTTGTTTCGGCCACAGACTGTGTGTGTGTCTGCGACACCCGGCCCGTGGGAAATGGAGCAAACCGGAGGTGTATTTGCTGAACAAATTATTCGCCCAACGGGGTTGATTGACCCAGTTACGGATGTGCGCCCGGTTGAAGGGCAGGTTGATGATGTTTTGCACGAAATTCGCGCTACTATCACTAAAGGTGGCCGCGTGCTGGTGACGACACTGACCAAGCGGATGTCTGAAGATCTCACGGAATATTTGGGTGAGGCTGGCGTTAAGGTCCGGTATTTACATTCGGACGTGGATACATTGGAGCGGATTGAGATTATCCGTGATTTGCGCCTAGGCGCGTTTGATGTGCTTGTCGGAATTAACTTGCTGCGCGAAGGCTTGGATATTCCGGAATGTTCGTTGGTGGCTATCTTGGATGCGGATAAAGAAGGGTTTCTCCGGTCTCGGACGTCTCTGATCCAGACGATTGGTCGTGCCGCACGTAATGTGGATGGTCGTGTCCTGCTGTATGCGGATAAAATGACGGATAGTCTGACCTATGCCATTGAAGAAACAGCACGGCGGCGTGCGCGGCAGATGGCCTTTAATGAAGAGTATGGCATTACGCCGCAGACGGTACGGTCACGCATTGGCGATGCGATGTCGTCTGTCTTTGAGCAAGATTATGTGACGGTAGCGCCGGATCAGGCGAAAGATACGCAGCAATTTGTTGGTAAGTCTCTGCCGGAGACGATGAAAGAACTGGAGAAGCAGATGCGAGATGCCGCTGCGAATCTGGACTTTGAGCAGGCTGCGCGCTTGCGTGATGAAATCCGGCGCTTGGAGGCCATTGATATGGGCTTGGAGCCGCCACCACTTCCGACATCAACAGCGGGCCGCCCGGGTATTCAGAAAACCGCTAAAGTCTCAGCTCCAGTGCCTTTGGGGCCGGGTGGCGGTGGTTACGATCCTGCGAAAAAGCGGGGTGGACAAGGCCGTAAGAAGCGTTAATCCCTGCGGGAAAGAGTACAACCTACAGCGCAAAAGGCAGGCATACCCCATGATCGAACTGACCAAAGGGCACAACACCGTCACGGTTTTTCCAGAGTTGGGTGGCGCGCTGGGCGCATGGTGTTTTGATGGGCAAGAGGTATTTCTGCCCGTCGCGAATGCGGATTTGAAGGCGCAGAAGGGCGAGGCCGTTGGGGCGTATCCGCTGGTGCCGTATTCAAACCGGATTGCGGATGGTCGTTTTGAAGTGGATGGGAACGCGTATCAGCTAGACCGTAATATGGGGGACCACCCGCATACGATTCACGGTAATGGTTGGGAATTGCCGTGGACGGTCGCGCATAAGACAGAGAGCCATGTTGTGCTCACGCTGGAACACCGCCCGAATGTTGAGGCGCGGCAAGATGAGCGGCAATGGCCTTTCGCTTATCGTGCGGTGCTCGTGTATCAACTGCATAATGATGGCCTAGAAGTTGAGATGGTCGTCGAGAATTTGGATGATGTGGAGCAGCCTGTCGGGTTTGGTTTCCATCCCTTTTTAGCAGCCCAAGGACCAGCGACGCTGCGCTTTGAAGCAGATGCTGTCTGGATTACGGATGCGCAGGGATTGCCTATTCGTCATGAAAAGACGGAGGGTGAGTGGTCTTTTGCGCAGCCCGTTGATGCGCATGCGCGGTTTATTGATAATTGCTTTGCCGGTTTCAAAGGGGGGGCAGAGTTAGTGCGGCCAGAGGCTGGATTAACGGTTCGTGTTGAAGCTGATCCGATCTTTCAGCATGCGGTCGTTTTCACGGCACCGGATGGGCCATTTGTCGCGCTAGAGCCGGTGACGAATATGACGGATGCGATTAACCGCTCAGAAATTGCCGGGCGTGGTCTGCATGTGTTGAAGCCGGGCGCTCGCATTGGTGGGGCTATGCGCTTTCGTATTGCCCGTTCTGCTTAAGGGGTATGCTTCTGGGCCAGCATTGCTTGATGCAGGTCAAGTTATGCTGAAAGGGAAGGCATAGGGTGATGTTGTCCGGCGGGGAGAGCTTATGAAAACCGCCCGGCAGCATGTTGCCCCCCTGATAAGTGTGGGGCCCGTGCCCCGGGGGTGAGGCTTTCCTTCGCTGATCGGACTGTTTTTGTCAGCGCAGGAGCCAGACCATGGCCGCGACAACATTCTATATTCCTTCCGTCAACATTTCAGGCGCAGGCTGCTTAGCTGACGCTGTTAAAACCATCAAAAGCTATGGCTTTAAGCGTGCTCTGATTGTGAGTGATGCTTTCCTTGTGAAGAGCGGTGTCGTCGCACGGATTGCGACGCTGCTTCAGGGGGAGCAGATTGATAGTGCTGTGTATGACGGCGTCATGCCGAACCCGACGGTTTCAAGCGTTAATGAAGGTTTGGCACTGGTTCAAAAAGCGCAGTGTGATTTCGTCATTTCTGCGGGGGGCGGGTCGCCTCATGACTGTGCCAAGGGCATTGCGCTATTGGCAACGAATGGTGGAAAAATTGCGGATTATGAGGGCGTAGATCGCTCAACAAAGCCGCAATTACCCTTGGTCGCGATTAACACGACGGCGGGGACCGCCAGTGAAATGACGCGCTTCTGTATTATTACGGATGAAGTGCGCCATATTAAAATGGCGATTGTGGACCGTAACGTGACGCCGATGCTGTCGGTTAATGATCCTGAATTGATGGCCGGTATGCCGCCAAAATTAACGGCGGCAACGGGTATGGATGCATTGACCCACGCGATTGAAGCTTATGTTTCCACAGCGGCAACGCCCATTACGGATGCGTGTGCGCTGCAAGCCGTAAAGTTGATTTCAGCGAATTTACGGACAGCTTTCCGTGAAGGCAGTCATATGCCCGCTCGTGAAGCTATGGCTTATGCACAGTTTTTGGCTGGTATGGCCTTTAATAATGCCTCTTTAGGTTATGTGCACGCTATGGCTCACCAGTTGGGTGGGTTTTATAACCTGCCGCATGGCGTGTGTAATGCGGTGCTTCTGCCCTTCGTTCAAAGCTATAATGCGCCAAGCTGTGCGGCTCGTTTGGGCGAGATTGCTGCAGCAATGGGCGAGAATGTGGATGGACAAACGGCTGAGCAAGCTGCTCAGACATGTTTGAGCGCAATTCGTAAGCTGGCTGCTGATCTGGAGATCCCATCTGGTCTGACGGCTTTGGGAGTAAAGCGTGACGATATTCCGACATTAGCCGCGAATGCTTTGAAAGATGCTTGTGCGTTAACGAACCCACGGCAGGGGACGCAGGCGGAAGTCGAGGCTATTTTCGAAGGAGCGTTATAGCCTCTAGTCAGTATCATGGTTCTAAGCGGGCGAGGATGAGCGTATCGGAGAAGAGCGGGCTTTACGTCTTCTCGCGATAGGCTCATGATGAAAAGAACAGACGGCGGCGTCTTCCAGCACATGCGGGGAGGCGCCGTTTGTGTTTTGCGTATGTGATTGTTGAATGGGGAGCACAATGGCTGAGAAGACGGCACTGTCCGATTATCTTTCGCCGCAAGGGGCGGCCACGATGCGGGCTGAACTCAAAATGCTGACGCAGGAAGAGCGGCCCCGTGTGGTTGAGATTGTGTCATGGGCGGCCAGTAATGGTGACCGTTCAGAGAATGCGGATTACCAATATGGCAAGCGCCGCTTGAGAGAGATTGATCGGCGTTTGCGTTTTCTGGGTAAGCGTTTGGAGCGTGCTGTTATTGTGGACCCGGCTGCACAAACGGTGCGTGATCGTGTGTTTTTTGGCGCGATGGTGACGTATGTAGATGAGGATGATACCGAGCATACCGTCACGATTTTAGGGGTGGATGAAGCCGAGCTTACGCGGGGTGAGGTGAGTTTGGTGTCGCCTATTGCACGGGCTTTGATGCGCACGCGCGTGGGCGATGTGGTGATGCTGCAAACGCCGCGTGGGCCAGTGGAGATTGAGGTCCTGCGTATTCAATATCCAGAAAAGTGCGTTTGAGGGAAGGATGTTCGGGGTAAGCGCCTGATGATCGATGCGATACATTCCAAAGCGCACCGGCTATCAGCGCCCCTGTTCAAAAAAGGGCTTTTCCTCGCCATATCGGACGGACAAAAGGCAACTTGAACTCAGTGTTTCATGCCGTGTGTGACGCGTTGGGGCGTGCGTCTTCATCTGCCAGTAGGTCAGTGGATTCAAGGGTGCAGGTGTATTCATTCCCAATGAAACAGAAGAAGTCATCGGGGATACGGTAGCACCTGCATCAGACGCTTTCTCCCAGAGCGGCATCGAGAAGAACCGGAAATTAAAGCCGCCTTACGAGGCTTCTCTATAAACAGCGCCATGCGATCGAAAACATGTTCGTAAAGCTAAAAAATTGGCGGTGTATTGCTATTAGATACGACCGCTGCGCTCACGCCTTCATGTCTGCAATCCACATCGAAGAAAGCTTCATCTTTTACGTCAAGAAATGAGGCCTGAGCCTTAGTGCCGTGATAAAAATAAGTGCGCGCGTATAACGCATGATACGAGCGTCGTTTATTTTGGCTTAAGCCTGAAAAAATACTTTGCGCATTTTAGGCAATTACGGTTCCGGCGGTTCTGTTTTAGAGTGCTTGGAAATGGTGCGGTTTAGCCGTGCTGATGATGGTTTTTAAGGATAAGATAATGGCTGCCTCCCTTCGCGTCGCCGTGCAGATGGACCCGCTTGAGCAGGTCGATATCAATGGAGATTCCACGTTTGCTTTGATGCTGGAAGCACAGGCGCGGGGGCATAAACTTTGGGTTTATCCGGTGACGGAACTGAGCTTGTCTGAGGGCGGAGCCGGCGATGTGGCCGGGCGTTTACGTGCGCGTGCACGCTCCGTTGAGGTGCGCCGTCAGCAAGGGGCACATGCGACATTTGGCGCGGAAGAGATGGTGTCACTTGCCAGTACAGATGTTGTGCTGATGCGTCAGGATCCGCCATTTGATATGGGTTATATTACAGCAACGCATTTGCTTGAGCATGTGCATGGTGTGGGTGAAGGGCGGTCTTTAGTGGTGAATGACCCTGCTGCCGTACGCAATGCGCCAGAGAAATTATTGGTAACGCATTTTCCACATTTAATGCCGCCGACTTTGATTGCTTGGAGCCCGAAGGAGATTGAAGCCTTCCGCGATGTGCACAAAGACATCATCGTGAAGCCACTTTTTGGTAATGGTGGTGCGGGTATCTTCCGTATTAAGCCGGATGACGAAAATTTGAAGTCATTGCTGGAAATGCACTTTGCGCGTTCACGTGAGCCGTTGATGATCCAACGTTATGAACCCGCTGTGCGGCAAGGGGATAAGCGGATCATTTTGGTTGATGGCCAACCAATTGGTGCGATTAACCGTGTGCCTGCGGAGGGTGAAGCACGGTCGAACATGCATGTTGGTGGCCGCGCAGTGCGGGTGGACCTGACTGAGCGTGACCGTGAGATTTGTGAGGCGATTGGCCCTTATCTGCGCGATAACGGGCTTATCTTCACGGGCATTGATGTTATCGGTAATTGGCTGACGGAAATCAACGTGACATCACCGACAGGCCTGCAAGAATTGGATCGTTTTGACGGGATTAATAGTGCAGGTTTAATTTGGGATGCGATTGAACGCCGTTTGAGTGCGTCTTAAGCGCCCTGCTTATCCTTGGTGGCCGGTGCCGGGGGCTTTTCCTTAAAGGGATAAGCCGCGGCGAACTCCTCGGGCGTCGTCTCGGGGAGGTGGTCTTTTGTCAGCTTATTACTAAGCCAAGGGCGTAAGCTGTCCTTAAAATAGAGCAGGTAGACTGTTGGCCATACAAGCGCCACGAAGCAGATCAAGATGATGTTGAGCATCGTGGAGAGCCTCCATACTTGGTTTTTTTGCACGAACACAAGAAACTACAACATACCATGTCTTGCCAGAAGGCCCCTGACAAGGGCAAGAAGAGGCCAACTATCCGCCCATAGTCTCTTTGTCAGTGTGACAGAGAGCGGAGACAGAAGGTTTCATCACGTATGTCCTCACCTTCATCGCCCCAATCAGCGCTTGATGCTGAAGCCGTAAAAGCAGCATATCGCCGTTGGGCACGTGTTTATGACACCGTGTTTGGCCGTGTATCAGGAATGGGCCGTAAGCGCGCGGTAGCTGAAGTCAACGCTTTGCCCGGTGAGCGTGTGCTCGAAGTGGGGGTTGGCACGGGATTAGCCCTGCCGTTTTATAACCAAAATAAGCGCATTACAGGGATCGACCTCTCTGAAGACATGTTGGAGCGTGCGCGTATGCGTGTGCTGCAAAAAGGTCTGACGAATATTGATGACCTTGTTGAGATGGATGCTGAAGCCACGCGCTTTGAAGATAATAGTTTTGATATTGCAGTGGCGATGTTCGTGGCGTCTGTGGTGCCACATCCGGATCGTTTGCTTGCAGAGTTGAAGCGGATTGTCCGTCCGGGCGGCCATATTTTGTTTGTGAATCATTTTTTAGCACAGGGCGGTTTGCGCTTGGCAATTGAGCGCGGCACGGCCAAGGCATCACGGTCTTTGGGGTGGAATACTGATTTCGCGATTGAGACTTTGTTGCCGCCAGAGGACTTGGCGCGGGCAAGTATTCGCCCTGTCCCGCCGATGGGCTTCTTTACACTCGTGACATTACCGCACGACGGTTCTAAATAACATTTTGCAGCCCTGGTCGCCTGATCGGCGTTTGGCACTGATCTCCTAAAGAGTCGGCGCCGAGACTTCCGACGCTCGCTGTCATAAAGCCTCATTGTTCGAGGCGCCTTGAAGAAGGACAGACTGCGCGATCATGTTGTTCCCGGCCATTACGTCACGCCCGGCTTTTTCAGTACAAAAGTTGGGCATTTCTTATGTGTTATTGGCACTTTTTGCAGGCTTATTGGGTGGTATTCTTGCTGTCCCTGAGGGCGGCTTTGCGGTAACGCCCGGTTTGGTTTTGTGCCACGGCATTTTAATGGCTTTTTTTGTGGTTGTGCCAGCGTGTTTGGGCGGCTTTGGTCAGCTCTTATTGCCGAAAGAACTGGGTGTAGAACGCACATTATTGCCCGGTATGTCATTTGCGGGCTTTGGTCTCTTATCGTCTGGCGTTGTGCTGTTGCCGCTTTTGCCTTTGTTGTCCTTATTGTTATGGGCACTAGGTGCTGTGGCCGTTGCGATGGATGTTCTCGTGACAGTGCTTGAGGGACGTTCGCAGGCGTTTCGGGCATTGACGCCGATGGTCTGGTCATTACTGGTGACAGCCTGTGGTGTTGTGGTCGTCGCACCTGCGCTGGCTGCAATGATAACGCGCACAACCTTCTCAGTTTTGGGGGCAACGCCGCATGATGCGCATGTGATGTCGGCAGCGTCTTTCGCGCATGTGTTACAAATGCCAGAGGCAGCGTTGATGCTGGTGCCCGCATTGGGGCTGACATGCTCTTTATTGCCTGTGGGGGGGGGAGCGCTCAGTGTGCGTATTGCACCGTATGCTTTTGCGTGTGCGGGCGTACTCGGCCCAATCTTGTGGCTGGACAGTATTTTTCAACCCTATTCGCAGGTCGTTGTGCGGGCTATGACATGGGCAACGCAAATGCTTCCCGCTGTCGTGATGCTCGGCGCGTTGTTGCGTGATGTCTGGGTTGAGCGTCGCTCTTTGGATGGTGTGGCGTATTGGGGGCTGGGTGCCCTTTTATTGTTGACGGCGGGCTGGGGGCCTTCACTGCTCATGGTTGAGGGTAGTCACTCGGCGGCGGCTTTCGGTAGCCTGATGGCCGTATGTGGTGGGCTTTATGCATGGCTGAGTAGTCTTGCTGGTGGGCGTGTGCCGGGGTGGTTGTGCCGAGGGCACGCAGCGGTCACTCTTCTGGGGGCGTTGTGTTCTTTAACCCCGTCTCTCGAGGTTATTGGGGGCGCTGTGATGGGCGTTAGTCTGCTGGGTTTTGTGGCTGTCGGCATTGTTCTCGGTTGGTGTTTCGTTCAAGATCAGGCTGAGCGGCGTATGAGTGTCTCATCATGAGTGGTGTGAGTGCATTTGCCGCATTGCGTGCGCACCCCTTTGTCGCTCTCTTGAGTGAACCGGGAGCAGGTGGGGAATCCTCGCTACGTGAATGGTTGGCGCTTTTGAAGCCACGGGTTATTTCGCTGGTTGTTTTTACAGGCGCTGCGGGCATGGCAGTGGCCCCGAAATGGCCCTCTATTCCACTTGGTCTGATTACCATCTTGTGTATTTGCATTGGTGCAGGTGCCGCAGGTGCCATTAATATGTGGTACGATCGTGACATCGATGCCGTTATGCGGCGTACAGCGACACGGCCTATTCCCGATGGGCGGATGGGGGCAGAGGGCGCGTTATTATACGGTATTGTGCTCTCTGTATTATCCGTTGTGGTGTTGGGGTTGGCGACAAATGCGCTGGCTGCGGGCATTTTGGCATTTTCAATTTTTTTCTACAGCGTCATTTACACCATGTGGCTTAAGCGCCGTACGCCGCAAAATATTGTCATTGGCGGTGCAGCAGGTGCATTCCCCCCGATGATTGGCTGGGCAGCATCTATGGATAGTTTATCCGTCTTGCCTGTGGCCATGTTTGCGATTGTTTTTTTATGGACGCCGCCACATTTCTGGTCGCTCTCGCTTTATGCGTGCAAGGATTATGACGCGGCGGGGATACCGATGTTGCCCGTCGTCCGTGGTGCGCGTCATACGCGTTGGCAAATTCTGCTTTACACTTTTATTCTTACTGCGTGTTCTTTGGCGCCGTCTGTGACGCATGAATGTGGGTGGTTTTATACCGTGACGACATCTTTGCTGGATGCGGGATTTATCGCCTGTGCGGTGCGGGTTTTGCGGGATGAACAGGATGAACGTGGGGTAAGTTTGACGAAGGATGCACCAGCACGTTTCGCGTTCCGGTATTCGTTGGCATATTTGTTTTTGCTGTTTTGTGGCTTATTGGTTGACCGGGTTTTGTTAGCATGACGAGTAATGAGGCTTCTCAAGCGATATCCGCACGCGCACGACAGAAAAGCCGGATTATCGGTCTGGTCGGTGGTATCGGGCTATTTGTTATTATTATTTACGTGATTACGTTGATACGCTTTTAATCACTATAGTCTGTAAAATAGTCGTATGTTTTTCTATGAGCTTCCCTGCATCTGCTGGGAAGCTCATTTTTTAAGAGCAGGTTAGCCTGCTTGCTGGATGGCGGATAAGATCCAGTTCCCACGGCCATCAGCGCGAACAAAGGTCCAGAGCTCAGTAACGGTTTGAAGCTCTGTGGAGCTACCATCAATTACATTGCCAAAGCTGTCTGTGGTGACGTCCGTCAGGCTATAGCGCATAGCAACGGTGGCGTAGGTCAGGCCATTTTCACGCCATGCTTCAGAGAGGTCTCCGCGTTGGAACTGAACGTTGGAGACAATATTGCGTGCGCCACGGCTCGCGAGTTCAGAAAGTTGCTCGTTGAAATAGCCCGCCATTTCAGGTGTTGTCCGGTTGGACAAAGCACGCATATTTTGAGCGCTCCATGCGGATTGTACATCCAAAAGGAGCTGCTGGAAGGCGTTATAGTCATCATTGGTTGGCGTGTAAGCGCCGTTATTGGATGATGATGTAAAAGCGGTATTCGCCGTTGCCGTTCGTGATTTTTTGGTAAAGCGACGGATGAGGAATGTGATCAGCCAGCCGAATAAGAGGGCTTGCAGCAAAAAGCCAAAAAATGATGTGCCGCCGCCGAAGCCACCAAAAAAGCCGTGTCCGCTCAGCATGCCGAAGAGGCCCGCACCTAAGAAACCACCAGCAAAGCCTGTCATAAAGGGGTGGCGTGCAGCGAAAGAAGGACGTGCGCCGTAGTTGTTAAAGGGCGGCGTGACGGGACGTGGCGTATTGAAGCCTGTATTCGGGGGGGCAAATGTATTGGGGCTTGGCGCGGGCGTCATGGAGCGGTCCATAGGGCGGGTCCAGCTCGGAGTGATGCTGGTGCGTGGTGGTGCGCTCCATGTATGAGAGCCGCGGCTCCCCAGCGAGGCCCCGCCGCCCGGGCGAGCATCAGCCGTGCCAAAGGCACAAAGAAGGGCAGCGGTAAGCGCAATAAAGCGAAAACGGGACATATTTTCCTACCAAGGGGTCTCACTACGTTTCTAGCATGTAGGGAAATTGTGGCAGAAGGGAAGGTGGAATAAGAAAAATATGACGCTGGCCTGGAGCGGCTGATGGTTTTTGCTCTGAGGTGTTTTCTTGGGGCAGGCTATAAATATGCAGGGTTAAGAGTGCATATTATCGTGTAAGAAATGCCGTAAAAGCGCCCGTTTTGATGGGCGCTTTTTGTTTTTAGGCGCCTGCTAGGCTCATCCCATTGACACGTAGGCTTGGGGTGGTGAGGGCAGAGCGGAACTCTAGGTCGTTAGCGGCAACAAGGTTGGCCAGCATACTCCGCAAGTTCCCGGCGATGGTCACTTCCGCGACGGGTTCAGCAATCTCACCGTTACGTATCATAAAACCGGAAGCGCCACGGCTATAGTCACCGGTCAGCATATTAATGGAAGAGCCCATTAATTCAGTGACCATGAAGCCTTCTTTAATGTCCGCACGTAGGTCTTCTGGTGAGAGTGTGCCGGGAGATAGAAAGCAGTTTGTTGTGCTGGGAGATGGTGGGCCGGATGTACCGCGGCTAGCGCGGGCATTACTCTTGAGGCCAAGCTGGCGTGCACTGCGGCTATCAAGGAGCCAATGTTGCAATATGCCATCTTCGACAAGGTTGAGGGCTGCGGGCAGGCAGGCTTCAGCATCGAAGGGGCGTGAAGCGCGGCCACGTAGCAAAAACGGATCATCACGCAGCGTCATGCCGTGGGGCAAAACGGGCTGATGCAGCGCATCCTTTAAGAAGGACGTGCCACGTGCGATGGACGCACCATTAATTCCTGAAATGAGATGCCCGATAAGAGAGGCCGCGACGCGTGGGTGATAGATGACGTCATACGTCCCAGTGCGTGGGCGTGTGGGGTTGAGGCGCGCTAAGGCTTGTTCTGCTGCGCGGTTACCGATGGTCGCGGGGTTTTCTAGGTCACTCAGATGGGTGGCGCTGTGGAAGGCGTAGTCGCGCTGCATGGTGGCACCACTTCCGGCGAGGACACTGGTGCTGAGTGAGTGGTTGGTGCGTGTGTAAGCACCGATAAAGCCAGCACTTGTGCCTAGTACAATACTGCTGCGGCCTTGTCCGGCGGAAGCCCCGCTGGAATTGGTGATACCGGTGTGAGAGAGGGCGATGCTCTCTGTTTCACGGGCACGGTCCAGCAATGTGTCCATATCCAGCGTTGTGGAGTCATCTAAATCTAACGCTGAAGCATCAAAGCGCCCAGTCAGGGCATTATCTGCTAAGCCACCGAAGCGGTCTTCTGGCACGAATTGCGCCATAGCACAGGCTTGTTCAGCGAGTTGCTCAAAGGCGGACTGGTCCAGCAGCGTTGTGGAGACGCTGGCTGAACGTTGACCACGGAAGACGCGCAAACCAAGGCGCACGCTTTCAGAGCGCTCAATGCCTTCGGGGGCGCCACAACGGATGAGGGCAGAGGTCGACTCATCACGGATGAGAAGGGCATCTGCAGCATCTGCTCCGTGGCGTTTTGCGGCTTGAAGGAGCGCTTCAACGGGGTTGGTATCGATCATGCGGCTAACTTTGCGGCGATGTCTTCGATGGATGGGACCTTACTGATGGGCCCCATAGCGGTGAAGGTTGGTTTGCCCGCAAAGAGGGTTTTTGCAACGCGTAAGATGTCTTGTTCCGTGACGGCATCAATGCGTTCAATGGTTTCATTGGTAGCAATGGCGCGGCCATGGATTTGGAGTTGGCGAGCCAGTTGTTCACAGCGGCTGCTGGTGCTTTCCAAAGACATCAGCAAAGACGATTTTAGCTGTGCGCGGGCGCGGCCGAGCTCTTCAGCCGAAAGTCCGTCTTGCAAGCGGCGGAGTTCATGGATCATGACGGGTACGAGTTCGGCTGCTTCGCTTTCCCCCGTGCCTGCGTAAATGCCGAAGATTCCGCTGTCGTTAAACGGGGAGGCAAAGGAGTAAACGCTATACACAAGGCCGCGTTTTTCACGGATTTCTTGGAATAGACGCGAAGACATTCCACCACCCAAGAGGGTGGAGAGGATCATAACCGGGTAATGATCAGGGTCTTTATAGCTTACGGACGGGAAGCCGAGGAGCAGATGTGCCTGATCCAGTGTTTTGACCGTACGGTGATCGCCGCCTGTGTAATCCGCATGGCGGGGTTGAGGTGCGTTATGGGTTGGAAGGTCCGCGAAATGGGTCTTCACCAGTGCGACAACGTCTTCATGGTGCAGATTGCCTGCGGCAGCAATCGTGATGTTGTGCGTGGTGTAGTGTTCACGCATGTAGCCCATTAGGGTTTCGCGTGTCATATTGGCGACGAGGTCTTCCGTGCCCAGTGTTGGGCGGCCCATGGGCTGATCGGCAAAGGCACGCTCTTGGAAGTGGTCAAAAATGATATCATCCGGCGTGTCATTCGCCTGACCGATTTCTTGCAGAATCACGCCGCGTTCGCGTTCAATTTCAGCATCGAGGAAGGTACTGTGGGTGAGGATATCACCGATAATATCGACGCCGAGTGCCAGATCTTCTTTCAACAGCTTGACATAATAAGCCGTTGTTTCACGGGCGGTATAGGCGTTGATGTATCCACCGACATTCTCAATTTCTTCGGCAATACGGGCAGCGGAACGGCGTTCTGTTCCTTTAAAGGCCATATGTTCAAGGAAATGCGAAACACCATTGTTAGCGGCTGTTTCGTCACGTGTGCCGATGGCGACATACGCACCGAAGGAGACGGTTTCAACGCGTTCCATTCGTTCGGTGACGATGGTCAGACCGTTTTCGAGTGTCGTGACGTTGATGGTGTCGGGGAGGGTATGAGGCATTTAGTGTACTTGTAACCGAGGGTAGGAGAACCCTGCACGGGTTAGAGGTTAAGCCCGTGCAGAGAATGGATTAGCGGTTGATATGAGCGCGAACAGCGTTTTGAATCGTGACGAGTTCGCTGCTGAGGCTGTCATACCGCTCAGGGCGGCTGTGCAGGTCAGCTAGATGTGGGGGGAGTGCGGCATCAAGGCCGGTTGCGGCATGGACAGCCGCAGGGAACTTGGCAGGATGTGCCGTGGCTGCGGCAATCATCGGGATGCCTGGTTCTTGGAACGCGCGCCCTGCAGCAAGGCCAATGGCGGTATGCGGGTCTGCCAGATATTGGCTTTCGGCATAGAACCCACGCATTGCGGCGCTTGTTTCGTCATCATTCAAGGTTTTACCGTTGAAGAGGGTACGAATACGCTGCCACGCATCTTGTGGGACGTTCATGCGGCCTGTGCTGCGGAACTCTTTCATGATCGTGCCACAACGTTCTGGGTCACGGTCAAGCATTTCGAACAAGAGGCGTTCGAAGTTGGAAGAGACTTGAATATCCATTGACGGTGAGAGGCTTGGCTCAACGCCACGCACGCTCATATCGTTGGACAGCAGGAAGCGCGTGAGAATATCGTTACGGTTTGACCCGACGCAAAGCTGACGGATGGGCAGGCCCATTTGCTTGGATGCCCAAGCTGCGAGCACATTGCCGAAATTGCCCGTTGGGACAGCGAAGGAGACTTCACGGTCCGGCGCGCCGAGGGCAAGTGCGGAGCGTACATAATATGGAATTTGTGCTGCGATACGCGCCCAGTTGATGGAGTTTACGGCTGAAAGCGAAACTTCATCACGGAAGGCTGTGTCTGCGAACATCGCTTTGACGATGTCTTGGCAGGTGTCGAAATCCCCTTCGACCGCGATGTTGAGGATGTTGTCATCCTGCACGGTGGTCATTTGGCGGCGCTGTACGTCAGACGTGCGCCCCTTGGGGTGTAGGATGACGACTTGTAGGCGCTCACGGCCACGGCAGGCTTCGATCGCGGCGGAGCCTGTATCGCCAGACGTTGCGCCGACAATGGTGACGCGCTGGTCACGCTCGGTCAGGACATGGTCAAAGAGGCGGCCGAGCATTTGCATCGCCATATCTTTGAAGGCGAGGGTCGGGCCATGGAAAAGTTCAAGCGCGTAAAGGTCTTGTTCCACTTCGGTGAGTGGTACGACGGCTTTATGGGCAAAGCGGCCGTAAGCGTCCCGAGCCATGCTGCGGAGCGTGTCACGTTCAATCGCACCAGCGGTGAAGGGGGCCATGACTTCGGCCGCGAGGTCTGCATATGGCAGGGCGCGCCATTCACGCAGGGTATCGGCGTCAATCTGGGGCCAGCTCTCAGGCATGAACAACCCGCCGTCAGGGGCGAGGCCAGCGAGGAGGATATCGGCGAAGTTCGGGGCGTTGGCGGCGAGGCCTCCCCGTGTCGATCGGTAACGCATATCAGGACTGTATCACGCAGAGTTAGGGCAAGGCGATGCGCAGAATATGCGGCACGCCGTTTTCTATGGTTTGAACGGCAATTTTTAAGGCTGTGCTGTGTTGTGGTGCGGGGTTAAGCACGGTCATCGCGGTTGCATATGTCAGGCGTGGGTCAGTTAAGAGCGTGCTGGGAAGGCGACTCGGCCCGAAGGCAATAAGGGCACCGTGATCAATATCAGCCATGAGGAAGGTTTCATCTGGTAGAAGCGCAATGCCGCCAAGGCTAGGGGGTTTCCACCATTCCGTAATGCCTTCCACCTGCTCGACCGGTGTAAAATTAGGATCGGTGAAGAGGTTGGGATCAATGCGGTAGAGTGGGCCGCAGGCCGGACCATAAAAGAGCCACTGCTGTGTATGGTTTTGGAGCAGAAAGCGGACATTACCGCCGGTACTGGGGACGCCTTGGGTATTGCGCTGTATTTGTCCGTTTTTCTTGAGGGCTTTGCGGCCAATTAAGGATGCATCTGCCGTTAAGAAACGCTGTGTATGGCCGGTTTGAAGAGAGGCCACGATAAGGGCTGGTCTCCCTTCATCGACGAGGAATGCTGTGGTGCCGTGTATTTGAAAGGCCGTGAGGTGGCTGTTGGGCTGGGTCGCCCCTGTGAGGGGAATATGTGCGCTGACGGTGCCGTTTAGAGCAAAGGCGTAGAGTGCCAGTTGCGGGGCTGAGGTGAGGCCCCAGATCGTGTTGCCGCTCGTAGCCAATGCGGTGAAGGTGGGGGCAATAGGGGTGTTGTTTTCAGTCAGCGTAATAGGGGTGATGCTGTTATCATCCGCGCGCGCAACTTGCCCCAGTGTGGTGAGGCCGAGGAGCGTAGAGCCATTTAAGGAGAGCAAAGTGCCAGCAGATAACGTGGGGAAAGCGGTATCTGCCGTGATGGATGGCGGCGTCGCACCATGCGCGGAGGTGACAGGGGCTAAAGCGAGCGTTGCGGCTGCAAAAGACAGCGCCAGTGCGTGGCGCAGATGGGAGGCATATCTCATGGTGCAAGAGATTGTCTCCTCTGTGCGCTTTGGCAAGTAAAAAGACGGCGCTGGCTTATATGTGGTGCTTTTATGCGGGGGTTAGTTCTTTGATGCGCTGTGTTGTTGAAGAGTTTTCTTCTTTGATGCGCGTTAGAATGCGGGGAGCAGCATAAGGGTTGGAGAGCCATGGTGAGTGTGTATGTTCTGTGGGGAAGAGTATGGCGGCATGCATCATGAGGGCAGCATCTTCCGTATGGCACTCAATGGACCAGCGTTTATCCGGCATCAGGGCGATGAAATGGCCCGTGTCTGTTTTGCGGACTTCGATAGCGAAGGTTCGTGTCGTCGCTCCACGGCGGATTGTTGCATAAACAAGGCCGGGCGCTGAGCCGGTTTTCTGTTCAAGAAACACTGGGTTCTCTCCTCGGGCTGGATCCTTTGTAGGAAGAGAGTGCGCAGTATTTGGTAAATAAAGTACTAACCCTCAAGGTGGAGGGAAGTATGGGCTAGATTTAAACGAAAAAACCCGACAGTTTTTAAAGATGATAAAAGATTCCGCACGGGCTGAGGCTGATGATGGGTTGGCATTATTGGCAGAGGGAAAAGTTGAGGAGGCTCAACATATTTTCCGCACGATATTAGAGCGGGACTCTGAGCAAGCAGAAGCATGGCATGGGCTCGCCTGTTATGCGCGGCATCATGGGAATGCAGCATCAGCGGTCGCGTTGGTTGGGCGTGCTTTGCGTTGTGCACGGGTCACAGATGAACAGAGGGCACGGTATCATATTACTTTGGGGGCGGCTCTTTTAGCACGTGGTCAGGCTGAGGCATCGCGGGCAGCATTTTCTGTCGCGCGCACCCTCAATGCCTGTGATCCACGTGCATTGAGTGGGTTAGCCGAAGCTCTCGTCGCATTGGGGCGCCCGCAGGAAGCGCGCTCTGTTTTGGAACACGCTGTGACGTTGGCGGCAGATGACGCGCCTATTTTAACGCGCTTGGCGGAACTGCACTTGGAGGCGGGGGCGTTGGAAACGGCGATTATATGTTTTCGCCGTGCGGCAGAGCGGACGCCATCGGATGGCCGGGTCTGGGCTAATCTGGGGGTAGCATTTTATCAGGGAAGTTTAGCGACGCCCTCTTACTTGGATGAGGCGCATAGTGCTCTTGAACGTGCCGTTGCATTGGGGGCGGATACGGCGGAGACCCTCAATACGCGCGGCTTGGTGCGTATGGCATGTGGCGCGTTAGAGGCAGCGCGTGCAGATATGGAAGCGGCCTTGGTGAAAGCGCCGCAGAGCAGCGTGATTGTGAATAATTTGGCCACGCTCTTGGAAGAACTGGGGGAAGCAGAGCGTGCAGAAGCGGTGTATGAGGCCGTAATGCAGCGTGAGACGGGGGCCTTGCAGGCGCGAAGTCGTTTCAATCGTGGAGCATTGCGTTTGGGGCAGGGGCGCTATGCGGAGGGCTGGGCTGATTTTGAAGCGCGCCGGGCGTTGGTGCCACCGTCAGTATCGGGTGTGCCGTTATGGGATGGGCAAGCCGGAATGGGCCCTATTGAGATTACGGCGGAACAAGGGCTAGGCGATCAGGTCCAGTTCTTGCGTTATCTTCAGGAGGTCGTTCGGCGTCGTCCTGTGCGTTTGCGTGGGCCTATCGCTGTTTTGGCACGGTATATGCAGCATGTGCCTGAAGAGCGCATTTTGGGAGGGGATGGTCCCGTTGATGCGTGTATCAGCCTTTTAAGTCTGCCGGCTGTTTTGCAAGTGGCGGCTCCATCCTCTGCGCCTTATCTGCACAGTTCATCGGCAATAGAGCCTCTGCGTGTTGGTGTGTGTTGGGCCGGTAGCGCGACATATCGTTTTGATCGTCGGCGTTCTGTCGCATGGGATTGTTTGGCGCCGTTGCAGCGTATTGCTGGTATTCATTTGGTCTCTTTGCAGCGCGGCGCACAGGTTGAGGGGTTGGAGCAACCGATGCTGGAGAGTTTGGATGATTTGGTTCGTGAAGTGGGCCGTTGTGCGCTGGTGATTTCAGTGGATACGCTGGTGGCGCATATTGCTGGGGCTATTGGCCGCCCTTTATGGTTGCTGAATCGTTACGGTGGGGATTGGCGTTGGCGGCAACCAAAGGCTTGGTACGGGTCATGTGAACAGGTGTTTCAACCGCACTCTGCGGCCCCGCCACCAGAATGCTGGGCACCGGTTATGGATAAACTCGTGGCAGCGTTGGAGCAGTGGGGCCGTGAAAAGGGCTAGAAAGGTGCAGGTATAGCGCTTTCAGTCGTTGGAGCTGTTTTTAGGGATGTCAGCAATACGTCCCGAATATGGCGGATGCGCTCTGGTTCACGTAATTTTTGGCCCAATAAGTCTTTGACGTAAAAGACGTCCACCGCGCGCATGCCGTATGTGGTGATGTGTGCAGACGCAATTTGCAGGGCTTCTGTGCTAAGAGCGGTGGTGATGTCATACAGGAGGCCAGGGCGGTCACGTCCATTGACTTCGATGATGGTGTGACGGTCAGAGGCGGCATTATCGATGACAACACGTGGTGGCACATGGATGGCGCGCATGCGGCGGGACATGCCGAGGCGCTGTGTTTCAGCTAAGCCTTTAGCGATGTTCAAACGCCCAGAGAGAGCTTGTTCAATAAGGGTATTGAGGCGGCCCAATTGGTGCGGGTCTTCAAACGCGCAGCCCTGATTGTCTTGTACCCAGAACGTATCTAGGGCCATGCCATCGCTTAACGTATGGATGCGGGCATCAACGATGGATGCACCTGCGACAGCAATAGCGCCTGCAATGTGAGCAAAAAGACCGGGGTGATCCGCGCAGAGAATAGTCATTTCTGTGACGCCACGATCAGGGATCGGGGTGGCTTCTACGGTAATGGGTGCATGGTAGCGGTCTGAATCATGGACCATGCGGGCGTGGCGGATATGGGTGTCTGTGTCAAAGCCGAGCCAATAGCTGGGGTAGCCCAGTTCGAGGAACTGCTGGATGCTTTCTTCCGGGAGTAATTCGGCGAGGTTTTCACGGGCTAATTGGCGGGAATGGGCTACGCGCCCATCTTGTTCGGATGCAGCCATGCCGCCTTCGAGGACTTCGGCCACGCGGGAATAAAGCTCGCGTAGGAGAGTCGCTTTCCATGCATTCCAGACTTTTGGGCTGACGGCCCGCATATCGGCAATGGTGAGCAGCAGTAGCAGTCTGAGGCGCTCAGGGGACTGGATGGTATCGGCCAAGTCCAGAATGGTACGCGGGTCATCAATGTCGCGTGTGAAAGCGGTGTGTGACAGCAAGAGATGATGCAGAACGAGCCAAGAGACGGTGTCTGTTTCTTCAAGGTCGAGGCCAAGGCGTGGACAAATATCGAGTGCTAGCTCTGCGCCAATTTCAGAGTGATCACCGCCGCGCCCTTTGGCAATGTCATGCAGTAAAACGGAAACATAGAGGGCTTTGCGGGACCATAAATCACGCGTGAGTTCGTACGCTAGCGGGATCTCGTCCGCCATACGTCCGGCTTCAATTTCACCGAGGATACGAACGGCCTCAATAATGTGCTCGTCGACGGTATAGATATGGTAGCTGTCGAACTGCATTTGCCCGACAACGCGTGACCAATCGGGCAAAAGATGCCCGAGGAGCCCCGTATCGTTGAGAATGGGGAGCCAAAAGGGGGCTGGGCTGTCTGGCTGGTGGCTCGGTGCGCGGAGTAGTTCTAGGAATAAATGGGCGGTTTCTGGGTCGTCCCGCAGGGAGACGGCATAGCGTTCGTGCCGAATGAGCTGTTGCAGCGCCAAGGGATGAATTTCGCATTCATGGCGGCGTGCGCAGTCTAGCATTTGGAACATGAGGCGCGGATTATCGGCAAAGTCCATATGGTGGCCGGGGAAGAGTTTCCCGGCGATCATTTGGAATCCCTCAGGGCCGGGGGCTGTGAGGGCGGTGGTGCCAGATTGGCGCGTTTCGAGATGCGTGAGCACAATGGGCTCAAGCAGATAGGTCAGGCGTAGGACATCACGCGCGGTGAGGAAGTAATGGCGCATGAAGCGTTCGACGCCACGTTGGCGGCCATGGGTGGCGTACCCCATGCGCCCACCAATGATGGGTTGGACATCAAATGTTAAGCGTTCCTCGGCGCGGCCTGTGATGTAGTGTAGGTGCAGGCGCACGGTCCAAAAGAAGTTCCATGCGCGGCGGGCGCGGTGGGCTTCTCGGTCTGTCAGGAAGCCTAGAGAAACGAAAGACGGGCCATGTGCGGCTTGTGATGTTGTATCGTCTTCCGTGCCAGTGAGGGGGACGGGGCAGCCGAGGGCGGCGCGTCCTAGCCAGTTCAGCGTTTGGAGGTCACGTAAGCCGCCGCGGCCTTCTTTGAGGTTAGGTTCGACCATGGAGAGCGTATCGCCCAAGCGCTTATGGCGGCGACCGCGCTCTTGGATTTTACCATCAATAAAATTGGCGAGTGTTCGCTCTTGTAAGTCTTCGCTCAGGCGGCCGCGCAGATGTGCGGCGAGAGCGAGGTCTCCGCAAATGGGGCGTAAGTCGAGTAAAGCTGTGCGAATGGTGATGTCAGTGGCGACGTCATGAATGCAGTCGGAGAGAGAGCGTGTGGCATGGCCAACGCGCAAGCCTAAATCCCACAAAGCGTAGAGAATAAACTCAATACGGGCGGTTGCTGCTGGGGAAGGGTTTTCATCCGTAAGGAACAGGACATCAATGTCGCTAAAGGGTGCCAGAAGGCCAGAGCCATAACCACCGGTTGCGCAAAGGCAAAGGCGGCTTTGCCCTGAGCTATCGGCTGTGTTCGAGCGGGCTTTGGAAAAAAGCACAAGGGCGCGGATGGCTTCATCCGTCAGGGCTGCGAGGGCATGGGCTGCCGCAACGCCACTGAGGCGGCGCTTTTCGAAATGTTCACGGATTTCAGCCTGTCCAGCACCGAGGTGCCGGCGCAATGCCATCAAAATCTCGTCACGCGGGATCTCACCACCGGAATTGGGGGTGGTGGCAGTCTGCTGCGGTGCGTCAAGCTGTTCCAGCAAGGCATGGAGCGGAGAGAGGGGCTGAGTGTCGCCAGAGAGGCGATGAGAGCGCGAGTCGGACAGGGTTTTTTCCGTAAGCTTAGCAGCGGGAAGAATCTGATCTTCGCCCGATTGTGTCACGTTTTTCAAGTGTTCTCTCCGGTCGTGACGAGTTCTTTAAGCGCATAGAGGGCTGATAAGGCCTCTCTTGGAGACATGGAATCTGGGTCGAAGGTCTTCAAGGTTTCACGCAGCGTATCAGGCTCGGACGGGGGCGTGGGTAGGTTTTCTGGTTCAGGGACGTCTAAGGCAGCGTCAAATAATGGCAAAGAGGGTCGGCTTTGGGCGTGTTGTTGCTCTAACGTGGCCAGAAGGCGTGAGGCACGATCAATAACGGCGGCAGGAACGCCCGCAAGGCGTGCGACGTGTAGGCCCCAGCTTTTGCGGGCGGCACCGGGGCGTACTTCATGCTGGAAGACGACTTTATCACGCCATTCCCGCACGGCCATGGTGCAGGCTTGGAGGCGCGGCAGGGCATCGGTTAGGGCATTGAGTTCATGGAAATGCGTGGCGAAGATGGTGCGGGCGCCGAGATGGCCGTGCAGGGCTTCAAGTGTTGCCCATGCAATGGCGAGGCCATCTAGCGTTGAGGTGCCGCGCCCGATTTCATCAACGACCACTAGAGAGCGTGGTCCTGCTTGGTTCAAAATAGCGGCGGCCTCGGTCATTTCCACCATAAAGGTGGAACGACCACGTGCGAGGTCATCGGCACCGCCCACGCGGGAGAAGAGGCGGTCTACCACGCCGATGGTCGCGCTTTTTGCCGGTATGGGCAGGCCTGCTTGCGCCAGAATAACCGCAAGGGCAGTTTGCCGTAGGAAGGTGGACTTACCAGCCATGTTCGGCCCGGTGAGGAGCATGACGCGCCGGTCCGGTTCTAGCGAGCAATTATTGGGGATGAATCGTGCATCGGCGGAGCCAGATTCAGCAATGGCGGCTTCAACGACGGGGTGCCGACAGGCTGTGAGTGTGAAGTCTGTACCGTTGGTGATCTGTGGGCAGCACCAATTACCGCCTTGTGCCAAGAGGGCACAGGCACGCAGCACGTCAAGCGTGGCAAGGGCTTGAGCGACGTCTTCGAGTGCGGGGGTCTCGAGGGCTTGTCTGCAAAGACCGTCAAAAAGTGCGCGCTCCCGGCGGGAGGCTTTATCGGCGGCTTCAAGGATCGCTTGGTCTAAGGTGGCGAGCTCTTCTGTGGTGAAACGTGCGAGGCTGGCTGTGCCTTGGCGGAAGGAGAGTTCGGGGTTGTCACGCAGTTTGGTGCCATGTGCGGCGGGCACTTCAATGACGTAACCGAGTTGTGCGTGATGTTTGATTTTTAGGCTGTTGATGCCGAAACGTGCGCTGAGATCGCCCTGCATGCCAGCGATGACGCGGCGGCTATTATCGCGCAGACTGCGGTGGTGGTCGAGTTCTTCGTCATAGCCTTTGGCGATGACGCCGCCGTCATCAAGTCGTGCGGGGAGTTCTTCAGCTAGAGCAGCTTGTAAGCGCGCGAGTAGCCCTTCTGCACGGCCATAGAGCGCGGCGAACAAAGTGCGGATATGGTGTGGTGTTGCGTCCGTGCACAGAGGTTGAAGGAGTGCTGTGGTGTCATCTGCTGCAATCAGGGCATCGCGCAGGGCGGCGAGGTCTCGTGGTTGGCCACGTTGGGCAGACAGGCGGCCTAGAGCCCGGGCGACATCGGGGGTGCGGCGCAGAATGGTGGCGAGGCCATCATTGAGGCCGGATTGCTCGTTGAGCCAGCGCCATGCTTGTTGGCGGGCTGTGATAGCGGCGGCATCTGTGAGAGGTGAAGAGAGCCATTCAGCGAGAAGGCGTGAGCCTGCGGCGGTGGTGGTGCGGGAGACGGTACCGAACAGGCTGTATTTGGTTTCGCCGTCGCGGGTGCGCAAAATGTCGAGGCTGTGCCGGGTTGCAGGGTCAATGCCGAGTACGCCGTCGAGCCCTTGTGTCGTTGGGCGTGAGATGCGTGGCAGTGCACCGGCTTGGCTGCGCTGGACGTAACCGAGCACCATGGCGCACGCGATGATGTGTTCTGGTGAGAAATCCCCGAGTGCTTCAATTTGGGC
Organism: uncultured Neokomagataea sp.; assembly: GCF_946476835.1. Classification (GTDB taxonomy): domain Bacteria; phylum Pseudomonadota; class Alphaproteobacteria; order Acetobacterales; family Acetobacteraceae; genus Gluconobacter. The sequence goes on from NZ_CAMKWA010000003.1 coordinate 92,185, forward strand.
AACGTTGAAGGCGCGAGCGATTTGTGTGCGCGCACTGTCGAGTGAGGGAATACTGGGGACTGGGGCGAGGCGCTGTGCGTGTTCAGGCGGTAAGAGGTCTGGGGCGGAGAGGATCTCGGTCGGGTCAAGTCGTGCGAGGAGCTCCGGCAGCGCTTCTTGTGAGGTGGTCGCCGTTTCAAATGCACCTGTGGAAATATCGATCCATGCTGCGCCTAGCGTATAGCTTTGGCCGCGTGTGGGCGAGGGGGCAACCGCGAAGAGGAGGTTGGCGCGGCCCGCTTCGAGCAATTCGTCTTCGGTGAGGGTGCCGGGAGAGACGACGCGCACAATGGCACGTGGCAGGGGGCCTTTTTGTCCCTTTTGCGGTGTTTGTGTTTGCTCAGCAACCGCGACGCGAAAGCCGCGGCGGATTAAGCGTGCGAGATAAGCTGGTGCCGCTGAGACGGGGACACCGCACATGGGGATAGGGTCGCCCGCGTGGGAGCCGCGTGTGGTGAGCGCGATGTCGAGCGCATGGGCAGCAGCCTGTGCGTCAGCAAAGAATAGCTCATAGAAATCACCCATACGGAAAAACAGGAGCGCTTCTGGCTCCTGTTCTTTAAGGGCGAACCACTGTGCCATGGCCGGGGTGGCCTTGGCGGCGGATGACGGGGGCTTGAGGGAACCGATGGGTCCTATCTCCGGTTGAGCATAAAAAAGGGCCTCAATACCGTTTCCCGTGAGAGGTGTGAACCGGTTGTCATTGATGTTTTAGCGACTACGCCGGCGGGCGATGCGTTTTTGCAACGCTGCGACGGCATCTTTGATTTTGACAATACCGAGTGCATCTAGCGCACTGCCATAAATGACGGCACCGAGTATGACGAGGAACGCCATGACGATCACGCGTAAGATGTCGTGTTGATAGATGACATATGGGGCAAGTAGTTTTTGCCCTGCGGCAACCCAGAGAGCCATAAGAAGTGCTGCGCCAAAGGTCCGGGTGGCGTGTTTGATGAGGGGTGCATCTGGCTGGAAGACCTCACGCCGGTAGAGGATAAAGGCCAAGCACAGCACATTAACAATGGCAGCCAGTGTGCTGGCGAGTGGTGGCCCGAGATATCCGAGCGGATGGAAGAGAGCGAGGTTCAGTCCAAGATTTAAGGCGAGGGTGAAGAAGCCAATGCGGACGGGAGTTTTCGTATCGCCATGGGCGAAAAAACCGGGGGATAGGACCTTAATGAGGATGAAAGCCGGCAGGCCCGCAGCATAAGCGCGCAAACATTCGGCGGCGAGGAGGGCATCTTGCGTGGAGAAATGCCCATAAGCGAAGAGCCCGGTCATGAGGATCGGGGCGAGGGCGATGAGCCCGGCTGTAGCGGGAAGGGTAAGCAAAAGTGCGTAGTTGAGGGCACGGTTTAAGCTGGCCCGACCGCCTGCCGCGTCGTTCGTGGCTGCATGTTTGGAGAGAACCGGCATGAGCGTTGTGGCTGCGGCAGCCCCTAAAACGCCGAGTGGCAGTTGGTTCAGCCGATCAGCCGCGTATAGAATGGATACGCCACCGACGGGGAGCTTTGTGGCGATGATGGTATCGACCGTGAGGTTGATTTGGGTCACGCCAGAGCCGAGCAGTCCCGGCCCCATGCGGCGGAGCATTTGGCGGATGTCGGGGGAGAGTGTCGGGCGCAAAAGAAACGGTAGAATACCGGCGCGTTTGGTCGCCCAGAGTAAGGCGCCAAGTTGCACGGCCCCGGAAATGGTTACGCCCCATGCTGAGGCGAAGACGACATCATGCCAGCCCCAATAGCCAATATAGGTGGAAGCAATGCCGATGACGTTAAAGGCCAGATAGGCCGCTGAAGCCGCACTGTAATAGCCGCGCCCGTTCAAAATTCCGGCGACGAGGGCTGCGGCGCAGATGAGCACCATGTATGGGAAGGTAATGCGCGTCAGAGCGACCGCGAGAGAGAAGCGGTCGCCGCCTGGAAGGAAGTCTGACGTGAGGGAGATGACGATGGGGGTGAAGATTTCACATATCACCGTCAGAATAACGAGCCATGCGAGAAGCGCTGAAAGGGCCTGACTGGCAAAGCGTAGGGCTTTGTCATGGCCTTCTGTTTCGTATTTTCCCGTAAACATGGGGACGAAAGCGGCATTGAGCGCGCCTTCACCGAACAGGCGGCGGAACATATTTGGTAGGCGCAGAGCCACCAAATAGGCATCAAGCGCCGGGCCTGCGCCCAAGAAATTATACAGCAGCTGGTCACGGATGAGGCCGAGAACCCGCGAAAGCATGGTCCAGCCGCCGACAGTCAGAAAATTACGAATCATGGAATCGTCTTTAGCTTAACACGCGGTCAGACGATACCGAGGGAATCGGGCGAAGTTTGGATTAGTGGCGTGTGTATTGGGAGCGGTGCACGCGCTGCGGGGTAAGGCGCAGGGATGAGAGCGTGCCGAGGCTAACAACCAAGAGGGCGGCTTGCGCTACGCTCATGACACTGGCCCAGAATGTGCCGGATGCCGAGAGGAAGTGGTCCACATTTTGGGCGACGACCGGGCAGAGCGCTCCGAGTGCTGCGACGAGCAGCAGGGGCAGGAGGGGTTTGAGCGTAGCGCTCTGCGGAGGGGTGGTCATGGGGTGCTCCATGTCATTCAATTGTCATGAAGCTGGCGTGTTTCGATACGATCCGTCAAGGAAAAAGCATTTTGGAGGCTTTATGCACCGCTGGTACATGAGAGCAAAAGGCGCTGTACCGCGTTTTCAACGCGCTGCCCTTCGGGTTTGGTGAGGGGGGTGTACCATTTGTAGAGGTGCCCTTGGGGGGTGATCAGATATTTGTAAAAATTCCAGCGCGGAATAGACAACACGCCGCCTTCACTGCGGAGCCATTGGAAAAGGGGAATCGCCTCTGGGCCACGCACATCAGCTTTCGCAGCCATTGGGAAGCTCACGCCATAATTGCGGTGGCAGAACGCACCAATCTCTTCGGACGAGCCGGGTTCTTGGTTGCCAAATTGGTTGGAGGGGATGCCGATAATGGCCAGCCCGTTATCGCGGTCTCGCCCGTAAAGGGACCACAGATGCTGTAAGCCTTCGTATTGTGGGGTGAAGCCACATTTTGAAGCGGTATTGACGATGAGAAGAGGGCGGCCGCGATAGGCAGATAAATCAATCATGCCGCCTTCGAGAGCGGGAATGCTGAAGTCATAAATACTGGGCATGGTTCCTCCTCGGATGATGGGTTGAGTGTAGTCTTCTCGAGCGGAGATGACGAGAGGGCTGGACATCTGGCGCATCTGCGAACAGTTTCGCCATGTTTTGAATGTGAAAGGGAAGTCCCCGCTGTGTCAGAAGCCCTTGTGTCTTGCCTTCGCGCTGTGGTGGCCATTGTCGCTTTAATGGTGGTGGGTGTTTTATGCTCTACTAACCGGCGGGCGATTGATTGGCGTTTTGTGACCAAGGCCTTGGTCATGCAGGCGGGCTTGGGGGTTTTGATCCTTTGGAGTCCTCCGGGGGCAGCGTTATTGCGGCATCTTTCGGATGCCGTGGGTTGGGTGCTGTCCTTTGGCGGTGCGGGGAGCTCCTTTCTCTTCGGTGGTTTGGTCGGTCCCAAGATGGGGGATATTTTTGGCGGCGGAGCATTCGTCTTTGCCCTGCATGTGCTGCCACAAATTGTTTATGTCGCGGCTTTATTAGCGCTACTGGAACATTTTGGGGTTCTGCGTCTATTGGCGCGTGGGATTGGTGGTGTGGTGTCTAAAGTTTTGGGCACGACTGCTATGGAGGGCTTCTCCGCAGTGTTGACCATTTTCTTGGGCCAGACGGAAATGCCTGTGGCGTTGCAGCACACGTTGGATCGTTTGCCACGTCGTGTTCTAGCAACGGTGCTATGTAGCGGTACGGCGTCTGTCGCGGGGTCTGTTCTGGCGGGGTATGCCTCATTAGGGGTGCCGATGACGGACCTTTTGGCGGCATCTGTTATGGCTATTCCGGGTGGATTGCTGTTCTCGCGGATTTTATTCCCCGGGGAACGGGAAGATGAGGCCGCTTTAGAGAATATGGTGCGGCGTCATAGTACGGTTTTTGAGGCGCTGGCAGATGGCGCGATGAATGGTGCCCGAATTGCTGTGGCAGTGGGGGCGGTGCTAGTGGCCTTTGTTGGGTTGATTGCGCTGGTCGATGGCGTTCTCGGCAGTTTCGGCCTGACGTTGACACGTATCTTGGGTGTTGTACTGGCACCAGTCGTGTGGCTGATGGGCGTGCCATGGCATGAAGCTGTGACGGCTGGTGGGCTGTTTGGTCAGAAGATCGTATTCAACGAGTTTGTGGCGTATGCGAGTCTTTCTCCGATGATTCATGAGCATGCGCTTTCGACGCATACGGTGACGATTTTGTCGTTCGCGCTGTGTGGTTTTGCGAATTTATCGACGATCGGTATTTTGATTGGCGCGTTTGGGAGTGCTGCACCAGAGCGACGGAGTGATGTTGCAGCGTTGGCCGGGCGTGCGGTGATTGCGGGTACGCTGTCGAATGCTATGAGTGCTGTGGTTGCTGGTTTATTGGTGTGAGGCGTATTTTTTTTACGCCTGCACTGAGAGGTGAGGCAGCTCTATTGGTATGAAAATGACTGCCTAAACGTCATTATTTGACGATAGAGTAGATGGAGATCCCTCTTTTTGTTGAGAGAATTACTGGGTGTATAGATCCTCGTAAGGGGTGTGTATTTGACCCCTCACCTTTTTTATTCAGATTTTTGGAAGGGTGTGCAGAATAATTATCACCTTCTACCTATCCTCACAGGTCGGTGCAGTGAAAAGTCGACACGGTTTGGAGTGCGTCTGTTAAATACTGTCGATCTTCCTGGGGTAACGGCAGAATGGGTAAGGGGGGCTGGGCATTTGTGAAGCCCATAATATTGGCCGCAGCATACGCGACCTTTAAGCCACCATGCTTTTGAAATAATACCCAGATGGGAGCGAGATACTGTTGGTATTTTTGTACGTCGTCGGTGTTTCCAGCTTGTGCGGAGGTTGTAAGTGCTAATGCGATTTCAGGTAGAAAACCACCCAAAACGCTGAACCAGCTATCACACCCGGCCAGTAAAGCGTCAGGGGCAAGCCAATCACGGCTGTACCCGATGGAAAGGCGGCCTGTAGCGCTCTGTTTTAGGGACGCGATCTCCGGAGCGATGTTCTCTTTTGTCGGGGTTGGCATTTTGAGTGCTGCTATAGTGGGGATAGTGGCGAGGCGCTCAAGAAGTGGGAGGCGGAACGTGAAATGTGTTGTGCCAGGATTATTGTAGATGCAGAGCGGCAGAGATGTCGTTTGGGCGACGGCGGCATAGTGTTGGTACACCTCTTCTTCGGTGAGAGGGGCGTAGGACATTGGGGCTAATAATAGGCCGTCGGCGCCTTCTGCGGCGGCATCACGCGCAAGGTTTTGCGCGTCATCGGTGCGTAAAGCGCCAATTCCGACGATAAGGGGCGTTTTTCCGTTGAGTGTTGTGACAGCCGCTTGTACGGCGCGGCGACGTTCTGTCCGGTTTAAATAAGCGTAACCTCCGGTGCTGCCGAGTAAACCAATGGAGTGGACACCGTGGGATGAAAGATGTGCGGTGAGACGTGCAACGCCGTCGGTATCCACAATGCCGTGCTCGTCGGTCGGTGTGATGGGGAACGCTGATAGGCCGTTAAAAAAGGACATGGCAAAACCTATATTTTGATCAAAATGGTGTACTCGTAAAAGCGTATTCTGTATTATTACGATTACGTACCGAATCTTTTCCGAGCAATAGGCAGGACGTGGTCGCGCGTGAGTGGTGCGAGAGGAAAAGCTTCGGCTTCATCGGGTGTAAGCCAGACGGCTTTATCAATTTCAGCGGCGATAGTAACGGCAGGGGCGATGCGTAGAAAGAAGAGTTCAGCTTTGAGGACGGTCTGCTCTTCATTTGCTGCGATTGCGTGAAATGTACCAAGAGGTTCAGGTAGGCTTTCAGAGATGTTGAGGCCGAGCTCTTCGTTTAATTCCCGGCAGAGTGCTTGCACGGCCCTTTCTGAGGGTTCAATTTTCCCACCGGCTTGCATGAACCATGGTGTTCCAGTTTTGCGGACGAGAAGTAGGCGCCCGTTGTCATCCTCTAAGATGGCGGAGGCGATGTGGAGTATTCGTTTTTCGTGAAGGCTCATTTTGTGTGCTTTGGGTACCGGGTGTTAGCGCGGATGTATGACGACCATCGCCTGTGTGGTGGTGAGTTCGATGATGTGTTCCGGGCGTTCTGCGAAGAAGTCTTGAAAGGCCTTCGCGACGCCGGGGATGATGGAATAGTCATGCGTGAGGATGATGCCGCCTGAGACCATGCGTGGGTAGAAAAAGGCGAGGGCATCGCGGGTTGCGTCATGCAAGTCAACGTCGAGATGCACAAAAGCGAAGCGATGATCTTCTAACCCCGCTGTTGTGCCGGGGAAAAATCCTTTGTGGAAAGAGAGGCCGTCATAATGGCGTAGGGTATGTTGTACAGCGGGGAGTGAGCCTGTGAACTGGCCTTCTTGGAAGACCTTACGCTCTGCTGCATGTGTGCCTTCGGGGAGGCCTTCAAAAGTATCAAAAAGATGGAGATGTTTGCTCTTTTTGACGCTGGCGATCAGGGCGGCGGAGGCACCACGATAAACGCCGAACTCTGCGAAATCACCGGGGAGCGCGGTTTGTGCCTGAGCGATTTCATGCAGGGTGAAGGCTTCGTCTGTGCTGAGCAGCGAATGTGCTGTGCGGGCGCACTGTGCGAGGCGCTTGAGCGTTTTTGGAGATTTGTGGCCTTTGAGCAAGGCCATCTGGAGGCGGTTTTGTACGCCGAAGGTCAGGGCACGGGCGATGCGGTTTCCACCCAAGAAGCGACGCATTGTTTCATTTCTCATCCACATGCGTAAAAGACCTTCGGCTATTTCAATGTTAGGTTATTCGACTGTGGGCGGGCGGTCTAGTAGGAGGGTGCGTGCTTGATCAGGTGTGATCTCACCGGAAAGTAATTGGGCTACGGTATCAATAATAGGCGTTGCGACGCCCAGCTTTGCGGCTTGTTCGCGCAGGGTGGGGGCGGTGAGCACGCCTTCTGCAACGGTGGTGCGGGCAGCAAGGATGCGTGAGAGCTTAAAGCCCGTGCCTAGTTCTAGCCCGAGGGAGTAGTTGCGGGAGCCGCGTCCTGTGCAGGTGAGGATAAGGTCACCCATGCCAGATAGCCCGGTGAGCGTTGAGGCGCGCCCGCCCATAGCTTCAGCTAGGCGCCCGATTTCGACGACGGCGCGTGTGATGAGGGCTGCGCGCGCATTTTCGCCTAGCCCTGCGCCGATGGTAATGCCGGCACCAATGGCGATGACGTTTTTGGTGGCGCCTGCGAGTTGCACGCCGGTGACGTCATCGCTGGCATAAAGGCGGAAAGTTGGGGTGCTGAGCAGCGCGACGAGGTTCTGGGCGAGGGCGAAGTCTGTGCAGGCCAAGGTGGCGGCAGCGGGGTGGTCTTGCGCCACTTCGATAGCGAAATTGGGCCCTGAGAGGACGCCGCTTGGGCGGCCCGGCATGGTTTGCGCCAGAACATCAAGGGGCAGGAGGCCAGTGGTGGCTTCCATGCCCTTACAGCATGTGATGATGGGAATGCCGGGGGAGAGTACTTTTTCCAGCTTTTCCGAGATATGACGGCTGGCTTGAACGGGTGTGACGAGCAGCACGACATCTGCCGTGTGCGGGAAGTCATTCGTGAGCGTAATGTTGTCTGGAACGGAAATATCCGGCAAGCGGGGGAGGTTACGTGTGCCATGTGGAACGGGGCCGCGCATCCAGAGGGTGACGTCGGCACCATTGCGAGCGGCTGCGCAGGCAAGCGCGATGCCCCATGCCCCAGCACCGATGACGGCGATATGTGGGCGGGTGTACGTTGCGTTTGGCGCGGTCATGGTCATTCCTCCGTCAGCCGTTCGATCCGGACATCAATAGCGGGGTTATCCGCTGTGGTGAGGTGTTGGGCAAGTGCATCAAGGATGGTGCGTGCTTCAGCCTCAAACCCGTATGGCGCATTCGCCACGAGGATACCACAGCCATTCAGTTGTGATGGGTCCAGAGGTGGGCGCAGGAGGAACTCACAGGTGATGAGGTCGGGGATCTTGGCGTCTTTTAAGCTGTTGTAAAAAGCGTGGATGGGGGTGCGGTGTTTGATGGGAAACCACACCGCGACGATGCCTGCGCGGAAATGGTTGCGGACATAAGAAATCGCATCGGCGCAGCGTGTGAAATCATCCGGCTTTTCAAAGGGAGGGTCAATCAAGACCAAGCCACGGCGCACATCTTTGGGCGGTAAGAGTGCGCGGAGGGCTTCGTAGCCATCGCGGTGATGGACGGAGACATTTGGCAGACCGCGAAAGCGACGGCGCAGGGGTTTGACATCTTCTGGGTGGAGTTCGCACGCCATGAGGTGGTCTTGTGGGCGTAAAACATGCTGTGTGAAGGCGGGTGAGCCGGGGTAGAGGCCGAGGGCTTCGACTGCGCTCTGATATTCCGCCAAAGCGGGAATGTCTTGCCCAAGGAGGCGGGCTATACCGTCATGCCATTCCCCGGTTTTTTCAGCTTCAATACCTTGGAGGTCGTAATGACCCAGGCCAGCATGGGTATCGAGTACGCAGAACCCGGTTTTCTTTTTGCTTAAGGCGCGTAGCAAAGACAGGAGCAGGGCGTGCTTCATGCAGTCTGCGAAGTTTCCGGCATGGTAGGCGTGGCGGTAGTTCACGGGAAGGGTCTGGTCCTTAAAGGGCGGCTGGGCTGCGTTCGGATAATGGCCAACGTGGGCGGGCGGCGAGAGTGATTTCGTTGGGGCGTTCACCGGCGTTGAGGCGTTCAAGTGCGGCCCATCCGACCATAGTGGCGTTATCGGTGCAGAGGCGCAGAGGCGGTGCTAAGAATGGTAAGCTATGGTCTGCGGCGATATTTTCGAGAGTGCTGCGCAGGAGAGTGTTTGCAGCAACACCGCCAGCCACCACGATGGCAGTAGCGTTTGGTATGGCTTGAATGGCATGGCGGGTACGGTCTGCCATGACATCAGCCACCGCGCGCTGAAAGCTTGCCGCAATATCGGCGGCGACTTGCCGTGGTAGAGCGCCTTGTCCATGGGGGGCAATCAAGCGACTGACGGCTGTTTTGAGGCCAGAAAAAGAGAAGTCACAGCCATCACGGCCCATGAGAGGGCGCGGCAGGGCATAGGCTTTGTCGTTCCCTTCTTGAGCGAGGCGCTCAAGCGCGGGGCCGCCTGGCCAGCCAAGTCCTAGCATTTTGGCGACCTTATCGAAGGCTTCTCCGGCTGCATCATCAATCGTGCCGCCGAGTTTCTCGTAATGCCCGACACCATGAACGGCTACGCATTGGCAGTGCCCGCCGGAGACGAGAAGGGTTAAATAAGGGAAGGCGGGTGGTGTAGGGAGGGATGGAAGACGTGCGGTGAGAATGTGTGCTTCGATATGGTTCACTGCGATGAAGGGACGGTTTAAGGCCATGGCGAGGCCTTTGGCGTAAGAACTGCCGACGATCAATCCGCCAATAAGGCCGGGGCCTGTTGAGGCGGCAAAGGCGCCAATGTCCTGCAAGGTGAGGCCCGCTTTTTGCAAGGTTGTCTGCACGATACCGGGCAGGGCATCTAAATGTGCACGGGCCGCGATTTCCGGCACGACGCCACCCAGTGCCGCGTGGTCCATTTGCGATAGTACACTCTCAGCGAGGATGTCCCCATTGGGGGCGAGGATCGCGCAAGCGGTGTCATCACAAGAGGATTCAATAGCAAGGAGTGGTGCTACGAGGTGGGGTTGATCGGTCATACCTTTTACTATGCTAAATACAGTCATCATGACAGTGTCGTCAGGATCGTTTATGGCTGCTTGTCATGAATGTCACGCTCCTTCCTTCCGATGCACTGCTCCGGGTTGCGGCTGAAGCTGCTCGTCGCTCCCATGGCCTTAGTGGGTCCTCTCGTCGTACGCTCCCTCTTCGTGTGGGAACGCGTGCTTCTCCATTGGCTTTGGTGCAAACGCGGCACTTTTTGAATCGGTTGAGTCATTTTTGTCCGGTCCTGCGTGATTTGGAAGCTTTTCAAGAGCACCAGATTAGCACCGAGGGGGATCGGAATTTAACGCAACGTTTGGCAGAAATCGGCGGAAAAGGGCTGTTTGCTAAGGAAATTCATGAGGCGCTTCAGGCGGGGCATATTGATTTTGCCGTGCATAGTTTGAAGGACTTGGAGACGCATCTTCCGGATGATTTGGTGCTGGCATGTACCATGACGCGTGAAGATGCGCGGGACGTAATTATTCGGCGTGATCGTTCGGTAGAGGTTGACCCACAAGACCCATTCGCGGCTCTGCCTGAAGGGGCTGTGGTGGGGTGTGCGTCTGTGCGGCGTCAAGCGCAGATGCTGGCACGGCGGCCTGATCTCCGATTCTGTTTGCTCCGTGGGAATGTTCAGACTCGTTTGGCCAAGCTGGCGGACGGTGCGTGTGATGCGACCTTGTTGGCTTTGGCGGGGCTACGTCGCCTTGGTTTGGAAGATCGGGCCGATATTATTCTTGAGCCAGAACACATGCTGCCGGCATCGGGCCAAGGGATTGTTGGCGTGACGGTGCGGCGCAGTGATGAAGAACTGCGTGAGTTGCTCGGTGCGATTGAGGACCTTGAAGCGCGCTGGGTGTCTACGGCGGAACGTGCGCTTTTGGATGTGTTGGATGGTTCGTGCCGTACGCCGATTGGGGGATATGCGCGGATCGAGAACAATGAATTGTATTTGCGCGGTTTGGTTGCCAGCGAAGACGGCTCTTTCATTCTGCATCGTGAGTTGCGTGGCGCACCACATGATGCCGCCGCGATTGGCCGTGAAGTGGGCGCGATGTTGAAGAGAGATACGCCTGCGGATATTTTTGCTGAAATGACGCGCGATTGAGCGTGATACGGCAGCAGCGCTCTGCTGTTATCGTGACGCGGCCTGAACCGGGTTTAAGTGAAACGGTTCAGGCAGTTGAGCAGTACAACTGGCGGGCTGTGCTTTCTCCCATGCTGAGTATTCAGAAGCTGGGATTATTGCCGGTTGAAAAAGCGCGGGCATTATTGGTGACGAGCGGACAGGCTTTACCGGCCTTGTCCGAATGGCCGCGCACGCAACCCATCATTGCTGTAGGTGAAAAAACGGCTTTGCGTGCCCGCAATATGGGCTTTGAGGTTGTGACCGAGGCCGGAGGAGATGCTGAGACGTTAGAGCATTATTGCCGAGGCCGGGGGCTTCTAGGGGCCGATATCGTATTGGTCACGGGGCGTGGTTATGGTGTGGCGTTGGCGCAGTCTCTTGGCGCGGTACGGCGTGAGGTTTACGAAGTACAGCTTGCTGAAGCGATCACGCGAGATGCTGTGCGGGTTCTTCACGCTGAGTGTACTGAAGCGATATTATTTTATTCGGGGCGCACTGTTGAAGCGTTTTACCGTGCCGTGCCGGATGCATTGTATGAACGCTTAAAAGGCGTAAGAGCCTTATGTTTTTCGCAGGCTATCGCGGAACGTGTGCCGACAAAAGATTGGAAAACGGTCGAATATGGAGACCCGCTGGCCCTATTGGGCAAGCGGGTGATCTCGGGAGAGTAGGCTCTCCCGAGGGGAAGCTTAGGCTTCGCCAGCTGGTTCTGGGAACTGCTGAGCGCGCTTTGCTTGCCACAGAGCAACAAAGTCGATTGGTTGCAGAACAACCGGTGGGAAGCCGCCGTCACGGGTGACATCGCTGATGATGCTGCGTGCGTATGGGAAGATCAGGCGTGGCACTTCGACCAGCAGCAGTGGCTCAACAACGTCTTGCTGAACATTGCCGAGGGTGACGATAGCTGCATAAGTCAGTTCTGCGATGAAAACAGTACGGCCTGGCTTGTCGCCTTCTTTTTCCGGAGCTTCTGTTGCTTCAGCACGGACAGCAAGAGCTACTTCGAAAACAGGTTGTTCTTCTTCCAGGCGGTTCACCTGAACGTCAATGTTCACACCGATTTGCGGTGCGCTGCGCAGAGATGCAAAAATTGCAGCACCTGCTGGAACTTCGAAAGACAGGTCTTTCGTGTATTGCAGATTAACGGCCAATGGCAGTGGTGCTGGTGAGCCTTCTGCGTTTTGGGTGTTGGTATTAGCAGTCGAATTTTCGGACATAAATGATCTCCGGTGCTGCCCGTGGGCAACAAGCGATGAAATAATTGCGACCTCATGGCGGTAGCATGATGTGCTCTTATCGCCAAGCCGTTCCACGGAAACGTCACGGGTTCTATGACAAATGGTTGAGTTGTGGGCCGTCTCAACCTATCTAGTGAGGAGATTTTTTGTGATCCCGTTCATTTGTGAAGCTTAAGCCTGCATGTCTTCTGACACTTTTCATTTTTCGAGTTTTTTGACGAGCCAAGGTGGTCATTCTTTTCCTTGGGATGTCATTGTTCTTGCTGTGATTGCCGCGGCGCTGGCTTTTCGCCTGTATCGTATTTTAGGGCGTCGTGTGGGGCTGCAAGGTGTAAAGCAAGCGATGCCTAGGCCTGTGGCTGCGTCGGCAGGAGCGGAACGCGTGGTGCCACCGCCTTTGCCTGAAGGCGCGAGCGCCGGAAGTGGCGCGCAGTCTGTGCGTGCGCGTCAAGACATTCCTGCACCTGCCACGCGGGTGGGTGGAGTTCTCGTCGATATTGTGAAAGCGCGTTCGGGCTTTAACCCGCAAGAGTTTTTGCAAGGGGTTGAGGTAAGCTTCCGTAAGGTTGTGTCAGCCTATGCACAAGGTGATCGTGCTGCTTTGTCATCCGTGATGACGGATGAGGTAGCGCAGGTTTTTGGGGAGGCCATTGCAGCGCGTGAAGCCGCACAGCAAACGCAGCGTAGTGAAGTGCGTGGCGTGGATGTGCTGTCCATTCAGGATGCGGTTATTGTGAGCGTTGAAAATGTGCCGGTAGCTCGGATTGAAGTAGGTATAGTCTCACGGCAGATTAATGCTTTGCTGGGAACGGATGGTCAGCCGGTTATTGGCACAGAAGCGGTGACGGAATTTCATGATCTGTGGTTGTTTGAGACGCAACTGGGCAGTGATGATACGCGCTGGCGCCTTGCGGCCTCTCGTCCCGCATAATATGCGCCGCATGATGCGGGAGGCTATGACACGTGCGGTAGCACTGGGGCTTATGGCGTCTGTGTGCGTTGGGCTTGCACAGGGCGTCGTTTGGGCGAAACCGCTACATGCGACACATTATGCGGCTCTTCCCGGCTGGCGCACAGAGACGGTTTCGGTGGTTTTGCCTGTTTTGCGGGCGGAGTGTCGGCGCATTGGGCAATTGCCGCCTGAAACTCTCTTGGGTGGAGCGGTAAAGCTCCCAGCAGGGCGGTATGCTGGAGACTGGGGGGCTGCGTGCGCGGCTTTGCAAAATATTGCGGTGACGAGCCCTGCTGTGGCGCGGCATTTTGTGGAAGCGTGGTTCAGGCCTTATACGCTGACAGAGCAAGGTGAGATTACGGGGTATTTCCAGCCGGTTTTTGAGGCATCCTTACAGCCCGGGGGCGCATACCGGACGCCGATTTATGCGCACCCTTCTGACTTGGTCAGTGTGCCCGGTACAGATGGCGCACCGATCTCTGGTCGTTGGCAAGATGGGCGTGTGGTGCCGTATTATGATCGGGCACAGATTGATCATGGTGCCTTGAACGGGCGTGGTTTGGAAGTGGCGTGGCTGAAAAGCCCGGTTGATCGTTTTTTCTTGCAGGTTCAAGGCTCGGGTGTATTGGTACTGCCGGATGGACGGCGTGTGGCTGTGGGGTATGATGGGCGTAATGGGCGGCCCTATGTTCCGCTTGGGCGGGAAATGGTGCGTGATGGCCTTTTAGCGAGTGGCACGGTCAGCATGGAGAGTATTCGTGCGTGGCTGGAGGAACACCCTGTGCAGGCATCTGCGTTGATGGAACGCAATCCAAATTATGTCTTTTTTCATTTGGATGGTGAGGCCAGCGCGGTGGGGCCTAAAGGGGCATTTGGGGTGCCTTTGATGCCCTGGCGCTCTGTCGCGGTGGATCGTTCTGTGGTGCCGTTTGGGGTGCCGCTTTGGGTCCAGACGACCTTGCCATTGGCGAATGGCACGTCAGAAAAATGGCAGCATTTGGTTTTTGCTCAAGATGTGGGCACGGATATTCGCGGGGTAGGGCGGTTGGATCTCTTTGCGGGTTCGGGTGAGCAAGCGGCTTATGTAGCGGGGCATTTGCATGAGGTTGGTCGGGTGACGGTTTTGTTGCCGCGTTCTGCTCCGGGGGGGGCTCAATGATACGCAGTCGTAGGGAGCGTTTGGGGGCGCATACGTTAATCCGTGGCGATTGCACGACCGTGTTGCGACGTATGCCTGCGCAAAGTGTTGATGTTATTGTAACATCGCCGCCGTATAACTTGGGTATTGATTACCGCAGTTATCAGGACCGTCTTCCGGAAGAGTGTTATCTGGAGTGGATGGTTGAAATTTGCGCGAGTTTGAAGCGCGTTTTGAAGGATGGTGGGTCGTTCTTTTTGAACATGTCGGGCTCATCATCGCAGCCGTGGTTACCGTTTGAGCTGTTGGTGCGGCTGCGTGAATTATTTGTGCTGCAAAATCATATTACGTGGATCAAATCGGTTTCTGTGGGAGAAAAAACGCACGGGCATTTTAAGCCTTTGAATTCCCATCGCTTTGTAAACCGTAATCATGAGCATGTTTTTCATTTAACAAAAACGGGGGATGTGCCGGTCTCGCGTTTGGCGGCGGGGGTGCCGTTTACAGATAAAAGTAATATTCATCGCCGTCGGCATGCGGTTGATCGGCGTTGCCGAGGGGATACGTGGTTTATCCCGTATGAGACGGTCCGTAGTCATAAAGAAAAATTCAGCCACCCGGGTACATTCCCTGTCGCATTGCCTGAGGCATGTTTGCGTTTACATGGTGCAGGAGAGGGGGATGTGTTGTTGGACCCCTTTGTGGGGGTGGGGACGAGCCTGATTGCGGCGGAGCGGCAAGGGCTACGTGGTATCGGGATTGATATGGATACGCGCTATGTCAATCTGGCGCGTAAGCGTTTGCGGAGTTTTTTGGATGATGGGGCGGCTGGGGCGTAAGTGCTGCTTATGGTGGCGTGATGTTTAGAGTAATAATGCCAAGTCGAAATTAAATTTCGTGTAAAAATAATATTTGTTTCGCGTGTGTTTTCTATAATTTTTTATAGTTGATACGTGGAATTGAAATTAAATGATCAGTTTTAGAAAAGCAGCAGCGTTGCTCTGCGCTGTGATGCTGATGGCTGCGCATGTCGCGCAATCGGCACCGGTGAAAAAACAAAATGATGAAACGATTGTCGTCGCGGGAAAGCGTTCACGCTCTCAGTTGAGCGTTGGGAATGCGGCGATACAAAAACAATTGCCGGGCAGTTCGCCATTGCAGGCGTTGCAGATTTTGCCGGGGGTTATGTACACAACAGCGGATCCTTGGGGCGCTACGGAACAGAATGCGGCGCTCTATATTCATGGTTTTGCGCAAAGTCAGCTTGGCTTTACGATGGATGGTATTCCGCTGGGGGATCAAACATATAATAATTACAATGGTCTTTCGCCCCAGCGTGCGGTGGCGAGTGAGAATGTGGCCAATGTTTCTCTGTCATCCGGGGCAGGGGATTTAAGCACGGCGTCCACCAGTAATTTGGGTGGTACGATCCAAACGCTTTCGAGTGACCCGAAGCGGAAGCGTGGTGGCCAAGTGTCACAAAGCTTTGGCAGTTACGCGACGTTTCGGACGTTTGTGCGCCTTGATACGGGTGATTTTGGTCATAATAACCGTGCGTATATCAGCTATCTTCGCCAAGATGCGCGGGCTTGGGATTATCATGAGCATCAGCGTGGTCAGCAGGTAAACCTGAAGTTCTTGCATGATGGGATGAGTGACCGCCTGACGGTTTATCTGGACTGGTTGGATAAAGCCGAAGGTAATGAAGATGCGGTTGTGCTGCCTTCTAATGTCTATACGCGGCCTTCGTTCTATCCGGATGTTCAGCAGGCGATGGCGTATTTGGGGCCGAATGGCGTGCCGCCTAAGGCTGATGGTTTGAACTTCCGTGATTATGCCAGTACGGCCCTGCGGCAAGATTTTTTAGGGTATGTCCGCGACGAGCATCATTTTTCGGATAAGCTGACGCTGACGACCACGGTATATGGTCATCATGATGCCTCCGCCGGTGTGGTGACGACGCCGATTGGGGCGGCGGGGATTTCTAAGATACTGACGGCTTATTATCCGAATAGGGATATCCGGTCTTTATTTGGGAATTCTGGGTATACGAACCGTACGACGGAATATTCGATCACACGGGAAGGTGTGACGTCTAACCTCGATTATCAGTTTGCGCATCATATGATTGAGGTGGGTGGATGGTATGAGCGGAATGACAACACGTTTGAACGCCGTTGGTATCCGTTCTCTGCGAGCAATCCGCTATCGCCCTATACACGGCCGCAGGACCCGTTGATCCAGCAATTTGCCAATGATTTCCAGACCAACACGTTTCAAACGCATGTGCAGGACCGTTGGGAGGTTACGCCTTCTTTGAGTGTTCAGGCTGGGTTTAAATCGAGTCTGCAATACACGAATGGACGTTTGACGATCCCCGGTTTGGCGGCGTCTTTGTCTCCTGCGGGGTCTGCGACGGCCGCGGGTGGGCAGATTGATGCTACGGATGCGTTTTTGCCCAGTGTTGGTGCGGTGTGGCGTTTTGGCGCGCATGATCAGTTGTTTGCGAATATTCAGAAGAATATGCGTGGGTATCAGGCTTTGGGGTATGGTTATGCGACGCCATGGGGGATTCCGAGCCAAGCGGGATTTGAAAATTTTCGTAAAAATGGACATCCAGAGACATCATGGACGTATGAAGCGGGGTGGCGTTTTAATCACCGCTTGAGTGAGGCTCCGTTGGTGAGCATTGATGGGCAGGTTTCTTATTATCACGTTGATTTTTCAAACCGTTTGCTGACGGTGAGTTCGTCTCCACAAATTACGAGCTTGACTGGTGCGGCAGCGTTGTTGGCGAATGTGGGCGGTGTGACGACGAATGGTGCGGATGCAGAGTTTACGTTGCACTTGCCGTGGCATCTCTCACTGTACGATGCGGCCTCTTATAATCGGTCTACTTATGACAACAATTATCAATCAGGCAGTGCGTTGGTGCAAACGGCGGGTAAAAATGTTGTCGCGGTGCCAGATTGGATGAACAAATTCATCTTTGCCTATAATCATGATGGCGCATTCGCCCAGATCACGGGGAATTACATTGGCCGTCGGTATGCGACATATCTGAATGATTTGTCTGTGACGCCTATGACGTTGTTTGGGTTTAGTGGTGGTTATACTTTCCAGAAGTTGCCTGTCCTGAAAGATGCCAGCGTGCAGTTTAACGTGACGAACCTGACCAATACGCGCAATTGGTCCACCATTTTAGCGACGAACGCCTCAAAGCAATTTACGGCGTATCCGACGGCTCCACGTGAGTTTTTTGTCACGCTGAGTGGTCATTTCTAAATTAGGGTGATCATGGGTAAGGCTGTGTCTTGAAACGGTGTTTTCACGGCACAGCCTTACGATGTTTATGGGGCAGATCGTGTGCGTGCTGAACCGTGGTGAGACCGGCTATTTTTGTGAACGGAAAGCGGAATAAAAATTCTCACAAATGTTAGTTTTTCAGACATTTTTGTGGGTGATTTCTTTGGGGTGTAGCGGTTTCTTTTGCGGAACTGAGTGAGGCCGATCACGTTTGATCGGCAGGGCTTGTTTTTCTGACAGGTTCAATCGCTTGGACATTTGAGACTGAGTTGCTCATTTTGAGCCTATCTACCGCTACATGGAGTGAGTGCAGTGCGGCAAAGCACAATTATACGAGGCATTGCAGCCCTCGCAGCCCTTGGTGTTGCCACTTGGGGTGGAACTGTCACGTATCTTGAGCATTTTGATCATGCTGGTGCACCTAAGCTGCCAGCAGGAAGCCCAACGCTGCATGACCCTGTCTCCATGGCAGCGTTCTCTGCGTTTCAAGAAGTGCGTTGTGACTACTGTCACACGAAGGGTGCGGACCTTCCGTTCTATTTTAAGCTTCCCCTTGCTAATCAGATCATGAGCCATGATTTGACGGAAGGGCAGCTGCATTTCAGTTTCGCGCCCATTATTGCTGATTTCCAGCAAGGTAAGCCGCCAACAATTGAGCAGTTGTCTCGTATTGAGGAAGTGATTTCTCAAAACCGGATGCCGCCGAAGGTTTACCTGACGATGCATCCGCATGCGTATTTGGATGAGAAGCAGCGCAACGATATTCTGACATGGGTGCGTGAGCAGCGTGCACGGTATTATGCGAGTGCCGATGTTGCGCCAGCTTTCCGCGGTGAGGTTGTGCAGCCAATTCCAGAAGTGGCCTCGGTAGATTGGAAGAAGGCGGCTCTTGGTCGTACGCTGTATTTCGATAAGCATTTGTCAGGTGATGGCACGCTGAATTGTGCAAGCTGCCATGGCTTGAACAAGGGCGGTGTTGATAATCTTGTCACCTCTACCGGGATTAATGGACAGAAGGGGCCAATTAACGCGCCGTCTGTTTATAATGCGACGTTCAATATGGCGCAGTTCTGGGATGGTCGTGCGAAGGACTTGGCTGCGCAAGCTGCTGGTCCTGTGACGAACCCGAAGGAAATGGGCTCGCATAACTGGGATGAAGCGGCAGATCGTGTGCGTGCTGAACCGGGTATGGCTGAGTTGTTTGAGCCGATTTATGGTCCAAACAGCATCAGTAAAGATACGGTGACGGATGCGATTGCGGAATATGAAAAGACGTTGATCACGCCGGATAGCCGTTTTGACCAATATCTGAAGGGTGCTTCTGGCGCGATTACGGCGCAAGAAAAGCGTGGGTATGAGCGCTTTAAGGAAATTGGCTGCTCTGGTTGCCATAGTGGTGTGGCTATGGGTGGTGATGCGTATGAAGTGATGGGGCTGGAAGGTCCTTACTTCGCGGATCGTCATACGGCTCTGACGGCTGCGGATGATGGGCGTATTGGGGTGACGAAGAACCCTAATGACGAACATCGTTTCAAGGTTCCGAACCTGCGTAACGTTGCGTTGACCGGTCCGTGGTTCCATGATGGTTCTGCGAAGACATTGGAAGATGCTGTTCGTATGATGGCGAAGTATCAGACGCCAGATCATGACATCTCGGATCAGGATGTGAATGATATTACAGCCTTCTTGAAAACATTGACGGGTAAGTATCAGGGCGTTTCGTTGGATCAGGTGACGGAGCAGCCGGAACTGAAACCGGCAGGGCAAGCTGCAAATTAAAAGTATCTTGCGCGTTTAGAGACGGAAAATGGCCTTGGGAGGGTTCTCTCAAGGCCATTTTTGTATTTCGGGCGTTGTTTGATCTGTACTCTGCTTTTAACAGTGAGGCATCTTTACGGTGCGGCACCGTGAGTGTGTTCGATGTAGAGGATTGTGGAGCGTATGGCGAAGCGACGGAATGTGCGGGAAGAGGAGGCAACGTTGTGGCGTTTGGTCATGCGCGATGTTGTGCCCTTGCATTCTGACGCATCGAGTACGGAGCAATGTGAAGAGAAGGACGGTGCCGCGTTACCACAAGAGCCGGAAAAGGCTGCGCCGCCGGTTCAGAAAAAACGTGTAAAAACGAAGGCAATGCGCCGGGTTGTTATGGCCCCAGCCCCAACGTCTGTGCCGGTGCAGGCTGTTACGCCAGAGCAAGCGGCTTATCGTGTGGATGTGCCAGAGCCGAGTTTTGCGGATATGATGGCGCGTTCGATCCGGCGTTTGCCTAAAGTCGGGGCTTTGAAGGTAGGGGTTCGGGCGCCGGGTTTGGATAATACAAGCTGGAAGCGTCTGACCCGAGGGACGTTGCGTGTCGAGGCAAAGTTAGATCTGCATGGTTATATTGTGCAGGATGCTTTTGAGCGTTTGCTCGATTTTTTGCAGCGCGCTCGGACACAAAACTTAAAGTGTATTGAAGTGGTGACGGGACTGGGCAGCGGAGAGCAGAGTGGTGCTATCCGCAGGGAGTTACCGTTGTGGTTACAGCGGGCGGATATACGCGGCATGATTTTGGCGGTTGTGCACACCCATAAGGCCAACCACGGTGCTGTTCGTATTCTTTTGAAAACACGCCGTTAAGAACGCTTCGGGCTGTTGTGCAGTATGTGCGTATTGCCATGAAGGGGTGTACTACTGCAGGGGATAAAATCATTGAATTGCCCTGTATTGGCGGGGGGAGAGCAGCTTAAAGGCGTGTCTCTTGTCCAAGGCGCCAGCGTGGCGTGTTCATAGCGATCCAGCGGCGGAGGGCTAGTTGAGCCTCTGGGGTTGGGCGAATACGTGAGAAGAAGGGCGCAGCGTTGTCTTCTGTCTCAAGGCTGAAGTGATAGGTTTCTGCCCAGTGGCGGATGCTGTCATCATCCGTGGCTGCCGTGCAGGCCTTTTTCCAGCGCTCTACCAGTGGTCGTGGGGTGAGCATGGGGAGGGCAACGGCAAAAGGTGTGCAAACCCCAGCAGAGACTGCTTGCCAAGCGGCAAATAGCGGCCCCTCAGGAGGGCGATGGCGCATTTGTTCACTGATTTCGAGGAAATTGGGAATATCGTTGAGCGGTGTGCCGGAGAGGTCACCGGTATGATAGAGGGGGGCGACGCCTTCGGGGAGATTTTTGAGTGTTTCCAGCAGTGGTGCATCGCCGCGTGTTGGCAGGATTTGCACGGCATCAACTAGGCCAGTATGCAGCGCTTGGAGAGCATCTTGTGCTGTGGCGAAGCCAGATATGGGGGTGGGGTGTAAATCCAGTAATGTGAGGCCGAGCAACGCGCTTAATTCATTGCCTGTGGGGCGTGAGACTGCGAGTTTGAGGGAGCGACCGTGGAAAAAGCTCCGTAGGCGATGTGCAAAATTTTGGTGGGTATCCGTCCGCGTTACGACGACGGAGGCTGTGTGGGCGACGAGGAGCGGAATCCAGCGTGTAAAATCATAATGTGTGCGTGGGTCACCGGTTTGTGCGGCGATAAAAGCACTCCCGGGGACAACGAGAGCAGTTTGAGCATCCGCCGCGACGTTACTGTCAAACTCGTTCGCGACTTTGACGCCATCCAAGCCGATATCGGGTGAGAGTTGGATTGGGAGGCTGAGGCCCAATCCGTGGCTCAGGGCGTTGGTGGCAAGTTCTCCAAATTGTCCGGGGATGGAGTGTAATGTGCCGCCAATCAGCAATTGTGCGTTTGGAAGGGCGGAAGAAGCTGCCGCGCGGAGTAACTGTGGGGCACAACTCAAGCCCGCTAGGGCCGAAGCGATAAAACGACGGCGTGAGAGCGGACTGGGCCCGTGAGGGGCCTGTGTCTTTGGGAACAGGGGCGCGGCGCTTTGTGTCACGGCCAGCGTACTTCCGGTGGCATGCTCATGAGAATGGCCTCGGTGTTTCCACCTGTTTTGATACCGAATAATGTCCCGCGATCGTGCAGGAGGTTGAACTCTACATAGCGGCCGCGGCGGATCAATTGTGCTTCACGGTCTGCATCATTCCAGCGTGTGTACATGCGGCGGCGTACAATGGCGGGGTAAGCATCATGAAAAGCCATGCCGACATCTTGAGTGAAGCGGAAGTCTGCGTCGAGGTTCCCTGTAGAATGTTGGTCGTAGAAAATACCACCTAAGCCGCGTGGTTCGTTGCGGTGGGGAAGGTGGAAGTAGCGGTCACACCATTCTTTGAACTTTGGATAATATTCAGGGTCGTGTTTGTCACACGCGGTTTGGAACATTTTGTGGAAATAATCCGCGTCGCTGCGTGCTGTTTGGCTTTGTGGGAACATGGGGGTGATGTCCCCGCCGCCGCCGAACCAGCCTTTCGTCGTGACGATCATGCGGGTGTTAAAATGTGCGGCGCTCACATGGGGGTTGCATGGGTGGGCAACGAGAGAAACGCCTGTGGCAAAAAAGCGTGGGTCTTCTGAGGCGCCGGGGATGTTTTTGCGGAACTCTGGAGAAAATTCGCCCCATACGGTTGAGACATTTACGCCGACTTTTTCAAAAACACGTCCCCGCATGACGGACATCACACCGCCGCCACCTTCTTCGCGTGTCCAAGCAGTGCGGGTGAAACGACCGGGGGCACTAGCCTTTTTGAGGACTTGTGTGTCTCCCGCAGCGGCTTCGTCTTCGAGCGCTTCGTAGGAGGCGCAAATCCGGTCACGTAAGGTTTCGAACCATGCACGTGCTTGGTCTTTAAGTGCGTCATGTGGCACATCGGCGCGCTGTGATGAGCTGAAAGCGGCGGTAGTCTGATCCATGTTCCGTTTCCCTATCCCCGTGGGATGAGATGACCTTGACCCGAGACGTCCTAGCAGAATGAACGGGCGACGAATAGCGTGCGCTGCACCGATGGAGCGGAGGTATAGTCTCTACTCTCTACGGCAAAAGCATGGCGCTGCGTGTGCTAACATGGTGTTAAGCATCTTTTCGAGAGTTGATGAATATCAATCAAGGCTTGCGGAAGTGTTGAGGCTGTGGTCCTCAATGCGGATAATCTTTGTAGGATAAAGGATAACGGGATGTCTGACGTTCAGCCGGTGATCGGCGTTATTGGTGGTTCGGGCCTGTACGACATTGATGGTTTGGAGAACAAAGAGTGGCGTCGGGTTGAAAGCCCTTGGGGTGAGACGTCTGATGAGCTTTTGTTCGGGACGTTAGATGGCGTTCAGTGCGTTTTCTTGCCGCGCCATGGTCGTGGTCATCCAATTCCGCCATCACGTTTGAACTTCCGCGCGAACATTGATGCGCTGAAGCGCGCGGGGGTGACGGATATTTTGTCACTTTCTGCTGTGGGTTCTTTGAAAGAGGAACTGGAGCCGGGGCGTTTTGTGCTGGTTGATCAGTTTATTGACCGTAGCTTTGCGCGTGAAAAGAGCTTCTTTGAAACGGGCTGTGTTGCGCATGTGGGCATGGCAGATCCAGTGTCGCATCGTTTGCTAGATGCTCTGGAAAAGGCCGCAACGGGCTTGTCCATTCCGGTGACGCGTGGCGGCACATATATCGTGATGGAAGGGCCGCAATTCTCGACGCGTGCTGAGAGTGAACTATACCGTTCATGGGGATGTTCGGTGGTTGGTATGACCAATATGCCGGAAGCGAAGCTCGCCCGTGAGGCCGAGATGAACTATGCGACGGTTGCGATGGTAACTGATTTTGACTGCTGGCACACGGATCATGATAGCGTCACGGTGGAAGCAGTTGTGAAGGTGATGCAGGGTAATGCTGCGAATGCACGCCGTTTGGTGAAGGCTGTTATTCCTGAATTGGGTAAAAAGCGCCCGGTTGACCCAACAGCAGAGCGTGCGTTGGATTTTGCTGTTATTACGGCGCCTGAAAAGCGTGATCCGGCTTTGTTAGCAAAGCTTGATGCTGTGGCTGGTCGTGTTTTGAATAAGTAAGAGTGCATGTCTGGGCGGTGTTGTGCCGCCCAGACGCTTTGAAGCAAGAGAAAACTTAGAATTCTTGCTTGGTAGGACGCAGGACGATCTCGTTGATGTCCACGTCATCAGGTTGTGCGATAGCGTATGCAATGGCGCGCGCTACTGAATCGGACGGGATGGCAATTTGGTAGAACGCTTCGACGTTCTTACGGCTCTCGGCGTCACCGCTGCCCGATTTGAGCTCTGAGTCTACGGCCCCCGGTTCGATGGATGTGACGCGGAAGGCGCCGCCAGATTCTTGGCGCAAACCATCACTGATGGCGCGTACGGCGAACTTCGTACCGGAATAGACTGTGCCACCGGGTGCAAAGACTTTGATGCCAGCAACAGATGAGAGGTTAATGATATGACCGCTTTGTTGTTTGGTGAAGATCGGTAATGCTGCAGCGATGCCGTAGAGAACACCTTTGATATTAATATCAATCATGCGGTCCCACTCATCGACCAATGTGTTGGCCATAGGGGCGATGGCCATGAGGCCAGCATTATTGATGATTACGTCTAATTTTCCGAAGTCTGCAACAACGCTATCCACTGTTGTTTGCACGGCTTCACGGCTTGTGACGTCTAGAGTGTATGCGCGTGCGTCAAAGCCTTTTGCTGTGAGGTCACTGACAATGGCATCCAACTTGTCACGGCGGCGTGCTGCGAGGGCGACGCGAGCGCCAAGCTGTGCAAGGTGACGGGCGGTCGCTTCGCCAAGGCCGCTGCTGCCGCCAGTGATGAGGACGACTTTTCCAGCAATATTATCCATGGTGAATACACTCTTTCTGATAAGGCTTAAGTGGGTTCCAGTAAGGTAGGTGGTGCGGGTGAGCGGAACCTGCAAGTTGGGGCAGTAAGGTAAATGGATTGAGGCTATGACAAATGTGGTGAATCTGCGCCGTGAGCGGAAGCGGCGTTTGCGTGAAGAAGATGTGAAAAAAGCTGACGCCAATCGTTTGTTTTATGGGCGTAGTCGCAGTGAAAAACAGCTGTCTTCCTTGGAAAAAGAACGTTTTTCTAAGATGATGGATGGCAAAAAGTGTGACGACTCTGACGGTGCATCATCTTGACTTTTTAGGGGGAAAACACTACCTCTTTAGCACTCCTCAATGGGGAGTGCTAACAGCGCTGCTATTATTGAGCGCGTAACCTGTCGCGTCGCTTCTTTTTTAGGGCGTGGCTTAAACTGGAGAGATCCATGACGACATTTCGTCCCCTGCACGACCGTGTTGTGGTTCGTCGCCTGACCAGCGCAGAAAAGACCGTTGGTGGCATCATTATCCCTGATACAGCACAAGATAAGCCGACCGAAGGTGAAGTCGTTTCAGCTGGTCCGGGTGCTCGTAACGAGCAAGGCCAGATTGTGGCTCTTGACGTTAAGGCTGGTGACAAGGTGCTGTTCGGTAAGTGGTCCGGCACTGAGGTGAAGATCGACGGTGAAGACCTGCTGATCATGAAAGAAAGCGACATCATGGGTGTGATCGGCTGATAGCCGTCCCCATTTTTCTTTCACATTGAACCTCAATTAGGAGTAAAATTCATGGCTGCTAAGGACGTAAAGTTCGGTGCCGACGCACGTGACCGCATGCTGCGTGGCGTTGATATTCTTGCAAACGCTGTCAAGGTAACGCTGGGCCCGAAGGGTCGTAACGTTGTTCTCGATAAGAGCTTCGGTGCACCGCGCATCACGAAGGACGGTGTTTCTGTCGCCAAAGAAATCGAACTGGCTGATAAGTTCGAGAACATGGGCGCGCAGATGGTGCGTGAAGTTGCTTCCAAGACGAACGACAAGGCTGGTGACGGCACGACGACGTCAACGGTGCTGGCTCAGTCCATCATCCGTGAAGGCGTGAAAGCTGTTGCAGCTGGCATGAACCCGATGGATCTGAAGCGTGGCATCGACAAGGCTGTTGGTGTTGTTGTTGCTGAACTGCAAAACAATACGCGTAAGATGACGTCTCCTGCTGAAATCGCGCAAGTTGGCACGATCTCAGCGAACGGTGAGACGGAAGTCGGTGAGATGATTTCTTCTGCCATGCAGAAGGTCGGCTCAGAAGGCGTCATCACGGTTGAGGAAGCTAAGGGTCTGCACACGGAGCTCGACGTTGTTGAGGGTATGCAGTTCGACCGTGGCTACATCTCACCATACTTCGTGACGAACTCAGAAAAGATGACGGCTGATCTGGATGAGCCTTTCATCCTGATCCACGAAAAGAAGCTGTCTTCACTGCAGCCGATGCTGCCGCTGCTGGAAAGCGTTGTTCAGTCTGGTCGTCCGCTGATGATCATTGCTGAAGACGTTGACGGTGAAGCACTGGCAACGCTGGTTGTGAACAAGCTGCGTGGCGGTCTGAAGATTGCTGCTGTTAAGGCTCCGGGCTTCGGTGATCGTCGTAAGGCGATGCTGGAAGACATCGCGATCCTGACGGGTGGCCAGGTTATTTCTGAAGATATCGGCATTAAGCTGGAATCTGTTACCCTCGACATGCTGGGCCGCGCTAAGAAGGTTCACATCGAGAAGGAAAACACCACGATCGTTGAGGGCGTTGGCGCAGCTGACGACATCAAGGGCCGTTGCAACCAGATCCGTGCGCAGATCGAAGAAACAACTTCGGACTATGACCGTGAAAAGCTGCAAGAACGCCTTGCTAAGCTGGCTGGCGGTGTTGCCGTTATCCGCGTGGGCGGTGGTTCTGAAGTTGAAGTTAAGGAACGTAAGGACCGCGTAGACGATGCACTGCACGCAACGCGCGCAGCTGTTGAAGAAGGTATCGTTCCGGGCGGTGGTACGGCTCTGGCACGTGCATCTTTGGCTCTGAAGGGCCTTGAGTTCGATAACGATGACCAGCGCATCGGCGGTGAAATCGTTCGTCGTGCTCTGCAATCCCCTCTGCGTCAAATCGCTGAGAATGCTGGTGAAGACGGTGCTGTCATCGCTGGTAAGGTTCTTGAGAACGACGCATACCACTTCGGTTTTGATGCTCAGAAGGCTGAATACAAGAACCTTGTTGAAGCTGGCATCATTGACCCGACGAAGGTTGTTCGTACGGCTCTGGAAGCTGCAGCATCGGTTGGTGGTCTGCTGATCACGACGGAAGCTATGGTTGCTGAGCGCCCAGAGAAGAAGGCTCCGGCTGCTCCTGCTGGTGGCATGGGCGGCATGGGTGACATGGATTTCTAATCCATGGAACACCGGCTCCTTTTGGGGCCGGGCCCGTTTGAATGAGTTGACGAGACCGCCCCACAGGCTTCCTGTGGGGCGGTTTTGTTTTTTGGGGGGAATATGAGCGTTCAGTTTTTTCTTAAGGCAGCAATTTCAGGTGTGCTGATTGCTTTGGCCTCGACTATGGCGAAGCGTTATCCTGGTATTGGGGCTTTGGTGGCTTCTTTGCCGTTAGTGTCGGTTATGGGCATGATTTGGCTCTGGGTTGAGAAGCCTGATGTAGACAATATGGCGGCTCATGCTGGGGCGACATTTTGGTATGTGTTGCCGTCTTTGCCGATGTTTTTGGTTATCCCGTTTTTACTGCGCAGTGGTGTTGGGTTCTGGCTATCGCTGTTTTTGGGCTGTGCGTTGACTGTGGTTCTTTATACGGGTGTTACGTGGTTGGGGCCGCGCTTTGGTCTGCGTTTATAAGGATACCATGCACGGTGTTGTGAGCGCTGCGGCGGGGTATGCTTTGGGCCTGCGTGTGGATAGTAGCTATCTCTGATAGCTCGGCGTTGTGAGATTAAATACGCGTAGTGGGTATTGGCGTGAGGTCATAATGGGGCGGTTGGCGTCATATAAGATGCCTACTTATGAGGCGCTGTTAGTGGTGCTTACCGTAAGATGAAGTGTTTTTGCTTTATAAAAAGGCATGGCCTGCTTGTGTGGGTAATGATGTGAGAGGAGGAGTTTAAAATGGTTTTTGTGGGAAGATAAACAAGCTTGGATTTTTTATGAGAATATAAGAGCGGCTGACGGTTTTGGTTGTGATATCGCGTGATTTGCACGTTTTTGAAAACCTATAGACATCTCCGTATTGGGTGCTGAAGCGCCTGTGATTGCATTTTGAGCATGTGAGTTCCAGATATGTTTTGGAGTGTACTGGCGTAATTATTTTCCGAATGAATGTGTAGATAATTATAATATAATATGAATTTATTTTTTTTATTTTATTCGCTTTTAATTGATCGAAATATACGACTTAATTCCAAGCTTATTGCGCCTAATGGACGGTGTTTGATATGAAAAAGTTTCTTGGAAAGATAAGCATTATTTTGGGGCTTTTCCCGAGCCTATGTTGGGCTGGTGGGCAAGAAAACATTGTTGTGCGGGGCGTGAACTCGACTGTTCTTGAGAAGAATATTACGAAAGAGATTTATGTTCAGCGGGTTGGGCATATCCCTAAGTGGAGCGGGCGTATTTGTCTGAATATTTTGGGGCTTAATGATACGTTTAAGGCCTCTATTGTACATAAAATGAAAAGTATCGGGCAGGGTCTATCACTGGATGTGAGTGATACATGCTCGGTTGGGAATGTCTTCATACTTTTTACAGATCAATCTGATGATGTTGCGCGTCAAATAGAGCAAAAAAACCCTTCTATGTTTCGGGGTTTGGATGCAGAGCCGCAGTTTAAAGAGACGTTGGGTGATCCAACGGATGAGGAGAAAAAAGCATTTTTACAAAGTCGTGCGGTGCGGTGGCTGACGTCTTCGGCATTTCGAAGCCATGATAATATGCCGCCTTTAATGATATCGACACCTTTGGGGCCGATACAGGCTGTGCAGGAAGATGATCCGTCTATGTTGCATGATACGGCACGGCGCGATTTTACATTGTCGATCATTATTGTGGATATTAATCGGATCAAAGATGAGCCGTGGGGCATGTTGTCTGATCTGATCACTTTAGTGGCCTATATGGGGCCCAACCTCTCTGCGCACTATGATGATATGACTTTATTGGGGGTTAATAATGGCCCCGTTTTACAAGGGCCGACAGGATATATGACGCCGTATGATAAGGGTTTATTGGCGGCGTTGTATAATATGGATGGGGCCACGGATGCGCGTGAAGGCGTGAGTTATATGGCGGATAAAGTCTGGGAAAATATCCGTGCGCATGCGCCGTAAGAATATAGTGTGTTTATGAGGGGAGCTCCGAAAGCCGGTATGGCAGTCGGTTGTATTGATTGTTCATCCCGGCATGCGGGATGAACGTAGTGATTGGGTTTCGGTGATTATTTGTACCGGTCCAAAGAGAGATCAAGCGAGGGAATATCGGTCTGACGGCCAGAAATTTGATCGGAGACGATTTTGCCGGAACCTGCGGCCATGGTCCAACCGAGTGTGCCATGCCCAGTGTTGAGCCAAAGATTTTTGTAACGTGGAGCACGGCCGACGATTGGGGTACCATCTGGCGTGCAGGGGCGTAGGCCGGTCCAGTACTGTGCAGAGGAGAGGTCCCCGCCGCCATACATTTCGTTGAAGGAGAGTTCTAGTGTTTCGCGGCGGTCTGGGCTGAGGCGCAGGCGATAGCCGGTGAGTTCGGCCGTGCCGCCGATGCGGATGCGGTCCCCAAGGCGTGTGATGGCGACTTTATAGGTTTCGTCATTCACGGTGGAGGTGGGGGCGCGGCTTTCATCCGTGATAGGCATGGTGAGGGAGTAGCCCTTCACCGGGTAGATCGGCAGGCGCAGTTCGAGGGGCTTGAGGAAGCGTGCGGAATAGCTGCCTAGTGCGAGGATGTAGCGGTCTGCGGTGAGGCGGCCAGCGCTTGTGCGGATGCCGAAGATGCTGTCATCTGCGGCCTCAATAGCCTCAACACGTGTGGAGAAACGGAATTTCACGCCTTTCTCTGCTGCCATAGCGGCGAGGCGACGGGTGAATAGGTGGGCATCACCAGTTTGGTCGCCGGGGAGGTAGAGGCCGCCTTGGAGGCGCTGGCGGGCATGGGCCAGGCCGGGTTCACGCGCGATGATTTCATCGACGTTTAAGAGTTTATGGTCAATGCCGCTTTCTGCGAGCAGGCGCATGTCTTCGGCGGCGTGCTCAACCTGTGCTGCGGTACGGAAAAGCTGGATGAGGCCCTTTTGTTCACCGTCATAGGTGATGCCAGTTTCGGCGCGGAGGGTATCCATCCGATCTCGTGCATATTCGGCGATGCGCAGCATGCGGCCTTTATTGATATCGTAGGCTTTTTCCGTGCAGTTGGCGAGGAGCTCGCCCATGAAGCGGAACATAGCCGTGTCGATACGAGGGCGAACGACGAGAGGGCTGTGGCGACTCATCATCCATTTAGCCGCTTTGAAGGGCAGGCCAGGCATGGCCCATGGTGTGGAGTAGCCCGGAGAAATCTGGCCAGCATTCGCGAAGGATGTTTCCAAGCCGACGCCTGGTTGACGGTCAATCACTTCGACCTCATGGCCTTCTTGGGCCAAATACCATGCGGTGGTGACGCCGATAACACCTGCGCCCAGAATGATGATCTTCATGTCTGCCTCTCCAATCGATCCGCAACCGAATTAAAATAATGTCCGGTTATATCGACTCGTTTTGATGGCGTGAAGATCAGCACCATGAGGGTGGGTTGTCTAGCCCCTGTGTCAAAGCGTGTTTGGGTACGGTGTGTGATAAAAAAGCCCGGCACAACAGGAGTTGGCCGGGCTCGTTTGCTGACTGAATGCCAGAAAAATTGATCAGCCGGGCGTGCCCTTGCTGGTGGAGTATTCAAAGTGCAGGGCTGTTTCTGGGTGCACGATGGGGTGGATGGCGTGTGCAGCCATAGCCCCTTCGGAGAAGCCTTGGAGAATAAGTTTCAGCTTGCCAGGGTAGGTGGCAACGTCTCCGATGGCAAAAATGCCGGGTGTGCTGGTTTCTAGAGAGGCCGGAGCAACGGGAATGGTGTTGCGCTGGGTATCGATCCCCCAAAGGGCGACGGGGCCTAGATCGGTGGACAGACCATAGAATGGCAGGAGGGTATCGGCTTCTAGCTTGCGTGTTTCTCCGGACATGGTGGAGACTTCAACGGCGCTGAGTTGGCCGTTATCACCATGCAGGGCATGGAGTTGATATGGCACGACTTTTTCGATCTTGCCTGCGCTGATTTGCGCTTCAATGCGTGAGAGGGTTTCTGGCGCGCCACGGAAGCGGTCACGGCGGTGAAGGAGATAGACGTGTTCTGCGATGTCCGAGAGAGACAAGGCCCAATCGAGTGCGGAGTCACCACCACCAGCAACGACGATGCGTTTGCCTGCGAAGTCAGCACGTTTTTTGACGTAATATTGGACGGAGCCTGTGCGTTCAAACGTTTCTAGATCGGCCAATGGTGGGCGGTTGGGGCCGAATGCGCCTGCGCCAGCTGCGATGATGACGGCTTTGGCGTGAATGGTATCGCCACGACCTGTTTTGAGCGTGAAGTCTCCACGTGTGCCAGTGAGGGCTTCAACGCGTGAGCCAAGGAGGCGTGGGACATTGAAGGGCGCAATTTGTTGCTCAAGCGCTTCGATTAACGCGCCGCCTTCGATCGCGGGGTGTGCCGGAATGTCGTAAATCGGCTTTTCCGGGTACAGGGCCGCGCATTGACCGCCGACGCTATCGAGGGCGTCGATCAGTACGCTTTGCAGTTTCAGCATGCCGCATTCGAAAGCGGCAAACAGGGCTGTTGGGCCTGCGCCGACGATGGCGACGTCGGTATGGAGGGTTTGAGATGCTGTCGTCATATCTTCCGTCATAGGCGTTTTACGCGTGATGGGGTAGATGGGGGTATGCGTTGTGCTTTTGTAATTCAGCATATTAATGCCCTTGGTGGAACAGAACGTTCAGCTTGTGCCGTGATGAATGGTTTGGCCCGGCGGGGAGAGGCTGTTCATTTGATCGAGCTGGTTGGGCGAGGGGATTCGACGTATCCGCTCGAATCTTCGGTGGTCGTGACTTCTCTGTTTGAGCGTCCTGTGAAAATTTTTAATGCATGGTTCAGCATTGTGCGGCGGTTGGCGCGGTATTTGCGTAACAATGCGATTGAGACTTTGGTCATTGTGGAGGCGACACACGCTCTTTATGGCGTAGCGGCAGCGCGATTGGCCGGTGTGCGTTGTGTTGTGTGGGAGCATTTTAACTATACGGTGACTTTGAACCGCCGAAAGCGTGTTTGGGGGCGGAAAATTGCGGCGCGTTGGGCGGATGATGTGGTGGTCTTGACGGGGGCTGATGCGGCGTTGTGGCAGCGACATACAGCGCCCACCGCTTGTGTAACGGTTATTCCGAATATGGCCCCACCTGTGCAGCCGGGGCGATATGATGCTCAGTCCCGTATGATTCTGACGGCGGGCCGCCTGACGGAGCAAAAGGGGTATGACCTTCTTTTGCAGGCATGGGCGCAGTTGGTTGAGCGTGATGAAGCGGCCGAATGGTCTTTGTTGATCCGAGGGGATGGGCCGGACAAAGCAGCACTGATGGAGCAAATGGAGGGCCTGCCGCGTGTGGTGTTGGCGCCCGCGACGGAAGGGATCGCGCAGGATTATGCGCGGGCTGCCTTGTATGTGTGCTCGTCACGCTATGAAGGGCTGCCGATGGTTTTGTTGGAGGCTGCTGCAGCTGGGGTGCCGATTGTGTCGTTTGATTGTGTGACCGGGCCGGCGGAAATTGTTGAGCAGGATGTGTCGGGGCTTTTGGTGCCGCCGGAGGATGTTCCTGCGCTTGTGGAGAGTTTGGCCGCGTTGATGCGGGATGGGGAACGGCGTTCAGAAATGGCTGTGGCGGTAAAGCAGCGTGCGCTGGCTTTTCAAGAAGGGCCGATTATGGCCCGATGGGGGGTATTATTGGGTGCCGAATGGGGTAGGG
This sequence comes from uncultured Neokomagataea sp., assembly GCF_946476835.1. Classification (GTDB taxonomy): domain Bacteria; phylum Pseudomonadota; class Alphaproteobacteria; order Acetobacterales; family Acetobacteraceae; genus Gluconobacter. The sequence goes on from NZ_CAMKWA010000003.1 coordinate 124,555, forward strand.
AGCGCAGCTAGGCTGACCGTGGTGTGAGGAGGGATAGAGTGAGGCTATGCCAGTTTGTTGTGTGGCATAGCCTTAGAGGTGTGTGTGGGTGTTTATGGTGCGGAAACGCGTTTCCAGATTTGGCTACGACCGAACATAGGCATGCCGACATAACCACGGACTTCGAGCATTTTGTCGTGAAAAAGCTGCATATGGCAATGATAGCTCTGGCCGTTGGCGGGGTCGATGATGGAACCGCCTTCCCATGTGTTTTTAACAGCTTTCATATCGGACAAAATAGGAAGGCCGACGAAAGGGGCATTATGCAGGGTGCCTTTGCAGTTGCCACATGTATCACCTCCGGCAGGGACGAGTTTTTTAACGATTTTCCCTGAGAGGCTGCCGTCAGCATTTTTATAGATTTGGATGATGGCTTTAGGAGTATTGGTATGCTCATCAACAGACTGCCAAAACCCCACGGGGGAGCCCTCATCGGCAGCATATGCTGGTGCCAGGAAAACAGTGGCGCAGCAGAGAGCGAGCGCAGCGCATGAATGGGTGAAGACGCGCTTCAGCATGAGATGAGTATCCTCTCAAGGGTTGCCGATAGGCGTATAGCGATAGAGCGGAATAGGGTTCCTGACAAAGATTAAATGGGGACTGTGCTTCTTTGAAATATGACACAGTTTGAAAGAAGGTCCTTGCCGTAAAGTATGTGGAGGCGGCACAAGTAGAATATGCGCTTATTTCTTAAAAATCAGTCAGAGACGGAAGCTTTGGGTGTTTCTTTGGCCGCTTTGTGTGTGCCGGGGGATTGCATTGCTTTGAATGGGTCCTACGGCATGGGCAAAAGTACATTTGCTCGGGCGTTTCTCCGTGCGTTGACGGGAGATCCCTCGTTGGATGTGCCGAGCCCGAGTTTTCCCATTTTGCTGACGTATGACACGCCGCGTGGCCCGGTGTTTCACTATGATTTATGGCGTTTGGAAGGGCCTGATGCGTTGGATGAACTCGATTGGGACGCCGCATGTGAAGGTATTATGCTGGTGGAATGGCCGGAGCGGGCTGAAGATATGTTGCCGGATGGCGTGCTTCATCTGACGTTGGAGCAAGGGGCGGCGGATGATGAGCGTGAGGTGTCTCTTGTTGGGTGGCCTGATGCGCGTTTGATGGGGGTGGGGGTTTAAGTATCGTGACAATTGTGAGTGTGGCGCCGGGATTACCCTTTTTGGATCGTGTTGTGCGGGAGTGGCTCGCGCAGGATGTTGGCGGTTTAAGGGGGGGGCACCACGCTCAGTCAAGGTGTGGTCAGGTAGGATATGATCAGCTGGGGCATAGCGTGGCAGGAGATGCTGGGCCGGGGTTGATTCTCGTGCCAAGCCGCCGTGCGGGGCGTGCACTCATGGAAGCGTTTTTGCGGGTTTTGGATGGTCAGGCCGCGTTATTGCCACGCGTTGTGGCGATGAATGATGTGGATGAGAGCGGGTTAGGGCTGTCAGGCGGTGTGGAGGCGGAGCTACCGCCTGCGGTGGATAAGCAGCAGCGTTTGGCGGTGTTGTCTTATTTGATTTTACAGACGCCAATTGTCAGTCTTGGCATGGATCGTACCAAGGGCATTGATCGGGCATGGCCTTTGGCCAAGGCTTTGGCGGAGTTAATGGATGAGGCTGAGCGCTCGGGCGTTGATCTGGCGACATCTCTGCCGGAGGCCGTGGAAGAGCAGTTCTCTGAGCATTGGCAGCAAACGCTCAAATTCTTGGAGATTGTGACCTCTGTTTGGCCGCAATGGTTGCAGGAAGCGGGATTGATGAACCCGGTGGCCCGGCAGGTGGCGCGTTTGAAAGCGCAAGCGGCGCTATGGGATGAGCAGCCGCCACAAACGCCCGTTTGGGCTGTTGGGTTTGCAGATGGTTCTGCGGCGGTTGTGGATGTTCTGGCGGCGGTGGCGCGTATGCCGCAAGGCTGTGTGGTGCTGCCGGGCGTCGACTTGACGTTGGATGACGAGTTGTGGGGGGCGTTGCCCCCGGCGCATCCGCAAGCGGGTTTGAAAGAGATTATTGATACGCTGGGTGTGGCGCGTGGCGATGTCGAGGAATGGGGTTTTGCAGCTTCAGCCGATAGTGTGCAGCTGCGTTTACGTGAAGGTGTGATGCGTGATGTGATGCTACCGGAGCGTGGCATTGCCGTGTGGGGGCAGGATCTGACGCCACGTGATGTGACGGGGTTATACCGTTTGCCCGCGCAGGACCAGCAGCAAGAGGCACAGGCGATTGCGCTGGTGTTGCGTGATGCGGTGGAAGTGCCGGGGAAAACGGCTGCTTTGATTACGCCGGATCGGAGTTTGGCGCGTCGTGTCGGTACGGAGCTACAGCGTTTTGGCGTGGTGGCGGATGATAGTGCGGGCATGAGTTTGGCGGAGGCGCCGCAAGCGGTGTTTCTGCGTTTGATCGCGCAGGCGGTGGAGGCGGAGCTTTCGCCGGTGGCACTATTGGCGATGGTGAAGCATCCACTGGCTGCTATGGGGCAGTCTCCCGGTGTGTGTCGTGCGTCGGCTCGACGGTTGGAACGGTTGGTGCTGCGAGGGCCTGCGCCTGTGCCGGAGATTGCGGGTTTGCGTGCAGCACTGCATGCGTTGGACCAAGAGCGGTTGGAACGTGACCCCGGTTTGAGTGCGGATGCGCCGGATGTTGCTGAGGGGCCGCTTGGGTTTGTAGAGCGTTTGGAGCAGTGTTTGGCGCCGCTTTTGGGGATTGCGGGTGCAGTACCATTGCCGGAACTTTTGGGGGCGTTGATCCAGTCTGCGGAGGCTTTAGCCGCAGTGGAAGCACCTGCCATGGACGGGGAGGCTGAAGCGTCAGATTATGGGGCCTCTCGCCTTTGGGTAGGGGAAGAAGGGGAGGCTTTGGCGCAGCATTTGGCGGGGTTAATGGAGCATACGGCGCTGTTACCGCCACAGCGTCTGGGGCATTTGGATTCCTTTCTGAATACAGCGTTATCAGGTGAGACCCTGACGGGTGCGCGTGCGTATCGTGGTGGCGAAGAATTGGCGCATCCGCGCGTGTCGATCCTTGGTGTTTTGGAAGCGCGGTTGCAGGCGTTTGATGTTGTCGTGTTGGGTGGGTTGAATGAGACGGTTTGGCCGCCCGCAGCGGATTCTGGACCGTGGCTGAGCCGCCCGATGCGCGCGCGGGTTGGGTTGGCGCCCCCTGAGCGTCAGACGGGTATTAGTGCGCATGATTTTGTATCCTCTGTGTTAGCGGGGGGAGAAGTTGTTTTTTCCAATGCTGTGCGGCGTGATGGGGCGCCCGGTACGCCTGCGCGTTGGTTGGTGCGGATGGAGGCGTTTTTGAAAGGGCGTGGTCAGACTTTACCCGTGCATCATGCGCTGGGGTGGCAAGCGGAGTTGGACCATCAGCCTGAGGAATATGTGACGCTTTTAGCACCGCCAATGCCGCGCCCACCGGTGGCTTTAAGGCCGCGCAAACTGAGCATTACGGATATCGAGACCTTAAAGCTGGATCCGTATTCTATTTATGCCAAGCATATTTTGAAATTACGGGCTTTGCCGCCGCTTGAAGAAGGGGTGGAGCATGCAGATTTCGGTATGATTGTGCATGATGCCATGGAAGATGTGCTGAAACAGTTTCCGCAAAATTGGCCAGAAAATGCTTTAGCGCATGTTCGGCGGGCTTTCCTGACGGCGCTTGATGAGGCGGCTGTTCGGCCTGCTTTGGCAAATTGGTGGCGGCCGCGCCTGATGCGTATTGCGGAGTGGGTGTCAGAGCAGGAAAAGGAGCGTCGTTTAGCGGAGCCGGCGGCGGCGCGTTATGTGGAGGTTGACGCTCTGTATCAGTTAATGACGGAGCTAGGGCCTTTTGCTGTGACAGGCCGCGCGGATCGGGTCGATATTGATGCGGCGAGTGGGGCGACGGTGTTTGATTATAAAACCGGGACACCGCCATCTGGTACGAGTGTTGAAGAGGGGTGGTCCATCCAACTGGTGTTGGAAGGGGCATTATTGGCGGCCGGGGCGTTTTCTAAAGTGCCAGTTGCGGAGACGAAGGCGCTTTTATACTGGCATTTGAGCGGTAATGCGAAGCCGGGTGAAGAAAGGCGCGTGCCGAGTGCAAGGAGCAAGGTTACCCCGCAGGATTTGATTTCTAACGTTATAGATCAACTGCGCAGTTTGATTGTGCAGTATGAAGACCCGCAGCAAGCGTATCGTTCTGAGCCATGGGCGGGCAAGGAGATGCGTTATACGGATTATGCCTTATTGGCACGGGTGCCGGAGTGGAAAGCGGCCTCACAGGATGATGAAGGGGCCGAGGGATGACCGGGATGACGGTAGAGCACCATACTGCTGCTGCGGCAAAAGCACAGGCGAATAAAACGCAAAGCTTGGCTTCTGACCCGATGGCATCTGTGTTTGTGTCGGCCTCTGCGGGGTCAGGTAAGACAAAGCTGCTTATTGATCGCTTGTTGCGTTTGATGCTGCCGCTAGAAGTGAATGGGCCAGATGGTGTGCCTGTCGTGGTGGAAGGGGCAAATCCGGCGCGTATTGTATGTTTGACCTATACGAAAGCTGCAGCGGCGGAAATGGCGCATCGTTTGCAGGCGAAGCTGGGTGCATGGGTGTCTTTATCCGATGATGCGTTGGGGGCGGAATTGGCCGGGTTGTCCGTGCCGAATTTGCCGGAAACGCGGGCGGCGGCGCGGGGGCTGTTCTTAAAGGTGCTCGACCTGCCGGGTGGGTTACGGATTGAGACCATTCATGCCTTTTGCCAATCTTTGCTGCGGCGTTTTCCTTTAGAAGCCTCCATTGATCCGCATTTTGATCTGATGGAAGAGACGGACACGCTTATGGCGTTGCGTGTGGCGATGGAGGATGAGTTAGCGCGTTCTCCGCAGCGTGTGGCGGAATTGGCGGGGAATATTGGTTTAGAAGTCTTTTTCAAAACGCTCCAAACGCTGAATAATGCTGGTAACCGTCTGGAGCCTTTACTGGCGGCTTTAGCGGCGCAGCCGGAGCGGTTGAGGCAGTTCTATAATGCTGCACTCGAGGCTGGTTCTGAGAGTGTGGAAGATTTGGAGGCGATGATTAAAGCTCCGCCTGAGGCGGATGCGTTTCGGCGTGAATTTAACACGATTTATGATGCGTCCTCTGATGCTGCGAAGAAGAAGCTTAACGATGCTTTGGGGTGGTTAGGGAGCTATCCGGAAGAGCGTTCGACAGCGGATTGGCAAGCGCATTTCCTGACGCAAAAAGGTGAGATCCGCGCGAAGTGGAGCCACTTGGTGGGGGCAAAGGTAAAGCTTTCTGCACCAGAGTTGGAGGCTCGTTTAGACCGTGAAGCGCAGCGTTTAGTGGCGCTGTCTGAGCGGATGCGTGCGGTGGCCCTGTCAGCGATTAATCAGGCGATTATGGCTTTGGCTACGCCGATTTTGCAGGGTTTTCGGGATGGGAAGGCTGCGCGTGGTTTGGTGGATTATGGGGATCTGATCCGAGAGACGCGGAATTTGCTCGATGACCCCGGTGCCGCGTGGGTTTTGTATAAATTAGATGGCGGAATTGATCATCTTCTGCTGGATGAAGTGCAGGATAATTCAGGCGTTCAGTGGGAAATTGCGGGGGCATTAACCTCCGAATTTTTTGTAGGGGAGGCTGCGCGAGATGCAGGGCTTCGGCCGCGTACGATCTTTGCCGTGGGGGATTACAAGCAGTCGATTTATGGTTTCCAAGGGGCGGACCCGGATCAGTTCCATTATTGGCGCGGTGAATTTGCGCGGCGGGTGAAAGCTGCGGGGCTGCTGTGGCGGGACCCGGAATTGAATGTGTCCTTCCGTTCTGTGGCCCCAGTGTTGAACTTTGTAGATGCGGTGTTTTCGCAGTCAGATACTGCGAAGGGGCTGCGAGAAGGCGAAGATAGCACGTTGCTTCCGCATATTTCTGCGCGTTCTGGGGAAGGCGGACGCGTTGAGTTGTGGCCTTTGGTCCCTGTGGATGATGAGAATGATGATGAGGACGACGTACCATCATCGTGGGCGCCGCCATCGCGGAATTATGGGCAGCGCAGTGCACAGCAGCGTTTGGCCGAAAGCTTGGGGGCGTGGATTGCCCAGCAGATTGGTCGTGTGCCGCAGCCGGGTAAGCCGCCACTGAAGGCCGGAGAAATTCTGATTTTGGTGCCGCGCCGTTCGTCATTTTTGCGGGCGCTTATTCGTTCTTTGAAAGGGAAGAATGTTCCCGTTGCCACAATGGTGCGCGTTGGTCTGACGGAGACGGTTGCAGTCCGTGATTTGATGACCTTGTGTGCGGCGTTGTTGCTCCCGCAGGATGATTTGACGCTGGCCTCCGTGTTGACCTCTCCTTTGGGTGGGCTGACGGATGAGTCTTTGATGGCCTTGGCGACGAAGGATGGACGCGGTCCGGCGCTGGGCAAAGGAGGGCAGCCGTTATGGACGGTCCTGCGGGAGCGGCATCAGGAGCGTGAAGACTGGCGGGCCGCATGGCGTATGTTGTCTGGGCTTTATACGCGTGTGGATTATGCCACGCCGTATCGGTTGTTGTCGGAAGCGTTGGGGCAGTATAGCGGGCGGGCGCGTTTGTTGCAGCGCTTGGGCGAAGAAGCGGTTGAGCCGGTGGATGAGTTGCTCAGCGCGGCGCTGCGGTATGAGGGTTTGCACCCACCGTCTTTGCAGGGGTTTTTGCACTGGCTGGAGGCGAGTAACATTGAATCCAAGCGTGAGGCTGAAAGCGGCGGCGATGCTGTGCGGGTGATGACCGTGCATGGCTCTAAGGGATTACAGGCGCGTTTGGTTGTGATGCCGGATACTGTGGCTTCGGGGCAGAAAACGGAAAATCTCTATTGGTCTGAGGCAGGGGGCGTTGAATTGCCGCTGATGGTGCCCCGGGTGGATGCGGCGGTGCAGGCTTCGTCCGTATTGGCAGACGAGCAGAAGGCGAGGGCTCAGGCAGAGCGCAACCGGTTGTTGTATGTGGCACTGACGCGGGCCAGCGATTGGCTGGTGGTGTGTGGTGCCATGCCCAAGAAAGGCATACCGGATACGAGCTGGTATCGACAGTGTGAGGCAGGTTTCGAAGCGCTGGGCGAGCGTGCACGGAAAGAATCCTGTGATGATTTGCCGTGGGGTGGTGAGCGTTGGGTGCTGGATGAGCAGAGTGATGGTCCGGCTGACCGTGCTGTGCCTGCATTACCTTTGCATGAGGCGGTGAGTGTGCCTGTCGTGCCGACATGGATGGGGTGTGCACCGTATTGGGTAGCAACGCCAGCAGAGCGTGAAGACGCGATGACGCGCCCGTTAGCGCCAAGCCGTCCCGATGGTGCAGAATATGGGCCACAGGTGGCGGTACGGTCTCCCCTTGAGCATTTGGCACGGCGTAAAACTGTGCAGAGCATTGGTGAGGCCGTGCAGGTGCGGCGGCAGGCCATGCGGCGTGGGACAATGATCCACCGTCTCTTGCAGCTTTTGCCAGATGTGGCCCCGGTGGAGCGACCAGATGTGGCCGCGCAGTGGCTGGGACGGACGGCTTTGGGGTTAGAGGCTGGTGAGATTGATCATCTGGTACGGCAAGTCTTGGCTGTGTTGGATGATGCACGTTTGGCACCGCTTTTTCTGCATGGCAGCCGTGCAGAACAGCCTATATCGGGGGTAAGTCGCGGGCGTGTTGTTTTGGGGCAGGTGGACCGTTTATGGGTTGGGCCTGAGGAAGTGTGGGTCTGTGATTACAAAACAAATCGTATGCCGCCTGCGCGGGTTGAACGTACGCCGATTGCGTATTTGAGGCAGATGGCCGCGTATCGAGATGTTTTGGCCCAGCTGTATCCCCAAGCTACGATACGTTGTGTTCTTGTGTGGACAGAGGGTGCGCAAGTTCATGTTTTACCCCAATCCTTGTTGGAAGGTGTGCGGCAAGAGGGGCTTGCATGATGTTTGGAACAGGACAATATCAGTCCGGTAAAGACAAATGGCCTTAGAATAAGGAAGAAAAGCATGAGCGCGAACACGGTAGCAGTGACCGATAGCAGCTTCGAGCAGGACGTATTGAAGGCAGAAGGCCCTGTTCTGGTTGATTTTTGGGCAGAATGGTGTGGTCCGTGCAAAATGATTGCGCCTGCGCTGGAAGAAATCGGTGCAGAATTTCAAGGGCGTGTGAAGGTGGCTAAGGTCAATATTGACTCGAACCCAGAAGCACCGACGCAATTTGGTGTTCGTAGCATTCCGACATTGATTGTCTTCAAAGATGGCAAGCCAGTGGCGCAGCAACTTGGTGCGATGCCGAAGAGCCAGTTGAAGGCATGGGTTGAAAAATCCATCTAATTGGTCAGATGGTCGGGCCCTTGATCATGACGGATCAGGGGCCAGAAAGATATGCGCAGAGTTGCGTAGTCAGGCGGCTTTGCTTTGTGTAAGATGGCGGCATGTGTGCAAAGAAGCTTGAATTTCCTGCCCCCGTTCTGCTGACGACGACTGATGATGTCGCTCAGATCTGTGCTAAGCTCCGCCAAGAGCCTTACGTCACGATTGATACAGAATTTGTGCGCGAGAAAACATATTGGCCTGAGCTGTGCCTTGTGCAGCTTGGCGGTATTGAAGACGTTGTTTTAATTGATACATTAGCGCCGGGTTTGGATTTGACGCCATTAGCGGAGCTTCTGGACGCACCGGATTGTATTAAAGTCTTCCATGCTGCGCGGCAGGATTTAGAAATTTTCCTGCATTTGTTTGATCGTTTGCCACGTTCTATGTTTGATACGCAGGTGGCTGCGATGGTGGCGGGGTTTGGTGACCAAGTGGGCTATGATAGCCTTGTGGGCTCCATCACGGGTAAAGCCATTGATAAAGCGCACCGCTTTAGTGATTGGTCTGCGCGCCCATTAACGCCAGCGCAAATTGCGTATGCTGCGGCTGACGTGACGTATCTGCGTATTGTGTATGAAAGCTTGCACAGTCAGTTGAAAAAAGAGGGGCGTTTGCGCTGGGCTGATGCTGAGCAGGCGGTCCTTACGGAAGAAAAGACATTCCGTCCAGATCCACGGCGTCTATGGGAAAAACTGAAAGCCCGTACCAGTAATCGTCGTATGCTCGGTGTGCTGCGTGAAGTGGCCGCGTGGCGTGAAAGTGCGGCTCAAGAGGCTAATATTCCTCGGCAGCGTTTGATCCGTGACGAGAGCCTGTTGGAGATCGCGGCAATCCGCCCGACGGATACGGATGCGTTAAGCCGTGTGCGTGGTGTGACGCGTGGTTTTGCAGAAGGGCGTATGGGGGCAGGTTTGCTTGATGCTGTACGCATTGGGCTTGAATTGCCGGATACAGATTTACCTAAGCCCTCGTCTAAGTCAGATAAGGCGCGGCCATCTTCCGCTCTGGTGGCAATGCTGCGTGTGTTGCTTGCAGCTAAGTGTGAAGAGCATGGTGTTGCGCCAAAACTTGTTGCAACAGCCGATGACTTGGACCGCATTGCCATTGGGGAAACAGAGGTTTCTCCGTTGAAAGGGTGGCGTAAAGAGGTCTTTGGAATTGATGCGCTGGCTTTGGTTAACGGAGAAATCGCGTTGGCTGTTGTTGAGGGGCGTGTTGTGCTTCGTCCAGTTGAAGATGAGAGTTTTTCTAAGCCTGCCTCTGGACAGAGCATATAAGAATAGAGTTGGGTAGAGAGTGTCTCTGGGAGTGACTTCGACCTTGGGTGAAGTTTCTGCTAGAGATATCAGTATGGTGTGCGGGGATGCTTGACCTAACCGGTGAAAGGTTTGCCGGGGGTACAAGCGTTAATTCGGGACAGGGGAAGCCGATTTATGGACTGGACGGACGAGACGATCGCCAGACTTCGTGAATTGTGGGATCAGGGTCTTTCAACGGCTGAGATCGGACGCCAGTTAGAAATCACTAAGAATGCGGTTGTTGGTAAAGCGCATCGTCTTGGTCTGCCGCCCCGTCCATCGCCTATCCGTAATCGGAAGACGGTTATTGCCGCAGATGGAACGGTGGAAGTTCCCAAGCGTAAGCCACCAACACGGTCAAAAGCAAAGCCGAAGGTAGCAGCGAACGCGGAGCAGGGGACACTTCTCCCAGAGGCTGCAAAAAACTCTGAGATTAAGGCTGATGTGAAGGTTACAGCCTCGTCTGAGGTTGCAAAAGCGGCTCCATCAGAGAAAAAGCCTGTGCCTGCAGCGAGTGCCGCTCCTAAAAAAGCAGCGCCTGTGGCGAAATTGAGCACCCAAGCTGGGCCTCAAAAAGATACTACAGGAGCAGCGCCAGCAACTCCGAGCAGAGAAGAACCAAAGCGTGCCTTGTCATCTGTTGTGGGGCATTCAGGGGCGCCGCGTATGGCTCCTGCGATTGACCGTCCAGTAAGACGCGGCCCGTCATGCTGTTGGCCTTTTGGTGATCCGGGAACGCCGGGGTTCCACTTCTGTGGTGCGCGCCCTCTTTCCGGAAAGCCTTATTGTGCTGAGCATGCTGCTATTGCGTATGTAAAAATTCGAGATCGCCGCGATTAAGTATGTTCTTTGGTGCAGCGTCTGATGCCGTGTCGTTTCATTCTACCGATGAGGCGATGTGTGTCGGGCGCTGTGCTTTTTTGTGTAAAAGGGTTTTTGTTAGAAGTGACGCCTAATAGAAGCCGTCGCTAAAGTAGGCTGTAGCCTTTATTGAACAGCGCATATTAATGGTAATGTTATTATAATATATTAAGCATTAATATGGCCATCACACATAGGCTAGATGGTCTAATTACGCTTTAAAAGCATCAAGAAAAGACTAGAAAATTTCCTGTATGGAACAGTGAGGTAAGTGGTGTCCACGGAAGGATTCGAACCTTCGGCCCCAGGATTCATACCACTTCGGTTTTCACCGCCAAGCACGATCAGAGTGCTTGTTCGTGGTCTGGACTGTCTCTTCACCATGGCTTGAATGCCAAGGTGTTGCCCGTACAGTCTCTACACCTTCTTCCTTAAAGGGAAGCTTGGCTCGGGATTGGCACGACCTTTGGAAAAAGGCCAGAGCGTTCCCCGAATTTGAGCAAATCCACCATGTAGTTTCCAAGCATGGCGCCCAATTTAATACTAGGAATCCTGTGCTCTATCCTACTGAGCTACGCAGACACGCGATTTTTTTCTAAGGGATATTAGAAAGTTTGACAAGCACCTAGGATTTTTGGGAGAAAAATTAATTGTGTCAATTTATAAAATATTTTATAATATAAAGAAGAATGCGCCCTTAATCTTAGGTCAACATTAAGGGCGCTACAGCAAAGATCTGTTACGCTTCAATCTTATTATGACATTGAATGACGGGTTGTTAACATAGTATGTACGCAAATATGGGAACTGTTGAGCACATGGGCGTCTATCGTGGCTACTTATAGGGGTGCTGATCGTTTTATGAGTGATGCTCGATCAGTTGAGAGCGAAGTTTTGTCGCCAGGGTTAGATTTGGGGCGCCGTATTCGGTTGTTGCGTGAGATGGCTGGGTTGAGTCAATTGCAACTGGCTCAAAAAGTAGGCATTTCGCGCTCTGCAGTGGCCTTTTGGGAAACGGGCAGAGCTGGCCATGTTGGAAAGCATTTAGGTCAATTGGCAAATGTTTTAGGTGTTGAGCCTGAAGTGTTGCTGACGGGCATGGCGGTGAAGGATATTCCGGCCGTGCTCACGCCGGATGAAGATACGTTGTTGAAGATGTATCGTCAGTTGGACCCGTTGATTAAATTGCAAACCCAGAAATGGATTGAACGACGGGTGAAAGAGATCAAAAAATCAGATCTTCCTTCTATGTGAGGGGGAAAGGCCGGGTTCCCCCGGCTTTTTTTTATGTCTGATCGGTATGAGGCCAGAGAATGGCCTGCGCGACAATCACGTCTTTGCCGTTGAATGTGCAGGAGGGAGAGCCGTGTAGGCGGTATCCAGAGGCGAGAGCCTCTGAAATGCGGCGGCAAAAATTTGCATCATCTTTACCTGTGATCAGGCGGTAGATTGGTTTGTCATCTGGCGGAAGAGCGCTCATGGTGAAGTTCCTTTATTTCCGGCGTGAGCGTTTCGCAGGTTTTTGGCCGAGGGAAAGGGTTTTTCGCCCTTTTTTTGCGGAAGAGTAATGTTTTGGGCCATCGTCTGAGCGAGACGATGTGCGTGAAAAGCCACGGTTACGCTGTTGCTTTTGGCTTTCACGCATACGGCTTTGCGTACGGAGAACTTGCTCAATCCAGTCATTGAGAATGGCTGTATTGATTTCCGCATTTTCGCGTGCAGGGTAAGCTTCGGGGAAGCGTAAGGCTAGCCAGCGCCATGCGACGAGGCGCTTATGGCGTTTTTCTGCACGTTCGAGTTCTTCGCGGCTAGCTTGCTCTGGGTGTGGTAGGCGGCCTGTGCCGGGTGGTGGAACGGGGCGACCAGCGGCATGATCTGCTGCCCAGCCGGTGAGGCGTTGAATCCCGTTATCGCGTTCATCAATTGGGCACATCGCATAGGTCCAGCGTGAGGACAGGTCTAGTCCTTCAACGCCTTCGAGGGATGCGGCAATCTCGAGTGATTGCTCCATATCGGCGAGGCGGTAATTGGGATCATCTTGGCGGAGTACGGCACGTTTAATGCGGGTGAGAACACCATACAAGCTGTCGGATTCAATCTCTTCAGCAACGACGCGGACAATGTCAGAATCCGGTTGGACGAGGGGGCGTAGCTCTGTAACGGGCTCTGGCGGTGCGGCGAGCATCTGACGGACAAAATTAGGGCTTCCAGCTCCTGCGAGGACGCAGACAAAGCCTTCTTCATGTTTGCCGTATCGACCGGCACGGCCACCAATCTGCTTGACTTCTTGTGAGGTCAGATCACGCGTTTGGCGGCCATCAAACTTACGCAAAGCGCTGAAGATGACACGGCGGATGGAGAGATTGAGGCCCATCCCAATCGCATCGGTTGCGATAATAATATCCGCTTTGCCTTCGTTGAAACGGGCGGCTTCAGCACGGCGGACTTCTGGGCTTAATGCGCCATAAACAACAGCAACGCGGCGGCCTTGGGCCATGAGTTCGGCACGGAGGTCAAGCACTTCACGGCGTGAGAACGCAATGAGTGCATCGCCCGTTGTGAGTTCTGATAGGGCGAGGGGCGCGCCAGTTTTCAGTGGGCTTTTACGTTCGAGATGAATTTCATCCACGGGGTCATCGCATAGTTCTGCGATGCGCTTGACCAAGGGAATGCAGTCTGGTGCGCCGAGGATGAAAACGTGCCGTGCGGGAACGCCCATGATCGCGGCGGTCCATGCGGCACCACGATCCGGGTCTGCTAGCATTTGGGCCTCGTCAATGACGGCAACATCGACGGGTTTATGGAAGGGGCACATTTCAACCGTGGCCGCGAGATGGCGTGCGCCGGGGACTTCTATGCGCTCTTCGCCCGTGGCGAGGGATGCTGGTACGCCACGATTCAGCAGGGTCTCGCGGAATTCATGGGCCAACAAGCGTAGGGGGGCCAGAGCGAGGCCGCTTTCGGCCGCAGCAAGGGCGTTGAGTGCTGTATAGGATTTGCCGGAGTTTGTCGGGCCGGTGACGAGCGTGATGCGGCGCTTGAGGGCGCGTGCCGTACGGAAATGCCCTGCGAAGCGGTCTAGAGCGGCAACACGGGCGATAGCGGCGTTGCCTGCCTTATTGCCCAGATCCAGTACTTCAGGGCGGCCCGTGGATTTGCCACGCCATTCTGGGAGTTTTGTACGAATTTTCTTCAGTTCGATAGGGTCGAAGAAGAAGAGTTCGATGCCGTCATTGCGGGTTTCGCGGCGGGCAACGGGTAGGCGGTTTTCGGCTATCCAGCGCAAGGCTTCGCGGCGCGAGCAATGTAGAAGTGCAGGGAGTTCATCAAAGCCGACGAGGCTCTCTTCCCATGCTCGCAAACGGGACATTTCGAGGGCACGGCGTTCTTCTGCGCGTGCCTCAATATCGGCTTGTTCACGGGCGCGGCGTTCTTCCGCGAGGCGCAAATCATCTTCGAAGCCGAGGTCAACACTGCCAAATGCATGGGCAATGGACCGGGAGAGCGTGTCAAACTGCCGGGCGGACAGGATAAGGCCTGCATCAGTCAGGTCTGCGCGTACATCTTCGAGGACTTGGCGTGGGGTATCGCCCATTTCTTGCCAGCGAACCATCAACGTGTCGTTGAGGGCTTGGCGTAGTGTGTCGGCATCGGCGCGGGGGTCTGTGACACCTGCGACGGCATCTTGTGTGTCCGCTTTGGTGACCCAGACTTCACCTGCGCGGCGGGCGGTGTTCATCAACTGGGAAGCCCAGTTCTTACGACGCACGACACAGAGCGCTTCTAACAAGGCATCTGCGGAGAGGTTATTCTCGGCATCAAGGCGGCGGGAGGCCTGCCTTAAAAGGTTGGGGCGTTCTTTTGGAGTGATCGCCAGCGAGTCGCCAAAAAGGGCTTCAGCCGCGGCGAGAGCGCGTTCAGCAGGAGAAAGCGGGGCGTCGGGCATGATATCATCGGTCATGTGTTGATTTGTGCGTCATTCCCGGCCTTCGTTCAATCTCAAACCCATCACTTCGTGTTTTCACGATTGTAAAACGTATTCCCGATGGCGCGCGGGGTTTTCTCATAATGATTCTTTAGGCTACAACACTCGCCCCTATCAGGCTGACCTGTTGACGGTTGAGCCTGTTCTTTTGCGCTATAATTTCTGAAGAGGGAGTTTCCTCATGTCCCAGCCGTTGCCTTCCGCACCGACGCCTGAAATTGATGAGGCCCTGACGGGTCTGGTGCCGTATGAAGGGCATCCACGGCAGTACCGCCTTGCGGACCCAACGAAGGAATACGGGCATCTTTACCCCGCGAAGGTTCTGACCGTTCATCACTGGACGGATCGTTTGTTTAGCTTCACCACGACGCGTGATCCGGGCCTGCGCTTTGAAAATGGCCAGTTTGCGATGATCGGGATCGAAGTGGAAGGCAAGCCTTTGCTGCGTGCGTATTCCATCGCTTCTGCAAATTATGAAGATAATTTGGAGTTCCTTTCTATCGCTGTGGAAGATGGCCCTCTGACATCACGTTTACGCCATGTGAAGGTTGGGGACACGGTGCTGATTGGCCGTAAGCCTGTCGGTACGTTGCTGCTGGATAACCTCAAGCCGGGTCGTAACCTGTACTTCTTGTCTACAGGTACGGGGCTTGCGCCGTTTATGGCGCTGATTAAAGATCCAGAAGCTTATGAGCGTTATGAGAATGTGATTCTGAGCCATACGGTCCGTATTTCGGGTGAATTGGCTTATGAAAACCATATCCGTCATGAACTGCCGAAGCATGAGTTCTTGGGAGAGATGCTGGACGGGAAGCTGCGTTATTACCCCGCAGTGACGCGTGAAGAGTATGCCGTGACGGATCGGATCACGACGCTGATCAAGAACGGTCAGATTTTCCGTGACCTCAACATTGATGAACTGGACCCGGAGCACGATCGTGTGATGATCTGTGGTTCGCCGGAGATGTTGGCGGATACGGAGAAACTTCTTGAAGAGCGCGGTTTTGAAGAAGGCAATATGAACCGTCAGGGTTCTTATGTTGTCGAAAAAGCCTTTGCAGAGCGCTAAGGCCTAAAACAAAGTGGTGTGATGGTCGGCCTCATGGTGTTTTGAGGCCGACAAAAAGAGAGGCCGGAACATGCAGGAATACGATCTTTTCGTCATTGGTGGTGGATCGGGCGGTGTGCGTTGTGCGCGGATCGCGGCTCAGAATGGTGCGCGGGTTGGTATTGTTGAGCGTCGCCATTGGGGTGGAACCTGTGTGAACCTTGGCTGTGTGCCCAAGAAATTAATGGTGTACGCGGCCGAGTATGGTCACGCGATTGAGGATGCCCGTCATTATGGGTGGGACGCTCAGGAGCATGGGCATGACT
Organism: uncultured Neokomagataea sp.; assembly: GCF_946476835.1. Taxonomy (GTDB): domain Bacteria; phylum Pseudomonadota; class Alphaproteobacteria; order Acetobacterales; family Acetobacteraceae; genus Gluconobacter. The sequence goes on from NZ_CAMKWA010000003.1 coordinate 140,434, forward strand.
GGGCCTCTTTCATCGCAGCAAAAGATAAAGAAATTAACCGATTGAACGGGATTTATGTCTCGTTGCTCGAGAAAGCAGGTGTTGACCTTTATACAGGGGATGCCCGCTTTTTGGATGCGGAAACACTGGAAATTGGACCTTCGCCGCTGGACCCAACGGCAGAAACGCGAGTGGTACGCGCCAAGAATATCGTGATTGCGACGGGCTCTACCCCGACGCGCCCGGATATTCCCGGTGCAGAACATGGCATTGTGTCAGATGAAGCGTTTCATTTGGCAGAGCGCCCGCAGCGTGTGGCGATTATTGGTGGTGGGTATATTGGCGTTGAATTTGCAGGGATTTTTGCAGGTTTAGGCTCCAAGGTTGATCTGATTTATCGTCAGGAGCAGCCGCTGCGTGGTTTCGATGAAGAACTACGTACGCATTTGACTGAGCAGTTCCCTCATTTCGGCATTACGGCACATGCGGGCAGCACGCCGGAACGCATTGAAAAGACGGCTTCGGGTTATGTTGTGCATGTGAGTGGTGGGAAGACGGTCGAGACGGATTGTGTTTTCTTCGCGACTGGGCGGCATCCGCGTATTGAGACGCTTAACCTCGAACAAGCAGGCGTGTTCGTGCGGGATGGATGTATTCCTGCGCGGATTGTGAATTCTGCGACGAACGTACCCGGCATTTATGCCATCGGTGATGTCACAGCGGCCCATAATTTGACGCCGACGGCCATTGCAGAAGGTCATTTGTTGGCGGAGCGTTTGTTCGGGCAGGAAGGGCGTGAGTGGTCCTTCGCGACAACGCCTAAAGCAGTGTTTTTCTCTCAGCCTTTGGCGTCTGTCGGGCAGACGGAAGAGGAAGCATCACAACATCATAAGGTTGATATTTACACATCACGTTTCCGGCCAATGCGTCAGACATTGTCTGGGCGTGAAGAGCGCGCATTCATGAAGTTGGTGGTGGATGCTGAAAGTCAGGTTGTGCTGGGGGCGCATATGGCAGGGCCTGAAGCCGCTGAGATTATTCAGGGCTTGGCGATTGTTGTCACGGCGGGTTTGACCAAGCGTGATGTTGACCGGACGATTGGCTTGCACCCAACAAGCGCAGAGGAATTCGTGACGATGCGTGTGCCGACCCGACAAGTGGGTACGTCTGCGCGATAAGTTCGCTGGTTTTAAGATTATTATAAGGTGTGATGAGGCATGGCCGCTCCTGAAGAGGGAGCGGCCATAGTTTTATGGCGCAGAAATGGAAACGAAGTGTTTCCATTGTTGTGCTTTTGTTAGGTACGGGTCTGTGCGTAACGTGCTGAGAATGAATGCGGTGCATTGTGCCGCAGTGAGGAAGCAAAACGTTTCCGATATAATGAAAGGCATGTTGTCATGAACAAGACTTTTGGTCTCATCGCATCTGTTGCGTTGGTTTTGTCTGCTCCGGCTGTGAAGGCTCAGGCCGTTACAGATGCGGGGAAGGTGCAGGCTGGTCATTATGCTGTGGAACCAGGGCATACGCAGGTTGGTTTCTCGGTGCTGCATTTTGGTTTCACGCGGTATCAGGGGACGTTTTCTGGCGTGTCGGGCACGCTGGATTTAAATGATAAGACGCCATCTGCATCGGCATTGTCCGTGACGATTCCTGTTGCATCTGTACAGACGACCAGTGCGAAGCTGACGGATGAGTTGAAAAGCCCACAATGGTTTGATGCGGCACAATATGCGAATGCTACGTTCGTCTCTAAGCAGGTGCGCCGCGTGGGGCATAACGACGCTGTGGTGACAGGGGATTTAACCCTGCATGGCGTGACCAAGCCAGAAACGCTGAAGGTTCATTTCGTTGGGGCAGGCGTGAACCCGCTAGACAAGAAATATACGGTTGGCTTTGACGTAACAGGCACCATTAAGCGCAGCGATTTTGGCGTAAAAATGTATGTGCCGTATGTTAGCGATGACGTGCAGCTGCACATTGCAGGTGCTTTTGAAAAGCAAGACTAAGGGACTTTAAGAAGGCTCCGCCAGCTTGTTCTGCTGGCGGAGTGGGCATGTGCTTACCAGCCATTGCCCTTGGGGGCGACCCAGCCATTGCCGCTGGCGTCCCCGAGTTGTCCGGACTGGACATTGCTGCCGCTCTGATAAGCGGAGCCGAATTTTGATAAATTAGCGCCTGTTACGCTATCACGCTGCACGCCAGCTTCATGGTCCGGGTCTGGGCCGTGCTGGAAATCTGTGGATGGGGTGTCTTGGTAACCCGGAGGTGGTGTGCGGTGTCCGCGTGCGTGGAAATGTTCACCGCCATGCATTTGGTGATCGTCCGTCGGGTCTGACGGTGCTTTTGGGTTTTGCGTTGGCGCGCCTGTATAGGGGGCATTGAAGCTTGTGCTTTGTGCCATTACCTGACCGGTTGCTAAGCCGGAGAGAAGTGCAACGGTAGCAGCGTACCGGAAAAGGCGGGTCATGATGGTTCTTCCTCACACCATAGGGTCTGTGATGCATAATCGGGGTGAGTGCCGTTGGGTTCAAGCTGCGATTGCGTGATAAACGGTATTTTTTGCTGTGGAGAGAGTTAAGGGGTGATGTAATCACCGGTCGATATGGTCACGGATGAGCTTTGCTGGGGCGATACGTTCACGCATGAGGCGGTGGGGATCTAGACGAGGCTGCGCCGGGTGAATGCGTGCAGGTTGGCGGCCGAGGACGAAGGGCATGGTGATTCTCCAAAAAAAACATTTTTTGGTCAGTAGAAATTTTAGTAAGAATTATGTATTTAATGGCAGTTAATGGCCGATTTAGAGCATTATAGAAAATAAATTGGCAGAAATTTTACAATATATTTACAAAAAACTGTTTGCATTTCAGATAAGAAAGGCGCAGTTGATCACTCGACGGGTGATTTTGCCTTGGAAGTTTGACGCATGTGGCGTCATGTTTCTTCCTGTATTTGTTATTTTACACGCAAGTGTTTTGTGCGTGTCCGTCATGTTATTAAAGGAGCCTCGTTATGACAACAGGCACCGTAAAATGGTACAACTCCACCAAAGGCTACGGCTTTATCCAACCTGATACCGATGGCGATGACGTGTTTGTGCACGCAACCGCCCTTGAAATGGCGCGTATCTCAGGGTTGAATGAGGGCCAGCAGCTCTCATATGACGTTGAAGTCGGCCGCAATGGCAAGACATCAGCGGTAAACATTCAAGCAGCATAATTTCTGCACGTAGTGTTTGCACACAGAAGGCCGTCCGTTAGGGCGGCTTTTTTGCGTTTAGAGCTGTAAAAACTGCCGGGTTAGAGGCGGCTTCATTACGCAAAATCAGTTAATGTGGCATCATCGCTGTTTCTTTAGGGGCGCATGGAACTTGTCACGTTGAGAGGTCTGCAACGGCATGGAAGCCGTGTGTATGCTTTCAAACTGTGCGCAAAGTGACGGTTCCTCATGGCGTTGAAAGCGCAGAGTGAGTTCTCTCGGCTCATTGTCGCGAAATTTGCGTCACCAGATTATACGCTGGCGCTAGGCCGTTACATGCCTATTCACGTGTTAGATTGTAAGCGTTCCATCAAAGCGGCTCGTTCTGGTGGTTTGAGGAGATCTTCCAGAGTTTGTGCGTCTAGTACGGCCATAAAGGCATCAAGCGCACTTCCGAGCAAAGTTTGTAAGCGGCATGCTCCCGTCAGCAAGCAGCTTTGTCCCGTTTGGAAACAGGCAACGAGCGCCATATCTTCTTCTGTGAAGCGGACGAGATCACCAAGGCGAATTTCGGCTGGAGGGCGGGCCAGTGTCAACCCGCCGCCACGTCCGCGTGTTGTGGTTACGAACCCGCCCTGACCAAGGCGGTGCACAATTTTCACGAGATGATTTTCGGATATCCGATAGAGCGTCGCTATCTCGTGGATGGCGACGCGGCGCTCCTGATTGAGGCCGAGATAGAGCAGCACGCGTAAGGCGTAATCAGTGTGCAAGGTCAGGCGCATTCCAAAAGATGTATCATATTTGCACCTTTAATACATTAGGCCTAAAAGATGTATATTAAATACACCTTTTAGGATTCGGATTGTGATTGAAGCACTTGAACCGGGCACTGTTGATATCGTTCAGGCGACGATCCCCGCCTTGGAGGCTCATGGCGTCACCATTGCCAAAACGATGTACGCTTCTCTCATGCAAAGCTCTGCAATTGCGGCGATGTTTAACCAAACGGATCAGGCCAATGCGCGTCAGCCGCAGGCGCTTGCTGCTGCAGTCTTGGCTTATGCGCGTCATATTGAGCATCCCGAAAAGCTGGAAGCGGCTCTGGATCTGATCGTTGAACGTCACGCCTCAATCATGGTCAAACCTGAGCACTATCCGGTTGTTGGTGAAGCTCTTCTAGGCGCGATTAAAGCGGTTTTAGGGGGGGCTGCGACGCCCGCGATCCTACAAGCTTGGGGTGATGCCTATCGGTTTCTTGCTGATGCACTGATCGCTCGAGAAGCCCGTGTTTACGCGAAGCGTGCTACTCTACCGGGTGGATGGCGTGACTGGCGGTCATTCCGCGTTGCGGCACGTGTGCAAGAAAGCGATACTGTTGTATCTTTCTGGCTCGTTCCAGTGGATGGCCAGCCGGTTCTGCGGCATCAGGCAGGTCAATCTCTGACTTTCCGTCTTGACTGTGATGGCGTTAAAACGCGGCGCAGTTATAGTATTTCGAGTGCACCCAGTGGAGAAGGGTACCGTATTTCCGTCAAGCGTGACCCACATGGGCTGGTTTCGTGCTGGTTCCATGACAAGGTTAATGTTGGTGATGCACTGGACGTGACGCCACCTGCTGGGAACTTTACCCTACAAAGGATAGGTGCCGTCCCAGTTGTTCTGGTCAGTGCTGGAATTGGTATTACGCCATTTCTAAGTATGTTACTCGAAGCGAATGCTGCCAAGGATGCTCGTAGCTTGCAGCTTATTCATGGCGATCATGATCTTCGTCATATGCCGTTCGGATCGGCGCTCGCTGAACTTGTAGTGGGGCCTCATGCCCCTCGGATCAACCTTTTTGGCAGAGGGGGGCAGAATGCTGGGCTGCCCATTACATATCATGAGGGGCGCATCTCAGCAGGTGATGTGTTCAAGCAGATGGCTCTTGATACGCATGTGTTCATTTGTGGGCCGCGGGGTTTTCAGCGTGACTTAATAAAAGGCCTCCATCAGCTTGGCGTAGAGAAGGGGCGTATTCATCATGAGTTTTTCGGCTCTTCTGAGGAGATATCTTAGCTGTTGGGACGCAAAGACAAGCAGGGTGTCAGTACGTCATTGTTGGCAGTAGCCCTGGGGTTCAAGGGCAATGTTATCGCCGGTTATGTCGTTGTTCTTTGGGGCTGTGCTTCTTATATGGGGTTAGGTTGAAAGGTCGGGTTAGGCCTCTTGAATGAGAGCGGGGATGCCGTTCTTTGTGGGGGGCTGATCATGTTTGGCGTAGGACGCAATTCAGCTGTTATAGTCTGTATGTCGTCTTTTGACGGGTGGTCTGCGTTATAATCTTACCTTTCATGCTATCGTTACGAAAACTTTTCGTTCATAAACGCGGCCTGTTTCATTTATTAACTCCTATTAGGAGGGCTTTTCATGCACCCCTCGACACCGACCTCAACGCCTGACACCAAGACGTTATGGTCACCTACAAGCTGGCGTTCAAAACCGATCGTCCAAGCACCGTCCTATGAGGATGAGGCTGCGCTTGCTGCTGTTGAGGAACGCCTGCACCGATATCCACCTTTGGTTTTTGCCGGTGAAGCGCGCCGCTTGAAGAAGCGCTTGGCAGCGGCATCACGCGGGGAGGCTTTTGTGCTGCAGGGCGGGGCGTGTGCTGAAAGCTTTGATGAGTTCACAGCAGATATTGTCCGCGATACGTTCCGTGTTTTGTTGCAAATGTCGGTTGTACTGACGTATGCGGCCAAGGTGCCTGTGGTCAAAATTGGCCGTATGGCTGGGCAGTATGCGAAGCCGCGCTCTTCCGCCACAGAGACAAAAGATGGCGTGACGCTTCCGTGCTACCGTGGGGACATTATTAACGGCCCGGCTTTCACGCCAGAGGCGCGCTATGCTGACCCGACGCGTATGGAAACAGGTTACTTCCAATCTGCTGGGGTAATGAATCTTCTGCGTGCTTTCGCCCATGGTGGTTATGCGAATTTGCATGAAGTGCATCGTTGGAATCTTGGGTTCGTAGAGCGCTCACCACTCTCCGCTCGTTACCGTGATATTGCGCAGCGTATTGACGAGACGCTGTCTTTCTTACGGGCATGTGGCATTGATGGTGCATCAGCGCAGATTGATGAGACAGAGTTCTTTACGTCTCATGAAGCACTGCTCTTGCCGTATGAGCAGGCGTTGACGCGTGTTGATAGCCTGAGCGGTGATTATTATGATTGCTCAGCGCATTTCCTGTGGATTGGTGACCGGACGCGCCAGCCAGATGGTGCGCATGTTGAGTTCTTACGTGGCGTTCAAAACCCAATTGGCATTAAGGTTGGGCCGACAACGACGGTGAGTGACCTTGAGCGTCTGCTCGATATTCTGAACCCGAATGATGAGCCGGGTCGCATCTCGTTGATTTCACGTATGGGTAAAGACAAGGTGCGTGATCTGCTGCCGCCTTTGTTGGAGGCTGTGGACCGTACGGGCCGTACGGTGACGTGGTTGTGTGATCCAATGCATGGCAACACGACAACGACGAGCAACAAGATCAAGACACGTGCTTTTGAAAATATTCTGGGCGAAGTGCTGGGCTTTTTTGATGTATTCGCACAAGCAGGGCGCCGTCCCGGTGGTATCCATTTGGAAATGACCGGTCAGGATGTCACGGAATGCATTGGTGGCGCTCAGTGTCTGACGGAAGCAGATTTGGGGGATCGTTATGAAACCTTCTGTGACCCACGCCTGAATGCTGAACAATCGCTCGAAATGGCGTTCCTACTGGCGCATGAACTGACGGCACGTCAGGGCTAAAAATGCCGAGCCCTCTTTTGTCGTGTAGAGAGGGCAGCACATAATGATTTTAGAGTATGGCTGTTTGGAACCGCAGCTATGCTCTAACCGCGATCAGGAGGCGGACGTTCATGACTGCTACCAAAACGCCAAGCACAGCAGCGGCAACATTGGCGCAAGCTTATGGGGTGATGGGGCCGTTGGATAAGGGCACGATCCTTAGTCGAGCGGATGCGTATTTTGGGCGGACGCGCCAGATTGTGGAGCATTTTGGTGACTGTGACGTCACCTATGCGGTGTTTATTCGCCGTCCGGTCATTGCGGCCTGTGGGTTGGCTGTAACGTGGCTGAAGAATGTTGCGCAGGAGCAGGGCTTCGCGCTGGAGTGTCGGGAAGTTTATGCCGAAGGCGAGTGGGTTGGTGCCGGTGAGCCGCTTTTATATCTCACGGGATCTTTCACTCATCTTGCTCCTTTAGAAACGCTGCTTTTGCAGAAGTTGGGTGCAGCTTGTGTGGCGGCGCATAACGCCTATCAGATGTGTTTGGCATTGCCAGAGATTCCATTTTTGGCGATGGAAGCACGTCATTGTTCTGGCTATGAAATGCAAGAGCAGATGGGGTATGCGGCCGGTGTAGGGTCACGTGCAGCGCAGCGTGAAGGGGCGCGTGGCTTCATTGGGAATGCGAATGATGCCACGGCTGGCTTCTTTGGTATGGAGCAAGGGTTGGGTACGATGCCGCATGCTCTGATTGGCTATGCCGGTTCCACCCTACGCGCTGCGGAAATGTATGCTGAAGTGTTTCCGGATGATCCGCTGACGGTGTTGGTGGATTATTTTGGGCAGGAAATTACCGATAGTTTGGAAGTCTGCCGCCGTTTCCCTGAACATGCTGCGCAAGGGCGCTTGAGTGTGCGGCTGGATACGCATGGTGGACGTTTCCTTGAGGGGCTAGACCCGCAAAGTTCATATGCAGTTTTGGAGCGTTATACGCCGGGGACAATCCGCCGTTACCGCTCTGACCGTGAGTTGCGTGATTTGGTGGGGACGGGTGTGTCTGCCGCAGCAATTTGGCGTATGCGTGAAGCTTTGAATGAGGCGGGTTTCCCGAATGTAAAGATTGTCGTGTCATCCGGTTTTAACGTTGATAAATGCACGGCTATGCATGAAGCGCATGCTCCTATTGACGTTGTGGGCACGGGTTCCTTTATTCCCAATCATTGGTCAGAAACATACGCGACGGCAGATATTGTGGCCTATAATGGCGATCTGCGCGTGAAAGTCGGTCGTGAATTCCTTTTGGGGAAGGTGCAGGCTGGTAAGGAGAAGTTATGAGTGAAGCAACGGATAAGCCAGCAGCGCAAGGGTGGAATGTTCGGATTATTGACCATTCGGGTGCCTCTGAAGGAGATACCGTTGAAGAAGTAAAAGACTTCATGGATCTGGCACATGCGAATGCTTATGCGCGCGCTTATGTTCGTGACAGCATTGAGCGCTGCCGTGTGCCGGGTGCGACCAGTAAAGAGGTGCTGGAGAGCTGGTTTGCGTTTGGTGAGAACGCTGAAGTTGTTGATGCGGGTGACGATGCTTGGAAGTCATCAACGGAACTAGAAGATTTTGCTGCGAACCCGGCCTCTTTGTTGGAGCGGGATTGGCGCTCTATTGATCCGCGCCGTCTTGTAGATGATGAAGAGATTGCGGGGCCGTCTGAGGCAGAAGATGACGCCGATGAAGATGATTGGGACGCTGAAGACGAGGCTCCCGTTACACATCATTAAGTGTGTGGTGTGTGACGAGAGTGTAGCGTTGAAAGAGGCATCATGGCGTCTTCTTTGATATTGGCGAGTGGTTCTTCTGCGCGGCGCGCATTGTTGGAAGCCAGCGGGGTGGCGCATCGGTGCCACCCCGTGGCGTTGGACGAAGAGCGTGTGCGTCTGGCGTGCCAAGCGCGTGGTGAGACGTTGCGTGATACGGCATTGGCTTTGGCTGAAGAGAAGGCCCGTTTAGCGTGTACGCAACTACCAGAAGGCACGTTGGTGATCGGTGCCGATCAGATTTTGGATTTGAACGGGGAGGCTTTTGCGAAGCCGACCTCTCTTTCAGAGGTGCGTACGCAATTAGGGCGATTGCGTGGAAAAACACATATTTTGCAAACAGCGGTTGTGCTGATGCGAGATGGGCAGCGTGTGTGGCATGAGGTAGCTGCGCCTCGTTTGACCATGCGGGCATTTTCCGATGCTTTTCTTGATGCGTATGTTGCGCAGGAAGGTGAGGCGCTGTTCTCGTGTGTTGGGGCGTATCGACTGGAAGGGCTGGGTGTGCAGCTCTTTGCGGCGTTGGATGGTGCGCATGATGCCGTGTTGGGTTTGCCGCGCCTAGGGTTGATGGAGGCTTTGCGGCAAGCGGGTATTTTGTTGCCCTAAAAGAAGAAAGAATGCGTGAGTGCATTTTTCTTCATTTTAGGGGGTTGTCATCTTTCGGACATAACAGTATATCCGTCTTCACCGCAGCGCTGTTACCAGTGCGTTGCAGTAAGGGGCCATAGCTCAGCTGGGAGAGCGCCTGGATGGCATTCAGGAGGTCGTCGGTTCGATCCCGTCTGGCTCCACCATACTATAATTTGGTATGGTATTTAAATATCTCTTCAAAAGAGATTATTCCTAAAAATAACAAGAGTAGCGTTAAGGTGCCTAGGGCATATTATACGTTCTTATCTTCCGACCTCCTAGTAAGTGCTGATCGGTCCTGCTTCTTGAAATAATGGCGTTTGTTGCAGCGTAGCCTCATTGCGCGCCGTACTCATTGATCACTCAACGGAAAATATTCCTGCAATATTGCAGCTTTTGGTTTTAATGCACAGTTGTGGTGTGTGCGGGTAGCTGCCCGCATTATAGTGAAGTTGAATTGTTCTGCGTCTGATTTAAACACAGGAAGACTGTGTGGGCCCTCAATGAGTTAAGCGCAGACTGATACCATAAACACTGGGCATGCCAGAGAGTGCGATATTATCGCCAGAAAGAAAGAAATTGCGCGTTACATCGTAGTGTTTGTTCAGAATATTGTTGCCAAAGGCTGTAATGCTCCAAAAACCATTATGTGGTCCAAACGAAGCATTAGCTCCCCATAATGTATAGCCAGAAACGTCGTACAGGCGGCCAAAGAGGGAGTGGTAGGTAGAGCGTAGGCTGTAATTGACCGAAAGGTTGGCATCGTAATGTCCGATGGACCAGCGATAGAGGGCAGAACCATTTAAGGTGATTTTGGGGGCGGGCAGGGCTGTACCGCGTTTATTGGCGTAAATGGGTGAAAATACGCCATTGATGCGCTGTGTTGTATAAACGGATTGGAAGCGGTCAAACTGCCCAACAGCCCACCCGCCGGACTGGGTAAGGAGGAGGCCATGCAGAGGGCTCCAATCAGCTTCAAATTCGCCACCAGCCAGATGTGAGCGTGGTGCATTCACAAGAGCGCCGATTAGGCCTGTTTGTGGGTCAACCGTGGCGGAGAGGACCTGTTGGTCATGGTAGTCGTAATAAAAAGCTGAGAGATTGAGGCGCAGATGAGCGGTGGGAATGTCTAATTTATTACCGATCTCGTAAGCGAGCAGCTTCTCGGGTTTGTATGGGTTCGATGAAGCGCGGGCGTTGATGGTATTATAGGTTGTGAAACCGCCAGAATTAATGCCGCGTGAGACGGAAGCATAGGCCATGTCATGTGATGAGATGAAATATTGTGCCTCTGTTTTCCATGACGGCAGCGTGTAGTTTAGGGAACGTTTGGCGACGCTGTTATCTGGGTTAAGGATTGTTTGGGCGGCATTATACGAGAAGGCCCGATAGTTAGAGAGATCGCGGCTCTCATGTTCAAGGCGTATACCGCCTGTGAGGTGCAGGCGCGGGGTAATTTTGTAGGTGCCCTGCACAAAACCACTAAAGGTATTGACGGACTGGCTATACATGACGCTGCGATTTAAACCGGTTGCGGCCATGAAGCCTGAAAAATATTGATCGGCGAGGTATTCGTTTCCGTAATACAAGCCGGTGATCCAGTTGAAGCGATGATCCCCATTGGAAATCAGGCGTAATTCGTTTTGTAAGACGTTTGCGCGACTATTGAACGCGACATCTGCAACGGGTTGAGATGATGCATCAAAATTATCGTATTCGCGGCGGTTGGAGACATCGTAGCTGAGCAAATTGGTTAGCGTAGCGAAAGAGAAGTCTTGGTCTGCCCGGATGCTACCGCCGCCCGTTTTAATATGGCGATAGGGCTTTTGATCGGGGGTAATGCCAATGAGTTTCGCAAAGGAAGGGGAGGTGCCCCAATGCGTGATGAAGCGGTCTGTATCAGCGGGCTGAATGGATGCGCCAGGATGATAAGTGGCGATGGTGGTTAAAGGTGTGAAGAGATGCATGCCTGTGCCATCTGAATGATCAAGGCTGCCGTGAAGGTTGGTATGTAGTGTGAGGTGTGGTGTGAGTGAAATGGTGGTGAGCAGACGTAAAGAGGTACGGTTGACGTTTCCGAGATGCGCTCCCGCATCGTTATATTGCCATGCTCCACCTTGTTGGCTCTCGCCAGAGAGGCGCATATTGACGCCGTTGGCGATGTGGCCAGAAAGGTAGCCGTCGTATTTTTGGGCGCTGAATGACCCAACTTGAATATTAGTCCCTGCTTTGAATGTTTCTGTTGGTTGGTTGATAATATAATTAATGGCACCGCCGGTTGTGTTTCGGCCGTATAATGTGCCTTGAGGTCCGCGGAGAACTTCGACGCGCTCAACATCAAACATTTGCCCATTACTAGCCCACGATACTGGGTTGGCAACGCCATCAGTGTATAACCCTACGGGCGAGACATTCGATGAGCCGTAATCTTGGTGCCCAACACCACGAATTTCAAAATCGGGCTGTCCACTTCCGAATTGAGGGGTCACCTGTAAGGATGGGGTAAGATATTGCAGATCAAAAACGTTATTGACGTTACGTGCTGTGAGGTCGCGCGCGGAGATCGTACTAAGGGAGGAACCAATTTTTTGCGGGTTCTGCTTCCGGTGCTCAGAGGTGACCGTAATATGTTCGAGTGCGGTATCGTTGGTTGTGTCCGCTGTTTGGCGAGCGGGTGTCGCTGCATGCAGTAGGGTATGGCCGCTGAGAAGTGTTGTCCCGATCAGGCTTAGGGTGCGTACAGAAACAAAGCGGGCCAATCGGCAGCCTCCTTAGACGATAACAGCTTTTTAGAGCGTGAAAATGGAGCGGCATATATCGCTAATAAAGCATGCGTGAAAGCATAAGATCATTTTGAGAGCGCAGAAAAGTCATGACAAAATATGACAATGGAGCCGGGATCTCTTCTCCCGCAGTTTACTATGCGGAAGAAGAGATTGGGCTCATTAAAATTCGGCACGTACAGAGCCAAAGAACTGCCGCGGCGCCCCAATCAGGATAGATTGGTTGTTAAAGGCTGCGCCGTCTTGGTTGTTCATGGTGAAGCCATTTTGGCCCATGGTTGAGACATAGGTTGTATTGGCAAGGTTATAAATATTGAAGGATAGAACCAAGCGGTTCACGTGAGGGGCTGTGCTCCCGCCAAGTGCTATGTTGTGGAGTGTGTAAGAAACGCCCAGGTCGCTCATCCAGTAAGGTGCGATTTTGTAATCCCCAACATAGTCGAAGCTGCGGGCGCTGTAATATTGTGCATCAATAAAGGTTTCGAGGTTCTTCCAGTTATAAGCAAGGCGTGTTTTGTACATGAAGCTGGGGTAGCCCACCACTTGCTGCCCTTTGGTATGGTACAATGTGCCGCTGCTACGGATGTTTTGGTCATAAACAGCATGGTTATAGCTGATGCTGTTAAAGAAGGAGAGGCCACGTAGTGGGGTGATGGTGAGGCCTGCATCAACGCCGTTCATGGTCACACCACCGACATTTTGTACCGTTGCAGTTGTGTTGGTCAGCAGTGAGCCGCCGGTTGGGTTGGCAAGGATTTGTTGTAAGCGGTTACGGAAGTTGGTGTGGTAGCCGTAAACATTTGCTTGGGCCCAAGAGCCATTGTAGCGGTATCCGCCAGCGAAGGTCCAATCCGTTTCGGGGCGGAGGGTTCCGCGGATGCTGTTATAAGCGGTTTGCGATACGGCCAGTGGTGCGTTGCTCGAATTATAGCCCGATTGTGGGTAGGCGTGGATGTTTTCTGAGACATCTACGAAGAGTTCGTGGTGTGGCAGAAAGTTCCAGTCTGCGGAGAGATGCGGCAAGAAAGCGCTGGCGGTTGTGAGGCTTTCACCGCTGGTTTGCGTGGGGAAGCGTAGTGCCCAGTTGGAAGCATCGCCCACGCGGGTGGTGTTAAGAAGGGACTTAAAGCCAGCGTGCAGCGTGAGTGATGGGCGAATATGGTAAGTATCCTGCACATAGGCTGTGAAGGTGTTGGTGTTGTATTGCTGGTGCCAGAGGGTACGGTAGGGGATGCCTGCGTAGCTGCCGAATGGGTTGATGGGGGCGCCTGCGCCTAAAACGGGCTCTTGATATGCGAGTGCGCTCGTATCGTAGCGGTTGTTTTCGTACCAGAGGCCCGCAGAGAGGGCATGATGATCTAGAGCGTATTCGACGGATGTTGTTCCACCGAAGCGTTCGACGTAAGGGCGACGAACCTGCTCAAAAATACGACCGCCATTGAGTTGAAGTGTATCAGCCGAGGCGGGGCAGCGTATGGCCGAGGGGTCTTTGCACGCATAAGGGCTGGCATAGGTGCCATGGCCGGTTTCTTCATGGCCGTAAAAAGTGGTTTTCCAGCGTAGGCGGTCCGTCAGTGCTAAGTCGGCTGTGATGCCTCCAAAGAGATCGGCTGAAGAGGCCGTACTTTCATAGTAAGAAATATCTTTTGGATCAGCGATGTTGTTGTAGCCTGCTGGGAAAATGCCGCGGGAGGCGTTGTAGGCATTGGCCCATGCATTGGGGAGGCCATAGAAATTATCCAGATTGGGGCCGTTATTTTGGAGCCAATTGGGGGTGTAATCTTGGTAATTGACCATGTTCAGCGCATCCCAGTTGAAATAAGCGCTGATTTCACTGCTGGAACGTACAGGCTGTACAATGCGCGCATTGACTTGCTGCATGAACTGGTCCCCACCGCCTTTCCATTTCCCGGTTTGGTTTCGCATATAAGAGACAAAAAACCGTGTGCCTGTGGGGTTGAGGCGGCCGGAGTCAAAACGGAAGAAAGAATGGTAGAGTGCGTTGCTCCCAAAAGTTTGGGCGATGGTGCCGCCTGTGTGATCATGCGGGCGGGATACGACGTAATTGATAGAGCCGCCGAGGTTGTTGGTGCTGGCGGCTGATTCTGCACCAGCCCCTTGGGTGACATCGATGCGCTCTACGTTTTCCGATGAAACGGCTTGGAGGGGGTTTAAGCCGTTATAATTACGGAATGTCGGCTCACCCAAAGGGATGCCATCAAGCGTCATGCCGATTTCATTTTGCACGAAGCCATGAACGAAAAGCTGTACGGAATATGTGTCGATGCCCTGTGGGTCATCGGATTGGAATTGTACGCCCGGCATTTGTGCGAGTGTTTTGAGGGGATTCGTTCCAGCTACTTGCTGCTCTAGAAGGTGGTGGGAGAGTGTGACTTGGTTCCCGTGAGCACGGTGATGTGTACTGACGGAGATGCTCTCATCTTGCGCGGCGCGGATGACGGTGGGCTGATGGTGCGTGGTGGCGGTTTTATGGGATTTGTGGGCAGTAAGAGGGGTGGGAGCGGCGAGGGCGCTTCCGGTGAGGGCAAGGCTAGAGGCTGTGAATAAAAAGGTACGACGATAAGGCGGCATGGCGTGTGACCTTATAAAGTGAAAAACAACCAATAAAGAAAGTTATAACGCTTTTATATCAGGATATGTATGATTGAAAGAACAAAACAACGCTCTTAAATCGGAATATGGTGCGTTCATGGCTTATTCTCTCCGTCATCAAGATCTTCAGGTTGTTGAAGCAGTCTCTACGCAGGCTGCTGCGGTTTCCATGCCTGAAGGGTGGCAGGTAGAGCGTTTGTCTCCGCGGTTGGGGGCCGTTATTCATGGTGTGGATCTTTCTACCCCTCTGACAGATGTGTCGTTAACGGCGCTTCGTCAGTTATTGCTGGAGCATGAGGTGCTGTTTTTTCGGCGTCAGAGTATGTCGCCTCAGCAGCATCGTGCTTTGGGGGCAGCCTTTGGAACGCTGCATATCCATCCCGTGTTCCCATCTGTGCCGGCCATTCCGGAGATCATGGTGTTGGATACGCAACAGCAAGATCTAAAGGATAACGCGTTGTGGCATACAGATGTAACTTTTTCCGAAACGCCACCCTTGGGGGCAATTTTAGCGGCACGTCATGTACCGCCTTGCGGTGGAGATACGTTATGGGCCAGTGGGGTTGCCGCATATGAAGCGCTTTCCCCGATGATGAAGGCTCATTTGGAGGGATTGACGGCGCTGCATGATTTTACGCGCTCTTTTCCGTTGGCTCGTTATGGCAAGACAGCGGAAGCGGTTGCGCGGTGGAAGGCCGCGCGGGATCAGCACCCTCCGGTGGAGCATCCTGTTATTCGTGTGCATCCTGAAAGTGGGCGTCGGGCTATTTTCGTCAATGAAGGTTTCACGACGGAAATTTGCGGGTTAGAAGGCGATGAGAGCGCCGCTTTGCTCGGTTATTTGTTCCGTCATGTTACCAAGCCGGAGTTTCAGATCCGCTGGTCTTGGCAGGAAGGTGATGTTGCTTTTTGGGATAATCGTACGACTCAGCATTACGCGGTTGATGATTATCGGCCTCATCGCCGGATTATGCACCGCGTGACAATCGTGGGTGACCGGCCTTTTGGGCCGGGTGGTCGTGGCGCGTAGGCTTATAATTACCGGATTTTTGGCTGGGTTTTTTCTTTGGCTCTATGAATAGGCTGAAGGGGGAGCGTCTGCGACGAGGTGTGAGCGATTGTTAATCGGCATGGTCTGGTGCCTCTCCCTTGGCAAGTGGGGCATAATTGTTGGTGCGCGATTGCTTTTGTAAAGCGGATTATAGAAATGTTAAAAAAATAGATGACATATCAACTATAAATACGTTAAGGGCATTTTGTCGCCGTTTTTCGGCGTTCATGACAGAGCAGGTGATATGACGCAGTATTTACGATCCTCGCGGGGAAGAGGGGGGCAACTGGTACGTGGTGCTCCGGCTTTGGCGTTGATTTTGGGGGGCTGTACCCGTGCGCCTTTGCAGGATGTTCTGGGGTCTTTTTTTCCGTCATGGATGCTGTGTTTAACGGTGGGTAGCGCATGTGCGGCTTTGCTGCGTGTGGTGCTTGGTGTGTGTCGGGTAGATCAGGCCGTTCCTGCGCCGATTGTGACGTATCTGGCCTTTACTGTGGCGGTGACATTCGCCGTGTGGCTGTTGTTTTTCGGGCATTGAGCGGGGGCATGATGAGTGTTGAGCCACGCCGTATTGGCGGTTTGAGCATACTGGTTTTATCATTGGTTGCTTGTGCGGTTTTGGGTGTTGTTGTGCTGGATAGGCTGCACACAAAACCACGGACAGAAGATGCGTATATTACGGCGGACATCGTCCATCTTGCACCCGAGGTGAGTGGTCGTATTGTGTCCCTACCGGTGCGGGATAATCAGCATGTGCATCGAGGGCAGATTTTATTCATTATTGACCCCGAGCCCTATGAGTACCGAGTGCAGCAAGCACAGGCTCAAGTGGATGGTTTGCAAGCGCAGTTGGATGTGCAGACTAATCAAGTCAGTTCACAAATGTCTCAAGCTGGAGCTGCCGCTACAGGTGTGAGCGGTGCGCGGGCGCGTCTCGCATTGGCGCAAGCTACGCAAGCACGGTTAGAGCCATTAGCGAAGCAAGGTTTTGTCACGCGGGAAGCTTTGGATCAGGCGCGTACGACGACGCAAAATGCGGAAGTTGCTTTACAACAAGCGTTGCAATCCGCCTTAGGGGCAAAGCAAGCTGTACGCAGTGTTGCGCCTTTACGGGCTGATCTGGCCGCTGCGCAGGCAGTTTTGCGTGAGGCACAGCGTGAATTACGATTGACCAGTGTGCGGGCGCCTTGTGATGGGATTGTGACGGATCTTACGGTTGCTGCGGGTGAGTATGCGGGCGCTGGGCGGCCTGTTTTTACCGTAATTGATGAAGAACATTGGTGGGTTGTCGCGAATTTTCGTGAGACGCAGCTTGCCGCTTTGCAGTCGGGGCAAGCGGTGCAGGTCTATGCGATGGCACAGCCTAACCAAGCGATCTCTGGGGTGGTGGACAGTTTGAATGCGGGTGTCGTGCCGGATGAGGGCATGAGTGCTGGTGGCTTGCCGAAGGTGCCGCGTTCTTTGAACTGGGTACGTATTGCCCAGCGCTTCCCAGTGCGTATTTTGCTGCATAACCCACCATCATCTTTGATGCGCATTGGTGGCACCGCCGTGGTTGTGGTGAGCCGATGAGCTGGACGGCCCTGAAACGCCCAAATGATCATCGCTTTGCGCCTCCTCTTATTGATGAGGGGGATCCACCGAATGGCTTGCGGGCGTTATGGGCTGAGATGGCCTCTGTTCCGGGACGGTGGCGTAATACGCTTTTGTTAACGGCGCAGGTGATTGTGATGCTTGTGATTGGGGAGGTGTTTCGCATTCCTCAATTGGCAGTCATGGTCTTTATTTGTTTTTTCCTTTCTGGGAACGACACGGCTTCGACCATTAAAAGCGCAGTGATGGGCGGAGGGGTTATTCTCTTTGGCACAGGGCTGACGATTATTTTCTTGATGTTCACCCTGTCTGAGCCAGGGTTGCGTTTACCTTTTATGCTGCTGTTGACGCTTGGCGCAGGTTTTTTTGCTCAAGCGATGACCCTTGGGCCGTTTGTGAATATTCTGTTGTTCTGGACCGTCTATATGATGTTGAACGCAGATACGCTTCAGACGGTTGGGTATGGAATTGGGGCCTTTGTCGGCAATACGACGGAGAGCATTCTTCCGGACGCTGACTTCTTACCGCCTGAAGAGTCCTTGTTGCATCTCATGCTGTGGACCGGTGGGATTTTTGTGATCGCGTTGGTGGCCATGGTGGCGGCTAATCGTATTGCAGGGCATGATCCGATTATTATGCTGCGTAAGGGGCTGGTGGACCGTTTATGTGCGGTAGCCAGTCTGTTTGAGATGGATTGCCTATCCGAAGCGCCAGAGGCCCGAAAAGTTTCCGCTTTGGCGGAACAAGGGACGGTTGGGTTACGTCGCTTCCATGATTTGGCCGCTCAATTACACCCAGAATTACCGAGGCATCGTGCGGGTCTTGCGATGATCCGTAGTATGACGCGGTTGGTCATGATCGCGGCGGCATGGACGCGCTTGGAAGGGGATGGCGGCTCTGGTCTGTTAAAGGCTTCGGGCCAGATGGCGCAGCGTTGTGCGGCTGTGTTGTTAAAGCGTTCTGGTGCACGGGCCGCTTTGGAAGCGGATACGACGCGCCTTGAAGCGTTAGCAGATAAAATGAAGGGCGATGCTGCGCGCTATCCGCTGGGCGTTGAGTTGGCACGGACCTTGACGGTTATCCGAGCATTATTGTTGAAGCCTGATGCGCAGGCGCATGGCTTTGTTTATGATATTACGGCGCAGACTCAGGGCTGGTTTAAGCCTGATGCGTTTCGTAATCCGGGTTATGTGCAGGCGGCGATCAAACTCGCGCTCTCCGTGGTCATTTGTTATGGGATTACGCGCTTTACACAATGGCCAAGCATTAGCACCTGCGTGGTAACGTGCTTCCTCGTATCTCAAGGTACGGTTGGCGATACGGTCCATAAAATGACGTTGCGTCTGGTCGGTGCTTTAGTTGGTGCGGCGTTAGGGATCGGCACGATTTTGTGGGTGATGCCGTATCTGACGGATATAACGGATCTCATCCTCGTGGTGTTGCCCGTGACGTTATTGGCCGGGTGGGTGAAGAGCGGCAGTGAGCGGATTGCTTATGCCGGGGTGCAAACCTCCATGGCATATTTTCTAACGGTTTTGCAGGGATATGGCCCAACGCTGGATATGGCGACAGCGCGTGATCGTGTGGTGGGTATCTTCATCGGCAATGTTGTTGTGTATGTTATTTCCACGTCATTATGGCCTGTGAGTGTGGCGTCTATCGCCCGTAAACATGTGGTGAGTGCGCTGCATGTTTTGGGGGATTTGACTGTGTATCGCCGCCATGACCGTTATGCGTTGGTGGAAGTCGGGCAAGAGCGTTTACGTGAGGCGTTTGGCCGTGCCATTGCAGCGGTACGCAGTTCCGTCATGAATGAGCCACTGGAAGCTGCGCGCGTGAATACGCGGCGCGGACATCGGAAAGTCGATGCGCGGATTGTGACGGAAATCCAGATGTTGGCTATTCCGGTTGCGATTATTGCGGATGCTCATCAAGAGCCAAGTGACGAGGTTGGCGCGCATACGGAAGCCATGAAGACTTGGCTAGAGCATTTTGGGCGCTGGGTTCTGAATGGGCAGGATGGTGAATCTCTGCGGGATGCTTTGCCCGTGCCGCCTGAACTCCCGCACGACCCAGAGCGTGGATTTTGGTTCGCTGTGTTTGATGAACGTCTTCGAGCCATTTTGGATGAACTTTTGCCGGCCACTGCGCCGCAGGGTGAGCGCCACCACACGGTGCTGTCAGCATAAGCGAGGGCGGGGCATGGTAAAGAAGAGTACAGATATGATGAAGCGGAGTTCCCTCGTACTATGCGCTGCGTGGGGTTTGTCGTTGGCTGCGTGTAATGATACGCGTGACCTTGCACCAGAGCGAGCAGACCAGCCTTGGCAGCCTTCTCCGACGGTGATGGCGCATAATGGTTTGGTGATGCCGCCGGGGCAGCAGGGCTTTGCTGCGCCGCGTGAGGTAGGAAGTACGGCCCTTTTGCAGGCGCGTGTTGAGCGTTTTGATGGCGGTGGTGCGCCGCTATCCCTTGTTGAATTGATTGATGTGGCGGAGCGGACAAATCCTCAGACGCGCATGGCGTGGGAGTCTGCGCGTCAGGCGGCGATAGGTGTTGGTTTGTCGCGGGCTGCTTTATTGCCGCAACTGACATTTTCGGCGATGGGGGGCTTTCAGCGTATGGCGTTCCCGTTGCCGAGTTATTTATCGCAGCGTGGCTATTTGACCTCGAATGGAGAGGCATTTTATCCGAAGTTAGAGCTGGATTATTTGTTGTTTGATTTTGGGCAGACGCGCGCTCAGATTCAGGAAGCACAGCAAGGGGCGCTTGCGGCGGATTATGGTTTTACGCAGGTTCACCAGACGTTGATTTTGGCCGTTACGAAGGCGTATTATACGTATCAATCTGCCCAGCAGATGGTGCAGGCTGCACAGAGTGCAGAAGAGAATGCGGCGTTGTTATTGCGGGCAGCACAAGCGCGGCATGTGCATGGTGAAGCTACAGTTGTTGATGTGGCAATCGCTCAGCGCAATGCGGCGCAGGCGGCGTTTGATCATGAGCGGGCTCAAGATGGCGAGCATGAAGCCAAGCATGCTTTGCTGGCGGCGATGGGACTGCCCGCGACAATGGATTTAGCGGTGCAAAAGATGGATGGGCAGCATCTGCCCAATACTCTGCCTAGCAACGTACAGGGTTTGATTAATCAGGCATTACAGGCACGGCCAGATGTTCTCGCAGATTTGGCGAAGTTGCGCGCAGCGGATGCAGCCGTTGCTGCGGCCAAAGCCAGCCTCGCGCCGCGGATTGCGGTGGCGGGTATTATGCAGGGTTATATGGGGGCGTTGAAAACCTATGGTACGCAGCAATCCGCCCCGGCAGCGACCATCGCGCAGCCGGAAGGAAGTGCGTTTTTGCAAATGAATTGGCCGCTTTATCAGGGTGGTGCACGGGCCAATAGCATTCATTTGGCAGAATCGCGCCGTCAACAAGCCGAGGCGGCGCTCGCGCAAGATCGTATTACGGTTGAGCGTGAGGTGGCGGATGGGCAGGACGAGTTGAGCACGACTTTGGCGCAATTACGCTCCGCGCGTGTGCTTTGTACGGCTGCACAAACGGCGTTTAGAGGGGCTTCGGCGGCTTATGCGCAAGGCGTTGGGACATTAACGGATGCTTCTAATGCTGCGACTGCCCTTTATCAGGCGCAGGCTTCCCTCGCAGTAAGTGAAGCGCAGGCTTTCACGAGTGCTGCTGTGTTGGCACATGCCACGGGCCGTTTGGTATCTTCGTCTGCCATGACCACGGCATTTCGTGATGATGCGGTAAGCCCGTAAGTTTAGGTGTGGTATGCAAGGGCATGAGCAAGACGTTCCTCCGCTGGGGCGCATGATTGGACGTATTGCCCGCCGCTGGCGGCAAATGATTGATGCGCGGTTGCAGCCTTACGGTGTGACGGACGCAACATGGTTGCCTCTTTTAGAGCTGGATAAGGCTGTTGAGCCTATGCATCAAAAGGATATTGCGGCGTCTCTGGGGGTGGATAATTCGGCCGTTGTTCGTGTGCTGAACACGTTAGAGCAGCGTGGTTTAGTGCAGCGCGTACCCGATAATAGGGATCGGCGGGCACGGGCTGTGAGTTTGACGGCTGAAGGACGGCAGCGTGTGAGTGAGATTTACCGCTTATCGGCCCAGATGGAAGAGACGTTATTGGCGGGGGTAACCGCAGAAGAACTCCGCGTTACCCGTAAGGTCTTAGGAGTGATTATGCACCGGATTGATCAAAAGGCAGGGGGTTAAGGCGAAGTCAAATCAGCGATTAATGCACTACTGGCAGCAAGTGCATTTTCTGGTGTGATGCTGAGGAGAAGGCCACGCGCCCCGGCATTTATGATGAGTTGAGGGTGTTTTTCATCAAGCGCATGTTTGTCAAAAATAATAGGGCAAGGGCGTTTTTGCCCAAAGGGGCTGACGCCGCCAATTTGGTACCCGGTGTGGCTTTCCGCGTCGGGGCGTTGCATCATCTTCGCTTTACGGCCGTTTAAGGCTTGCGCTACGCGGGCGAAGTTCATTTCACAATCGACCGGCAGTACGACGCAGGCTGGGTTCCCATCAACCTTGACCATTAATGTTTTGAGTACGGCTTTAGGGTTTGCTTGTAAGGCCTGAGCTGCGGCGATGCCGAGGCGATCAACCGATGAATCATATGCGTATTCATGGAGAGTATAAGGGATCGATAAGGCATCAAGCCATAATGTTGCGGGGGTTTGGTGGTTGGTCATGGGGCATATCTTTTGAGGCTATGAGGTGTTTTATTATGACAAAAAATGTCTTAAGCAGCCACTCCCCCTACCGTTGCATTATGCGCGGGGGAGAGATGCGTAGCCAAAAAAGGCATGTTACACTATAACAAGCGCTCTTCTGTTTTATTCTGCTGGTCTCATGACTATTTTTTCACGATGTGCTGTAGTTTGTACCCTGTTGTTATGGGGGGGCGTCTGGTCTTGTGGGCAGGCGGCAGAGCGCCCTGTGCGGGTTGTGTGCGTTGAATCCGCTTGGTGCAATATTGCTGCGCAGATTGGTCGTGATCATGTGCAAACGAATGCTATTATTACGACCCCTGGTATAGACCCGCATGAGTTTAGTCCTACCCCAGCCATGGCCCGGGCACTGGCTCAAGCGGACTTTGCACTGATGAATGGTGCAACATATGATGACTGGGCGACACCATTTTTGACGCAGACACTGGTGCATTTCAATGTCGGGGAAGAAACCGGATGGGCCCCCGGGGCAGATGCGCATTTATTTTTGGATCCGCAGATTGTGCGGGGTGTCGCGCAAAAAGTCGCGGTACGTTTGCAGGCGTTATCTCCTGAAAATGCAGCGGTTTTTTCTGCCGGGTTAGCAGAATTTTTATCGACGGTAGATCAGGTACAGCATCGCCTGTCTACGATACGAATGACTCATAATCATGTGCTCTATGCTGCGACGGAGACACAAGGCACGGCATTATTTGCACAGGCCGGCTTACAATTAGTGGATGTGCGTTATGCGCAAGCTATTGCGCAGCACGCGGCCCCTTCACCACGTGATGAAGCCGCGTTAGAACTCGCCCTGCAAGAGCATAAGGTTGCATTTTTAGTTGTAAATCCAGCTGTGCAGGCACCGCAGATCGACCATTTGAAGGCGCTGGCACAGGAGGCTGGTGTATCGATCATACAAGTGGGCGAAACGCTGCCGCAGGGTATGTCTTGGCAAGAGTGGGTGATGCAGATTTTGGACCAAACGGATAAGGCACTCAATGCAGGCCACCTCTAAGACTATGCCTGTTTTGTCATTGCGGGATGTGACGCTTGCGCATGGGGCGCATGTGCTCGTGCGGTCATGCAGCTGTGATGTGCCTCTTTCTGGGATGACGCTGCTGAGTGGTCGTAACGGCGCAGGGAAATCAACGTTTTTACAAGCCCTTTTGGGTATGGTGCGGCCTGTTCATGGGGACTTGTTGTTAGATGGCATCCCCGTTGAGCAGGTGAAAGCGCGTTTTGGGTATATGCCGCAAGGGCGTAGTGAAATGCCCGGCCGTACAGAAGGCGCGTTGGCGATTCCGGCTTTGGCGCATATTCGTGCGGCACTCTATGGCCAGCGCTGGGGGATGTGGCCATCGTTTCAGAAAGAGAGAGACGCTTTAGAAGCGTTGTTAGCCCGTGTAGGTATTCCTAATGGGCGGCAAAGTTATGTGCATCGGCCTTTAGGGCAGTTATCCGGGGGAGAGCGGCAACGTGTCGCGCTGGCACAGGCTTTGGCACCTCTGCGCTATGTGGAGCGGGCCGTGCTTCTCTTGGATGAGCCGTTGGCTGCGTTGGATGCGCCCGGGCGTGATGCGCTTTTAGCATTACTGGCTGATTTAACAGCTTCGGGTACGGCTGTTGTGCTGACATCTCATGATATGGCGGGGTTAGTTGGTATGACGTCCCGCAATGTAACCTTGATGGAAGAGACGCTGCATGTTTGCGTTTGAGTTTATGCGCCATGCGGCAATGGGGTGCGTGTTGGTATCGCTCCTTGCGGGGCTCGTTGGGTGGTTTTTGCTCTTACGGGGGCAGGCTTTTGCTGCGCATAGCTTAACGCATGTGGGGTTTAGCGGCGCGGCAGGCGCTGTGTGGTTGGGGTTCTCTCCATTAATGGGGATGGGCGTCTTTAGTCTCTTAGCGGGTTGTGTTTTGGGCTATGAAATGCCGCAGGGGCGGCAGCCTTTAAACCGAGACGGTATGACAGGGCTTGTACTATCCGCCAGTCTGGGGTTGGGAATGTTGTTTCTGCATTTCTCAAATGGTGCATCCAGTATGGTCACGACGTTGCTATTTGGCGATGTTTTGGGGCTCAGTCGTGCATCACTTCAAACCTTGATTGGTGTGACGGCTGTGTGCTGTGCGGTTTTGGCGGTGGTAGGGCGGCCGCTTTTATTCGCGAGTTTAAACCCGGAAATGGCTTTGGCGCGTGGTGTGCCGGTGCGATTGCTCTCTCTGGCGTTGATGCTTGTTTCGGCCTTGGCCTGTGCTGTGTGTTCAGAAATTGCCGGGGCTTTGCTGTCTTTTAGCCTGATGGTAGGCCCCGCGGCGACTGCGTTGCGCTTAGGCTTGTCCCCATTATGGGGCATGGTTGCGTCTGTTATGATGGCGCTTGTGCTCTCTTTGGGGGGGCTAGTACTTTCATGGCAGACGGATGTTCCTGTACCATTTTGGATCGGTGCGGGGGCTTTAGTGCTTTATATGATTGCAGGTGGCTTTATACGGCTGCGGCGTATGGCCTTATGAGGTAGGGCAACCGTTGGCAGTGTGGAGTGTTTGAGGCGCGTTGCTCTACAGGCATTGTATAGAGGGCGCGTTATATCTGTCCGTGGATAGGAGCGGTGATGTCTTGGAGTGGGGCGGATGTCACGTACTATAAACGTACAGATTGCTCACGCGGGATAATCCGTAAGCGTTATTCGAGTGTTGAGAAAAAAGAGCGGGAACGGCACGCCTATGCGGTTATGGCTGGGAGTGGTTTAACACCGGCCTTATGTGGCTCTGGTGAAGAGCATACAGGTTCTGCCTATAATGACATTGAAGCCTTGGAAAGTTCAGACTGTATTTTGGATTTTGTCGTTAATGCGCAGCACCGTGTGGATGCTGGGGCACTGCTCGGAAGGGTAACGGCATATTCTCGGGCATATTTGGCGGTCCAAGGTGTTCCACATTTTACGCTTTTTCAGCGATCATGTTCATGGCCGGATTTTCTGAAAAATAAGATGGATGGGTGGGAGAGAAATATCACTACTCTCTATGCTGATATCCCAGATGGTCTTTTGAAAGCTGCGTTCAGACGGTGTCAGCGCGCGGTTGATATGATGACGCGTGGTTATGAATTATCGCTGATTCATGGGGATTATACGCAGCAAAATATTTTATGGGATACAGAGCAGAACGCGTGGAAAGTGATTGATTTTGGAGCGGCTTTAATCGGGGATGCACGTTTTGATTTAGGTAAAATTATTTGGGTGAATGGCTCACTTGAGGACAGTAATGCGCTCAAGTGTTTTATGAGGGCTTGGGAGAAATCTGCTTATAGAGAGGTGTATTATGAGCAGATGATGTTTTATGCGCATTTGCATGCGTTAGCGGCGATAGACTGGGTATTACGCCAGTCAGTGCATGATCAGAATGCACTGACACGGGGCGCTGATTTCCTGCGCCGTGCGGTTCATGTGCTACGTTGTGCGCGTTCTTTTTAAAAAGAACTTTGCATGTGGGTTAAAGTAAAGTGAATTAAAACAATAAAAGAAATGAGTGCGATGTGTAAAATGACGAGCCATTTCAGGGTGATGACATTGGCATCTTGTGGTTTGTCAAAGTCTACGTCGAAAGGAAGGCTCATGATACAACTCCAAACTGTAGCAGTGATTCAGAAGTAACAGAAAAAAGGATAAAGAAGCCAGTTTTCTCGCTGAAGATTAGTCGTGTCGCTTTCCGCAGAGATACCATAAACGAAAGAGAAGGTTTTCCAAGAACGCCTGTCGACGCAAAGCGGGATAACGCCGCAGAACAGAGAGGCGTTTGGAGAAAGAGCGTGCTTGAGAGAGGTCGTTGAGAAGTATGCGGCTTTCGTCGGTGAGTTGTTCTGGGTAGAGTTGGAGCGTGGCGATGTTTGTTTCAAACGTTTCTAAGAAGGCTGATGGGCCACGTTTGATGGCGGCGAGGGCCCGCTTGCTTAACGACGTACGCGCGCCAATAGAGTTGTTGTGGTGTTGTCGGTAAAGAAGCGTGCATCGGGTGTCTGCTGAGACATGCCCGCCGGTCGCACAGGTGACGAGTAAGGCCCACCAGTCATGAAAGGCATTGGGGGGTGTTTGGGGTAGGCGCGATAATGTTGTGCGAAGGGCATTATTGAAAACAATGCTCATGCCGCTGGCTATATTTTGAGTAACAGCATTATGCAGGCTAGGCGGACGCACGATGTGGGATGATTCCCCTATGATTGTGAGGTGTTCATCCGTGAGTAACTGGCGTGCGCAATAAAGATGTGCCTCGTCTTGTGGTGTGTGAGTGAGTGAGTCTACGGCCCATGTAAGCTTTTGGGGAAGCCAGACATCATCTTGATCTGCGAAAGCATAGTAAGGAGCTGCAGGGGCAGAGCGGAGCAAAGTCATGAAAGAGGCCGTGGTGCCAAGCCGCTTTTTGGGGGAGGTGACCTCGGTACAGCGACCAGCTCCATCTGTTTGGGCGAATGCTTCCATAATGGCGCGGCTGTGGTCGTCAGAGCCATCATCGCGCCAGTATAAGTGCCATGCAGTATGAGATTGTATTAAAAAGCTGGCGAGTTGTTCGGCCAAATATGCCTCACCATTATATATGGAGAGGAGGATCGCGACGGTAGGGCGAGCATGTTTATCGGTGGCTTCGGGTGTCCAGACGGTTTCTGGTCTGGAAGGAGAAGGGGGCATGCGATCCTAGCGGCGAAACGAGGTATAAAGTATGCCCAGCATAAGCTGGGCATACCAAGTTCAAGCAAAAAGACGTGCTACTGTTTGTTTGACGCTGTCTTCCCAAGCGGGCAGGCGGACGCCAAAGACACGTTCAAGCTTGGAGCAATCAAGGCGTGAGTCTTGTGGGCGCTTTGCCGGTGTTGGCCAATCTTCCGTGCGAATGGCAGACACTTCAGGTTTGGCCTGACCATGTTCAGAAGCCGCTTCAAGAGCAGTTACAGCAAGGCCATGCCAAGTTGTCTCACCCGTGCCGGCGGCATGATAAATGCCAGCATAATCGGCTTGCCAGCCTGTTGCTTCAATCTTGGCAATGATGGCCAAGATGGCAGCGGCGAGATCATCTGAACTGGTTGGGTTGCCGCGTTGGTCCCCGACGACTTTGAGTGCAGGGTTTTTTGCACCTGCATTGATCATGGTTTTTACGAAATTTTTACCATGTGCAGAATAGACCCATGCCGTACGTAGGATGACGGTTTTCGGGTTGGCTGCCAGTACGGCTTGTTCGCCTTCTGCTTTGGTGCGGCCATAGACAGTTTGTGGTGTGGTGGGGTCTGTCTCTAGGTAAGGAGAGCCTTTGTCGCCTGAAAAGACATAATCTGTGGAGACGTGGATGAAGGGGATATCCGCTTCGGCGCAGGCTTTGGCGAGCGCTTCGGGGCCAGTATGGTTGCCGCGTTTTGCACCTTCTGCCTCGGTTTCAGCAAGGTCGACTGCTGTCCATGCAGCGCCATTAACAACGGCGGCAGGTTTTACGCTGCGGACGAGTTCTGCGATGGATTCAGGGCGGTCAAAATCAAACTCAGGGCGCCCGACCCGGTGAATACGTGCCCCACCAAGATTGACAAGAGAGGTAGCGAGTTGACCGCTACCGCCCGTGACGAGGATGGTCTGTGTTTCAGTCATGCTATCGCTCACTTATTGTACTGGAACCAGTCTTTGGCTTCTGAGAACTGTGGTGCGATTTTATCTTTATCAGACAAAACAGCGTCAGCCTCAGCAACGGGCCAGTCAATTTTGAGTTCGGGGCAGTTCCAGATGACGGCGCGTTCCGATGCTTTGTCGTATAGGCCGGTGCACTTGTATTGGACTTCGGTATCTTCCTCGAGCGTCACGAAGCCGTGTAGGAAACCGGGTGGCACCCAAAGCTGGGACCAGTTTTCTGCAGAGAGTTCTGCGCCAACCCATTTGCCATATGTTGGAGAGCCTGTACGGGCATCTACAGCAACATCCCAAATGGCGCCACGCGTTACGCGAACGAGTTTGCCTTGCGCATGTGGTGCTAGCTGGCAGTGCAAGCCGCGAACGACGCCTTTTTGGCGTGACAAGCTTTGATTGTCTTGCACAAATGGCAGATCAATTCCGGCATCCGTCATGCGATCAAAATTATACGTTTCTGAGAAGAAACCACGGTTATCACCGAAGCGCGGTGGGGTCACCAAAATGACGTCTGGAATGGCGAGGCGTTCGACCTTCATGGTGTCTTCCTTCTGGCAGATGCGTATGGACGTCAGGCCTACTCGTGGCAAAAGAACGGCATGACGTTCTAATTGTAGGCTTCATAGCGGCATGGCCGGAAGAGGCCATGCCGCGCAGATTTTTAGTGGCCGTGCTCAGCGAGTTCGAGCAGCAGGCGGCCTAGTTCTGTTTTGCGCATTTTTTGCGCGTATTCGCGCAGTTGATCAGCGGTGATGAAGCCATTGCGGAATGCAACTTCAGCAGGAGAGCCAACCAACATACCCTGACGGGACTGGATCGTTTGTACAAACGTACCAGCTTGCATCAAGCTATCTGGAACGCCTGCATCAAGCCAAGCACAGCCTCGGCCAAGGCGATCAACCTGCAATGTGCCTTCTTCAAGATACATGCGGTTCAAGTCGGTGATTTCGAGTTCGCCACGTTCGCTGGGCTTTACCTTTTTGGCAAACTCCACAACGCGGTGATCATAGAAGTACAGACCTGTGATTGCCCAGTGAGACTTAGGCTTGGTCGGCTTTTCTTCGACTTCTAGCGCTTTGCCGTTTTCATCGAAGAGGACAACGCCGTAACGCTCGGGATCACGGACCTGATATGCGAAGACCGTTGCACCTTCTGGGCGTTTTGCAGCGGCACGTAGCATGACACCAAGATGTTCGGAGAAAATCAGGTTGTCGCCCAGAGCCAATGCACATGGTGCGCCTTGAATCCAGTCTTCTGCGATCAGGAACGCTTGTGCCAGACCATCCGGCGAAGGTTGTTCCCGGTATGTGAACGAAACGCCGTATTGTGAACCATCCCCTAACAGGCGCTTGAACTGTGGCAAGTCATGCGGGGTGGTGATGATCATGATGTCTTTGATCCCTGCCAGCATCAGCGTGGACAGGGGGTAGTAGATCATCGGCTTATCGTAGACTGGCAGCAACTGCTTTGAAGACGCCAGCGTCATTGGGTGCAGGCGTGTGCCTGACCCTCCTGCAAGGATAATGCCCTTCATGGGGGTGTTCGTTGCTTGTGTCATGAGCTTTTCCCCAGGCGTTGTCCGGTATAACGCTTGGAGCGGATACCTTCCCACCATGCGCGATTATCAATGTACCACTGAACAGTTTTACGAATGCCGGTTTCGAAATCGTGCTTTGCTTTCCAATCCAGCGCGTTTTCGGCATGGGTAGGATCAATTTCGTACCGGAAATCATGTCCGGGGCGGTCTGTGACGTAGCGGATGAGGCGCTCACGTGGGCCTGCTGGATCCGGCATCAGTTCGTCAAGAACGGAGCAGATGGCTTTGACAACGTCAATGTTGCGGCGTGGTTGACGTGCACCAATAGCGTAGGTTTCACCCGGTTCGCCGCGTTCAACAGCACGGACCAAGGCTTCGGCGTGATCTTCCACGAACAGCCAATCACGTACGTTATCACCTTTGCCATATACAGGCAGCTCTTTGCCTTCAATGGCATTGATGGTGACAAGTGGGATGAGCTTTTCTGGGAAATGCCAGATGCCATAATTGTTGGTCGTATTTGTGACGAACGTTGGCAAGCCATATGTATGGAACCATGCGCGCACCAAGTGGTCCGAAGCCGCTTTGGAGGCCGAGTATGGGCTGCGTGGGTCGTATGGTGTCGTTTCCGTAAAGGGTGGGTCATTCGGTTCAAGGTGGCCGAAGACTTCATCCGTTGAAATGTGATGGAAACGGAATGCTTTCTTTTGCTCAGAATCTAGCGCTGTCCAATACTTGCGGGCTGCCTCCAGTAGAGCGTAGGTGCCAACAATATTAGTCTGGATGAATACACCAGGGCCATCAATAGAGCGATCAACGTGGCTTTCGGCTGCCAGATGCATGACGGCATCAGGCTTATACTCTTCGAAGATGCGTTGAAGTTCAACGCTATTGATAATATTGGCATCCGCGTGGCGGTAGCGCGGGTTGGAAGCGACGTCAGCGACTGTATCTGCTGAGGCAGCATAGGTCATGCAGTCAATATTGAGCACATGATGTTCGGTATTATTGATTAGATACCGAACGACGGCTGAACCGATAAATCCACAACCGCCAGTTAATAGAATACGCATCTTTTCCCCTTGGTCATGGTCGACATCCCGAGCATGAAATATCAAAGCACACTAGGCAAAGCATACCTTACAGTATCGCGCAAGAAGCGTAAATTATGCTGATGATGTAGCAATGTTTGCAAAAGCATTGCGCGTAAGCCCTCAAAAAGAGAGGGGTAATGATGGGAAAAGGCTGAATGAGGCCGATTCGGGTATAAGAAAGCCCTATAAAAAATTCATGAAAACATAGGTAAAAATAGTCATGAAATTATGTAATTATCATGACAACTGGCAAGATATGAATGGAAGAAGAACATGTCTGATGTTGTCCAACAATCGCCAAATGAAACGCACGGACATTTTTTAGATGAACCCGAGTTGCCCTCTGGTGTGACGCGTTTTTGGTTGATCCGTCATGCTGTTGTTGAGGCTGAAGCGCGTAAGGTGATGTATGGTGCTTTAGATGTTGCGCTCTGTTCTGAGACGATGACTAAACAACGAGCAGGCTATCGCTCATTAGCGAAGCGACTACCAAAGGGAGCGTCATGGGTGAGTTCACCTTTGAAGCGTGCGCAAGAGACTGCATTGGCTTTGATGGAGGCAGCTGGGCGTGGTGAGGGAGAACTGAAAACGGATGAGCGTTTTATTGAGCAGTCTATTGGTGACTGGCATGGGACGCCGCATGGTGACTTTCCGTCTTTGTTGTCGTTGCCCCCCAATCCTTTTTGGTCTTTAGCCGCGACAGAAACACCGCCTTCTGGTGAAAGTATGCTGGATGTTGGGGCGCGTGTTGGTCGAGCCTTAGAAGAGCGGGCATCGGCTTCTGAGGGGCGGGATACTGTGATTGTTAGTCATGGCGGGGCTATTCGGGCAGCACTTGCGCATGCTTTACAGGTCCATCCCGAGACGGCACTGCGTTTTTCAATCCAAAATTTGTCATTGTCGATTATTGAGCGCATTGATGGTCTTTGGCGGGTCGTTAAAGTAAATGAACTGCCTGACTTTGGGGAGTGACACCGCATGTCTGAAAATATGGCGATGGATGCTGAGGATAAACGCCGTCAGCGTAAATTGGTTATTCGTATTGTGGGAATGACGGCTGGTTTTGCCTTATTCCTCGTATTCCTGGGTATTGCTTGCGTTACGACCACGATGGATGCGCAAAATCATATTCATACGAATTGGTGGATGTTGGTGATCGCATTTTTTTGGGCCTGTGTTTTCATGTATCACATAGGCTTGTCATAGGCCGAAAACTATAAGTTGCGACCTGCTTTATCTATGGGCAGGTCGCATAAGTATTTTACGCTAAGTCTATTCCGTGAGCGTCGTGTAAAGACGCGATGCCGTCTTCACGCATGCTGTCGAGCAGTTCTCCTTTAATGCGAGGGAGGAGGGATGCGCCTTCAAGAATGAAGGAGGTGTAGAGCTGCACCATGTTGGCACCAAGGCGGATACGGTTCAGTACATCTCGGCCGCTTTCAATGCCGCCTGCAGAAATGAGGGTAAGGCGGCCTTTGTTCAGTTGTGCAACGTGGCGCAAGACATCGCGGGCACGGGGTGCGAGTGGGCGACCAGAGAGACCACCACTTTCATGTGCATAAGGGCTTGTAAGCCCCGCAGGGCGGGCAATGGTTGTGTTCGTAAGGATGAGGCCTTGGGCGCCGCCCTGAAGAGCGGCGTTGAGTACGGGCTCATAGGCATCATCGCTCATATCGGGCGCAAGTTTGACTAAGAGGGGTGGGCGCTCAGGGTTGCGTATTGCGATGGCTTCAAGCAGCTTTGCTAAAATATCGGCGGATTGGAGATCGCGCAGGCCCGGGGTGTTGGGCGATGAGAGGTTAATCGTTACATAATCAGCATAGGGCCGCACACGGGCGACAAGCTCAGGGTAATCCCGCAGGGGGTCTGAACCTGTTTTGTTAATGCCAAGATTTGCACCGAGGGGAGCAATGGGCCCGCGGCGGCGACCATTGGGCTGTGGACGATGTAAGCGTGCGAGATTGCGGCAGAAACGGTCAATGCCGCAGCCGTTAAAGCCCATACGGTTAATGATGGCCCCGTCTTCTGGTAGGCGGAAAAGGCGAGGTTGCGGATTGCCGGGTTGTGGGCGAGGTGTCACGGTGCCGACTTCAACATGCCCGAATCCCATACGGGTGAGTGGGCGGGCTGCGCGGGCATTTTTGTCAAAACCAGCGGCGAGGCCAATCGGGTTGGGAAAGCGTAAACCTAAGCACTCCACGGCAAGCGCCGGGTCATCTTTGGGTGCTTTAGGCGTAAGGCCGAGAGCCATTGCCGTAATGGCGAGTTCATGAGCGGGTTCCGGATCAAAGCGATGCAGGAACGCGGTGGCGATTTTATCCATGTCGATCATGAGCCGGAAGGGTACTCCAAAAGTAAGGGGTATGGGAAATTTTAGCGCGATTCTGATGCGATTTCTTGCACGGTAGTGTTGTGCAGGGCTTGGCCTGACGCATGGGACAGGATAGGACCAAGGTTATGTGGGACGAACCCTATCTTGAAACGTGTTGTCGCTCGACCTTGCATCGCTTGTTGCTGTGTGGGGATGTTGGGCGGCCTGAAGGTCTTAAAGACCAGCCTTGCCTCGAGCGTTTGGAGGCAATGGGCTTTGTGGTGCGCCGCGAAGATGGACGTTTTGTTCTGACCGAAAGTGGCCGGGAGCGGCACCGGACGGAAATTGGCCCGCTTGGTTAGGTGGAGTACCTTGCACTCGAAAGAGTAAGAATATCTCTCGAGTGCGCTGGTGCTTTAGTCTTGACGTAGGCGGCCAGGGAAGGCTTCAGCAAAGCGTTCTTCATCCGCGGGGAAGAGACGTACGTCTACGACGATGGCATCTTCCCGGTCTAAACGTTCAACGACTTCACCATGCTGGTACAGCCATGCCAAAGCAGCACCATCTTCGGGAGCGATATGGGCATGAGCATGGCGCATGGAGCGTGTCATGTGTTGATCAAGAATTTCAAACAGGTCAGGAATGCCATCGCCTGTAATGGCGGAGATCGCTACGGCACCGTCCCGGCGTGGCACAGAGGCGACGCCCCCCATAAGATCGGCTTTGTTGAGGACTTCAATTGTCCGGTCAGGCCAGTTTGAATCAAGCATGCCATCGCGGACCATACCATCAAGAACATTCAGCACATCAGCGTGTTGGGCTGTTGAATCAGGGTGGGCGATGTCTCTTACGTGTAAAATAACGTCTGCTTGAGAGACTTCTTCAAGAGTCGCACGGAAGGCCGCGATTAGTTCTGTCGGCAATTCACTGATGAAACCTACGGTATCCGACAGAATGACTTTTCGCCCAGAGGGAAGGGTGACGCCGCGCATTGTCGGGTCTAGTGTGGCGAAAAGCTGGTCTTGTGCGTGTACGGTAGCGCCGGTGAGGGCATTGAAGAGTGTTGATTTTCCGGCATTCGTATAGCCGACGAGAGCGACGACCGGGAAAGGTACGCGTTTACGGGCATCACGGTGCAGGCCGCGGGTTCGCCGGACTTGTTCGAGTTCTTTACGGATTTTGCTAATCCGCTCTGCGAGCATACGACGATCCGCTTCCATCTGGGTTTCACCCGGGCCGCCAAGGAAGCCGAAGCCACCGCGCTGACGTTCCAAGTGGGTCCAGAGACGGACGAGGCGTGAGCGTTGATACTCAAGGTGAGCGAGTTCGACTTGCAGTACGCCCTCACGCGTTGCAGCACGTGCACCGAAAATATCAAGAATTAAGCCGGTTCGGTCGACGACTTTACAGCCCAAAATCTTTTCAAGGTTGCGCTGCTGGCCTGGTGAAAGGCGTGCATCCACCACGACAACATCGACGTCATCTTGTTTGACAGCATCGGCGAGTTGTTCGACCTGACCTGTGCCTAAGAGTGTTGCCGGGCGGCGTGCGCGGAGCAAGAAGGCTACTTGCCGTACGATAACGAGGCCGATGGAGGCAGCCAAACCGACGGCTTCCTCTAGCCGGGCGTCAGCGGCCCGGACATCATCCGTGGCAGCAGAGCGCTCCCACGGTAAAATAACAGCAGCGCGTGTAGCGGGTTTGCGCGTATCGTGTCCGCTCAAATTGTATCATCCGAAAAATGGGGCATCGGGCCTGATGGCATGATGGTGCTGACAGCGTGTTTGTAAACAAGCTGAACGTGCCCATCACGGCGCAGCAGGAGGGTTTCTTGGTCAAATTGGGTGACAACGCCCTGTAATTTGACGCCGTTGACGAGAAAGACCGTGACCGGGCTTTCCGTCTTGCTGATATGGTCCAGAAAACGTTCCTGAATGGCAGGGAACGAAGCAGAAGACGTCACGCGAATATCGACTCCAAGAGGTTATCGCTCACGAGGCAGTGCTCGAAGCTTTGTCGTCTTGCATTGTTACGCCCAGCTGCTTGAGCTTGCGGTGCAATGCACTACGCTCCATACAGACGAAATTGGCTGTTCGGCTTATATTTCCGCCAAACCGGGTCAACTGAACCTGTAGGTATTGTGTTTCGAAAAGGTCCCGTGCTTCCCGAAGGGGCAAGCTCATGACATCCGCTCCAGCGTTCAGCCGGGTCATGGAAGGGGCGCCTTGACTGATATTGGCAGGGAGCATATCGGCCCGGATGGGGTCATTGCCGCCACCAGGCATCATGATGAGCAGGCGCTCCATGAGGTTACGCAGCTCACGCGCATTGCCCGGCCAGTCGTAGGTTTGCAGCGCAGCGAGGGCATCCACGGAGAGCTCACGCACGGGAAGCCCGGAAGACAGCGCGCAACGCTCTAAGAAATGCCGCGCAAGAGCAGGAACATCTTCGCGGCGCTCACGCAAGGATGGGACGCGTAGTGGTACAACCGCGAGGCGGTAATACAGATCTTCACGGAAGCGATGCGCGGCGATTTCGGCCTGCAAATCTCGGTTGGTGGTCGCGATGACGCGTACATCAACTTTGACGCGGGTTGTGCCGCCGATGCGTTCAAAAGATTGATCTTGCAGAGCGCGGACGATCTTACCTTGCGTCTCTAATGGCATATCCCCGACTTCATCAAGAAGGAGGGTGCCACGGTTAGCGCGTTCCAGCACGCCGCGCCGCATAGGCTGATCGGCGGTGCCTTCGAGGCCGAAAAGCTCTTCTTCAAAGCGGTTCGGTGCGAGTACCGCGCAGTTAAGGGCGATAAACGGGCCTTCGGGGCGGCGGGAGCG
The DNA here is from genome assembly GCF_946476835.1 of uncultured Neokomagataea sp. Taxonomy (GTDB): domain Bacteria; phylum Pseudomonadota; class Alphaproteobacteria; order Acetobacterales; family Acetobacteraceae; genus Gluconobacter. The sequence continues at coordinate 176,041 of NZ_CAMKWA010000003.1, forward strand.
GGCATGGATCATACGCGCAGCGACTTCTTTGCCAGCACCAGCAGGGCCGGTGATTAGCACGCGTGAGTTTGTCGGCGCGACACGCTCAATTTGAGCGCGAACGGTTGCGATGGCGGTGCCTTCCCCGAAAAGGGTGGTGTCATTACCAGCGCGCAAACGTAGTTCCGCGTTTTCTTGCTTGAGGCGTGCGGCCTCAAGGGCGCGTTGAACGACGACAAGTAAGCGGTCAGACTGGAAGGGCTTTTCGATAAAGTCATATGCCCCGTGTTTGAGGCTGGCTACGGCAGTTTCAATGGTGCCGTGGCCTGAAATCATCAAAGTTGGTAAGCCGGGTTCCTCAGATTGCATGTGCTTGAGCACTTCAATCCCGTCCATTTTGGAACCCTGTAGCCAGATGTCCAGAATGACCAGTGACGGACGTGTGGCACGAAACATTGCCAGCGCTTGTTCCGCGCTGGACGCTGTGCGCGTCCGGTAGCCCTCATCGTTGAGTATGCCCTCGATGAGAAACCGGATATCCGGCTCGTCATCGACGATCAGAATCTCATGTTCCATCTGTTATCCTCATACGCCGCCCCCCTTGTTACGCGAGGCGTCATCTTCTGCAAGGGGGAGCACCAGTGTGACTTGCGTACCACGCATGTGCTCTGTTTCTCCCTCTGCCTTGCAGATACTATCCGACTGCTTACGATCTGCGAGTGTTAATGCACCAGCGTGATCTTCCATAATCTTTTTGACAATGGCGAGGCCAAGCCCCGTTCCTTTAGCCTTATGGGTCACATAAGGTTCCGTCAAACGGTGGCGTTCTCCCTGTGGGAGGCCGATCCCGTCATCGTCAATGACTAATTGGGCATGACCGTCGTGGATGTGCAACCCCATCACAATATGGCCGATTGGCAACAAAGCACCTGTTTCGTCCGTTTCACGCTGTTTGGCGCGTTCGGTCATATGAATAGCGTCTGCTGCATTTTGGAGCAAATTGGTAAGGGCTTGTCCAATTAAGCGGCGATCACACCGTACCGCGGGGCCGGATGGTGGGAGATTTTGTGTTTCATACACAATATCTGGGTTGGCGTTTTTCTGAAGGACGAGGGCTTCTCGGCATAAACGCGAAAAATCTTCCGTTTGGATCACTGGTTGGGGCATGCGGGCAAAGGCTGAGAACTCATCAACCATGCGGCCAATATCACTGACTTGCCGCACAATCGTATCGACCAGTTGTGTGTATGTTTCAGGATCTGACTGAATTTCTTTGAGGAATCGGCGTTTCAACCGTTCTGATGCGAGTTGGATAGGGGTGAGGGGGTTTTTGATTTCATGGGCGACACGACGTGCAACATCAGCCCAGGCTGCTTTACGCTGTGCTGACTGAAGGGCTGTTATGTCATCGAATGTAACGACATAACCGGCAACCTCTGAACCGCGCAATTCTGCGACGATCCGCACGAGGAGGGTTCGTCCGGCACCTGCGCCGCCGCCATCACCGGGGCCGCCGGGGCGTTGGGCGCCATCAGTATCGACCTGTACTTCGGCAGTATGGACCCGTTCAGGTGCTTCACGGGCAGCTGTAAGGAGGGAGGCAAATTCTGGGACGGTTTCGACAAGGTTGTGCCCGACGGCTGGCATGAGATCTTTTTGCAGCACATTGGAAGCTGCACGATTGGGGAGTTCAATGACTTGCCTCTTGTCGAGGCCAATGACGCCCGCAGACACACCGGAGAGTACGGTTTCGGTAAAGCGGCGGCGTTCATTGATTTGATCATAAGCGACCATCAGCTCGGAGCGTTGGGCTTCAAGCTGGTCAGTCATGCGGTTAAAGGCACGGGATAGGCCGGTGACTTCATCATCTCGGAACATGCGACGCCGTGATGAGTGGTCTGGGACGGGGACACGAACAGCGAGATCCCCTTGAGAAATGCGGGTGGCGGCAAGAATAAGCAGGCCGAGTGGATTAGCGATACGGTTTGCCAAGGCCAGTCCTGTGAGCATGCCGACGGCTAGAACGAGTAAGCCCATCAACATGAATATCATGACGAAGGTGACTTGTGTCTTGCCGCGATTGGCGAGCATGCGTTTGTAGTCCTGCACCAATTCGTCAGTGCGGTGCATATGCTCAAGGACTTGTGGGTCCACCGGGCGGGTAATGACCAGCATTAAGCCTGAATTATCGCCAAGGGATACAACCGCGCGGATAAAGCGTTGGTCCGGCCTGTCTAAAATGGCGACATCTGTACGCGCCATTTCAATTACGGATTTGGGCGGTAAAGGTGGGGGGGCCATATCGGCGGAGCCGAGTACGCCACCGGTTGCTAAAATGCGATTTGTGAGGGGGTCGAAGACTTCGGCATCGGTTAGTCCGCGTTCATAGACTTCATCATCAAGGAGTTCCCGCAGGCGTTCGGGATTATGGAGGAGGTCAACCCCATGGGCAAAAAGCTCATCATTTTGAACGAGGATGAGGGTGTTGGCTAAAGAATAGGCTGCGGTGCGGATATTATCGTTATGTTCTTGTAAGTAGCCTGCGGCGACTGAGCGGGCTTCTGTCAGAGCATTATTGACGCGGTTGGAGAACCAAATTTCTACGCCGTAATGGAAGAATAGTGTTGCGACGGCACCGACAACAATCGTGGGGGCAACGGCGACAATGCCGAAAAGCGTGATGAGGCGTGCATGGAGGCGAGCGCCAGCAAACCCCAAGCGGCGTTCTGCGAGCATCCGCCCGACTTGAGAGACCGCGGCCGCGCTGATGAGCATCAGCATTAAGAAGTCGAGCAAGAAAATCATCGCCTGAATGACAGGACGATGTGTGATGGAGAGGCCGCCAGCGAGGACAACAAAGGTCATAAACGCAAGGATGAGCGCCATAACTGTAAGCAGGACGACGCCATTCGCGCTTGATAAATACTCACGAAAGCGTTTGCGCCCCGTGCGTGACCGGTTTTGTGTCAATCGTCGTTTCCTTTGGTCACCATGATATCAAGTTCACGAATTTTTTTGCGTAAGGTGTTGCGGTTGAGGCCTAAAATGGCAGCCGCTCGGATTTGATTGCCGCCTGTGCGGCGTAGGACTTTATCAATCAAAGGGCGTTCGATTTCTGCGACGACGCAGGCGTGTAAGTCGCCGCTATCATGTCCAGCCCCTGTTTCAAAGAATTCGCTTAATGGTCGTTCGAGTGCGCGGGCTAAGCCGCGGAGCTGTGCGCGTTCGGAACTCACTTGGCGGCATATTGCGCTGATACGCTCTGGCCCGAGTTTTTGCACGGTATGGAGGCCGGAGAGCCATGCATGAAGGTGTTCGTCTAATCCGCCGTGGCGCAGCAAAGAGGTGGCGTCATAGCGGCTGCCAATTAGGAGGCGAAAGCTCGCATTCTCAGCTTGCAGATGTTGGATCAGGGAGCGCTGAATATCGGGCCAGAGGCAGTCAATTTCATCCAGAAGGAGGGTGCCGCCGCGTGCTTCTTGGATCCACCCGGCTTGTTCTTCCCCATTGCCGAATAAGGCGGCGGGGCGGAGTGCGCGCGGGGTGGCGGTGAGTGTGGCAACGATAAAAGGTGCTTTTGCACGAGGGCCCGCATTGTGCAGGCGGCGTGCTACGTCTTGGCGATCCAGACGGGTCGCGCCGTATAAAAACAGCGGCCGCATGGTTGGGTCTTCAACGGTGAGCACGGATGCTCTGAGAGACGGTTGCGTCACAATTTATCTCGCCACAATGTCTTACGGTGCGTTAGCAGGTTGTATGGCCTGTATCCGATGGGAGGCTCGCGGCAGGGCCAGTTTCACGGTCACGCGTGATGCCGGCGTCAAGGTGGCGGTTGTAAAAGTCTTCTAGAAGCTGAACGGCTTCAGGTGCGTTATCAATGCGGTTAATGGTGGAGCGGAACGTTGCGGAGCCGGGAAGGCCAGCAGAGTACCAAGAGACGTGTTTACGGGCGAGGCGTAGGCCTGGGCGCTCCCCAAAATGCTCTAACATCATACGGTAATGTTTCAGCACAATGGTTTTTTCCGTTGCTAAATCAGGATCAGGGATGTCTTGACCTGTTTTGAGGGAGCCCGCGACTTGTGCGATGAACCAAGGGCGCCCGTAGCAGCCGCGGCCAATCATGACCCCATCTGCGCCGGACTGATGCAGGGCTTCACGCGCTTTACGAATGGTGGTGACGTCACCATTTACGATAACAGGCAAAGAAACCGCGTCTTTTACAGTTTGCACAAAGCGCCAGTCGGCCTCACCATTATAGAACATTTGGCGGGTTCGACCGTGGACTGTGACCATCTTAATGCCGCTTTCCTCTGCGATTTTGGCGAGGCGAGGCGCATTGAGGTTGCTATGGTCCCAGCCCATACGCATTTTGAGCGTGACGGGGACGTTGACGGCTTTGACGGTTGCTTCAAGGAGGCGGCCGGCTTGGACCTCATCACGCATGAGGGCAGAGCCCGCCATTTGACCGATAGCGACCTTCTTAACGGGGCAACCGAAGTTGATATCGACGAGGTTAGCGCCGCCATCGACGGAAATTTTAGCAGCTTGGGCCATTGCGTCAGGCTCGCAACCAGCAAGTTGCACGGCGTTGATACCGCCGGATGCGGAGCGTGCCATACGCATGGTATTTTCATTCTCACGGATCATCGCCCATGAAGCGATCATTTCAGAGACGACAAGCCCTGCGCCTAACTCACGCGCGAGTTGGCGAAAGGGAAGATCAGTCACGCCGGAGAGGGGGGCGAGAATGACCGGGTCATCAATGACCACGCCACAGCCTAGATCAATAGGTGCTAGAACGCGGTTGGGTGGAGTGGGTGAGAAGGATTCTGCTGGGTCGGACATTGGGGTAATTTACTGCTCGGGTCTGTTTGACGCAAATGCAGTTACCGAAAGGGAGATGTGCTTGTCTGCAATTTTTTTTCAAGTTGCTTGAGTGTGAGGGGCGGAGAATAAAAAATTCCTTGTGCGAAATCACACCCTAATTGCGCCAAAATATCGGCGCATTGAGGCGTTTCAACGCCTTCGGCGATGATTTTTTTGCCCATAGCATGTGTGATGTCGATGAGGCTTTTTGTAATGGCGTGATTAATTGCGGAGGATGGAAGCGACTTTATGAGGGTGGCATCAATCTTGGTGTAGTCATACTCGATATCTTTTAAGGGCATGAGGTAGGTTTTTTCTTTTCCGAAACCGCTTAGCATAATCTTAACGCCCATTTTCCGTAATGCGGAAATGTCTCGCTGGATAGTGTTGTTTTTGGTGTTATTGATAATATTCGTATCTATTTCCAATATTATTCCCTGTGGAGGTATGGAGTATTTTATTAATCCATCCATAATGCGTGAAATCAATTGTGTATGAATAATATTTTTTGTAGGTATCTTGAGGGATACACGTATTTCATTTGAAATACTATCTTTGATGGATTGTATATCTTTAAGTATTGCATCGAAAGCGATTTGAGTGAGGGCGCGGTCGATCGTGATGTCATCGGCTATATTTTGTAGGTCTTCAATGTTCCAATCGTTTTTAGGTGATGGGCATTGTAAGATAGAATTAGTTGCGACGATTTCGGCTGATGAAATATTTATAATAGGTTGGTATTTAATAAGAAAATCATTTTGTTCAAGGTTGTTTAATATGCTGGATCGTAAACGATTTCGGTCATCATGTTTATGTTTTAAGTCGGCACTATATGCGTATGCACAATTACCACCCATGGCTTTGGCTTGGTACAGAGCAAGGTCGGCTAAATATAAAGTGTTGTGAATATCTTTCTCTTTTCCATTGGCAATAGCATAGCCAATGCTGGCTGTTGTGTGGTGTGTGAGGCCATTAAATGAAAACAAAAAATTGAGTGATGTGAGGATATAGTTAATTTGTTGAGAAAAATCTTTTTCGGATAATCCAGTTGTAATAACGGCAAATTCATCGCCCCCCATGCGGGCAGCAAGGGTGGTGTTGCTTTGTAAATTGTTTAATTTTGTTGATATTTTTTTGAGAAGCTTGTCCCCAGCTTTATGGCCAAGAGTATCATTGGCAATTTTGAAGGAATCAATATCAATCATGTAGATACAAATTAATAATTTATCAGTTTTATCTTGAGATATATTTTTGATGTGGTTCGAGAAGGCAATTCTGTTGGATATACCCGTTAAGGGGTCAATTGTCAGAGCTTTTTGAAGCATGCTCTTGTTCGCGCGCAGGTGTTCTTCGGCTGTTTTGCGCAAAGTAACATCAAAGCATATACTAATATAAAAAGTAGTATCTCGTTCTTTATGAAAGTAAGGAACAATTGTTAGGTCGGCCCAAGAAATTATTCCATTATTTTTGCGGTGGCATATTTCACCATGCCAATTTTTTTGATTATTGGATAAGATTTTTATGTTTTGTATTAGATCATTTTCTGAGTTTATATTTGGTTTATAATTTGAGTTTTCAATAATTTCGGTAAATTTATTATTGTATGATAGAATGTGACCAGATGAGTCCGTAATAATAACACCAGCAGTATAATCAAGGGCACGTAAAACGAGCTGAGCATATTCAGCGTCGAAAAGTGTGAGCATAGTCTTGGTGAAATGGCCAGCTTCCAAAAGACGATAGCCTTATAAAGTTTAAGTCGTTCAGAATCTTTTGTTAACACAGGTGAGTGTGTTGGGAAATAAAATTTGTTATCAAGTAGATAAAATATATAAATAGTTAATTATGGGTTAAATTTTTAGGATAATAAAAAATTATCAATAATTTGTTTTGTATGATCGTTGTTTTTGAAGTTTTTATGGTTAATGCTCATTATATTTAGGCTGGTAATGAGATGTGCGGAGGATGAATTATTATAATCGTCTTTGGTAATGTCCTTCTCTGTGCAGAGCCCGCTTTTGATTATTCTTTCGCGTGATATGCCGGGCAAGGCCCCGCTATGTAGTGGGGGGGTATATAGCTTATTCTCGTGAGCAATCACTAATGTGCTGGCGGTACCAGAGGCTAAGTGCTGTCCGTGGGGGCAGAGCATGAGGGCATCATGGTAGCCTGCTTCTTCGGCCTCAATACGAGCCATAATAGCGGGCAAATAAGCGAGTGATTTTACGGCGGAAAGAGGAGAAAGAGGTGGGCGGGTGTAGCGGCTTATCTGCACGGTGATGTCGGTGGGGGATGTGTTGGGGCGCGGCGCACTGGTGATGAGCAGGGTTGGGTGCGGTAGGGCTGGTGCTGCAAGGCCGCGGGGGCCGGGACCTCGGGTGAATGTGATCCGAAGGGAGCCCTCAAGGTGTTGGTTCCTTTCTAACACGCATGCGCATGCGCGGCGTAGGGATAAAAGGTCTGGTACGGGAAGGCGAAGTGTGTGGCAGCCATTGGCGAAGCGCTGCATGTGGAGGTCAAAATGTGGGAGGGTCCCACGTGTGACGCGTAGGGTTTCAAAGAGCCCATCGGCGAGGAGGAAGCCGCGATCTGTTGGGGCAATATGGGCGTCTTTCGTGTGGAGCAGTGCACCATTCAGCCAGACATAATCGCTCATGCGCTAAAGCTCCGCAGTAATGCAGCGGCTTTGAGTGTGGTTTCATCGTATTCTTTGGCGGGGTTGGAGGGCCACGTAATACCGCCTCCTGCGCCGATGGTGAGTTGGCCTGCGCTGCGTTCTGCGCTGCGGATAATAACGGAACTGTCCATGCTGCCATCATGACCGATACGGAAGAGTGTACCGCAATAGGCTCCGCGAGAGGAGCGCTCGATCTGATCAATAAGCTGTAGGGCTTTATGTTTTGGGGCTCCGGTGACTGAGCCGGGGGGGAGTGTGGTGCGGAGGAGGTCGATGGCGTTGTAGCACGTGGGGAGTTGGCCGGTGACGCTCGAGACAAGGTGTAAGACGTGAGAAAAGCGTTCTACATCACAAAGTTGAGGTACGTCGATTGACCCTAACGTGCAGATGCGCCCAAGGTCATGGCGCATGAGGTCTGTGATCATCAGGTTTTCGGCATTTTCTTTCGTATCATTTTTGAGCTGTTGGATATTATGCGTGATATTGCCTGTGGCGGCGGCTGTGCCTTTGATGGGGCGCGTTTCGACCTTCCCTGATGCTGAGAGGGATAAAAAGCGTTCGACGGAAGCGCTCAGTAGCGACAGAGAGGGAGACTTGAAGTAAGCCCCAAAAGGTGCGGGGGAGAATTGGCGCAGTTGGATATAAGCCCCGATTTCATCAAAAGGCGATGTGATTTGCGCGGTGTAGCGGGTGGTGAGATTCGCCTGGAAAATATCGCCTTGGCCTATATGGCGGCGCATGGTTTGGACGGCTTCTATCCATTCATCTCGGCTGAAATCAGCCTTGAATGTGAGGTTGGGTGATGAAGGCTGGGCGGCTGTGGTCGGAATGTGTGGGGGAGACGTGTTGTTGTGGCTAATCCACCAGCAGCGCTGTGTGTGGCGGTCAAATGCAAGGATATTATTGTAGCGCGCGGCAATAATTTCTGGTGCGCGCTGTTCGTGTCGGCTGCGTAGGTCTTCAAGGCGTAAGCCGGCATTATAGGATGCTAAACCGATAGTGCCGCCGGTAAAGGGCATGCCTGTTTGGGCTTGCAGCAGGCGTTCAGCCGGGCTGGGGTGGCGCTGCATGTGGTGGAGTGTTGTCCATACGTCGTCAGTGACGATGCGCCCGTTATGTTCGGTCTGTATGCCGTTTGTGGTCAGTGTGTCGCTGGGGGAAAGGCAGAGCCATGACCAGCGAGCACGGTCGTTTGTATCGTTTCCACCACTATCGAGCATGGTGCCCCAAGTTTCTCCCTGTAGGAGGAAGAGCGCTTGTGTGGGATCACACCACGGGAGTTCTTGAATGAGTGGGTCCGTGGCCTCAGAGGCCACGGTTGGAAAAGAGGAGGACTGTGTCAGAGGAGGGGCGCATCCTTGCCGGTGAGTTCCCGGCGAATAATCTTGAGGGGCACAAGGCCGGAGCCGAGCAGTGCATCATGGAAAGCACGAAGAGAGAAATTTGGGCCTTGTTCGGTCTTGAGGTCATCCCGCAGGTGTAAAATCATCAATTTACCCAAGAGATAAGAGTAATATCCTGGGTCAGCCGTGCCGCGGCGTGCTTCCTTATACCCCATCATAGGCGATTGGTGGCAGGAATGGACCATGAGGTCTGTTGCCTGTTGCAGCGTCATGCCTTGGGTATGCATACCAAAAGAGGCCAGAAGACGGCAATCACGCAAAAGAGCATCTTGGAGCTGGGCGAGGTGCAAATGTTGGTCCTGCTGATGGAAGCCTTGTTCTACCATCATTTGCTCGGTGTAATGTGCCCAGCCTTCGGTTGTCGCGTAAGATTGTGCGCCTTTACGTGTAAGGCTCCATTGTGGGTTTGCGCGCAGATAAAGGCCCTGCACGAAGTGACCCGGCATGGCTTCATGGACGGTGATGTTGAGGATGGTTGGCGTGTTGGAATCTTCCAAGAAGGTTTGGACCTGCTTGGCGTTCCATTTTGGGTCTACTGGCGTGATGTAATAAAATGATGTTGTCGCTTTTGTTTCAAAGGCGCCGGGCCATTCTGTCGCGGCCGTGATGAGTGAACGCTGGAACGGAGGTGTTTCCGTGACAAGTGGTAGGCTGTTGGATGGCAGCGTGATTAATTGGTGGGTGAGGACGTAGCTTTGAGCGTCTTTTAATTGGTCACGGATGAGGGTGATCAGACCATCTGCGCCGACATGGTCTTTCCGGTTTTCGGCTAAGGCGTTTTCCGGGTGGGTAGGGTCGATGCTGCGGGCGACGGCGTCAAAATCCTTTTGATCTTTGGCTAATTGCGCGCGGCCTGCGGCAATGATGCGATCAATCGGCTCATCAACCATATCTGCGGCGAGCATGGCGCGGAAAGTATCAGCACCAAGAGCGAAGCTGCCGTGGGGTTTGGTGTGGTTGAGGGTCTTTTTGAAAGCATTCAGCGCTTTCAGGGTTTGTGCGGTGGTGGTGCGCAGTTGGGCTTGTAGTGCGGCGTCTTTGACGGAAGCAAAGGCTTCGGGAATGGTGTCTTTTACGAAGCTAATGGCTCCGTCGAGGTCTTCTTTGGAGACTTCGAGAAAGATGGCAGGTACGGTTGTGAGTTGCTGTTGCCCTGTGGCGAGCATGGCAGGAATGTGCCGTTCACGTGAGATGGCATCTTTCATGCGCTCTTCGGCGGGGGCAAAGTCCCGTTCGATGAGGCTGTAGAGCGCTTCGGTCGCGAAGGAAATATATGTGTCTGGGTTGTGTTTGAACCCTTGGATACGCTCATTGGCGAGAAGTTCTTCGCTGATGCTGGAGAGCAGGATGTCTCGGTCATCGCGGCGGCGCTGTGACAAGGATGAAACATCTAATGTTTGAAGCGCTGTTTGTTCTTGGTGCAAGCGTGCTGTTTGCGTAGCGATGGCCTTGGTCGACATATCGTCGAGGGCGCCATCGGCACTGTGGATACCTAGGGCTGTGGCGCCGACCGGGCTTGCGGCCCATTCAGCGTGGAAGTGCGCTGTTTCAAGTGCGCTGAGGCGCGTTTCTGCGTCTTGTGCATGCGCTGAAGAAGCCGCAAAGGCACCGCAGGTTATAGCAGCTCCGAAGAGGAGGGCGTGACGAAGGGATGAGGTCGATTTTTTCATATTGTACACGTTACGACATGGTGGGGCGGGCGGCAATTTTTATCCTATGAGGAACACTCGTCTTTGCGGCGTTCAGGTTGCTGTCAGCTTTGGGGCGTAAAGGGCCTGCCTAAAGTGATGCAGTAATGTAGGGCAGCGCGATGCTGAAACATGAATTAATTAACCAACGTGCCAAACAAACCATGTTTGGTGTTGTCGCTCTTTTGGTGCTGTTTCAGTCTGGCGTGGCTTGGGCGGGTGAGTGGTCTTTCCATGATGCGGTACGCTCTGCTTGGGAGCGGGACCCTGCACAAACAGCATTACATACGGCGGAGCGTTCGTCCTTATCGGAAGCACATGCGGCGCGTGCATGGTTTCCGGCAGGGATGGTTGTGAACGCGCAATATACGGATGATCATTTTATCGGCAGCAACCAAGGGTATACGACCTATCAGGGGCAGTTCTCCATGCCGTTTTGGTTGCCGGGGCAAGGGCGCGCAACGGAGCGGCGTGCTTTGGCGGATGCAGGTGTGGCGCGGGCTAATAGTGATATGGAGCGTATGGCGCAGGCCATACAGCTTTTGGATGTGACGGTTGGAGCCGCTATCGCCCAAAAGCAGCTTGCCGTCGTGCAAGAAGAAGCACAGGCGGCAGAGGCACTGTTAGGGCAATCGGCCCGGCGGTTGCGCGTGGGGGAAGAGCCGCGCACGGAGCATGATGCATTGGTTGGCTTTGTCGGGCAGTTGCATCAGCAATGCGTTGAAATCGCTGAAAATATGGCGGGATATCAGGCAGATATGCTGCGGTTAACGGGGACGCGCCAAGTGCCGGATATCGAAGGTATTGATGGGCGTGATCTTGCTCGGCTTGGGCGGTTACAAAGTCAGTTGATTGTCGAGCGTGACCCCCGCGTGATTTATGCGGATGCGGTGGAAAAAGCATCAGGGGCGGAGTTGGATGTTGTGCGTCATTCTTGGATGCCAACACCAACGGCTGGCGTGCAGGTGATCCGTCAGAAGCAATTTGAAGCACTGTGGGATACTTCGGTTGGTGTGCAGGCGACGGTGCAATTGCCGAGTTCTGCGCAATACACGCCGCGTTTGATGCAGCAAGTGCGTGTGCAGGCGAATGCTGCGCGGGATCATGAGCAGGCCCGGCGTATTGTTGAGGATGAATATACCCATACGTTGATGCGCTTACAGACGTCTTTAGCGGTGGTGAGTACGACGCATGATCAATGTGCGGCACAGTCAGACCGTGCGGAGCAAGTCACGCGTGCTTGGCGTGTGGGGGAGAGTGCGTTGGTTGAAGTCCTGCGGGCAAGGCAAGGGGCGCTCGGGGCGTGTTTGGCCTTGAAAAATGCAGAAATTTCTTGGCATGGCGCGATTGTGCGCTTGATGATTTCGGGTGGAGAAACACCATGAGCCGTCGGGTTTTTAGATATTCTGTGATGGCGGCTTGTGCGGCTTTTGGCGTGATGTCGGGTGGTTGTGCGGCTGCGGCTGATGCGTTGAAGATGCTGAGCATGTCACGTGATGCTCAGCAGGCTGAAGGGGCTGTCTTTGCTTCTGTAACAGAAGGAAGCCTTGTTGAAAGTGTGCCTGCTCTGGCGCGCGTGGATGTGAATGTGGCGCATGAGACTGCTTTACGCCCAAGGGGCGAGGGTAAGGTGGATGCTGTGTTGGTGACGCCGGGGCAGCGTGTGCAGCGTGGGCAGATTTTGCTGCGTTATGTGGACCATTCTTTGCATGGTTTGTCGTTGGATTTGAAGCAGGCTCAGGTCGGGCTAGATGCTGCGCGGGCGTCATTGGCTGAAGCGAGCGCAGCCTATCGGCGTGGTGTGGTGTTGGCCGGGGCGGCTCTTGCGCAAGGTGAGGTGGACCGGCGGCGGGCTGCGATGTTTGAAGCGCGGGATTTGGTGGCAGCGCGGGAAGCATCTTTAGGGATGTTGGAGCACCGTTTGAAAGAAGAGTTCAACTCGGTCTCGGAACGGATTGAGCATGAGGAAAGCTCAGTGCTGATTGCGCCAATGGATGCTGTGGTGCGGGCTGTCCATGTTGGGACGGCGATGGATATTGATTCCAATACGGTGGCCATTGATTTGGTGGATACATCCTCTGCGTGGGTCACGGCAGATGTTTTGCCGGATGATGCGGAGCAGTTGGTTGTTGGTGGGCGTATGCGGGTTCGTCCCGCTGGGCGGCCCGAGGCGCGTTTTATGGATGCGCGTTTGACTACGATTGATCAGATGGCTGACCCGCAGACTGGGCTGGTGCGTGTGATTGGGGAGTTTCCTGCGGGGGAAGGGGCAAACATGCCGCCGGGCATGATGTTAGACGCTGCATTAGACACGACCCGCAAAGCAACGGGATTGCGGGTGCCTTTGGCAGCAATACAGCATGTGTCTGGGCATGATGTGGTCTTTGTACGGAATGGGGCGGAACAGTTTGAACCGCGTGTGGTGCAGGTGGCGTTGCAAACGGCAGATGGCGCTGTGGTCACGGGGGGACTTACGGCTGGGGACAGCGTGATGGCGCAGGGCAGCTTGGCACTGAAGGCGCTTTTGGCGATGTCTGACGGTGGTGAGAACTAAGCATGCTGGGTGTATTGCAGAAAAATCGCTTTTTGGTTCTGGGCTTTATCATTGCTGTAGTGGTGGCGGGGACGGCGTTGATACCGGGGCTGCCAGTGGAGCCTGTGCCGGATATTTCGCCACAGCAGGTGATGGTGTCTGTGACGGTGCCGGGGCTGGCGACGGAAGAAATTGAGACCTTGGTGACGGTACCTGTTGAGGCGGCGTTTACGGGTATTCCGGGGTTGGAAGATGTGCGTTCTGTCTCACGCACGGGGGTGAGTGCGGTCTATCTGCAATTTGCAGATGGTACTGATATTGACCGGGACCGGGCGCGGGTTGTGGAGCGGATGTCTGGTTTGCGGTCCGCTATTACGTTGCCGGGGGCGGAAATTCATATTGGCCCACGTGCGACGGGTATGAGCGAGATCATGCAGCTTGAGATTAAGGGCGATGGGTATTCTCCCATGGCGCTTAATCGCATGATGACATGGACCGTTGCGCCGATGTTGCGGCTTGTGCCGGGTGTAGCAGATGTGAACGTGAATGGTGGCGCGGAGGAAACCTTTAATGTGGCGCTCCGGCCGGAGCGGTTGCGGGCTTTTAACGTCACGGTGGCGGACGTCGATCAGGCGCTGGAAACGAATAATGCCGCATCTGGTGGTGGGTGGATTGCCCGGCAAGCGGAAAGCCAAGTGGTGGTGGGCCGCGCACTGGTGACGAGCTTGGAGGTGTTTGGGGCTATCCCTGTGAAGATGGGGGCGGCTGGGCATGTGGTGCATTTGCGCGACCTTGGGGAGATTTCAAATGCAGCGCGGACCCGGCTGGGGGCTGTAACGCGTGATGGTAAGGGTGAAATTGTTAATGGCGTTGTGCTGATGCAAATTGGTGCCAGCTCGAACGCGGCTTTGGCGGCTATTCGGGAGGCGCTGCCGGGCATACAGCAGGCTTTACCGCCGGGTGTGACGTTAGATCCATTTTATAGTCGTGCGACTTTAACGGGGCAGACATTAGGGACCATTAAAGAGAATTTGGCGCTGGGCGCGGTATTGGTTTTTGGTGTTTTGCTTGTGGTGCTGGGGGATTGGCGGGCGTCACTGGCGATTGTCAGTGTGATACCGGTTTCGTTGGTTTGTGCGATGGTGGGGATGCGCTTTTTTGGGGTCTCGGCCAATTTGCTGAGCCTTGGGGCGATTGATTTTGGCATGATAGTGGATGGTGCTCTGGTGATTGTGGAGCACTTGATGGTGGAGCGCAAAGGGAACCGGGACCCTGCGGCACTACCACGGATGGCGGCGGAGACGGTGCGCCTTGTTGCACGACCTGTGATCTTTGCGATCACGGTGATTATTATGGTGTATCTGCCCATTTTGACGCTTCAGGGCATTGAGGGGAAAATGTTCCGCCCGATGGCGCAGACCGTCATCATGGCTTTGGTGGTCTCCTTATTATACGGGCTGTTAGGGATGCCGGTGGTCGCAGCTTTGATGTTGCGCCGCAGCCCGGAGGAGCGGGAAACACGGCTTATCGCGTGGCTACGCCGTTATTATGAGCGGGCATTGGTTTGGTGCGGCCAGAAGGTTCGTTTGGTTTTGATGGTGGTGCTGGGCGCCTTAATGCTATCGGCTGTTATTGCGTCCCGTCTGGGCGGAGAGTTTGTGCCTCAGTTGGAAGAAGGGGCGTTGATTGTTACGTCTACGCGGCTGCCGAGTGCGTCTTTAGAAACGGTTTTGCAGGGGGTGACGCAGCAAGAGAAAATTTTGCGGCGTTTTCCAGAAGTGCAGACGGTTGTGAGTAATACGGGCACATCGGCTATTCCGACGGATCCGATGGGAACGTCTGAGACGGATAGCTTTATTTTCTTGAAGCCGCGTGATGAGTGGCGGCCGGGTCAGACGCAAGAGCGTTTGGTGCAGGCCATGAACACGGCGCTGCTGCATGATTTGCCAGATGCTGATTATTCATGGTCTCAGCCTATTCAGATGCGCATGGATGATTTGCTGGCTGGTGTGCGGAGCCAAGTGGCCATCTCGGTTTATGGTGATGACCTTGGGCAGATTGTGCGTTTGGCGGATCATACGGCTGCGGTATTGAATCATGTTCCCGGCGCGGCAGATGTGGCGGTGCAGGGGGATGGTGATGTGTCCTTCTTACGGGTTGATGTGAACCGCGATGCAGCATCACGGCTGGGGGTGTCTGTCTCGGATATTTTGGCAGAGGTCGAAGCTGTTGGTGGTCATATCGGTAAGCCGGTGACGCAGCGGGGGGCGATTATTCCTACGCAAGCGCAGTTTGTGAGTAGTGCGACGGAAACGCCGGAAAAGATTGCTCGTTTGCAGGTACGGCGCGCGGATGGGCAAGGTTGGGTCTTGCTGGGTGAAGTGGCTCAGGTCCACGCTGTGGATGGGCCGCCGCGAATTGATCATGATGGGTTGAGTCGTCGTGTGATTGTGCAAGCGAATGTGCGTGGACGGGACGTGGCCTCTTTTGTGCATGATGCGCAGCAGGCGGTGGGCCGCGGTGTGGTTTTGCCACATGGCTACCGCATGAGTTGGGCCGGGCAGTTCCGGAATTTGGAATCTGCTATGCACCGTTTGGGTGTGGTGGTGCCGATCGCGCTGGCGTTGATTTATGTTTTGTTAGTGGTTGCGCTGGGCTCGCCGGGGGCTGCGGCGTTGGTGTTTGGGAATTTGCCTGCGGCTGCCACAGGTGGGGTGCTTATGCTCGCCTTGCGGGGTTTGCCGTTTAGTATTGCGGCGGGCATTGGGTTTATTGCTTTGTTTGGCGTGGCCATTTTGAATGGTGTGGTGTTGGTTAGTCAGATTGGTGTGTATCGCCGGGCAGGTATGCCTGCGGCGGAGGCAGCATTTGCGGCGGCGCGATCACGCTTTCGCCCTGTGATGGCGACGGCATTGGTTGCGACTTTAGGGTTTTTCCCGATGGCATTTTCCGGAGGGGCTGGTGCGGAAGTTGAGCGGCCTTTGGCGAGTGTCGTGATTGGTGGATTGATTTCGTCGACTTTGCTGACACTTTTGGTTTTGCCGAGTGTGTATGCGCTGTTCTTCGGGCGGAAAAAATAAAGTCGAGCGGTATTGTGTCTGCATTTAGGGTAGGTGGGCGCTCTGTTTTCTTTGTGTTGAGGCGGCTATTCGCTTTTTGATGCAAGTGCACATAGGTTGGGTGACTTTATGCGCCCAAAACGCTTGGTGATGGTGGGCTATTATATACGCTGGAAAACATGCTCCTTCCTTTCCATAGAGAGCTATGAGGGGACTGCTTACACTATCCCTTTGGGGCAGATGTTCATGAGCCTGTATGGCGGCGTGCGATGTTACTCCGTGTGCGGGTGATGTTGTGTAAAAGGAAGAGACGATGCGTATTCTGATCGTGGAAGATGAGAAGGGGCTCGGCTCGGCCGTGAAGGCGCGGGTGCAGCGTGCGGGGCATGTGACCGATTGGTTTACTACGCTTGCAGATGCGCGTGCGGCGCTGCATGTGGCGCGGTATGATTTCGTCTTATTGGATTTGGGTCTGAGAGATGGCCATGGGCGAGAGCTCCTGCGCGAAATTCGGGCGCAAGGTTGGCCGACCGCTGTTTTGATTACGACGGCCTTTGATCAGGTGAGTGATCGTATTGCGGGACTATCAGATGGGGCGGATGATTATATCGTCAAACCATTTGATTTGGATGAGCTGATGGCTCGGGTTGATGCAGTGGCCCGTCGGTATGTGGCATTGCCGGAGACGATGTTGGCCGTGGGAGAGGTCCAGATTGATTTGGGGCGTTCTCAGGTGCTGCGTGGTGAGGAAGAGGTCGTTTTGACGGCGCGGGAATGGGCTGTTTTAGAATTGATGGCGCGGCGGCCGGGGGCTGTATGCTCACGTGAGCACATAGAGGATGCGCTCTATACGCTGGGTGAAGCGATAGAGAGCAATGCGATTGAAGTGTATGTGAGCCGTATACGCAAAAAAATTGGTGCGGAGAGTATTCGTACAGTGCGTGGGCGTGGGTATGTTTTATCGATGGATGGTAAAACAGGATGAGGCAGAGGCGTTTAGCCTCGCGCATTGTTGCGGGGGTGATGGGCGGTGTGTCCATCGGGTTATTGTTGTTGGGGTTATGGCTTGGGTCTTTCACTCATTTTGAGGTGACAGAACGGCTGGATAATTCCTTGCAGGAAGTGGCTGAGCGGCTTGAGTTTGTGGTTTCAACCTATGAACGTTTGGATGCTCATGCTGCGGGAAAAGCGGCAGAGAAAACGCCTGAGGTGGCGTGGTTGGCCCATGCGGGGCAGCGTACTTTAGCCTATCAGATTGTGACATTGGATAGGCGGGTTTTGGTGCGTTCACAAAATGCGCCGGAGACGTGTTTTGATGTGGCGCTGTCTAATGGGCTTTATGATAGCGCCGGATTCCGGGTGTATGTGACGTTATCGCTCTCTGGGCGGTATGTGATTTTGGTGGGTGAGCCAGCGTTTCATCGGTCAGAAGCGGTGGCGCGGGCAGTGGCGTTTTCGATTGCGCCGCTTTTGGTGTTGTTCCCGGTCATTTGGTTGATGGTACGGCTTATTGTGCGGCGTTCATTACGCCCTATGGCTGTGTTGCAAAGTGAGATTGCTGCGCGTGGTGGGCGGAATTTGACGCCTGTACGACCCTTGGCGTTGCCGCCGGAACTGGCCGTTATTCATAGTGCTGTGAATTCGTTGTTGGAGCGTTTGACAATGGCTCTTGCGACGGAAAGAGCTTTTGCTGCCAATGCGGCGCATGAATTGCGCAATCCGATTGCCTCTCTTTTAGCCCAAGCCCAGCTCTTGCAGTTGGGTGTTGAGGGAACTGAACATGCGGAGAGTGTGGCGGGTTTAGTGCAACAGGCGCGGCGTATTGGCCGGACAACAGATAAGCTATTACAGTTCTCTCGTGTGTCATCGGGGGTGGCGTTTAGTAGTGGGGTGTTTGACCTTGTTGGTTTGGTCTCGCTTGTGCGGGCTGAAATCCCGGAGCGTGAGCGCCTCATTTTTGTAGGGGATGTGCCTGAGTGTGTGATGGCGCAAGGGGATATTGATGCTGCCGGTATTTTGGTGCGCAATATTTTTGAAAATGCTCTGCATTACAGCCCTACCGGATCAGATGTGCTGATTAGGGTGAGTGCTGAGGCCTTGTTGACGGTTGAAAATGCTTATGAGGGCGCGGAGATACCGTGCTTTGAGCAACTCACGCGGCCTTTTGTGCGTGGTGTGAGTGATGTTGAGGGGAGTGGCCTCGGGCTGGCGATTGTGATGGGGGTAGCGCGCCAGATGAATGCGGAAGTGGATTTCCGCGCTCCCACATTGCATACGGCGGAGCCAGTACGAGTGTGTGTGCAGTTTCGGCGCTGACTGATAGCGACACGTGATGATGCTGCCGTGGCGGCACCATCACGTTTCAAATGGGCAGAAGGTTTATTTGCTGGCTGACTTATCGTCTGTTGTTGTGCTGTCGGTAGCGGGGCCTTTTAGGGCGCCACTATCGAGTGCTGCGGTGAACAACTCCCAATCCGCGTGTGTTTGTGCGGCGTATGCCTCAGAGAAGGTGGTAATGGCATCTGCGAAGGCTTTGCCTTTGCCGAGGTAACCTGCAATCTGGCTGACATCGCCGGAGCGAGCATGGGCACGTGCGAGAGTACGGCCGCAGAGCTTGGCGTAATCGGCCAAGCCTTCTTGCGCGATATCGGCACCGATATCCGCCAAGCGGCCATCTTTTAGGCGGCGCACATAGAACTGGCGGCCGCTGCCTGTTAGGTCTGGTGCGTCTGTTGTTGGGTCTGTCTTGGTATGTGTCCAGCCCAAGAAGACATCGGTGACGGCCTGCATGACGCGTTGACCGGTGACGACGCGCTCGCCTTGGTTTTTGAATGGGGATGCGCCGGCGAAGGGGGCGAGGACGGAGGTTTGTGCTTCTTTAATTTGCAGCAGCAGGTATTCGCCATCTGGTGTTGCAAACAGGCCGATTGCACAGAAAGTCCCTACACTGCCGACGCCGACGACTTTGAACATGACGTCTTTTAGCGCGTAGCGGCGCAGGAGGATGGCGCGTTCTGGTGGCTGTGATTTCAGGTAGCGGTCAAAGGCTTTGCGAATAATGTCTTCGCGGCCCGGAATGCGCATGACCAGAGGAGGCTTTTCTTTCAGCTTCGGTGCGCCTTCGTCACCGAGGATAAGGCCGAAATATCCCTTGGCGGCGCTGAGGCGCTGAGACAACAGCTTCTCTGCGCGGGCGCGGACCTTTTTATCGTCAAAGTCAGCGATAGCATCGCGGAAATCAATACGGTCTGCCCAAACTTCGAGTGGGCTTTTATCGGCCAAGCGCGTCATGTGTTGGGCATAGCTGAGCGTCATATTCTCAGCGAGTGCACGAGATGCTTTGGGAGAGAGGCCGCCATCTTCCCCGGCGAGGATAAGAGATGCGCCAAGGCGTTTCACGTCCCATTCGAAGGGGGCTTCGAGTGTTTCGTCAAAGTCATTGATGTCAAAAACGGGCACACCTTCTGGGGAGGCATAGGTGCCGAAATTGGCAAGGTGGCAGTCACCACAGGATTGAACGCGAGGGCCAGCGCTTGGGGTGTTGGCTAAGTCTGCAGCCATGACGGCGGCTGCGCCGCGCAAGAAGGTGAAGGGGGAAACGCGCATCCGTTCGTAGCGAACGGGAACGAGTTCTGCGATGCGGTTTTCGCCTTGTTCAGCCAAGATCTCAACAGCAGAGCGGCGGCCTTCGGGGGCGCGCCATTCGGCTTGTGCGGAGCGCGGGAGGCGCTTGCGGAGATTGACGCCCTTATTATGGCTTTCGGTTCGGGTTTTGAGGGAAGATGTGGCGTCTTTTACAGGGAGCTGTTCGGACATTGAGATACCTCATAAGGTAGAAAAAGGAGCCAAACACATCGGCTTTATTGTCGCAGTAACTTTAAGGCAGTGCCGATATATGACCAGCGATTGAGGGGAACAAAAGTTCTTTATGAGCCTTTGGGTGGGTTTTTCGTCGTGCCGGGGTTGGGAAGAGGTGTGTGTTCGCGGCCGGAGTAGTTGGTGATGATGGTGTGTACGGCATCGGCCGCTTCTGATGCTGCGGCGATGGCGGTATCGCCCCACGTGCCATCGAGCGAATGTGCTGGAACAGCATGGAGTTGAGTGGCAGCGCCGAGCTCATCGCCTTTAGGGGTGCGTACGCGCCATGCGATTTCGATTTGCTCTGTTGAGGGGGGCGTTTTGAGTGCGGTGAGTTTGGCAACGCCGCGAATAATGAAATCGACTTTTGAGCAATCGGTTTGGATTGTATCCGTATTGTTGGGGAAGGCGGAGTAGAAGGCGCGGCCAAGGGCAACGTTTCCGTCACCGGGTGCACCTTGTACGCCCTCAAAACATGTTTTGGCGGGGCGGTGCATGAGGCTATTTGGATCTTGCGCCATGAGAGAGGCTTGGATGCCGGTGAGCAGGTCTGTGATGGCCGGGGCGGCTTCAGTTGCCATTGTTTTCATCAGCAACGGGTCGTTTTGCGTCCAATTTGCGGCACTGATGGGAGTGCCATCGCGCTCCGCCCGTGCCTCGCCCTTGGGTGTCATGAGGGTATAATGGGGGATGATGCTGCCGCCTTGTGGGGTTGCTGTGATTTGAACCCACCAGTCACCGGGGCGGGGTTTTTGGGCAATGGCAGGAACCGATTGGTTGACCATGGCTGTGGCGAGTTCATGCGCGAGAATAGTGGATGAAGCGCTGGTAAGACCTGCAAGGTTGGGGGCAGGAACATCTAACCGGGACGGGGGCAGGTTCGTCGCGGCAAGATATTTGGCTTGGTCACCCGGATTGGAAAAAGGGTGTGGCATATCAAAGCAGCCAGAGAGTGCGATGGGTAACAGAAGAGGTAAAAAGCGGCGCATTGAAGCCCCCGGTCAATGGCAGGAATGATGAGCATAAAACAGAGTGCAGCATCTGTCGAAGGGGGCCAGGGAACTTCACAATATGCGGCGTGTAGAGATCAGGGCGTGAACTTGTCGGATGTTTGTGGCGTAGTGAGGGGAGCCACGCAGTGACAGGGGAGTACGTTTGTCATGCAGTATCGTCAGCTTGGGCGTTCAGGGTTGCGGGTTTCAGCCTTTAATTTTGGGTCTGTGACGTTTGGGGGGCAGGGGGGATTTGCGTCTACGGGGAACACGGATGTTTCCGCAGCCGCACGTATGGTGGATATATGTGTTGAGCATGGTGTGAACATGTTTGATACGGCGGATGCGTATTCTGCGGGCGTGGCCGAAGAGATTTTGGGGAAAGCCTTACAGGGCCGCAGCCGTGAATTGTTGGTGACGAGTAAGGTGCGCTTCCCGACGGGGGAGGGGCCGAATGAACAGGGTTTGTCCCGGCATCATATCTTAAATGCCTGTGAGGATAGTTTGCGGCGTTTGGGGCGTGACCATATTGATTTGTATTATTTGCATGAATGGGATGGGCTGACGCCTGTTGATGAGACGCTGGAAGCGCTGCAGACGCTGAGGCAGCAGGGGAAGATCCGTTATGCGGGGATTTCTAATTTCTCAGGTTGGCAAGCGATGAAAGTATTGTCGGTGGCGGAGCGGGACCGCTTGATCGCGCCGGTAAGTCAGCAGGTTTATTATTCGCTCGAAGCCCGTGACGCGGAATATGAGCTTCTGCCTTTGGCGGTTGATCAAGGGTTGGGGGTACAGGTTTGGAGTCCGCTGGCGTGTGGGCTTTTATCCGGGAAATTCCGCCGTAATCAGGCCACACCAGAAGATACGCGGCGCGTTGAAGGGTGGAGTGAGCCTGAAGTGCGCGATAGTGAAAAATTGTACGATACGGTTGAAGTCTTGGTGCGCGTTGGGGAGGAGCATGGTGTTTCTGCTGCGCGTATTGCGCTGGCGTGGTTGTTGGGACGTTCTGGCGTGACGTCGGTTGTCCTGGGGGCACGTAAAGAGAGCCAGCTTTTGGATAATCTGGCAGCTGTTGATGTGCATTTGACGGATGAGCAAGTTGAAGCGTTGGAGCGTGTGAGTGCACCGGCGCTGATTTATCCTTACTGGCATCAGCAGCGCGCTGCGTTTGAGCGTTTATCGCCTGCGGATTTAGTGCTGCATGAGCCGGCACAACGTGCGCGTCAGGCTCTTGAAAAGACAAAGTGAGCGCTTACATCTTTTGTACAGCCGCTGCCTTCGGGGGCGGTTGAAGACAGAATGTCGCCTTTGATAGGGGCATGAAAGGGTTAAGTATCATGGATATTCAAAAATTTACCGAACGTAGTCAGGGTTTTTTACAGGCAGCGTCAACGATTGCGCTGCGTGATTATCATCAGCAATTAACGCCGGAGCATTTGCTTAAGGCGCTGTTAGATGATGAGCAGGGTGCGGCCTCTGGGCTGATCCGTGCTGCGGGTGGTGATCCGAAAGCTGTACAGACGGCCAATGATGCGGCTTTGGCGAAGTTGCCCAAGGTGCAGGGTGGTGGAGCAGGCCAGCCGCAAACGACTTCTGACTTAGTGCGCGTTCTCGATGCGGCGCAGTCAGCCGCGACGGCTTCAGGCGATAGTTTTGTAGCTCAGGATCGGTTGTTGGTGGCTATTGCTGGTAGCTCTACGCCTGCAGGAAAGGCTTTGGCTGAAGGGAAAGCCACGGCGAAGGCTCTGGAAAGTGCTGTTGCGCAAATCCGTAAAGGACGGACGGTTGATAGTGCGTCTGCTGAAAGTACGTTTGATGCGCTGAAGAAATATGCGCGTGATGTGACGGCGGTTGCGCAAGCGGGCAAGTTGGACCCGGTGATTGGGCGTGATGAAGAAATTCGTCGGGCCATTCAGGTTTTGGCTCGCCGGAGTAAGAACAATCCTGTCCTGATTGGTGAGCCAGGTGTTGGTAAAACGGCCATTGTTGAAGGTTTGGCGCTGCGTATTGTGAACGGCGATGTGCCGGAAGCTTTGCGTAATAAGAAGCTGATGTCTTTGGACATGGGCGCGTTGATTGCCGGTGCTAAATATCGTGGTGAGTTTGAGGAACGTCTGAAGGCTGTGCTCAAAGAAATTGAGACGGCTGAGGGAGAGATCATTCTCTTCATTGATGAGATGCATACGCTGGTTGGGGCAGGGCGCTCTGATGGTGCGATGGATGCATCTAACTTGATTAAGCCAGAATTGGCGCGTGGAACGCTGCATTGCGTGGGTGCGACGACGCTGGACGAGTATCGTAAGTATATCGAGAAAGATGCGGCTTTGGCCCGTCGTTTTCAGCCGGTATTCGTTGGTGAGCCGACGGTGGCGGATACGGTCTCCATTCTGCGTGGTATTAAAGAGAAGTATGAACTGCATCATGGTGTGCGGATTACGGATAATGCGCTGGTTGCAGCGGCGACATTATCGAACCGTTACATCACGGATCGCTTCTTGCCGGATAAGGCGATTGATCTGATCGATGAGGCATCAAGCCGTTTGCGAATGCAGATTGATAGCAAGCCGGAAGCGCTGGATGAGTTGGATCGTCGGATTATCCAGTTGAAAATTGAGCGTGAGGCGATCCGCAAAGAAGAGGATGCAGCATCTAAGCAGCGTTTGGAGGTTCTGGAAGCAGAATTGGCGGATCTGGAAGAGCGGTCGGACGCGATGAGTGCGTCTTGGCATGCTGAGAAAGACCGCGTGAACGCTATTCAGAAGCTCAAAGAGCAATTGGATGTGGCGCGTTCTGATGTTGAGATTGCGCAGCGTAAGGGTGATTTAGCACGTGCGTCTGAACTGATGTACAGTGCTATTCCGAAGCTGGAAGCTGAGATTGCGAAGGCGCAGCAGGAAGAAGCTGTTGCGTCCAAGCAAGGGCTGTTTGCGGATAGTGTGACGGATCAGGGCATTGCGTCCGTTGTGTCACGCTGGACCGGTGTGCCGGTAGACCGGATGCTGGAAGGTGAGCGGGCTAAGCTGCTGCGTATGGAAAGCGTATTGCGTGATCGTGTCGTGGGGCAAGAGCAGGCCTTGGTGGCTGTGTCGAATGCTGTGCGGCGTGCGCGTGCGGGCTTGCAAGACCCGAACCGCCCCATTGGTTCATTCCTATTCTTAGGCCCTACGGGGGTTGGTAAGACGGAATTGACCAAGGCTTTGGCGCAGTTCTTGTTTGATGATGAGCGTGCGTTGCTGCGGATCGACATGAGTGAGTTCATGGAGAAGCATGCTGTATCGCGCTTGATCGGTGCCCCTCCGGGTTATGTTGGTTATGATGAGGGGGGTGTGCTGACTGAGGCGGTGCGTCGCCGGCCGTATCAGGTCATTCTGTTTGATGAAGTTGAGAAGGCACATGAGGATATTTTCAATATTCTACTGCAAGTGCTGGATGATGGACGTCTGACGGATGGTCAGGGGCGCGTGGTGGATTTCCGTAACACGATCATCGTGCTGACGAGCAATTTAGGCTCTGATGTTTTGGCGACGCAGGCTGATGGTGAAGCGCCAGAGGCGGTGCAAGATCAGGTCATGCAGGTTGTGCGGGCGCATTTCCGGCCAGAGTTCTTGAACCGTTTGGATGAGATTATTCTGTTCTCACGTTTGCAGCGTGCGGATATGGGGCGGATTGTCGATATTCAACTGGGGCGTTTGCGGAAGTTGCTGGAAGACCGGAAGGTCAACCTTACTCTTGATGAGAAAGGTACGGAGTGGCTGGCTGAGGCTGGTTATGATCCGGTTTATGGGGCGCGGCCATTGAAGCGGGTTATCCAGCGTAGTTTGCAGAACCCATTGGCGGGCCTTTTGTTGGAAGGCAAAATTCACGATGGTGACACTCTCGCCGTTTCTGCGGATGAGAAGGGGCTGACGCTTGATGGAGTTTCCATCAGCGGTTGAACCGTGATGCAAAGGAACCGGGCGTTGCCCGGTTTTTTTGTATTTTTTTTGGTTATTTTTGTTTCGATTG
>NZ_CAMKWA010000004.1 GCF_946476835.1 uncultured Neokomagataea sp.
TATGCTACGCGACGAGCCAGCCCACCCCCCGGCCCGCCCCCCCCATCCCGCCCCCACATCACACAGGGCCGCATCCACTCTCGACGCAAAGTCACACTAAAAGACGTCGCCGCACGCTTAAACGTCTCTCATACGACCGTATCAAACGCCTATATTCGCCCTAACCAGCTTTCCACTGCCCTTAGAGAGCGCATCTTCGCCATTGCTCAAGAGCTTGGATACACAGGCCCTGACCCCGCCGCCAAACAGTTAGCCACAGGCCGCGCAGGTGCCATTGGCTTTCTTTTCAGCGAAGAGCTACCTTACGCCTTTACTGACCCCGCCATTGTTTCTGTACTACAAGGCGTTGCAGAGAGCTGCACACGCCGCAACTCAGACCTCGCACTTATTTCAGCAGGCGATAATTTGCGTGACAATGAGGCCCCCGTTTCTCTCGGCCACGCTGCCGTAGACGGGTATATTTTATACTCAATGGCGCCGGATAATCGCTGCGCCATCATGGCACAGCAGCGTAACGTACCGCTCATTGTGATTGACCAACCACGCCTCGACAATGTTTCCTTTGTCGGTATTGATGACTGCGCCGCAGCTGCACAAGCGGCCCAAAAGCTCCTTGATCTCGGACATAAACGCTTTGGAATCTTATCTCTAAAAACAGCCCACGATAATTATTGCGGCCCACTCACCGCCAAACGCCGTGCCAATATCGCACACAGCACCATTGCCATGCGCTTGGAAGGTTATCTCTCCACACTGCAAAATGCAGGCATACAGCTCAATGATGTCCCCTGCTGGGAAATTCCCGTCAATTCAGAGGATGCTGGCGCCCAAGGTGCGCAATACCTCTTGCAAAGCCCATCACGCCCCACAGCGATCCTCGCCATGAGTGACCGCATTGCCATTGGCGCCATGCGTGCCGTACGCGCTGCCGGGCTAAACATTCCAAACGATCTGTCTGTTTTTGGCTTTGATGATATTCCAGCCGCTGAAAGCGCAGGGCTGAGCACTATCCGGCAGCCTCACACCCAAAAAGGCATTGAAGCCGCACGACTGCTACTCCTGAAAGAGGCACGACAAAACGTTATCCTCGAAACACAAGTGATCCAGAGAGATAGTACCGGTCCGGCGCCGATAACTTAAAGGACCGTCGGAATGTCCAACAAACCACGCACATCATCCATGACATAGTCTGGTTTTTGCTCAAGGCATTGCTCTGCACGTCCATGCCCATACCGTGCCCAGCAAGACGCCAAACCAACGCGCCGTGCAAATAACAAATCAGCCGTGGTATCACCCACCATCAC
Organism: uncultured Neokomagataea sp.; assembly: GCF_946476835.1. Taxonomy (GTDB): domain Bacteria; phylum Pseudomonadota; class Alphaproteobacteria; order Acetobacterales; family Acetobacteraceae; genus Gluconobacter. The sequence continues at coordinate 1,305 of NZ_CAMKWA010000004.1, forward strand.
AAACTGCTTCAACGCCGCTTCTGGGTAGAGCAGACGTACGCGCTCTTCCATGACCCTAATGTCAGGTTTCACAGGCTGCCCTGCTTCTGAACCAATCACACCATCAAAGAAATGCCCCAACTGGAACCGCTTAATACTCGCCAAAACTGTTGGAGCATGCTTGTTGCTCAAAATGGCCAAATGAACTTTTTTGGCCTTTAACGCTTCTAAAACCGGCACTACGTCATCGAACAATACTGTTTTACGTTCATCTTCTTCTAAATAACGCGCACGATATGCCCGCTCAAAAGCCTGTGCCTTTGCAAGATCACTTTGCGGCACAAAAGCCTGAAACAGCGTTGCCAGCGTTCCGCCACGTGACAACTGTTCCTTTAAAGCCTCAGCACTTGGCGAAGGCTCCTGTACCGCTTCAAAAGCAAGCGACAGACACGAAAGAATGGCAGGGCGCGTTTCCGCTAACGTGCCATCATAATCAAGAAGAAAAATATCGCGCTGCATAAAAAACCTTACTCTGAAACGGTAACTGGCAATACCGTTACCGAATTTCTTTACACGTCAACAGCACCTTACCCTGCTCCGTATCGGAAAAACTGACTTCACCATGGTCTTCCCACCACTCATAAGAGCCCGCCGCATATTTGGCGCCGCTGGCAGACACAACATTGGAGAAGATTTGCGTTTTGTTATGAATACTCACCGCAAGCAAACTTATATCGTCTAGATTAATATAAGCTGCACTAAAAACACCTTTTGGCAGAACAGAACGCAAGGATGCAGGCTGATCGACACATTTATAGCGGACGCTTTGTACCACGCCCTTCTCATTAAACTTAAAGGACAAAGGAACACGCAGAATATTACTGATCGTCGTGGCCTGCACCACAGGCCCAGCGAAGATCCCCAGCCCCAATGCACATATTAGTCCTAAACGAGTAAAGAGCCCCATATTACGTCTCCTCATATGCCTACTCTACCTCAGTAAAGCATTAGGAGTGTGTCAAAGCTTTATAAAAATCGTCAAGTCGTTTCACCTGCGCTGCTGGTCGCCATGCCGTCATATCTCGGTTAGACACATTACATGTCCGCAAGCGCTGCAACCCCACGACCAAAGCCTCTACGGATTCAGGTTGAATACAACTATCCGGCTCATTCGCTAAAATATCTAGCACACCACCAGCAGCCGTCGCACAAACGGGCAAACCAGCCGCCATAGCTTCCAACAACACCAAACCGAACGGCTCATGCTCAGACGGCAAAACAAACGCATCGAACGCTGCCAACAACTCGGGCATATCCGCTCTATAGCCTAAAAAACGTATATCAGGCGCAAACTGTGCTTGCGCTTCCAAAGCTGCACGCTCCGGGCCGTCCCCTACCAACACCAAAGTAGCGCGATGCTCCATTCCCGCATCGCGCCACGCTTTTAAGAGACATGAAAAACCTTTCTCCGGCACCATGCGCCCAGCGGCCACGACGAGAAATGCCGTTTCAGGAAGCCCTAACAGCGCACGCATCTGTGCTCTCTGCCGCTGACGTTCTTCAGGCGAAACAGTCAGCGTCGTCCAATTCGGAACCACAATAGCACGCTGCTTTTGCTCTATCGGGAGCGTATTAAGCTGCCATTGGGCAATACACACCAACCCATCATGCACACCATAACTGCGCCCACGATAGCGTGTGTGCAGCGTTGCAATTATGGGCGCATCGCCACCCAGTCCCAAGCGCCGTAACCAACTAACACGGGCAGATGCACGCCCCAAATGCGTATGTATAATATCGTAATGCCCAGAACGCCAAAGAGCCGCCAAACGCCACAGATACCCCAAACGACCAGCACGAATAATGCGAACAGATGGTGCCAAATGCTCCGTAATATCTCCGCCCGTACGTGGGTCACGCGTATGACGTTCCAAGAGAAGCGTAACATTATGCTCTTGTGCTTGGAGTGCGGTTAGTTGGGCGACATGCCGTTCCGTCCCAGCGAACTCACGGGTTGATAGCGCATGCAAAATACGCAAACGCTTATGCCCCTCGGCCATATAATCATTCTTTCGATGAATCAGCGGATCTGCCCGCTTGCCTGCCATGGCCCATCAATCACTGACCCAGTTCTTTGAGCAAAGCGTGCACGTGGCGGCTTTGGCTGACACGCAACAAAATACAAGCCCAACACAAACGTCACCTGTGAGAGCAGCATAATAATCGCCAACTCAAAAATAGAACCATACGCCCCGACGCACCACCACGCCTGATACGCGACAAACCCAATCGCAATCAGGCGTTGCGCCATCAACATCGGCCGTAATGGATTCATCATTCCGGGACGGACCAACGGCGCACTACGTTTCATGCCCATGAAAAAGGCAAAGTTCATCAGCCAGATCAGGCCAGAATCCATCACCGCAGAGAAAGAGGCACCGAACAGCACAATCGGCAGAAATAAAGCCAGTGCCGTTAACATCAGCGAGCCAAGCTGAAAGCTCATACCCAACTGAATGGCCGCCCTTTCATGAGGCAGTCGATCTGCAACGGGTTGGAACAGATGGTCAATCAACCAGCCATCCCAGCGAGTAAGACGTTCACCAAGAGTCATAAGCCGTTCTTACTGCACTCTCGCGTGGCACGCACATCTTTTTCCTGCTCTGCCTTATTAAAAACAACACGACTAGACAGTCTCAGAAACGTAACGCTAACGTCACTGTTACAACATATTTTCAGGAATCTTACTCTATGCTCAACTTTACCCGTCTCTCGCGCTCTGCCCTCATGGCAGCATCTATTTTAACCGCACCTCTTCTCAGTAGCGCGCCCGCACAAGCACAAACGACCACGCAAGAAAACAACGTCACACGCGCAACGCTTTCTAACGGCTTACACGTTGTCATCATCCGCGACCCACTCGCTCCAGTCGTGCAAACGATGATCAATTATGAGACGGGCTCGGTCAACGCACCCAAGGGTTTCTCTGGCACAGCCCACGCACTTGAACACATGATGTTCAATGGTGCCAAAACCCTCTCACGGGATCAGCTCTCCACCATCAGCGCACAACTCGGCAATAACGATAATGCCGATACCACAACGGACGTCACCCAATATTACTTCAGCGCTCCTGCCGCTGATCTCAATGTCCCATTGCAAATTGAAGCTGGCCGTATGCGCGGCTTGAACATTACCGACAAAGAATGGGCACACGAAAAAGGCGCGATTGAGCAAGAAGTCTCTCGTGACCTCTCCAGCCCATTCTACCGTATGTTCGCACAAATCAACGGTATTCTGTTCAAAAACACGCCCTATGAAGAAGACGCCCTCGGCTCACGCCCATCCTTTGATAAAACCACAGCCAAAACGCTGCGTGATTTTTATGACCACTGGTACGGCCCCAATAACGCTACGCTCGTCATCACAGGGGACGTAAACCCGAAAGATGCCTTAGCCCAAGTCGAAGCAGCCTTTGGCAAAATCCCTGCAATTACACTGCCCACACGCCCAACCGTCTCCCCAACGCCCATCACATCTCAATCCATCAAGCTGGACACAGACCTCCCCGCCACAATCTTAGTGAATGCATGGCAAGCTCCCGGCGCACGAGACAAAAACTACGCAGCCTTCACCCTCTTGGTAGACGCTTTGAGCAGCCACCGGGCTGACTTCTTCGGCCTCGTCCCTGCGGGCAAAGCACTCGAGACCGGGATTGAATATGACCCTAACCCACAAGCCGGACTCGCATTCAGCTATGCAGCGCTGCCCCCAACAGCCAACCCAGAGCCACTACGCAACGCCATGGCGGCTATCCTCGAAAACTACCGCAAAAATGGCATTCCTGAGGAACTGATCGAAGCGGCACGCCGCAAAGAAATCGCTTCCCTCGAATTTAACGCTAATAGCATTTCGGATTTGGCCAGCACATGGTCACAAGCACTGACATTTAATCACCTAAACAGCCCGCAAGACATGATCGCGGCCTTCCAAAACGTCAGTAAAGCGCAAGTCGATGAGCTTGCACGCACCGTGCTAGACCCCAACCATATGCTAACGGCAACCCTCACCCCAAGCAAAAAGGGCACTCCCACGGGCGCAAAAGGCTTCGGTGGCACAGAATCTTTCGCTTCCCCTCCCACCGAGAAAGTGGACCTCCCGAGTTGGGCAACAGAAGCCCTCTCCCGTGTGACACTCCCCCCAGAAGCTCCAATTCCAACCGCCTACACGCTGTCCAATGGGTTACGCTTAATCGTACAGCCCGAACATGTCAGCCACACCATCGTGCTGCAAGGAATGATCCGCCAGAATGCAGACCTCCAACAACCCAAAGGCAAAGAAGGCGTTGCAGAACTGACAGGATCACTCTTCCTTTTCGGCTCCAAACAGCATGACCGCCTTGCCCTCGCCCGGGCTTTTGATGACCTTGCCGCAAGTGAAAGCGCCGGGGCATCATTCAGCCTTTCTGCTTTAACGGATGCATTCCCAAAAGCTTTAAGCCTCTTAGCTGAGCATGAACTCACACCAGCCTTCCCCGCTCAAGCATTCCGCATCCAACAAGTCCAAGCGGCACAAGCAACTTCTGGCCTCCTCCAATCTCCTGGATACAAGTTTGGACGCGCACGCCACGCAGCCCTCGTACCAGCCAATGACCCAACACTGCGGGAAGCAACACCTCAAAGCATCATGGGCATCACCCTCTCAGACGTACAAAATTACTACGCGGCCAATTACCGGCCGGACCTCACCACCATTGTCGTGATTGGTGATATCACCCCTGAAGCTGCCCGGGCAGAAATCGAAAAAGCCTTTAGTGGTTGGACTGCCCACGGCCCAACCCCTCAGGTAGACCTCCCAACAATCCCACCCAGCAAAGCCTCTCAAATTAACGTGACCGACCCCGGCCGCTCTCAAGATGAGGTGCATCTCTCCGAGACCATTGGTCTGAATATTAATGACCCGCAGCATTATGCGCTCACCGTCGGCAATGCTATCTTGGGCGACGGCTTCTCGTCACTCCTCATGCAAGACCTGCGTGTAAAAACAGGCTATGTTTACGGTGTGGGTAGCGGCTTTAATTACTCACGCACACGCGCTTCGTTCTCGATTTCCTTCGGTTCAGACCCAAGCAAAGTCTCCAAAGCACGTGAGCATGCACTACAAGACGTTGAGATTATGCGCACAAAGCCTGTCTCAACTGATACACTCAACCTCGCTAAAGCAGCACTCCTGCGGGATCTCCCCATCGAGCGCTCCAGCTTCGATGGATTAGCGTCAAATATCCTCAGCCTCAGTAACCTAGGCCGCCCGCTGGATACCCCCAACACCATGGCCAAAGCCATTTACACCATGACCCCCGAACAGGTTCAGGCTGCCTTCGCACAATGGGTTCGCCCTCATGACTTAGCTCAAGCCGTTCTCGGCCCAGCCCCACAATAACCCAATCATGTCAGGGAGCATTACTCCCTGACACCTCCACCATCCCAACAATAAAAAAAGGCGAGAAGCTTACGCTCCTCGCCTTTTTTTAATCACTATCGCCCTAAGGCAAAGAATGGACTTAACCGCCAATCAGCCCTTCAGACTTCAATACAGCAAGGGCTTGCTCAATGCGGTGCTTGTACAAATGCTCATTATTCGTACGCTCTTGCGCCTTACGCGCCATGCTTAAACGCTTCGCATCGTCGTTCAGATATGTCGCGACAAGCTTCTCAAAATCTTTACGATTTGAGAATGTGGGTATTTCATCTGCACGGAAATAGCGGCGAATTTCATGCGTATCCTCATGAAATACTTGGAAAGCACCCGCTAATGCCGCTTCAAAAGTACGTGGTCCCGGCGTTGAGGGGGCAATAACGAAGCGCTTGTTCTCAAAATGCAACGAACGACCCAAATTCAAAACCAACTTAGAACGACGATACAGTTCAACCAGTTGGTTTTTCTCAATACGCGCATCAGAGAAACCAATCCCCAATTCACCCCAACCCGGACCAATGATCTTAATGTTCAGGTCCCGCAGAACCGGCAGCAAATTACGGACAATATCCTTACGGCTAGTGAAGGCCACACCACAGAAAAGAACATCAATCGTCTTTTCCACCGTTTCATCAATCGGCATGTAATGCAGCTTAGGGCTAGCAGCCAGCGGGAGGTGGAACACCCGGTCACGCTGATAGAAATTGTGGCCCCAACGATCACAGGAGAAAACAATGTCAAAGTCATCCGCTACGCGGTAATTCGCATCTTGCTCGTAGGGATCTTCCGTTGCCCAGAAAACTGTTACAGCACCAATCTTACGTGCTTCACGACAGACTTCCCCGAAATACGTGCTTTCTGGAAGATATGAGCCAATGGCGAACACAATCGTCGGCTTCAAAACCGCTACAGATGCCGCAGCAGCAGAAATATGAACGGCCGTTACGTTATCTTCACCAAAGCACGCCGCCCAACCATCCATGATGGACTCACGAATCTGTGCGTTCGCTTGGCTTTCATAACGCCCACCACTGCAAACAAGAACACGACCCGACATACCAGAGGCCAATGCTGCCGTTTCGTCAGGACGTTCAATCACGGTTTCCGACATTACTTCACCTGTTTCCTCAAATAGTTCGCTATCGCGAAACGGCATTAACCTACCAGTTCAATGAAAGCCTGATCTGATCAGACAATACAAGTCTGTATAATCTGATCGAGATCACGTCTGAACTTTGCAGGCGAACATTCTTCTCGAATCGATGATAAAGCTTCATTACGTAGGCGAGCCCACAATTCACCATCTTGATACAAACGCACAATAGCATCTGCAAAAGACTTCGCATCGTCGCCCGCAGCATGAAGCAACTGCTTGCCGTTCTCCCAGCCAACCTGAGAGGCCAACAAAGATGTTACCACCATAGGCACACCTAAGCTTGCAGCTTCTTGCACCTTAAACGGCAAACCACCTGCAAAACGTGTCGGTGCCACAAATACTCGGTGCCGATCAAACAACGGCCCCAAATCATGTACTGCCCCAACAATATCAACCCGTGGATGCAATGCAAATGGGCTCATATCAACAGATGGGCTAATAAAACCAGCAATGCTGAACTTAACATCGGCAGATAATATGTCATCCAAATGCGGCAAAACCTCTTCCACAAACCACTCAAGACTATCATGGTTTGGTGAACCCGCATCATGCAAAGCCCCTAAGAACAGAATATCACGCCGCTCTTCAAAGCCAGCCGGTGTTGGTTTAGGCCGCATTTCATGCCCAAGCACGGACACATTATCGTACCCAGCACGACGCACCAAGGACGCGTCATTCTCGGTAACCGTTACAATACGCTGACAGAAATGAGCTGCATCCAGCTCTTCTTGCAGCATCTCATCAAAGTCCTGCTCAGAACGCGGCAAGTCCAACACTTCCAGACGCCCTAACGTCCGTGGTGTTGCGATAACCTCCGTATCCAGCACAGCCCCCCCAGAAGGAAGATAACGGCTGGTTTCATTCAAGATAGGAAGCAAGCGCACCATATTATGCGTACGCCCCACCCATAGCAGGTCATAATACCCTGCGCGTTCTTGAATAAACTCTGCAAAATCTGCCACATGAAGATCTGGCAACAATTCAACCGTTTCTGGAAAATCTCCAAAAATATCCAGAACGCTTTGCTCGCGTGGAAGCATTGGGAAAACCGTAACATGGTATCCTAATGCAGCCATTTCCCGCACCACATCATTGGACCGAACATAGCCAGACCCTAAGCGCCGAAGCGGCAAACGATCTTCAATAAACAAAATCCGTTTTTCATCCCGCCGACGCTCACGCGCATGAACAGCATTGCGCAAATGTGGTGGTTGTTGGTTACGCAAGAAATCCGGATGTGCCCGAGCAAAAGCTTTCAAATTCGCCTGCATCAAAGCCAATGACCCTGATGCACCCGAACTCCCAAACTCCAAATGTTCAATCACCACTGTCGGATCATAAACAACCCGGAAACCCGCTTTAATAATACGGACGCACAAATCAGCATCTTCAAAATATGCTGGCCGGAAGCGCGGATCATACCCAGACAAACGACGCAACAATGATGACCGTACTACGATGAACGCCGCCGAACAGTAATCAACATCACGAATAAAATTGGCTTCCGGCAAATTCGGATCAGCATCACGTTGGTAGCCATACGTACTACCGTCACGCCAGACGACCGAACCTGCTTCCTGCAGATGCATATTGGTTCGAATAATCTTAGCGCCAACAGCACCAATATTCGCTTCTGACCGAATGCGCTTCAGGGACAAACGCAACGCATCGGGTGCTAAGCGAATATCATTATTCAGATACAGAACAAACGGAGCCTCAACCTCGGCTAAACCAGCATTACAACCCTCAAGATATCCAATATTATATCGATACCGTAAAAGTTTAATCCCTCGTACAAACTGCGCCAACTGACGACTCTGATCGTGCGAACCTGAATCCACAATGATCACTTGAATTGAGCCCGAATAATTCGCTCGCAATGACGCCAAAGCCTGCATGGTCAATGCAATCTTGTTATACAAGACCATAATCACACTAATTTCTGGCAAACCAGAATATGTGAAATCCAAACGGCGCCGTACCAGCATGGGCAATTGTGCTTCAGCTTCACGCTCAAACACAACCTTTGCTTGCACCTCATCAATCTCAGCAATACCGGCTAAAGCCGCCTGCGAGTCAGGCGTCACACGCCCTGCCACATAATGCGTAAAGGGTGTGTCAAAGAGCTTATTGTGCAAATCACGTCGCACCTGCGGACGTGATTTATAAGCATCCATGCTCAAGTTTTTACCGGGCGAGCGACCTTCATTTGCACCAAACCTAACGAAATGATCATACCCATTCCGAAAGACCCCCTGATCTAAAGCGGCCTTCAGGTCTGGATAGAGTTCCGCATATTCATCCTCAGAAAAAAATTCCAATGGATCGTAATGCCGCGCCCTGCCATTCGTCATGTAGTGATGCAGAGCACTGCTGTAACGCCCCTCATCAATCTCTTTCTGAACAGTTGGATAACGGTTCAGGTACCAAACTGGATCAAAATACCACGATACACGCCCAGCATTCGCCACAGATGCCGGAAGCACCAACCAAGACGAAAATAAGTTATCATTCGGCTCAAAATAATCAGGAAAATGCAATGCCAAATTGCGGCACAGTTCCAGATCAAAAAACCGATGGCCAATATAGTTGCGCTTTGAACCAACTTCTAAATAGTGATCATAACCATTCAAAAAGCCTTGCTCTTCAAGAGCCCGCTGCGTCAGTTCATGGTAGCGACGTCGATATTCGAGCTCATCAAAAAGCCAGTGCCCTGAATTATGAACGTATCCAGCAGAACAATAATGCGCAAATCCCGATTCATAATGCCCTTCAATAACGGCCTTATGCACATCTGGATAAAATTCTAAGTACCAAACCTCATCAAAATATCGATTTGGTGAGTGACCATATTTTCGGCCGAACTGATGATAAAAATCCTCGGCATCATCGATACCTTCTCTTTTCATCCACTCTTCAACTTCTGGGTAACGGAGTACGTACCACTCGGCATCAAAGATACGCCAGCAAGGCTGACGTATCTTTGCACTAGACATTACTTCGCTTTGTTCACCCGGCATTACGTCGTGCCCTTAACGTTCAGGACATAGCCTGCTGATTAAGAAGTTCATCGACATGCCGCGCATCTTCCGGCGACAAGCCCTCTCGAGCCGTAGACTGGATTTTGCCCTTGCTAAAATTCACAGCCAAATCCGTCACATAAGTCCCGAAGACTTCTCCCGCAGTATTCAACAGCGCAACCTGATAACGCCCTTCCAAAACCAAGGCGTAACCACGTTTTGGATCAAACGTCCCCTCAAAGCCTGCACATAAAGGAGCATCTGCATGCACAACAGCCACATCATGCCGTACGCAACGGTTCAATGCTGACAGAACGACTTCACCACGCTCTGGCTGAACTAAAGCAACATACATCTGCCCCGCACGCTGTAGGCCCTTCAAGAAAGCCCACCCACGAATATGCAGAACACCTTCGGCTTCAACCTCACGAAGCGGCTCGCCCACCACCCCAGTAAAGTCGTCGATAAACTGCTCTAGGCGCCCTTCTCCATGTGAGTGCAAGCCTTCTTTCTGAGGAGAAGCCAGCTTAATACCGCGCAACACCCCATCATTATGAGCAACCCGCTCAAAGTCTTCTAGGATTTGACCATTCGAAGGCGATACACGCTCAATTTCTATGATCTGCCCACCTTCAACCTCAATCTGGTAAGGCGTCAATTGGAACGCCCCTTGGCCTTGAAGCACGTTGATTAAGCCAACGCGGAAACGGCCTTCACACCACTTACCACGCAATGCTGCACGCCCAGAGAAGCCAGAACGGCGCGGCGAATCTGTGAAAAGCTTAGCAATATCACCACGCGTTTCACGCTGACATTCAACGTAAATAGACGGGGTATCAGGCCCTTCACCAATCAAGACAGCAAGCATACGCCCCGCTGTAGAGATACCAGGCAGCAAGAACCACCCACGAATGTGGAATTCGTTCGCACTATCAAAATCGATCTCAACACCCGGACGGAAAACATGATGACAAATATCATCAACGTAGCATTCCGCTCCTTGGATCGAGAACCAGTCATTCACTTCAACTGGCAACTCAATTGAAAGGTCCCGCTGTGTCGGCGGATCAAAGATATGACGAGGCGGCGCTTGATGGCGCCAATTATTATGCGGCAACAAGTGCACTTGCCCTGCATCGATACGCAAGTCAGAGACACCCATATCACGTCGTGGCGCGATATCACGATATAGCTGCAACAAGTCCCGAGAATATTCAGCCGCATCCGTCAAAAGATGAGGGCCAATATTCGCCATCATCTTGCGGCGTAATGCTTCAGAAGAGCGGAGCATTTCCAAACGCTCCAACACCATGCTCGGACGGTTAATCGGCACCTTAAAGCCGTTTACACCATCTTCAACGCGGTCTCCCAAAGCCCCCACATCCGTCACGATTGGAAGAAGACCATTCTGCCATGCTTCTGACAGAGAAATGCAATACGTTTCCGGCCAGATGGAGAGGTTCAGCGCAACGTCTGCAGCTTTCAACGCATCAATTTCGCCCATGTCATAACGGCCATACACCGTTACATTTGAGCGCTGCACTGAGTTAAGAACCGCCTCATATTCCGGATGGACGTAACCGAAAATATGGAAGTGGAAGTGATCGGGATGTGCAATCTCGATCAAACTCAGAATGGTGTCAGCCCCCTTCGTGCGAAGGAAGTTACCAACGATTGCCACGCCTAATGGGCGGCCTTCCAAAGACTTATACGCTTTTGGCACAACCGGCACAGTGTTTTCAGGGCTTGGAATACCCGTAATCAAACTGACCTTTTGATCCAAAATCGGATAAATATCATGTGTCAGGTCGCGTGAATGCTGCGTGCCGAACATAATTGCATCAACCGAACGCAACATCTTTGCGATAAATGCACGGCGCGTCTGCTCACCACCATATTCAACATTTTCTGCCGCTTTAAGGGTAACGTCCGCCGCCAGTACAGACCGAACTTCGTCCTCAACATAGCGCAATTCATGGTTCAAAAGGTTATAACGCGACGAGACCAGCCAAAAATCATGCGCAGAGAATACCACGCCGGTGCCACTAGCCTTCGCGATAATCGGCAAAGACAACGCGTGGTGACCAAGGTGCTGGAAATGAACAACATCAATATTGTACTGCGCAATAACGCTCGAGAAGGCCATTTCCTCGGCCCCATCGCACATAACATCCTGCCACCCGGCTTCAGGCACTTCAAAGCGATCAAGCTCTTGTCCGCTCGCCGTCGTCATCCAGCAAGAGCCTCCACGGCGCAGCCAGTAAAAGAACTCTACATCGCGCCCCAACATTGAACACAATGCTTGCTGATAAACCTCAACACCACCCCATGCTTGCTCATGAATCGTAGAGTGTGTGCACATCAAAACACGCAGTCGGCGACGACGTTCGACCGGAACAATATCCCCCTTACGGCTACCGAAATCAGCGCCCGTAATTTCCTGCATCTTCCGCAAACGATTTTCGTACAGATGGTGCTGCAATACAGACTTCTGTGCAGCTTGAGCAGCCTTACGACGCACGCTCTTGCTTTCCAGAATACGCGCAACGGCGGCAACAACCCCATCAGGGTCACGCGCAAGGCTTACACCATCGACTGTTTCGAAATGCTCACTCGCCATGCTTTCCGGCGCTTCAACAACCTGCGCAGTACCAGCAAGCCCAAGTTCAAAGAAACGCGGACCAGGAGCGGTCGCTTGGCTGACATCGCCATGGCTCGCATAGTCACGGAACATCGTCAGCGTAACCGCACTGACATTCGCAAAATCAATAAACGCTTCATGGCTAACAGGACGCTGAATAGCCAAAGCTGCCAAATCTGCTGGGAGCGGTGGCAAATATTCATTCCCAGGGCAAATCAACTTCAGACGCGCATCTGGGAATGCCGCGATAACACGACGCAACGTCTCAACGCGATTGGGCCACATCGTCCCCGCAAAGAAGATGTCATATTCCAGCTCATTAGCCGTCAGTACTTTCCGCTCATGGATGGAAGTACTCGCTGCCAAAGGCAGATAATGACCCTTACCATTATAATATTCAGCACAAGACGGATCATTCGTAAATACAAAGTCAAACAGCCCAGCATTTTCAACGTTGAAATCCCGCATAAAGGGATCTTCAAACGTCCACAAAATCATTGTTTTGAATGCCGGACGAATGCGGCGCAGCAACGGCAAATGAATACGCTGTGCATCGATGCAAATCAGGACATCATGAGTACCTGACGCAGCAATACCCGCCAAAGACATGTTGTCTGCAACAACAACGTCATCACGCCCAAATAGAGACTTCGCAGCACGCTCTATAGCAAGAGTAAGGTACGAATTGGGGTTATGCGTAAAGTTTGTATTATAAATGACCGCCATCAAGCAATTGAGCGCCTTACGCCCACCCCCAATTTAGAATCAAGACCACGACATACAGTACACTTCATATGCACTGCACTCGACGTTATGATAATTTCTAGCTCAGTCATTAAAACAGCAAAAGCGCCGTTCGCATACCCTCATGATTTAGAATAAATAAAAAAAAGGGCCGCCGAAGCGACCCTTTTCATAATACCTCAAATAAAAGAGGCATTATTTTTCCATCAATCCGTAGTACGGCGACGGATAGCTGCACCCAGGATATCACCCAGTGATGCGCCGGAATCAGATGAACCGTATTCCGTGATGGCTTGCTTGTCTTCCTCGACCTCACGGCCACGGATCGTCAGAGCCAGCTTACGTGATGCACGCTCAACAGCAACGACCTTCGCATCAACCTTCTCGCCAACAGCGAAACGCTCTGGGCGTTGCTCTGCCTTGTCACGAGCCAGTTCTGCGCGGCGAATGAAGCCATTCAGGACTTCGTCAACCTTCACTTCGATGCCGTTCGTTTGAACTGCGGTCACAACACAGGTTACGATTGCACCCTTCTGAACACGTGCGAGCGTGTCAGCGGCTGGATCTTCCTGAAGTTGCTTAATACCGAGCGAGATGCGCTCTTTCTCAGCGTCCACGTCCAGAACCTTAGCCTTAACGACCTGGCCCTTCTCGTAGTTCGCCATGGCTGCTTCGCCAGCTTCGTCCCAAGACAGGTCGGACATGTGAACCATGCCGTCGATGTCTGCAGAGAGACCAATGAACAGACCGAACTCGGTGATGTTGCGGATTTCGCCTTCGATGACGGAACCGACTTTGTTCTCTTCTTGGAATTGCTCCCAAGGATTACGCTGAACCTGCTTCAGGCCCAGAGAGATGCGGCGCTTTGAGCTGTCCACATCGAGAACCATGACGTCCACTTCTTGAGAAGTCGCAACGATCTTGCCCGGATGTACGTTCTTCTTTGTCCAAGACATTTCAGAAACGTGCACCAGACCTTCAACGCCCGGCTCCAGCTCAACGAATGCACCGTAATCGGTGATGTTCGTGACGCGACCCGTGTAACGAGCGCTTGCTGGGTACTTAACAGCAACATTTTCCCATGGATCAGCTTCAAGCTGCTTCATACCCAGGGAGATACGCTGCGTGTCAGAGTTGAAGCGGATAACCTGAACGCGAACTGGCTGACCAATCTGAAGAGCTTCAGATGGGTGGTTGATGCGCTTCCAAGCGATATCCGTAACGTGCAGCAGGCCATCAACGCCGCCGAGGTCAACGAACGCACCGTAATCGGTGATGCCTTCCTTCAGGCCCTGGATCAGCTCAGAACGCTGCTCAGCACGGGTCTCTTCAAGAACTGCACGACGTGACACAACGATGTTACCACGTGCACGATCCATCTTCAGGATCTGGAACGGCTGCGGCTGACCCATCAGCGGACCAACGTCACGAACCGGACGGATGTCCACTTGGCTGCCTGGCAAGAACGCCATTGCGCCACCGAGGTCAACCGTGAAGCCACCCTTAACACGACCATAAATCGTGCCGTTCACGCGCTGGTTGTTACCAAATGCACGCTCCAGAGCCGTCCATGCTTCTTCACGACGCGCCTTCTCGCGTGACAGAACGATGGAACCATCACGATCTTCGTAACGCTCAACGTACAGTTCGATAACATCGCCAGGCTTCACGTCAGGAGCGGCGCCCGGAGGACCGAATTCCTTCAGCGCAACGCGGCCTTCGCTCTTCAGGCCAACGTCAACAATCGCGAACTCGTCAGATAGACGAATAACACGACCCGTAACAACGGAGCCCTCAAAACCAGTGTCGCGACCCAGTGTCTCATCGAGAAGGGCAGCAAAATCTTCGGTGCCGTGTGCAACCGAGTTCATCAGAGTGGCAGAAGCCATGTAGTCTAATATTCCCAGATTTCCGCAATACGCTGGAAATCCATGCTTGCGCCACACATGAAATTGTTATGCGTGTGACGTCTCCCCGTCGGCCCTAAAAGCATCAAACGGGTCAATGATCCAAAACACCCTCATGCCTGTGATACACACATAAGAGGAAAGCAAACCTTTACGGTGTCTTGCTTTCAAAGCAAGCAAAGACACCCTTGACACAGTCAATGTCAATCAAAAAGTGCTTTTTCTAGCACTCCAGCAAAGACAAAAGGCCTCTACGCACGGCGCTGCGCGATGTAATCACACGCTTTTTGAAAAACCTCAGCCGCCGTCAAATCATCCGTATCAATCGTAAAGGCATCATCTGCTGCCCGTAACGGCGCAACATCACGCTCCGAGTCTCTTTGATCCCGGCTTTCAATCTCTGCTACCGCACGATGCAGCGCTTCGCCTTCTAACGGCACGCCTGCATGCATCTGATGATAACGCCGCAGCGCACGCGTCTTGGCTGTTGCAGTAATAAACAGCTTAACAGGCGCATCTGGGAACACGACCGTCCCAATATCGCGCCCATCAACAACTGCCCCACCTGTACGCCCAAAAACACGTTGACGCTCTAGAAGCGCCGCACGCACAGCAGGCTGCGACGCAACAATAGACGCCGCACGATCCACTTCAGGAACACGCAGATCATTGCGCTGCAAATCTTCTGCCGTCAGATGTTGTGCCATGTCCTCCGCAGCATTGTGCGGATCTCCACCCGCATTCAGCACACGCCGCGCCACAGCACGGTATAACAACCCCGTATCCAAGTATGGCAGCCCATAGGCATCCGCCAAAGCCCGCGCTAACGTACCCTTACCCGCTGCCGCCGGCCCATCAACCGCAATAACAAACCCACCAGACATCAATGAATTCCCGCCCCCAAAGCATTCATCAACTCTACGAAGCCCGGGAAGCTGGTTTCGATAAACGCCGTATCATCCACTGAAACCGGCTTGTGTGCCGCCAAACCGAAGACAATCGCACTCATCGCCAAGCGATGATCCATATGTGTCGTCACGTGCCCGCCCCCCACATCACCCTTAAGGCCATGCACAATCAGGTCGTCACCGTCCACCGTGGTCGCAGCACCATTCACATCCAGCAAAGCAACCGTCGCGGCGAGACGGTCACTCTCCTTAACACGCAGCTCTTCCAACCCTTGCAAACGCGATTCCCCTTCTGCAAACGCACATGCAACCGCCAGAACGGGGTATTCATCAATCATAGACGGCGCACGTTCCGGCGGCACAGCTACACCACGCAATGCTGAATGACGCACACGCAGGTCACCAACCGGCTCGCCACCTTCAATGCGCTCATTCAGCACCTCAAGATCACCACCCATCTCGCGCAAAGTTTGGAATAACCCCGTGCGTAAAACGTTGAGGCCAACCCCCGTAATCAAGACATCAGAGCCCGGCACCAGCAGCGCTGCAACAATCGGGAAAGCCGCTGAAGACGGGTCACCCGGCACCACAACATCACGCGCGCTCAATTGAGCAGGCCCAGTTAATGCGATGCGGCGACCACCATCTTCCATCACTTCAACGGCAACCGGCACACCAAAGTGCCGCAACATATTCTCCGTGTGATCCCGCGTTGCCACAGGCTCTTCAACCACCGTTTGCCCCTGAGCATTCAAGCCCGCGAGCAAAACAGCAGACTTCACCTGAGCAGACGCTACAGGCAAACGATAGGTCAACGGCTTAGCCCCACATGTGCCACGAATAGCCATCGGCAAGCGGCCACCTTCACGGGCTTCAAACACAGCGCCAGTTTCACTCAACGGCACCGTCACCCGACGCATGGGGCGTGAACGAAGCGAGGCATCCCCCGTCATCACACTCAAGAAAGGTTGCGTCGCCAAGATACCCGATAAAAGCCGCGCTGCCGTCCCCGAGTTCCCCATATCAAGCACATCTTCAGGTTCTGACAGCGCACCGACACCACGCCCGTCAATAACCCAGACACCACCATCTTGCGTAATTGTTGCGCCCAAAGCCCGCATCGCATCTGCCGTACGCAACACATCCTCCCCCTCAAGGAGGCCACTCACCCGCGTTTGCCCCGTTGCAAGCGCCGCAAACATAAGTGAACGATGGCTGATGGATTTATCGCCAGGCACGCGGGTCGTACCCTGCAAGCCTGATAACGCACGAGAAACGGTCAAAGGTCGCTGATTCATAGTTTCGTTCATGCCGCCCATAACTGGAGACTGTCAATTACCGTTTATGCAGGAAAATGCTCCACTCCCCCTAAACGAATCACCGAAAAAACCCTAAAAACATTGACAGGCCCCGCTCAAGCTGGCATGGCCGCCCTTCTCTAATTCCGTGGCATTGGTAGGCTTGCGCAACATGGCAAAACCCGAACTCGGTCTAAAACGGACATGCGTTGATTGTGGTGTCCGCTTTTATGACTTGAACCGCGTCCCCGCGATTTGCCCCAAATGCGGTGGTACCCAACCGAGCGATATCGGTCGTTTGAAACAAAACGATGAGCCGCTCCCTGAAGAAAAAGATCCCAACGCGGCTCCAAGCGAGCACGAAAACGACGTCGACGTCGATCTGGACACAGATGATGATGCCGATGATGTTATCGAAAGCGATGACGATCTGGATGATGACGATGATCTGTCAAACGACATCGAGGTCCCAACAGACAAAGACGACCGCGACGATAACTAAGAGCAACTCTCCTTTGCTCCGTTACGTTCTTCCCTCGGCATGTGCAGGCTTAACGCTTGCACTGCTGAGCGGATGCGCCGTTTCTTCACGGCACACTCATACCCAGAACCTCCAAGAGCGCCTTGCCAGCCGCCCTAGTGCCACAGCAACACTCCAGAGCTTCTGCCCCTCCCCCATTCACGTTCACAGCGTCACAATTGGTACGCCACCTGCCCCCGCAGCCGATATCATTCAACGCTTAGAACTGACATCACCCACAGCACTTAAGCTGCGCCACGTTCAACTCCTCTGCGGCGACGTTCCCGTGTCTGATGCGTGGAATTGGTACGTTCCAGAACGCCTTACTGCGGAGATGAATACTCGCCTTGAGCACAGCACCACCCCATTTGGTCGCGCCGTTCAAGACACCCATTTCTCACGGACCACCATCAGCAGCACGGCCATGCCAGAAGCATCAGCTTATCTGCTCGAAAATCGCGCCGTTCTACGTCGCGCCAGCGATCATGCACCGATCTCGCTCGTCATTGAAGACTACTTTCCCAGCGCCGCCATTAACTACCGCTAAACATTTCACGCCGGATCGCCCAACGTTCATGATCCCGCCACACACCAGAAATCCGCAAATAATGTGGCGAAAAGCCCTCTTTTTGAAACCCTAAACGACAAAGAAGCGCAATTGAACGCTGATTGTCAGGCTGTACATTGGCTTCAATCCGATGCAAGCCCAAATCTCCAAATGCACGCACCAATACCAGCCGCACCGCTTCCGTCATAAGGCCCCGACCGCACGCAGCCTTCATCCCATAATACCCCAAATAAGCATTACAGAAATTGCCGTACACAATCTGGCTTAACGTCAAAACGCCAATAACCTGACCTGTCTGCCGCTCCAGAGCAACGTAACCCGCTGCACCGTCAGAAGAACACACAGCAAACCATTGCCGAAAACCTGCTTCGTCACAAAATGGCGTCGCCCATGGCGCATGAAACGGCTTATTCGCGCAATTCGCAGCCACCAGCGCATCACAGTCACCGGCAACCACCTCACGCAAGAGAACAGGGCTTGGCATAACGCAGTCCGTTACCGCGGAGACCAGTTTAAATGCTGACCACCATCCAGCGCCAGCATCTGCCCCGTCACTGACGGCAAAGCGAGCAACATCCGCGCCGCCGCAGCTATCTCGTCAGGCGAAGAACCTCGCCCTAACGGCGTACGGTCACACATCGCCTGAAAATGCTCATCAGACTGCCCTGCGGCAGGCAAAACAGGCCCCGGACCAATCGCATTCACCCGCAAACGTGGTGCCAATGCGAGCGCCAAACTCTGCGTCAGCGTCCATAGCCCTGATTTAGACAGAGTATACGTCACAAAATGCGGCGTCAGATTCCACACACGCTGATCCAGAAGATTCAGCACCATCCCTTCCGCATCATCCGGTAAAGATGATGCTACATCCTGCGCCAATACAAACGGCGCCCGTAAATTCGGCTCAAGGTGACGATCCCAACTCTCGCGCGTCACGTCACCAACCTCATCACGCGTGAAGACCGAGGCATTATTAATCAATACCCCAATAGGCCCCAGCATGTCGTGCACCTTCGCTACCAAGCCACTGACATCTGCCTCACAGGCCAGATCTGCCTGCACAACGCAACCGCGGCCACCAATCTGGTCCAGCAGCGTCTCAGCCTCTTGCACGCTTTCTCGGCAATGAATTGCAACGGAAAAGCCCTCTTGGGCCAACATCTCAACCAGCGCACGCCCAATACGCCGCGCGCCCCCCGTCACCAGCGCCGCGCGTGGCATTTTTGCCGAGATTGGCAACATCGCCCCAGCCCCCAACATCACCCTAAAGACCTACGCGCCATAAGAGCGGCTGCTAATGTACCATCATCCAATCCGTCCAGCGCGCCCCCCATCGGGACACCATGCCCAACACGACTGACAGACACACCATAAACGGACAATTTTTCCTGCAACCAATGCGCGGTCGTCGCACCTTCTACCGTGGCGCCAAGCGCCAAAATGACCTCTGACACACCACCCGCCTCTATACGGCGCATTAACGGCTGTACATTCAAGTCATCCGGCCC
This sequence comes from uncultured Neokomagataea sp., assembly GCF_946476835.1. Classification (GTDB taxonomy): domain Bacteria; phylum Pseudomonadota; class Alphaproteobacteria; order Acetobacterales; family Acetobacteraceae; genus Gluconobacter. The sequence goes on from NZ_CAMKWA010000004.1 coordinate 21,029, forward strand.
GAACCCTGCCAATGCAGACAGCGTCCCTCCCAGAACCTGATAGACCCCACGATGCACTGTGGCACGTTCCAGCGCCCAAAGGTCGCCCACGGTTTCAACCACACACACCACGGACCCATCACGCAATGGGTCCGTGCATAAATGGCAAGGGTCAACCGTATCCAGATTTCCGCATTGCGTGCATGTCCGCACACTTTGCGCCGTGCGCTCAATCTGCCGCGCCAAAGGCAACATCCGCGCCTCAGGCTGCCGCAAAAGATTCAACACAGCACGACGCGCCGACCGCGGACCGAGCCCCGGCAAACGCGCGAACATTGTAATCAATTGCTCGATTTCTGTCGTACCGTTCACAGTGCATTCACCGGATACAGCCCCTTACACCTGCATTAGAACGGCAGGTTCAAACCCGGCGGCAAATCAATCCCGCCCGTAACACCACGCATCGCTTCGGAGCTGGCTGCTTCAGCCTTCGCCTTCGCATCTGCATAAGCCGCGACAATCAGATCTTGCAGCGTTTCCATATCGCTTGGCTCTGCAAGCTTTGGATCAATACGCAAATTACGCATTTCACCCTTACCGGTCAGTTGCACCGTCACCAAACCAGCACCAGCACTGCCATCAACAACCAGATTTGCCAGTTCCTTCTGCGCGTCCTGCATCCGAGACTGCATTTGGCTTGCTTGCTTCATCAATCCAGCAAGATTCTTCATAGCGTTTGCTCCTGTATTACTCAGTAGATATCGTCTTCATCCAGAAGATCTGCATCCAGTGGCGCAAATTCCAGATCCGGTGGTTCATTATCCACCAAAGACGTCACCTCTTCTGGCGGCAATCCATAATCATCCAAGCCGTGATCCTGCACTTCCCCAATCTTAGCACCGGGAAAAGCCATCAAAATCGCTTGGACAAGCGGATGGGATTCAACCTCAGCTTGGTTCAGAGCAACAATCTCTGCCCCTTGCTCATCCAGAGTAGGCTCCCCTTCTTCCGTTGACGTAGACACACGCCACGCCTTTGGAAAAAGATGATCCAATAAAGCCTGTAAACTCCGCTCCACGCGCGCTTTAGGGTCGTCAGAGCGTATCTCAACCACCGGCGGCGCAAAACGCACGACATGCACCGCATTACGCAACATGCCATGCAGTAACGGCTCACGCCCACGCGCCAAAGCCACCATCTCACGCCACGTCCTTGGCGGCAAAGGCAATGCATCATCAGGAGCAGCACTTTTGTTGTTAGGTGCTTCGTCCTGTTCAGTAGGCACAGCCTCACTGGCCGAGGATTCAACCGCCACTGGGCGCTTCGCCGGAGAAGGCTCCGGCACGTGCTGCCCAGCATAATGCGGATCAATAACCTGCCCGCCATTTGCCACCAACTTCAGCGGCGCTCCTGTTGAAGACGATGACTGCCCTCTAGGCCCCTGATCATACCCTTGCGTAGGACCATCCACGCGCTGAACGGAAGCCGAATGGCTTCCCGACGTACCATGAGACGCCGCGCCCCCGACTGGACCTCCGCTGCTCCCCGCACGACCAGAGCCACCGCCCTCAGGAGCAGACTCCGTTAATTGCCGGATTAACCGATCTGGCGTTGGTAAAAGCGCTGCATGGCACAAGCGAATGAGGATCATCTCAGCCGCCTGACGACGATCTGGCGCTTGTTCGACCTCCCCAACCCCCTTCAAGAGCATTTGCCACGTACGCCCTAGAACAGAGACGGATAAACGATCTGCCAGCGCACCACCACGGACCCGCTCTGCCTCGGGCAATTCACGCGTCTCACGCAAGGCAGGCACAGCTTTCAAGCGTGACACTAAATGCACTAAATCCAGCACATCCGTCAGCAATACGCCCAAATCAGCTCCGCGTGCATAAGCTTGATCTGTCAAAGCCAAAGCATCCGCAACGCGGCCAGCCATCAAAGCTTCAAGCAAATCAAAAACCAATCCACGGTCTGCTAAGCCCAGCATGTCAGACACAGATTGCGAATCCGCCGCGCCCTGCGCAATCGCCTGATCCAACAAAGACAAGCCATCACGCACAGAACCATCTGCCGCACGCGCAATTAACGCCAACGCATCGGCAGAAAGCTCTGCCCCCTCTTTGCGGGCAATACGGTCAAAATGCTCCTGCAACTGCACTTGCGGCACACGCCGCAAATCAAACCGCTGACAGCGCGATAGCACCGTCACCGGCACTTTCCGTAGTTCCGTCGTGGCAAAAATGAACGTCACTTGTGCCGGCGGCTCTTCCAACGTTTTCAGCAGCGCGTTGAAAGCATTACGGGACAGCATATGCACTTCATCAATGATGAAGACTTTCATACGCGCTTGCATCGGGCGGAAACGTGTCGCTTCAATAATCTCACGCACGTCATCTACGCCCGTGCGTGACGCCGCATCCATCTCCAACACGTCAGGGTGACGATCTGCCAAAATCGCCGTACAATTTGGGCACACACCGCACGGATCTGCCGTCGGCCCGCCTTTTCCATCAACCCCAACGCAGTTCAGCGCACGCGCAATAATCCGCGCCGTCGTCGTTTTACCAACACCACGCACACCCGTCAGCATAAAGGCATGAGCCACACGCTGAAGCGAGAATGCCCGCCGCAAGATGCGCACCAGCGTATCCTGCCCGATCAGATCTTCAAATGAACGAGGGCGGTATTTCCGAGCCAGTACCCGGTATACATCTTCTTTAGGCGACAGCGCTTTTTCAGGTTCCGCCAGAGCATCGGACTCTGAAGGCGGTGCGGAACTCTCTGCAAGCGCATCGCCAAAAAAACCACCGCCACTCTCTGGCGGTAACGGAATATCGTTTTCAATCTCTGTCATGAATAACCGTAGCGGTCATCGCGCACGCCACCCCTGAAAGCCCGAAACAGCTCTATGTTTTGCAATAACATCATTTTTGGGGAGGGGTGGAAGGCCGAACATCTGACCCGTCTGAAATTCACTACGGCTGCTTCCTTCCGGACCTGACCGAGTTCGCGACACATCCGTCCAGCGCCGACCTTCCGCCGCCCGTCTAACACATGAAGTAGGGGGTCTGGCAACCCCCTATTCCACATCATTCAAAAAGAAGGCTTACTGCCCTGCGGCTTCGCCACCACCATGGCGCGGATCAGCCGCACCATAGAGCAGCCCTGTCACCGGCGCACTCAATGTTGGACGCCCCGCCAGAATACCTTCAGCCACACCCCAAACACGATGCGGAGACAGAACATAACCTTCCGCCTGAAGCGCTTTTTGTACATCTGCGCTCAACGCACCATTTTCGATTTCAATGGCACTCGGCTCCCACTGCTCATGAATACGCGGCAGATCAATCGCATCACGAATATTCAATCCATAATCCACAACGCCCAAAATCGCGGAAAGCGTAATCGTTGGGATTCGTGAACCACCCGGGCTCCCAATCACCATGACAACCTTGCCGTCTTTTGACAAAATTGTTGGGGACATTGAGGAAAGTGGCGTTTTACCCGGCGCAATCGCATTCGCTTTAGAACCGACAATGCCGAACATATTCGGCGCACCTGGCTTTGACGAGAAATCATCCATCTCATCATTCATCCAAATACCCGTATGACCACCCATCACACCCGCGCCGAACCAACCATTCAGCGTGTAAGTAGCCGAAATCGCCGTTCCTTCACGATCCATCACAGAAAACTGCGTTGTCTCATGCTTTTCGTGCTCTGGTTCCGGCATCGGTTGCGGGGCAACCGGCTTCGCTTCACTAGAGCGCAGGTCTTCAGACGGTACGGCGTGATCTGTCGGGGTTGCCGCACGAATAGCCGCAGCATAAGCCGGATCTGTCAGATGTGCGATTGGGTTCTGCACAAACGCAGGGTCGCCAAGATCCCGACGGTCCGAATAAGCATGGCGCATGGCTTCAACTTCACGCTGAACCGCAGGGGCCGTATGCAAGCCCAATTGCGTCATGTTGTAACCCGACAAAATGTTGAGGATTTCACACAGCGCAACACCACCACCGCTCGGCGGCGGAGACGTCTCCACCAAATACCCGCGATACGTACAACGCACAGGCTCCAGCGTCCGCGTATGATATGCTGCAAAATCAGCCTTCGTTAGCAGGCCACCACCTTCTTGGCTGGCTCGCACCAACTCATCTGCAATCGCACCGTGATAAAACGCATCTGGCCCTTTTTGTGCGATCAAGCTTAGGCTCTTAGCCAGATCACGCTGTACTAACCGATCTCCGGGCTGCAACGCCGTTCCATCTGGCCGCAAAAAGATTTTTTGTGCGTAAATATCTTTTTGGAAGTAGCGCGTAGACGTCGCCAAAAGATCACTATCAGCTTGGTTTAAAATGAAACCATCACGCGCCAAAGCAATTGCCGGCGCCATCACCCTAGCACGGCTCAATTTGCCCCACTTACGGTGGATCTCATCCAGCCCCGCAGCCGTCCCCGGCACGGCAACCGCTTTCCAGCCTTCTGTCGACGCCCCCGGTATCACATTACCCGACGCATCCAGATACATATCTTCCCGTGCTTGGCTTGGTGCATGCTCACGGAAATCAATAAAAACCGTTTTGCCATGCGCAGGATGGATGGTCATAAAACCGCCACCGCCGATATTGCCCGCCGCCGGATAGACTACAGCCAGCGCATACCCAACGGCCACCGCCGCATCAACAGCATTACCACCCTGAGCCAGCACCTTAGCACCCGCTTCTGATGCCAAATGCTGCGCAGACACTACCATGCCATGCTTTGCTGAAACCAGCTTTGCTGCTTCTTTTTGGTCCGGGCCAAAAGCCAAAGGGTCCGCAGGCATAGAAGCCACAGGCGCCGCCCCTGCCGCCAAAGTCGACGAAAACGGCGCGGCAGCACACGCTACCGCTAACGCTGAAGAGAAAAGAGCCTTACGGCGGCTCGCAAAACGCGTTGAAAGAACCATCATGCTTTTTCTCCATAAGGCGGGCAGGTGTAACCGCGTGGGGACAACGTAAAGATCTCACAACCATCTTCCGTCACACCCAGCATATGCTCAAACTGCGCAGACAAAGAACGATCCCGTGTAACCGCCGTCCAGCCATCATCAAGGATCTTCACATCTGGACGGCCCAAATTCAGCATTGGCTCAATAGTAAAGACCATTCCGGCCACCAACTCCCGGCCTTGGCCTGGCTTACCATAATGCAAAATATTCGGTTCTGAATGGAATTCACGCCCAATGCCATGCCCGCAAAAATCACGCACAACAGATAAGCGATTCCGCTCTGCAAAACTCTGAATTGCATGACCGATATCCCCCAGCGTATTGCCCGGGCGCACAGCCTTAATACCCAACATCAAAGACTGATAGGTCAATTCTACCAGCTTTTCTGCCTTCTTCGGAGCCTTACCGACGATATACATACGGGAACTATCACCATACCAACCATCAAGAATGGAGGTGACATCAATATTCAAAATATCTCCCTCGGCCAGTACTTTGCCACCCGGAATACCATGACACACAACATGGTTGATGGAGATACAGCATGACTTCGGAAAACCGCGATAGTTCAAAGGCGCTGGCGTCGCTCCATGCGCCAAAGTGAACTCATGCACCAACGTATTGAGTTCTTCAGTCGTCACACCGGGGCGCACATGTTCCCCGATCATATCCAATGTTTCGGCAACGAGACGCCCTGCCGCACGCAAACCAACAAAATCGTCTGCGTTATAAATCGTAATTCCACCGGCCATCGCGCTCATCACCTTATTCTTACACTACGTGCCGATAAGATGCGTCGATACGATTGGAACCGCAAGTTCTAGCGTTGCAATCAGCTGATAAACATTATCCGCGCACGTGACGTCTCGGACGGTGCGCCGCCCCTTGCGCGTGCAAACTGACCATCCGGACATTCCCAGCATGACGCACAACCCGCACGCCATGCTTCCGCGAAGATGCCTCCGCCACTTCAACAGGACGACGCGCACCAATAAGCTGCCGGCCACGCCAACGACCTCTACGCCCAACAAAAACCAAAGCAGGACGCGATACCGCTGGGTGCATCAAAGGCTCCGGTGCCAAACCTCTATCGGCAAAGCCACGATCCAATAAAGCGGCCATCGTCAAAGAGCGGCTCGTGTTGCTTGGAGCTCCCATGACCACGCCAATCAAACGTGTATTCCCACGCATTGCGGAGGTCACAAGGTTATGACCAGCCAAATCCGTATAGCCCGTCTTCAACCCATCCGCGCCCGAATAAATCTTCAGCATCTGATCATGGTTCGGGATCAAACGACGGTGGAAATAAAACTGCGGCACATCAAAATAATGATAATAGCTCGGAAAATCATTAATCAAACGGCGCGCCAAAATACCCAGATCATGCGCCGTCGTCACCTGATCTGGGTCCGGCAAACCGGAAGCATTGCGGAATGTCGTATTGCTCATACCCAACGCGCGCGCCTGCTGCGTCATAAGTTGCGCAAACCGGACTTCATCACCGCCACCCAGAAATTCGCCCAACGCACAAGCCGCATCATTGGCCGATTTCGTGACCAGAGCCAAAACGCCCTGCTCAACCGTCAAACGCGTACCCGGCACCAAACCCAGTTTTGACGGCTTTTGTATCGAGCAATGAATCGACACTGGCACTTGCTCATCAAAAGTAATTTGATGAGCCTGCGACGCCCGAAAAGTCAGGTACAGCGTCATCAATTTCGTCAAAGATGCCGGATAACGCTGCAAATCCGCATCACTTTGCGACAAAACATCCCCCGTCTGCGCATCGAGAACATAGCTCGAAATATGCCCCGGATATTGCGCCCATGCACGCCCTGAAGGGGCCAACACGGCACATACGCACCCAAGGACAAGAAAAACAGAGAAAAATGCAGACAAACCGGACGAGAAGCGCATTACTTGGCAGCCTTTAAGCGTAACCGTAACCACGGAGCCTTCAATACATAGACGCACAAAACCACGCCGCCGACATCCGCCGGATAACGCGACCGACACATAAAGCGCTTCCAAACAGCGCCTTATAACCACACAACTATCTACGCGTGGCCCCACTCATACGTCCATGACCTTTTCTGAATTTATTTAATATTTTCTGAAGGTGGCGAAAACATGGTGAAAGCAACACTTTACCTCTTTCCATCCCGCCACATAAAATCATGCAAATCCCCCCTTCTCATGGCTATAGAAGCACTCCATATTCTCAACGTCATGGTTCTATCGACATTGCGCCCCACACCTGTTCTACCTGAGCCCCCTCCCCTGAATGACAGCGCAACGCGCGTCTCAGCGATGGGCACATCAGACCCCCTCACTCCTCCCTTCGGAGAAGATGGGGAACCCGAGTTCGAAATTGATGTCGTCGTGCGTCCACGCACCCGCACGCGCAAACCCTCCATGTTTACCGTCCTCATGCTAAATGATGACTACACCCCCATGGAGTTCGTTGTGCATGTGCTAGAACGTTTTTTCGGAAAATCGCGCGATGAAGCAACCGACATCATGCTCGAAGTGCACCAACATGGCGTCGGCGTCTGTGGTGTCTTTACTTATGAAGTAGCCGAGAGCAAGGTTGCTCATGTCATGGATCTGGCACGCAAAAACCAGCACCCACTACAATGTACACTTGAAAAAGAATAACGCCGGTTCCACCATCTTAAGAATCCACTCCACACACGGAACCGGAAGACCCACCACGACTGCGTTTGTGACTCGTTTCCACAGCCACATCGCGCCAAGATGCCTCTCTCGGTGAGAGGCCGAGAGGAGCGCCCATGCTGTCCCGTATGCTCGAACAGACACTTCACCGCGCCCTCACATTCGCCGGGGACCGAAAACACGAATACGCTACGCTTGAGCACTTATTGCTCGGCCTTACAGAAGATCCAGATGCCCTCAGCGTCTTTCACGCATGCGGCGTAGATCTTGACCGCCTTCGCGCAGAACTCACCGAGTTTCTGGACAAAGACCTCTCAGGCCTATCCTCAGAGCGCAGCGTTGACCCCAAACCAACCGCCGCCTTCCAACGTGTCATCCAACGTGCTGCCATTCATGTGCAAAGCACGGGACGCGACGATGTCACCGGCGCAAATGTGCTCGTCGCTCTTTTTGCAGAGCGCGAAAGCCATGCTGTCTACTTCCTGCAATTACAGGATATGACCCGCCTAGACGCCGTGAATTTCATTTCACACGGCATCGCAAAAGCTCCCGATCGTGGAGCCCGCAAAGCATCCACAACCAACCAAAAGAATGCTGAGAGCGAACCTGAAGAGCACAAGAGCAAAGCCAAAGACGGCGCCCTCGCAACATATTGCGTTGACCTCAATGCCCGCGCGCAAAAAGGAAAGATCGACCCTCTGATCGGCCGTGATCAGGAGATCGAACGTACAATCCAAATCCTATGCCGCCGCACCAAAAATAACCCCCTGTTTGTTGGTGACCCAGGCGTCGGGAAAACAGCTATTGCCGAAGGGCTTGCACGGCGTATTACCGAAAAAGACGTGCCCGAAGTTCTGCAAAATGCAACAATCTATGCTCTCGATATGGGGGCACTCCTTGCAGGTACCCGCTACCGCGGAGATTTCGAAGAACGCTTGAAAGCCGTCGTCACAGAACTCGACGAAACACCACATGCCGTTCTCTTTATTGATGAAATCCATACCGTCATCGGTGCTGGCTCCACATCTGGTGGCGCAATGGATGCATCAAACCTGCTTAAGCCAGCACTCGCCGCAGGCACGCTGCGCTGCATCGGCTCCACCACCTATAAAGAATTCAGGCAGCATTTTGAAAAAGACCGCGCCTTAGTCCGGCGCTTTCAAAAGATTGATGTGCCAGAACCAAGCGTCGAAGATGCCATCAAAATTTTACGTGGCCTAAAAAGCAGCTACGAAAAATTCCACAACGTCCGGTATACGGAAGAGGCACTACGCGGCGCGGTCGAGCTCGCCGCCAAATACGTGCATGACCGCAAACTGCCGGACAAAGCCATCGACGTTATTGACGAAGTTGGGGCAGCCCGCATGCTGATCCCTGAAAGCAAGCGCAGAAAAACCGTCACGATCAAAGATGTGGAAGACGCCATCGCAAAGATTGCACGCATTCCACCCAAGAGCGTCTCCGCCGATGACCGCGAAACACTACGCACCCTTGAGCGTGATTTGCGTAACATGGTCTTTGGCCAAGACAATGCCATTGAGACGCTGTCATCAGCCATCAAACTCTCCCGAGCTGGCCTCAGAGAGCCGGAAAAGCCCATTGGCAACTATCTCTTTTCCGGCCCCACGGGCGTTGGCAAAACAGAGATTGCACGCCAACTGGCGTCATCACTGGGCGTAGAACTCATCCGCTTTGATATGTCGGAATATATGGAGCGCCACTCCATCTCGCGCCTATTAGGGGCCCCCCCGGGTTATGTCGGCTTTGACCAAGGCGGCCTCTTAACCGACGCCATTGATCAACACCCCCATGCCGTTCTTCTGCTTGATGAAATTGAAAAAGCACACCCAGAGCTTTTCAATATTTTACTACAGGTCATGGATCATGGGCGCTTAACAGACCATAATGGCAAAACGGTTGATTTCCGTAATGTCATCCTCATCATGACAACCAACGCTGGTGCGGCTGACCTATCCAAAGAAGCCGTCGGCTTTGGGCGGACCATTCGCTCTGGTGAGGATGAAGAAGCCATCAAGCGCCTCTTCACACCAGAATTCCGCAACCGACTGGATGCCATCATTCCCTTCGCCAACCTTACGCCAGAAACAGTTGGGCGCGTGGTGGAGAAATTTATTCTCCAGTTGGAAGCTCAACTGGCAGACCGTAACGTCACCATTGAGATTTCATCCTCAGCGAAAGAATGGTTGGCAGAGCGCGGATATGACCGCCTGTATGGTGCGCGCCCTCTCGGCCGGGTTATTCAGGAAAACATCAAAAAACCACTCGCCGAAGAACTGCTCTTTGGCCGCCTAGCGCAAGGCGGAACGGTTTCCATCGGCCTCAAAAATAAAGCTCTCACCTTCGACATTACCGAAGCTGAGAGCCGTAATAGTAAATCCGAAGCCTCAAAAGATGAGACTACGAACTAACCCCATCCCCCCGGGAGACAAGATGCTCCCGGGGCCTTTAACCTCACTCGTAATGCTGGCCGTTCACGACCACAAAACCACCCCACCCCCATGAACGCCCAGTACCATGATGCGTCCAGTCAATTCCTTGGCTACGCAGGTTATCAAAGTAATAACGTCCCTGCACCTCAACCTGATCTTGCTTATGCACCCAAGGCCACGCCGGAGCATTCATCCGATCCAGATCAGACACGATACGGATTGAAACGCCAGACCCCACATTCACATAAAAAAAGCCGTGCCAGCCACTACGCGTCTGTTTCGCACGCGGCGCCACAGCAACAACTTGCCCGCAAATATGCTCTGGCAGATCCACACCCGTCGCACCATTTTGCAAAAAATTCTGCTGATCACGCAAAAACTGCGTATTATCACAAGCACTGGGCATCGTTCCCGACGCTGCATGGGCCACACCGCTGCATAGCAGCACTATAAAGCCCGCAATAAGAGAACCTTTCAAAGAGTATTTATCGAAATACATCACAAACCTCCACATAAAAACCATAACCACATCACATTATAGATTATAATATTTTCTCTCATTCAACAATAAACGCTTATTTTGGTTAAAAACAAAAATTGAAACAATTATACTTCATACAGACATAAGAGATAATATTTTACTCTCATAACGTTTATGAGGTAAAAACCTCATACCTTCAATGTACAGGAACCTGCTTTCCAAACCCGACTTCCCCCGACAAACACGCCCCCTCCAATGCGAAAAAACGGATATGAGCTGCAAAATCGCTACCCCCTCCATGAAAGCAACACGGCGTACACTGCTTGGTGCAGGTGCCGCTTTTATGTTGCGGCCACCAAATCTTTTAGCAGCCCCCTCTCACCGCCGAGGCACAGTCGGGCCACGTAATCTCATCACAGATGTCCCAGGCCTGAAAGTAGGCTATGCTGACGCTCCATCAAACTGTACCGGCGTCAGTGTAATTCTACCCGATGCTCCAGCAGCAGCCGCTGTTGATATCCGCGGTGGCGGACCGGCAACACGTGAGACAGACACCCTCACCCTCGGTAACCTCGTACACACGGTAGATGCAATTGTCCTCTCTGGCGGATCAGTATACGGCCTCGCATCCGGAGATGGCACCGCGGCATGGCTTGGCGCGCGGGGACGCGGCTTCTCCTTTCATCCCAACCCAACAGTCCCCCCAGCCCCGATCGTACCCACAGCAGCACTCTATGATCTCGCCACTGGCGGTGATAAAAACTGGGGAGAAGATCCACCGTACCATGCACTCGGCATCGCTGCGGCCTCCCGTGCGTCTGACACCTTCCCGCTCGGCACACATGGCGCAGGATACGGCGCAACGGCCGGGGCATTAAAAGGCGGCCTTGGATCCGCCTCTTATATTACTCATGACGGCATCACCGTTGGCGCAATAGCAGCCTGTAATTCATTCGGCTCTGTTGTCGCCCCAGGTGGACGACGTTTTTGGGCCGGTGAATTTGAAATTGGAGATGAATTTGGCGGCCTAGGCCCTGTCAAATCCGTCACCCCCCTTGAAGACTGGGGCCTTGCGAAGCTCAACCCACAACCACGCACGAACACGACGCTCGCATGCATCGCGACAGATGTCACACTAACGAATGATGAGCTCAAACGCGTCGCCATCATCGCGCAAGATGGTATGGCCCGCGCCATTCGTCCCATTCATACATCCTTTGATGGCGATATCGTTTTTGCACTCTCCACAGCACAACAAGAGATAACCACTTCTCCGACCTCTTTAGAGCGCAGCATTTTAGTCACACGTATCGGCACTCTCGCGGCAGATGTCCTCGCGCGTGCTATTGCTCGTGGCGTCTACTTAGCAACATGCCCTCCCGGCATGACCACGCAGCCATGGTCTCATCTGTGAGAGCCGCCCCCAAACATACTATTTTAGTGGGGCTTCCTCTCCTCTGGCTCTGCACGCTAATGCTCTTACGTGCAGAGCCATATACGCTTTTCGGCCTGCCCATACACCTGTTCTGGCTCGTTAGCGGCCTTTTCATTATTCCCAGCACCCTCCTTTTTGTGAACCGTCCACCACCGCCATGATCTTTAGCTTTTGCCTTGTACTGCTCTGTGCGCTCACCCTCATTCCCTTGGCGCAACGTCACCACAATACGACAGACCCACGCTCCTTCTTCGCAGCGCAAGGGCAACTCGGCACAGCTTTATTCCTCGTCCTTTCAGTGGGCGAGACCTATACGATCGGCTCCGTCATGGGATTACCCGGTGGAGTTATCGCACACGGGGCAGACATCGCCGTATGGCTAACGGGCTATATTCTGCTTGCCTTTCCTGTTGGCTTTGTCCTGTACCCCAAACTACACACCCTCGGTCAGCGATACGGCGCAATCACCCTGCCGGACCTGTTCCGCGCTCATTTCAAAAGCCCCGCATTAGAAAAAGCCGTTGCTCTACTCCTAACGTTGCTTACCCTCCCCCTCGGCACCACACAGTTTTTAGGCCTCATCAGCACGTTAAAATTTTTAGCCCCAACACTCCCCAACATCGTAACAGGCGCCTTCTGTGCTGGCCTTGCCTTTCTCTTCGTCGCCATTTCTGGATTGCGTGGCGCAGCGCTCATCTCCTGCCTCAAAGATGTACTGATTATTCTCATTGTCCTCGCTGTTTCTGGAGCCGCATTTTATCATTGGGCAGATCGTCCCACCCTCCCTCTCAAAACAGCCTTGGACCACCTTGCCGCCGGGTCTCACCAAGCCCATGCCAACACATTTATTCTCAGCACCATACTGATTCAGGCCGTTGCATTTTGCATCGTCCCACATGCAGCATCTGCCGCCTTCTCTGCCCGCAGTGCAGCCGCTATCCGGCGCGCTCAATGCTGGATGCCCTTTTACTTACTTCTTTTTCCATTACTCTTCGCCATTGGCGGCTTCGGGCTAACGCATGACCTTGGGGCTTATAAAGCAGATAATATCGTTTTAGTGGTCGCGCAGCACTTCCTGCCCACATGGATGACAGGCCTAATTCTCGCTGGCATCGCTCTCACAGGTTTAGTCTGGCTCGGCGCAGTCTGCCTTTCCATTGCAGCTATTACAGCCCGCAATGTTGTACCCCACCTTTCTAATACTGCTCAAAAACAGGTCGGACGTGGCGTAATTGCACTCTACCTTGCCATTTCTCTCGCGAGCGCCACTCTACCAGGCCTGCTCATGACGAGCCTAAATGTCTTTTTTTATATGGGCTTAGCCCAGCTTATTCCGGGTGTTTTAAGTATTATCTTCAACTGGCCTTTCACGAGCAAAACCATCGCAACCGCACTCTTTAGTGGCCTTCTCATCTCAATCAGCACTTACGAATATGCCGGAAGCTTATACGGTTTTCACCCAGCCACTCCCGGCCTCATCATAAACGGACTTATTCTCGCCAGTTCATATACATGGCAACGCTTCAGAAAGCCGTCTGCTGCGGGCTAACAGTCTGGAAACCATATGTCCGATACTCAGTCCGCACAGCGCCTTTGTCTACATACACAATCATGTAACCCTCAGGCGTCCCCAAATGTTCACCGTGCCACCAGTTTCCACACACTGCACCGCCAGTAATATAGGGTACACCATTCAATTCAACATGCTCCAGCACATGCGTATGCCCTTGCAACACTGCTAGAATATTGTGGCCATGTAAAAGTGCCAACACATCACGAGTATTCACCGTACATAACGCCGACGGACGCAACTTTGTATGGTCTAAATCTGTATATGCCACGAACGCTGTGACCATCGGAATATGCGTTACCACGATGATAGGTGCCCCCGCAGGCAAAGCCGCCAAGGTTGCCTTAAGCCACTCTAATTGCGCGGCATCATAGCGCCCTTCGTATTTCCGATCCTCTGTGATACCGATCGAGTCTAAAACGATAAAATGTACGCCTTTATGCGCAAACGTATAATATGTCTGCCCATAGATCCGACGGAAATAATTCTTACCAAACTCAGGGTCTGATAAAGATGCACCACTCTGCTCGTACACGCCAAAGCAATCATGATTACCAATCGTATGGTAAATTTTCTTACCAATGACTTGTTCAGTCATTTCATACAAATCAATCAGCTTATTGGCACGTTCTTTCGAAACACCGAGCGCATCGAAAACATGATCCCCTCCCTGCACGACGAAGTCTGCACGCTCCTTATTAATCGCCCTGAATGCCATCTGACAGCCCTTGGCCGCATCAAGCTCAGGCTGCAAATGCGTGTCCGTCATAAACACGAATGAAAATGGCTCATGCCCTTCCGTAGGCTGCGCCCGAACAGACTGCCCACGCATAAGAGAAGCACCGGCCAGAACCCCCGTTCCACCCAGAATATGACGCCGTGATAAAACAGACATGCCTCTTCTATCCCACTAAATTCTGACCGTGATATTTCACAAATTCATACAAACCAATACATTGATAACAATAAAAACCACATACCATACAGTGTAAATTATATTACAATGAGACATTGAACATTAGTATTGACAAATATTTTTCATGGACGCTATCATCATTTAAAGTATTAAAAAAATCGTTCATACGTGAAAGTTCCAGCAAGACCCCACATTATGACACATGAAAATATAAAAATTGGCATCGGGATTATTACGTATAATAGAAAAGATGTAATCGCCAATACTATACGTCATATACAAAAATACACTGAAACGCCTTTTTCTCTCATTGTCGCCGATGACGGGTCATCTGATGGCACAATCGATACCCTTCATGAAATGGGTATCAAAACCATAAATGGCAGCAATAGGGGAATAGCATGGAATAAAAATAGAGTTCTATTCTACCTAAAAGAAATCATTAAATGTGACATTATTATTGTACTAGAAGACGATTGCTTTCCTACATCCTTTGGCTGGGAGCATAATTGGATTGATGCCGCTCAACGCTGGGGACACATCAATTTATTCCCGAAACATTGGGATAACTCACACATCATCTCAGGCCTTGGCGTACCCGAAGACCCTTATATCTCTAAGAACCTGACCGGACAGTGTGAAGCCTTTACACAACGCGCCCTAAACTATGTCGGGTATTTAGACACACGCTTTCGGGGATACGGCTTCGAACATGTCGAACATACCCATCGCTTTATACGCGCAGGCTTTGGAGGAACCCAAGCCTCAGACGGCACTTTCTACCCTTACCTTATAGAGGGCGATCTTGAAGTTACCTGCCTCGACAAAGCGCCTGACTGGAACGGCATCACACGCAACAGCAGTATCTTTCTTAATCTAAAAGATGAACCCATCTACCGCCCTTGTTGGCGCAATGATTCCGAGCTGGCCATTTTTCGAAGCGAAATAGCGACATACCTTCCCGAAGAAGGCGCTGCACAATGGCCACTTTCAAATTTTGAAGGCTACGCACTCGTTTGGCAAAGTGATGCAAATACAATCACCGCTCAGACCACGCCAGACAGCGATACTCCCGTCATTTTTGCCTTTGTCCAAGGGCGCGCAACCCGACTAGGCTTCTACGCAGCCGCCAATACACCGGAAACGTGGATAAAAATAAACCACAACCATACAATAAAAACAAATCATATAGAAGAAGCCTCAATTTTTGAAATAATATATACGAAAAATAATAAATTTTACTTGAAATTTGATAATATTTTTCTGTGCTGCGATCTAATTAAAAATAGAATTATTGAGTGTTCACGGCAAACTCCAAGTGAATGGGAAACATTCTCAGCAAAATTTTAAAAATACTTTAAATTTATTATCAAAATGGAGAGAGCGAAATAGCAAGATCCGTTGCGGGAAGCGTCCCGTGATCCTAACGCCTCGCTTTGGCAAACCATCAGTGCCCAACGCGCATGGCGATCTTTGTAAGACAACTTATCCTGCCAACCTACAGGAAGCCGCCTTCTCAACATAGGTATTATGCTGCTTGGGAGCAGGCCCAGTGTTGCATCCAAGATCTTGAACAATCAACAAGTGAGGGCCTCCACCTGAATAGGGTCAGTGCCTTTTCCAGACCAGAGTGGAACAGGTAAAAATCCACATCCGGGTAAACGCTTCGAGTTACCCCTCGACCTCACTCCGCCAAGAAAGCCACTCTTCAACATCAAAGGAAGCAAACTTCTTCATCTGCCCCCTCCATTTGTTACTGAAGAAACGGAAGCGCACATCAGAACCAGAAAGTTTTTCATCCCCCCAAATCAAATACCACTCGTATACTTCATACAACACCAAACAAACATACAGACGGCACCTTTGGGACAAAGGTACTCAAAAGGGTCGCGTGCACAATCCACGCTTTTAACTAGCCTAAATACACAACAGCCAGCCTGAATAAGATCATAAGGAGAGTGAACGTGCTCGCCGATACCGCCACAACAAAACAGGCAAACACAATAAAGGATGCCGTTGCTCAAACGGCGAGAGCGCCAGATCAATGCCCGTATGGCGCTGTATCTTCCATGCTAAATACGCCGCACCATCCGTAAACGTAAATGCCGCCTTGAGCAGCCGCAATACATTCAAAACCTTCCCAAAGCGGCGTGCGCTCTCCCACTGCGCCGAAGCGCGCTGACACTGCCGTTCCGAAAACAGCACAGCATAATCTGAGTTTTTATACGTAAAGCTCAAACCCGCACGTCGCCAAGCCAAAGGCAAAAGCTGAGCAAAGCGCTCTTCTGCCCCCTCGATCAACCGCTTTGACCGTGCAGACGTCTCAACACGCAATTCGGACCCATATGTCCGCGCGAACAATCCATCCCAGTAAGCGACCGCTGGCTGCATTTGATCGGGCACAGCCAAAGACCCTGCCCAGAATGCCGCCGTCGTCACACAACGTGCTATAAGGTTCAGGATATAATCTGCCGCATCAACATCACGCACCCATACCAACCGCACAGGCTGACAAAACCGGGCCCATAACGTCGTATCCGTTGAACGCGGGCCCGTCCGGGCCATAAATTGCTTACGTGATAAAACGGCAATCTTCGCGCGATACATTTGCCCTTCATAACGATGCTCAGAATAGAATACATTGGGCGGCAAGAGACAGTTCGCCATGCGTATCGCGGCACCGCCCGGCACATCATGCCCCGTCTCAGTTACAACATAAAAATCTAAAATACCTTCTGGATCAGACTTACGGAGCATTGAACCGTAAAACAAAACCCCCAAAGGCGGAGCAGGCATGTCCCGCGCCACAGAAGCGGCAAAAGACCGTACTGCCGCCGATACGGGCGCCGTCAGTTCGGGCACCAATGCTTTTTCAAGAGCATCAAGCATGAAGGAACCGAAAGGCTGGGCCGCTCTGTATCTGCAACTTCTGTGATGGAATCGGGCTAAACACTTCACCATCCAGCACAAAATCACTCGTTGTTTCGAGCATCATATGATCCGTCCGGCCGCTATCATAATCTGGATGACGCCGTAGCCAGCGGGGGGCACGCCCCGTCAACAAAGCCGCAGCCGCACGCGCCAATGACCCTGGCTTGGCACTAACATCTAAGTAACGCACACCACGCGCATCTGGCTCAGCATCCCAGAAAGGCCAAATCCCGCGGGATAGCTGCGAAAGCCCCGTGACGAGAAACATAAAGCTTTCCCCACCATAAGCCCGGCCATTTGTCGTGATCTGTAGGGGATCCCCAGCCAGCCACCGCTCACGGCTTCGACGAAACACCAAGCTCCCCACAGCCCCTAAGACCGTCACACCTACAGCCAAATCATGAGGTGCAAACCGGACGATCTGTGGAGCATGTGCAATACGCACCGCACGCGCATACCCGGCACAGCCCCCGAAAAGCCCCAATACCGGCAAACGGTCACTCTCGGGCCATGTCAGACGGATCGGCGTGCGTACACTTGAGCGCATCGCACCTTCCCTTAGGCGCCGTAATGCTTGAAAACCGCGCAGACCAAACCCAACATCATTCGCAATAAGGTTCGTATTACCAGATGCAAATACCGCGATATCCGGCAAATCATTCTCCGGATAAACACGCGCAATCGCCGTCAGTGCCGTACTAACCGTTCCATCACCACCATCAATCGCAATCGTCCGCACACCACGATCTCGCAGAAGACGCAAACGATCTGTCGTGCCTTCACGGCTATCCGACGGAACAAAATTCTCCCCTAACAGGGATTCGGCAGCAGCAGCGAAGCCTGTCCCACTATGATTATTACGGCGACTACGAGCATTATGAATCAGGGCAAAGCGCACAGGGCGAGACGATCTTCTGTCTAAAACAAAGGGGTCCGCCCACAGAAAATCTGGACTAAGCGACGATTTTCATGAACGCTTAAGCCCATCACTCAACAAGGCGGAATGGGGTTTCCAATGCCGAGGGTCTAGCACAGCACAGCCTGTAGGACTACACGCTGAGTTACAAACTATAAACCTAACCCCGACTGACCGAACGCTCCCCTATGCCTCATCTGGATACCTCCACCACGTCCCGCACTGCGTCATCCCACGCCCCCAACCTAGAGCAGCGTTCCGTCACACTCGCCCATATTTCAGACCCTCACCTGCCACCACCGCCCGTACCCTGGCACAAAGCACTCAATAAACGCGCCCTCAGCCTCCTCTCTTGGTACAAACACCGCCAGCACGTACATCAAGCCCCGCTATGTGATGCAATCGTGCAAGACATTGCGCGCCACGCCATAGACGCCATTTTGGTCAGTGGTGATCTGACGAATTTTGGCACCCCCGCAGAATTCGCACATGCGGCCGAATGGCTCGAAAACCTTCCGGCGCCGGCATTCGTTATCCCCGGCAATCATGACGCCATGATCACCCAGCCCGCCAGCGCCGGGCGTGATCAATGGAAGCACTGGTCCAGCGAGCAATACCCCTATGTACGGCAATACGGAGATGTCGCCATTATCGGTATCGATAGTGGCGTACCCACCCCGCCCTTCATGGCATGCGGCCGCGTCGGCACCCAGCAACGCCAGCGCCTAGCAGCCCTCTTGAAACGTACCCGTGAGGCCGGTTTATGCCGTGTTGTGATGATCCATCATCCGCCCCGTAAAGGGCTCGTCCCTTGGCGCAAAGCTTTGCATGACATGAAACCTGTCATTGATATTTTACGCCAAGAAGGCGCAGAAATCGTCCTGCATGGCCATTCACATAATGCCACACTGACCTGCATCCCCGGCTCCACGATTCCACTTCTTGGCGTAGCGTCCGCCTCCTTGCAGGACCCGCGCCCACACCGCCAAGCCTGCTGGAACCAACTGACCATCACACCCAAGACAGACCCAACGCATAAAAGCTGGAGCATTGCCCTCCAAAGACACTGGCCCTCTTTTGAAGGCCCCCATACCGGCGTGACCGAACACGCCTCATGGGAGAGGGCACACGCATGAACCCCAAACTCCGCACGCTCGACCGCTACTTGCTGCGCCAAATGGTGCCACCCTTCCTCGTGGCCCTCGGCGCGATGCTCGTTGCCCTCCTGCTGGAGCGCCTGCTCACATTATTTGACTACCTCGCATCCGCAGGAAGCTCTCTATCAACCTGTATCGCTCTATTAACTGACCTTCTGCCGCATTATTTCGGCATCGCTCTGCCCGCATCTCTTTGTATCGCTGTCTTCCTGACCATTCGTGGCATGAGCGATAATAATGAAATCGATGCCATCCGGGCCGCGCGTATTTCGCTCATACGCGTCAGCCGCCCCTTCATGCTTATGGGGTGCGGCCTCGGCCTCGCCAGTATTTTGCTCTACGGCTATATTCAACCCGTCGCACGCTATGATTACCGGGCTGGTTTTTACGTAGCAGAACATACAGGCTGGGCCCCCCACCTACAGGCCGGTATGTTCGCCTCAACCTCCAACAAAGCCATGATGACGGCGGATAAAGTCAGCCATGGCGGTTCAACACTTGGCCATATCTTCATCCGTGAAATGACCGATCACGGCACGGTCCATATCATCACAGCAGAGCGCGGCCTCTTAACCGTCTCACAAGCACATCACCGTACAGAGCTTGATTTATGGAACGGTCAAATCGTAGATGAGCCTCCAGAAACTGCGGCCGATACAGCTCCTCACGTCACCCATTTTGGCCATGCAGTGCGCATTATTGAACGCCAAGAACACGACACAACCTTCCGCTCACGCGGCGCCGACGAACGTGAACTCACCCTCTTTGAACTCGCCAAAGACCTCCGCTATGGCGTCCATGGCATTGAATACCGTACCTTACGGGCCGAGTTCGATTTCCGCATGGCCCGCGCCCTCGCCATTCCGTTTATCCCCCCCCTCGCCGTTGCTCTCGCCATCAGTGGAAAACGCCGCCGATCCATATGGGGGCTATTAGCCGTCTCTGGCATTTTGGTTGGGTTCGACCAAATTCTTATGTTTGGGCACTCCCTAGCATCCCTAGGAAAACTCCCCATCTGGCTTGCTATATGGACACCGGAAGCACTCTTCTGCGGCGCCTGTCTTGCCACACTTCTGCGGCGCTCACGCGGGTCATGGCGCCGCCGCCTCCTGCGTAAAGCATAACGCCCACGCCATGACACTCCCCACCATGATGACCGAGACCTACTCCACATGAGCCGTATGACAACCACCCACCGCACAACACGCACTGTTTTGCTCCGGCACCTCAACCGTGCGCTACTCGGTCGGATCATGCTCTGCGGTGCCGTCTTGGTATCCCTACTAGAACTCTTGGCGTTACTGGAAAAAACAACCCCCATACTCAACCGCCATTTGGGCATCAAAGGCATTGTCACTTTTGCCGTACTGCACCTGCCTGCGTTAAGTACGGAAATTCTTCCCCTCGCCTTTCTCATCGGCGCTCTTTTCTTTTTGACCCAAACCGCCTTGTCCAGTGAAATGGCCGCCCTGCGCGCAGCAGGTCTCTCTACCGTGGGCCTCTATCGCCTGCTTCTACCCACAGTTTTCATCGTTGGGTTCGGCGGGATGATTGCACAATATTGGGTCGTCCCCGCCAGTGAAGGTGCCCTCACCCTATGGTGGAACAAAACCGCACCAGCCCAAAACCATGATGAGAACGCCCAGCCTTTATGGTTCCGCATGGGAGGAACACTCATACGCATTGGCGACATCACTGAAAGCGGCCGCACACTCAGCAACGTCACTCTTTATAGTCGTGATGCACACGGCCAACTCACACGCACCCAACACGCAACGACTCTGCACTACGTCAATAACCACTGGGTGGAAGAAGGAAACCGCTCCCTCATCCTGAACACTGACCATTCCGCGGCCCTGCGCAGTACTGGCGGCACACTCTCTCTACCCATCGCACCAAACGTCATTATCCGCCTCACACAAGACCAGCCATTCCTAACACCCGGGCAGATTCTAGCGATCTTACATAACGGTGCTCCAGCCAGTTTACCGCGCCCAACCTACCGTATGGCGCTTTTTTCACCGCTGATTTTACCAATAGACATGGCAACAATGCTTCTATTAGCGCTGCCAGTGATCTATATCCCTCCCAGAACCGGGCTCAGAACCCCACTTCCAGTCTACGTACTGGCAGCAGGTCTGGCCCTCGTAATTCTGCAGGGCCTGATTAACGCCCTGGGCAATGCCGGAACACTCCCGGCTGCACTGGCCGTTATGTCAGGACCACTACCAGGCATTTTATTAGGTATCACCTGGGTACTGCGGATGGAGGAAAAGTAAGTATGTCCACCCCTCGTTCAGGCTTACGCTTCTGGCGTAACACTGCTTCTTTACGCACAGGTCGTAGCTTTGACCTGGGCAAAATGACCTTGCCTCAACTCTGGATGGCTTACCTCACCTATCCCAGCATCCTGCTCTATTTCGCACTCATCATCATTTCTGCCGTGCTGACCGTCCATTTCTGGACAGGCACCCTGCAGACACTCATCCCAGTCCCTGCCGTCATCGCGATCTACCCAACGGCGTGGTACCTCATTCACCGCTTCATCCTGCACGGCAAATGGCTCTACCGAAACCGCTGGACTTCATCCGTGTGGAAGCGCATCCATTTTGACCACCACCAAGACCCGCACCTGCTGGATGTCTTGTTCGGATCACCACTCAACACCGTCCCCACCATGGCCATCATCACCATGCCTGTGGGGACAGCTATTGGCGGGCTTGGAGGGCTTTTCGCGGCCTTTACAACCTCACTGGTCATGACCTGCATTTACGAATTTTTCCACTGCATCCAGCATCTGGCCTATAAACCGCGCTGGAAATGGGTCGCGCATATCAAGCAACTACACGTCCTGCACCACTTCCACCACGAAGATGGTAATTACGGCATCACCAACTATCTTCCAGACCGCATTTTCGGCAGCTTTTACCGTGATGCGCGTGAACGCCCCCGCTCTCAGCATGTGTTCAACCTTGGTTATACGCTTGACGAAGCCTCGCGCTATCCATGGGTCATGAAGCTGACCGGGTCTCCACCTAAGGACCGCCCCGACGGTGCCCGTGCTGCTAAGAAAAACAACCCCGAAGCTGCCGCGTGAGCACGCTTCCCGTTCTTGTTCTGGCAGGCTCCCGCGAGGGTGCTCACGATCCCCTCGCCCGCCTTGGCAAAGTCTCACACAAAGCCCTCCTCCCCGTTGGAGGGCAACCGATGCTGTGCCGCGTGCTGGATGCCCTCATCAGCACACAAATACTCGGCCCCATCACCGTCAGCATTGAGCAGCCGGACCTCATCACTCCCCTGCTCGAACATTACACCGACCACACAGACACGATTACAACCCACCAAGCGCGTACATCCCTGAACGAAAGCGTGGCCGATGCCCTCAAGACCATCGGCACACCCTGCCTCGTCACAACCGCAGATCACGCCCTACTCCAACCCGACTGGATCGTGGAGTTTCTGACCCAAACACAAAACGCTGACGTTGCCGTTGGTATCGCCCTCCGCCACACCATTGAGCGCGACGTTCCCGGCACAAAACGCACCTATATTCGCCTCTCGGATATCACTTTTTCCGGCTGTAACCTCTTCTGGCTCGGCTCCCCCAAAGCCCATAACGTCATCACACTTTGGAAACGCCTCCAGCAAGACCGTAAAAAACCCTTACGTATGGCCCGCACCCTCGGGCTGGGCATCCTCCTGCGCGCGCTCTTCCGCAGACTAGACACCGCAACCCTCTGCAAACGCATTGAAGCTTTAACTGGCGCTCGCATACGTTTCATACCCTTGTCAGATGGCCGTGCTGCTGTGGACGTTGACAAACCTGAGGACCTCACCTTGGTAGAAAAAATCCTAGCCACACACTCTCCGGCGCCCTGATGTCCCTATGAAAATTGCTTACGTCATCAATTCGCTCGAATGCGGCGGCGCACAAAGCCCCATCCCGGACATTGTACAACTCATGCAGGAGCATGGCGCCAACGTCATGGTCTTCGGGCTTGAACGCCGTGACGGTTTAGCTATTCCCTTGCTCCAACGAGTCGGCATTCCCGTCCGCGTTCGGTCTGGCAAAAAGAATGATCACTTAGCCGCATATTTCTGGCTCAAACATGAACTCAAAACGTACCAACCGGACCTCATCTGGACATCTCTGACCCGCGCCACGCTGCTCGGCCAACTTATCGCTAAATCCCTGAACGTCCCGACCGTTCACTGGCAACACTCCGCTCGCCTCAAAACCATCAATGCATGGCTCCTACGCGCCCTCTGCCGCGACACCCTCCTATGGGTTGCGGACTCTGAAACCGTCGCACGCTTCGCAAAACGCCGATTACGCCTACACAATAACCTCATGTGCTGGCCTATCTTTCGTGCTCCTCCTAACGCCCCAACGGCCCGCCTCTGGCAAGAAGGCGAAATTATTCAAATTGGCTCTCTTGGGCGTCTGCACAGCGTCAAAGGGTATGACATGCTGTGTGATGCACTCACGCTTTTACAGCCCATGAAAGACCTTCCCGCCTTTCACATGACTTTCGCCGGAGATGGCCCAGAGCGTGACGCATTGGAAGAACGCGCCGCACGCCACAATCTGCCCGTCTCGTTTTACGGACACTGCGAGGCACCGTTGGACTTTCTCTCCACGCTGCACCTCTACCTCCAAACCTCCCATTGGGAAGGGTTATGCGTAGCCGCCCATGAAGCCATGGCCTGCGCCCTCCCCATCATCACAACACCTGCAGGTGAAATCCCGCGCAGCGTCGAAGACGGCGTGTCTGGCCTCATTATCCCTTTCAATGACGCAGGTGCCCTCGCCGCGGCCTTGGCTACCCTACTACGCACCCCAGAGCGCCTCGGCACAATGGGTACACGATCACGCTCCCGCGTGATGAAACGCTTCGGTCCAGCCGCCTTCGCTGAACATGGACGCGCTATTCTCACCGCAATACCGGGGCTCAACGCGTCTAAAGCTTAACACCGGCTCACACTGAGCCAATGAACAAGCGTAAGAACATAGTAATAACTCTCACAACCTCTCCGGCATGTAAGAGCCTTCAAGCACAACATCTTTTACATGCCATGGACCACCGGCGGATTAAGCCCTGTGTCGCGTGTCGGATGGTTTGGAACTGTGGGACATATAAAATGGAACCCCTTCGCTCGCCTAAAACCACCCAAATCCACTACGAATTAAGAGGTTTTAATTGCTAATTAAAACCTCTTTAAAGCGCTCTTTATCGAGCCTATCTCGCATCAATGAATACCTAACTTCGACGTGTTCAACGTTAAACTGCGAAAATATTTTTCTGACTTCCGGCGTATCATTCAGAGATAGAACGAAACGCCCTTTAATGGTTTGCAACAGCACAGCCATCTCTTCAAACTGATCCTGTGTGAACGACGCATTATAATAGTTTTCACAGCCATAATACGGCGGGTCCAGATAGAAGAGTGTCCCAGCGCTATCATACCGCTTAATCACATCTTGCCAGCGTAGACACTCAATGACGACACGCGATAAGCGTGCATGAACATCTTCCAACATGGGCACCAGTTTCGTGACGTCAAAACGAGCACTCGTTGTTTTAGACGTCCCAAATGTGGGCCTGACTGGCTGCCCGCCAAAGGCGGTACGTTGCAAATATAAGAACCTGCACGCACGCTCTAAATCCGTCAGAGTATCAGGCTGAGCGTTCCGCAGACGTTCAAAATCCGCCCGACTGGTGACCTGCCATCGCAACATATCCATCAGAGGAACATAATGCCGCTGCAAAACGCGAAAGAGATTTGAGACATCTCGGTTTAGGTCATTGATGACTTCGCATCGTGCCATCACTGGACGTCTAAAAAAGACGCCCCCCATTCCGACAAACGGTTCGACATATGCGTTATGATCAATGGCCTTCATGCGCTCCATAATTCGTTTAGCTAATAAATGCTTGCCTCCTACGTAGGGGGCGATCGGCGATACCGGTTCAACCGGCGTTAATGTTTCCTTCATTTTTTTGAACCATAGTGTGCTCTGCCACTGCAGTGGTGGGCGGAGCGAGTTTACTCGTGGGTGTTTGCGCACCCGGATCAGCTGGTGAGACAGCTTGATCCACCGCCTCATGAGCAGCGGTAGAATTCTGTTGTGGTGGATAGCCCGGTAACGGCTCGAAGGACGTCGGTTTGCGGCCTGATCGCATTTCCCATTCATGGACACTGAGGCGCGCACCGATAGCAGCAGCATGATACTGGATCAGCACGGCTTCGCGTTCATACAATAAACGCCAGTTATCCCGCGCCTCACGCATAGCCTCTGCCAGCCGTCCAGTTAAAACCTTCTCACGCTCCAGCATTAACTGTGTCTTTTGATTTTCGGCATTTTGCCCGTCAACAGCCGAACGTTGCGCCGTAATACGTGCTTGAACACGGCTACCAAACCAGCCGAATATGCCGGTAGCGATGGGCGTGAGGACCTCAATCCATGATCGAACGGAGGTCAGTATCTCAACGATGGCGCTCATTGATTAACGAGGCCGTTGTTTTGGCTGTCCGTCCATTTTCCAACACTCATATGCCAATACGCCTCGACACCCGTAATGCCATTGAGACGGCAATCACTGCACCATACATGAGCCCCATCAATCGCTTGCGGTGCTGATATTGGTAATTCTGCAAGCATGTACGGCTGATCTGACGTTGAGCCGCCGCGAATTTGCAATGGAGCAGTAACTGTCAAAAACTTCGCGTCAGTCGGCGCAATACCGTTTGTCTTAACGTAGGACGCAGCAAGGCCGGACGACGCCGTAAAAAAGTCCGTGGCCGTAATACCCTTCCCAGATTTACTGCCGATACCATCCGCCAGAACGTACGGCATGGTAGCACCTTGAGGCATAATCGCGGGGCCATTTGGCATGACAATCAAACCATAGGTTGGGCTGCGATAAGATCCGCCAGCACCCAGCCCTATGCCGAACCGATAGCCAGCAGGATCATACACTAACTGACCGCCCGCAATCGCATTGGTGTCGTTGCGCGGGTCTTGGTTGTAATCGTACTTATACGCGAGATGAACGCTCGTCGTGGATGTGTCAGGCGTTACATTGCCAGTCGTATCAACGTCTCTGAACTGCACAAGCCGAAGTGAGGATGTATCACCGCCGGACACGCCAGAACTTGAAAATTGCCACGCTTGAGATGTCCACTCATCACCGAGCGCTCGCGTTACAGCGTCCGGCTGGTAGATATTCGTAGCCTGCGTACTGCTATTGGCCATCGCTTGATAGGCGATCGAGCCAGAGAGAAGGCCCCATACACGCATGCCAAGCGGTAGCGCTCCGCCGCCTGCAACACCCACGCCATAACTGTCACGCGTGAGCTTGCCACCGCCCACATTGTTGAGTGTATACGTCACGCCATGAATTGAGTTGATGTAGTCTCGCGGGTCCCAATTCCAAAGATCATGCTCATCATCGCACTCATGAACCAGACTGTTGATTGTGCCGGACGGATTAGCGCTGTCTGTGCCAAGCTGGCGCGTCAGGGCGCACAATTCATATTGTGGGAAGGCTTTTGTGAAGACGCCAAAAATCACCGCTGGTGCACTAATGTTCGTGAATTGCGTGTCCAACGTTCCCGCCGCGCTGCCGTCAAACGTATCCCGCATTGGAATAAGGCCCGTTTTTGTGCCGTAGCCAGCTTGTGTCTGTTGCGGGAGATACCACGCCGTATCAATGTTGATGCCGGTCACATTCCCGAAAGCGTCCCGATTTACAGATGCGACGGTCCCGAAAAACATATTGAAAGCTTTACGGAAATACGCATCTGACAACCACGGCTCATTCCAGTTGTTCCCCTGAACATGCGTTGCCGCAACAACGTTTGTTGCGATGTTCATACCGGGAACGATCTGATTGCCCCAATACGCAGGAAGCGCAGGAGAGAAGTCCGCGCCATCAGCGCGAAATGTCACGGAATGCGTATTATTGTCCGGATCGGCAAAAGCTGAAGAAGCGATGAAAAGCGGCGGTGTTGATCCGGTTTCTGTTGCGCGCGCGGCGGCGTCATAATTCAAGTTGCCGCCATTCGAGTTCGGGTTGCCATCTCCGACCATGCCAACCCATGTTCCGGCTGAAATCCCTGTCCCCTGTGCCATCGATTTGCCGTTCATGAAGACGCCATCAACGACGCCACCTAAGCCACCCATAAATGGACGACCGTATGTGAAAATATGCCCCCAAGACCCCGTGCGCTGACCACCGATCTGGAGCGTACGATTTAATTCAAAGTTGAGCCCTTGCGTGTCGCCGGGGAGTTGTGGTGTGCGACCGTAAATGTCTTGCGTGGCGGCTAGGCTAATGATTGGAGAAGGCGGTTCAACACCCATGATTGATTTGCCACCGCTATACACACCCGCTGTAGCACCGATCGCCGTAATATTGGCGCTGTTGACGTCTGCCGTCACGCGCAGGTTCGCATCAAGACCCGCCACGCCACCCGATGTGTTGACCTGTGTTTGTTGTACCGCCCCAGCTGAATTGGCAGCAACAGACGCAGCAGACTGCCCAGCAATCTGCGTCGTACCATCAATATTGGCAAAATGGGCAACGCCATCCTGACGTACTGCCCATGTAGGGTTCACGGCGCTGGATGCAATCGCTCCGCCACGCCCCATCACCGGAGCCGCCTGCAGGGTGGAAAAGCTCAGCCCAAAAAACCAAAACGCAGTTAAAAGTCTTTTAAGCATCGTTTAAGCCTCCTGAATCGGGCCAGAGCCGTTTTGATACAACTCGCCACTGCCCGTCACAGGTGCGTAGCCATTTGACGTATCGGGCAGTGGCGTTGGCACGGTTAAATTCCCCGACGCAGACACGCCAAAGCGCGGCTTTCCGCCCAAAATCAACGCCCCATTGCCATCCAATACAGCTAATGATGTTCCACCCAAGGATTGAGCCAGTGCGGCCGCAAACCCGGCAATCGGCACTTGTGATCCATCGCTCATCGTCAATACGAGTTGTGCCGTCTGCGGGTTAAATGCAGCAGAGACGATGGTTGGCGCCGCATCGGGGGCAGTCCCATTTTGCACGGTGACAGCTGCTGGCGTCGCTGTATTTTGAACTGAGAGACTCACGTTACACCCCCATATGCGTCACTGACGCGCTCACCACGATGGAAAAAGTTTCTGAAAACTGGATCACCCCATCCGGACGGATAAACTGCAGGTCACAGAACAACCGCCCGAGTGGCCATGACTGGGTCTCCGACCAAATATTCACGATGCCCATCGTATTGGCTGGTTTGCGCGTGAAGAGTTGGGACACCAAATTGCCTAAGGCATCACGGATTTGCGCGTTGATGGCGTAATCCGACAGATCAATGAGAGCGCCGTCATCAGCCGTGATCGTGCAGGCGATTTGGAAGGTCTGACCCGCTTTAACCTGCACTGCGCTCATTACGCGTATTCCCAGACAAGAACACGCCCAGGCGCACCGTTGCCCCCCGTGATGGTCCCCGTTCCGGTCGAGCCACAACCACCGCCGCCCGAGCCAAATCCTACAGCAGGATCGTTGGTCATCGTGTCGTTCGATACGTTCACATTTTGCCCCCCAGTCCCCATTTGTGATGCGGGACCAACCGGGCACATAGGCGCGCTCGGTGATTTGCCATCCGCATTGGGAATTAAAAAACCGCTATCCCCATTCTGCCCTTTAAGAGCAGCAGTGAATTGCAAACCTTGGGGGATAGGGTTGATGGGAAATACGTCACCGCCAAACCCTTGCGACGTCCACACCGGTTTACCCGCAGCAACTGGCCCATTGACGGTACCACCATATCCCCCTTTACAGGTGACGAACGACCCAAACGAGCTATCGGTGCCATTGCCACCATTCTGGCCGGGGAGGCCCGCGCCTGCTAACCCAGTCTGTACGGTTACATTGGACAGTGTGATCAGCGATAGATCAAAGTGTAAGCAGGCATATCCACCACACCCACCAGCCCCACCCACAGAGGCTGTGCCGCTACCGCTTTGATTTCCTGGCGCGCCTCCACCAGCCCCACCGGCTCCGAGCACTTCTACAATACAGGATCGCGCGTCTGCTCCGGGCGTATAGGACTGAGCGGATTGGATATCGACAATGCGCAATAAGCGGCCAGTTTTCAGAGCATTTATGGCCTGTTGCAGCTGATTTTGTAAGTTCGTTGCCATAGCTTGCAAGGCGTTGGCATCAGTCTCGGCTACGGCGTTCGCTGCCGCACTCGCACTGCGCTGCATCGCCTGCCATATCTGTGTTTCATCGGATGCGTCGGCTGTGAGACCGGCCGCTTGCTGAGCATAGATCAACGAGTTGAACAGCGCGTTCATATCCACATCAGTGATCATCGTCCCGCTAACGCCATTTTGACGGTCACGTGCGACAAACTGACGCCGCCCATTGATGACAATATTTCCCGGGGATGTCGTGTAGTCCATTAGCTCATCGCCTTTAAAACGGCATTCGTCACCATGACGGCTCCCCCACCGCAGGAGAGCAAGAGGTCACGCGCTGCCATCGGTGCCGCATCAAGCGCCGTCACTGCGACCGCACCATCATTCACAAAAAACTCAACGGAGTGCGCATCAACGATAGCGGTGACACTCACTCGCCCATTGGGCATGGCAAGCGGAAAATTGCGTTCTGCACTCCACGCCTGATCTGTCGTTGGTACGCTTCCTGATGAGCCACGATTTAAAAATCCGTAGCGTCCAGACGGGATTAAAGCCAATTGGGTGAAATTCTCACCAATGTCCCGCACAGACAGATACACACCACCAGCAGGCCACGCCCCATTGACCGGCTCAAGGTCAAAATCAAGGCGGAAAAAATCAACGCGATGCGTCCGAAAATCAAAGGGCGTGCCATCATTGATCACGGCGGCTGGGTACGATGTCTCGCGCAGATAGACGGTCCCCTGATTGTGTACCGGTGCATTCCGCACAATGGGATAACCACCCGAGCCGATCTCTAAGCGCAGCACACGCGGCAAGGTCTGCTGGCCGTTGAACCCCGGCTGCGCCAACGCATCCGCATAAGCCCAGTTATTCATCCACGCGACCGCAATGGCCTGAGCGTGCGGATCGTTACTGGACGTGTCATTGGTAATGGCACAGGCATAAAAATCGGGGCCATTATCCAACCACTGACCACCCGCAGCATCCGGCGTAAAGGTCGTACCGTCAAACCAACCTACCCAATAATGGGTGCCTGTTGTAAAGCCTGCCTCATACCCATTACAGCCACAAAACATCACCCATTTATCTTGGGTCGTCGTGCCATCTGCATTGTAGAGATGCAGTTGAATAAGCTGCGGACATTCTAATGTGCCGAGTGCGCCTTGTATAAAGCCACTCTGATACACCCATGATTTTAGATCCGTGCTAGCATAAATCCCGACCTTCCCGATTTCGGCCAGGACCATGTTCCAGCGGCCTGTTGGCGCATGCCAAAACACTGACGGGTCACGAAACACTGGGTCGGACATGCCCTTATTCGCATTCGGGTTTGTCTGGACAATCTGATCAAATGTGAAGCTCTCCCCACCATCATGGGACACCCATCGGGCAGTGCCTTGGCCGCCTAAAGGATTACACGGCATCGTGCACAGCGCGATAATCGCACCAGCACCAAAACCAGCCGTATTTTGCGTATCCACCACAGTCGATCCCGTCCATGGATCGCCATATTCCGTTGTGTATTTTGGGATCGAAACACCAAGGTCCGTCCAAAAGACTAGATCTGGCGACACAAAATGACGCCATTCTGTACCATTTCCGGTTGGATAATCCTTGTTCCACAGACACCAAAAATGCCATTGCCCGCCCAACCACAACGGACGCTGTGCATCATTGATACGCCCACCGGGGACCATCATGTGCTGACGTGGCCATGCAATATCGCGCCCATTGATCTCGAAGGAGATACTCGTGTGGGGCTGGCGGTTGCTGTAAATGGCGCGTTGTAAGCCAATGTTTTGCGCAGGCAGTTGTACCACCCACGTATAAACATCCTGCCCGTCCGTCACGACATCCCCCGCGACAGCCTCACCGCACACGGTTTGCTCTTGCTCGATAATCGCCAGATTGACGCCAAAATTCTGGCCCAGCTGCTGATAATACGACACGGACTGTCCGCCACGCGCGGTCCAACGGCCATACAAAAGTTGTTGCAGTTGCGCTGTGGCTAAAACCCCTTCATCACGCCCATACGGATCTGGACCGAGCAAATCGGCGTAATCATTGAGCAAGAGTTGACTGTTGAGTGGGCTGATCTCATTGCGCAGCGCTCCAATATCTGCCTCTAGCTGGGCACGCGGCATGGCCACGGCCATCAGATAACTGCCAATATTACTCTCAGGCACTGGCCATGCCTCACTCTTTGGCATGAGTGAGAGATATTCATCGCGGATTTGCTCAGCTGTGCGGGTCATGTCGTCCCCCACGTGATCGTACCGAGCACTGGCATCTGATTTGCGGCAAATTGCACATCACTGTTGGGCTGACTGATATCCGTCTGCACACCGGCCACTTGCACCACAGCGCTTTCCAACGCGGAGAGATACAGACGGCCACCAATGCCAACCGAGAGGCAGTAGGGTTGTAGCGCCGCCGTGACGGCTGAACGCAGCGCCTGCGTATCTGGGTTCAGCGTAATCGTCAGGTTCTGCGGCACAATCTCCGCTGCCATCACGGTCACACTGCCTTGCACAGGCCGAGCCGCATCAATGGCGCTTTGAATCTGTGCCACTTGTGCGGAGGACAACACCGCTCCCCCCGACGCCGCCACAAAAATGCCGACCGTACCGGGGCCATACCATCCGGGCTGGACCCCCACATACGCTGCGCCCGCCGCGCGTGCCCAACGCTGATAATCCGCCGTATTGCCTGCACCCGGTGGGTTACGCACGGATGCGATAATCCGTGAGCGCCAGCTCTCCACGGCTTCAATTTCAGCACCACCCGTGAAACCACTTTGATCCGCCACAACATTGGTGATGCCAAGGATCGGGGTCACAAAATTGAGCGTGGCATTAGGTGCTAAATTACCAATGGTGCCAGCCGTCACACAGGTCACAGCCACAGAGACACTGCTGCCCGCTGCTATAGAGATACCCGTATTCACGGCCCATTGCACGGTGCCGTCTGCCGTCACGAGGCTCCCCGCCAAGACCGTCACGGCTTGAGATGCTGTCACAACAATCGTACCTGTGGCGGCCGTCGCACCGAGGCGCGGCGTGTCCCACATTATCGCATGATCAGGCAGTAATCCGCTGCCGGGGGTCACCGTGGCCGTCGTCGGCATCAACTCCAGCAGTTGATCTCGTAACGCGAGATACACCTCGTAATCACTGAGCCCAGAGAGTACGGCCAACGCGTTTTCCAGCGTAGCCGGTGCCGTTGCATCAAGCGTGACCACCGTGCCGTCCGTCGCTACAAAACTCTGCGCCGCTAACGCCGTCACAAAGCGCTGCGCCAAAGCTGATGGCGTTGGAATAGGCGCGCTCATAGGCTGGCCTCATAGGTCAACGCCATAGTGCCCTCGACAGAAATTTGCGTCATCAGCTGCCCTTGAGCACCCCATGCCGTAGCCGCATCAATCGTGACACCATGATAATCCGCAATGTCATTGACGGCATCCAAAACAGCGGCATTTACCGCTTGTCGCGTCTCCTCCGTGCGCTTCGCACGCGCAAAGAGCCAGAGCCTTGACCCTAAACGCTGATCGTCGGGCAACAACACGTCCCCAACATAGCCGCGCCGATCAAACACACCGGGCGTTACGCCATTCAGCTGTGCAGGGGTGATATCCTCCGGCTCAGCACGGCGATCCGTTGATAATGCCACCAGCAACGGACTGGCCAATGTCATATCCAACGCAATCCGCCCCCGGCCATTACCAGTAGGGACGATTTTCAGGTCCGTCAGGCCCTGCGCATTAGGCGCGGCTGCAATGGTGGCGCGTGAAATCATGCCATAAGCATGCACAATGCGCTCAAAGCCCTTAAGGGCCGCACTTGCTACCCCGTCTTATTGGGGGCAGAGGTTTTCGCGCCGCCACTTTGCACACCACCATGGACATGATTTTGCAGTGAGACAGTTCCGGCCGTCACATCACCTTGTGCGTTTATTGGCCCTGTCACCGTTAAGCTGCCCGTAATGGCAACGCCACTGGTCGTGACATCCAACACGGTCTGGCCTGCAATGGCGACCGTCATTTCCTTGGCCGCATCCACGCGTATGAGCTGGCCAGCACTAAAATACAATCGCTGCCCTGCGCTGTCATACACCACAGTTTCCCCCTCACTCAAACCACCCATCCGGGCGGCTGACGGGTTTGCCGGTGGAAACGCCACACTATCCGAAGGGTCATTCCCCGTTTGCAACACATGTACGATCGCACCATCTAAAGGTGCAAAACTCGACAGGCCAAAGGGCTGCAACACCGGGACGCGTGAGCGCTGCTGCCCATAATGCAACTGTACATCCACACATTGCTCCGGGCCCGTATCATCCACTGCTTCCACAACGCCACGCAATATGAGCGAGCGCATGGCGTTGGAGAGTTCATTCCAGATTGTCATCGCCCAAACGCCCGTCCTGTGCTGGTGCGACGTCCACCCGACCGGCTCGGAGCATCCGCATCGCCCGTTAAATCATACGCGTCCGGCGGTACGACCGAGATCCGCGTTTCAAACCGCGTGCCCTTTGCCACCCATGTCACCGCCCCGATGAGCATATCGCCATCCAGCTGATTATACGCATCCTGCACACTCACGAGGCTGTTGGGCTGCCACAAATCGCCTGCTTTATTCAGAAGACCTGGTACGGTGTAGACGAACGCTGTGGCATGTGCCCGCGCCGTCCGCATCCGCCAATCCGCTTGATCTTGCAGCGTCCAAGGCGTTGCATCTGTACGCGGTTTACGCGCTTTGCGGCGACGATGGTGAACCGTTGCTGAGCGATACGCGCCCTGCGCTGGCACCGTCGGCATTTGCCCCAAAGCTGTGGCGTCGAGTGAGGGGTTTGCACTGTTTTGTGCCGCAGCGGAGCCGCCGCTTTGCGTTTTCGCAAGATGCACAACGGGACGATAACGTCCCACGCCCGGATCAATAGCGTGCCCAAAGCGTGCAGAGGCTGCCAATTCCCCGGCACGGCGATGGCCCGTTGCTGACTGCGACTGCGGTGCACCTTTGATATTAAGAGCCGCTTTAGATCCCCTTAAAACACTATTAAACTGCCCTTTGACCCATGTGTCCGAATGCCGCTGCATCAGCCGCGTTTGCATGGAGGACACATTTCCTCCCGGCCAAATCAAACGGTCGGTTGCCCGTGTTGTCCCAGCTTTTGTCAGCACAATCCCACCAATGCCGTCAGACGTGACAAGAATACCGCGTTGACGTGATAAGCGCTCAACGGCCGCCAGCACCGTATCCTGCGGCTCTAATGCGACGAGCGTAAATGGCGCACCTGTTTCCACCTGCCTCTGCAAGGACACGCCATAGGGCTGGATTAAGCTGCCAATGACGGTTTCCAGAAGTATCTTTCGGTATTCAGCGGGACCATTCGGATTGACGCTGCAATCAACAAGATCCCCCGTCGTATCGCGCCCAGAAATGGTGACATGGAAACTATGCTCATCCCCTGAGGTGTTCACGGCCTCCACAAAACCGCGGAACACGATCTGATTCTCAATCTCGATTTCCACCCGATCATGAATACGAGCCGTTGGCTGAAAGCCATCTGGGAAAGGAAAGGGCTCCGCCAGATCAACACGAAAGGTGCCCGCGATATCCGCCAGATCACGTCCCACCTCACACGAGGTCCAATTATGAATAGAATGCCCATTAATCCGTACAATCCATGGGCGGGCATGGCTAACAACGGTTTCTACTCCGGAGGCAGACACAGCACTCATAAATCAAGCACCTCAACCACAGCAGGCCCCAAAACCCCCGGATGCGCCACCGCATTGCGCGTCACCAGATCATCAAAAACGGTTTGCACATTCGCTTTTGTGTCACCCGCCACCGCATAGGCTAACACCCATGATGACACACAACTCGGGACATCTATGGCTCGTACGGCCGGTAAGCGACCTACCTGCACCGTAGCATCCGCAATCAGCGCCACTTTGAGATCACGGGTCGCCTGCCACAACCCTGTTAAAGACTGAGCGGCACCAGAGGAGGCTGTATTTTCAATCGTGATAATCAGTGCATCCAGTGCCGCGAGATAACGATCTCGAGCAGTCAATGCGTCATCACCAGACACAAACGTCAAACCCACCCATGCGGACATGAGCTGCGAGACAATCAAAGCACGCGCTGCGACACCCAATGTCAAAACCGAGGCAGCATTTGGTGAAATATCTGACAATGCCCCCGATAATGTCCCAATCTTCTCAGCCGCAGACAACAGCAGATCACCACACTGTGCCGCCGTAATCACCTGCGTATCGTCACCCATGACAACATCAGCAGGTGCCACAATGGATTGCGCGGGGTCGGTAATCGCGTTGGCAATCGCCACCGGCATGCCTGCCAAAACACCCGTGACAGCATTGGCGTAGGTCGCATCGGCATTCACCGCCGGGACGCTCACCCCCGCTGCCAGAGCCGCTCTGGGGGCAGCAATTGCCGTCTGAATAGGCTGGGGCGTTGAGCCTGTAACACTATCCCACACACCACCGGACTGCGAAAGAAAAGAACGGACACTCCCCGCCAATGCCAGCGGGATGGAGAGTGGCGCTAGAACACCCTGAACTGCCAGCGTGGCTTCATCCACCAACGCATCCGCTTTTTCCAAAACGTTGGACACCGTATCGGTGATACGCTGCAGAAGATTGCCCGTTTTCGGTATGCCGGGATCACGCACAACCGATACGCTGAACGTCGCCATGCGCATATTATGGACATCAAAGGCCACGTCACCGGGCTCAATGATCCGTACTCGCAGCCGCCCCCACCATGGATGCACTAACGTGGTGGTACCCGGTTTTTTCAAAACGGTTACCATGCGTTTGGCGCGCATCACATAATCATCCCCGACAATCACGCCTGTCAGACGCATCGGGGTTTCAAGATTGCCGAAATCCTGAAAAATCTGCTGATTAACCGCCAAATTCGGGAATAAAACCCGCACCACGCGCCGTCCAGCGGCCTCGCGAGAGTTGATCATGTCAAACGTCACGCCACCCAAAGCGGCTGCATTTAATAGCCCCGACAACGCACTGGATGCCACACCGCCGACCCCCGGTATGGACGATAAAATACTGGCTGATGATCCCAGACCAAAAGAGGACAGCGCACCCGACATGGTTATGGCCTTTGCGTCATGCGCCCTGCATTGGGCGTAATATGAACTGGGATTGGTGTATTCGGGCCAACGGAGGCTTGTAGGCCGGGCGCGAGCGAAACTTCCAATTTAATGGTCTGGCCATCGCCCGAACCGGCAGGCTGACCAGAATGATGATAATGCCGCCACAGCGCATAACCGCCAGCACCCGCAGCGGCTATTCCAGCCCCCGCCAGCAAAACGGGCCACGACACGCCAGCCAATAATGCGCCGCCACCAACTTCCGCAGCCGTCAGCGCCGTGGCTTCCGTCGCGGCAAGCCCAGCCCCTTCCGCAACAGCAGCCTCACCAGCTCCTGCCGCCACCGCTTCACCAGCACCCGCCGTGGCAGCACGCCCGATGATGCGCCGTTTTAGGGATTTCATTACGCCCCAACCGGCTTTCACGGGGCCTGAAATCGCACCGATAGCCGCAATGCCTGCCGTACCAGCCAGAGTTGCACCACCAAGGCCAAGCACCGTAGCATTTGCATAAGGGACATGTTTATCCACGGCCTCCATCGCAGCCGCGAGGTGTTGAAACCCATACGTCACACCGCGCAAAATAGGCAGGAACCCAGTGCCCACCTCCTGCATGAGTTCATGCCAAGATTCATCAAATGCTTTCATAGCAATCAGCTGGGTATTGCGCCCGGTATCATAATCTTCCTTGATGACGCTCTGATTGGCTCCAGCCGTCCGGCGATGAATCTCTTCATATTGATCCATATGCATCAATATGGCCTGAACGAACCCACGATCCTGCTCATTATTAAACAGTGTTCCCAGTGCCCGACGATCTTCTCCACGATGGGTGATCCTATCAACCGCCTGCAAAACAGCGAGCATCGGGTCTCGCCCCGAGCGGCGAGCACGATCTTCGATCCCAAAAAGGTCAACACCGTATTTCTCAAACCGATGTGCCGTGTGTGGACTTGTGATCGCTTGGATAAAGGCCCGCGTATCGGTGGTCGCTTCACCTTCCGTACCCGTGGATTTTCGCACAACCGCCAATGCCGCCGCGAGGTCATCCACACCAGATCGCCCCGTTACACCTAGGGCCCCTGCAGCGGCAGCAACTTGCGGCAAAAGAGGCGCTAATTTTTCGAAGGGCAGAGCAGCAGATTTTCCTGCCAACGCTACAGATGCCAAAGCCCCCGGCAAGTTAGCATCCGTGATATGCATATTTTCTTGCAGCGCAAATGTAGATCGGGCCACAGCATCTGGGTTCGCATTATAGGCCGTAGAAATGCGCGCCACTGTTGGCAGCACAGCATTCAAACGGGTGCGATTATAACCTTCACTTGAGAAAAACCCGGCAGCCTCAGCCAACTCTTCACCACTCTGCCCGGTATCTCGCGCCAGTTGATGGATCTGTCGCTTAAAATCGGCCGCAAAGCGATCATTCTCTGCTCCATGCAGATTTAATCCAATGCCGATATGGCGGATCGTATTGTCAAAATTAGCGGACTCTCGAACCGGCTCCACAAGTCCAAAGCCCGCAGCTGCAGCGCCAAAAGCCTTATTAATCCCACGCTCACTCTCCTCGTGGAGATGCCCTAAAGAACCGATGACCCCATGATTGCCACCACCAGAAATCCCACCGTTAGCAGAACGGTTCACGGAATCATGCGCCCGGTTTGCCGCCTCCGTAACGGCATTCAACCCTTCAACCGCTGAACTTGTCCCTACTCGTGTGCGCTCCATAGCCGTATTAAGAGATGTCGCTCCTTCAGCAGCGCGCCCTAGAGCGTTTCCCGCGCTTCCCGCGCTAGCAGCTGTTTCACCTAAGCCTTCGCTCAAGCCATGCGCTGTCGCTGTTGTCCGCTCAATCGCTTCACTCAGCGTATTCGTCTGTTCAACACAGCGCGGTACCGGCTCCCACGCTTCATCAAAGCCACGATTTTGGCCAATACGTTCGAGCGCGGAACTTAATTTCGTAACGAGCTGATCAATGCGCTCAATAGGACCGGAGAGTTTATCCTCTAACGTCAGTTCAAATTGTGCCGTCAGATTAGACACTCAACTCTCCGGTTCATCTATTATGAGGTTCTCGCGGAATTCACCGTATGAAACCTCCCAAAAAGATAGTTCATGCGGGAACATGGCGCGCAGATCTCCACGCCCAAAATGTAATATGCGTGCAAGCCCGGCTAAGCGTCCTCGCCAGTCTCCGGGCCATCGTTCGTAAAAAGATCAACGATTTTCGTCGCTTTCACATAATCCCGCACGGACAAAGCACGTAAAATGCGCTCACCAGCAGGTCCGGTATGACCTGTAGAAGCCCCCACCAAATACAGCGTGCGTTCGGAGCCAGTTTTCCGGCTTCCACTATCAATCAAATCGCCCGCCGTAAGGTCGTTGAATGTCAGTTCCCGCACCTCAACTTGATTAGGGCCATTCTCATTGCGTCCTGCCAAAGTCACAGCTTTGCTCAAAGTCAACAAAACAGAGCCATCAGCATTTTCAACAGCTCCCTTCGGAAGGGCTTTTTGATCAAACATCATGAAATCTCCTGATAGGTATTAAAGGACCAATTAACCGAAGCAGCGCCACTGTCTTGCACTTCGGGAAAGGTCATCACGTAGGCATCGGGGATCGTCCATGTCTGGCCGGTATCCGCCTGCAGCTGCAGTTCACCCTCACCAAGAGAGGGATCGAAATCCGCAATCGCCATATCTGACGTAATCTGGATCGTGGCCTGCGCGGTTCCCACGTTGAAACTCTGAGAACGCAGTGCACGCCCCGCCACCATCACATTCGCATTTTGCAGGCCGGGCGGTTTAAAGCGCACGCCTTTTTGCACGTCATATTTCTTACCGCGCCACCACAGGCGGATAATACCAATCGTTGTTGCCATGGTTTTACACCTGCATCTGTAGGACGTTAGCCAGCACGATCAAGGAGCCCATCGGCTTGATCGGCAGGTAAGAATTCACGCGGGAGCGATCACGCTGATCACGCACGAAGGAGGCGGTGGCCACCATCGTGCCGACATCGTCAATCCACCCCATATTTTCATAGAGTTTACATTGCGCCGCCCATGACCCCAGCAACGTCCGACACGTTACAACACCAGAGAGGTTTGATGCGGTCGATCCGTCATCCGCCAGTTTGGCGTTGTAATAGGTGGCCTCGACATAGGCGTTCCACTCATACCGCACCCGCGCACCAACTGCTGGGATCATGACATCCCAAATGCCGCTGGCCTGCTGTGTCGCTGGGTCCGTCACGCGCGTCGTCACAACACGCTCAAAACTGACGGTCCCATCGCGCGCAACGGTCAGCGTCGTACAGCCATTTGTCAGCAACGCTTGACGCTGCGTACGGCTGAATTGATTTAACGGCGACGGACCCAAGCCAGCGAGCGTGTTGAGCGGCAAGCCCCGCAATTGCCGCGCAGGATCAGCGTTCAACGAGGCTGCCCCCTGTGCAGCGGCGGCTGCCACTAATTGCCACGGGCTCCAACTCGGTGACGTCGCACTGAGCAATACCAGTTCTTCTGCCGTACTGAACTGAGACTGCAACTGTAGGATTTCACCCTGCGTCCCGCTCACAGCTACCCAGACACGTGCGTCTTGGGCAACCATAGCGCTGCAACGGCGCCGCGCCTCGAGTACAGCAGACTGAATATTCGCCTGATCATTCAACACCAGTACAATATCCGTGTACCATGTGTTGCCGAGAGCTTGCAGCGCAGGCGTAATATCCGGCGCGCCCACGCCATTCGCGAAACCACTGGCCACAACCGTGAGGTTGGGTACTTGATCTCCGGCCGCGGCAGAAACCGTCAACCCGGTTTGATTGCCCGCAGCCCCCCAATCCATCATCGTTAATTGGACAGCGACCCCATTATTGATGAGTTCAGCTGTAACACCCACTTGTGTCGTCAATTGAGACGCTTGTACGGCTGACAATAACGACGCAGCCAATTGAAAGACCGTCGCTCCAGCAGAAACCGCAAATGCCACACGATATCCACTCACCACGATAGCGGCAGTGCCTGAAGCGCTCGGCGTTCCATTAAACGTAATCTGCGCAGTCGGTAATACCATCCCAGCGGTCGGAGCAACACCAACGGCGTCTACCGGCACATCGGGCCGCTCCGTTACAAAAGAAGTAATGGCCTGTGTCATCACCATTCCTGCCCCAAATAATGGAGCAGGGTTAGCTACGTTTTCATACACAACATTGGGAGCTGCAGCGCCATTAGAACGCTGACCAATGATCACGGCCCGCAAGGGCATGCTTGACAGTGATCCCGCAGCTGGTACCGACTGGATTTCGGTATAGGACCCAGGAACAGCCCATTCGCCCGGGATTTGTTGAAACACCGGTTGTACAGAATTATTCGTGCTCATGGGCTGGCTCCTCATGGCCACTCGCTGCCTGCGTTACAGACGTCTCATCGCCATGGGCTGGCTCTTCGTGGCTACTGGTAGCCTGCACGGGCGTTTCCTCGCTCACCAAGTCACCTTCCCGGAGCATGCGCGCCCAATAGGGATCTGCCGGATTAACCTGAAATTTTTCAGGGACAGGTGTACCATCAGGTGCCACCACACGTCGTCCAGCTGCTGCACTGACCGTTTTCATCTCCGTCACGTGTTTTCTCCTCGCGCTACTGGCGTGATCGTTTTTAAGGTGTCGAGTTGTGCCACTAGATCGCGGCTATCAAAGGAAACGGACGGGATCGTTACTTGAAGTTGCACCGATGCCACGCCATTCGGGAGCCACTCTTGTTCGCCTGCTGTGGCCAAGTGCTCAACGCGGCACGACCCAACGGATGGAATGTCAAATCCGTGCAAACCAAGGGCAGCGATAGAAGCCAGCCCCAAAACTCCCGGCAGTGTGCCATCTCCAAAATATGCGCTTTCCGGGTCATTCTGTCGCGTCATTAAAATGACGGCGAATTGCATATCACCATGGAACAAACCGCCCGTATGCGCACTGGTTGGCATTCCCATCCATCCAACAGCAACCATCGGCATACGCTTTGTCAGATGCTCCCACTCCCGTGCTGATGCACGCGGAGGAATGATGCTGTGCGTGTAGGTCTCTGGATTAAATAAGGCTTCTAATTGGCTTCTCAGCGCACGCAGAGCGTACGATAATGGACCGCCCGTGATTAGCTGATCGGGATATTGATTATCCGAATACGGTCTCACCATAACCGCTCACCACCTTGCTGCACCGGCCGTGTCCTGATCCGTGACCATGATGCGGACGTGTTCGGTGTTTCTTGACCATCCAGCGTTACGGTCCCACGCGCGATTTCACTCAGCCACTTCACAGCATCCTGCCTGTCCGTACGCATATTATCGGTTGGCTGTGTTGCGCCGGTCTGGGCAAGATCAAACCGTGCAATACGGCAACAGGCATTCACGATACTGGCTGGAGTATTTGTCAGCGGCACCACAAAGCGGCGGTTAAGGTAGCTGTCGATCAACGCCGATGCATCGGTCAAAACCTGTGCCACGCGCGCCTGATCAATCCCCGAGCGGGCTTGCCCCTCAGGCGTCGTATTATTGATCAGCTCGCGCTCACCAAAACGTTGGATCAGGTCTTGGACGGATGCATACGCCATCACTTCACCTCAATCACTTCCAGCAAAGGCTCGTTGACCAAAAGAGCAAATTGCTCTGGTGTGAAAGCATCGCGCTCATAGAGCGTTACAGCACCATGCTCTTGACCACCCCGGCGCAAACCGGGTTGGCGGCTCACCACAATGATATGGCCAGAAACAATGTCCTGATCCGGTGTCGCCACGGAACGAAACACGGCCCGAACAGGCGGTTTCTTCTTGGGCTCGGAGCCTTTGTCTTCAATCGTGCCCGGCACAGCTCACCCCCCTCACAGATACGGGCAGGTCACGGGCTTCGCCGTACCTTTCCATGGGTTGCTGACTGTGGCGTATGTCTTGCCATCACTCTGAAGCTGCGCCACCAAGTCGGATGACATCAGCCCATTAGCCGCCCCCTCCAAAGCAGATGGCACCATCAAAATATTCGGCTTAATGCCATAAGGGACACCATCCGCACGGTGCTGAGAGGCCATTGCCGCACGAGCTTGACCATACGTATCGGCATTCAAAGGGCGCGTAGAGGCAAACGCCAGCTGCCACAGACCAAACCCCGCGTTACAACGGCCATCCGTCCCCCAAATATATTCCTTTGTGCGGAACACATTATCATCATCCAGCGCCGTTTTAGACGTAATGGAAAAAGGTCGACGGTTTTGGAAAATCATCGGCTTCAGTGGGCGCGTCGTATCAAACAAGAACCACATTGGCCCCGCTGTTTCCGCTCCTTGAGGCGTGCTGATATTGGCGTAGCTGGTCGGTTTCCCATTCGCATCTGCCGTCAGATGATCCGTATCGAAATAATTCTGGCCATCCCAACACTTGGTAGTCGTGCCAGACTTGAGCAGTTTGAAAACCAATTCATCTGGGAACGCGCCAGCATTCACACCGAGTTGCTGCACACCAATATTGAAAATACCAAATTGGTCATCTTCAATATCATCGCGATCAATCGAAACGGTCAGCTCGAAGGTCTTATTAGCGATAGAGAAGCCACCCGTACTCAGACTATGGATCACACGATCACCAAGCCATTCCCGTAAACCTGGAATTTCATTGAGCTTTGGATAGAAGTTTTCCCGC
The DNA here is from genome assembly GCF_946476835.1 of uncultured Neokomagataea sp. Classification (GTDB taxonomy): domain Bacteria; phylum Pseudomonadota; class Alphaproteobacteria; order Acetobacterales; family Acetobacteraceae; genus Gluconobacter. The sequence continues at coordinate 64,543 of NZ_CAMKWA010000004.1, forward strand.
GTCGTCGAATTGATCGTCATAGCGATCGTATCGAACATGGACGGAGCCGTTTGCAGAAACTGATTGAATTGGGTGCGCACACCCACATCCAACGTTTGCATAAAGGCAGATGAAATTTCAGCCATAATCAGATCTCCACGTACGGCGTGCCGTCAACGTCAAGGCCAGCAAGGACCCCAACCTGTAGGCGCGCTGTACCGCCTGACGGTGTTTGTGTGAGGGATACGGTCTGGTCATCGACCGCATAAACAGGCTGGCCCTTGTTGGCCCAGCTCGGCGCAGTATCAAACGGCAAAGCAAAACATCCTGTTTCGCATTCCACTGCCGTGGAACTGCCCACAAAATCCCCTGTGACCAGTCCGCCAGACGCCGGTAATTGTTGATGCTTGGCAATGCCGAGAATGGCGACAGGCGCAAAGAGCGGACTTTGTGTCCCTGCGGGGACGAGCGTGCCATCAGGGCAGACAGCCGCAATTGATCCACGAAACAAGGCAGCGCCAGCGGCAACAGGCCCCGCGAACATGGCTCGGCGCGGCCCCATTTTCCGCAATAAGGTACGGTCAGCGGTCAGCATCAGACAGCTCCTCGCATTTTTTGCATGGCCTCAACGGACACACCGAGTTGCGCAGCGATAAACGCATCATGCCCATCCACAGAGCCTGCACCCGGCTTGCGCGTATGCGTTTCAATCTTGCCGCCCATCTTCGGCAGGCCAGAGATGATTTCCTCTGCCGCTTCCGGGTCTTGCATATGCAGATGCACTAAACGTTCGCGCATTTTGTCGGTGATGATCCGCCCCTCCGTTGAGGCGTCTTTCACAGCTTGTTCCGCTGCATGCCGCGCTGCTTGCTGACCCAGATCCTTCACTTGCTCTTGAAGCGCTGTGATCTGCTGCTGCGCGTGGGTTTCGACAGTTTCCGTGCGCGCACGCAGTCCTGTCACAATCGCTTCGACAGACGGCGATCCCTTCAAACCCGCCAGCGTGACAGCCTGCGTATGTAAGCTGAGGGCATCACGCGCCCGCTCCAAAGCCGTTTCAATCTCGCTTTGTGTGGACGTGATCGGGAGGCCAAGCCTCCGCGCGATGTCAGAGGGGTCCATCCCAATCTCCTGTGTATGTAGATGAGTCAGTGTTAGATTTGGCAAATTGGTCAAACTGGCCCGCGCAATACGCGTCACCTGCGCACCTTGGGCCGCAAAGGCCGGGGAGACACCGCGATACGCTTTGTCGCTCATCAGCGCACGGCCGGTTTTGGTCCAGTCCACACGCCCCCAAATGCCATCCTCTCGGGACTGCATCTCCACGATCCAACCAACAGCAGGCGCACTCCCACCTTTAAGAGCCGCTTTGTCGGTCGCATGATTTTCATCGAGAACAAGCTTGCCCGCTTGCATCGAATGCGCGATCACCTGATCCGCATTCGCTACCGTGTACGGCCCACGTTGATCGATCCCACGAAACACACCTGCGGGCAGCAGGTGGATCCATTCAGGAACGTCATTGCTCTCCGGGAGCGCTGTATGGAAATGCAGATATGTCATTAGTGACACTCTGCATGGTCTCACCCACGCCCTTCAGAGGGGCAAACACCCCCCCAATATTTCTCCGCACGCAGCGCTTTAAACGGGGTTGGCATGTCCACACATACCGGAACAACCCCAAACGCGCCACAGACCCCTTTTAAACGCTCTTAAACGCCTCTTAAAATTATACCTCTCTTCATGCCCTATCGGGACGCAAGCGCACGATGAAGAAATTCGTTGAGTTCCTCTATCACCGTCTCACGGTCAGCCTGAGTGAAGCCTAAATACGGCCGTGCAGGGATCGATACACTTTTGCGATGAAAAAATACGCCGCCAATATCAAACGATATTTGCTTGGCTGTTTTAGGTTTAATAACTGCACCAAATTGATGCACAGAAGCATACTCAAGATCAGAGCCCCACACCAAGCGGTTGCCATCTACAAATTTTTCAATCCCGTTACAGAGAGCACCCGTTCTAAACAAAATACGCGTTTCGCTTTTGGTCGCAGCATATAATGGGTTGAGCGGAGCCCATGCTTTCCCATCCGGTCCTTTTTGCTGATAAAAACGCTCCTGCGTCGCTTTTATCATCTGTTCCCCAACAGCACTGAGAACAGCGTTTGGTTTTTTGCCGATTGCTGCAATGCGATCCAGAGCTTCCACCATAGGCTTGAAACTACCGTTTAATTCGATACTTGCCATTTATCGCATTCCTGTTTTACGGTCCGCCTCGGAGCGCGCGGTGACACGGTAATATTCTCCTCGCCGTAACGACCTGCCAAGGCGTGCTATGTAGGGTTCCTAGGAGGCCTTACTCGTGCGCTCCTATTTCGGATCATTATTGATATTTCCCCAAAGTGCTTTACGTCGCATTAAACGACGTGCATCCGCAGCACTGAGTGCATGATAACGCATAAGGCGTGCCGCTAAAGCACCCCGCTTCATGCGTACAGTTGCATAGTAAAGCTGCTGCCCGATGCGTCCGATAATTCCCAAACCCGGACCAGATGCATTGAGACTTTCTGACACAAGAGCAACAGGATTGCCCAATATCAACGGGATATGTTGATATTCGCTTTGCTCTAATTCCGGATGATGGTTTCGGGCCTTATTCAGAGTATCAGCCGAGATATGAACACTTCCATCCCATTCAGGCGCGAACGAATCAGCTTTGTGTACAACAGGGATCGCTCCGCTGGCGACTGCATCGAGAGGTAGAGCTTTCTCCGATGTGATGTCATTAGAGCCTGTCTTTTGTAAAATATCCTGTGCATGTGGCGGTAATGTTCCCGCTTCAGCCGTACCCGATTTCGTTGTCCATAATGCGTCTATTTGCTCAGCCTGCGCTTGCTGTAAGACAGGGCGTGGCACAACTGCTTTGGGCACACCCCCTACGGTTTCAAGCGGCTTAACTGCATGTGCGGCTCGACGCGCTTCATTGTCTTGCCACACCATTCCGGGATTATACGCAAATCCTAAATCAATTCCTTTAGGTGTTCGAACCATCTGCCCAGTTGCTGGGTTACGTTTTTCAACCCATTCGATCTTAGGGCTTTCTGAAACACTCCATCCATTTTTACGCATATCACGGCGTGAAACAGCTTCAATCGTACAATGACACCGCCAACCATTCGGCGCCCAGTGCGTTGCCCAGAAAGGATCATCTCGCGGCAGGATCAAACCATCCCATGCCAAATGTTCCACACGAGGATGTTGACACGTATGGTGGCGATAACGAAACCATGGATACATCTCAATGGCTTCGGGTGTATTCAGACGCGCCCATTTCCCGGCAGAAAATGCCGTGGAAAGGTTTGTTTGATAGATTAAGAATGCACGTTGATTGATCGCGTTTGGATTCCCCCCTCCATTCCGCGGCAGCCATGCATGCTCGGCTGAAATCTTTGCAAAACGCTCTTGGAACGTATCAAAACTTTTGCCTTCAGTCTGTGCGCGCAATAAAGCCTCTGAAACACGGTTGAGCATCCGCTGTTCTGTAATACCTGCAGACGTAAAAGCGCGCGCATGTGCTTCAGCTTCTAACTCTCCGTGCCGTTCGGTGGTGATATTATCACGCTGGCGCAAAAAACTGATCGCAGCAGATGGTTTGACCTTAGCCAGCCCCATCAAGCCTCCGTCGAAGGTTTTATCTTCGCTCATCATGCCCCAACTGCTCAAGCGCGTAAGCATCTCCCATCAGGTAGGAAAGCTGAATTGACTGTTCCAAAGCGGTTTGGAACGCGTCTACCGGGAGATCGAGCGCAGCAATTCGTTCATGGGCATCCTCAAAGTTCTGTGCTGACATGATCGCCTCTTGAACAGGCGCTTGCATCATAGACCATGCTTTTGCGGCACTCTCGGACAATTGATCTGCCATGGCATTCACCAACGCAGGACCATTCATTTGGGTATGACGGGATAGAATACTGCCTAGCTGCACATGCAGCGCCGTCTGCTCGGGCTGTTCGTCCCCCATCACCTGCGGCTGTTGCTGCGCTGACGGTGGTTGTTTCACGCTCGGCGGCATAACACTGCCCGGGCTGATCTTGGCTGGTTTCACAGTCGGAGGTACATCCTGCGGTGGTTCGACCGGCTGTGCAGCTGCCGTTTGGCCGACCACTACATCGCCTTCCTCCGGTGGTGTGAGAGCGTAACGATCATACAGATCCTGCGCCCGCACTTTCCATCCCTGCGGCCCCGCATATTGGATCGCTTGCATCAGCTCCTGCAAAGTCGGCTCATCAGGACGGCCAATGGCCACTATGGGGTACTGCGCCTGTTGCCCAAAGCTGAAATCCACCATCGGCTGCACGATCTGCTGACAAATCGTATGGGACAATAGCAGCGCATCCGCCCGCTCAATATCCTCCTGCACCAGCCGGTGCGTCTTGCTGGAGGCATGCGCCCCTTGATGACTATCCGCTGTGCCCGTCTGGCCAAGCACGGCTTTAGAGATCTGATCATCAAACCAACGAATGCGTGAGAGATGCAATTCATGCGATCCCGCGCCACCTTTGGGCTCAATGAAATTGACCTCCATGCCCTTTGGAATAATGGCGGCACAAGAGCCTGCAATATCCGTCACAGCCTGCCACAGCACATCACGGTCTTCTTCCGAACTCTCCGGCCCATAAGTGCCAATCCGCATTGGCAGCCCATAATTCTGCACGAAGATGGACCAATCCCGCAGCGTGAACATCTTAAACATCACCGCCCATGCCACCGCGCGGGTCAAACCACTTTGGATCGTTAGGCCAGACCAGCTCGGGTGCTTATGGATAACGAATTTTTGGGCCACCATATCGTCAAACCCAAAGAGGGGCGGCCCACCCGGAATGCCCGGAACCTGACTGGCCCCATCCTCAGAGCGCAGCATGATCGTCTCACCATCCTGATAGCTCACCTCAAACCAGCGCTGCGGCTTAAACAACAAATCACGAGGGCGATTATTCCCGGGGGCTAATGCCCAGTCGATCTCCATGACCGAAAAGCCTTTGCCAATCGCATCGAGCATATCGAACAAACTACGTCGCAGCAGACCCGTATTGACCCAATCGCGAACAAAATCCGCAATCTTCTGACCACGTTTGCTTTCATCTCCCGGCGTCACCGTAATCGGCAATTGTGACACACTGCGCTTACGCGTCCCCAACACCCCAAGATAATGCAAGTCGCGCCGTTCAATCTCGGCTGCAATCAAATGCCAGGCCAAACTGTCACCCATATCAGCGGCACGCATTAAGCCACCGAGTGAAGCCGGGTTCAGTCCTGCAATGGGCGTGCTGACCGCCGCTGGACGCATCCCGACCATCGTCGCCGGTGCTGCCGGCCGCTGGAGTGCTGCTGACGGGAATGGTCGCCCATTCTGATCCAAAAGTGCCATTGTCATTCTCTTCCCCGGCATCCGCGCGCCCACGCACGATACCCAGCATCTTCCTGCACAGCACGGGTTATAAATGGGCTTTTAGACGCCTCTAAATCCCGCATAAGAGCGCGTTGATCATCACGCGACCACGGCACCACCACCGGACATACGCCGTATTGTGATCGGGGCGCACACGCGCTCAAAAAGGTCATAGCGAGTAACAGCAACACAGCAGAGCGCATCAGAACGTTCCATCCTGCAAAATCGTGTTCAGAGCCGTTTGCGTCGGGGCCGTCATCGCCTGCGTTTGATCCAATGCGGCCTGCTCGCGCTGCACATTTTGTGCCTCAAGCTTCTGAACAAGAGCTTCATGCTCAGCCTGCGCCCGCATCGCTAGACGCGTTATCCAAATCAACATACCGCTGGCCAGCACAACAAAGCCGAGCAGAACGTAAATCATCACCTCATTCATGACAGACCTCCACGCAGTCCAAAGCTATCCAGCCCGGTGCTACGTCGTGCACGCTCATGCGCTATCTCTTCCTGCACACCCCATCCATGCACAGCGGGCGTACCATCCGCAGTTGCATAGGGAGAGCGGGCCGCACGGTAACCATATTCTTCCGGCTCAGCCCGGCTGGCCGCATAAGCCATCGCCAAAGCCACCGCCGCATCACCATGGCGCTTACCGCTGCCACCTTCGCTGCGTTGATCCGGCACACGCGCCACACCGCGCACGAGCTTAAGGGCGCGGATGTCATCATGAATTTCACGGTCAGCGGGTAGGGTCAGGCCACCATCTTCAAAAGCCGCTTTCATGGGCGGCATCTCCTCGCGGTACCACCCTTCAGAGAGTTTTACAGCCTCAACCCGCACGCCGTATCGCTGCACGGTGACTTCGGCAAGGTACGCACCATTCCCACTCGCATCCATCTTCCCCGCCCGAAAACGGGGCAAACGATCCAGCACGTAATGCAAAATCTGGCGCTGCTGCTCAAAAGGCGTGTTGCGTAACTCCACCACCAAACGCGTGCGCCGCGTCGTATTTGCTTCAACCGCCATGATCCAAATGACCGTCAAATCGCCCGACCGCCCGAAATCCTCGCCAAACACATGTGGGGTTTTCGGGTCAAGCGCGTCCAGAACCGGCAACAGCTCGCTCTCACAAAAAGCCTGCGCTTCCATAATGCGCAACCGCTCCGCCAAAAGTGCAAAAGCGGCATCACAGCCCCACCGGCGAACCGGCACACCCTGATCGGTACGCGCTTCAATCAACGCCAGCGGGATGTACGCACCTGTGCTTGGGTTCGGAATGCAGAACAGCTCTTCATCTGCATTATCTCGATAGAAGGCCAGCATCTCCGCACGCCACGCATCTTGCCCAGCCTGCGTCCACGCAATGCCCTGCGTTTCACAGATCTTACGGTACACACCATCCGCCAACGCATCATCTAGTGTGATGCGGATCAGATGATACGGAACACGCTTTGACCGAATGTCCTGCACCAACACATTGAAGGGGTTCTGATCACCATCATGGGTGCTGATAATCAACACCTTACCGCCCCAAATCAGAAGCGCCATCGCCGCTTTGAGCAATTCTTCCAGATCATCATGGAAGGCCGCTTCATCCAAAATCACCAAACCTTGCATACCGCGCAAAGCACGCGCTCGGGACGGAAGTGCTAGAATTTTATGCCCTGACGCTAAGTCTAGACGAAACACCTTCGTGTCTTTCTCCGGATGGTCTGGATCACGCCAAAACGACTCATGAACGGTTGCCACAACGTCTTGCATCGCAGCGGCATGTTCCGCGCAATAATCAATAAACTCACGGGCCATCTCTAAATTATAGCCCATGTAAAACACGTCCATCCCGCCAGCACCACGCGCCGTTGCCGCCGTGATGTCCGCGATAAAAGACGCGGCCCAGGACAAACCGGTTCGACGGCTTTTCTCAACCACAACCACCTTGTGGTCCCGCACGGCTTGCATGGTCTCGGACTGATAGCGGAGGAAGACGGGCTTATTCATTTGACGCCAAAAGCTCCACTCATAAGAGCCGCTGCTGTCTCGGCAGACAGACCCTGACTTTTCGCAATGACGCCAATATTTTCCTTGGCTTCCGCTTGGAGCGCTTCTCGAACATGCTTCTCGACATCAGCGCGATACTCAATGTCTGTTTTGGACGCCTTCGACAGACTCTCTAACGCACGCGCCAACAGCGAAATCCCCATCGGATCACCGCTCATCGCAGCCTTTGCGCCCTTGCTCAGATCCGCACCACTCTCCGGGTCCTGCGCCTTGAGGAACAGATCCAAAATAGTCGTATGGAGCAACTCAATATTGAGTTGTGCATGCCGCCCCACTTCAGCCGTACCAAGCTGCGCCGCAAGAGCCTGCGCCACATCGCGTGAACGATTGCGCCATACGGTCAGATTGGCCGTCGCTTTCGTGTAGCGCCCTAACGCCGACCGGCTAATCCCCACCACACCAAGCGGCTCCAAGGCCTCTAGAATTTCATCTAAAGTATGGCCTCCATCCAAAAGCTGTTGGATACGTTGCCGCACAGCCTCTGGTAGGCGTTCAATGGAAGACTTTCGAGCCATTTTACAGAGGCCTACGTGATGCCACGCCCGGCACAGATCGGGTATTATCGCGCACTTGCAGGCCCTCTGCCGTTAAGGTGGCTACCCACACATAACGCCCGGGAGAGCGCGGCAAACGCTCCAGTGTCACACACTGCTCACGTTCCAAAAGCTCAAGATCATCGCGGATGTCATCCGCCATCGCCGGACGCCCCATGGTCCTGATCGACATCAAAATGATGTCGTCATTCAATGCCCGGTTCTCCATCTGAGCCAGCGCATCCAAAATAAACCAACGGCGATCTTCACTTAATGCGCGACGTACTGCGCTGTTCATAGTCGCCCCTCCCGGGTCACATGGCAGTCAATGGACTGCTCGGGCACATCGCAACTCATAAAGATCAGCCCGAGCATAAATCCTGCGAGCATTGCGAGAACGATGCACTCAAAGCGGTCATCATTGTCATTCACGTGCCATGTGCCCCTTGATAATTACATGCAGCAATTCCGTGACGTTTTTCAGATCCGTTTGAATGCTGCCCAATTTATGATCGAAATGCGCATCGCGCGCTGCTGCGGCTGCTTGCGCCTCTTCCAACGCATGCAGACGCTTGCCATGTCCCACATGCCGCAACCACACGATCGCCACGACCGCTGTGACAATCGCGCAGGCCAAAACCAACACGATTGCCAGCGGCAATGGAACAACCACGCTCGCGACCGAATATGGGTCGGTCGCGCCCGGCATCAGCCGCCCGTCACAGGTGCTTTGGGCTGCACCACAATCGCGGCAAGATCACCAACCGCAGCTTTAATGTGGGTTTCAATGACATCAATGGATGGAATGGACACACCCGCAGCTGATGCCAGCGTCTGGAAGGTGCTAATCGCTTCGGCCACAAGTGGGTTCGTACGGTCATAGACATCAATCAGATCACGGACATGATCCAAGCCTTGATTTACGGTTACGACCGCAGAACTCACCGCTTGCTGCGCAATGCTTTCATACCGCGTGCCACGCCCCGAAATGAGCGAGGCGAGAAACGGTGTTGCCATTGTCAATGCGGGCGTAATCAAGCCCTTCCAATTAAAACTAGGCATGATGGCCTCCCTTTATGCGCCGCGTTCTCGCGCCATGCGTAAAAGCTCCAGCGCGCCCGCTGAAACCGAGCAAACCTCACATCTCAGGCGCGGCAACAACACGCAAAGCCAGCGCAAGGCGCTCCGCTAAACGCTCTAGCCAGCCGCGCCCGAAATACGTGAATTTTTGAAAGGATCGGTACGCAGCCTCTTGGCGGCTCGCTAAAGCGTACACAATCAAGCGATGGCGTTGCGCCATCTGTTCAACAGTCTGAAGCGTTTCAACCCCCAACACGCCATCTGGGGTAACGCCTACATCACGCTGCAACGCGGTCCGATACGACCCCGTTACTGCGCCAGCGATTACCGAGAGTGGCGCCGTCTCCAACGCATGCAATGTCTGTGGCCCAATATCTCCGTCAATATCAGACGGCACAAAGCCAATGATTTGCTGAAGTTGTTTGGCAGAGCGCGCGATCCCGGCATTGAAGGCGAAGTCACACAGCATCACATCAATGCCAGACGGCAAATGCGCACCATTGATTGCCCGCCAGTACAGAGCGGCATAGATAGCGCTAAATGTTTCGGCCGAAATAGCCTGCATTATTTTAGGCGTGATTAAATGCGGGTCACCCACCCAGCGTCCCATCACGGGCGCTGAAATGCCACGCATCGTACCCACTAAACGGCCACAGCCTACGGCACCTAAGGTCCAATTGCCCGGATCATCCCGTAGACATTGGTAAAGCCCCTCGCGTGAGGCCGTAAATTGCGTGATGGTGGAGAAATTGCTCTGCATGCAAAAACAGTACCGCAGAGCCAAAAGAGGCTTCAGGGAGGGATATACCCCCCATGATGACTTACCCAAACAATGCAAGCTGACGTGCATCCTGCTGGGACTGCTCACGCGTCGCTGTAATGCCGCGCGTCCGCCCCCCTATTATCCGAATAATTGTCGAACGAGAACACCCCGCCCGTGCAGCAATATCATTGAGCGACAAACCCTGACTATACAGGATCAAAGCACGCCATTCGCGACAGACCGGCACCTCAAAATGTTCACCACCGACGCGTTCGCTCAACGCTTCTGCAATGGCTTCGCCATGCACCGCTTCAAGACGGGAACCGTGCCACCGGCGCGGCACCCATAAACGCCGCCCACCAGCGCTTTCCACGAAGGACAACGCCACATGCTCTCCCACGGCGTCAACAAGCCATGCAATCGTTGGCGGCGGACAAATAGCCACGATTGAAACCCCCTGTATTTCTGCGAAATTCTCTCTCTTCTTCTAGCATAAAGCACAGGAAGTTCAGACAAAAAAAGAGCCCCGCTAGTGGGGCTCTTTCTCAGCAATCAAAACGTCTTCCAAAAGACTTCGATGCTCTAAAATAGCATCATGCCCAATATCGTTGGCATCAATCATGCCATCAATATGGTGTGCCAGCCATCCCAATCGGCTTTCCACATCATGACGGTTTTCACCGCAAGACATACCCCCTGATTTAAGCGCTTGCGCCACTTTACCACGCAGCTCAATCAAAACGGCTTCAAGGCTAACCAATCTCTGGCGCTCGGCATCCGTCACAAACGCTTCTCCCATGCTTTAAGCGCTTCGATCACGACACCAGCTTGCGGAGCTGTCAAGAAGTTCGGGTCATCAACCCCAACCATACGCTTCACAAAAGCCCGCAGGCTCTCGCGTGATCCCCCAGACCGTAAAGACGGACCCAATTCCGTCCAAAGCGCAAAGACCTTCCGTACCTGCGGCTTATGAGAGGCTGGACGGGCTTTAAACCCGTCCTTCCGAAACTGCTCCAACACCCGATCCATCTCAGCAAGGCTCATCTCCTTGGCCGAGCGCTTGCCGGTCTCACGCTCCAACCGGTCGCGGTAAACGTCATCATCCAAGCCAAGCTTCTTCTGAGCAATGCGCAGTTTGGCGTAGCGGGATTTGCGCGCTTCCATCACACCCTCACAATGATGAGAAATTGAGATCAATTTGCTGCCACGCGTCACGCGGCGTCTCACGCCGGTAAAAGCGCACATACCGCTTACTGCCTGCTTTCACGACTGCATCCGCAATTGCCTCGCGCGCTAACGGCCATTTCGGGTGCTGTAAATTCAAACGCCGCAAACCCAGAACACGCTCTGTCGAAATCCGATTAGTTTTCTCGTTACGCGCAAATGCCGCTTCCACCAGTGCACGCAAATCATCGGATGCATCACCACACAGATCATCCAAAATTTCAGACATCAAAGCCCGGGCAGCATCAATGGCCGCCGTCACCGTTTGATAGTCAGAAATAATCACATGCACACGCCGTGTCGTATCCAGATTTTCAACGGTCACACCGCCTCGGGTACCCCCCAAACGCGCACCATAACTCTCCAAAACCAAATCAATATATGCATCAATACGCGCAAAATAATTCAGCTTTTGCTCCCGTACGAGCGCCCGGAATGCTTCCGCATCAGCAACCAGTTCATTGGCTGTGTCATGCGCGAGCAAAATACGTGGGTCCAACCGTGTTTCCGGTGTTTTAGACCCATCCCAACGTTCAATCATGCGTGTCATCATCGTATCCCCTCAATTCACATCAATCTTCGGGCGGTTCAGCCCACGGTCCGCACACCCAATCAACACCGCCGTTAGCGCCGCCAGCGCCACAGCCCACATCCGCTTCTCATTGTCTTCTGACAAAACAAGCGCCTGATGATTTTCAACGTCGGCTAAGAAGGCTCGTGCAACAATGATCTCTCCCTCTAGGGAGAGGTGCGTGCTTTGTTCCAAATACTGGGTCAAATCGCACTGCATCGCTTTGAACAGCCCCTGAACATGCTCGGGCGCAATCACCAGTTTTCTCATGCGACAGGCCCTTTGCGGGGCGTCTCTTGGGGCTGTGACGGCGCGCACGTCCACACCGGAAAAATACCATTTATTGCCATGCGCAATGCGTCTTCTAATGCGGCACAGCGCTGCTCCAGCCGCAAGACCTTGCCCGCTTTCTCGTCCAAATCCCGCGCCAACTCCTGCGCCTGCTCAAAATTAATCACAAAAGCCCCACGGCTACGCACCGCCTGCGCATCATGCTGTAATTCCATTGAGACCGGATCATAAACCCGCGCGGCCTCGTCCAGAGCATCCGTGTCCATGTCCTGCGCCAGCTCCGCATAGACGTCCCGCACCAGCCGATCATGCGGAAGGAGGGCCAAAAACCGCTGGCATACTCGCCGATCGCGTTCGCACATTCCCGGCACCCGCCGCCAGTCCTCCGCACCCTCGTAAATATGCCGTACCGATAACCCCGGCACCCGATGACGAAACACGCTCAGCAGCATCGACTGCACAAGCGGCAGACGTTGCATGTCAAAACCCATCGTGTTGCGCGCTGCTTCTTTCAGTAATGCGCAGGCATGTTGCTGTGTCATCCGACCACTCCCTTTGGAAATTCACCTGTCTTGTGTTGTGCCCATGCGGCCAGCATGTCTTTTTCAAGCACCTCGGTGCGCTCATCCCCACGGGCCAACATGATCGCGCGCTTAATGACCTTGTTCATGCTGCGCAGCGCACCGTCATGCGCCGCCACAGACCGCGCCATATCATGCAGAGAGGTGGGGAAACTCTCCCAAGCACTCAGCACGGTTTCGACGTCTTTTTTGGTGGAGCGGCGGATATTCAACCGCCCATCAAGTCGAGAGAACAGCTGTGCGAAATCCGCATTCCGGCTCAGCCCGTCAAACTTACTGTTCAGCGGAGCATTCCCCATGAACACCAGCCCGATACCCGCTTGGTCGAAAATACTCCGCATCTGCTCAATGGCAGCATTCCCAAGGAACTGCGCTTCATCAATGATGATCAGTCCTTCAGTGCCCTTTAAGCGGCGAATAATTGCCCGAACACGCCGTGTCCCACGCTCCGTGGCACCAATTGTTTCGGCCAGTTCATTGAGCGTAGCAGCTGGGGACTGCATGGATTTATCAGCCGTGATAATCCACACATTGGGGTGCTCTGCCGCATAAGCATGCGCCGCCATGGTTTTGCCAATGCCCGCGCCACCTGCCACGAGCGACATCTCCGGCTCATATTGCGCACTTTCCAGCAGTGCCATAATTTTACGTGCCGTAGGTGTACTCTGAAATTCAGGGTTTTTCGCACGCGTCAGGATAATCCGTTCACGAACACGACGGCTCTCCAGCCACGCCCCCATGGCCTCATCAAAAGCCGCATAATTGCCGTTATATGTGCCGCTCATGCAGGCCGAAAACGTGCTGTACGCAATGCCTGCTTGTACAGAAATCTGCTTATTCGACAGGCCTTCCTGCGCTTGTGCAGCCTTAATTTTGGCGCGCAATTCCCCACGCGCTGTTTCCACAGCGTCAATAATTTCAGTCATGATCATACTTTCACAAGAATTCGACGGTCGTTACTCAGAACGGCCTGTTATTCATCATCCCCGACAACCCGAAAGCGCTGGCGCTCACTTCGGACCAGATGGTTATATTTTTCCAGCGGATCATCCTCGTCATCAGCCAAAGCCACAGCAGCATTCCCGCGCATGACCGGCGTTCCACCAGAGGCTGGACGCAATGGCCGCACAATCTTGGCGTCCAAAGGCTCATCATCTTGCTGAGGCAATTCGGTGAAGACCTGTGCCAAATCCTCATCGCTCAAGCGTTTCGCCGCCTGCGCCAGATCCCGCGTCGCCTTGGCATGTGCTTTAAAGGCCCGTGAGTGCCGCTGTGCTGCCGCCTTATCCATAAAGCCGACCTTTTCAATGCACCGAGCCGCCCCCAAATAGGTGCCGTCCATGCGGTACACATACACCTCACCATGCAGGTTTTCTGGGTCCAACCGCACCACCGCTTTTTCACCACGATGTTGCTGCAAGAATTCAGCCCAGAACCGATTGCCTTCAATCTCAATTGCCCCATCACGACGGCTAATCGTCAACGCTTCAGCAGGCATCAGCCACAAACGGCGCTGCTCATCTGTCGCCCGCGTAATCGGCACCCGCACATACGACGCCTCGAACACCTGGTCGAACGAATAGCGCCCCTGACACACATCAGACCTGCGACCAACACGGGCATTATGCTCTCGTACTCCTTCCGAAATGACCTCAATAAACACATCAAGCGGGACCGCCTTCGAGCCGTAATTCTCGGGCTTAGCCATGGGCGTATTGCCCGTATAAGCCCCCGCAAAACGCGGATGCTTCGCCAAATCCTGCGCCAGATCACGCCACGCCCGCTCAATCGGCTTGGAACGCCCGCTATATGGCTGCGCCCAATGCACTTGCACACCAAGCTGTGGCAAAATCCCCATCGGCTCTTCTTCACGGACCTTAAAGCGGTAGCGGTTTGGCACACCGCCTGTCAGCCATTTCGATGCAAAGTTACGACCATTATCAAGGAAGCAGTGCTTTGGTATTCCATACCGCTCCACCAAATCCCCAAAGGCCAACCGAACAGCTTCTTTATTCTCGGACATGTCCACCCGCCACGAGAGAATTTTGCCCGAATAGACGTCCTGAAAACCAATCAACACCGGGCGTACAATCTGCTCCCCATTGCCAACCGGCCAGCGCACAAACACATCGAACTTATGACCATCCGAGTTCACTGCTTCCAGCGCATCAAACACCGCATGGTCACGCTTCTGGGCCGGATACATCTGCTTAAGTTTTTCTTCTCCTTCACGCGCTAAGACCAGCAGCTCTTGCGGATATTGCTTCATGCGGTTCAGCAGCGCCTTGCTGGATGGCAGTGTCCAACCACGTTGCTGTGCCACCGCTTGCAAGCGCCGATAACACGCTGCAAACCCCGGCGCTTCGAGCCGCAAATAATCCGCCACCAGAATGTCCCATGCCTCCTTCGGGCACTCTGCAACATCACCAGCGCGCGCCCCATAATGCGGCGCTAATCCCGCCAGCCAGTCGCAACGGTTTAACCCGCGCACATCCCGGTACCAGTTATTGATGGTGTTCCGGCCAACCTTCTGAACATGCGCCACAACAGTCAGTGCCGTCGTCTTGCGCGTTCCGCTAGCGACCAATCCTTCCACCGCATGAAGCGCTCTTAACGCCTTCCGAGCCCGCTCTTTGAGGCGATCCGGCAGTGCATCATATTTGCGCCACAAATCTTCCCGCTCGCGCTGACCAGAGGCCTCCGCAGCCAATGCCGGATCAGCTTCACGTTGCACATGCAGCTCGAACGCCACCCGCGCCTGAAAGGGTAGGTGGTACGAGGTAAACTCAAAGCCCCCACCGTGCCCCTGACGCCTGCGCCACGTCTGACCTTCTTGATCAGGAAGCATCCAGTTTTCCTGATCAATACGTGCCTGAACACCCTGCTTAGTGGCAGGCATCCCCGGCAAGTTCATTGCGGCCAATTCAGCGGCTGAAAACCATTTCTGCTCATGCATCATCCCGCTCCTTGAACGTATTCAGGTGATGCTCCCGCGCATTCCACAATACGCGTTCAAAACGCTCAGTGAAATTCTCGGGCGTCAAAACAGGTGCAGACTTTGCTGGGGCGAACCATTGCCAGACTCGCCCCAGCACCCCTCCAATGGATCTTGCACACACACCAAAGGAGGAAACTTGATGTCCCAGTTCGACATGGAAGAACTGAAAACGTTCATGCGCAACCTGATACGCTACGAAGACGCCTGTCTCGACGCGATGGAAACATTGGATGATTCCAAGGTTCCACCCAACCCCGCAGCAGACCAATCGGCCCATGTAACCCGCATGATCCAATATCTCGCTGATTTTGGGATGCTCAATGCTGACTGCTACATACGGACCAGTTCGCGCATTTTGAGACGAGGCAACCCCATTCCAACAGCAGCAGGAAGAGACTGGGCTTTTGGTGGTGGGATTACCGCCGACAAAAACACCGTTACCCTTCATATCCCTGCGGATGACCTGAAACGTATTTTGAAAGGAGCAATCACCGAAAGCGATCTGGACGATACGAAAAAGAAATCTCTTCTTGATCATATTACTGCCCTCTCATCGAAGGGTGTCGGTACCGCAACGCAAGAACTGGTAAAGCAGATGGTTGATCACTCAACGACACACATGCCTTCGCTCTCAGAATTACTTCTTCCTCTGTTGCACAGATAATCTCAAATTCAACGGCAATCCCCAAAACCGTATCCAGTTGAACAAACGTATCGTAAGCCGGATGAGTATGACGGGCAGATGCAAACAACCGTATCTGCCCGTCACGATCAACATCCGTCCAAATACGCTTGATATTACCCACCAATTTAACGGGCTTTTTTTCTTGCTGTTCTTGAATATCATTCATCACCAACGCCCCCCACGAACAGCACCACGCAAAACCCGTTCCTGCTTGGCCAAATTTCGTTTATGCTCCTGCACAGCCGCGAGCTCGATCATGGGCAGGTAGCGCCGGTCGATCACGCTCCATCCGTGATCGGCCACCACAAACTCCGCCAAACGACGATCACCTGTCGCAGCAAGCAGAGCCTGAAACCGCACCGCCGAAATCTCATGCGTATCCCGCGCCACAGATGCATAAGCATTAAGGATGTTAAGGCTGATTTTACGTTCCAAATGTTGGCTCATACGCTCAGCCACTTCAGCGCGCGTATAACCACAGCTATCCAACGTCACCGAAATCGCCCGAGACAAACGCCCGCCGTAAGAATTGGCTCGGATCAATTGCGGGTCATACGCCACCACCGTCTCCGGTGGTGCCCATGCCAGCAAATCAAGCTGCTCACCAGATCGGATCATGACCGCACCGCCCGCGCTTGCGCGTCAATCTGGAACATCTTCAAGCACACGGCTTCAGACGCATCGAGCGCCCAAAGAATATCAAAGAAACGGTCCAACGATATGCCAGCCTGGCCGTGCTCCAACCTACCAATGGCCGTCTCGGAAAAGCCCGTCACATGCGCCAGTTGCGCTTGTGTCATTTCTTGAGCCAGCCGCTCACGGCGTACAATCTCACCAATCTGACGCAGCACCTGCGCCTTATTAGGCTGCACTGCTGAATTTTTACGCTGATACATCACGCCACCTCCTGCGCATCAGCTAACCCCGGCAAACGCGGCGCAAAGTCATCAGCGATACGCAGACGCTCATGCTCAGACGCACCATCCCATGCCGCAGAAACCGCAACAGAGGGCATCTGTGCCGCTGCATAACGCACGATCTCTTCTTGCTCACGCGGGTCAGACTTCCGCCAAAAAGCAAGGAACTTCTCCAGCCGCTCCGGTGCTTGCGGCTTTGGGCGGTTCTCAATCTGCCGCACAATCTCCGCAACGTTCTTCACACCCGGCCATTGCGCCACAAACGCCGCAACCTTGCGCTGCATATCCGGGGTCAATTTACCTAATGCCATCAGCTGCGCACCAGATTCCGCAAGCCATGTTCCTGTCAGGCTCTTCCGCACTTCGCCATCAATCTGACCATGCATTTGCACAGCGGTTTCAATGGTTCGGCGCGACAAACCCAGCTTCTCAGCCGTCGCCTCAGAGAAGGCTGGGATCAAACCGCAAAGCTCTGCGTTTTGATCGGACTTACGGTCACCCCCCTGTTTTGTCTCAGGGTGCAGCGCCTCATAAGCCTCTTTACGCCGCGCTAAAAACGTCGCCCGGTCCAGCGGCGTCAACTCACGGCGGATCAGGTTTTCATCAATTTCCAGCAACTGCGCTTCAACGTCCGTCGCCTTCATAACAGTGGCAATTGCCACCTCTTTACCCGCCGCTTGCAGCGCCGCCATACGGTGACCGCCCGCAATCAACGCATAGCGCTCACTACGCCCAATCTTACGCACCCAAATCGGCGTGTCCTGTCCACGTTCCGTAATGGACGCAGCCAAAAACTCAACCCAAGCCGGGTCGACAGAACGCAGCCGCTCTCCAACCTCAATCTGCGCCAACGGAATCTCAACCACGTTCATGCCGCCACTCCGTTTCTACGATGATCAGAAGAAACATCCGCGATACTGATTCGCTTAGAGCGGGCGGAAAGAGCCGTGCCGTCAGATAAAAACCATTCGGGCCAAACATCATGCGGCATCATGTTCATATCAGCAGCAATCTGCCGTTGCAGCGGCACAGAATATCCCTGTTGTCGAATAGCGTTCGACACAGCACGCAATGTCTTTCCAATTTTCTTTGCGTAAGCCCGCAGGCTGCCGTATCTCATACGGAAATGCGCCACGATCTCCTCGGGGTGCATTCCTTGTGGCTTTCGTGCCATAATGATCTCCTCCTAAAGGGGCGGTGGCAGCCGCCCCTTTTCTTGACACCCATCAACGGGAACCTTCGCGGTGCCCTTTCTCCGATAGGCTTCACGGTGAACATACGAGAAATCGAACAAAAAACAATACAAAATTCGATTTGTCGGTTCTTTGTTGTGGATAAGACGTGGATAACATGCGTAAGTCACTGGAAATAAACGCAAATGTCCGGTAAAAATAACGATATGTCGAATTTGTCGGTTTCAGCAAAGAACCGACAAATCGAACCAGCCATTCAAAGGCTCCGAGAAGCCGTAAAAAAGTCGGGTACTCAGAAAGAAGTGGCTAATCGGGCAGGCATTCCTGTCAGCACGTTTTCTGAGTATCTCTCAGGCCGAGAAATGAAGCTTAGCGTCGCTGCGCGTATTGCAGACGCTTGTGGCGTGTCTATGGAATGGTTGGCTACTGGCCGCGAACCAGAGTCAGTCCTGCCACCAAATCTACAAGATGTTGAAGCAATCACGGAATATGAGACCGGAAAACGCCTCTCAATGACCGATGTCATCGAGTTCCCGCGCTATGACATCAAGGCATCCGCAGGGCACGGAGCCTTCGCTCACACGGAAAACGCAGCCGGTTTCATTGCAATACCGCGCTTCATGCTCCCACTGCACCTACAAAATGCCGTTGAACATACAATAGGTCTATCAGTAACGGGCGACAGCATGACCCCAACACTGTCAGATGGAGACCTGATATTAGTAAATACTAAAGTACAATCCTTAGTATCAGGTTCAATCTATGCCATACGAAATGAAGATGAAATCTTAGTAAAGAGGCTAGAGCGCCACCTAACAGGCGATATTGAGGTAAAAAGCGATAATCCACGCTACAATCCCCAAGTAATAAACGCCAAAATAGCCCGACGCCTATGGGAAGACAGCGAAGCCCCCCTCCGCATAATAGGCCGCGTAGTATGGCGAGGCGGCTCCGCCCCAATGTAACAGAAGAATGAACAACTCGCTGTATTTCGGTCGACCAGTGAGCGGCAAAGTTCGCGGGGAAACCTACCGAGGAAACTACCCGTAGTTATCTACGGCAGGTTCCTCACCATTTAGCATCCCAGTTCGCTTCCCAGTTGCGCCATGTTGATTTCCTCGAAAAACAACCTAACTCACTGTTTTATTTTAATAATTTTCCCAATATGGCATTCGCCATCTTTTTCCCAGTTCCGTTACGGTTCTGAGCTGGAACCGTAACACCTCAACACTAAAATGTAAGAAAATCAAAACGCTTAATGATTGGCGTTTATCCGCCACTTAAGAGGCAACACTATAATTTTAAGAGACCTTTAAGGTGCCTCTAAATGCCCAAAAGAAAAGTTCCAAACTAAACGACCCAAATGGCGATTTGAGCAAAAAGTTCCAGACCAAAACAATCCAACTATTTCCGCAAAGAAAATCACGGTATATAGAAATTTATCCGCAGTTTACCGCCATATTTTATCCCACCAAATCCCGTATCAGCCCACTAAATCCCGGTTCCGATACAGTTCCATTCCTACTGTCCCCTTACACCCTGCAATAAACGCTTAACGCCCGAACATCTTGCGGCGGAGATTCATCACATCACGCTTCGGCCCTAACCCCACCCGCTTCACATCAAGCAACGTTACATCCCCAACGGATGACAGCGTATGCATACCATCTGGATAGCGTGCCTTCAGTGCCCGTGGAATCGATACATGTTGCTGCGGCACAACCCGCACTGTCTCACCCTCAAAACCTACAATCTTCAACAAACGAATGCCCCGGCCATATGTCCCGCGGCAGTCCTGCACCGGCAAAATAATCCCATCAGATACAACAACGGGCGTTCCCCCCGGCCTCGCCCCCGCACGATCCCGATGGATAATACCTCGATGCTGCCATGGCCCCATAAGGCTTTCCGCCGTAGAGAGCGCCAAAACACTTTGCCGCTCATCTTTCGTGCCGGGAGGGTTCCAGAACAACCACCAACGCCCCTCATGGAACAAAGGCGTCGCATCCACTGCGGCCTGTGGGAAGTCAAACTCAGGCACCACTTCCCATCCAAGCGGAAATTGCGTCGCACGGTACAAAGTTAACCGCCCAGACCCACTCGCCTCCGGCAGCATATACATCGTCCCAGCGTGCTCAAACACATACGGGTAAGACAAATGCCACGGCGTCTCTAGCGCCCGAAAACGCTCCTTCAACGTAAAGCTTTGATCATACACCAAAACATCAATCACGCCCTTGGCATCACGATAATCAAACGCTTCAACAAACACATAAAGCGTATCATCACGCCAGAACCCAAACGGATCTGCAAGAAAACGATGATCCCCGTCTGACGGCAACAACGTCACCGGCACATCGTCCCAATGCTCTCGCGTCAAAAGCACCTCCAATGGTGCATGCAAAATGGCACTCCTCCAGTGATCCGTGCGGAAAAAAGGCATAAAATCTCACTCTTAAGGGGCAGACGTGCCAAACACTTCAAGGCATGATGCGTTTATGACGCTTCTCTGCGCCGATACAACAGGCCCGCACGAACAGCAAATCATGATCACCCGCTATGCCACATCTTGGCATAAGCTTTATGCTGTGCCGGACCATAGGCACACCCTATTGTTGATCCACACAGCCGCAAAAACGTTTATGCGCTGAGATACACCTTCCACGCATCAAACCTCCCTTGCCCACAGGAGCATGCCATGACTGATCCCGTACAACATGATCCCATCGCTCTTCGCCTTGAAGCCGCTCGTTCCATCGTGCGGGATGCTGCGGCTTTAGCGCTCTCCATGCGTCCGGCTCCCGGGGGGCCAAGCGGCACCATGAAAGGCCGCCAAGACTACCTGACTGAAGCCGACGGCGCCGTCGAAGCACTCGTCAGTCAACGCATCCAAGCACTCTTCCCGGAAGATGGCTTCCAAGGTGAAGAAGGCGGCGTCACCCGCCAAGGGCAATATCGGTGGGTTGTTGACCCCATTGATGGCACATCCAACTTCGCCCGTGGCCGTGACCGCTGGTGCGTCTCCTTAGGCCTCCTAGAAGGAGACACCCCCGTTGCTGGCGTCATCGATGCACCAGCCTTGGGAGAAATCTTCACCGCACAGCGTGGCCATGGCGCCTTCCTTAACGGCAAGCCCATCAAAGCCGCACCGACACAAGATCCCGCCGAGGCCATGATCGAAATGGGCTGGTCCTGCCGTGTGCCACAACCCGTTTTTGAAGAAAAAATCAGCGCCATCGTCGGCCTTGGCGCTATGCCCCGCTCCGGCGGCTCCGGCGCGCTTGCCCTCGCAGATGTCGCGTGTGGACGCAGCGATGGCTACCTTGAGATTGTCATTCGCCTCTGGGATGTCGCCGCAGCACTCGTCTTGCTGGAGGAAGCAGGCGCACGTGTCTCCCCCTTCCTGCAAACAGGCGGCCTGACCGGTGGCGCCACTATCCTTGCCACAGCCCCGGGCATCGCCGAGACCGTTTCCAAAGCCGTAAACGTTTCACTGTAGCGCCTATTATGCGGCCATATTTGGCCGCATTTTTACAGCATCATGCAAAATAACTAAACAAATCTGCATTCAACAGGTGACTTCCATGACACGCTCCGGCCTTCTGCGCGCCCTTCTACTCACAACCGCCCCCCTCGCAATCACCGCATGCTCTAGCACCACACAAACCACGGCCACAGAACAACAACTCACCATCGACCGCGCCACTCTCGCCGTACAAGACCTCTTTAGCGGCACAACCCCTCAATCCCGCTCACAGCAGCTTCTATCCCAAGCCAAAGCCGTCATGGTGTGCCCTTCCGTCCTGAATATGTCTTTCGGCATTGGTGGTTCTGGCGGACGCTGCGTTCTCCTCACCCGTGATGCACGTGGCTCATGGTCTGACCCTGCGTTTTACCGCCTAAGCACAGGCTCTCTCGGCATACAGGTCGGTATCCAAAGTTCAGAAATGATGTTCTTTGTGATGTCACAACACGGCATCCAAGCCCTGCTGGATAGCCAATTCAAGTTTGATGCTTCAGCGTCAGCATCTTTCGCCACAATCGGTACGGGCGCAGAAGCCAGCACCGCAGGCGCACGCAACACCGATATTTACGCAGCGCAAAAGAACCAAGGCCTCTACGCCGGTGCAGCCTTGGGAGGATCAAAACTCACGGTCGATAGTGGTGCAAACCGCGCCTATTATAACCAAACTGTTGGCCCAGAAGACATCGTCATTACCATGCGGGTGAACAATACTGCAGCTGACCCACTACGCCGCGCTCTGATGAACGTTGCTCAAACCCCCGTTGCTGCAACGGCACGCGCCACCACAGCCACCGTACAAGACACACTCAATGACGGCACTAGCGCTTATAACAACACCGTTAATAACGCCCGCAACATCCAAAGCCAGAGCCTCTCACCACTGAAGTAAAATAGAAGGTCATCCACTCCGCCCGAGTCCAAACCGAGCAGCAAACCACACAATAAATACGAGCATGGTTACAGACGCGGCTTCCTTCAAAGCTTCGTCAAAGCACAAAAAAACGGGAAAGAGGAGCAAACCTCTTTCCCGTTTTTAATAACCAGATGGATGGAGCGCCAAACGCCCCATCACCCCCTTCTGTCTTAGAGGCTCAAACCAGCCTGCAAGAACATATAACGCCCTGGGTAGAACCCACCATAAACAGCGCCAACACTGTTATCCGTGCCACTCGCAACGAAAGGTGGCTTCTTGTTGGTGATGTTCTGAATACCACCTGAGAACGTCCAACGATCAAGATGATACGAAGCGCTCAG
This sequence comes from uncultured Neokomagataea sp., assembly GCF_946476835.1. GTDB lineage: Bacteria > Pseudomonadota > Alphaproteobacteria > Acetobacterales > Acetobacteraceae > Gluconobacter. The sequence continues at coordinate 87,644 of NZ_CAMKWA010000004.1, forward strand.
ATCCTGCTGGATCATCATTGGCGTCTTGTAACGGCCAGAGCTTGCAGCATCCGCCCACTGCGTTGAATCGTTCCAGCGCATGCCGCCCGTGAATTGCAGCATATAGTTCACTGTCAAAGCGCCATGCGTCCAACCCAGCGTCGTGTAGTTACGAACACGCGGGTTGCCAGAACCATTCGTGTACAGAAGCGCGCCTGTGAAATCACTGAATGCACCACCCGGTACAAATTGCTGCTTATAGTTCAGCAAGTACTGGAAGTTGTTCGAAACAGAGACAATGTCACGGCTCGTGATATGGTGACGATAATCAAAATCAAAGTCGACACCGCTGGTATGCAATGCGCCAATGTTCTGACGATAAGCCGAAACCGTGCTGATTTGTCCATTAGACAAACGGTTCACCTGACTGCAAAGCGCAGTATTCGTACCGTTATAGCAGTTATTCAAGATATACTGCGTCGGCAATGAGCTAATCATGTGGCTGATCGAATAATGCCAGAACTCACCAGACAGGGAGAGACCCGGAATCCAGTGCGGCGTAATAACCGTACCGAACGTATAGGTCCGGCCTTCTTCAGGTTGCAGCTTCGTATTGCCACCACCCAATGTCGGCACCTGCGCACTACCAGACTGCGTGAACGTCTTCGTGTTAATACCCTGAGCCGCACAGTTTGCAGCCACAATCGGAGATGCACCACCATATGAACCCACCTGGTTCATATCACACGGATCACTCGCCGTATTGTAGGAGATGCTCTGACCGCCATACAGCTCGTTCACATTTGGCTGACGGAAAGACGTACCTAACGTACCACGGAAACGAACATCCGAAACCGGCGCCCAGTTCACAGAACCCTTCCAGATTTTCGCCATACCAAAGGTGTTATAACCTGACACACGCCCTTGACCGTCAATCGTCAGATCTTTTGCTAAGAAAGCATTGTGCAGCAACGTCAGTTGACCTTCGAGGTAACCTTCCGTCACGTTAAAGCCACCGCTGGTCGAACGCACCGTGTTGGTCAAGCTCTGCCCACTTTGGATCAAAGCATCAGGCACATTGCTTAACTGTTCACCACGGTGCTCCATGCCCATGGCCAAACCAAGCGCACCACCATTGGCCCACGGCATATGAACAACATTGTTGTTATGGAAACGCAGGTTCCAGTCACGCAGCAAATATACGGAGTTCGTATTTACATCTGCATTTGCATAAGCCGCAGCCTGCGGAGATAGGGCCTTGAACGGAGAAGAGCACCCAAAGCTTGGGCAGACAGACGGATCATACGCCAAAGCACTGCCTGAATTACCCGGCGTCACCTGACGCAGGCCATAAGCATTCAGCAAATTAGCATAAGAACCAATGTTCAGTGTCTTCGCATTCGTGCGGTTCGCACCATAGGTGTAAGACGCATCATACTGCCAGCCATACGCCACATCACCATTCACACCGAACTTAGACGTCACCGTGTCAGACGCTGTTTCTGAACGCCGATCACCAAGCTCTGTCAAACGCCGAACAATGCTCACGTCCTTACCAAACGTGTTGCGCGGGTCATTTGCTGGAACCATCAGCACAGACGGCAAGGTGCTGGGCTGAACAGAACCATTAAACGGCTCTGCTGCCATAAACGTAGAACTGGTACGATGTGAATACAGAACATTCGCATACACATTGAAATGACGATTGATTTCGTAATGCGTATCGCCCGACAGATTGGAGCTTTGCAGCTGGTTCGTCAGGCTTTGATGCTGCCCATACGGATAACGATAAGCATTGTTCCACTTACCCAACACCGTACCATTTGGCGCCACACCAACATTAACACCACTGCCACGCACACGAGCAATATCGGAGTAACCTGAGCCAAACACATTAGCGTCAGCACCACCCGGTGCGTTCGTCGCTTGAACAGGGTTTGCCCATGCCCGGTCCTTCTGCATCACGCCACCTTGCGTCATGTAGGACCCGAAGAGCGTCAGGTTGCCCTTATCATGGTCAAAATTCCAACCTTTATAGCCAGAAATCAAACCCGTCTGGTTGTCACCATGACCCGTAATCCCGCCACGTACCGTGATGTTCGCATCGTTCAAGTCGTGACGCAGCTTAATGTTAATAACACCAGAGACAGCATCAGCACCGTACAATTCTGAGCCACCATCCTTCAGGATTTCGATGCTCGCAATCTGCTGCACCGGAATGGCATTCATATCGATGCAGTTGCTGCTCCCATTCATAGAAGCACGCTTCCCATCGATCAGAACCAGAACGCGCTTGCTCTCCATATTACGGAGATCTGCACATGCTGCACCACGCGTGCCGTTGGTCTGCGAGTTCGTCGTACCACTAGAACCGACAGAAGGCAGCCGAGACAAGAAATCATTCAGCGTTGTCGCACCGGTCTGCTGAATCTGCTTGGATGTTACGATCTGCACAGGGTTAGCACTGACATTGCGTGATGATGCCAAGGCAGAGCCTGTTACCACCAAGCGCTCATCCTTTCCTGCCACAGCATCCACTGCCGTGGGGCGCAATACAGCGTGACGAGCAGACATTACAGTCGGTGCCGTAATATTTTTATGCTCGGCTGGCTTTACATCACCATGAGGATGCACTGCGTCATGAGACGAAGCGGCATAAACCGGGACAACAGTCAAAGCACTGCTGGCTAGGATAGAGGCGCACAAAAGCTGGCGTGTAACAGAAGACGACATTCGTTTTCCCAAAGCATCTATGTGATTGCTCACTGTTATCCGCGCTTCTCCAGTCATTTTCCATACGCATTGCTGCCATGCCCTCAGCAAGCATCTAATCTGTGGCCATCACGACACAAGCCATTGATATGAAAGGAAATATTTCAAAATGATTCATGCTCAAGATTTATAAAATATTTTTATATATCAAATACTTAAATCAAAATTCACAACAACACACCTCAGAGCGAAAAATAAATGATACATTTAGTTACAATTATTTTTAAAAAAAATTATAGCAATTTGAAACGCCACTTTCCGTATTTTTCACAGAATTGAAAAAATAGACCCGCAAGAATCGGAATGAGGATCAAAAAAATATCGAACAAAAAATACGCCGAGAGACTAATTTCCATCCCTCAAATGCTGTACATTTCGGTTGTGTTCCTCAAGCGTCTCCGCAAAACGATGGCCACCATGCCCATTCGCTACAAAATACAGAGCTTTACTCACAGCAGGGTGAGCCGCTGCTTCCAGAGACGTCAAACTCGGTGAGCAAATCGGTCCCGGAGGCAAACCCGTATGCATATAAGTGTTATACGGCCCATCCGTCAGCAAATCATCATGCTCCAACGGACGGCTCAACACCCCCATACCCTCACTTACACCATAGATCACACTCGGATCTGTCTGTAAGCGCATCCCCAACTGCAAACGATTAAGGAACACACGCGCCACTAAGGGGCGCTCAGAAGGCTCGGCAGTCTCTCGCTCGATCAGGGAGGCCAAGGTCAACAATTCCTGCGGTGACCGTATCACACCATCGAGAGACGCAACGTCTCTCTCCGCCCAAACACGCTGCAAGCGTTCATCCATCAAATGACTTAAACGCGCAACGACAACAGCACGCGCTGTCCCTAACGGCAGAGCTAACGTCTCAGGAAATAATTGCCCTTCCGATAAAGGAGGAATATCGCCCGCCAAAAAAGAAGCCTGTTGCAAAAGCACTTCCATACGCTTCACCGTCAACCCTTCTGGGACCGTGACCATATGTTCGACCGGGTGACCGTGCCGCAAAATCGTGAGGATATGAGCAACAGAAACACGTGCCGGAAACGCAAATTCCGCAGCATGCACAGAGCCATCACTGCGCGTTACCAGCGTAGCAACACGAAAAAATAAACCTGATGACCATGTTGGGGAAAGAACGCCAGCATCCTGCAACGCAGCAGAAACCTGACCAATACCACCATGGGGGACAACCACAACATGCGCTTCAGGCGATGGGCCGGGATCCGTATAATGCCCATAACCTGCAACCGCGGAGGCCATCAGTGCAAAAGGCAACGCCAACCACGCCAGCTTGCGCCCAAAACCAGGCGGCAAACTTAAACGCGGGGGATGCTCATCGTCCACAGCCGCTGCACCATCAGGCACAGACGATTGCAGATCACCAGCCGCATGCTTATCGGCATCGGCTGTATCTGACGTTACGGGCGTTTGTTGATCACGCACCGTATCGCCCTTTTAGCCTTCAAACCGCTTCAGGATGATGCTGGCATTCGTGCCACCAAAACCAAAGCTGTTTGACAGCGCAACATTGATCTTACGCTGCTGCGCTTCATGCGCCACACGATCAATCACGCTTTCACGTGCAGGGTTATCGAGGTTCAATGTTGGCGGTGCAACATTATCACGAATGGCCTGCAAGCAGAAAATCGCTTCCACAGCACCCGCTGCACCGAGCAAATGTCCGATTGCTGACTTCGTGGAGGACATCGCCAAATTCTTAGCGTGATCGCCAAAGAAGCGCTCAACAGCATCCAACTCAAGGTCATCCGCCATTGTGGATGTACCATGTGCATTCACGTAATCGATCTGGCTCGCATCCAAACCGCTGTTACGCAGAGCAGCCTTCATGGCACGGAATGCACCCTCATGACCTTCTGCTGGTGATGTAATGTGATGCGCATCGCCCGACAGGCCATAACCACCAATTTCACCGTAAATCTTAGCGCCACGTGCCTTTGCGTGTTCCAGTTCTTCCAGAACAACAACACCGGCACCTTCACCCATGACAAAGCCATCACGGTCTTTATCCCACGGACGAGACGCCTTCTCCGGCGCATCATTCGAACCTGTGGAAAGCGCACGTGCAGAGCTAAACCCAGCAATGCCCAATGAGCAGATAGCTGCTTCCGCGCCACCGGCAACCATCACATCCGCATCACCGTAGTGAATTAAACGTGCGGCATCACCAATAGCATGAACACCCGTCGCACATGCTGTAACAGCAGCATGGTTTGGCCCTTTAAAGCCATAACGGATAGAAAGATGGCCAGACACCAGATTGATCAAAGATGCCGGGATAAAGAACGGCGACAAACGGCGAGCCTTACCGTTTGCCACTGTCAAAGCACCGTCATAAATCGTCTGCAGGCCACCGATACCAGAGCCGATCATCACGCCAGTCGCGCAACGGTCTTCTTCGTTCTCTGGTGTCCAGCCAGAATCCTGCACAGCCTGAATAGCAGCTGCCAAGCCAAGATGGATAAAGCGGTCCATCTTTTTTTGGTCTTTAACGGCAACCCAGTCAGAAAGCGTCAAACCGCCTTCTGCAGTCGGCCCAACCGGCACTTCACCAGCGACCTGCGCTGGCAATTCAGAGGGGTCAAAATGCGTGATACGTCCAATGCCAGACTGCCCCGCGAGCAGACGTTTCCACGTCGCTTCAGCGCCAACAGCCAGCGGGCTCACCACACCGATTCCGGTTACGACGATGCGCCGTCCGTTAGTTGCACTGCCGTTCATCGATGCCCCTCGTTATGCTGGTAAATTCGTCTTCAAACTGCAACCGCGTGTTTGAAGTACTGTATATAGCACTTCAAACACGGTGCAGACAGAAGGCTTGCCGGCCCAAATTGGCAACACAGCACAGCCCCCTGCGTATCGCATCAGGCAAAAAAGCCTTAAGCAGCCTTCTGCTTTTCGATGTAGTCGATCGCATCCTTAACCGTGCCGATCTTCTCAGCAGCGTCTTCAGGAATCTCAACAGAGAAAGCTTCTTCGAAAGCCATAACCAGCTCAACCGTGTCGAGGCTGTCTGCGCCCAGATCGTCAATGAAAGACGCGTCTGACGTGACCTTGCTTTCTTCAACGCCGAGATGTTCTACGACGATCTTCTTCACCTTATCAGCGATATCGCTCATGTGTCCGTTCCTTGTTGCCCATCCGGGCGTTGTATCAACTCTTTGCTACAGCCTTCTGCGCGTCCTGCCAAACAAAACACACAGAGCCTGCACACCGCCCGAAGCGACGTTAACCCCGGGCTGAACGACTGTCCGCCTGAAACGGGGAGACATTCTCCCAACAGGCTGACCCAAAACAGACCGGGCAAAGCAGCGCGCGCATTAGCACGCTTTGCCCTTTGGGCCAAGCTTCTGTCAGAATCTGCCCCATTTCAGAGCATGACAAACCGTTTAGACCATCGACATGCCGCCGTTAACGTGCAGCGTTGAGCCAGTTACCCAACCCGCTTCATTTGATGCCAGATAGACAACAGCCGATGCAATATCATCCGGTGCCCCCATACGGCCCAACGGAATGGAACCCACCATCTTTTCACGTAGGCTCTCAGACAGAACATCCGTCATCGGTGTTTCAATAAAGCCCGGCGCCACAACATTCACCGTCACACCACGCGGCCCCGCTTCCTGAGCGAGAGACTTGCTCATACCGACCATGCCAGCCTTCGCAGCCGCATAATTGGCCTGACCCGCATTCCCCGTCGTACCCACAATGGAAGCAATCGAGATAATGCGACCCGCGCGGCGGCGCAGCATGCCCTTTAATGCTGCACGCGCCAGACGGAATGGGCTTTCCAAATCAACCGTCATGACCTGCGACCAATCGCTATCCTTCATACGGATCGCCAGTTGGTCACGTGTCAAACCCGCATTGTTCACCAAAATATCCAATGGCGCACCAGCAACCTCTTCTGCCTTGCCAACCAGAGCATCGGCATCCGCTGGGTCCGAAAGGTTCGCAACAGCAATATGCGCACGCTCACCCAGAGATTGCGCCAGTTCCGTCAATACTGCTTCACGCGTACCGCTCAGAACAACCGTCGCACCTTGTGCATGCAACTTACGTGCGATTGCCGCACCAATACCACCCGTTGCACCCGTAATGAGCGCGACCTTACCTGTCAGTGAAAACATAATCTTAAATCCTTAAAGAGCTTTGAGCAGTGCTTCGAGTTCCGCTGGCGTACCAGCGTTGTCAGCCTTGAGGTCTGGAGCAATACGCCGCGCAAGACCACAAAGTACTTTCCCAGCACCAAGCTCATGCATGTTCGTGATGCCCATTTCAGCAAAAGACTGAACCGTCTCACGCCAACGCACCGTACCCGTCACCTGACGCACCAACAGATCGCGGATTGTCGCGGCGTCCGTGACCTTGGCTGCAGTGACATTCGCCACGACAGGAATACGCGGCGCGCTCAGCGTAGCGCCCGCCAACGCTTCTTCCATCTCACGTGCTGCAGGAGCCATCAAAGAAGAATGGAACGGTGCAGAAACTGGAAGTTTGACAGCGCGCTTAATGCCCTTTTCTTTAGCCAGCACAATAGCACGGTCCACAGCCGCCATCTTACCAGAAACGACGATCTGGCCACCGCCATTATCATTCGCGATTTCCAGCGTTTCTCCCTGAGCCGCTTCAGCGCAAATTTCTTGTGCCAAATCAGCTTCAACACCGAGAAGAGCAGCCATTCCGCCTTCACCAGCCGGAACGGCACGCTGCATGGCCTGCCCGCGCAAACGCAACAAACGCGCACCTTCGGCAATGCCCAACGTACCGGCTGCGGCAAGTGCCGAGTATTCACCCAAAGAATGACCTGCAACCAACGCAGCCTTATCCGCCAGAGCAAAACCACCCTCGGCTTCCAACGCACGCACCGTTGCTAAAGACACCGCGAAAAGTGCAGGCTGCGTATTCTCAGTGCGGGTGAGCTCATCAGCATCACCCTCAAACATCAAACGTGAAAGATGCTCACCCAATGCATCGTCCACTTCCTGGAAAACGGCACGTGCTACTGGGAAGGCATCATACAGTGCCTGCCCCATACCAACGGACTGACTGCCCTGACCGGGAAAGACAAAAGCGTGAACGGACATCAAAACCTCTTTGTGGCGTGCCTAAAATGCTTTTGTGGTGATGCTGCTTCACAGCGCATCTGTCAAATCATACCCCTTAATGCCCGGCACGATCTTGTTGAAACGCAACTGTCGCACCACCCGGCGCTAACACCCGCACCCAACTGAACGGCTTACTGGCATGAAACACAGTATCCCGCGCAAAATCTTGCGGCCTGAATGTATAAAGATAAGGTGCCATACCACCATTATCGACCAATAAATGCGTGACACCACCTTGCGTCATTTCAAACCGTGACGACGGCGCAACTGCCACCTGTAACTTATGTGCGTCCGGCATAAAAACCGCTAACAGCACCCCCGTCAGATTCTCAACGCAATCATTCACCTGCGTTAACCAATGGCGTGCGTCATCATCCGTAAACTGCCCTGCATCGGGCAGCGCAACCTGCACGAATATCTGATTCGTAACTGTCTGATCCGGCAATTTGGTCTGTAACACGACAGGGTTTTCAGCCCGCAACGCATCACTCATCGGCATATGCATCTGCCGATCATCCCCAACGTAAAGCGGGATATCACCCTTTGCGGCATGAATCACAATGCCAGCCTCAGAAGGCAAGCCATGATCTGGCAATGTTTCACCAACAAAGATTAAGCTCAACCCATGCCGCGCATCCTCAGGGAAATCCTGAAAACGATCATAGATACGCATGATCCGCTTATAATCTGAGACTTTATACGCCCGCTGCCCCGCCACGTTGATTGTTTCATCTGCACACGCTGAGCCCACACAAAGACTAAGCCCCAAAGCAACCGCCAACCAACGTTTCATCGCAGCCTCTACGACATCTTTTGTAACACAATCAAAACATGCGGCAAGCGACTGGGATTGTCCATATATTCTACCAAGCGAAACAAATGCCCCCATACTTTCAAGACATAATTTCGCGGGATAATCGCTTCACCATAATGCGCTTGCGACAAAGGTGGTTTTGCCGAGGCTGCATGTAAAAAATGCCCCGCATCAAACGCCGCATTCGCACGTGCCTCATCCGTAAAACTATCCGCACAAGCTTCGTGCCAAGGGTGCTCCAACCGCATCCCAGATGCTCGGCGCAACCTCTGCTCAGCACAAAATGCCAAAAAACGACGGCTTTGCGTTGTAATCACCGCAATACCACCCGGCTTCAACACCCGGTGAATTTCACGCATCCACTGATCTGCAAAAAACTCGCTCACATGCGCAAAATAAGACCATGACGTCACAACATCGGTGCTGCCAGATGCCAAAGGAACAGCCGGCGCAAGGCCGTTATGAAAAAACGTAAGACAAGGGTTGGCCCGCCGTGCCGCCATTAAAAAGCGATCTGTTTGCTCAACGCCGAACAAAGCCTCTGGGCGAATATCCTTCATGAATAACCGCGCCATCCGCCCCCAGCCACACCCAACATCTAAAAGCGTTGTGTCAGCACGAATAGGACGCCCGGCATAAGCGCAATACGCTTTAATTTCACGATAAAAGACATGCGCTTCATGCAAAGACACTTCATGCGCATGTCCATGAATTTCACGCTGAACCCCCTCAGGAGGATACGGCGGAAACATAACACCCCTCTGCTCCGGGGTGTGCAAAGAACTCAAAAGAACCTGCAACCACTCGTCATCACGGACGCAACCAAAAGCCTGAAATATGGCGTCCGTGGTTTCAGAATGGTTCATCATTGCACCATCTTGTGAGGGAATAACGATTCTTTAACGACATTCCCCCATCATGAGAAGGGCTGATTAGGCATCCCGTGGGATCAACCGCCCACGCTGCCACGACTCTGCGGCTTCCTCTGGGTCTTGCTCTTCAACCCCGATGGCATAATCCAAAGCACTCATTACCTTGTTGCCCAACATCATTTCAGACAACTCATCAATCAAATCGCTATCCGCACGCGCCGCCGCCGGTCCGGTCAAAATCATCCGGGCAGATAATTCACCGCCCAACAACTCTTCCGGATCATCAACCAACGTTACGATATTGCTGTGAAAAACAGCATGAGGCTGCATAGCGGCAACTAGAACCTTCTCGCCGCTCGCCTTAGCTTTTTCTAAACGCCCCAAAAGAGCCGCCTCACCCACAACTTCCAACGGCAAGGATGATAGAGCGGGCAAACGCTTCAAAGCACCATCCAGTGCATCCCGCGCTTCTTCCGCAACAATCAAACGCTCCACATGCGCAGCGCTCAGCGTATTAACCGGCCCCAATGCGCTCAGAGCGGCAAAGGTCGCACGTGGTTGGTACAAATTCCCGATGACCCGCGCACCCGCCGGCACAATTCCCTCATCCCGCGGGAACCACGCAGAGACCAGCAAGTCAACTTCACCGCTCTCTAATGTTTCTGAAATATCATCCGGATCAAGATCCAGGAAATCGACCTCCACATCATGCGCTTCCAACACACGCGCTACCGCGCTCGCGCATCCTGCATGAAGTGCCGTATACAAATGGCCGATAATCATCTGGGTCATGGGGTCCGTCCGCAAAGATGGGGCCCCAGACAAATCAAAACACCGGGGCACGCTGCGTCGATAAGCCGCGCGCCCCGTTTTGTCACGCCCTTACCAGATTTTTACGCGCTGATCCGGGGTCAAATACAACTTGTCACCAGCTTTTACACCAAACGCATCATACCATGCGTCAATGTTGTGCATCGGCATGTTCACACGTGCTTCTGCTGGGGAGTGCTCGTTCGACAAAACCTGACGACGCAGCGAATCCGGCTTGTCCTTCTCACGCCAAACTTGCGCCCAACCCAAGAACACACGCTGATCACCGGTCAGGCCGTACTTCTTCTCATCCGGCTTGCCATGCAATGAGTTATGATACGCTTGCAGACCAAGGTTCAAACCACCCAGATCGGCAATATTCTCACCCATCGTCATTTTGCCGTTGATGTGCAGACCCGGCAGCGGCTCTTGCGCATCAAACTGCGCACCCAAACGAGCCGCCAGCTTTTCAAACGCTGCCGTAGACGCAGGCGTCCACCAATCATGCAAACGGCCATGCTCATCATAATGACGGCCCTGATCGTCAAAGCCATGGCTCATTTCATGGCCAATTACGCCACCAATGCCACCATAGTTCACAGCCATGTCGCCCTTTGGATCAAAGAACGGTGCCTGCAAAATCGCCGCAGGGAAAACGATCTCATTCATCGTCGGATCGTTATATGCATTCACCGTTTGCGGGGTCATATCCCACTCATCACGGTCAACAGGCTTGTCCAACTTGTTCAGATCACGCTGCCAGCCAAAAGCAGCTGCACGCTCGGCATTGCCATACACGTCGCCCTTACGGACCACATAGCTGCTGTAGTCCCACCACTTCTTGGGGTAACCAACCTGAACCGCAAAATTATCCAGTTTAACCAGCGCCGCTTTACGCGTTTCCGCATCCATCCAAGGATTGTTTTCCAAACGCTGATGGAAAGCTGCCTTCACTTCCTGAACGAGACTTTCGATACGAGCTTGCGCTTCTGGCGGGAAGTATTTCGCAACATACAGCTTGCCAATCGCGAAGCCTAACGCCCCATTCGTCGCCCGCACTGCACGCTTCCAACGTGGTGATTGCTGATTGATACCAGACAGAACACGCCCGTTAAAATCAAATGCCGCATCACCAAAATCATGCGACAAATACGATGCCGCGTTGCTGCCCAACTGGAACGCCAACCAAGCACGTACCGTATTGTAATCTGCCCCCTTCAGCACAGACGCAATCGCAGCAATACCCTTCGGCTCACGCACGTTGATAACACGTTGATCCAGCCCTTCCTTCGGCAAACCCGCCGTCAGTAAGAACGTATCCCAGTCAAAATCGGGAGCAACCGTTTTCAACTGCGCAACCGTCATCGGATTATGCGTCTTGATCGTATCACGCGTATCTGCGCGCGGCACTTCAACTTTCGCAATCGCCGTTTCAAGATCAACAACTGCCTGCGCGCTCTTAGCCGGTTCAGCCCAGCCCTCAAGCGTCAGAATCTTAGCGATATACGCCTGATATGCCTTCTTCTTATCTGCCAGCTTCGGATCAGAATAATAGCTCGTATCGGGCAACCCCAAACCGCCTGAGGCGCCAATGCTCATACCCTGATCTAACATCAGCATATAACGCTCTGGGTTGCTTTCATCTTGCTCAACACCAAACGAGAACGTTGAGAAGAGCAAAGACTTTGTGGCCAGACCAAACGCTTCTGCCAGCCCCTTACTGTCCTTCACCCCCTGAATAATTTTCAGATCATTTTCCAGCGGCTTAGCGCCCAAGGCATCAAGATGCTTCTGGTCAAGATAAGACGCATAAAACGTCCCGATCTTGCCGATGTCATCGCTCGGCGTATCGGAAACATGCTTCAGCGCGTCATTCAAAATAGCCTGCTGCCGCGCCAAGGCCACTTCATACAAAATGCGGAACGGCCCAAAACTTCCCATATCACCAGGAATTTTCAGGTTTTTAATGTAGGTCCCATTGGCATAATCAAAGAAATTATTACCAGGCACGGCGTGGCGGTCCATGCCTGCCACATCAAAGCCCCAACCATTTTTATACGGCTGTGCATCTGCTGCATGTGCCATGCCAGCCTGCGCCGCCAACGCAAAGGCACTGACACCAACAGAAAGACGTGCTGCACGCCAAAAAGAAATTCGCGTCATAATCGTGTTCGGCCTCAAACAATGAGTATTCGTTTCATATTGAGACCAAACACAACAAAACGTCAAAGTGAAACCGTGCGCAGTTTCACTATTTTATCTTAAAATTAGTGCAATGAACGATCATGTTTTCCAGTATACAGCACCGCACGCGGCGATGACCGCACCGTTACCCCCACATCATAATCTGCAATCAAGATGTGACGGATCAACGGCCCCACAAACGCCTTAAAAGCCGCATGTGCTGGATCAGAAAAAGCCGCATCCGGCACAATCGGCGCTCCTACAAAGAAATTCCGATCGCCTTCCGAACGGAAAGTCAGCGTGAAAATCTGATCAAAAATGCCGCCACTTCCGTCATTTTGCGCACCTGCTTCAATGCTCTCAATGACCGGGCGCCCATCCGCACGGCGGCTATCTTGCACTAAATGCAAAAAACGTGCTGTCACCTCCGCTTTTTGCTGCTCTGTCACAGTAGCTCGGTAGCGCAACATCACCACATGCCGCACCGTACCAACACGCCAGCCCGGCGCGGTAAATTGTGCATACCCAACTTGTTTTGCCAGTTCGTGCGTTGCCACAATTTGAGGAGGCAAACCCTGTGCAGGCAAAACGATTGGCCCCGAAGATGCAATCGGTAGCGAGTACGGGTCCACCTGCGCTTCTGCTGGCTGCACCAGACCAAAAGCAACCAGCCCAACAATCGCCGTCAGAACCACTGGCCGCACAACAGATGACGTGACAGACATAACCAAAGCCTCCAAAACAACAACGCATGGCCTCTGCACCCTCGCACAGAACCACGCACTGCGTCTTGTCATATTATGTCTTAAAACTGCTTTAGACGGCGTTCATTTTGCGGACAAACCCACGCTGCCGCCACCGAATCAAACGGTACATCATATTCGCCGCCAAACGCTGCCAACGGGAATGCGGCGTGAAACCAATGGTTTTGAAAATCATCGCCGTAACACGGTCAATATGCTTCGGCTGATAATACCCCATCGCCTTCGCCATATACGCCGCAATACAGTGCTTATGGTCATATGGCTGATCGGAGGGGATGTTGGTCGTGTAATAAGCTGAGGCGAGCTCATCATCCTCACTCTCCGTCACACGGCCCAGCGCAATCTTAGTCCGCTCCCATGTGCTCAGCTTCTCACGCTGCAAATACCGATTCATGTGGTCATAAAACAGCTTGAAATGCCGATACTCATCCGCCGCAATCTGCTTACAAATCGCCTTTAACAGCGGCTCATCCGTCCCATCCGCCAGAGCTGTATAAAAAGATGATGTCCCTGTTTCGACCATACAGCGCGCAATCAACTCTCCCGTGCGTGACCCACGCACAGAGGCATCAACGTCTACATCAATCTTAAAACTCTCACGATACCGCTCAAACGCGGACCAATAATCCCATGAAGAATCCGCCAGCATCGCCCAACGCCCCAAGGCATCCCCGTGCTGGATCTCTTCAACGGACCAATTTGCAGCCGCCTGACTAAAATCTGCATCTCCGACGAAGACATGCTGCAAATACGTCGTATAATCGTGGGCATTCCGTTCCACGACCGAAGCCGCCTTCACAAGCGGTATAATATCAGGGTCAACCTTGGAGGGATCAAAGGAATCCCAGTCCATTTGTTCGATACGCCAATGCTTCATTACTCTGCCTTGTCCGTTTTCCGGCTCTTAATCGTGACGATCTGATGACACGACCGGGCGATTTTGGGTAGGTGTGTCTCAACAACGCCGGAGAATGACACTGTGACATTACATAACACCCCTGTTTCGGATACGACTCCTCCGTCCACAATGCCAGCCCATACCGATGGTCTGCGTCATGACTGGACGAAAGAAGAGGTCGAAGCTCTTATCGCTCTTCCCTTCCCAGAGTTGATGTTCCGCGCACAAGAAACACACCGTCAGCACTTTGATCCCACAAAAGTGCAGATTTCGACGCTGCTTTCGATCAAAACCGGCGGCTGCCCGGAAGATTGTGCTTATTGCCCTCAAAGTGCCCGCCACGGCAACGGCGTTAAAGCAGAACGCCTCATGGCTGTGGAAGCCGTCATGAAAGAAGCCCGTGCCGCAAAAGCCGCTGGTGCAGGCCGATTCTGCATGGGGGCCGCATGGCGCTCCCCAAAAGAACGGGACATGGAGCAAGTCTGCGCCATGATTGAAGGCGTAAAATCTTTGGGCCTCGAAACCTGCGTCACGTTAGGCATGCTGGATTCGGACCAAACCTCACGCCTCAAAGACGCGGGCCTCGATTATTACAACCACAACCTTGATACGTCCGAAGAGTTCTACGGCGCCATCATCACCACACGCAGCTATCAAGAACGCCTCGATACGCTCGCAAACGTGCGTGACGCCGGGATCAACGTCTGCTGTGGCGGTATCGTCGGCATGGGTGAAGACCTGTCAGACCGCGCAAGCCTCCTCATGACGCTCGCTAATCTGCCAAAGCACCCAGAAAGCGTCCCCATCAACTTGCTGGTCCGCGTTGAAGGCACACCACTCAGCACGGCAGAAGAAGTAGACCCCATCACCTTTATCCGCATCATCGCCGCTGCACGCATCATGATGCCTAAGAGTCATGTGCGCCTTGCCGCTGGCCGTGAGAACATGACGGATGAAGCCCATGCCCTCGCTTTCCTCGCAGGTGCAAACTCCATCTTCTGTGGTGAAAAGCTCCTCACTACACCTAACCCCGCAGAACATCGTGATCGCCAGTTGCTCAGCACACTCGGCATGACGCCAATGGTGCAACACGAATCCGAAATGGGCAGCAAGCGCCCTGCCGTGCCGGAACACACCGCAGCAGAGCACAACTGCTCTAAGCAAGTGGAGGCAGTCTCCTGACGACGTCATCACCCAAGCCCGTCCGGCTCGGCATTGATTTCGGGACCAGTAATAGTGTGATCGTCCTCGCTACCGAGGACGGCGCACGCCCGATACCCTTGCGCTTCGACACCGGAGAAGAACGCGAAACCTGCCGTACCTTGCTGTGCCTCTGGCAAGACACGGAAGGCAGTCGCCGCATTATAGCGGAAGCCATCGGACAAGACGCGATTGAGGCCTATTTGGATGACCCATCCGAAAGCCGCCTCATCATGTCCATGAAAAGCTACCTCGCACAGGCGTCCTTCCAAGAAACGCGCCTGTTCGGGAAAACCATGCGCTTGGAAGACCTCATCGCGCGCTTCCTAAGCATCCTCATGGATAAAGCCGGATACACCCCTGAGCAGACCAGCGTCACCATTGGCCGCCCAGTACGCTTTGCGGGTGAACGCGCGAATGATGCGCTCGGCATTGCCCGCCTTGAAAACAGCTTCATGACAGCGGGTTTCCCCAAACCACGCATCGTCCCGGAGCCGGAAGGCGCAGGCTGGCGTTTCATGCAGCGCCTTGACCGCCCGGCCACGGTGCTCGTCGGTGACTTTGGCGGCGGCACGAGTGACTTCTCCATCATGCGCTTTGACCCCACACAAGAGCAGCGGGTTCAAACACTCGGCCATTCTGGTGTCGGCATCGCCGGAGATCAGTTTGACGCACGCATCATTGAACATGTCGTCGCCCCGGCTCTCGGCCGAAACGCCACTTACACGGTCATGGGCGGCGCGCCCCTCCCCGTACCGCCTGAATGGTTCTTAGACCTTGGGCGCTGGCATCGCCTCTCTATGATGCGTACGCCACAAACCCTACGGGCGATTGAAGATGTTACAAAAACATCCTCTGCCCCTGAAGCTCTACGCCATTTATACCGGCTGATTGATGACCAAGCGGCTCAAGGCCTACATCGCGCGGTCAGTGAGGCAAAAGCGGCCCTGTCACACGCAGAACAGACAACCCTGTCTTTCTCCCATGGGCAATTTACCCTCAATGAAACGGTCACCCGTGCCGAGTTTGAGCACTGGATCGCCCCAGACCTCACGCGCATGGATGATGCCATCCAAACAGCCCTAACCGAGGCAGGAAACCCGGTAATTGACCGCGTCTTCCTCACGGGCGGAACCTCTTTTGTACCCGCCGTGCGCGCACTCTTCACCCGCCGCTTCGGGGAAGACAAAATTGATAGTGGCTCCGAGTTTGTCTCGGTTGCCGAGGGCCTGGCCCTTATCGAAGCGAGCCACGCAGCTGCTTAAATTTTTGGGAAGGCTCACCCCTTCCCAAAAATGACCTGATATGGCCAAATCGTTAGAATTCGTTACATTGACAAAACACTATAACTTTTGAAGTCTCATCAAATAACACATGTTATTTGAGGCCATCATGACAGTTCTTGATATAAGAAATGTTTCAAAAACTTTTGGAACTAAGCAGGCCGTAAAAGAGCTCAATTTCTCTTTAAGTCCCGGTGAAATATTCGGATTCCTCGGCGGCAATGGCGCAGGGAAAACAACATCCCTCCGTATGATTCTCGACATCATTCGGCCGGATACCGGCAGCATCGCTCTCTTCGGAGAACCTGCTCAGAAAGAGCACCATGCCAATATTGGCTTCCTTCCGGAAGAACGCGGCCTCTACCGTAATATGACAGCCCTCGAAACGCTGATCTATTTTGGCCGCCTCAAAAACCTATCCCAGCGCGAGGCCAGAACCCGCGCACAAGACATTCTCAACCGCTTCGACCTTACCGCTGAAAGCAACAAGAAGGTATCGGACTTCTCCAAAGGCATGGCCCAGAAAGTCCAAATCGGCACAGCCCTTATTCATCAGCCCAAACTGCTTATCCTTGATGAACCTTTCTCAGGGCTAGACCCGATCAATCAAACCTTACTGGAGCATGAAATTACCAATGCTGCACAAAATGGTGCCGCCGTGCTGTTCTCCACCCATATCATGCAACATGCCGAGCGCCTGAGTGACCGTATCCTCATTCTCGCCCGAGGCGAAACACGCTTCCACGGCACTGTGCAAGAGGCCCTCCATCAGATCAGCAACACCATCACCCTAACAACCCGTACAGACCCGTCATCTCTGCCCGGCATCACACAAGCAACGCCACTCACGCAGGAAGACAATGGCTGGAGCCAGTGGGCCGTTACCCTCACCTCCGGTCAAAGCGCGGAAAATGTGCTTCTGCACTGCACCCAAAACGCCATCCCACTCAAAGGCTTTGAGCAGCCCAAACCGAGCCTGCATGACGCCTTCATCCGCATTGCGGGAGACGCCGCATCACCCTCAGAACAGGCGGCCTAACATGTTCTCACGTACATCTCTGCGACATATCTGGCTCATCGCTCTACGCGACTTCCAGCAAACCCTTCGTACCAAAAGCTTCTGGCTCACCGTGGTCTTCGTACCGCTCTTCCCGCTCCTCATGGGAAGCGTCATGCCGCGTCTAATCCATGACACTGCACCAGAACAAACCATCATTCTCGACAAAAGCGGCACTGTGGCCCCCACGCTGGAACAGGCCATCCGAAAAGATGACCCCACCATACAGATCACCCCGCCCCCTGCAGCCCTCACCGCAGCAGAACCAGACCAACTCGCTCCTCTCTTAAAACCTTATCTTTCACCCGAAAAAAGCGTCGAGCACCCTTTCAAAGGCTATATCATCGCCATCCCAGCGACCTTCCCACAGGACCCCCATGTCCAAATCTGGGTCAGCCACTCCCCCGGTTCCATACTCACCATCATCAAAGCCACATTAGCGCATGATATGCGCGTCAAAGGCATGAGAGACGCGGGCCTCCCCCCCGAGACTGCCATACAAATTAATGGTGCTGCCCCCAGCATCGGCCTGCACCTACCAGAACACGGCCTCTCTGCTGACATGCTGCGGAATATCGGCCCAACTGCGCTCGCCCTGATGCTGCTCATCTCAACCATCTTCACCACACAATGGCTCTTGCAAGCCTTGGTCGAGGAACGATCAGGCAAGCTTCTCGAAGCCCTGCTTTCCTCCGTCAGCGTTGACCACATCATGCTCGGCAAGCTCCTCGCCGCGCTCATGTCTCTATGCCTTCTTTTCGGTACGTGGATTACAGCCGGTATCAGCTTGCTTACGCATTTCGGCCCTCAATTAGGCGTAGAACCCGCGCCTATCCTCGCCTCACTGCTCACACCACGCGTCCTCATCGGTGCCCCCTTCTTCTTCCTGACCGGCGCAACACTCATGGCCATGATTGCCTTCGCCGTTGGCGTACGCTGTGACACAACGCGCGAAGCACAAGGCATGCTGGCACCCATCCTTGTAGCCCTCATCCTCCCAGTCGAAACCTTATTGCAATTAACTGTCGCGGGCGTAGCCACGCAGAGCATTTCACAACTCCGTTGGGTTCCGTTGTGGACACCATTCTTGAACCTCTCACAGCTCAACTCTGCCCCCCTATGGGAACTCCTCGTGCAAGGCGGAGAAATGCTGGTCGTCTGCGCCATTCTGGTTCCGCTGATTAACCGCCTGTTCCGCCACTCCATTTTGGACTACAGCGCCGCACCCGGTTGGAAAGGAATGAAAGCGGCTCTCCTCCACGCCATCAAAAACCGAGACGCTTAAACTGTCAGGGCGTCCCCTCCGTGCCGCACAGGGGACGCCCAATAACTCATACTAAAATACCACACACTTACACGCAGATATCTTCTCTCGCCTATGCTCTCTTCAACCCTTTAAACATGGCAAGAGCACGCACCAACCTGCCTACGGCACTCATACACTATGCTTCAACTTGGCTTAGTGCGAAAATCTCCTGCATATCCAAAGCCTGCTCCATCTCGCGCAATGTGCGATCATGTATTTCTCCAGTGTGATGCAAACGTATAATCTCGTGCCGCCCCGCCTGTATTGCTTTCAAGAGCGCCTCATAATGCGCCACCTCTTCTGGGCGATACTGCTCCACATCAGCAGCATACTCGCGCACAATCTTTGCCCGATACCGATACTGCTCCAGCATCCGCGGGTGACGCTCTGTTCCATCCTCCCGGCGTGATGCTTCTTCCACGGCTTTCAACTGGGCATCTGCAACAGCAATCCACGCTTTATTTTCATTCTCACGCATCACGCTCAACTCTGAATCACCGCTCACCTTCAGCCACTGCACAATTGGCCCAAGAGTGGTGCCCTGCACCAAAACCGTCACCAAAATAGAAGCAAAAGCACACATCAATGCCAGATCATGCCCAGGGAAATTCTCAGGCAAAGACAAAGCCGCCGTCAACGTGACGACACCACGCATTCCCGCCCAGCCCATAATCGTCGAAACCCCAAAAGAAGGGCGTTCAAAACGTTCAGGCCAGCGCATACGCAAAAACGCCGTCACACCATCCCACCCATAAAGCCATACAAAACGTGAGACGATCATCACCGCCACCATGCCGGCCGTGGGGTAAATAAAGTGGTGCAGAATATCATCCGCCCCATGAAAGCGCGTCCACACACCACGAAGCGATAACCCAATCAGAATGAACAAAACAGACTCCAGCAAAAACACCAGAACCTTCCAAAAAGCCTGCGCCCGAATACGCGTTGCTGCATCAAAATCCGTATGCTGGTGCCAGCCTAAAACTAACCCCGCGACAACGGTCGACAGCACACCAGACACATGAAGGGCATCTGCCCCAATATATGCGGCTTCCGCCAGTAGAACCGTCGCCGTGATGGTCATATCGCTGTTTTTCAAGCGCCGAATGGCAAACCGCCCGATAAACCCAACCACTAACCCTGCAATCACGCCACCAACTGAAACGACACAAAACGTCGTTAAAGCTTCTATGGGGCTAAACACGCCTGTCAGTGCTGCAACAACAGCAAAACGGAACAACACCAACCCTGCGGCGTCATTCAACAAACTTTCACCTTGCAGGAGAGACGTTAATCGCCCCGGCAACGACAAACGCTCTAAGGCTGCTTCTGCCGCTACGGAATCCGGTGGCGAAACAATCGCTCCCAGTGCAAAGCATGCCGCCAAAGGCAAAGACGGCACCAAAAGATGCGCCGCCCAACCCACGGCGGCCGTGGTGAACACCGTAGCCCCCACGGCCATCAGCAAAATACCCGCTAAATTCTGTCGAAATTCACGCCATGCGGTAAACCACGCACTACTCATCAAGAGTGGTGGCAAGAACATTAACATTACCAGCTCTGGGTCAAACGTAATGCTCGGCGCACCGGGCAATAAAGCGAGGCCAATTCCACCCAAAATAAAGGCCGCAGCAGGCGGCAATTTCAATTTGCGTGCCGCCAGTTCCAGCACCAGCGTCACCGTTAATAAAAACAAAAAGAACTCGTAGCGCGCCGTGTCTGACATTACCGCCCCCGCATCACTCTATAACCCAACCATCCCCCATTCACTTAGGGGCTATCATGCCCCGCCGCTGCCTGACTGGCCAAGGAGCGTTGTTTCAAAGAACGCGCCTGCACGACATCACCAGCTTGGCTCGCCGCATCTGCGGCCAAAGACAGCGCCTCCCGCATCCCGTCATAGTCACGTGCATCCCGCCGCTGCCCCACTAACACCATTGCCTGCGGCAAGACATCGCGCCCTTCCCCCTGCAACAGGGCGTGACGTACCCGCAAATCAAGGCAATCCGCATCACTTTGTCCCGCTCCTTTAACAGAGCATAAAGCCGAAGCTTCTTGCATCACGACGACTGAATTCTTAAGCAAAAATGCGGCACGCCCAACCAAATAACCAGCACGCACTCGGTCTGCGGTAATACCTGTGTCTTGTGCGCCTCGTGCCGCCGATAAAGCCTGCCCAGCACGTCCCATTTGCAACAAGGCCGCTGCACGCACCAAAGCCAAATCAGCAGACGCGGCTTGTTGCCTCAACGACAGAGCTTCCCCAAGCTGATCCAACGTTTTCAAAGCCAGTGCCGGCTTATGCTGCTCCAGCTGTGTTGTGGCCAAATTAAACCCTGCATCATGCAAGGCCGCAATATCATCTCGCACGACAGCACGGCGAAAAGCTTGCTGATATTGCCGCTCTGCTTCCTCAGGATGCCCAAGCTCAAAAGCACTTTTCCCTGTCGACATCGCCGTTTGATACAACTCATCCGGCAATGGCACGCTACTTGAATGAGAAGCACACGCACCAAGACATAAGGCCCCTACAAGCATCCAATATCTCATGGTCGTACCGCCTGTGCTGGAAGGCGCTGCTGCCCTTCACCCGTGCTTCCATGCCCCCCTAAAATCCACAAACCGCGTAGCTGCTCCATCAATTTCCGTAATGAATCTGCCGTTGCCTGTGCTTGTACAATCATACCCGGCAGTTCAGCCGTCGTATCATTCGCATGACCAATCGTCTGCTGAATTTGTGGCATGCTTTTACGCAGCGCATCCGTCGTGGCTCGTGCATTAGCCAAAGTACGGTTGGCCTGCTGCATCACCCCCCCTAGCTGCCCTTCAATAGGCTTCATGTTCGCCAGCAAAACATGGACATCATCTAGCATTTGATCCGCACGACGGAGCGTATCATCCTTGGCAATAAGACCGCCAACACTCCCCTTCCCAGCGCGCAAATCAACCAACATGCCATCAACCTGTGCCGTAATATCACGCACATTATGCAGCATCGGTCCTAACTGAGCGCGCACTTCATTAACCGTCTGCGCCACAACATCGGCCGGGTTAGGCTCCACTCCTGCGGTCAGCACCGCATAGCCCCAATCTAAATCCGCGCCCTGCCCCCTCGTAATCGCAATATAGCTCGCCCCCGCCACCACAAAACGATGACGGATCAAAGCCTGACTATCCTGCCGTACAAAGGCTGCAAATTGCGGTTCTATTTCACCCTCGGCATACATCCGGCCCGTTGCATTCATATCGACACGCCGCACAGAACCAGCACGCACACCCATCACCTCGATATCATCCCCAACGGCTAACCCCGCCACACCACTTTCAGGCAACACAAAATGCACCGTGCGCTCGGGGGTCAGCCACTGCTTCAAAACCCCGGCTTCAGCCACCGCGGCGATGAACAATGCGATCGAGATCAGAACAAGCAGGCCAACCCACTCATCCGCATAACGGTTTCGATACAAAGTTTTCGTATTTTCGGTATGACGCTGGCGAAACATCACGCACCTCGTTTCAAGAAAAGACCATCGTCATGCAGACGCCAACGCGATGTCGCCTCAATCCGCCCGACACCCGCCGGGAATGTCCCTCGCGTAATCCACACAATCGCCGCCCCCCGGTCACGCGCTTCCGTCAAGGACGATAAAAAGGCCAACAACAAAGACAGTGGCACATCGTCCAACGGATTTTCTAACAATAACAACGCAGGTTCACCCAAAAAGGCACGGACACAATCTGCACGACAACGATCTAACGCTGACAATTTAGACGGAACACTCACGGGCAAACCGGGAAGACCAAAATGAATCCCCAGCTCAATCGCGCGCCGCGCTAAAACTTCGGTCGGTACACGTGTATGGTGCAGATGTGGCCAGAGGATATTAAGATCGGTCCCATGCAGATCAACCCAACCACCATTGACCACCATGCGCCCAATACGGCCACGCAAAGCTGCACGCCGCCGCTCATCAAGGCTTTGCCAATCCATCCCCATACAGCGGACATGCCCGGCCACCAGAGGCAATAATCCAACGCATAAATCTGCAAAGAGTGATGCCTGCTGCGCGTCTGGACACTCAACCAACACCAAGTCACCTGGGTTCAAACGCAGATTGTACCGAACAGCGGCCAAGCCCCCATCCTCAAACCGCGGGCGCGCATCTTGCAGCTCTAAAACGGGATCCAGCGCAACAGTCCGATGAACGCGCCCGATACTTTCGTTCTGCGTTGCGTCATTGCGGCTCATCTCATCCCACCATCACGCTGAACAGAACATTAATGCCCATAACGGCCAGCATCCCACGTGCAAAGCCCCTCGGCAATAAAGCCGCCAAATCATCATCGGCCGTTGCGTCCACCCCGGTCAAACACGACGTAATACCAATCGCAAATGCGCTCAAAATCAATCGCCCGGGAATAGACAAATAATCAACCGCATGCACCGAACTGACAACCTGATCAAAAAATGTCCAGACCGGCATGCTCAACACACCTTCCACCCGGCAGACGATGTATCCCACCAATAACGCAGCAATACTAAACACAATGCCCAGCGTAAAACCACTGACCATCATGGCTAAGCTACGCGGCAGAATAAATACCAAAAACGGGTCAACACCCATCCCTTTCAGGACACGCAGTTCACCACCAATCGTTAAGGTACCCAACTCCGTCAGCGTCAACATCCCTGAACGCCCGAGCAAAATCATACCCACTAAAATCGGCGCAATTTCACGCACCAGAACGGTCGATAAAATAGATCCCGTCATTTGCGCGATCCCTGCAAAGCCAAGCCAATATACCGCCTGCGCAACAATACCAAACCCCGTCAACGCCGCCGTCACCAGCACGCTGACCAATGCGCCCTTTGTGGCCTGCTGTAACGTTTTCCAGAATTCAATACGTACCGTCCGGCGCCACGTTGACGGGATCACAGCTTCACGCAGCACCCCCCACCCCGTACCAAACGCCATAAGCGAGAAACGTGCTTGCCCACGCGTGAACCGCCCAATTGCCGCTAGCATACGCCGCACGCGCATCATTCCCGGCGCCCCGCCAGCGTAAAGCTTTGCACCGCACCGCGCCCCGGTACAAAGAACATGCCACGCGAACGGAATAAAAATTGCTCTCTCAACACCGTATAAGCGTCTTCTGACACCTGAATAGTGCCCGCATCTGGCGCAGTCAGCGCCAAACGCTCAGCCGCCACAATCGCCCGCCCCCAAAAGTTCAATACTGAAGGCCCATTGCCCAATTGAGCTACCGCCAATGGCCCCATATCCAAACCAATACGGAACACGGGGTCCATATCCGCCTGAGCCAGGCGCACATAACAGGCTTCACGGATCAAAATAGCCGCATCCGCTAGGCGAATAGCCGCAACAGCATCCACCTCCTGTCGGCATCCGCCAATCAACACAATACGGTTACTCACCACCTGTACTGAGAAAAGACCCGCATCCTGCGCAATACGCTGAATAACGCCCCCAATCTCAGAGACCAGCGCAATACTTCGCTCTACCGCTTTACGATCCGCTGCAAAGGTTTCTGCAAACGAAATCACTGCCACGGGAACAGCTGGATAAATGCCACTCGGCACAGACGACATCTGCCCTTCCGGGGACAGTAAAAACCCTTCGTCAAAACGCGTTTGCGCCTTATGATTATCATGAAAAGGCAACGAAACACCCTGCTGCGCCTCTTCCTCTGCCGCCTGCACAAAGCGTAACCCAGTAATCGCCCCCACAACCGCGATAATATGCTCCGCACCCTGAGCCAAACGTGCATCTTCCAACATCATGCAGCCAACGATATGTCCGTTCGCAGTAATGGGATACGCATGCAACGACGCCGTGCCAAAAGGCCGCATAAAGAGCCTTTGAAAATTACGCGTCTTTTCCTCGCGGCCAGCATCATCAACCGTAAACTCATGCCCTTCCAACAACATGGAAAAGAACTCGTCATGCTCAGCGCGCGAAAGTGTGAAACCCGCCCCGTGCACATCATGCTCAGCCTCAAAAGTATCCTCTGAGATCAGCCTTTCCCCACCTGACAGAAAGCGCCACACACTCACGCGCCTCGCCAATGTTTGTTGTGCCAAGATTTCTGTTAGGGCTGGCACGTCATGTTCGGCCGAAAATAAATCTGGTGTACGCGCCAAGCTCAACAAGGCCGAGTTTTCAGACTTCACACGATGCCGCGCCCGCTCCAAAAGGCCGCGTACTTGCTCAACCCGCCGTCCCTGAAAAATAACGCCAACAGCCAATAACAACGCCAACGCTACCACGACCAACGAAAAGCCTAAATTACGCCGCCGCGCACTTTGCGCAAAATCAGAGAAATCATTTTCCGGCGCATTGAGCAGCAAAACCCAATCGCGGTGCACCATCGGCAAAGCCGATGCAATCGTGACGTAATTCTTATTCCGGGCATGTACCAGCCCAGCCCCTGAACCATTGACCCGATACACATTCAAAGCCCGCGTAAACACTGGCTGCGTCACAGGGTCCAAAAGAAGGTGCGATGGATCAAACCCGTCCTTTTGAGACAAAGCCGCAACGTTATGTCCTGCAATCACATGTCCCTGCAGATCTACAATCACAGCCTGCCCGCTCTTACCAACCTGCAAAGAATTCAAAAATTCCGTCAAACGATTCAAAGAGATATTAATTGCGAACACATTCCGGTGCCCGTCACTCGTCGTAAACGGAATAGACGCCGTAATAATAAACTGATGCGTCGCTAAATAGGCGTAAGGATCTGTCCAGTACAATTGATGGTCGGCCTTTGCCATGGCCCCCGCAAACCATGGGCGCTGGCGGAAAGTACCTTTATCCCCCGGATCAGCACCTGCCCCCAACCAATTCCCTGCTTGATCGACGTAAGTATGGCGATAAACACTCTGCCCATTTTCAACCTGTAGATGCGTCTGGTCATAAGCCCCCTTATGGCGAATAACCATCCAAAACTCGCCCTTATCATTCGCCAGATAAAAACTATCCACCTGCGGCAAATGCGCCAACATTGAACGGCCATACAGCATGAATGTATCGGGCGAACTCGCATCAACCGGAATATCAAACATATCCGGCGCAATACTGGCACTATCTGACGCAGGGGCGAGGTAATGCTCCACTTCTTCCGTCACATAACGCTGCTGGCTCCGCAACAAATCACGGGAGAGCGAAATCACACCACCACGCATGGTCTGATAGTTGTGCAAACTAATCGCGACAATACCGCCAATGACCAGAATAACGCCTAAAACTGGCCCAACAAATTGCAGAATCCGTTTACGATTCTTGGCCGGATTACTCGTCGGGTCAATAATTTCGGACACTGGCATGTCAAGAATCGCTCTACTTAACGCTGAAGGGCAATAACGCCCCCTATCACAGATAGTCGCTGTACTATTCCCCGGCAACGAAGCGCACGCAAGCACCCCTCACCGCTTCATGACTTGCCGGACGCGGAAACGATCCGCTACGTCTTATTCTTATGACAGGCTTTCTCTCAGACCGCGCCGTCCTCGCTTTCGAAGGACAAGACCGCACCACCTTCCTGCAAGGCTTGGTGAGCAACGATGTGACCCTCGTCTCACAAGGTCATGCGCTGTGGAGCGCTGTCCTCACCCCACAAGGACGCTGGCTTAGTGAATTCTTCTTGTATGAAGATACCACACAGGAAAACCCACGCTTGCTCATGGACTGCCCAGCTGAGCATGCTGAAGCCTTAACAAAGCGCCTCTCTCGCTTCCGCCTTCGTGCTGACGTCCGTATCGCAGCAACAGATTTCCGCGTTATCACAGGCCCCGACGGGACCTCCCCGCCACCACAAAGCATCTCTGCCTCAGACCCACGGACAGAGCAGGCCGGATGGCGCGCACTCATCACCCCAGACAGTGACATAACGGGCGAAACACCGCAGGCCTATCTCATACGCCGCCTCTCACTCGGCCTCCCCGACTGGACCGATTTTGAAGCCGAGAAAACATTAGCGCTCGAAGCGAATATGGACGTGCTCAACGGCGTATCCTTTTCTAAGGGCTGCTATATGGGGCAAGAACTCACCGCCCGCACCCATTACCGCGCCGTACTCAAACGCCGTATCCTACCTATCACCGGCCCCAGCACAGCCTTTTCCACCCCGGCCCCTATCCTGCTCAACGGAAAAGACGTTGGCGAATTACGCTCCCATCACGGCACCACGGCACTCGCCCTGCTTCGCCGTGAAGCATGGTCCAGCGACGCCCTTACCCTCAATGGCGAAACGATACAGATTGTCTGGCCAGAGTGGTTCCCAGCAGAATTACAGCCCCAACCCACACAAGAAGAAACCCCATCACCATGAGCTACACCCCCCCACCGATGGAGCGCATCAACACGATCTGTGATGCCATACAGTACGATAAAGACGGCCTCATCGCAGCCATTGCCCAAGCCCCTGATGGAGAAATCCTGATGCTGGCATGGATGAACAAAGACGCCGTAACCGAAACATTATTGACCGGCCAAGTGTGCTATTGGTCCCGTAGCCGCCAAAAACTCTGGCGCAAAGGAGAGACCTCCGGTCAACGCCAACGCCTGCTTGAAGCACGTCTAGACTGCGATCAAGATGCTCTTTTGGTCATTGTTGAGCAAACAGGCGTGGCTTGCCACACAGGACGACGGAGCTGCTTTTATCACGGCGTCACACCAACTGGCCTACAAGACACCAGCGCCCCTGAGATTTCGCCCGATATTCTCTATCAAGCAAAATCCTAATCACATATCCGGCGTGGGGCTTTCCCCCCCCACAATGGCTACCAGTCCTATAATCACCAAATACAATATATATTCGAGCACAATACTCATACGTAAATGCTGTACAGCCTTCACAGCAGAGACATTATCGCGCAAACGCTGTCCCAAACGCGGGGTAAATATGAAGTGATTAAAAGACGCCAAAAGTAGCATCCCAACAAACACAATAATTTTTATATAAATAAGAACAACATAGCTGCTCGGATGCGTATAATCATTTAGATCACCGCCTACGATAAAATATGTATTCATCACTCCTGTCATGAGCAGGATAGTAACAACAGCATATCCAATAAACGAAAATTTTCGCAAAATTTTCTCAGAGATAACGGCTTCTTTGCTTCCAAACAGCAGCCAACAAAATGCAAGGAGAGAGCCCCCCCACACACCAGCCGTCAGAATATGCGCAACATCGGCCGCCAAATGCAGCCATCCTATGCCCACATCATCAGAAACTGCATGGCCAAACCAAGCCTGTGTCATCAAGGCAATGCCTGAAAGATACGTACAAGCAAGCCAATTCACCTTAGAAGGTGGCTGACGTACCGATAGGAAAAATACAACAAAGAGCGCCACAAAACGCAGCGTAAATAGTATATCGTAGCTCCCCTGCTGCAGCAGGAAGAAGATTCCTTTCAGTGATACTTCAGATAAAGAAATGTCTTCCATCGCTTCTGTTAAAAACACGATCTGAAGCGCTGAAAAAATAAACGCTAATACACAAAAAAATGGAAAAATCTTTTTAATCGAAAGGCCGTATTGACTACCTTTAATCTCATCAAAGTAGGTGGATAGAAAAAATGAGCCGCCAAAGCACATCGTCAGCGCCGTATAGAGCCCAAAACGTATAAAATATTCCATCCACCCACTCATGTCAGATCACTGAACCGTAAACAGATAATCACCTTTAACGCGGTGCGTATCTGCCGAAACGGCACGATATTCTACAACATACTTGCCCGCACTCAATGCTTCCGCCGGGACCGCCACCAAAGATTTACCATCGGCAGAAACACTGCTCTTCACCGGCACATCTTGCGGCGTCGGCATATCCATACCCGGCATAGACACCATTTTCAGCGTTACACGTGAAAAAGCAGGGGCCAGCTTTTCAGAAAAATTGAGTGTAATATTCGCGGGTGCTGCTCCGCTGGCATTAATCGCCGGCGTTTCCGAAAGCAGTTTTGCATGAGCCTGCACAGCAGGGGCCGCAGCCAATGTCAAAACTGTCGCCCCAATCAAAGCAATTTTTTTCAACATCTTTTTCTACTCTTTCAAACAAACAACCAGCCCTTCGTATCGAAGGGGCCCGGTCCAACCTGTACCAATTAAAGCCGCTTATGTTCTTTAATTTTCTTTAACGCACGGCTTCCGGCACCATTGACCAACTCGGCACAATAAAACTGGCGGGGCATGAATTTTGATCAAAAGGCGATGACAAAAAAGCCCCCGACTGCGGAAAAGAATCCAGCTTCTGCGGGTTTAACGTCATCCATATCTGGCTCAATACGGCCGTACCATCCGCCCGCTTGCTGCACTGAAACTGCAAACCGCGCTCGGCCGTCAAGCCAGAGAGACGCTGAATCTGCGCCAGAACATCATCTCTCTGTACTTTTGAACCCGCCAAAGACGTCAAATAACGCCCAGCCTCAGATGCCTCAAAACGCGTACGCAGCGACATCGCCGTCACAAAAAAATCATCTGCTGGATAACCGAAACACTGCACATGCTTCGTATATTCATGGACGACTAGCGGGTGCTCAAAATGCGGCATAACAGCCGACAAATTGGCCGCCGTTTGGGGGCTAAGCGCCAACGCACCATCAACCTGCCCCAATAATGCACAACCCTGCATCCACCATTTCTGAACAGGAATACCCTGTGCCTCTAAGGAGGACGGCTCAGACGCCCACAAACCATGAAGCCCAATCAACGGCGTGCGCGGTTGATCCGCAAGGCAATTATGCCCCGGCTTATCCGGCAAACAAAAACCCGGCTGCCATGTCAGTGCTAAAGTGTCATGCCGAAAATCACCATGTTCATGAGGCGTCAAAGATGCCTCTTTCGGCACCGTATTCTGCCCAACACACCCTGCCAAACACAGCAGCGCTACATAAACGAACCATTTCATCCTAAAAGCCCCCGCGCATGATGCGCCATATGGTCTTCAATCACGCTTTGTATGAACCAATAGGAATGGTCATACGCATCATGCCGCCGCAGCACCAAACTCTGCCCCGCGCGCTTTGCGGCTTGCTCCAAAGCATCGGGCTTTAAAATGTCCAAAAACTCATCTTGCAAACCCTGATCCACCAAAACTGTCCCCGGGTGAGACCGCCCCATGTCCAACAATGCGCATGGATCATAAGCGCGCCACTGCGCACGGGCTGCGCCCAAATACGCCGTAAAAGCGTGCTCGCCCCACGGTATCACGCTCGGCTGCGCAATCGGTGCAAAAGCAGAAACCGTTTTCCAACGCTCCGGAAAAGTAAGCGCCTGAACAAGCGCACCCATCCCCCCCATAGAATGCCCCATGATCCCACGGCGCTCACCGTCAAAGTGGAAGAGTGCCTCCGTCACAGCAGGAAGCTCTTCCCCCACATAAGCCCCCATCTGATAGTGCTGACGCCACGGCTCCTGCGTCGCATTCAGATAAAAGCCAGCACCCGTTCCCAAATCATAGCGCTCATCCTCTCCAGGTACATTCGCACCACGCGGTGACGTATCTGACGCGACCAGAGCAAGGCCGTGCTGCGCGGCAAAACGCACAGCATTCGCTTTGATCAAAAACGTCTCATGATTACAGGTCAGACCAGCCAACACATGCACCACAGGCACATGCTGCCCTTCCAAAGCTTCCTTCGGCAAAAACACCGCGAACTGGGCAGGCAAGCCCAGCACAGAGGATACATGCCTTAAAAGCCGAACGGACCCGCCACAACAACTCTGTTGCTTTAACGTCTCAACCGTTGAGATCGCAGTCATGACAGCCTCCGCCAATCAGAATTCAACAACGGTACGAATACTCTCGCCCCGCGCCATCATGTCGAAGCCTTCATTAATCCGCTCGATCGGCAACTTATGAGTGATCAGACTATCAATATTAATGCGGCCATCCATGTACCAATCCACAATCTTCGGCACATCTGTACGCCCACGTGCGCCCCCAAAAGCTGAACCAATCCAACGCCGCCCCGTCACCAACTGGAAAGGACGCGTGCTAATCTCTTGGCCCGCCCCAGCCACACCAATGACACAAGATACACCCCAGCCACGATGCGCGCATTCCAGTGCCTGACGCATCAGGGTCACATTCCCCACACACTCAAAGGTGTAATCTGCGCCACCACCGGTCAGCTCAATAATATGCCCAACAAGATCACCATTTGGCCCAAGGTCTTTCGGGTTCACAAAATCCGTCATGCCGAACTGACGAGCAATCGCCGCACGCTCTGGGTTCAAATCGACCCCGATGATCCGGCCTGCACCAACCATCTTGGCACCTTGAATGACATTCAGTCCAATACCACCCAAGCCAAACACAACCACCGTCGCGCCCGCTTCAACCTGCGCCGTAAACAAAACAGCGCCAATACCGGTGGTGACACCGCACCCAATATAGCAAACCTTATCGAACGGTGCGTCCGGACGAATCTTCGCCAAAGCAATTTCCGGCAGGACGGTATAATTCGCAAAGGTCGAGCAACCCATGTAATGTAGCACTGGCTGACCGCGGTAAGAAAAACGTGATGTCCCGTCCGGCATCAGCCCCTTACCCTGCGTCGCCCGGATAGACGTGCAAAGATTGGTCTTTTGTGAGAGGCAGGACTTACACTCTCGGCATTCTGGCGTGTAAAGCGGGATCACATGATCACCAGGCTTAAGGTGCTTCACTCCAGCCCCAACCTCACGCACAATTCCCGCGCCTTCATGGCCTAAAATAGCCGGAAACAGCCCTTCTGGGTCCTGACCCGAAAGCGTGTACTTATCGGTATGACATAGTCCCGTCGCCTTGATTTCAACGAGAACTTCCCCTTCACGTGGGCCTTCCAGTTGTACGGTATCGACCTCAAGCGGTTGCCCAGCTTTCAGAGCGATTGCTGCCGTTACGTCCATAATCCTGTCACCCTTTTATATGGCTCAGCAAAACTTTGCTGTTAGCCAAACATTCCGTTCTTCCGATAACATACACACCATAATACCACCCTTGAGGAGGGGTCTTATGATTGTTCAACGTCGCTACGGGTTAATCCAACTTTTCAAAGAAACATTACCCCCCCTAATCATCCTCGCCTTATGGGATCTGGTGGTAGTTATCCTGTTTCAAGTGTACCATCAGGACTGGATGGAACAGCCCACCCTCCCCATTTCTCTCATGGGTTCGGCACTCGCACTCTTTTTAGGTATTCGCAACAACGCCGCTTATGCTCGCTGGTGGGAAGGCCGTACTCTTTGGGGCGCCATCACCAATAACTGCCGCTCTTTCGGCCGTGAAACGGCCTCACTCCTCGGTGGTCGCCCCGACCTTGCCCGTGCCATGGCCGCATACCCCCACGTCTTACGTGCTGCCCTTAGAGGTGAACCAACTGGCGAAGACGTGGCTCGTCTCCTGCCCGAGAGCATGAAAACATCCGTCTTCTCCTGCACGAATGCTCCGAATGCCCTTTTATATCACATTGGCCTTAGCGTTCGGGATGAAGTCGTAAAGCATAATATCGATGGCGCGGTGCATGGTACGGTTGATCGCATTTTATCTGATATTGCAAACGCACAAGGCGGGCTAGAACGTATCCGCAATACCCCGCTTCCGGTGCAATACTCTCTCTTGCCAGAAATCGCCACGCACCTCTTTTGCATCGTCTTACCACTTTCCGCGGTGCAGACCCTCGGTTGGATCACGCCTTTGGGCTCCAGCATTATCGGCGTTTTGTTCCAAATGTTGGACCGCAGCGGCCGTGACCTGCAAGAACCGTTCAACGCGTCCGTGCATGCACTGCCCATGGCCACAATGGCCCGTACCATTGAACGAGACCTCCTCCAACCCATCGGGGAACAACCGGGCGCAGCCTTCACAATCCAACGCGGCGTCCAACCATAACGCCCTACCGAAAAACCGGGACAAAAGGTCGATTTTCTGCTATAGGCTTGCCTCATGAATACGTTCAAGACCCCCCAAAAGGGCGGCATGACCGACGAAATGGCACGTGCCGCTGCCGAGAACACCGCTCGTCAGTCCGACCCGGAACAGGTTTCTGACCCGTTTCAGGAAGGTGACTCCATCGTTTACGCTGCCCATGGCGTAGGACGTGTCGACAAAATCGGCACGGTCGAAGTTGCGGATACCGCAATTGAGATGATCCAGATCTCCTTCCCCGGCAACCAAATGACGTTACGTATCCCGCTGGCAAAAGCACGCAAAGCGGGCCTGCGTAAAATCGTCACGCGGGACATTGTTGAAAAAGCAATGACCGTCATCAAGGGCAAGCCCCATGTCAGCAAAGGCATGTGGGCCCGCCGCGCCGTCGCGTACCAAGAGAAGATCAACTCTGGTGATCTCATCCAGATCGCTGAAGTACTGCGTGACCTGCGCCGCAATGTTGATAGCCTTGACGGCAGCTTCTCCGAGCGCAAATTGTTCGAAGCAGCCCAAGAACGTTTTGTCGCAGAAGTCGCAGTCCTTGAGAACAAAGACCCTGCCTCCGTGCTGGACGACCTTAACAAAACCATGAAGGCGGCCTGATTTCTTTTACCTCTTAGGCGTAAAAATAGACTAAGCCGGTTGAAATTATACGGCAGTACGGTTTTCATAGCATCCTGTTCGCAGATGTTGCGTTGACCGTGCGAGCCGTCACGGTTTCGCTCCGTTTTGGACATCAACCACGCTGAAGGAGAGGTGAGTAAATCATGCCCGCCCCTTACAAAGATCGTTTCGCCGGCAAGAAAGTCCTTGTCACAGGTGCATCTCAGGGTATCGGTGAAGCAACCGCCCTGCGCTTCGCTGAAGAAGGCGCTCAGGTTGCCCTGAACGGCCGTAAAGAAGACAAGCTCATTGCTGTCCGCGACAAGCTGCCGAAGGCATCGGTCGGTGAGCACGCCATCGCAACTGGCGATATCTCCAAAGAAGCAGACGTCAAGCGCCTGATGCAAAGCAGCATCGAAACCATGGGTGGCCTCGACGTTCTGGTCTGTAACGCAGGTTACCAGATCCCCTCCCCATCAGAAGACATCAAACTGGAAGACTTTGAAGGCGTCATGGCCGTCAACGTTACCGGTGTGATGCTCCCATGCCGCGAAGCCATCAAATACTGGCTCGAAAACGGCATCAACGGTGTGATCATCGTGAACTCTTCTGTTCACCAAATCATTCCAAAACCACACTACCTCGGTTACTCGGCTTCCAAAGGCGCCGTGGACAACATCGTCCGCACACTGGCTCTCGAATATGCAAGCCGCGGCATCCGCGTAAACGCCGTTGCTCCGGGCGCGATCGTCACCCCGATCAACATGTCTTGGATCAACGACCCAGAGCAGTACAAGAATGTTTCATCACATATCCCGATGAAGCGCCCAGGTGAGAGCCGCGAAATTGCGGATGCAATCACCTTCTTGGCCGCTGAAGACAGCACCTACATCACAGGTCAAACCCTGTTCGTTGACGGTGGCCTGACACTGTTCGGTGACTTCGAAAAGAACTGGTCTTCGTAAAATTATGGCGTCTTCTCGCACGGCACTCGTCGTCGAGGACGACTTCATTATTCGGCTCTGCCTTACAGAGTACCTCGAGGGTGAAGACTTCATTATTTCTGAAGCCTCAGGCCTTGAGGAAGTGGAGGCCATCTTAAAAGATGGCCCCACTTTCGATATTCTCATTACCGATTACTATCTTACTGATAGCACCGGCTCAGACATCGTCACCGCAGTACGTAAGAAACAACCACTTCTTCCTGTGGTATATATGAGCGGTTATAACGCTATACCCGATACTTCTTCACCACTTGCGCAACACATCACCAAACCTTACGCTTTAGAGGATGTACTCAACGCAATTAACGCGTTAACACGCCCATCTTCCTAAGCGCGGTGCTTGTATGACTGACCATATTTCTCCCACGTCTACGACACCGCCAGCAGATGACAGCGCACTCATCGCCCAATGTCATGATGCTCTTACTGCAAAAAACCCGACACAGGCGCTCGAACAACTAGAGGGCGCCTCACCCACAGCTGAAACACACGCCCTCAAAGGGCACGCTTTCTTTCTCATGGCCCAATATGAACCTGCGGCACAGGCGTTCATACAAGCCAGCCCTACCGTTGGCCCGCACGCCATCACACACTTCATGCCGCAAGCCATTGCCCAGCGCCGTCGCCCTGAATTACTGCATCTTCTTGATGCTGCTCTAAAAAAAACGCCTGAAGACATTCGCCTGCTTGAAACCAAGGCTACGGTTCTCATGGAACTAAACCGCCTAACCGAGGCGGAAAACCTACTAAAAGAAAGCCTAAGCCGCCGCCCGAATAACGATAATACCCTCAATGCCTTGGCTATGGTGTATTCCGAAGCGGGCCGCTTTGATGAATCTCTCGCTATTCTCAAAATGCTGCATGAGCGCGCTCCAGACCAATGGACCCCGCTCTGCAATCTCGCCTGTACCTTAACAAATATCGGCCGCCTAGATGAAGCCGCCAATATTTACCGCCGCGCTATTGCCCTCGCACCAAACGAACCGGCCTTACGCCTGAACCACTCCATCACCATGCTCAAAGCCGGACGGATGGCCCAAGGCTGGGCGGAACATGAATGGCGCTTTGGCCTTCCCGGTCACACCAGCCTGCCGCAAAATCGCTTACTGCCCAGCATTACACCAACGCTCGACCTCAGAGGAAAGCGCATCCTCATCACACAAGAAGAAGGCTTGGGGGATACACTCATGTATCTCCGCTATATTCCGCCTCTTATCCGCACTGGCGCACGCGTCCATATCTGGGGCACACGCACATTAGCCCCATTATGCAAACGCATCGAAGGTGTAGACACCGTGCAAATCGGTGGCGACACCCCCGAATACGATTATCACTGCCCCTTTATCAGCCTACCCCGCGCCTTTTCAGCCACACGAGACGTCATGGGCGCTCCCGTTCCGTACCTCAGCACAAACGCCAACAAATCTGCCCAATGGCGGAAAATTCTACAGCACGATACCAAACTCAAAGTGGGCCTTGTCTGGGGGGGCGGCGTACGCAGCGAAAACTCCATCGCCTATATGCTGGACCGTAAACGCTCCATGCCACTCAAAGCACTCAACCCGCTTGCTCGCTTGAAAGGCATCTCGTTCTACTCCCTACAAAAAGACGAACCCGCTCACCAACTCCCTGACTTCCTCGGTCCCATCACCAATTATATGCCTCAATGCTTTGATATGGATGACACGGCAGCTCTCGTCTCCGCCTTAGATGTTGTCGTATCAGTCGACACATCCATGGTTCATCTGGCTGGCGCTTTAGGCAAACCCGTCATCATGATGGACCGCACCACAAATTGCTGGCGCTGGCTGCAAGGCCGTGAAGACAGCCCATGGTATCCCACTATGCGCATTGTCCGACAAACCACATTTCAAGAATGGGGCGATGTTGTAGGGCGTGTCGCTCAATTACTAACGCGCGCTGTTCATGAGGGCGTTGCAAGCATCATAGTATAATGCACTTATAGTTTCATAAACAAAACATATCGAAAGAGATTCGATAATGCCAAAATATAAAGCACTTCTTTTATCATCTCTCACCATTTTGCTCTGCGCCGCCGCCCCACCACCAAGCATTACGCCCTTCATTAATGTATGACCGCGTCATGCTCGCCACGATGGGAGAGCAGCATTACGGCTCTCAACTTTCCTGCCAGAACCACCATTACGCCCCTTATTCACTCGATGCCGGCGCCCAAAACCCAAAAACACTCGACGCACGCCGCGCCGAAATGGACCTCCCGTCCGAGGCCCAGTATCTCACCTACCTACCGCCACATTGCTAATAAATCAGCGGATATGCCACCCGCCCGCACCTTCATGGAAGCGGGCGGCTTTCATTCCTCAAGTAACCTCATAATTTTAAGACGGCCCATGGCTCTCAAAGGCACCAAGATCAGGCGCCTTTCCACGAAACGGCTCCCCAACATCACGGCCCGCATCAACTGCCGCACTTCCACGCGTAAGATGCGCAAAACGAATATCCGGCAGTTCTCCATTCGTCTGACGCGGTGCCGTTAATTCACTTGGGTCCAGACTGATAAAATCATCCCGATCAATCGTTATGGGCAGCGTAAAGTAATTAAACGAGACGTCATTCTCCTCATCGCTTCCCAAAGACGAGACCTCCACCCGCCCACCATAACCCAGATTATTTTTCATAATATGCCCATAACCGGGCACATTCGTACGGTTATCAGCCAAAACAGACAGCATATTAAAATTAGCCCCCCGGTTACCAATCGCCGTATTGTTCAGCCATATCTGCCCACCCACATGATGATTGGCATAAAACCCGTTCACCCGGTTCCCCACCGCCACAGAAAACATGACCACATGCCGAGGAACAGGATGCGGATACAGCCCACCATTCGCCCCATACCCCCCAGCTTTAAAACCATTCCCATCCCCTAAAGGGGTAAAATGTGCGTCATAGCCATTATAGAATGACCAGCACCGCCTAATCGTAACAGGGGCATGGGCATTAATCAGGTCAAAGCCATCATCCGTATTAAACCACGCGCGGGAGCCCTCAATAATATTACCCTGATCTAAATATGAACGCGGATGCGCACCAAATCCGTCAATATTACCATTCGACCCTTCATCAAGCCCAGAGTTGTTGTACGCATCAACATTACGAACAAGATTATTACTGCCCGAGACAAGATACCAACCAATACCCATTCCATCATGAAGAGAGAGACGGTCAAACACATTACCGCTCCCCCCTTGGACCCGAAATACTTCGGACTGGGTGTGCCTGTGAGCAATCGTAATTTGCACGTGCACAGCCTGAAAACCTCTGAAGACACAACCATCGCACCGGATAAGAAAAGCTGTGACGCGCTTTTCAACCGGGCGTACGGCTGAAAAATCAAAGATCGGCACCTCCGCTCCATACGCAACGTACGAAATGTGATCTTTCTTGAGGTCATTCACCACAGCATATGTTTCATCTACCGTCGAAATATCAGCCAGGCCGAGGTGATATATACCGCCACGCATATAAACTATATCACCAGAAGACGCCTTATCCTGCGCCTTCATAAGTGTGGCGAAAGGGGACGTAATAGTCCCTGCAGCTTGGTCAGAGCCCTCTGGAGCCACAAACCAATCATGCGCCCCGACGTGAAAAGGGGTACTCAGAACCACTAGAGCCGCCAGCAAACGTAGCATTCTCATAGCACGCAGTTTTCCCCACATTTTAGCCTGAGAGCATGAGTAAAAGCTCAATCAAAAGACGGCATCACGGACATAATTTTAGGCTTACGCGCCTTTACCACAAGCGTATCTAGCACCGAGAGAAAACGAGAGCGATCAGCCTTTCCGAAACTACTCGCCCCTGGTGT
Source organism: uncultured Neokomagataea sp. (assembly GCF_946476835.1). Classification (GTDB taxonomy): domain Bacteria; phylum Pseudomonadota; class Alphaproteobacteria; order Acetobacterales; family Acetobacteraceae; genus Gluconobacter. The sequence continues at coordinate 126,119 of NZ_CAMKWA010000004.1, forward strand.
AATCATCCCGGCAGAACGTAGGTCCGTCATCAAATTACGCATCGCCAACGCCATGCCAATCGCGTCACCATCCAACAACCGCCCCTTAGGCTCCAGCACATAAGCGCCATTCTCAACACATCGTGCCGCCAGTGGGATATCTGCCGTAATCACAATATCACGGCTCTGTGCACGTTCCGCAATCCAGTCATCCGCCACATCCGGCCCGGCTTCCACGACAACACGCTCAATAAAAGGCGATGGCGGCAAAGCAATCATACGATTTGCCACGACAAAAACATGCACATTGTAGCGCCCCGCCACGCGATACACTTCGTCTTTTACAGGGCAAGCATCGGAATCAATAAAAATGCGAGTCATGCGTCCAAACTGACGCAGTCACGCCGGAAGCGCAAATCCAATACGTACATCACACATAGAAGAACGATAACAGCTTACCAAACCGCCCCATCATCATAGCTCCATGCGCACATTCTGACAGGCACAGCAGCCCTCACAGAGAACCCAACACCAACAATATTTCTCTTTCAGGAAACAACCACACAGCACGCGGAGAAACACGCAAACCTCTCCAAGAACCGCCGCGTAACATTCACCCTTGCGGTCAGGCCCTACACCTGACCGCACCAACCAAACTCAATAATCATACCCATAAGACAAACCGACGCTGGACCCCGGGTCATTCTCTGGGGTGGTAAAGCCTGTCACCTGTCCGCCGGTCCCAACCGTCGTGTTCAACTTCAAGCGCTTAGTCAAATCAACCTGAACCTGCGCCTGCGTCCCCGTGCCAGACATGGCCTGCTTAGCCCCGACATAGACGCCTTTCATCACGTATTTTCCGGCCTCAACACTCGTGCCACCATTATTCACACCACCACCGCCACCAATCGCCAAACGGTCTAAACCCAGAGCATTGCGGACCTTTGCCATAGGGTCAAAAGAAGACCCACCCGCAAGCTGCGCCACCGCAGCACCAAGTTCCGCCAATTGCATTGTGGACAGTGAATGTGAATCCGTACCGAACAACAAAATGGCCAAGACTTCATCACGTGGCTGATGCGGTACGGACGTAAAGTCCAGCTTCGGCGCACTTGCATATCCACTCACCAACAATGACGCGAGCGTACCCTTCGCGTTACGGTCAGCACGAAAATCCAAGGTCGGATCCAAACGATGATTAACACCCGCGCCGTTAAAGCCAACACGCCCATGCGTGAAGGTCAGGTTGATCCCCGCAAGGTTGAAGTTACCCCGCCGCAAATCAAACCCACCCGTCACAACTGGCGCCGTGCTCACACCACCAACATGCAAATTACCGGCCATTTCAGCATCAAGCCCATGGCCACGCACCAAAAACTGTCCCGGTGAATTCACATCAATACCCAGCCCAATCACCAGCGCACTCGTTGACTGCGTGACTTTTTGGCCCGGACGAATGACATCAAGCTGCGGCACAGAAGCCGGCAAGGAATCAGGGATATTCACCGTCACAGCCGGCAAACCAATATGCCCATCCACATCCAAACGTGTCTTCGCCTGCCCATGAATACGCAAATTGGTATTAATCGTTGCTGTAATAAGATCACTCGCAATCGGCGTCGCATTTTGGGACACAATCGCCAATTCAACCGGCAAACCCGGCCGGAACACACCCACGGATCCATCCACCGCGATCGTTCCCTGCCCAGCATGCGCGAGAATATGCTGAATATTCAACGTATCACCCGCAGCTACAACCGTGCCGTTAATCCCGGTCAAAGACACGCCCTGCGCATAGCTATTAAAACTCACATTTTGAACATGCACAGTGCCGCTAGCACGCGGTTGTTGGGCCGTCCCCGCAATATGCATATCCAGCCCCACCTGACCGTGGGTCTCCATGCCTTGCGCACCCAATACGGCGTTCGCAATATCAAGGTCCACATGCCCCTTTGTAGCCAAAGCCAGCGCACCAGCAGGAGAAAGCGGCACCGTACCATTCGCCGTCAGTCCAATGCGTGACCCCGCATCAAACCACGCATCAAGACGAGCCGTTTTCCCCGCCAAAACAGCATTCGCTTGCACATTCGCCGCAGGCAAAGACGCTGCTGGCCCTGTTGCCATATGCAGCCCCTGTGCAATCACCGCGACCGTACCGTTTGGCTCCGCTAGCGTCCCTGTCACATGCGCCTTAGCCGAAATCACACCACGCGCATTCAGATCCGGCGCAAACGGCTTAGCCAGTGCAGGCGTCAGATGATCCAACGTCGCATCCAGAGCCAAGCGCGGCTTAATCTCACCCCGTACATCCACAACTGCAGGAGCCACACCGGCCGGTGCAACCGTCATATGCAAGTGGTCAACACCCATATGCTCACCAAAGCGGATCAGCGATGTGCCTGAAACGGCAAGACGCTCTCCCTTGGCCAAGGCCTCAAGGCGCATCAACTGCACGCTCTTATCCGGCACATTCAGCCGCGCAACCGTGTTCAAAGACGCAGGCGCGCCCATCACATTTTGAAAAGCACCTGAGGCTTTAATATCCAGCGCCGTTTGCGGCCCCTGCACCGTCGCCCTCAAGCCGCCCGTCATATCTCCAGCCGCCTGATGCATACGCAGACCGACCAAGTTTAACGCCAAATTTGGAATCGGCGTCCCCGTTGGGTCATCCACAAAGCCATTTAACGTCAATGTCCGTACCGTCGCCTGCGGTGCAGCCAGTGCCCCATCCAAACCGAGCGTAACGCGTGCAGGCGCATTGGCAGCCTCCGTCGTATGCAGTGCTAACACCACATGGCCACCAATATTTTGCCCCGTAATACGCCGGAAATCCGCAAGGTTCCGCACGGCAAGATCCAGATCACCCAGCGGCACTTTCGCACCAGAAGGCAAGCGTAACGCGCCCTTCCCGCTCACACTATTCCAGCCCAAACGATCAAGCCCGACGTAAAATGTTCCGGCATCATCACGACGCACCTGCGTATCCAATACGAACGGCGCACGGTCCAACGTCCCATGACCTACAATATGCCCTTGCGGATGCGCCGGAAGGTGCTGCGCCTCCACATCCAAAGCCACCGGGCCTACGGGCACATCATTCGCACCAATATCGCCCGCCAACCCCGCTTTAACGGCAAAATCAGCCAACGGACCGTTCACATCTGCCTTTACATCCGTATGCCCATGCAATGCCGGGGCCACCTGCCCCAAATCTGGCAGACCTAACGCCAAATGCGCATTTAATGTCTTGGCTACGTCAGCTCCTAACGCCCCGTCCAACACAACATGAATCGCACGTCCATCCAGCCCAACATGCTTCAGCGTCACACCACGCGCAGTGGATTGGCGCACATCAAAAGCAAACCGCCCATCATGCCCAATCAAATGCAGCGCTTGCGGCTGCCCTCCAACAATATCAAGCGTCCCTTGACCTTGAACATGCACATCATCTTGCGCCGTTTTGGGCAAAGCAAGATCGGCTTCAAGCCCTGCTTTCCCAGCCAAATCCACATGACCAAGCCGCGCCAAAGGTGCCAAATCCGACAAAGACGCCACAATATGCGCCTGCACTGCTGGGTCCAGTGCGGCCTTCACGCCCACCGTAAATAACTGATGCGCCACATGCACATCCACCGGACGGCCCTGCGCGAAAGGATGCGCCATCACATCTGCATCCAAAGGCGCCCCCGCCAGCAGCGTTGGGTCCGCTCCCGGTATCCTCAATCCAAGAATATGCGCCGTTAAATGCGCGAAACTCTGCGCCTGATCCGCATTCTCCTGCCCATCAAAATGCATGGAGAGGTGATCAAGCCCGGCTCCTGCCGCAGACAGCGCATCAACTTCCAAAACACCTTGCCCAGAAGGCCCCTTAAACGGCCCATGCAATACCGTATCCAAGGCAATACTATTCCACCCAATACCGGGGCGTAGTGTCATGGCTGGCGCATTGCCCTTCACATGAAGGTTCAGCCGGTTCGCCAGCAAATCGAGCGTACCGGTCGCATCTAATTGCGCAGGGCCGGCCATAGCATGCGTCACCAACACTGCCGCATCGCGCGGGCCATCCAGCCCGACTGATACCGTCAATGGCTCTAAAACTGACAGCCCAGCGATGGCCTGAAGCGCACCGCCCACCTCTTCATGCGCGTTAAGATGTAATTTAATCTGCCGCGCAGGCGTTCCCAGCGTAAGATCAACCTGCCCCGGAGCGTCCAAACGCGTGACCTTCAAACCCGCATCCATATCTGGCAGGTTCTGCACACTCAGCCCCGCACCGACAGGCGCTAACGTGTCCACACGCAGATGGCCGTGAACATCAAAGGCCATCTCATGCCCTGTAAAAGCTGCACCCAGCACAATCCGATCAACCGCTAGCTGATCCAACTGCACACCCCAATTCGGCAATCCGCCGGAGGAGGATGTCGGTTGGTCCGCTTGCGCTTTTGTCGTGTCGGAGACTGGCGCACGCCGCACCTGAATCTGGCCAATCCGCAGGGCATCTACATGCAGCGTCTTATGCAGCAAACTCAGCGGAGACCAGTGGAAATCAAAATGGTCCAGCGCGAGCCACACCCCTTGCGTATCCCGCACATCCAGATGATCAAACGCCAAGCTTAACGGCAGCGTCCCGGACAACCCCGATAACGTCACCATCCCACCCGAAAGTGGCGTAATCTTACGCTCTAAAAGCCTCTTGCCAGCACCTGTATTAATGCCCACCAGCACAATAACCAGCGCCAAAACAACAACGCCCAGCGTGCCCCCAAACAACCACGCACAGAACTTGGCCACACGCTGCAAAGCTGAACGTTTCACGGCTTGGTCCCCTTCGGCAACATTCTGCTGTTCATGATACTGCGCCATCAGAATGTCTCCCCAAGACCAAGATACAACTCCCATTTATCCCCTTGCGCGGGCCGATTAACGGGCAGCGCAACATCCACACGCACTGGGCCAATCGGCGTAAAGTACCGCACCCCAGCGCCATACCCCACGCGTAACGTGCCTTGCCCCGGCCGTGACCCCGTGCCGACCTGCCCCGCATCCATAAAAGCTGCAAAGCCTAGATTTTTGGGCAAGCGCTGGCGGAACTCCACCGTCCCCGCATCCATGGACGTGCCACCAATCGCGTATTTCGTGTTGCCATATTGCGGCCCAACGCCTTGATAACGAAAACCACGGATCGTCGCCGGACCACCCGCATAGAGCCGTTGATCTGGCGGTATCTGATACGTTGATGCCCCCTGAACAGACCCCACAATCCCACGCACGGCCAGCACGGAACTCCCCGGCTTCGTCAAACCCAAGCGCGCAAAGTCAAAATATGTCGAAGCCTGCGCCGTCAAAATCGTGAAGAACGACGTATTACTTTCCAACGACACCGATGGCGTCGCCGTCAAAGACGCCCGAATACCATGTGTGGCCGGGTCAATCGGGTTCACCAGTTCAGTGCTATCATACGTTGCGGAAAGCGGAGCCGAGACAATGAAATAATGCCGTGTATCGCCAAATTGCTGGATCTGCTCCTGCATCCCCATCAACCCAGCTGATACAAACCAGTACTTCCCCAAATGCCGCCCCAAACCCGCACGCGCCAAAAATGCCGTCTGCCGATACGAGTATAAAAGCTGGCGGATTGCCTCAACCCGCAGGCTTAACGTTTGATCACGCCTCAGAAAATCTGGCTTGTTAAAATCTGCATACACATCATAGCCAAGCCCCTGCTGCGCTGACCCACCAAGCCCCGTCACGAGCGCGGTCAACTTCAGCTGCTCCGCGGCCCCTAATAAATTATGATGCGTCCAGCTAACACCTGCTCGCCCACCGAGATCGGTCGAATACCCCGCTTGTGCGGACAACGTGTGACGCTTGCCTTCCGTAAAATCAAAATCAACCGGCATAGCCTGCGCCACACCTTGCACGCGGCTCACACCACTCCCCAAGGTCACAATTGGCGGTGCATCATGCACCTGCACCGTTGAAAAAACGCCCGTACTCGCCAAGTCTTGCCGGGCGGCTTCAATGGTTGAGGGGCGATACAAATCGCCTTCATGCAACGTCAAACGCCGACGCAAAAATGAATCCCGCACATGGGTCAAACCATCAAACGCAATCGGCCCAATCACCACTTTCGGGCCACGCTCTACATGAAACACAATATCCAGCGTTTGACTCTGCGGTTTCAAATACGCCACCGGCGTTGAGACAGACGCCGTCGCATAACCTTCTTCTTGCAAGAACGTCAGCAAATTACCTTGTGCGGCGAGAACGGTTGCAGCTTGTGCTGGCTGCCCACTCGCCAGCCCAAATGCCTTTTGCTCACCATCCGTCAGTGCCACAGCAGCACTCGGCTGCTCCGCTTTCACCGATGACGTTTTTAACGAAGGCACCTGGCGCGCAGCGTTAGCCATCGCCTGCCCGGCAGGTGCAGGTGCCACAACCGACACTTGACCCAAGCGAAACTGCACCCCCAAAATCGGAGCAATCGTCACTTTGACATTGCCCTTCGCACCAACCGCTTTCAGTACATCTGGCAACTGCGGATTTTGGCCGTCCAGCGTTTGCCCCGCAACATTCACCGTAATCGTCACACGGCCAGCATAAAATCCTTGGGATTCCAGCGCAGTATTCACACGGTCATAATCTGCCCGAATACGCCCAGACAACGCATACGGCCCAACAGCCTGTGTTGCTTGCAATGTCTTCAACTGAGAAGAGGCCGCAACCGCACTATCCACCGCCGCATTACCCGTCGCGGTCAAGGAGACTTTATACGGCACAGCCTCCCCCCCCTGCACAACAGGTGCAACAACGGGCGTTTGCGCCGTCACAGCCGTAGCGTTCGGGCCATCCGCAGCACTCGCCTGCAAAGACACAATACTCGTCCCGCACACCAGCGCGGAACTGAGAGCGCAACGCATAAAACTGACCTGAAAGATACGACCTGACGCCACCCGATTAGCCCTGCTTTCACTTAACCTAAAGACACACATGGCGCACAGACACACTCACCACGGCCGCCATGTAGCACACACCGCATTATACCTCGCACATGGTACAACACATTCGCACATATTCGTTCATGAGCTTACGACAAAGCTCAGTGTCAAGAGCGCAGGAGGCCGCACTTCGTTTTGTACGCCTTCATAAAAATGCAAAAAGAATCCTCGAAAAAAGCCCCCCAAATCGCTTGAGAATGGATTGTATGTTCGGCTTGAAGACCTTATCAATCAAAAGCGATGGCTTACCGTAACGCAGGGCAACACACCCGCCGCCGCTCCAACTCACGACCGATCTTAAGCGAGGAAGAACTCCACGCTGCGCACGGCGTGACAACACGCACATCACGCGTTAGCCGCAGTTGCTGCGCAGCGCGTCTTGTTTTTATTCTGATATTCACATTCTGGATGGGATGCATACAATCCCTCCTCATCCGTCTACCCGGCAGCGCTAAAATACACTTAGCACGCCGCTACTGGGCCGGTGTCTCACGCATTCTTGGGCTTCATGTCCGTGTTGTAGGCCAACCTGCAGGCGGCATCCGTACGGCAAAAGACGTCAAAAACGGCCAACGCCCCGTCGTGTACGTTGCTAACCATACATCATGGCTGGATATCGCAACGATGGGCGGCGTCATTCCCACCGTGTTCGTCGCAAAGGGAGAAGTGAGTGGCTGGCCCCTCATCGGCACAGTCTCTCGCCTTGGGCGCAGCATCTTCGTCAGTCGCAACCGCCAAAACACAGGCCGTGAACTCGAAGATATGTCTCAACGCTTGTGGGATGGGGATGACATCATGCTCTTCCCAGAAGGCACTTCCACAGACGGCACACGTGTTCTGCCTTTCCTCTCTTCTTTTTTTGCCATCGCAAAACCGGGCCGGCTGGAACAAGCAGGTATGGCGGCACCGCCCCCTGTCCTCATCCAACCCGTCTCCTTGGTTTATGACCGCCTCGAAGGCTTACCCGTTGGCCTCATGCGCCGCAAAGTCTTCTCATGGTTTGGGGATATGGACCTCGCCCCGCATGTCTGGGCATTTGGGCAATGGCGCACGATGCGCGCCACTGTTCTGTTCCATCCCCCCCTAGACCCGGAAAAATTCCGCTCCCGCAAAGTCCTCGCCCGTGAGGCCTATAATATCGTCGAAAACGGTGCGACGGAAATCCGCCGCGGCCGCGTAGGCCGTGCACCGGGCGGAGAAGCTGTCATCGGCGAGAATCGTCCGTGACGCAGAACTGTACGTTACGAACACACTCTCGCAACGTTTTTACAAAACGGGTGAAGTTTGCCTTGACTCATCCCCCCTCATCCCGTCAGTCTCATGCGTGAAAACGGCGCAATACTGCGGCCCTTAAGGCAAAGGTGACCCCGATTCAGGCCTGTACATCACCCTCTTGTTCCACGCACAAGAAGCACCATGAACAGGATGAAGCCTTGATCGAAAGCGCTTCGCCCACCATAACGCCGCAGACTTGCATGTTCCACGTGCCACGCCCTCACAGCGCCGCTTGGACATTCAACATACACAAGCCTGTTTTCACCTTTTCTGGACCACGATCTTGAGCGCCGAGCTGACCACCACTCCTTCTGCCACCCGCCCCCGTCAGGGCCTGCACGTCATTACGTGGGGCTGCCAGATGAATGTCTATGACAGCGCCCGCATGTCCGACGTTCTACGTCCTCTAGGCTATGCACCGGTGGAAACCGCAGAAGATGCCGATATGGTCATCCTCAACACGTGCCACATCCGTGAACGTGCAACAGAAAAAGTCTTCTCAGAACTCGGCCGCCTCCGCAAAATTCGTGACGAACGTATGCAGGAAGGCAAAAGCCGCACCGTGATCGCAGTAGCAGGCTGCGTCGCTCAAGCAGCCGGGGAAGAAATTCTCTCCCGTGCTCCTTATGTCGATCTGGTGCTTGGGCCACAAACCTATCATCGCCTACCGGAAATGGTCGCGCGTGCATCGCGCGCTGGCGGTGCTGTCATTGATACAGACTTCCCAACAGAGCAGAAGTTTGACTTCCTGCCAGAGCAAGCCGCACCACAAAGCACCGGCAACCTCACCGCCTTCCTGACCATCCAAGAAGGCTGCGATAAATTCTGCTCATTCTGCGTCGTGCCCTATACACGCGGTGCCGAAAGCAGCCGCCCCGTTTCCTCCGTCATCGCCGAAGCACGCCGCATGGTCGCCTCTGGCGTCCGTGAGATCACCCTACTGGGCCAGAACGTCAACGCCTATCACGGCTTAGATGATGAAGGCCGCAGCACCACATTAGCGGAACTCGCTGCCCTTCTGGCGGATATTCCCGGCCTAGCCCGCATCCGCTACAGCACCTCTCACCCGCGCGATGTCGAACAAACCTTGATCGACGCACACCGGGACATTCCAGCGCTCATGCCATTCTTGCACCTCCCGGTACAAAGTGGCTCCGACCGTGTGCTGAAGGCCATGAACCGTGGCCATACAGCCGATGAATACAGAGAAAGCATCCGCCTCCTCCGTAAGGCACGCCCAGACCTTGCACTATCTTCCGACTTCATCGTCGGCCACCCGGGCGAAACCGAGCAAGACTTCCAAGACACCATGCAACTGATTCGTGATATCGGCTTTGCAAGTGCCTATAGCTTTAAATACTCTCCACGCCCCGGCACGCCTGCTGCAGGCCAACCCCTGCAAGTGGCGGAAGATATCAAAGACCGGCGCTTGGCTGAGCTTCAGGCCCTGCTGCGTGAACAGCAAGATGCCTTCAATGAATCGCTGGTCGGCACAGTTCAGGATGTGCTGATCACCGGGCTTGGCCGCAAGCCGGGCCAACTCGCAGGACGTTCCCCGTACCTGCAACCCATCCACTTTGACGGCCCGGCTGAACTGATTGGCCAGATCGTGAAAGTGTCCATCACCATCCGCCGCACGAACTCGCTCGGTGGCGTCCTGATCCGGGAGACAGCCCTCGCTTGCTGAACACCTCATCATCCCGCTCCGCCGCCCCTATGTCTGAGCCACAGGCAAACCCTGCTGGCCATGGGGGAAATACCCGCACCATAGCCCTCCGTTTTAACGACAACATCCTTCTGCAACGCCTTTTAGGTGACCATGATCGTCACCTCGTGCGCCTTGAAGCCGGTTTTGGCGTCCGTCTTTCTTGCCGTGGCAATAAAATTGCCATTACCGGAGAAGACGAAGCCGTAAGCCGAGCGCAAGCGGCAATCATCGCCCTCTATAATCACCTTGAGGGCGGCGCGCAGATTGATGGCGCCCAGATTGACGGGATCATCCGCCTGACCGCACTCCCCAGCCGTCAAGACAAGCCCCGCACAGACTACGGCGAAGCACCTGCTCCTACACCAGAGCACAAACACGAACGCCCACGCCACCAGCGCAATCACCCACAACAACGTCAAAACGGACAGCAGCGTCATAATAACGCGCCGCCGCCAGCGGCTAATGCGCCATTTGGTGACCTGCCCGCCATCCGTACAAAGCGCGGCGTTATTGCCCCACGCTCACACGGGCAAGCTGCTTATATGGAGATGCTCGGGCGTACCGATCTCGTCTTCGGCATTGGCCCCGCAGGTACAGGCAAGACCTATCTTGCCGTAGCCCAAGGCGTCAGCATGCTACTGGCCGGACAGGTTGACCGTATCATTCTCTCACGCCCCGCAGTCGAAGCTGGTGAGAAACTCGGCTTCCTACCGGGTGACATGCGTGAGAAGATCGACCCCTATCTTCGCCCGCTCTATGATGCTCTGCATGATATGATGCCGGGTGACCAAGTCGTGCGCCGCATGGGCACGGGCGAAATTGAAGTCGCCCCCCTCGCCTTCATGCGTGGCCGTACACTGGCACACTCATACGTCATTTTGGATGAAGCCCAGAACACGACGCCAGCACAAATGAAAATGTTCCTCACCCGTATGGGTGAAGGCACGCGCATGGCCGTCACGGGTGACCTCAGCCAAATCGACCTTCCGGGTGGTATATCATCCGGATTACGAGAAGCCGTCGAAACCCTTGATGGTCTCAAGGGAATTGGCGTAACTCATTTCTCCTCACAAGACGTTGTGCGTCACCCCTTGGTGGCACGCATCGTTGATGCCTATGAACAGAAAGCGCCAGCCACCCGTGACAATGTCCGGGACCGACTGCGCCGGGAAAGCAATGGAACCTCCAAGTCCCCACGCCGCTACTGATATCCTCATCGAAGACGCCCGATGGCGGGCGGCAGTTCGCGATGCAGAACGCACCATTTGGCGCGCGCTCGCGGCTGTCGCCCGGCAGGGTGGACCCGACTTCAGCAGCGGCCCCGCTCCTTCTATCCTCCTTTCAAGTGATCGTGTGGTCAAAAGGCTCAATGCGCGTTTCCGAAACCGCAATAAGCCAACCAATGTCCTGACCTTCACGGCTGTGGCCCCCGGCCATGGCGGTGATATCATTCTGGGCTTTGAAACCGTCGCACGGGAGGCGCGTGCCGCAGGGCGCTCCATGCGTGCGCATCTCTCACATCTGGTGATGCACGGCGCCCTCCACCTTGATGGCCATGACCACCACCACCCCGGCGAAGCACGGGCAATGGAAAGCCTTGAGAGCAAAGCACTACGCTCTCTTGGCTTTGGTGATCCATGGAAGAATGGGGGGTCACTAGCGTGACGGACGATCAAACCGAGCGTAGTTCAGAGGACGGTAAACGCAGCGGCAACCGAAGCGGCCTCTTTAACCTCTTCAGCCGCCGTGGCCGTGATCAAGGACTGCGTGACTCCATCGCCACCCTCGTTCATGAAGCCGCACAGCCAGCTGACGATTCAGACATAGAGCCCGAGCTTGATCGCCAAGAGCGGTCATTGATCCTCAATGTTCTGCGCCTGCGTGATATCATTGCAGACGATGTCATGATCCCCCGCGCAGACATCATTGCCATGGCTGAGCATATTTCACTGGAAGATGCTCTTGCTCTGATGCGGCAAGAAAATCATTCGCGTATGCCCGTTTACCGCGGACAGTTGGATGATATTGCAGGCATGATCCACGTTAAGGACTTGGTCGCTTACGTGGATGATCCCGCGGCTTTCGATATTCGTCCGTTGTTGCGCCAGCCTCTCATGATCGCGCCGACCATCCCCGTGCTCGATCTCTTGCTGCAAATGCGTCAACGCCGCGTTCATATGGCGCTCGTCATTGACGAATATGGCAGTATTGATGGCCTCGTCACGATTGAAGATCTTATCGAAACCATCGTAGGCGATATCGCCGATGAGCATGATGACCCCGTCACCGCGCTCTGGACCGAACGCCCTGACGGATCGTTTGATCTTGATGCGCGCCTTCCTGTTGAAGAACTTGAGGCACGTTTAGGCGCGATCCTGACCGATGCTGAGCGTGAGTCCGAAATCGAAACCGTGGGCGGCCTTGTGTTTCGCTTAGCTGAGCATGTCCCCGCACGTGATGAGATTTTGACCCATGAAAGCGGGTTAGAGTTCCGTGTTCTGGATGCGGACGCACGCCATATTCGCTCTTTGCGCATGCGTGTTCCTGAAGGCTGGGAACACCGCCCCATGCCCGAACGTCATCCAACTGAAGATGACCGCAGCGCGTAAATAAAACCACCCCCCCAACGCCATAAGGCTGCGTTGGGGGGACGTTCAGCCCAAGCTGTGATCAGCTAAGGGCTTGACGCATAGGGGGCAGCGTGTGCCATTGACAGGCATCTAAAGTTGCTTACGGCCCCTAACTTACCCTGTGGGCCTTTTTCGGCAAGGGAACTATCGTCTTATGTCCTTCGGTCGCCGCGCTTTTTTATCCACTCTTCCGGCCAGTGCTATTACGCTCGGGTTAGGCGCCAATTTTGCTCATGCTGACCCCCCCCTGCCAGCCAATGACCCGCGCCTTGCCCCACGCTTTTTAGGCCGTCCAGATGCCCCCATCCATGTGGATGAGTGGTTTTCCATGACATGCACCCATTGCGGCCATTTTGCAGAGACTGTCTTTCCAGAAGTGAAAGCCAAGCTGATCGATACCGGTAAAATCTGCTATCGCTTCCATGACTTCCCGTTGGATCAATTGGCCCTGCTTGGGGCCATGGTTGCCCGTTCGCTCCCCGCAGACCGCTATTTCCCGTTCACGGATGATCTGCTGCGCACCCAAATGCAATGGGCCTTCGCACGCGATGTTGACCCTGTTGCTGAGCTCAAAAAACATGCCGCCCTCGCGGGTTTATCGGCTGCTGAGGTCGATGCCATTAACGCGGATGAAACCTTCCGCCAGGCCATCGTAGCACGCCAAGATAAAGACCAATCCTTCTTAGGCATTTCCGGCACACCCTACTTCCGCATCAATAACACTCCAGCGGACAGCTCCATCGGCTTAAGCTATGATGCCTTCACAGCTGCTCTCGCAAAGGCGCATTGATATGACCCATTCTCCTGCTCTAACCCGCCGCTTCCTCCTCGGCGCAGCGCCTGCCGCCACGCTCTTTGGCGCGACGGCACACGCACAAAGCACCAGCACACCGAATGTTCTGGCACAGCGCATGAGCCCACGGATCATTGGCAACCCAAACGCCAAGGTTCTCGTGCAAGAATGGTTCTCTCTGACCTGCACCCATTGCGCACATTTCGCGACGGAAGAATTCCCCGAAATCAAAGCCAAGCTGATCGATACCGGGAAAATCCGCTATCAGTTCCATGATTTCACCGGCGATCAAGTGGGCCTGACAGCCGCCATGATCGCCCGCGCCCTGCCAGAAGAACGCTATGTTCCTTTCTTGGAAGCGCTGTTTTCTAGCCAAATGCAGTGGGCCTTTAGCCGCGATGGTGACCCCATTGACCGCCTGAAACAAATCTCTGCCCTCGCCGGTATTTCCTCCAGCGAATTTGACTCAATCCATAACGACATGGGCTACATGCAAGCCGTGTTTGAACAGGTCAAAAAAGACGCAGACACCTATAATATTTCTGGCACACCCTATTTCCGCTTTAACAACACAGCGTATAGTCAAGATCCAGAAACCTACGACAAATTTGCCGACCTCGTCGCCAAAGCGTCCTAACTGATTTGAAAAGCCACCCCACACCGCATGGCTTCATCTGACACGACGATTAGCCGCCTCACCATCAGCGGCTTCAAAAGCTTTGCGGATGAAGTGCGGGTTGACATCCTCCCAGGGCTGACCGGCATTGTCGGCCCTAATGGCTGCGGAAAATCCAACGTCGTCGAAGCCCTGCGTTGGGCAATGGGTGAAACTTCCGCCCGCGCCTTACGGGGGGGCGAGTTAGATGACCTTATCTTCGCGGGCACCAACGCCCGCGCTGCACGAAACCTCGCGCAAGTTACCCTCCATATCGCCAACGCACGCGGCCTTGCCCCCGCTCCATTCCATGAGGCTGATGAGCTTGAAGTCACGCGCAAGGCCGAGCGCGGGTCTGGCAGCGAATATCGCATCAATGGGCGTGTTACCCGCGCGCGTGACGTACAAACCCTCTTCGCGGACCTTGCTTCTGGCGCGCGTAGCTCCGCTATTGTCAGTCAAAACCGCGTCGGGTTGCTCATTGCTGCCAAACCCGAAGAACGACGCCTCCTCTTAGAAGAGGCCGCGGGCATCACCGGCCTCCACGCCCGCCGCCATGATGCCGAACTAAAACTCCGCCAAACCGAAGCCAACCTAGCGCGCGCAGAAGATTTGCGCCTCCAGCTTGAAGAGCGGCTGGAACAGTTGTCTGAGCAATCCGGCCAAGCCAAAATTTATCGTGAACTCTCCGAGCAAATCCGCACACTCGAAGATCAGTTGCATTGCTTACTCCATGCCCGTGCCAATCGCGCCGTGCAACGCAGCCGTGATGACCTTGCCCGCGCCAAAGAAACTTTAAAACAGGCCGAACAAGAACTCGAAAACGCACAAATTACAGAATTTCAAACAAGAGCTGCTTTGCCCGCAGCCCGCAGAGCCTGCGAAGATGCTCGCTCAACCGTTGAAAACCTCCGCCTTGAAGCCGAGACCGCTCGTCACGACCTCAACCGTGCACATGAGACCGCAGCCAACGCGAGCGAACGCTTACAAACCACCGAGGCAGACCTCACTGCTCTCAGCACCCGCCTTCAAGAAAACCAAAACACCGAGCGCGAAACCCGCGAAACACTCGCCGCCTACGAAAACGAACGCCAGAAAGCACCGGCGGAACATGCCGCTTTATCTGCGGACATCACCCGCCTCATGGCAGAAGAAAACGCTCAACAACGTGCTTACGATACCGCCCAACGGCATTATGATCTTGAAAGCGTACAACAAGACGCTGCACGCACTGCACTCTCAGCCCTGACGGCACAATTAGAGCGAGAACGCCACACCCTAGACCACGCTGAGCAAGAACTCGCAGAATTGCAAACACAATGCGAGAGCGGCCCCCCGTTAGAAACATTGCAGCACCGCGTACAGGAGGCCGTCGCCACCGCAGATGCCGCACGTCATGCAGAACACAGCACCCGCCAAGCTGCACAAGACGCGCGCCTGACCCTCGAGCAAGCTTCCCGCGCACTCCAAGATGCACACCAACAAGAAAACACGTTCCGAAAAACCTTACAGGAGCTTCAACAACGCCACGTCACCACTCAACAACGTGTAACCCAAGACCAAACTGCCCATGATGATGCAGTCTCTGCGCAACTCACCCCCGAACAAAAAGCGCAATTCACAAACACTCTCGAAGAGGCAAAAGCGGCCCTCTCAGCATACCAAGCCGCCGAAAACAGCGCCAATACGGCTCTCGACACACTCAATGCCCGTTGGGTCCAAGCCTGTGCAGCCTCCGAGGCCGGAGCCCAGCGTCACACAGCCATAAAGCGCGCTCTTGATGATGCACAAACACACTACAAACAAAGCCAAAGACGCCACACCGAAGCAGAGCAACATGTTGCCCACTGCCGTACGGAACAGCCTGACCCCACATTGCTTGCGCAAGCCGCGCATGCCGTCCACACCTACGAGCAGACCCTCACCGCACTAGAAGAGCGCCTCTCCCACGCTGAAACCGCTCTTACAACCACCTGCAAGACCGCTGAAGATGCCCAAACAACCGAGCGTATGGCCGAAGCATCTTTACTTAAAAAACGAAGCCAAGCCGAAGGCCTCGCTCAAAGCCTAAAAGACACAACCCAAGAGCCTCATCCTCTTATTGACGCGCTCTCCGTCCCCGGCCACCTCACACATGCCGTTGCGGCTGCCCTCGCAGATGGGATCGACGCATCCCTCGCTCCGGACGATATTCCCGCCACACGCCGCTGGCGCCTCCTACCACAATCCTCTTGTGATACAACCGACACAACGCCACTCCACACAGCACTCGCCGGCCTCACCCCACTCAGCGCCTTGCTCACCTGCCCCGACGCTACGCGCCGCTGCTTTACCCGTATTTTTCTGCTGCCAAATGACGCAGACGGGCCCAACCTCCAAGCACATCTCCTCCCCGGATATTCTCTCGTCACCACAAAAGGCGCATTATGGCGCTGGGACGGATATCACCGTGCAGCCTCAACACAAGACCCAAGCGCCGTCTTGCTCGAACGTCGCCGTAACCTCACCGCCCTAAAAAAAGAGATCACAGTAGAGGAAGCACGCCTTCCTGCGTTACAAGCACAAACCCATACAGCGCAAACAGCACTTAAAACCGCGTCAGACACCCTCACAACCCTACGCGGGCAACGCAGCACAGAAGAACATGCCCTCAGCCAAGCCAGAACAACTTTAGCCCAACAGACCCAACTTAGTACGCGCGCTGCGGATCGCTTAGAAACCGCCTTACAAAAAGCCGAAGATACCGCACGCACCCTACAAGCAGCACATGCACGCCTAAACGCCGCGCAGAACGCCTATCAGAATCAAGAACCAGCAGAACGCCTCAAAGCCGCAGCCGATACGCTCGCACAGGATGTTCAAACTGCCCAAACCACACTCAACACGTGCCGACAAAACCGCAAAAACGCCCAGACCGCACTCGAACATGCACAGCATACGCATGACCAAGCCTTCCTGCGCCACCATGCTGCCGAAGACCAAATGCAGCGCCTCGCGGACAGCATCACCCGCACTCAGCACGACCTAAACGCCCTGACAGAAGCGCTCGACCTCCATCAGGCAGCACCACGCCCTGACATCACGGCTTTAGAACATGCTGCAGCACAAGCCGAAACACACCAGAAAAATGCACAGAAAACGGCACAAGACGCCGTACTTCATGCATCCTCAACTCATGCTATTGCCCAAAACATCCGTACAGAATTCACCCAGCGCGAACATGTCATCACCACCGCCTCAGCACGCCTCGCTATCTTAACACCCCATACGGCACAACTCCGCAGCACATACACACGCTTACAAAACGAACACACCGCCCAAAGCACAGCCTTAACGCAACGACCAGACCTTGCTGCACTCGCCAACGCACAAGACGCAGCCCTCGTCACACTCACCGCCGCCAAAGACGCCCATCATCAAGCACGGGAAGCCCTCACGGCACACACACATGACGCCGTGCGCCGGGAAAGCGCCATCACTGCCCTACAGACCCGCCTGCACGACATCACACACCAAATCCAAACCACCGCAGAACAACACACCACCCTTACCGAACGCGTCATCGCACTCCGCGCGGAACACACCAGCGCCCTTGAAGAACCAAACCTCATCGCCCACAGCTTAAAAAAACGCGAAGAAGCCCTGCACCACGCAGAAACACTCTTAGAAGCCGCCCGCCTGCATGAAACGGCCGCTGAAGAAAAAGCCCGCACGTCCCAAGACCGGCTTCGTCAGCTTGAACACACACTCTCTGAAGGCCGCGCAACCCTTGCCCGCTTAAGCGAACGTGCCGAACACGCTGCCGCCGCGCACGCGAAACTCCATGCTGAGAGCGAAGCCCCGGACCCACGTACACCCTACCCACAAGACCTCTCCGAAAACGCAGAGACAACAACCCGCCGCCGCCTCACCCGCCTAACGCGTGAACGTGAGGCCCTCGGCCCCGTCAACTTACGGGCCGATTTAGAGTATGAAGAAGCCCGCACCACGGCAGAAACCATCGCCCGTGAACACGCCGAACTCACACAAGCCATCGCCCGCCTGCGCGGTGCCATCGGCAGCATCAATAAAGAGGGCCGTGAGCGCCTCACCGCCGTTTTCGCCATGGTGGACCAACATTTTCAGTCACTCTTTGCGCGCATGTTCGGCGGTGGGCGTGCCCATCTTGGTCTCGTTGGCAGTGATGACCCTCTTGAAGCGGGCCTCGAAATCTTCGCGCAACCACCCGGGAAAAAACTATCGACCTTGTCGTTACTCTCCGGCGGTGAACAAGCTCTCACGGCCCTCTCACTGATCTTCGCAACATTTCGCTGCAACCCAGCCCCCATTTGCGTCCTCGATGAAGTGGATGCCCCACTGGATGACGCCAATGTTGAACGCTTTTGCACATTGCTCACGGATATGACGAAAGAAGCTGGTACGCGCTTTCTCGTCGTCACGCATCATCAACTCACGATGGCCTATATGGACCGCCTCTATGGCGTCACCATGCAAGAGCGCGGGGTAAGCCGCGTGCTCTCCGTTGACCTTAAACGAGCCTCCGCCATGATTGACGGAGCATAATCTTCTGAACACAACGTCATTTTCCGCATCGAAATTTGACGCTGCTGCGTTTAAGTCCTTTGATACTCATTTAGCTATGAAAGAGCCCATCATTTCCGACGCCCTGCCCTTCACCCCCGAAGCTCTCGCTCGAATCCAAGACCATGGGATTCGCGTGGTGGGAGACGTGCATGGTGATCTCAACGCGTTTCAACATGCGGCCCGCACGGATCGGTTCGTCTTGCAGTTAGGCGATCTCGTTGATCACGGCCCCGATAGTGTCGGCGTCATGGAACTGATGCTGGATTTATTGGAACAACAGCGCGGCCTCTTTATCCTCGGTAATCATGACCGAAAACTGGGCCGCGCCTTGGAAGGGCGCCGCCTCCGCCGTGATCCACCGCTGGAAGATACCCTCCAAGCCTTCAGCCGCCCCGAAAACGCGACGTTGCGTGAACAGACCTACAATGCCATTGCCGCCGCCCCGGCATGGGTACGCTTTGGCCGCTCACTCTTCGTCCATGGGGGCTTTCATACCGCCATGCTCATGGAACCCCCACCGCCCGGACTGGGCGATATGTCCGCCCCACTCTCCCGTGCCCTTTTTGGTGAAACCACAGGCCGCCTTCAGCCTGATGGCTACCCAGAACGCCGCCTGACATGGATTAACCGTATTCCCGCAGGCATGACTGTCTATGTCGGGCATGACCGCCGTTCCACCGATGGCCGCCCATGGCACCGCACCGGCCGCCTAGGTGGCACAGCAATCTTCACAGATCTCGGTGCAGGAAAAGGCGGACACCTCGCCTGGATTGACCTCAATTCACCCTAATTTTTGTCGGAGGCCCACCGCATGACCACAGACCACAACGCCGCCCTGACGGAACTCGAAAGCTTACGCGCCAGTATCGATAATATTGATGCAGCTCTCATTCACATGCTGGCCGAACGCTTCCGCTGCACTCAAGCCGTCGGAGAGCTCAAGGCCCGTGCATCTTTCCCAGCAGCTGATCCCGCCCGTGAAGCCCGCCAAATTACGCGCCTGCGTGAACTCGCGCATAACGCACATCTTGACCCCAATTTTGCTGAAAAATTTCTCGCCTTTGTCGTTAAAGAAGTCATCCGCCATCACGAAGCCATTGCGGCCCAAAGCAATTCCCCATCAACAACGACAAAGCCCAACGCATGATCCGGCATCTCCTTCTTCTCCGCCACGCTGAGGCCGGCACTTACGCCCAAACAGAAGAAGGGGACCGTGCCCGTGCACTCACCGCACGCGGCATCCAACAGGCAACCCAAACGGGCGCAACGCTCAACGCACTATCCTCACACCACGCGCTCAACTGGTCCGACCATTGTGCACGCATCATATGCAGCCCCTCCACCCGCACACGACAAACTGCCGAAATTGCGCTTCAGCATAGCGCCCTACACCACCCACCCATCGCCTTTATAAACAGCCTCTACAGCGCAACAGATCAGCATTTACTCGATACGATCCAGACGGTTGATGAACCCATCTCGACCCTGCTGCTCGTCGGGCATAACCCGGCCATCAGTTCACTCGTACACACACTTTGCGGCCCAGCCCTTCAGGACAGCGCCAGTGAGATCCTCATGGCAGGCTACCCGCCATCCAGCCTGTCACTCTTTTCCACCCAAGAAACATGGTACGCTCTGCGCCCCTCTCTTGTGTCTTTTCTGAGCGCCCATAGCGCATAACACCATATACATGTCACAGAAGGGCTCTGGCCTTTCCCCCCTTCTTCACGGTATGAAGGTCGTAACCCGTTTCACCCGGTGAATATTTTCTTTTCGAGACAGCCCCGCGCATTACGAAGAAGCATTCCCCCGGGTCTTTCTGTGTTTATGTCTGCTCGGTGGTAATGCCATGCCCAAAACTTCATCCGCTTCCCTCAGCGCCCATAACAAGACGCGGGACCTCCCCGTCCTCAGCGGCACCGTCGGCCCGGACGTGGTCGATACACGCAGCGTCCCCCGTGAGTTTGGCGTTTTTGCATTTGACCCCGGCCTTATTGCTACGGCCACATGCACCAGTTCCATCACCTATATTGACGGCGATAAAGGGACATTGTTGCATCGCGGCTACGCCATCGAAGACCTAGCAGAACATTCCACTTATATGGAAACCGCGTTTCTGCTGATCTATGGGCACCTGCCAACACAGGCAGAATCTGATGCCTTTTTAAAAGATATGGCCAAGCACCGTTACCTGAACGAGCAGGTCCGTAACTTCTTCAACGGCTTCCGCCGTGATGCTCACCCTATGGCCATTTTGTGTGGCACGGTCGCAGCACTCTCCGCCTTCCATCATGACGGCCTCGACATTGCAAACCCACAAGACCGTGACCTCTCAACCCGCCGTCTGATTGCCAAAGTCCCCACGATTGCTGCATGGGCTTATAAATATTCCATCGGTGAACCCTTCGTATATCCCGATGAAGAACTGTCCTTCTCCGCGAACTTCCTCAACATGCTGTTCGCGCGCCCGGGCAATCATTACAAAGTAAACCCTGTCCTGGCCCGTGCTATGGACCGTATTTTCTTGCTCCATGCAGATCATGAGCAAAATGCGTCCACCACCACCGTCCGTATTGTTGGCTCAACCGGCTCTAACCCCTATGCCTGCATCTCCGCGGGCATCGCCGCTCTATGGGGCCCCGCACATGGGGGAGCCAATGAAGCCGTACTCGCCATGCTCGAAAGCATCGGTACGCGTGAAGACATTCCGGCCTTCCTTGAAAAGGTCAAAAGCCGTGAAAGCGGCGTACGCCTCATGGGCTTCGGGCACCGCGTCTACCGCAATTTTGATCCCCGCGCGAAAATCATGCAGGAAACCTGCCATGAAGTCATCGCGGAACTCGGCCTAGAACGTGACCCTCTGCTCGACCTCGCCATGGAACTTGAGCATATCGCACTATCAGATGACTATTTCATCCAGCGCCGTCTCTACCCAAATGTGGACTTCTACTCTGGCCTCATTCTCAAGGCCCTAGGCATTCCTACCAATATGTTTACCGTACTCTTTGCGGTTGCACGTACCGCCGGCTGGGTCAGCCAATGGAACGAAATGCTCAATGACCCCGCAGCCCGCATTTTCCGTCCACGCCAACTTTACATGGGGGCCGAACAACGCAACTTCACCCCCATCCATAAACGTGGCTAACCTCCTTCCCCCCTTCTTCAGAAGGGGGGACGCCTTACACTATAAAAGCCCCTCCGGCCGTACAGCACATTCATCCAGCAATAGCTGCTCCGCACGCTGCTCTTTGCGCCGCTGCTCACTTTGGACTTCGTCCTGCAAATGTTCCACTGCATGAAGCGCAGCACGTGCCTCTAAAAGGGCTGCACGTACGCAGTCACGATCCACAGACATTTTTTGCCGATATGCATCGGCATCTTGCACAGCTTTCTGTCCCAAAGGCAGCCATGCTCCGAAGGCTTCCACCGCACGATCATCGGAATGAGCATCCATCGCGACGCTACGCTCCGTCACGATCCTCTGCTGCGCGCTTACAAGTGCTTGCTCCGCCTCTTGCTCACGCTGAATGACCTGCTGAAACACTTGCTCCACCGTTGCCAATTCATGCTTGCGCAAACCATAAAGCGCTTCCAAGCTGGCCTGTTCCATCACTTTACTCTCTCACATCACCTAAAATCATTGCCAAACGACTAAAAACACCTCCCCCACCATCTGGGGGCTCTTGTTTTCCTTGCGTCAAAAATTCCGTTAGAGCAGGCATCAAACGAATGGCTTCATCCGTCTCCGGCTCCGACCCCGCTTTATATGCGCCCAGCCGAATCATATCGGCCATCCGATCATAACGGGCCATCACCGAACGAGCCTTCTTCACGAGCCTCGCTTCTTCCGCCGACAAGCATCCCGGCACAGCACGCGATAATGACTTCAAAATATCAATGGCAGGATACAGGCCCTGCTCACCAATGCGCCGATCTAAAATCACATGACCATCCAAAATACCGCGCACAGCATCTGCAACCGGCTCGTTATGGTCATCACCTTCCACTAAAACAGTAAATAAAGCGGTAATCATGCCCTGCCCCGGGTAACCTGGCCCTGCCCGCTCCAAAAGCTTTGGTAGTTCCGCAAAAACAGATGGCGGGTAACCCCGCGTGGCGGGCGGCTCTCCTGCGGATAACCCAATTTCCCGCAGCGCCATGCAATAGCGCGTCACACTATCCATCAACAGCAGAACCGACTTTCCTTGGTCCCGAAAATACTCTGCAATCGCCATGGCAGATGTGGCCGCATCACGCCGCATTAATGGCGACATGTCAGACGTCGCGACCACCACCACACTCCGCGCCAAACCTTCCGGCCCGAGATCATCCTCAATGAACTCGCGTACCTCACGTCCACGCTCTCCCACCAGCGCAATCACCGCCACATCACAGGTCGCACCGCGCACAAGCATGGACAGCAGCGAAGACTTTCCCACCCCCGAACCTGCAAAAAGTCCTAAACGCTGCCCTACACGGGCCGTCACGAAAGCATCTAATGCCCGCACCCCAAGGTCAAAACGCTCTCCCAAACGTTCACGCGCGGCAGCATTTGGCGGCGCAGCCCTCACATCTTGCCGCGTACCCGCAGAGGACAAAGCGCCTTTCCCATCCATCGGTGCCCCCAAAGGGTCAATCACCCGCCCCAACCAACCATCATGCACCTGCAATGCCGCCGTTGGCGCAATGGATAACGGCAAATAAGCCTCACATCCCGGCCCAATCCCATCCAAGGCCCCAAAAGCCATGGTTCTAGCTTGCCCATTCGAAAAGCCAACAACCTCAGATTGTAATTCTTCCCCCGAACGCGCCTTCACCGTCAGGCGATCACCGATTGATAAAAGTGATTCGACTCCCTGAACACTCATACACAACCCAGAGATGTTTTTGACACGCCCAATGGCACGGTCTGGATGAAGTGTAGAAATTCCTTCCAGAACCTCATGAAAAATAAGATTTTTCATTATAAATCATATCTTTAAAGAGATTTAACTGATGATAAATTCATCACAAAACACCTAACAAAAGGTGAACAAAATTCAGATTAACGCCGAATTATGAAAAATTTGCGTCTATAGAGTTTAATTTCTCGACAATTACAACTCAAGGTAGTAAACAACTACTTACCAGCCCAGGAGTTGAACACATGCGTATCCTTCTTGTTGAAAGTGACCTGAACAGCGCAACACACCTTACTCAAGCGTTGCGTACCGCATCTTACACGGTGGACCACACCACACTTGGCGAAGAAGCTATCGAGATGCTGCGGCACTATGATTACGATGTCGTCGTGCTTGAACTCATGCTGACTGACCTTGAAGGATACGAAGTCATCCGCCGCATTCGTGCAGCACGGATCAGCACACCAATCTTGGTGCTCTCAACATTGGTTCGCCCGCAGGCTAAAATCCGCGCCTTCTCTATGGGCGCAGATGATTACCTCACCAAGCCACATGACGCAGGTGAATTAGTCGCACGCCTACAAGCCATTACCCGCCGTTCACGTGGCTTCGCAGAACCACGTCTGCGCATTGCCAATATCGAACTCGACCTCAACAGCAAAAGCGTAACGGTCGATGGAAATATCGTGCACCTAACCGGCAAAGAATATGCCATTCTTGAACTGCTCGTGATCCGAAAGAACTCTGTTCTTACAAAGGATGCATTCTTGAATCACCTTTATGGTGGAATTGATGAGCCTGAAATGAAGATCATTGACGTCTTCATCTGCAAACTACGCCGCAAGCTCCAAGCCGCTCATGCTGCAAACGTTATTTCTACCGTATGGGGCCGAGGCTACATTCTGCGCGAAGAACACAATACTTCCACCGCATTGCCCACTTCAGCAGCACCTTCCATCCCTGCTCACGCCACACATACCCCTATGATGTGACCAGCACCTATTTTTCAAATGCTGCCCAAGCTGGCGCAATACTCACACCATGATTGACGGGCCCATGACCCTTCCCCAACCCCGGCGCGGTGATCAACGCCTCTTGCAGGTAACCGATCGCCCGCCGCACCGCAGGTTCCAGCGCCATACCCTGCGCCAATCCGGTGGCCACAGCACTCGCTAACGTACACCCCGTACCATGTGTATGGCGTGTCTGAAGGCGCGGATGCCGAAACACATATTCCCGACCATCTGCCTGCACTAACACATCCAATAATTCATCCGAATCTGCCCCGGAACAGGCTGGCAAATGCCCGCCTTTGAGCAACACAGCACCAGCTCCATCTGCTAAAAGTACACGTGCAGCCTGCCGCATCGTCTCCAAATCCTGCACGGCCACAGAAGTAAGCGCTTCCGCCTCAGGAATATTCGGCGTCACCAACTGACAGCGCGGCAAAAGGCGTGTCCTCACCGCCGAAACCCCATCAGACGTCATAAGGGATGAACCACTCGTCGCGATCATCACCGGATCAAGAACCAACGGTAACGCTGGATATGCGTCCAAAACATCCGCTACAGCATGCACCGTGCCTGCTTGCCCGAGCATCCCAATTTTGCAGCAATCCGCCCCAATATCCTGCAACACCACGTTAATTTGCTGCTGCACAAAGTCCACAGGGACAGAATGCACCCCATACACACCGCACGTGTTCTGAGCCGTTAAGGCCGTAATGGCACTCATGCCAAAACCACCCAAAGCCGTAATCGCCTTCAGGTCAGCCTGTATACCCGCTCCACCACCAGAGTCACTGCCTGCAATGCTCAGAACACGCCCCTGCATGGGCTTAAGCCGCGGTCAAATAACGAATAGCCGTGCAGGTCTCATTGACCACGGCATCCACCAATGCCTGATCTTCCGCTTCAACCATCACACGAATTAAAGGCTCGGTCCCGCTGGCACGCAGCACCAAACGACCACGCCCCGCCAAACGTTCATCCGCTTGTGCGCGAATGGTTTCAACCTCTGGGCGATGCAACGGATTCGATCCCGTATAACGCAGATTCTCTAAACGCTGCGGGTATGGCGTAAACACACGACACACCTCACTGGCAGACTTCTTCTTTTCAACACACACCGCAAGAACTTGCAGCGCAGCAATCAAGCCATCGCCGGTGGTCGCATAATCGGACAGCACCATATGCCCAGATTGTTCACCACCCAAATTAGCGCCAATTTCACGCATACGCTCAACAACGTACCGATCCCCAACTGCCGTACGCTGCAAGGTCAACCCGTTTGCTTCCAAGGCTTTTTCTAAGCCCAGATTGGACATAACCGTCGCCACAACAGATGTACCCGCCAGACGCCCACTGTCTTTCCAAGATAGTGCCATGAGACCTAAAATCTGGTCTCCATCCACCACGGCACCCGTCTCGTCCACAATCAACAAACGGTCCGCATCACCATCCAGCGCAATGCCCACATCTGCCTCATGCTCACGCACAGCAGCAGACAACGTCTCAGGATGCGTTGAGCCAACACCATTATTGATGTTCACACCATCCGGGTCACAACCAATGCGTACAATCTCAGCGCCCAACTCCCACAGAGCCTTCGGCGCCACACGATAAGCCGAACCATGCGCACAATCGACCACGATTTTTAGACCGTCCAAACGCAAGCCACGTGGGAACGATGCTTTCGCATTCTCAATGTAACGCCCTGCTGCATCGTTCAAACGCGACGCACGGCCAACATCTTCAGGCGCAGCCAAGCGATCCGTCAGATCCTGACCCATCATCGTTTCAATTTCGATTTCGGCTTCGTCCGACAGTTTAAAACCATCCGGCCCAAACAACTTAATACCGTTATCCGTAAATGGATTATGTGAGGCAGAAATCATAACCCCCACATCCGCCCGCAACGAACGCGTCAACATAGCAATCGCAGGCGTTGGCAATGGCCCAACAAGCGTTACGTCCATGCCCGCAGATAAGAAACCCGCCACCAGCGCACACTCAATCATATAGCCCGATAAGCGCGTATCTTTTCCCAAGACAACGTTATGACGGCGCTGGCTATTACTCCGGAAATACAAACCAGCCGCCTGCCCCAATTTCTGAGCGATCTCTACCGTCATCGGAGCGGTATTCGCCTTACCGCGAATACCATCTGTCCCAAAGAATTTGCGCTTATTGGCCATGTATTTGTCTTTCTGCGTCATAACACCCGTTCTCAGGGCTCTTAGAGCGGTTTGCGGTCCATTAAAAGTGGCGCACAGGCTAATCTTTCACTGAAAATGCGCGCTAAAGCAGTCTCTCTCGTCTTTTAAACATGTTCTGCACACTCCCGCTTAGAGAACTCTCATCTTTTCTGAAGAAAAGATGCAAAAGACTTTTGAAAATGTACAAGCCTATCTACCGGGACATTTCCCTTTTGCTGCAAACTTCAACGCAGCTGATATTTTTTCGTTCACACGGGCGCTTATCGCGTCATCACGCCAATATGCACAGCGCGTCATATCTAATTGTCCCCACATAGTTGCCCCCCTTCTTTTTCGCACACAAAAAAGCCCCGATGGCACAGGCCAACGGGGCTTTTCTCATCTCAGCACAAGCAGAGGTCGCTTATCCAGCTTGTGCAGCCGGATCAAACGCCCCCGGACGTGCCGTCGGAACAGATGCTCGGCGGTTATTCGGCAGCTGATCCGCATCTTCCACGCGTTCAATCGCCTCACCGCGCACAACCTTGCCCACTTCATCACCATTGAGCGTTTCATATTCCAACATTGCTGCCGTCAAACGGTGCAATTCTTCAATATGAGACAGCAGCAAGTGCTTGGCCTGTGCATAGGCCGTGTCAATCAGAGCCTTGATCTCCGTATCGATATCACGCGCCGTTTGCTCAGAAACGTTCTTGTTCTGCGCGACCGAATGCCCAAGGAACACTTCCTGACCGTTATCGCCATAAGCAATCATGCCCAAACGATCACTCATGCCCCACTCGGTCACCATACGGCGCGCCAGATCCGTCGCACTTTTAATGTCACCAGACGCACCAGCGCTAACATCTTCCGGGCCAAAGATAATTTCTTCCGCAACACGGCCACCCATAGCGATGACCAGTCGGGCCAAGCACCACTTACGGCTGTACGAAATATTATCCTTTTCCGGCAGCGTCATGACCAAACCCAAGGCCCGACCACGCGGCACAATCGTTGCCTTGTGGATAGGATCTGAACCCGGCGTGTACAGCGCACAAATCGCATGCCCTGCTTCATGATATGCTGTGGAGCGCTTTTCATCTTCCGTCAAAATCATGGAGCGGCGTTCTGCCCCCATCATGACCTTGTCTTTCGCTTCCTCAAACTGCGCCATACCCACCGTACGGCGGCCCTGACGCGCGGCCATCAGAGCCGCTTCGTTCACCAGGTTCGACAAATCGGCACCAGAGAAGCCGGGCGTACCACGCGCCAGCGTTTTCGGATCCACGTCTGAAGACAGTGGAACCTTCTTCATATGCACCTGAAGAATCTTCTCACGCCCACCCACGTCGGGGTTCGGCACCACCACCTGACGGTCAAAACGACCGGGGCGCAACAATGCCGGATCAAGAACATCAGGGCGGTTCGTTGCCGCAATGAGGATCACCCCTTCATTGCTTTCAAAACCATCCATCTCAACCAGCATCTGGTTCAACGTCTGCTCACGTTCATCATTACCACCGCCGAGGCCCGCACCACGATGACGGCCCACCGCGTCGATCTCATCGATGAAGATAATGCACGGCGCAGCTTTTTTGCCTTGCTCGAACATGTCACGCACACGCGATGCACCAACACCCACGAACATTTCCACGAAATCAGAGCCAGAAATGGTGAAGAACGGTACATTCGCTTCACCCGCGATGGAACGCGCAAGCAACGTCTTACCCGTACCCGGAGGGCCAACCAAAAGCGCACCCTTCGGAATTTTACCGCCCAAACGGGTAAATTTCTGCGGGTCTTTCAGAAATTCAACAATTTCTTCCAGCTCGCTCTTCGCTTCATCAATCCCGGCAACATCCGCGAACGTCACACGGCCGGTTTTTTCCGTCAGCATCTTCGCACGGGACTTACCAAAGCCCATAGCGCGGCCGCCACCAGCCTGCATCTGGCGGAACATCAGCACACTGAAGCCAAGGATCAGCAGGATCGGACCATAAGACAGCAGATAATGCAAAATAGGGTTCTCACCACTGTCCTGCGGCTTCGCGGTGACCTCAACACCTGCACTCGTCAGGCGTGAAATCATATCACGATCAAACGGAGCATAAGTCTCAAAAGCCGTACCATTCGTCAGCGTACCGCTGACGTTCTGCTCCTGAATCAGGACGGAGCGAACCTGGTGGCTCTCGACATCATGAATGAAGTCAGAATACGCGATCTGTTGAGTAGCGTGCTGTCCACCACCTGACTGAAGAGCTGTGAGCCCAATCATCAGGATCATGAGGATCACGACCCAGATCGCAACGTTACGGCCTAGATTGTTCATGTCGTTCTCTGTCATTCTCGGGAACCATCATCACGCTAGAGACCCAGCGTGAACATTCCCCCAATGGTGTTAACATAGGCCCTTCCGCCCATGTTCCCACCCCATAAAGCACCTTAAAATTGCTTTATGGCGCTTTTTTGCCGGATATTTTTATGTGATGGGGCCACCGGAAGACCAAATCAGCGCCAAATCACCACCACACCACACCGGAACACGGAGCAAACAATCCCCCCGATACACCCCTGGCAAAACACGCAACACAGCTGAAGGCACCCCCAAGCGACGCGCATCAAAACGCGCGGCATGATCCCCCAGCTTGGCAATATAGAGCCCCGCCACAGCACCAGCGCCATCACCCTCCCCTGGCGCGCTACTCTCCGGCACAATCCAACGACCATCCCACAGCACGCCAGATACAGCCGGTACAGCCCCAGCAACGGCGCGCTCTTCACGGAACATAATGATCCCATCCCCAAAGCGCCCAGCACGCCTCAGAACGACACCGCCCAACGTCCCTTCCCCATGCGAGACAAGACGCTCAACCGCATCTCGCGCAGGCCGATACGCTCCGCCTGCCAGCATACGAATCAATTCCGCCAAAAGTTGCACCATCAACTCCCGACTGCCAATGCTGTCTAACAACACATGGCACCACCCCGCCGGATGCCACACCACAGAATGCGCCATACACGCCGCCAGATTCTGAGCATACACAGCGTTCATACCCTGCGCCTCACGCTGAAGCATGCGCGCTTCCTCACGCATCCCATCCGTCAAATCTTGCCGCCAGCGCACACGCTCAAAACGCCTATTTTGATTGGAAGGGTCTTCCACCCATGGCAAAGATTCAGCCTGCAACGTCGCCCGCATACGCTCCGGGGGGAACGATAAAAGAGGCCGCAGCACACGCACTCTACCCCGCAAAACGTCTACCGCCATCCCTCGCAGCCCCATGCCAGGCGCTGCTGTACCGTCTAATGCGGGCGCCGCCCCCAAACGCTCTCGACGCATCCATACCGTTTCATCTTGGTCATGCTGATGGTGACCTAACACTACATCAACACAGCCCCGCTCTACACAAGCAGCCTCTAAAGCCGCAAAACGCGCTGCCCGTGCGCGCTCCTGCACACGACCTGACGGAAAAGGCGCAAGCTGCAACACCCGCGCCTCAATGCCCATCTTCCCTAATCGTTCCACCGTTAAAGCGGCTTCTGCGGCTGATTCAACGCGCAGTCCGTGATCCACAACAAACGCCACAACATGACGCCGCCAACGCCGCATCAGCCACGCGAGTGCCATGGAATCCGCCCCACCGGATACGGCCACGGCCATCGGAGCTTCAGGAACATCCGGTAAAAATGGTCCCAAAGCCTCCATACATACCGCGAATTCACGAACAGAAATCCGGCCATCCATCACGTGCTTAATGGCAGGCAGCACGACCACGGAACGTTGCCATAGCCGCTTTCACTCGCGCTTCCGGAGACGGAAACTCCGCCTTCAACTTATCCAGCGCCTGACACGCTGAAGCCTTGTCCCCCAATGCGATTAATGATGCGGCAACACCGAGCAAAGAGTCCTGCGCTTTAGCTGATTTTGGCATTTTTCCATAAGCATCATAATACGCCACAGCCGAGTCACGGTATTGCTTCTGCCCCGCCAAAGATTGCGCCAGCAAGAACTGCGCATCCATACGGCCCGGAACAGATTTTGCCGTTTTGACAGCAAAACGCGCATCACTCTCCGCCTCTGTATAATGCCCTGCACGCAAAGCCGTATTCCCCAAACGGAGCGCTTCCAAAGCAGTCTTTGGCGTCGCGTCCGATGCTGGCGCGGCCTCTGCTTTTGGCGCTGTCGCAGCAGAAGACACAGCACCAGACGCCGCGCCCGCCACAGCGCCGCTTGCAGCCCCAGCACCATTCTGAGCCGCAAACTGCATATCTGAAATCTGTTTAGAAAGCGTGTCTTGCGTTGTCTTTAGGGTATTAGACAGCTGATCCAATTCACCACGCATCTGGCGATTTTGTTCTTCCAAAGCGGAAACCCGCTGCAAAAGCTGCGCTGTGAGATCACCATTCACACTCGCGCCCGCCGCAGCACTAGGAACCGCTCCTGACGCCGTTGGGGGAGACAAGGAAGCTACATTTTGCATTTGCGCCAATTGCTGCCGTAACGCCGCAACCTGATTTTGCAGCGCGATCCCTTCACGTGAGGACATCACATCCCCCGCATCAGGGGCATCCTGCGCCACTGCCCACGGCGTTGCAGACATCAAAACACCCGCTAACAGCAGCGACCGCCATGAAAAAAACTGAACCAAGAGCCCCTCCACACCACATAGTGTTTCGTCAAAAGATCATCACAAATAAGAATGCGTAAAAACTGGGCCTAAATCAGGCGCGGAGCAATGCCCTCTCCACAAAAAAAGAGGCCGAGGGATCACTCCCCCAGCCTCTCCTTAACGCACGAACGGCGTAAAACGATTACTTAACAGACGTAATCGCGTTACGGTTTTGCGTCCATGACGCATCATCATCACCATCAGCTGTTGGGCGATCCTTACCGTAAGAGATCGTGCTGATACGCGAAGCGCTCACACCCTTGGCCACCAAATAATCACGTGCGGCATTCGCACGGC
The DNA here is from genome assembly GCF_946476835.1 of uncultured Neokomagataea sp. Taxonomy (GTDB): domain Bacteria; phylum Pseudomonadota; class Alphaproteobacteria; order Acetobacterales; family Acetobacteraceae; genus Gluconobacter. Next base: position 157,805 of record NZ_CAMKWA010000004.1, read on the forward strand.
GCTGGCCCAGAGCAATATTGTACTCTTCCGTGCCACGGTCATCACAGTTACCAGCAAGCTGGATTGTGACCTGTGGGTACTTCGCCAACCAAGCAACTTGCTTATCCAGCGTTGCACGTGCTTCGTCCGTCAGCTGAGAATAGTTCAGCGGGAAGAAAACGCGGTCACCCACATTCGCTACCAAGTCAGCTTCGCTGCCTGGAACTGGGCCAGCATCCGGCGCAACCGCAGCCGTGTTTGTCGCACCCGTTGCATTACCTGCATTCGTATTGCCATCAGAACACGCAGCGAGAACAAGCGCCAAACCCAGCGCACCAAAGACCTTGAACTTCATGTTTCTCAAATCCTGAGAGCGACCCCTATAATTAGGAGCCATTAAGAGCGACTAAAATCGCGGAAAGCGGGACCACGTCTCCCTTCCCTGATAACCCGACTGCAATTCCTGCCGCCGTACTATCCACTGTAAAAAACGTTGGTCACAAACGCCCATACTCATGACTCAAATCAACGGTCAAGCACTGTTATTGCGGCAAAACGATTCCCACAGCACATGCTATGCCAAACACATGACACGACGATGAAAATGTCTCTTTATTGTCACAGATTACCCCCTGAAAACTGCCGTTTTCTGAGCAATCATACAGAATATCATCCGAGTAACATGCACCCACTGCGGAGCAGCTCCGCAGTGGGTCTATAGCGGGTTTTCCTAAAAGCCCCCACCCAACACCTTAAACGACTCTTTAACCGTTCAACGGAGACCATGCGGGGTCAGAGGCACCCGTTCCCGTATGCAGCAAGCGCTCATTAAACCCGGTGATATCAATCGTACCAATCCCGGAGGAGAAACCCGCACCGCCAGCCCCCGAAGCCGTCTGACGGCAGAAGGCCAAAACACGACCATTCGGACAGAAAGTCGGCGATTCAACCGTGAAACCCTTGGTCAAAATACGCTCACCCGTACCATCCGGGTTCATCACACCAAGCGAGAAGCCACCCCCGCCAATACGCGTAAACGCGATCAAGTCACCACGTGGCGACCATACCGGTGATCCATACTGACCCGAACCATACGAAATACGCTTTGCCCCACCACCAGAAGCACTCATGATGTAAAGCTGCGGACTACCGCCACGGTCTGACGTAAAGACGATCTGCCGCCCATCAGGGCTAAAGCACGGGCTTGTATCAATCGCTCCACCAGAATTAGTCAGCTGACGCTTCCCGCCAGAGGCCAAATCCACAGCATAAAGGTCTGAACCACTCCCACGCGTAGCAGACAGCACAACCTGCTGCCCATCAGGCGCAAAACGTGGCGCAAACGAGATACCATCAAACGCACCAAGCACTTGCTGACGGCCAGAACCCAAGTCGAACAAATACACACGCGGGCGGTTATTCGCGTAAGACATGAACGCAATTTGATCACGCACCGGATTAAAGCGCGGCGTCAACGTCAGCCACTGCCCACCGCTCAACATACGTTGATTATAACCGTCCTGATCCATCAGAGCGAGACGCGTGATCTGATGGCGGCGCGGCCCCGTGCGCGCAATATAAGCGATACGAGTATCAAAATACCCCTTCTCACCCAACATGCGCTCATAAATCACATCCGCAATAATATGCGCGATGCGCCGCCAGTTCAGTTGAGACGCCGTATACGCCGTGCCCTGCAATTGCTGACCAGCAACCACATCCCACAAACGCATTTCCACACGCACGCTATCACTGCCAATCGCTTGGCCCGCAACAGCAGCACGGGCGCCCTGTGCCTTCAGCCCAGCAAAGTCAGGCGTTGAACCCGGCGGCACGCTGCCATCCATCACCTTAAACAAGCCCGTACTGCTCAGATCAGAGGCAATAACCCCCGAAATCTGCGCACCCAGCCCTGCACCAAAGCTCGGCACCACAATGGGGATCGGCGCTTGTCGCGCTTGATCCACCGTAATCTCGGCTTCACCCGGTGCCGCGGCACTCTGCGCGAACGCCGCCAATGGAGAGACCATCAGCCCCCCTGCCGTCGCGGCTAAAACCTTACGGCGGGAGAAAACAGCACTCAGTGTCTCAGCGTCACGATCAGACAGGAAGGACATTCAGGTTACCCTTCAAAAATTATGGTCGGAACACAAAACGCAGCTCATGCGTCTTGCCCAACAAGTTTCCAGGAATAGGAAGATGCGCACAGGTCGGGCTTAACACCGCATCCCGTGCCCGTTCAGCCAACACACGATAAGACGGATCACTCGCCGCACGCGCCGCCGTTTCTGGCGCAAAACGTGCCAAGCGCGCTTCACCCTGCGCATCAATGGTAACGATCATATGCGCCGTGAAACTGGCATAGTTCCGAGCTTCCGTATCTTCCGTATAACAACGACGTACGGACGCACCGATAGCCTTCTGATCACCAAGGCTGAGCGCCTTCGTGATGTCACCATTTGGCACGCCGCCACCATCTGGAGCTCCACCTTGCGGCGGGTTCGCCCGTGCATGTGCCGCGTGGGTCTGCTTTTGATCCGCCCGGAAACTATCCAGCGTTGCCAAAAGGGAATGACTATCCGGCTGCGCATTCTTCGTCGGATGATCCTGCGTGATATGCGAGAATTTCGGCGTATCAGGCAGCGTATCAACCTTCTGCGTCTGCGGTGATGGCGGTGCCACCATCTTCGACTCTGACGGAGGCGACGGACGCGGCGGCGCAGCAGGCGTTGGGGATGGCTCCGGCGTCGTAACTTTCGGCGGCAGCTTCAGCGGCGGAAGCGGCGTTGGCTTACTCTCCGGCGGGGACGGCACAGCTTGCGGCGGTGGAGGCGGCGGCGGCGGCTCCTCCGTTGGTGCCTTTTCCGGCGGTGTCGGCGCGGGGGGCGCATCATTACGAACCGGAGCAGGCGCAGGGGCTGGCTTCGGTGCCGGATGATCCGCTTTTATAGGGTGCGTCGGTGGGCCAGCTTGCTCAAACTGCATCTCAACCGCCGGTGGTTCCGGCGGTTCAGGTGGCTTGGAAAACGGGATCGTCACCAACAAATACACGATCAGAGCGCCATGCGCCCCAACCGAAGCCAGCAGCGCGCCGCGAAAACGCCGGCGATCCGAGCGGCGGGAAAATGCCACCAGCGAGGCTCCTCTTAAGGCCCGCTCTGCGGCTGCTGAGCCAACAACGCCACATGCGTAAAGCCGCCAGACGTAATTTGCCCCATGACCTGCATGACACGGCCATAATCAATATGCGCATCACCCCGCACAAAAATACGATGATTGGGGTCATCTTGCGCCAACGTCTTCAACTGGGCCACCAACTGATCGGCAGACACAGCATCATCACCCAAATAGATCGAACCATCCCCACGGAGAGAAACCGTAATCGGCTTCGTGTCCGCATTAACAGGGCTCGCATCCGTCTTGGGCAAATCGACATTGACGCCACTAGTCATCATCGGTGCCGTCACCATGAAAATGATGAGCAGCACCAGCATGACGTCCACCAAAGGCGTGACGTTAATTTCAGATGACGCGCGATTCCGCCTCCGGCCTCCTCTGCGCGCACCTCCTCCTGCGGACATGCCCATAGTTCAGCTCTTCCCTTCTGAACGCTCTTCAGACTGGCGGGAGAGAATGGCCGCGAATTCCGTGCCAAACGCATCCATGCGGTCTGAAAAACGATCTAGAGCCGCACCCGTCACGTTATAGGCTACATATGCAGGAATCGCCGTTACCAAGCCGATAGCCGTTGCAAACAGCGCCTCAGAAATACCGGGGGCAACAACGGAAAGATTCGTGTTGTGCATCGCTGCAATGGACCCAAAGGCATGCATAATGCCCCATACCGTCCCGAATAGACCGACAAATGGCGCCACTGGGCCAATGGTCGCCAAGAATACAAGACGCGCACCCAGACGGTCATTCTCACGACCAACCGTAATGCTAATCGCACGGTCAACACGGTCTTTCACGCCACCATGCACCAAATCAATGCCGGTAATACGCGCAGAACGGCGCCATTCCCCCATAGCCGCACCAAAAACAGCCGCTAGAGGGTGCGTCGGGCGTGCACCATCAGATTCGTACAGTTCGTCTAAAGAACCACCGGACCAAAAACGGTCTTCAAAGGCCGTGGCCTCACGGTTCACACGACGCAGCAAGAAAAACTTCTCTGCAATAATCGCCCAGACACCGGCGCTGCACAGGATCAGCCCGATCATCACCAATTTGACGACGATGGAAGCGTGCAGAAACAAGTCTAACGGCGATAGTCCAGCCGCATTGACCGCTCCCAGCGCGCTCGAAGTCACGTCATGATCCACAATATTCTCCTGTCCTGATCCGGCATTATTTTTACGGGTCAGAACCTTCCATGACACTTAAGACGGAAACAGAAAAGTGGGTCAGTGCTCTCCCGCTTCCAATTTTCGTATAGCGTCACACCAATGTGGCGGAATTCGAGCAGGTTTCAGCGTATCCATTTCAATACACGCCAATTCTACATCCAAAATAACCGCTTGCTCTTCCAAGCGTTCCGCATTGCGGATTGTCTGCTGTAGCTTCAACCGCGCTGGCGTCAACGCGACCAAAGCCGTCTCCACTTCCATCACGTCTTCCAAACGTAAAGGCGTGCGATAACGCACCCCAACCTGCCGAACGACGAATCCAATTCCATCCGATTTCAGCAAATCCGTCACGGCCGCATTGGCCGAGCGCATGGCTTCACTCCGGGCACGCTCCGCAAAAGCCAGATAACGGGCATGATAAACAATCCCCCCGGCATCCGTATCTTCGTAATACACGCGAAACTGGATTTTATGCGTCGCCATCGGATTACTCCGTCACAGATTAAATAATGATCGTTTTCTGGATTTACTGCGTGAGAGGTTTGACTGTTCTTTTTTGCAAAAAAGAACCAAAAAAACTCTTATCCATTAGGGGCCGAAGCCTTGTAACCAACACCGCACCCCAGCTTGAAAAAGTCTTTTTGCTTCTTTTTCTTCAGAAAAAGAAGCCCCCCTCACCCGATCAAACGTCAGAAGAAGTGTGGTCCAAAGGCGATAACAGATCAACCGCATCTGACGGCGCATGCCCTTCCGGTGGTGTCAGCCCCAAATGCTTCCAACCGGGCGCACCCAACATACGGCCGCGCGCTGTCCGCAGCACCATGCCTTCCTGAATTAAATACGGCTCGATCACATCTTCCAGCGTGTCCCGTGCTTCCGCCAAACCAGCCGCAACAGTTTCCACACCGACCGGACCACCACGATGATGCTCAGCGATTCGCATCAAATACCGTCGGTCCATCGCGTCCAAACCGCGCGCATCCACTTCCAAACGCGACAAAGCAGCATCCGCCAACGCACGATCAATCACCGGCTTACCCGCAACAAGCGCAAAGTCACGCACACGCCGCAACAAACGCCCTGCAATACGCGGCGTCCCACGGGAACGCAGAGCAATTTCTTCCGCGGCCTCATGCTGAAGCTGCATGCCCAACTTCAACGCACCACGAGAGACAATAGCCCGCAATTCATCCGGCGTATAAAAGACCAAGCGCAACGGAATACCAAAACGATCACGCAATGGCGTTGCCAGAAGCCCCGCCCGCGTCGTCGCTGCCACCAGCGTAAAGGGCGCAAGATCAATACGAACCGACCGCGCCGCCGGACCATCCCCAATGATGAGATCCAACTGAAAATCTTCCATCGCAGGATAAAGAATTTCTTCAATCGCGGGCTGAAGGCGATGGATTTCATCAATGAACAACACATCACGCGGCTGAAGATTGGTGAGAATCGCCGCTAAATCCCCCGCGCGCTGAATCACTGGCCCAGACGTCGCACGGAACCCCACCCCCAACTCACGCGACACAATCTGCGCCAACGTCGTCTTACCAAGGCCCGGAGGGCCATGCAGCAACACATGATCCAACGCCTCACCACGCGCCCGCGCGGCTTCTATGAAGACCGAAAGGTTTTCACGGCTCGCCTTCTGCCCGGTAAAATCCGCAAGGCTTTCAGGCCGTATTCCACCCTCATTAAGATCATCCGGCTGCTTAGCTGCATCGGTCGGGCGCATATCGCTCATCGTGCCAAATCCTTAAGGCTCAACCGAATCACAAGATCCAAACTCGCACCGTCATGCTCGGCCAAAACTTTCTTCACCACAGGCCATGCCTCAGCACGGCGAAAACCGAGGCCAGCGAGCGCTAAGAGCGCATCACCCTCCAGCCCCGTTTCCGCAGCGGGGGTCACAACACCGCCAGAGGCTGCAATCGTCGCGGCCCCGACCGGCATTTTCGCAATTTTGTTCTTAAGCTCGCTCAAAATACGGTCTGCCAAGCGCGGCCCGACACCCGCCGCACGGGTTAAAGATCCACGGTCCCCGGCATTAATCGCCAAAAACAAATCCCCTGGCGCATTCGAAGACAAAATTGCCAAAGCAACCTTCGCTCCAACGCCCTGCACCGTGGTCAGCAAACGGAACCACTCTTGCTCTTCAGTAGTCGCAAAACCATAAAGCAAAATGGCATCTTCACGTACCACCGTCTCAATCAGAAACCGCGCCACTGAAGGCGGCATCGGCACCGAAGCCAACGTCCGCGTTGAGGCCGAAACCACATACCCCACACCGTTCACATCCACGATGCAGCGTTCACCCTCAATCTGGCCAACAAGCCCGGTTAACTGACCGATCACGCCATCCGCCTCCCTTGCGCCACCTGCAATGCACTAGCCCGATGATGCGCATGGCAAATCGCCACGGCCAACGCGTCCGAAGCATCGGCTTTATAAATTTCTGCGCCCGGCAAAAGGCGCTTAATCATCATCGTGACCTGCTCTTTACTCGCAGACCCCGTGCCCACCACAGATTTTTTAACCTTCATGGCCCCATATTCGGCCACAGGTAGCCCTTCATAGGCCGGGGTCAAAAGCGCAACACCACGCGCATAACCCAGCTTCAGCGTCGAAGCCCCATTTCGGTTAACATAGGTTTCTTCTACCGCAGCTTCCGCTGGGGCATATTCTCGGATCAATGCCTGCAAACGCCCATGCAGCTCACACAAACGCAGCGGCACCGATTCCGCGCCATCCGTACCAATCACGCCGGACGCCACATGACGCAGACGGTTCCCGTCCACATCAATAATACCCCAGCCCATAAAGCGTAGGCCGGGGTCGATCCCCATAATGCGGATCAAGCGGAGAGCGCCTCTGCCACATCATCCGGCAGGTCAAAGTTGGCATACACCGCCTGAACGTCATCATTATCGTCCAGCACATCGATCAACTTCAGAACGCTGCGTGCCTTTTCTTCATCCAAAGAGATGGTGTTTTCTGGACGCCAATCCAGCTTAGCTGATTTCGGCTCACCAAAACGCGCTTCCAGCGCATCACGGACCGCGAACAAATCTTCCATGGCACAGGTCACTTCATGACCTTCGTCCGTCGTGACGGCATTATCTGCGCCTGCTTCAATCGCCGCTTCCAGCATATCATCTTCAGACGCCACATCCTTGGCATAGGATACAACGCCCAAACGCTGGAACATGAAGGATACCGAGTTCGATTCCCCCATAGACCCGCCATGCTTTGAGAACGCCGCACGCACTTCACCCGCCGTCCGGTTGCGATTATCCGTCAAACCCTCAACGATGATCGCAACACCAGCTGGGCCATAGCCCTCGTAGCGGACTTCTACGTAGTCCTCACCACCTGCTGCACCCGATGCCTTCTTGATCGCACGCTCAACGTTATCTTTCGGCATATTGACTTCACGTGCCGCAGAAAGAGCCGCACGCAAACGCGGGTTGGACGATGGGTCAGGCAGGCCCGAACGCACAGCAACCGTAATTTCACGCAGAACCTTAGCAAATTGCTTGGCACGTTTTGCGTCCTGCGCACCCTTACGGTGCATGATGTTCTTAAATTGTGAATGACCAGCCATGCCTGCCTGTTCCCTCTCATGCGGAGGTGAGACCGGGTCTAACCCTTCAGGGCCTTACCCTGAACCCCGGCAGGAACCTAACGTTCCTGCACCTCCCCTTAGTTTATCAACAACACAGGAGGCATCACGCCTCCTGCAATAACGGAGCAATGCCCCGCAAAATTAGTCCCTAGTATCGCTTAGGCCAGCTTGCCGTGGCAATGCTTGAACTTCACACCAGACCCACACGGACAATTTGCATTCCGCGCCACTGTCTCGCGCCACATACGCAGCGTCTGTTCATCCGGCTCACCAGATTCTGCCTGCGGCGCCGTCATCTCTGGCGGCGTCGGATAAGCTGGTGGTTCAGCCACGGTCTGAATCCGTGACATCGTCTGCGTTACACGGATACGCATATCATCCAGCATATGCGTAAACATTTGGAAGGCTTCTTGCTTGTACTCATTCAGCGGATCACGCTGACCATACGCACGCAGGCCAATGCCTTGGCGCAACTGGTCCAAACCATGCAGATGCTCTTTCCACACAGCATCGAATGTTGTGAGCACAACCTGCTTTTCAACCAAGCGCATGAGGTCCGGCCCCATATTCGCAGCACGTGCAGCCTGCGCCTTCTCCGTTTCTGCTTCAATGCGCTCAATGACGACGTCAACATCAACGCCGTCTTCTTTCGCCCAATCAAGCAACGGCAATTCAAGGTTCAGAACACGGATAACTTCTTTAGACAGCCCCTCCATATCCCACGCTTCAGGGAAGGATTTTTCAGGGATATGCGCGTGTACCAGTTCCACCACCGTCTCATTACGGAACTCGGTTACAACCGTGGAGAGATCATCCTGCGCCATATATTCACGGCGCTGCGCGTACACTTCCTTACGTTGATCGTTCATCACGTCATCGTATTTCAGTGTGTTTTTACGCATATCAAAGTTACGCGCTTCAACACGCTTTTGCGCTGTTTCGATGCCCTTATTCATCCACGGATGAACAATAGCCTCGCCTTCCTTCAGACCCATTTTCTGCATCAAGCCACCCATACGGTCGCCCGAGAAAATACGGATCAGATCATCTTCCAAAGATAGGAAAAAGCGTGAATTACCCGGATCGCCCTGACGGCCAGCACGCCCACGCAGCTGGTTATCGACACGACGGCTCTCATGGCGCTCGGTGCCAATAACGTACAGACCACCAGACGACATCACCGCTTCATGGCCCTTGGCCACTTCCTGCTGAATACGCTCAGCAATCCGGTTCAGTTCAGCCTCATCCTCTACACCCGCGCCGGCAGCATGGATCATCATATCCGTATTGCCGCCCAACTTAATATCCGTCCCACGGCCCGCCATATTCGTGGCGATCGTAATCGCACCCGGCGCACCAGCCTGCGCAACAATGCTGGCTTCTTTTTCGTGGTGACGTGCATTGAGTACGCTGTGCTTAATCTTGCGCTTGTTCAGCAGTTCCGACAGGTACTCGCTCTTCTCAATGGAGGTTGTCCCCACCAAGATCGGCTGCCCCTTGGCGTGAACTTCTTCAATCAAGTTCGCAACAGCATCGTATTTTTCAACGGCCGTCAGATACACTTCATCATCGGTGTCCTGACGACGGATCGCACGGTTTGTCGGAATTTCTACAACCGTCAGGTTATAAATTTCTGCAAACTCATCCGCTTCCGTCATTGCTGTACCCGTCATGCCGGACAGCTTCGGGTACAGACGGAAATAGTTTTGGAAGGTGATAGAAGCCAGCGTCTGGTTTTCCTGCTGGATTTCCACCCCTTCTTTTGCTTCCAACGCCTGATGCAAACCGTCTGAATAACGACGGCCATCCATCATACGGCCCGTAAATTCATCGATAATAACGACTTTGCCGTCACGTACGATGTAATCCACATCACGCGTAAACAGCGTATGCGCACGCAAGGACTGCTGCACGTGGTGCACCACTGCGACATTTTGAATGTCATAAAGGCCGCCTTCCGGCATAACCCCTGCATCGCGCAGTAACGTCTCAACCGCGTCTGACCCTGTTTCGGTCAGAGTGACATTTTTCTGCTTTTCGTCTTTATCGAACGCATCCGGCACCTGCACCAAACGCGCGACCACCGCATCAACCGAGCGATACAGATCGGAGCTATCTTCTGCCGGACCGGAAATGATCAACGGCGTACGCGCTTCATCGATCAAAATGCTGTCCACCTCATCCACAATCGCGTGGTTGAACGGACGCTGCACCATATCGTTGAGAGAATACTTCATATTATCGCGCAGATAATCGAAGCCGAATTCGTTATTCGTCCCGTAGGTGATGTCACACGCATAAGCTGCGCGGCGCTCATCATCTGACAAGTTCGGAATGATAACGCCCGTCGTCAGCCCCAAGAAGCTGTACAGGACAGACATTTCTTCCGCATCACGGCTGGCCAGATAATCGTTCACCGTCACAACGTGAACGCCCTTACCCGTCAGCGCATTGAGATAAACCGCCAGCGTACCAACGAGGGTTTTACCTTCACCCGTACGCATTTCAGCAATACGGCCATCATTGAGAACCATGCCGCCAATAAGCTGCACGTCAAAATGGCGCTTACCTAAAACACGGCGTGATGCTTCACGACAAACGGCAAAAGCTTCCGGCAGAAGCGCATCCAGCGTTTCCCCCTTCGCTATCCGCTCACGGAACACGGTTGTGCGCTGGCGCAACTCATCATCGGAAAGAGGCTGAACCGATGCTTCGAGCGCGTTAATTTCAGGCACACGGCGCTGATACGCCTTGAGCATACGATCGTTAGCGGAGCCGAAAACGGCGCGGGCGAGGCGTGCGAACATGCTGAACCTTGAATGCCGGGGCCTGAATCACTCCTCCATTTCCGACCGAAACGAAGGCACAACCCAAGCTAAATCTGTTTTCACGTCGTGTCGGAAATAGGACCCGGACCGCCTCTGGTCAATGCAGAGCAGCCCAAAACCCACCGGAAACACACTTATTGTTCCATTCAACACGACAAAAAATGTTCCCGATACCCCCTTTTCGCTTCCATGTGACCGAATAGTAACAGATGACACCCTTGCGAGGACGCGCGGGCTTTGTCATGGTGCTGCCCTGTTATTCATCCTCACTTCATATTGGTTCGAGGTATTTTCATGCGGCTTAACCGCTCTCTTCTCGCCGGTGCAACGCTCCTCACGGCTGCGTCGTTCGCTCTTTCCCCTGCACATGCTGCACCAGCAGCCGCACCTGCCCCGGCTGCTGCGCCCGCAGCACCGCCGAGCCCAACCATGGTCATCGCTACGGTTAACGGCCAGAAAATTACACTTGGTGATGTGCAGCACGCCGCATCTAGCCTGCCACCACAAGCACGTCAGCTTCAGCCTTCCGTGCTGATTCCCCTGTTGGTAAACCAACTGGTTGACCAAAAGGCAATCCAAATCGCTGCTGACAAAGAAGGCCTGCAAAACAAGCCAGACGTGAAGGCTTCCATGGACGCCGCTGCAAATGGCGCCCTGCAAAACGCGTATCTGGAAGAGAAAGTTGCTCCGCAGGTTTCTGAAGCGTCACTGCACGACTACTACCAAACGCATTACGCAAACCAAAAGCCTGAGCAAGAAGTCCATGCTCGCCACATCCTCGTAGAAACCGAGGCACAGGCGAAGGACATCATCAAGCAACTCAACCATGGCGCTGACTTCGGTAAGCTGGCTGCTCAACTGTCCAAGGACAAGGGCTCAGCTGGCGCGAATGGTGGCGATCTGGGTTGGTTCAAGAAGGGTGACATGCTGCCAGCATTCGCTGATGCCGCATTCTCCATGAAGGCTAACACCATTTCCCAAACGCCAGTGCACACACAGTACGGCTACCACGTCATTCAGGTTCTGGGCTCACGCACAGCGCCCGTCCCAACATTCGAGCAACTTCATGACCAAATCCGTCAAGAAGTGATCCGCGCGAAGGTCCGTGATGTTGTGCAACAGGCTGAAGCTCAAGTAAACGTGGTTCACTTTGACTCACAGGGCAAGCCAATCACGGCAGCACCTGCTCCGACGGCTCCTGCTCAAAAGTAATCACCACTCGTCTCTAAGGTACATCATGGCCACGCCTATCACCGTCTCCCCGCTCGCCCGTCCTCTTCCGGACCTTGCAACGGTGCCTGGTGTGCGCCTCTCAGCTGTCGCGGCTGGCATTCGTTATGCTGGCCGCACAGACCTGATGCTGGCAGAGTTTGTTCCCGGAACAATCGCTGCCGGCGTGTACACAAAGAATCAGTGCCCGGGCGCACCAATCGAATGGTGCCGCGAGGCTCTCAAAACCCCCACAGCGCGCGCCCTGCTCGTTAATGCTGGGAATGCAAATGTCTTCACAGGCCGCGCCGGCCGCCAAACAGTCGAAGACTGCGCAACCGCACTTGCAGCACAACTTGGCTGCCCAAAAGATGAGATTTTCTTGGCGTCCACCGGCGTCATTGGGGAAGTTTTGCCACCAGAGCGCATTATAAACGCCCTGCCCGCAGCACAAGCTGGCCTGTCCGATGCGCATTGGGCCCAAGCCGCCCGCGCTATCATGACGACGGATACCTTCCCTAAAGCTGCCCGCCGCGATGTCACGATTAACGGCACCCCCGTCCGCATTCAGGGCATCGCCAAAGGCTCTGGCATGATTGCACCAGACATGGCCACCATGCTGGCCTATGTCGTAACGGATGCCAGCCTACCGCAAAACGTTCTGCAAACCTTGCTGGCACGCTTTTGCCAAAAAAGCTTCAACGCCATTACCGTCGATTCGGATACTTCAACATCCGACATGCTGATGGCCTTTGCCACGCAACAAGCACCACATGCAGCCATCACCGATGCAGATGCTCCCGCACTCGAAAACTTCTGCACCGCCTTGCAAGAAATTCTTCAAGAACTTGCACTGCTCGTCGTGCGTGATGGCGAAGGCGCGACAAAACAAATTCGCATTGATGTCACCGGCGCCGTGTCGGACGCATCTGCCCATAAAGTTGCACTCAGCGTTGCAAATTCTCCCTTAGTGAAAACCGCCATTGCCGGGGAAGATGCCAATTGGGGGCGCGTTGTCATGGCCGTCGGCAAAAGCGGAGAACCCGCAGACCGTGACCTACTCGCGATAGCCATGGGCGGTGTCTGGATTGCAAAAGAAGGCAGTGTCGTCGCCGGTTATGACGAGACACCCGTTGTCGCGCATATGAAAGGGCAGGACATCGACATCACCGTTGATCTCGGCCTCGGCACAGGGACAGCCACAGTCTGGACGTGTGACCTAACTCATGGCTACATCGACATTAACGGCTCATATCGTAGCTAACAAAGACCAAACTGAACGACTGTTTTTTCAGTACGTTCGTACACAAGAACGGGAGCGGGGGTTGCCTCGCTCTGCATCTGATTCTAGCACAAACCGTGTTCCAACATCGTGGAACGGACGGGTATAGAGGAAAACGAATCATGGCTTCTCAAACGCATGTCGTTGTTCTCGGGGGCGGCGTCGCAGGCCTTGAGGCGGCATCTTCACTCAGCAAGCAAAATGGTCTTGCTGTCACATTAGTAGACCGCAGCCCGGTTCATTATTGGAAACCCGCCCTCCACGAATTTGCGGCTGGCACCATGCGCCATGATGGGAACTGTGTTCCCTTCGCTGAAACAGCAGCAAAAAACGGTTTCTCCTTCGTGCAGAGCGCACCAAGCGCCGTTGACCGTGATGCTCACACCGTCACCCTCGAAAACGGCACGACCCTGCCTTACAACAAACTTGTCGTTGCTCTTGGCTCCAGCGCCAATGATTTTGGCATTCCCGGCATCGTAGACCACTGCCGCTTCCTAGACAGCCTCGACGATGCTGACGCACTCTACGCAGCCTTCCGCGAAGCTGCTCAAACTGCGCGCGCAAATGGCAAGAAGCTGACCCTCGGTATCGTTGGTGGCGGCGCAACCGGCGTGCAGCTGGCCGCAGAGCTCTGCAAATCACTGGATAAAGCCCCAGGCTTCGGCCCTGATGCACGCCGCAACCTGCTCGATGCTGTCCTCATTGAAACAGGCCCACGCATCCTTCCGGCCTTCCCTGAAAATGTTTCCGCAGAATCTGCTCGTGAACTTGAGAAGATTGGCTTCTCCGTTCGCACCGGCGCTATGGTCGTCAGCGCAGATGAGACAGGCTTTGCACTCAAATCTGGCGAACATATCCCTTGTGATCTACGCGTCTGGGCGGCAGGTGTACGTGCTTCTGCCGCAACGGCCCTTTTGGAAGGCCTCGAACGTGGCCGCTCCGGCCAACTCAGCGTCACCCCTACGCTGCAAACCACACAAGACCCAGACATCTTTGCCATTGGCGATTGCTCACGCATTGATTCGGCACCCTTAGCGCCAACCGCACAAGTTGCACGCCAGCAAGGTGAATACCTCGCCCGTGCCGTGCCACAGATCATTGCTGGTGGCACACCACAACCCTTCGCCTATCATGATCGCGGTGCCGTTGTTGCACTGGGCGATTATAACGGCTGGGGCATGTTTGACCCACAACGCGGCTTTGGCGGCGGTATTCTGAGTGGCCGTTTCGCACGCTTCATCCATGAAGGCCTCTACCGCCAGCACCAAGCAGGCGTTACAGGCATCGGCAAAGCGATTAGTGAAACACTGCGTGAACGCTTCTCACCGGCCCGCCCTGATCTCGGCGGCTAATAGAGCCCTTCGGTAAGGTGGACATTCTTCACAGAAGGGCTCACCTTACCGTTACTATGAAGACTCGTAACACGCCCCCCTCAGATGCCTCCCCATTCCTCCCAGATGTTGAAGACAACCTGAAACGAACTGGGTTCGCGCGTGTTCCGCACCACATTATGCGCCCCGCCCTTGAAGGGCTTGGCCTGCAAGATTGGGCCAGCTTTTCAGAAAGCTGGAACCATCTCGGCATTGATCGTTACATGGCCGATGCTGGGCGCTACCGTCGGCGGCGTTATGCGACATTTGCCGTCGACCAAGACAATATCACCCCCAAACCACGCCAGCCCCATTATCAAAGCCGAGACCATAACATCCTCAATGGCGGCATTGAGCGTTGGTTCAAACCCATCGCCCCGAACGTCACTGCTCATCCCGCCATGCATGCTGCCATTCGGGCGATCTCATCTCTGGCTTATGACCTCACGCCGGCCGAGAGCCGCCCCAATACATGGCATGCAGAAGTCCACCAGTTCCGAATCGAAGCACTACCCGATGCTGAGGGACGCCCCACTCCTGAGGGCATGCATAAAGACGGTGTCGACTGGGTGCTGGTCCTCATGATTGACCGCAGCAATGTGGAGCAAGGCACCACCACCATCCATGACGATGCCCAAACTCTGCTCGGCTCCTTTACCCTTACCGAACCGCTTGACGCTGCCATTGTAGATGATCACCGTGTTTTCCATGGCGTGACTCCCGTCACCCCAATTGACCCCACACAACCAGCCCATCGTGATGTTCTTGTGATCACATTACGGCACGAATAAACGCCCTCTCTTCCTCAAAAGGGAACCGATCACGCATTTCGTGCTATAGTCATCTCATCTCCACATTTTAGCCAAGGCTAGACACTCCATGTTCCACCGCCTGTTGTGCGCTACCCTGCCCATTCTTGTTGCTGCGTCCATCATCACTCCTGCCGACGCCCGCCACCGTGCATCACATACACGTAGTGCGGCATCTGCATCTTACCCCGCC
This sequence comes from uncultured Neokomagataea sp., assembly GCF_946476835.1. Lineage (GTDB taxonomy): Bacteria > Pseudomonadota > Alphaproteobacteria > Acetobacterales > Acetobacteraceae > Gluconobacter. Next base: position 173,446 of record NZ_CAMKWA010000004.1, read on the forward strand.
CCGGTTATCCTCGCGGCACATCCGGGGACAGCGCTAGATCGTGACGCGCGCACGCTCAATGAAGATGATCTGGCAGACGCAGCCAAGCACCATGACGCCCCTGTTGTCTTAGTCGGCTCTGCTCCGCTTTCCTCCAAAAAAGGCGATGAGGCATTGTTCGTACAACTACAATCCGCTCGCCTTTGTGGTTCTGCGGGGTGCACCACATCCGTTTATCTGCGCCACAACAATAACTGGACAACCGTACTCGACTCAGTCAACGGCGATATTTCAGTCCTCGGGACAAGCCATCGCGGCATGCGTGACCTACAAGTCGGCCGTAATGACCGCTGGGTCTGGGATGGCAGCCAGTATCAAGACACTCTGAATTCACCAGCGATGCCGAATTTACGCTAATTTTTAGGAAAGACTGGAGCGGGTGAAGGGAATCGAACCCTCGTATGCAGCTTGGGAAGCTGCCGTTCTACCATTGAA
>NZ_CAMKWA010000005.1 GCF_946476835.1 uncultured Neokomagataea sp.
GAGATGGAGCCTGTTGCTCGTCCCTAATCCATTTCTTCAAAGTCGATGCACCAATGCCTAGGTCTTGCGCAATGCGATCACGTGATAGCCCACTGCTTAGCGCCAATCGGATTGCTTCTTGCTTAAACTCCGCCGTGTACATGCGTCCCATTTCAATTCTCCTTCTCAACCATCTTCGGTCTTAAAGGTCCGGAACAAAACCGTGACACGTCCATCAACGCTTGGCCGCTTTGGCATTCCGGGTCGGGGAGAGGTAAAAATCAATCGTATCACCGTCTTTGTCGACGGCTCGATACAAATACGTCTATTTTCCTTTGACCTTGATGTAGGTCTCATCGACCCGCCAACTGCGCGCGAAGCCCGGACGTTTCCAATACCAGCGCAGGCGTTTCTCCATTTCGGGCGCATAGCGCTGGACCCAGCGGTAAATCGTTGAACAATCAACGCTCACGCCACGCTCGGCCAGCATGGTTTCAAGGTCGCGGTAGCTGATCCCATACCGGCAATACCAACGCACCGCACAAAGGATCACTTCCCCACGAAAATGACGCCCCTTGAAATCACTCATGCCAACCGCTCCGCGTCAAAACCAACAGAAGGTTCAGGCATCAGACCAAACTTTGCAACAGAGCTGCGTGAAGCACAGTGATCTTTTCACACCCTCCCTACCTCAGAGCACACTCTCACTCAAAAACGATTACACAGGCACATAACGCGGCGTATACACCCAATCTTCGGCCCCTTCACGGGCAATACGGCGCGTCAAAACTGAACCAATAAGCACCAACGTGCTCATATCCACCATGTCCGCATCTGCTTCTACCAAACTCGTAATCAATACCCGCTCATCAGCACGCCCAATCGCCCGCGCAAACACAACCGGAACATCGCCCGGCAATAAAGACGATAACTCTTCCAAAGCTTTCCCCAACTGCCAAGGCCGCGCCTTAGAGCGTGGGTTATACAGCGCCATTACAAACCCTGCTTCCGCCGCTAACCGCAAACGGCGCAGCACCACATCCCAAGGCTTCAAATTATCGGATAGGGAAAGCACACAAAAATCGCCCCCCAATGGCGCACCAATCCGCGCAGCCGCCGCCAAAACAGCCGAAAGCCCCGGCACCACACGAATATCTAGTGTCCGCCACTGCTCAGGCCCCGCTTCAACAGCCTCAAAGACAGCACTGGCCATGCCGAAAACCCCGGCATCCCCACCAGAGACCACCGCCACACGCCGCCCATTTTCAGCCAACATCAAAGCATGCCGTGCACGGTCCAACTCCACCCGATTATCCGAACCATGACGCTGAACAGTCTCCGGCAGAGCCAACCGCTCTACATACGGCCCATAACCAATAACATCGGTAATTCCGTCTAAAGCTGCATCAACCTCAGGCGTCCGCTGCGCGTCATTTCCCGGGCCAAGCCCTACAATAACAAGGCTCATCGTACGCCTTTCCGACCCGGTAATAATGCTAAAGAGAAATACGGCGCATCTTCCGCCATCTCAGCCAATTTGAGCACACGCCCACTCTCTTGTGTGCCACGCTCCACGTAAAGCGCGTTGTCCAGCCGCCCAGCCTGCGCCAAAGCTCGCTTTAATTTCGGTAGATTCCGCCCCAATTTCATCACAACAGCCGCATCACTGCGCTGCAACCACTCCTGCAATGCCTCTTCCGGCATCGTCGCAGGAAGTACACACAACACATCATCGCCATGGCAAATCGGGGCATGCGCCATGCTCCAACATCCATTCATAGCCATAATGCCGGGCACAATGTCACACGGCACATCTTCAGCCAGACGATCAAACACATACATGGCGGAACCATATAAAAACGGATCCCCCTCACACAACAGAACAACACTGCGCCCTGCACTTACTGCGGCCCGCACCTGCTCCGCACAGTGATCATAAAAAAGCGCCATCTCTGCATGATAGGACGCCTCACACACGGAACGTTCCGTCGTGAAGGGATAAGCAAACCGCAACTCATCCGTCCCCGGAATAATCTGCCCATCCGCAATACGCCGCGCATGCCCCATACGATCATGCCGGCAAAAATACGCAATAACAGTGGCTTCACGAATATAGCGCGCCGCCTTCAGTGTCAGTAACTCTGGGTCCCCGGGGCCAACCCCAACAATACGCAACATGGCAGACATTACTCGACGTCACTCGCCAGCGCATTTAGTGCCGCTGCCGCCATAGCACTCCCGCCCAAACGGCCATGCACTACAATGAAAGGTATGCCACCAAACGCTTCCAACGCTTCTTTTGATTCCATTGCCCCCACAAAACCAACAGGCATACCAATCACCGCTGCTGGCCGTGGACCACCTGCTTTAATCCGCTCCAGCAAATAAAACAGCGCCGTCGGTGCATTACCAATCGCAACAACAGCCCCCTCCAAACGATCACCCCAGAAATCCAACGCCGCTGCGGAACGCGTATTGCCAATTTCTGCCGCCCGCGCCGGTGTCTGCGGATCCCGCAGCGTACAAATCACCTCATTATCCGCAGGCAAGCGCGCACGGGTCACTCCATGTGCCACCATCATAGAATCACATAAAATCGGCTTTCCCGCACGCAATGCAGCACGTGCAGAAGCCACAAGATCAGCACTTATCGCCACATGCTGCGCAACAGACACCATTCCACAGGCATGAATAATCCGCACAACAACCGGCGCCTGCTCCGCAGAGAACGCACTTAAATCTGCTTCTGCCCGGATCGTCGCAAAAGACTGCGCATAAATTTCCGCGCCATTCCGAATATAATCATACATATCAGGATGCCCCTTAGGAGATGTCGTCATGCAGGGTGTCCTCTTTCCAAATCTGCGCCAAAACATCACCCACAGCGGATGGCACAACCCTACTGGCCATGGCCCCATCGCGTGCGCGCCCGTTCAGCACCACGTCATAATGATCCTCTCCATGCGTCACCAACGTTACATCAGCCACACGCGGATGGGCACAGCCTTTCACACACCCGGAGACATGGAGCAACTGCCCTTCTGGTATCAAAGGGGCCATACCCAAAGCAATATCACGCGTTTCATCACCAGCCTGCGTACACCCCAAAGCCCCGATACACGCCTTCACACGCAGCCTTGGATCATCCGCCTGCATAATCAGCCACGACTCATTAGATAAAACCTCAGCCAGCTTCTGAGGCATAATCACGCCCCGAAACGGCGTAACCCGCACGCGCTCACCCTGCATCTCATGCGCCATCATGACATCAGCCACGCGCGCTAGGGCATCACCCTGCATACGGCCTAAAACAACCCCTGCACCCCACATATCACTCGGCAAAGCTCCAACAAGAACCGAGCCACTGGACTGCGCTGGAATATTCTCCCACCCTAAATCTGGAAAACACGCACAAAACGCACCGATCGCCCGCGATGGCCGTGCCAAGTCCATGTCTGTTGCCACACGCTCCAAAAGCAGTGCCATAATCCGCAACGCCTCTGCCTCATAAAGAGGCGTACTCATCTGTTTCCCACACACCACCCGCCATGCCGTACCATCAGCCCATAAAGAAAGCTCCGCCGCCAACAGCCCACACGGCACAACCCCACCGCCTTCAAGCGCGACTGAAAACTTTGGATGCAACCCCGCCATACGTGGCTCATCACGTATAAAATCAGCCACTGCCTGCGCGACCGCCATCGTCCGTGGATGTTCCGTCGGGTCCAGACCGGCTAAAGGCGCCACCATCACAATGCGCCGTTTCTCCAAGGCCGGATCACTCTCCACCAGACTGGCATCACGCGCAAAATTTTGCGCCTCCGCAAGGCTCTCTGCCGCGAACCCACGGAGTTGCACATTGCCTCGGTTCGTCAGTTCAATGCAGCCATTACCAAAACGCTGCGCCAATACCGCAAGCGCACGTAAGCCATATGCGTCAAAGCCTCGTAATGGTGAACGCACACGCACCAACAGCCCATCTTTCGCCTGCATTGGGGCAAAAACATCCGGGCACCAGCCTTTGACCTGCGGCGCACGCCCCATCACGCTTCTCCGGCCAACACTGCATGCACGCTATTCACCCGCGGATGCCACAAGCCACGCCGAACCATTTCATCCATCCGCCGCCGCATCGCCTCACGCGCATCTGGGTTGTGCTCCTGCAAAAACGCATCACAGGCAGCATCCCCCAATGTCGCGGCAAACACCAAATCAAACTGCCGATCAAAGCGCCCTGGCAGAAGCGCTGCAAAGCCACATAATGCCTCAACCCCGCGCGAGATCTCACCCGCGCCCCGGTAGCCGTGACGCTGCATTCCCTCTAACCAACGCGGATTAACCAAACGGCCTCGCACCACACGCGCCACTTCCGCCTCAAGATCACGAAGGCGCAAACTCGTTGCCGTGCTCTCCCCATGCCAAATGCGTGGTGCACCGCCTAGACGCTCCGCCGCCGCCGCCAGCCCGGCCTCATGTGCTGCATAATCTGCCGTTTCCAAAAGATCGACCTCAGCATGATCCTGCACATGCAAAACCGCTTCGGCTTTACGCAACCGCTCTGCCAAGACTTCCTGATCCCGTACACCGTCACGTCCTTGACCGTAGGTCCAGTCATTTCCCGCTAAATATGCATCACCAAGCATCTCACGACTGACCCACTCGCCGGTTCGGAGCATTGCCTCTAGTCCAGTCCCATACCCCCCCGGCGCCACCCCAAAAATACGCGCCGTTGCTTTATGCCGCTCTTGCGGCTCCAAGTCCTGCACGGAGTAAGCGAGAGGGTTTTCTTCACCTTCACCCTCACGGGTAGAAACAGCCTGCACAGCCTGATCAAACAGCGCGATCTGCGCCGGAAAAGCATCCCGAAATAACCCGGAAATTCTCAGCGTTACATCCACCCGTGGCCGCCCTAACGCCGCCATAGGCAAAACAGCTACGCCAGACACGCGGCCACTACCAGCATCCCACTCCGGCTCAACCCCCATCAACAGAAGCGCCAGAGCCAGATCCTCTCCCCCTGTCCGTAACGAAGCTGATCCCCACACATCCAACACTAACTGCGTAAGCGGCTCACCTTCTTCCTGCTCGTGGCGCTCCAGCAACTCCTGCACTTGTACACGGGCCAAAGCCACTGCTGATGGCGTGGGAATAGCCCTAGGGTCAACCGTGCTTAAATTACGACCCGTCGGCAGCACATCAAACCGCCCCCGGCTCGGCGCACCAGCTGGACCCGGCTCAACAAATACACCGTCCAATCCCGCCAATAATGAACGCATTTCCTGCTCGGCGGACCACCGCAAACGCTCCAGCACCGCCTCTTCAGAGACGCCACATATCTGCGCCATACCCTGCGCTAGCGCCTCAGCCTTAGGCGCCACTTGGCCAAAAATATGCAGCCCATCACGAATTTGCAGGTCTTTAACGTCACACAGATAGGAATCCAGCCGCGCCAAAGCGGCATCCTCATCATCCTGCCCAGCCCGAACACCACTTTCCGCCAACAACCCGGCCGCTTCAGCTTTACGGAAAATCTCCCCACGCAATAACGCACTACGCCTGCGGTCCAGCCCATCCGCCTCCGCATATTCATCAATCAAACGCTCAATCTCAACGACGGCTGGTGCGTCACCACGCTCCTCACTGTTTCCGGCCTGTGTGAAGGGTGGCGTCATATGCCCGATTGTCACCGCCCCAAGCCGCCGCTTCGCCGCTGCCGCTTCACCCGGATTATTCACGATAAACGGATACAACACCGGCACGCCACGCATCAGCACAGACGGCGCACACCCCTCAGACAACGCCACAGCCTTACCCGGCAGCCACTCCGTAGTACCATGCGTCCCCATATGCACCACCGTATGCACATCTTGCACGCTGCGTAACCACACATAAAACCCAATATACGTATGTGCTGGCGGCACGTCTGGGTCATGATACTGTGCCTTACGGTCATGTGGCGCACCACGCTCCGGCTGCAACGCCACCACAACATGCCCAAAGCGCAAAAACCGTGCCTTAATAGGACCGGTCGGCACGCCCCACAGCTCTATAACAGCCTCACGAAATGCAAACGGCAGAGCATCAAACACCGCGCGATACGCCTCTGCCGAATAAATAACCTCCGCCGTCACACCATCCGCAGCTCGCCCTAAGGCAGATGCCAAAGCATCAGCATCAGGCAGCACATCACCCAGCATGTACCCTTCACGTTGCAGCGTCTTGAGCAGCCCGGCCAAGCTCGCAAAGCTATCCAGCCCCACCGCATGCCCTGCTTGCCCTTCTACATCCACGGCACCGGGATAATCAGACAGCACAACCGCCACACGCCGCTCTGCCCGCTGTGTTTGCTGTAATGCCATCCAGCGTTCAGCCTGCTGCACGACCTGCTCAATCCCTGCAGCATGTGCCTCACGCCGTGCGGGTGCCCCCGGCTCATTCTCAGCCTTAAACGAAATCGGCGCGCCACACAGACGGCCATCCAATTCCGGCAATGCCACCTGCATGGCTAAATCTGCCTGTCCCAGCCCTCGGCTGCTTTCACCCCAAGCCTTCAACGTGCTTCCCGGCTGCAAGGCCTGAAGCACCGGCACTTTCGCCACATCTAACGGAGAGGGTGAGTCGGCCTCACGTGCTGCAAATAACGTCGCATTGACCACAATCTGCGGGCGAAATTCCTGCAAACGGCTTTCAATCCAACGCCCAGCGTCCTTATTGCGCAAAGACGCCGCATAGAGCGCTTCGACCCGTATTTTCCGCGCCGCAAAAGCCTCAACCAACGTATCTATCGGCGCACAGTCAGACGCCAAAACATGCGCCCGATAAAACACAACCGACACACGCCCAACCGCCCCCTCAGCAGGCCCTGCAACCCGATACACACCGGCAGGCGGTAAAGGCACCGGCTCAGCGCCTTCATCTTCGCCATGCCCGGCCAGCACACCCATCAAACGCAAAGATGCACTTAAATTCTTCGGCCCCGCTTCGCGTAAAAACCCAGCCAAACGCCGCTGAATATCCACATCCACTGTGGACCAGTCCCTCAAGCGCCCATCGTCCCGTGCATCCCCCGGCAAAAGCACCAACGGAATACCACGTGCCCGGCACACATTACGGACTTCCTCAGCACCATAACGCCAGTAATCCACGCCCCCCAAAAGGCGAATCACCACACAGCGAGACCGCTCAAGCGTCTGCTCAATATAGAGATCCGCAGACATCGGGTGCCTTAGCCGCGCCAGATTCATCAGGCGCAGCGTAAAGCCCCCGTCCATCGCCGCATATGCGCGCTCCAGCCCCAGAAGGTCACTATCCGAAAAAGACAGCACAACCACATCTGCTGGCGGATGATTATATTCCTCCGCCACAGCCTGATCATCAATTCCGTGACGTTCACGCGCAATGATATGCACGATGCTTTAGCCTTGCGTCTTTAGGGCGTCTTCAATCGCCGCACGATCCAAACCATGACGGCCGATCACAACCAACTGCCCCTCAGTCAGATCCGCTGTACGGGGTGCATCAAACTCATGACGAAAGCGCGTCCCCACGCCCTGCACCGCCAAGCGCCGCGCCTTACCCGTCACCGGAACAAACCCTTTGATCCGCAAAAGATCAAACCGCCCGGCGACCGTCTTCAAATGCGCAACAAAAGCCGAAACATCAGTTTGCTCAGGCACCGTCACCACAAAGCTGTCAAAATCATCATGCTCATGATCATCCGCCCCATCATGGCTGGATGGACGGGCCGATAGATCATCTTCTGCTGCTGCACCAATACCCAGCAAAACAGATGCATCAATCCGGCCTTCACTCGTTTTCAACACGGGCACATGCCGCGATGAAAAGCGCGCCACTTGCTCCTGAACAACCTTTTCAGCTGCATCCACCGCATCAGACGTCATCAAATCCGTCTTGCCCAGAACAACCAAATCAGCGGATGCCAATTGATCCTCAAAGACTTCCACCAGCGGATTATCATGATCCAAGGACGGATCAGCCGCACGTTGCGCCGCAACCGCCTCTGGATCATCAGCAAAACGCCCTTCCACAAAGGCAGGGCCATCCACCAATGTCACAACGCCATCTACCGTCATACGGGTACGAATGCCGGGCCAGCCAAATGCCTTCAAAAGCGGCTTCGGCAGCGCCAAACCAGACGTCTCAATCACCACATGCTCAGGCGGGTCATCACGATCAATCAGTGCCTGCATCGTTGGCAGAAAATCATCCGCTACGGTGCAGCACAAACAACCATTCGCCAGCTCAACAATATCCTCATCCCGGCAACCTTCGATCCCGCAAGACCGCAACAAAGAACCATCAATACCGAGCGAACCAAATTCATTCACGATGACAGCAATCCGCCGTCCATGCGGCTGCGTCAAAACATGCCGCAAAAGCGTTGTTTTCCCAGCGCCAAGAAAACCCGTCACCACCGTTACAGGAATTTTACCGGATGCGCGTTTGTCACCTGTCATGAGATCAACCTTTCTGAAAACCATCTTGCGGGGGAATACGCCCCAAAATCACATCACGCAGCGTTGCCGGACGCTTAGACGGCATTACCGCTCCCGTCTTGGAGGCTGCATAAATTGTGGTAAAAGCTGCTAAATCTTCTGCCAAATCAGGCGTCAAATGCCCAAAAAGAAGGCTCCAACGCCCCGGCATGGATACGCTACCCGCCGTATTCTTACGGCAACTGGCCAAACACCGCACCTCACGCAGCTCAAAATGGCCCGATACGGCGTAATCCTTAAGACGACCATGCAGTTCTTCCCCCTGCACCGTACCGTCTTCCCGCTTACCACACGTCACACAGACGGATAGTATCGGCTTCCCGCCGTCTAAAACGGCATCCCTGACCTCACTCAACACACAATCCTGTCTTCATACGACTTCATCACAAAGCCAGACAGGGCGCACATAAAGAGCCCCATATTGGGGAGAATGCGCGCAATCGCACATCTTCGTCCACCGGGCACCCCGCCAGTTTACGACTCTCAACTCTCAGAGCCAGCAATGCTCGCTCTCATGGCAGGTCTCCTGACTTACGGCACAGCAGCCCGAAAGCTACTTCATTTCATCCACCTTCCCAGAGCTACCTCTCACATAACGAGAATTACCCCAGTGGCTGCTTTGAGCTCACACGCTCAAAGCTCAATGAAACACAAACCGTTCACAGTTGCGGGGGCAGTGTCGGACTAAGCGTAAAACGCCGCACCGACTTCCCTTTTCATCCCTTCATCAGGGAACCACTGTCCTTCATGTAAGGTGGCTCTCCAGCGCTGTCAAAGTGCTTTCCCCTTCAACACAAGTGGCAGGCCAGCGGCCACAAACACAACACGCTCCGCCTCAGCAGCAATACGCTGATGCAATACGCCTGCCTCGTCCCGGAAGCGCCGCCCCAACGCACTTTCCGGCACCACACCAAGCCCCACCTCATTGCCCACCAGAACCGTTGGTCCAGCCCTGCGCCGCAATGCGGCCAACAAATCAGACACCGCGTCATCAATGCAGCGATCTTCCAACAGCATATTCGTCAGCCACAGCGTCAAACAATCCAGTAAAACCGGCCTCTCGCCAGCAGCATCCAGTGCTTGTGCAACATCAAATGGCGCTTCCACCGTATGCCACCGCGCATCCCGCCGCGCTTGATGCTCCATAATCCGCTCACGCATTTCCGTGTCAAACGCCTGACCCGTCGCCACATACACCCACGGCGCCTCACACAGCGCAATCTCTCCCTCAGCCAAGCGGCTTTTGCCAGAGCGCACCCCCCCAAGCACCAAAGTCACCCCTGCCATCCCTTGCGCCATCATACCCACTCACGCACCCCAAAACTCTTGCATCTTCGACCATATCAGCACAAAACAAACGCCATGCCATCCGCATCTTCTACGCCCCAAAACACGCTCTCACCGCATAACTTCACGCCAGACTTCTCCTCTATGGAAGGTTTGCAGGCAGCCTGTGCATTTTTACCGCCTCCGTGCACGGAATCCGCAAGGGTCATTACCGAACGCGAGCACACACTGACCAAGCCACCCGGCAGTTTGGGACGGTTAGAAGACCTCACCCTCTGGCTCGGCACATGGCAGGGTACCGCAACACCCCAGCTGGACCCCGCATACGTCACTATTTTCGCAGGCAATCACGGCGTTACTGCGCAAGGCGTTTCTCCCTATCCATCCAGTGTCACCGCACAGATGGTCGCCAATTTTGAACATGGTGGTGCCGCAATTAACCAGTTGTGCCGTCATGCCAACGCCCATCTTTCTGTCTTACCCCTCTTTGACCTCACACCAACGGCCGATTTTTCCACCGCACCCGCCATGAGTGAAGAGCGCTTTCTGGGCGCCGTCAAAGCCGGGTATGATGCTGTCCCACGTGAGGCGCGTATCTTCTGCCCTGGGGAAATGGGCATCGGCAATACCTCGGCCGCAGCAGCCTTGACCACCGCTTTGTCAGATCATCACGCCACTTACTGGACGGGACGCGGCACAGGCCTTGACGATGCAGGTGTCATACATAAAGCCACGGTCATTGACCGCGCCTGCACCCTACATTTGGCACATGCCAAAACCCCCTTAGACATCGCCCGATGCCTTGGCGGACACGAGCTTGCCGCCATGATGGGCGCAACACTGGCCGCACGCCACCACCGCATTCCAACATTACTCGATGGATTTGTCGTAACAGCGGCCGTACTCCCACTCTTCACTATCAACCCACAGCTTCTCGCGCATACACGCCTTGCACATTGCTCTGCAGAAACTGGGCATCGGGCCCTCGCGCAGCATATGGGCCTTACACCCTTGCTTGATCTCGGCTTGCGTTTAGGAGAAGGCTCTGGTGCAGCTTTAGCCCTTCCACTCTTGCGCGCAGCTCTCACCTGTCATCACAATATGGCGACCTTCGCTGAAGCAGCCATCTCCAACCGTGCGTAATATAATTCAGCCTATCCGCCGCTATTATGATGATCTCATCTGCGCGGGCAGCGTTCTGACCCGCTTTCCCGTTGGCCGCTTTGCCAATGAACAAACACCTTGGGACCTCGCTCGCTCGACATGGTGCTGGCCACTTTATGGCGCTGTTATCGGCGCCTTAAGTGCAGGTCTCTTTTTATTACTTAAGTTCTGCGGCGCCTCTTCTTTCCTTGCCGCCCCATGGGCCATCTTATGCCAGGTCCTCCTCACAGGAGGTCTGCACGAAGATGGTCTAGCCGATACGATGGATGGTTTAGGCAGCGGCAAAGATACCGCAACAAAACTCACCATTATGCGAGATAGCCGCATCGGAAGCTTCGGCGCCCTCGCGCTTCTACTCTATATTGCCATACGCGTTACCGCCCTAGCCACCCTCCCAGACCGTGCCATCTTTCCTGCACTTGCCATCAGTGCCACCTTAGCACGTGCAGCCATGCCAATATTGGTCACTTTCTGCCCTGCCGCACGCCCAGACGGCCTCGCCAAACAACTCACGGGCCTTTCAAAAGACCGTATGCTGAGCAGCCTATTTTGCGCCTTCTGCCTTGCTCTCCTGCTCTTACCCCATGCCATTGCCTTCCTAGCCTGCACCCTAACACTAGGCCTCGTCGTATTGATGCGCTACCAAACCCTCAGGCACCTCAATGGCTTTACCGGGGATATCCTCGGCGCAACCGTATGCTGCGTAGAAGCCGCCACTTTAACCCTTTTCGCCATGCTTCTAACATAAGGTTTCACCCATGCCACAGCCGGTTTTCGATGAAACCTTTTACAACCAACTCGACAACCTCTTCATCTGGCGCCGCGATGTCAGGCGATTTCGTCGTCCCCCCATCCCAGAAACAGATCTGGACGACTTGCTCACCGCCACCACCCGTGCGCCGTCCGTTGGTCTCAGCGAACCTTGGCGCTTCTTACGTGTAGACAGCCCTGAACGCCGCGCAACCATCCGAAACGACTTCGCACAATGCAATACAGAGGCCTTAGAACGCTATGAGGATGACCCCGCACGCATTTACGCCTCTTTGAAACTTTCAGGCCTTGATGATGCTCCGCACCATATCGCCGTTTTTAATGTAGAAGATCCTGAGCAAGGCAAAGGTCTTGGCCGCAGCACTATGCCAGAGACAACAACATGGTCCACCGTTATGGCCATCCATAATCTCTGGCTCGCCGCCACAGCCCGTGGCATTGGCGTCGGCTGGGTATCAATCTTAACCCCGGAAATCGTTACGCAGACATTATCTGTACCTGAAAACTGGCGCTTTATCGCTTATTTGTGCGTTGGCTACCCAGAAGAGAAACACGCAACACCAGAGCTAGAACGCACCGGATGGGAAAAACGCAACCCCGAACGCGCACAATGGATCCAACGCTAACTCTGAGATGCCCGCACCACACATACACTACCCTGCGGCATTGATGGCACAATAAGATTAGGAACCTCACCGCGCGTTAAAGCGCCCAAAACACGCAAAGGCCCCCCATGCGTTATAACGCACACCCCTCGGGCCGAGCGCTGAACATCCTGCCAATATGCCTGTACCCGCTCAATAAGCTCCAAACCACTTTCGCCACCGGGGGGCGCAAAGTCGAGCGGGTCTGACGCCCATTGATCAAGCTTTGCGCGTGACACATCGTCCCATTTAACCCCTTCCCAAGCGCCAAAATTCAACTCGCTCAGGCGCGTATCTTCTTCAAACGGCAAACCCGTTTTCTGAGCTACATAATCGGCCAACAAACGGCAGCGCTGTAAGGGAGAAGAATGAATAACTTCAGCACCAGAGCCTTTGACAAGAACGGATAGACCGTCACCGAACTGCTCCCACCCATCCGCCAGGCACACATCACTCTGACCATAGCAGCGGCCAGCCACCCCCATCACTGCGGCATGACGGCATAACACAACTGGAAAACGGATATTCACCCTCGAACCTCAGCCTGACCGTGCAAAAGAGCAACACCTTGGGCGTGAATAGAGCCTTTGGTCAATTCCTGAGGAGGCACAGATTGAGACAAATCATAGCTCGATAAAGAATATTGCTCAAAATTGCTTCTCAGAATGTTTTTCGAGAAACTTCATCCATAGACAGACAAATCTTTTATTCAATATGTTATAGAAATGAAAAACCTGCCGCTCTATGGGAAAGGTTTTCTTGTTTTTTGCATTTCAAACCAAGATCACGATACGACCTCACTGGGGAGATTATAGTGTGAACCTGAAAAAATTAGCCCTCTGTCTGGCAGCTTTCGCCCCCGGCGTTGCTATGGCAGCACCACCCGCCATTGATACGGGTGACACGGCATGGATGCTCACCAGCACAGCCCTCGTACTGCTCATGACCATCCCCGGCCTGGCACTGTTCTACGCCGGCATGGTGCGCAAGAAGAACATTCTCGCAACCGTCATGCAATCATTCGCCATTTGCTGTGCTGTCACGGTTGTCTGGATGATTGCTGGCTATAGCCTCACCTTCGGAACAGGCACACCTTACATTGGTGACTTCTCCCGCTTCATGCTGAACGGAATCGGTGCCAACATCAACAAAGGCGCTGATATCGGCTTCACACTCGGCGCAGGCAGTGCAAACCCAACCGTCATGACCATTCCTGAGAGCGTCTACATGATGTTCCAGATGACGTTTGCGATCATTACCCCCGCACTGATTGCCGGCAGCTTTGCAGAACGTATGAAGTTCTCCTCCCTGTTCGTCTTCACCGTTTTGTGGTCATTACTGGTCTATACCCCGATTGCACACTGGGTTTGGAGCCCACTCGGCTGGCTTTCTGGCCTCGGCGCTGTTGACTTTGCCGGCGGCACTGTTGTCCACATCAACGCTGGTGTCGCTGGTCTTGTGACCGCACTCGTACTGGGCAAACGCCACGGCTTTGGTAAAGATGACCTCACGCCCCATAATCTGACCTACGCCGTCATTGGCGCATCCCTCCTTTGGGTGGGCTGGTTCGGCTTTAACGCAGGCTCTGCCGTCGGCGCCAACGGCCGCGCAGGCATGGCCATGGCAACGACACAAATCGCTACAGCAGGCGCTGGCATCGCATGGCTTCTGGTCGAATGGATCAAAACAGGCAAGCCAACGGTTCTGGGCATTATTTCCGGTGCCGTCGCGGGCCTGGTCGCCATCACACCCGCTGCCGGCTTTGTGCTACCGGGCAATGCCCTTATCATCGGCCTCGTAACAGGTGTTGTATGCTACTTCTCCGCCACAGCTCTGAAGCACGCTCTAGGCTATGATGATAGCCTTGATGCTTTTGGCGTACATGGCGTAGGCGGTATCGTTGGTGCCCTACTCACTGGCTTCTTCGCCTATGGCCCACTTTCTGCCACTGACGCCAACCCTTCAGGCGTTGTCGGTTCATGGCACCAATTCATCATTCAAGCAGAAGCCGTTAGCGTCACCATTATCTGGTGCGGCATCGTCACCTTTGTTCTGCTGAAAATTATTGACCTTGTCATGGGACTACGCGTTTCCCAACAAGAAGAAATCGAAGGCCTCGATATCTCCCTCCACGGCGAGCGTATCGGTTGATATAAAAGGTAGTTCCACTCGGTACCCCCGGGTGGAACCCCTCAAAGGATGTGTCGCTTTGAACACACAACCTTCCAATGTTGAAACATTAATAAAAATTTCCCCTTACAATTGAAACGAAACGCATTAGCCTAACATGCACAAGAACGGTTCGGGTTCATACCCACACGCCCTTCTCCTTGGCTTTATTTCAGGCAGCGCGAGACATTTTCATGCCCTCATATACCCGCCTCCTCTCCCTCACTGCCTTCACGGGCCTCGCTGCACTTTTGTCTGCATCCCCCGCCAAAGCACAAATTGCTCTTTTCAAAGACAATTCTAACACATGGCTACAAGGGATTACCCTGCAAGGAGAAGCCGAAGGCGGTATCATGGCCAATCCTGCGCGCCCTGATAACGGTATCAATTTTGGGAATTTTTTATCCGATCACGCGAACCAAATGCAGCTTAATCAGCTTTACCTGACCCTCGCCAAAGCTGTTGATTCCACCAAAGCTGAAAACCAATTTGGCTTCACTCTTCAAGTGCTCTACGGCTCAGATGCTCGTTACTACCACCTGCTAGGCGTATCGAATAAAGTCACATCAAACCGCTACCAAGTTCTTCCTATCCAAGCGCATGCAGACGCACATTTGAATGTCCTCACATCCGGTGGGCTGGACGTTCAGGCAGGCATCCTTGAAGCCCCTATGGGCGTCGAAGTCATTGAACCAACGGCTCGCCCTTTTTATACATTTGCCTATACTGCACAGTATTCTGTACCCTTCGAACATCTCGGGGCCATGTTCCATCTGCACGTTACCCCCCACTTTGATTTCAACTTCGGGGTTGATACAGGCAACCAAACCACCTTCGGTAAAAATGATAACAACAATGCCGCCGCAGGGTATTTTGGCTTTAACTTAAATGGCCTTGCAGACGGCAAACTCAATATCGTCGAATTATCGCGTATTGGCCCCGAAGATGCCGTTGCTAGCATCGGGCGCCGTGCCAATACAGCACAGCGCTACTGGAATGATCTTGCCGCGTACTACACCGTAAACGACAAACTCTCCCTCACAGGAGAATTCAACTTTTTTCATGATGTTGGTCTGCGCGCTGAAAATTATAGCTTCGTCACCTATGCAAGTTATAAACTCACACCGCACTGGACCTTAAATTACCGCGGCGAAGTTTTTCGTGATAATTCAGGCCTATCCGTCGTCAGTTTCCTCACCAATCAAGCTTATATGAATGCCTTTCTCGGAGGTAATGCTCCAGCAGAGACCGCCCCACCCACCACATATGGCGGCTTAACCCTTGGTGCTACCTATAGCCCTAATATTGGACATGGTATTCGTGTCTTTGCCCTTCGTCCGGAAATTCGTTTTGACCGCTCCCTAAACGGAACGAGCCCCTTTAATAACAACCGTAATGTCGGCATGTTCACCTTTGGTGGTGACGCAACTATCGGGTTCTAAAACACGCCGCTGTGCTGCTTTCCAAAACATAAAGCAGCACAAGCCTGCCCCCTTAAGAGGTTTTACCGACTCCCCAAGACCGAGCTGCTATTTGTTCAACACGGCTCAGCGGAAGAGGGTTTTGAGCATTTACAGAACGAGCCGGACGTAACGGCCCTCTGATAATCTGACCATCAGTACGAATAATAACCATGCGCTCATAACACCACTCAGCCAAGAAAATCTGCTCCAGATCACCTTCTCCAGCGAGCATAAGCTCATGCCGTACCCATTCTTCTTCAAACTCACCCGCCTCTAACTCAGCATTTAGCAATTTGCCGCGAAAAACGACAAAACGTGTGGGGTGCGTTTTATCACCTTGAATAACACTAATATTTCCCGTCGGCTCAATTTGAGCAAACTGAATACGATCGAACCCAAAAATACCCTGCATACGCAAATTCGATGCCAGATCATGAATGTCTAATCGACTTCTATGGTCTTCAAAAGACTGAACAACAAAGCGACCATTCTCGATAATGGGTATAGGGCGACCAATACTCGCCTTACGCAACAAAGCCCACTTTCTCGTTAAATAGTTTAACGAGGCCATGACCAGAATGCATACAAACAATAAAAGAACATACCTCCAAAAGTCTATTTTATCATTATATAAAATACCACCAACAACGCCACCCATAATAAAATTTCCAAATAGATCTATGGGAGTCATTTGAGACACCTGAGATCTACCTGTAATATTCAAATATCCTATCACCATTATAAGTCCAACAAGGACTTTAATGACCACCCACACAAAAAACATCATCGCTATAGCCCTGCCAAATTGTTGCAATCGCAATCAAATTAAACAACGCATATGTGAGCAGAAAATTCCTTAATGCAGAATTTTCTTTACAGAAGCTGTATAAATCAAATCAGATACCTTCTGCAAAACAGAATTAAACGCTTCATCATCTTGCGAAATACGCAATCGGTCCAATAACGCACGTGAAAAACTCGCTACCATGCCCTCATTTTGTTCCAAACGACGACAGGCTTCTTCAAGCGAATACCCTCCCGATAATGCCACAACCCGTAATACACGTTGATCACAGTTTAATTGTGCATAATGATTAGGGACTTCTGGCAAAGTCAGTTTTAATAAAACTCTACTTTTGTCAGATAAATTATTTATCTTTTCCAACAGAACGTCACGCAACATGCCCTCAGCTGCGGCTTTTTCACAACTCTGAACCGCAATCTCTGGCTCTAAAATAGGTGTCAAACCAGCTGAAAGCACACGCTCCGCATAGAACATTTGCTGCTCTACCACAGCAGTAATACCAGCTTTATCCGCCGAGTGAATAACCGAACGCGCCTTTGTACCGTACACACCCAAAGCAGACGCACGCTCTAGTAATGCCTCAATATCTGCCAGCGGGCGCATCATTTGGACGCCTTGCGCCTCTGCCGACAAACCCTGATCAATTTTTACAAAAGGAACAATCCGACGTTTCTGCCACAAAAACGTCGGAACAGAGATTCCATCTACCTGCGCATCCATCGTGCGATCAAACAAAATAGCGCCAAGAACATGCTCACCTGAAAATGCAGGAGACATCATAATACGGCAACGCATCGCATGCATCGCCGCAAACATCTCCTCTTCAGTGTTATAAGCCTTCGGCAATACGCCATACATTGCCAGTGCTGAAGGGGTAGAGCCGCCACTTTGATCCAGAGCCGCAAGATAACCTGGATCATGCTGAATCCGATGTGCCATCTCCTGTCTATCATTCTGCTTCTGCATACAGTGCCCCCCTCTTCACACCGGTCATCTCACTCTCGGCGCATGATATGCACCGATCTTGCCATCCTCCCAAGCCATACGACACATAGAATTATGCACTGTGTCTTGAACCCCACACAACTGAATGTCACGCACCTCTAGTCCTTAGGGAGTGCGGCACTTCAAATCAAAAAAACAATTCAAAACCAACGATTAAAATACAAAAAATGAAAAACCGGCATTCAAATCAAAATACAATAATATATTTTTTTTAACACTCATATAAACGCCCATGCACAACACTGCACATGGGCTCATTTCCAACTTACCGCACTGTACTATAGATCGTCCGAAGGGACCCCATAATGATCCGCAAAATGTGCACCATCTGCCCCCCAAGAATAACTTTTCTCTGGGAATGGTAACATCTGCGCATTCCATTCAACCCAACTCTGACGCAACCGCGCAAATACATCAGGCAAGCGCGCTTTCAGATTCGCGCGTTCCCGCGGATCCGCCACCACATCGAACAAGAACTCATTCGCACCTATTTTAAGATATTTATACTGCCCCTCCATGTGGGCATGCTGATCATTCTTTTTATAACGCCACGAAAAAACACGCTCTTCTCGCTGCGTCGGATCCCCCAAGAAACGTCCCACATCGCGTCCATCAGGTACAAAACTTTTATCCGGGGCAATGCCCGCAGCCGCCAAGAAGGTCGGTAGCCAGTCCATTGTAATAACCGCTTGGTCACTCTCACTCCCCGGCTGAATAACACCCGGCCAACGTACCACCGCTGGTACACGCAATCCGCCCTCTAACAATTCCCCCTTCATCCCAGTAAATGGCCAAATGTCTGAGAAACGTTCACCCCCATTATCGCTCGTGAACACAACAATCGTGTTATCGCTTAACCCCAAGCGATCCAACGTTGCCAGAACACGTCCGACCTCATCGTCCATAGCCTTAACCATGCGCCCATAAGTTTCTTGCGTACCGCCATCAAAATCACCGATTTTTCCATGAATACGCTGTGATTCCGCCTCATCATGCGGCCCTTCCCATGGCCAATGCGGAGCGTTAAAATGCAAACTCAAGAAAAAAGGCTTCTGCTGGGCTGAAAACTCTTCCAACAGATGTGTCGCACGATCTCCCAAAAGGGTCGTTAAATAACCATGATCATGAGTCAGTTTCGTATCATCATAAAACTGATCATGTCCCGGCTGAGCCTGATGCGTGAAGTAATCAGCGGCCCCTCCGGCAATACCATAAAAATGTTCATACCCGCTCTTCAATGGACCGAACGTAGGCGGAGAGCCCAAATGCCACTTCCCGACAAGAGCCGTCTGATATCCGTGCCGGCGCAATTGCTCAGGCAGCGTTGGCAGACCAGGCGGCAACCCCAAATCTTTCCGTGTTGAAAACGCGATTGGCTCTTCTAACCCACAAGCCAACCTATCCTGATACCGGCCAGTAATCAGCGCAGTTCTTGTGGCAGAGCATACGGCAGAATTCGCATATGCTCGCTTCAGTTTTATTCCACCAGCTGCAATGCGGTCAATCGACGGCGTCGTAAAGCCCGGATTTCCAAAGCACGAAACATCAGCATAACCCAGATCATCTGCCAATATAAAAACAATGTTGGGCCGCTTCGTACCCGCAGCATGCAATGACGGCGCGAAAGCACCAAGACTAAGGCTTGTCGCACCTACTAGGAACTGACGTCGTTTCGTAAATTGAGACATTCTCATGCACCTTTGGCGTAAGGATTAAAAGCATTTGTAAAAAGTGTCTTGGCGTTCAGAGAGGCTGTGCGTGTATCCCCTCTCCATCCATACCAAGCCTGAAACCGCGAAAAGTCCTCTTCCGTTATATACCCCCCGGGCGTAACAACACTGGCATTCTGCCAAAACTGAGTTGGTAAAATGCTTTCACCACGTTTTCGAGATTGAATAATCCGGGTCATCAACGCCGTAACTTCCGCACGCGGTGTCACTTGCATCCAACGAATTGCACGCGCACTAGCCTGCACAAAATGAGCGGCATCCTCAGGGTGCTCACGCATATAGCTCTCCCGCAAGATAACGCTGTCCATATTGGACGAACCATACAGAGCAATATCCGTACTCAATTCACGCAGCCCACCACGCGCTAAAGCCGTATCGCGAAAAAAAGTCGAGAGAACCGCAGCATCAACACGCTTATGCCTCAACGCCGCTTCGACCAGTGGCGGCGGCACAGACACAAGAGTAACTTGCTCAATCTCACGTGGCGTTAACCCTGCAGCAACAAGATATTGATCCACAAAACACTCTTGCTGAGCACGTAGAGTATTGATCGCAACAGAACGCCCAATCAAATCACGTGGATTTCGAATAGACGAAGCCTCCGGCACGATAATACCCGAGCACTCACGAGGAACGGTACCCCCGTAAGCATAAACTGCCTTCACCGGCGCACCGACCCCGATCATCTTCATAATAGGGCCATTAAACGCACTTGCGAACTCCGTATCGCCCGTAGTTGTCGCCTGTAAATCGACAGGGCCGCTCGCCGTATTTCCAACCCACTGCAAACGTAGCGCGCCAAGATAACCAAGTGCCTCAGCCAGTTCAGCCGCTAAAACCGTCCCCGCCCATCCCTGATAACGCAAAACACGTTCTTTCGCAGGATCAGCCCCCCGTGCCCAAGCTTTTCGCAATACGAAAGGGGCGACGAGCAAACATGCTAATCTACGCCTATTTATAGTAATATTATTCATATAACAATTTTATATCCTTAATTATATAATTAACCTTGACTAATCCCATTATGGGATATCAACATAACACTTGAGTAATATTAAAAAAGCACAAAGAAAGGAAGAGGAATCGTGTCGACAGTAAATCTCGCCCACCCAAAGCTCCGCTTTGACGCAATCACGAAGTCTTTTCCTCCTAGTGCAAAAGAAACGTGCTCCACCATCGTCTTAGATGACTTAAACCTTTCTCTTGAGGCCGGTGACTTTCTCGTTGTCGTTGGTCCTAGCGGCAGCGGAAAATCAACACTTCTTGACCTTGCTGCCGGTCTTTCTGCCCCAACACACGGTAAGGTATTACTCGACGGCAGTTCCGTTTCTGGCCCCGGGCCAGACCGCTCCGTTGTCTTTCAAAATTACGCTCTTTTTCCGTGGAAATCAGCACGAGACAACATCATCTTAGCGTTAGATGCCGCAGGCATTGATCGACGCGAACATACAGCCAAAGCCGATCAAGCCTTAAACCTTGTCGGCCTACAGCAAAGCGCCGATCGATACCCGCATCAACTTTCAGGCGGCATGAAACAGCGCGTCGCTATTGCACGCGCCCTATCTGTAGAACCCAAAGTCTTACTGATGGATGAGCCATTTGGCGCGCTAGACGCACAAAGCCGTGAAACACTGCAAATAGAACTCCGCAGTTTATGGCAGCGCACCGGTATGACCATCATGTTCATCACACATGATATTGACGAAGCACTCCTACTCGGACAACGCATCGCTATTCTTGGTACTTCCCCCGGCCGCGTAGTGGATATACTGGACCTTCCCTTTGCTGCGGATAGTAACATCGACACTATTCGTGCATCTGCGGATTATGCCGCATTACGCCAATACATTCGCGCCAGCCTGACCCCGCGCAATGCCCTCCATAACGGGGGCCTATCATGAATACCACAACCTATAATAACGTCTCTGAAGCCCCTGTATTACTACGTCCAAACAAACGCTTTGGCATAGAGTTTACGGCCTCTCGCAAAACATTACGCGGCGCATTTGGCATCTCAATTCTGCTCATACTCTGGCAGGTTTTACCAACCGTTGGTGTACTAGACCCGCTCTTTGTACCACCGCTATCTCACGTACTTACAGCACTCGCGCAAATGGCGCATAATGGACAGCTTTGGTTACACACATCTTCTAGTCTCTCTCGTGTATTACCAGGTCTCGGTTTCGCTTTACTGGTCGGTATCCCTGCAGGCCTATTCGTTGGCACGTCACAAACACTACGTGAAACCATCGGCCCTGCCTTAGAAATTTTGCGTAACACCTCTGCTCTGGCCTTATTACCCGTCTTTACCCTGCTTTTAGGGATTGGCCAGTCCTCTAAAATTGCCATGGTATTTTACGCGGCTATTTGGCCAATTTTCCTAGGTACCATTAACGGCGTGCAAAGCGTTGACCCACTATGGATCAAAGCCGGCCGCGCAATGGGATTAACCCAACAGGGCCTGTTCACACGCGTCATTCTTCCAGCCTCCTTGCCCAGCATTTTCACCGGTATTCGCCTCGCTTCAGCCGCAGCACTGCTCGTTTTAGTCGCTGCTGAAATGGTCGGAGCACGCGCAGGGCTTGGGTACCTCGTAAATGCCGCACAACTCGATTTCGATATTCCGCAAATGTACGCGGCCATCTTCGTGCTCTCCGTCATTGGCGGTGGCGTGAACTTCCTTCTGCAGCGTGTGGAACACCACCTCACACGCTGGAAGTCGGCGTAAAAACGCCGATACCGCCCTTCATCTATACTCTTTTCAAGGAATTTGATCTCATGTCTGAAACACTTGAACCCAATACCGCACATGCTGCTTCACCCTTGAACATACGTCGTGTTGCAGGGGCTCTCGGGGCAGAAATTCAAGGCATTCGCCTTGCAGCAGACCTGGATGAAAGAACATTCACGTCTATCACACAGGCATTAAGCCGCCATAAAGTCCTCTTCTTTCGAAACCAAAATCATTTAAGCGATGCTGAACAAGAACGTTTCGCTCAGCGTTTTGGTACAATTGTCCCGCACCCCACAGTACCATCCGCTGAAGGCACACAGGCCGTCTTTTCAGTCGATAGTAAAAAAGGTGCTCGGGCCGATAGCTGGCATACCGATATGACCTTCTTGCCAAACTATCCCAAACTCTCGGTTCTACGGGCTGTCGTAACACCAGAAGCAGGCGGAGATACCGTTTGGGCAAACACCACAGCCGCGTATGAAAGCTTACCAGAACCCTTACAACACCTCGCAGACACACTAAGAGCCGTTCATACCAACAGTTATGATTACGCCGCACACCGCGCAACCATCAGCGCAAAAGCGTTAGAATATCACGGTATTTTCACACGTGAGAACTATGAAACCGAACATCCCGTCGTTCGTGTCCACCCCGAAACAGGTGAACGCACTTTATTGCTCGGTCATTTCGTAAAGAAATTTCAAGGAATTAGCCTACGTGACAGTCGGCGCATTTTAGAAATTCTACAAGATCACGTTATTTCTCAGGACAACATCGTGCGGTGGAGTTGGCAACCCGGGGATGTTACTATTTGGGACAACCAAGCCACACAACATCGCGCCATTAATGATTACGGCAATGAACCACGTTTATTACGCCGCAGCACGGTGGAGGGCGAAACCCCTATAGGGCCAGACGGCCGTGAGAGCCTTGCGCTCACCAGCCATTAAACCCTTCTTCCCTGCAACCTCATCATACGGTTGCAGGTCAATTTACCCAAAACAGAGATATTTCAATGACCTGTCGTATCTGACGCACATTGCGCCCCAGCCGATATTGAATCCTCTTTACAGATAGCGACATCCTCATCATGAACAAAAAAATGCTATACGCAGCCACCACACTGGCTACCTTCCACCATGCCTTCGCGGCTCCATCAAAAAGCGTTGATGCAGCACAACATGCAGAAAATATCAGTGTAACAGCCAGTTCCAGCCAGCGAGCCGCACATACGATCGACCATAAAACGCGCGAATTACAACATGTCTCACAAGCCGCCACGCGCGTTGATGCACGGCAGCTTAAGGCCGAACATATTACTAATCTTACTCAAGCGACCCGTCTGCTGCCAACCGTGCAATTCAACATCGCAAACCCACGCGTTTCAGCCATTAACATTCGTGGATTGGGGGCCGCAGGCACCGGCGCAACAGACGGAATTGAAGGCGGCGTCGCCGTTTATGTGGATGGCGTCTACCGCCCTCGCCCCGCAACCGCCATGTCTGACTTACCGGGATTAAACGGTATTACCGTATTACGTGGCCCCTCTGGCACTGCAGGCGGCATGGTCACAACGGCTGGCGCAATTGAACTCACCACAACGGCACCAGATTTATATACACGGCATATCACCGCAGAAGCTGGTGCTGGAAATTATAATTACAATCGTTGGTCTGTCGGCATCTCTACACCGCTTATCAAGAACACATTAGCTGTCCGTATCGATACACTTGGCTATGCTTATAGCGGCTGGGTCCATAATCTATCAGGCGGTGGCGATATTAACGGTGTAACGAACCGTTCAGTAAGAACACAAATACTCTACCACCCCACGGATGAACTTGATGTGCGCCTCATCGGTGATTACAGCCATCTCCGTGAAAATTGCTGCTCAGGGAGCCTTTATAAGATCGTCACACAAAGAACCAATGGCACTATTATTGGCGGCAACCTTTTACAAAGAGCGGCTTGGTCTCACTACACGCCCGTCCCCCCGTCTGACACGCCCTATACCATTGACCGTGACTCTCTCAGTCAAGCCAACCAAGAAGATATGGGCCTCTCAGCACAAGCTAACTGGCACCATGCAGGATTCACCCTTTCCTCAATCACAGCTTACCGCGCCTGGAACTGGTGGCCCTTAAATGATGGTGACCTCAACGGTATAAACGCACAAACCAATACGAACCTTAAAGTCAATCAGCGCCAATTCAGCCAAGAATTTCGCTTTACAAACCAATGGGGACAACTTCTTGATTATCGCCTCGGCGCTTTTTACCTCTGGCAAGAAAATGACGTCGCCGGGGATCAAGCTTACGGCTCCGATGCGGGCACATGGTTTGGCTATGGCACTTCATCCGCTCCTGTGGCGGGAGTAACGGCGGCCCAAGCCGGAAATGCGCTCAATGGTTACAACGTCCGTAATTACGCTCAGCCAACAACCAATTACTATGCCCTTTATTCTGATGGCACATGGCACCTTTCAAAGACATTCGATCTCGTCACTGGGGCCCGCTACAATTACGGCGTTAAAACCGGTAGCTTTGCTCAATGGCAGGATGCACCATCCTCTTATTCACCCGCATTAACACCCCTCGGATCTGCTCAAAAAATTTGGAATACCTACGGAGCTAATAATCGTTTTTCTGGACATCTGGATAATGGCTTTGTCACTGGGCAAGTCGCACTACAATACCACCCTACTCAAAACTTGATGCTCTATGGCCGCTACGCACATGGCGGAAAATCGGGCGGATTAAACCTCACCCCACTCTCCGCACAACAAATCGCCAGTGGCGCTGTCTCACCCAATGTTGGGAAAGAAACAGATGATGCCTTTGAGGTTGGCGTGAAATTAACTACCCTTCAAGGGCGCTTGCTGTTCGCTGGTGCTCTCTACCAAACGAACGACCACAACTATCAAGTCACTGCTGTTCGTGAATTTCAGGGCTCACTCTTATCTTATCTCAGCAGTGCGCCCAAGGTACGCGTACGCGGTGCAGAAGCAGACATACACTATAGCCCACTCCCCAACCTCACCACATCTCTCTCTGCATCATATAATGATGCACAATTCTTAGAATACACCACCTCAGCCCCCTCTGAAATCGCCTCCACTGGCCCTTATAGTCTCGCACATACACAAATCCCCTTTGTACCACGTTGGGCACTTTCAGCATCAGCTCAATATTATCATACACTCGGCAAAATCGGCCGCAGCCTAACCGATGCTTACGCTGGCGGAAGCTACAATTACAACACGCGCGAAAACACATCAGCCAATAACTCAATGTACGGATGGGTTCCTGGCTACGGTACCCTCAATGTAAATTTTGGCTTACGTGATCACCAAGGCCGCTGGGATATCAGCGGCTTTATCAATAACGCCACAGATGAACGTCGCATCAGCCAAGTTGTGCAAGGCAGTGGCGTCAGCGGCAACGGAGCATGGTATGCTTACGTCACCCAACCACGCAATTTTGGCTTTATCGCAAGGGTGAATTACTAACCCACACCACACATATTCAACACACCAAGAAGCCGTTTTCTCAGCATATTGAGAAAACGGTACAAACTTTCTACTTCTATGCTTCGCCTCCCCAACGCCACGACCATTACCTCTGCCTCCATTCCCGAGCATCACTCAGCATAACGGCTACAGACAAAACGTGGCTTCTCTCATGGTTTCAAGGTCGCGAATGACGCCCTTTGAAATCACTCATCTGCCAAGCCATACGCTAGCACCGGCAGCGGTTTCCGACGGGATACTCAACTGTGCAATAGGGCCGTTTCCCGCTCAACTCGGGCTCAATTGAAAACTAACCGGCACCAACAAAACTAACGGATCCCCCACAATCTCCGATGGGGGCTGCGGTAATGGGTTCACACGGTACGCTAAATTAATAGCTTCTTCATCCAAAATATTGGAGCCTGACGTCTCACTGACCGTTGCCCCAAGTACATCTCCACGACGGCTAATTAACAAACGGAGTACCGTGATACCCTCATCATGCTCTGCCCGTGCATCTGCCGGATAAGAACGAAAACGCTCCAAGCGTTCCATCACCGAACGCTGCCACGCATCGCCCTTATCATGCGCTTCAGCCTCTGATGAGACGGAGGGTTGAGCCGCTTGAGTACTTTGTTTTTCATGCGTCAAATCGAGATTATGCCGCGTGTTGTTTGACGGGTTAGATGCACTTAATGGTCGCTGCATCATATGTAGAGCAACACGCGGCTTGGGCATCACATGCAATGCCGGTACAGATGGTATAAATACTTTATTTTCCAGTATAGCCATCTTAGGCGGCACAATTTGCGCCACAGGGATATTACGACTTTCCAACGGGACAAGATGCATTACGGCCCCTCTCTGCATTGCCGTCTCCCCACGTACAGAGCAGCTATTCCCCACATAAAAATATAGTATCAAAAACAGCCCCAGAAAACAGGCAACAGCATAAGCACTATTATACCATGCTTTACGCTTTTCTTCGCGCACCCAGCAAAGATGCGCAAAGCCAACTGTTTCTACCTTCCGGTCAGGCATCAATATTCTGAAGGACTTTAAAACCTTCAAAAATAGGGGCGCCCATGGTCAGTTTTTTGCCTTCTCCCGCAGATGCATGAGCCTGACGGAAATGGTCTGAGTGGGTCCAGCCAATAAAGGCATCATAAGAAGCCCAAACCGTATGCGAAACATACAGAGCATAATCTTCCGTACGTGGTCCTTGTAAAAACTGAAAGGATACAAAACCCGGAACCTCCTTCAAAAGAACTTCCCGGTTAAGCCAGCGGTTTTGAAAAGCGTCTTCATGATCGATAGCCACCTTAAAGCGGTTCATTGCAATATACATGATTGATCATCTCCTAAAAAATCGACAGAATTATTGAAGTCATGTGGGATGATGAAAGGTTTCCGTGTCCCACAATGCGTGAAGACAGAGGGTACCGTCACGCCAAAGACATCCTTAAGCGCCTGAGGCGTCAAAACATCTTCAGGCGCACCTTGCGTATAAATACCCCCGTCTAGAAGCATTACTATCCGGTCCGAACGTGCGGCAGACCAGTTCAAATCATGCAGCACCATGAGGCATGAACCACCACGCTGTGCATGCTCTCTCGCCACATCAAGCACGACACCCTGTCGGGCAAGATCCTGTGCTGAGATTGGTTCATCAAGCAGTAAAAGCCCCGGAGTACTCCCTTCGGCACCGGCATCTAACTGCGCTAAAACCCTGGCAAAATGTGCTCGTTGCCGCTCTCCACCCGATAAGCTGGTAATATCTCGTTGAGCCAAAGCCGAAAGAGCAACCCGCTCCAACTGCATTGCCACAAGCTTCTGACGCCGCGCCAAAGGATATGCCTGCACCCCCATTGCCACAACGTCCTCAACCGTGAAGCGTGCTTGCATAGGCGTTTCCTGCGTCAACATCGCACGGCGCATAGAAAGGCGCTTGGGGCATATATGGTGCAACAACTCTCCATCAAGCGATACCCGGCCTTGATCTGGCCGACGCAAACCACTCGCCACCTGTAAAAGCGTGCTCTTACCAGCACCGTTCTTGCCGATAATTGCAACAACCTCCCCCGGACGAACCATCAAAGAGATATCCTGTAAGAGATAACGCTCCGCTACACGACAAGACACATGATCGAAAGACAGCATTAGGTCGTGCCCTTTACATCTCGCGCATGAACCAACAACCATACAAACAATGGCGCACCAATTGCCGCTGTAACCACCCCTACCGGCACATCAGCAGGGATCGCGATAATCCGGGCAAGAGTATCGGCGATTAACAATAAGAGCGCTCCTAAAAGAGCGCTTCCCGGCAATACCAAGCGATGATCTGGCCCCGTTATCAGCCGGACAAGATGCGGCACAACAACGCCTATAAAACCAATAACCCCAACAAAAGACACAAGCGGCCCAATCGCCAAAGCCACGCCAAAAATAGCTATTTTCTTCGTACGCTCAACACGAAACCCCATCAGAGCGGCATCAGCTTCACCAAGCAACAGCGCATTCAAAGGCCGGTGAATGGTCGCAAAAAGAGCCGCAGACATCATGAGAAAAGGCAGCAAAACGACAATACGTGTCCAATCAGCACCGGCCAAACTGCCCATCGTCCAAAATGTCAAATCACGCAGGGCAGTATCATTCGCACGAAAGACTAGAATGCCTGTAATGGCCCCTGTGAAAGCACCCAGCGCCACACCGGCAAGAATGACCATTCCGGTCGATGTCATGCCGCTCCGCGTCGCAAAGCGATACAATATCAACGTTGCGAGAAGCCCGCCTATCATTCCGCCCGCAGGCACGCCCCATACAGTCAAAGAACTGCCCGCCACAACGATCACTAAAGCGGCTCCTAAGGCGGCTCCAGAAGACACACCGATCAAACCAGGGTCAGCTAACGGATTACGAAACAACCCTTGCATGACGGCACCTGAAACCGCCAAGGCCGCCCCGGTTAACAGTGCAAGACACACGCGCGGCGCTCTAATCTGCGTTAGTACCAACCACCCGGTCGTCCCTTTGGGTAACCCAAACCCCATAGCACCCGTAACAAGCGCAAGGCCGGTCACAAGCCCCAAACACAGGATCAAAGCCACAAACCACTGCGCCATCGAAAGACGAGAGACCGTCATGCAGGTGATACGGCCTCAATCTGATGCGCCAGATCTAACGCCGTATCTGCGGTATGTGGGCCAAACCCTAGAAGGCGCTCACCCTCCATCGCAATGATAGCGCCACGACGGCCAGCAGGCGTCAACAAGAACCCCGTATCTGCCTTTAAGGCAGGTCGGAGACTTTCCACTTCTTGAGCCATAGTCAAAATAATATCCGGCTGAAGCGTGATAAGAGCTTCATCTTCAACAATTTTGTACCCCTGCAAAGACGCACCAGCATTTATGCCGCCAGCAAGCCGAATAACCGCATCCGCAGCGGTACCGCGGCCCGCTGCCATTGGGTGTCCATTGGTCATACGCATCACAAATAAGATACGCCGCTGAACGGGGTGCGCGGTGCGCCATGCCTCCAGCGTATGGAAACGGTCATTGATGCCAGAACATAGTGCATTCCCCGCATGCTCTGCACCAACAAGCTGCGCCAGAAAACGTGTCCGACCTATGATTGCTTCAAGCGTTGGGGTGGAATCCACAAAAACAATGGGCACTTGAGAAGCAATAAGTTGCGCCATCGCCGCAGGCGGCCCCGCATCATTCATGGCAATAATCAGATCCGGCTCTAAGGAAAGAACACTCTCCGCAGAAACCATACGCATATAACCAAGCGATTTTTTCTCGTGCAAAGCGGCTTCCGGGCGGGTTGATGTACTATCAACAGCGATAATGCGCCCCGAAGCACCAAGCGCATATAATGTCTCAGTAATAGTGCCGCCAATACAGACAATTTTCTGTGTGGAACCGATGGCAATACGCCGCCCGCGTGCATCCGTTACAGAATGCGCACTAGCTTGCCCCTCCTCTGCGCGGCCCTGAGCAAACGCTGAAACAGCGAACGTACTACAGGCGGTACCCATCATCGAAAATATGAGTTTTCTACGGGGCAGAGGCCGTATGAGCATGAATTATCCCCTTCAGAAAAATACCTAGCGCCCATCTAAATGATAATAATTATCATTGCAAGTGCAAATTATTCGCATTAACAGGTAGCGCATCGCCTCAGATGCTCTAACCTTCTAGGATTGCACCACATGTCCAATTTTCGTCATTTCCTGAGCCTAACGGCCGCGACGATTGCTCTATGCAGTACACCCGCCCTCGCAGATTCCGCCTCAACCACCGCATCACAAAGCAGTCCGCTCCGTTTAGGAAACGTAACCGTTCATGCTGATGCCCTCACCCCAGAGGTTCCACAAGCGACCACACATCAAACCCGTCAAGATTTACTACGCGTACAACCCAATGAACCTTATGCCATTTTAACTGGTATCCCCGGTGTTTTCTTCCAAAACGATGGCACACCATCTCTGGCCGTATCCATCCGTGGGATGCAAGATTTTGGGCGTGTTAACGTCATGATCGACGGCGCACGCCAGAACTTTCAAGAAAGTGGTCACGGCGCGAATGGTAGCGTCTATGTTGATCCTGCTCTCTTAGCCGGTATTGATGTCCAGCGCGGCACGGTCGCCACAGCAGATGGTGCCGGTGCTATCGCTGGTGTGATGAACCTACACACGCTTGATGTTAATGACCTGATAGAATCAGGCCGCCGCTACGGTATCCAAGCCCGCGCAATGGGTGGGACGAATAATTATGGTGGCTCAGGCATGGTGGGCGGCGCTACCCGCATCACCGATTGGTTGAGCATTGCCGCCGCATTCTCTATGCGGAGTTCCGGCGATTATGAAGACGGTAACGGCAACCGTGTTCCCCAAACCTTTCAAAGACTACAATCGGGCTTGTTCAAAATTGATATTACACCGGGCATTGACCAGAGTTTAAAATTAGGAACTGTAATCTATCATAACCAATTTGGCGTCGGCTCTCGTAGCATCGCTACTGCCAATGAGGTCCAAAATAATACGGGCAATATTGAGTATCGTTTCATACCCCATGATAACCCTCTCATTGCCCTGCACGTGAAGGGGTATGTTGTCACCACAGGCCTTGCAAACGCCACACCGTCTTTCCGTGCCATGACAGTCGCGGCTGCTAATTTAACACATTATAATTTAACAACACTGGGCTTTGAAGCCGACAATACATCCCGTCTGCGCGCCGGAAACGTTAATATTGTCCTCGATTATGGTGGCGAATATTACCATGACCACGTTAATACAACAGACCTAACGGGCTATACGGGCGCAACGCCAAGTGGCAACCGCTCTGTAGGCTCCGCCTTCACGCAAGCCACAATGTCTTGGAAAATTATCCAACTCACCGGCGCTCTACGCTATGATGCGTATAAACTCTCCGGAAATGGCGTGAATGAAGCCTCAGGATTCACCAGCGTTCCCGCAGGGCGTTTCAGCGTCAATAAGAGCTCTGATGCCGTCAATCCCAAAGTTATTTTTGCCATCAACCCACTTAAAAACTTACAATTATACGCGAATTATGGCCTTGGCTTTCGTCCGCCCGCAACGACTGAAACCCTCTATGCAGGCTCACATCCAGGACTTGGTTTCTTAAAATTCATTCCCAACCCAGACCTCAACCCAGAGCGCACACATGGCTGGGAATTCGGTACAAAATTGCATTATGCCGATGTCCTTATTAATCATGACCACCTAACCTTCTCAGGAGATATCTTTAATACAAGCATCCGCGATTATATCGGCCAAACATTGGTTGTAAAACCAACCCGTACGCGCCCTTATATTCCGACCTATGGCTACTTTTTCCAAAATATAGCCGGGAATACCCATACCAGCGGTTTTGAAGGGCAAATAAAATACGATACGCAACGCCTCTTCGCTTCACTATCTTATACGAATACAACAACAAAATTACCGCGTGCTGACTACACAGGCTATGACCAAATGATTACTACGCCTCCTCGTTCCGTCATGGACGGCACTTTGGGCGTTCACTTCTGGGATAAGAAAGTCACTATTGGTGCACGCGTTCGTGCAGCCACACACACAGCAGGACAACCAAGCTCTAAAACGGGCGTGGCAAAAATTCGTTCCGGTTATGTTGTGTTTGATCTTTTCGGTGATTGGCAAATCACGAAACAGCTTCAACTGTCCACCAGTGCTAGCAACGTGACCAACCGTCAATATTATGCAAGCTCTTTGGCCTCTATCCCAAATCAAGGCTTGACGGTCATGACCGGGCTTAACTTTGCTCTTTCACGTTAAATAACCTCTCTACTCCTGCGGTCATCTTCATAGCCGCAGGATACACTCTCTCAAAGGCCCTGTTGCAAAGTTGACCATCCTGCCGGAAACCGCTGCCAATATTAGCGCAGGGCTAGGACGTTTTTTCTATACAGGAACGGCATGGCACCACTAAAAAAACTGCCCTATTACTCCACAACGCCCAGCGCTCGCGCAGATAACATTGCCACATCATGACGTAACGCCACCACACTATGCCCCCCATACGGGTGCACGCGGTTGGTCAACAACACCACATAACTTTCACTCACCGGATCAATCCATAACGACGTTCCCGTAAAACCCGTATGCCCAAAAGACTTCGCCGAAAACACATCACCACGCGGCGTCGAGAACGAGGTTTGAATATCCCACCCAAAGCCTCTCTTATCAGCCTTCCCTGCAGGTTGCTCGGGTACCACCATAGACGCCAAAGTCTCTTGCTTCAGCGGAAACAGACTCTCACGCCCTTTCAAGCGGTCTAACAGCCCCTGCGCATAAGCGCACACATCATCTGCCGTTGAGAACAACCCCGCATGACCAGCAACGCCCCCCATCCGCCGCGAGGTAGGATCATGCACAACGCCTTGTAACAAACGCCCCGTTTCATCAAATTGCGTCGGCGCAATCGACACACGCTCACTCTCGGCAGGCAAGAAGCCAGAATGAGACAAACCCATAGGTGCTAAAATCTCTTGCTGCGCATAGAGATTGAGCGCCAGACCGCTGACTTTTTCAACAATCAGCCCCAACACAATGTAATTAATATCACTATATAAAAAACGACTACCCGGCGGCGCGACCAAAGGACTTGTCATCGCCAAATGCACCGCCTCTTGCTTCCCATTCCACGGTGCTTGCAAAGGCACATCAGGCGGCAATCCCGAATAATGCGTCAACAACAGCCGCAAGGTAATCGCCCCTTTCCCCATCACGCCAAATTCTGGGAAATAATGCGTCACTGGGTCATCAACATGTACCAGCCCACGCTCAACGCATTGCATCACAGCCAACGCCGTCACCAATGGCTTCGTGAGCGATGCCATATCAAATACCGTCTGCCACAACATCGGCTGAACACTCGGCACCACAGAACGATGCCCATATACATAGCGGTGCACCACTTGCCCTGCATGCCCCACAGCCAGCACAGCACCGGGACACTGTCCCTCAATCACAGCCTGTCTGACACGAGCATCTACCGCAGAAAATGGCTCCTGCCGCGTAGTTGCACAGCCAACAACCGGCATAACGCCCATACCGGCACATAGCGCACCACCACGCAGCAGAAGCTTACGCCGCCCTAATGCAGTTTGTTTCTTCAACATTCCCGTTTCTCCTTACTGCACTAAAGCCCGTACACCTGGCACAATCCCTACCATCACTCCGCCCGGCGCTTGGGGGCGTCGTACCGCTAACAACATATTGGATGCATTATGCCGCCACGTCTCTTGGCGCTCTAAAGCAGAGTTTTCCTCAGCCGTCAGGGAATGCCCTTCCAAACAATCCAATCCCGCTTGCGCCACGAGCCCCAAATCATGCGTCGTGTCTTGCAGAACTGATAATTCTTGAGAATTTTGCAACGTAAGTCGTGCGGCATCCGCATTTTGCACCCAACGGGTTAAAAGTGCCTTCAATTCCTGCTCACACGTATGGTCACCTTGCGCATAACGTACTGCCAAAGCATTAAACTGTATGACATCAGCAGAATCAGGGTCCACCACACCTGCCGGGCCATGTTCTACATCCACAACGCCCCGATCATGCAGCCTGTTCAAAACATAATTAGGTGCTGGGATAAGCCCATTTAACACATTCTCCAGCACAGCTTCGCTCCACCCACGTGTTAGAGCCTGCCGCAACACAGCCATGTGAGTTTGCGCCTTCAAACCGGTTGCTTCCAGCTCAGCTTGAACTCCAACCAAACGGCGCTCCATGTCAGCAACGTTCCGTACCTGCGCAGACGACCAAAAACGCTCGGCTACCGCAGCACTGCGCGGCCATAACCGAGCATCCAACATCTGATCAGAAACAAGTTCCGTCCATAAAGCCGTTTCTGCCCCCAAAACATGCTCCTGCTCATCCTCATTCAGCGGCACCTCATTAGGGTCTTGTCGAAACGCCTCAACAAAAGCACTCGGCTTAGGTTTGGCTTCAGCAATTTGCTCGGGCGTTAAACCATCTGTCGTCACATCATACGGGTCCACCACATAATGCTCCGCCGCAGGGCGCAAGAGATCTAAATAATACCCCGAAGACACCAAAACATCATGGCCGCTGCGTATCGCACGTGCCGTCCACTTCGAGCCGCGCCACCCTTCAATCACCACATCTTTCGGAACCGGCGCCGTGCTCACCTCGTCCCATCCAATCATCACACGTCCTTGACGACCTAAAAGGCGAGCAATTTCTGCTGTAAACTGCCCCTGCAATGCCGCGACATCAGAAATATGGTGCGCCTCCATATAGGCACGAATATGCGGATTATCGGCCCATTGCTTCTCGGCCACTTCATCACCCCCCGCATGGAAGTATAGGTCCGGGAAAAGCGTTTCCATCTCAGCATAAAGCGCACGGATAAAGTTTAGTGTCTCCGGATTGGTCGGGTCCATTGCCGGCAAATTGGACTTCTCCCCCACATAAGCTGGCTGCGGCAAAGGCTCCGCCGCCAATTGTGGATACGCCTTCAAAAGAGCATAAGCATGCCCCGGCACATCAATCTCAGGCACCACCCGAATGCCCCGCTCGGCGGCATAAGACACAATATCGCGTACCTGCTGCTGCGTATAATACGCACCACCTGCATTAATTTTCGGGAAAACATGACTCTGAACGCGGAATCCGGTGCCATCACTCAAATGCCAATGCAGCACATTAAGCTTCACTAATTCCATGGCATCTAACTGCCGCTTTACACTCTCGACCGTTATAAAATGGCGCGATACGTCTAGAACCAGACCACGCCAAGCGAAACGAGGTGCATCTATTATGTCCACATTAGGCAGCACGGCTCCACTAGGCTTACGTTCGACCAGTTGCAACAAAGTGGCCAACCCATGCAAAGCACCAGCGGGACCATCAGCCTCCACTACTCCCCCATTTTCCCCTGTCTTCACATGGTAAGATTCATGCTCATGCAGCGTTAAATACTCTGGGTCCCGCCCCACACGGAGATGGAGCACATAAACTGCCGCCCCCCTCCCGCCAGCCAAACGTGACAGACGCTGCTCAAACCGTGAAGCTGCATGTTGAAGCAATGGCGTTGGTGACGTATCCCAGACCACACGCACCGGACCAACGGGCCTCTCTCCATTTTCCCACACCACACGCTGCGGAACGGGTAAGAGACCTCCCGTGTCCTGCGCCTGCCCAGCCCCCATAGTGCATAACACCCCACCTAAAAGGGCCACGAAAGAGCAACTCATACGCAGTATTGTATGACGGGACATAAACAAACGCCTTCACCAAGAGGTTTTTATCATTATTACAAAGTCAAAAAATCATCACACCGAGAGTTTTGGATCACTTTTTACTTCTTCCATTACAGCATACGTATGCGTTTGTCGTACACCCGGAAGACGAGTCAACGTTCTTCCTAAGAAGTTTCTATAACCATTCATGTCTTTTACGCGTGCTTTGATCATATAATCAAACCCGCCCGCCACCATATAACATTCTGTTATTTGTGGGATACCCCGAACCATCTTAGAGAACGTATCAAAAATATCTGGCCCACT
Organism: uncultured Neokomagataea sp.; assembly: GCF_946476835.1. Lineage (GTDB taxonomy): Bacteria > Pseudomonadota > Alphaproteobacteria > Acetobacterales > Acetobacteraceae > Gluconobacter. Next base: position 35,856 of record NZ_CAMKWA010000005.1, read on the forward strand.
ATGCTCTAAAGTAACCTGCACAAAAACAACCAAACCCAGATTAAGAGCCACTGGGTCTAACTGTGCCATATACCCGCGAATAACTTTCTTTTTTTCTAGCTTTTTCACCCGCTCCAGCGTCGCTGCCGGACTCAAATGAACCTGCTTAGAAAGCTCCAAGTTCGTCATGCGGCCATCCTTCTGCAAAAAGCTTAGAATTCTGCGATCTGTTTCATCCATAGCCGCTCCTGCACCCTAATTAAATTCTTCACTTTGACGGTACATAAAATTTTATTCGGTCAAAAGGACAAACTTCCAGTACTCATTTCGCATTATTCTTTTTACAATCGTAACCATAAATTCTCCCTCTTTCAGGACTGTCAAAAGATGGCTCTCATTGCGCATTGTGTTCCCGAACGCTCCCCCCTGCGTCAGGCAATCACCAACCATACACGCGCCGATGAGAAACCCCTGATTGAACAACTCAGCCATAGCGCCGCCCCAACAGCGACAGAAAGCGCCACTGTCCACCGCATCGCGCGCCAATTGGTGCAGGGCCTGCGCACCAATAAAAGCGGCGGAATCGTTCAAGACCTCGTCCAGAAATATGACCTTTCAACCGAAGAAGGCGTGGCACTCATGTGCCTTGCGGAGGCTCTCCTCCGTATCCCAGATAACGCAACTCGTGATGCCCTCATCCGCGATAAAATCGGTAACGGTAACTGGATTAGCCAGATCGACCGCAAATCCCCTCTCTTCGTCAATGCGGCAACATGGGGCCTCGTTGTCTCCGGAAAAACCCTATCATCCAAAACACTTTCACGCTTGCCCAGCACCCTGGCCAACCTCACAACCCGTTGCGGGGCACCCACCATTCGGCAAGGCGTTAATCAAGCTATTCGCCTCATGGGGCGCCAATTTGTCACCGGACAAACCATTCAAGAAGCCCTGAAAAACAGTACAGGCCCCATATCACGAGGCTATCGCTACTCCTACGATATGCTCGGGGAGGCCGCCATGAACATGGCGGATGCTGACCGGTATTACCGTGATTACGAATCTGCGATTCACGCTATCGGCCAATCCGCACATGACCTCGGCGTCTATGCAGGACCGGGGATCTCCGTAAAGCTCTCCGCCTTGCACCCACGCTACGCACGCTTGCAGCGTGAACGCGCCCTTACAGAATTAGCGCCACGCCTGCGCGAACTTGCCAAACTCGCCAGCCAGTACAATATCGGCTTCAACATTGATGCTGAAGAATCCGAACGCCTTGAGCTCTCGCTCGACTTATTGGAAATCCTCTGCGAAGACCCAGCCCTTCGCTCATGGAATGGCCTAGGCTTCGTCGTACAAGCCTATCAAAAACGCGCACCAGCAGTTTTGGACTTCATTATTGACCTCGCTCGACGACACAAACGCCGCTTTATGATTCGTCTCGTCAAAGGCGCATACTGGGACAGCGAGATCAAACGCGCACAGGTTGACGGTCAGACAGATTTCCCTGTCTTCACAGAGAAAAACCATTCCGACATCTCATACCTCGCCTGTGCCCGCACACTGCTCAATGCGCTGGATGCTGTGTACCCACAATTCGCCACACATAATGCACAAAGCCTCGCTGCAATTTACGCCATGGCGGGTAACGAATACACGCCAGATTCTTACGAATTCCAATGCTTGCACGGTATGGGTGAAGCGCTGTACGACCAAGTCATCGGCCCACGCAATCTAGACCGCCCCGTTCGCATCTATGCGCCAGTCGGCACTCACGAAACACTCCTCGCTTACCTCGTTCGCCGCCTACTCGAAAACGGTGCAAACTCGTCCTTCGTCAACCGCATCCAAGACCCATCCCTCTCCTTGGAGGACCTCACGGCAGACCCAGTCTCTCTGCTTGGCCAGACACATACCACAGGCATCCTCCCCCCACGTGACCTGTTCCAACCCGAGCGCCCAAACTCACGCGGCATTGATTTGAACGATGAGAATACGCTCCGTTCACTCAGCAATATTCTCAACACGCCCCTCCCCAAAACAGAGGGAGACCTCATCGTCACCAATCCAGCAAACCACGCTGAAGTCCTAAGCGCCGTCACAACGGCCACCCCCAATACCGTCAACGGTGCCATTACCGCAGCCTGTGCTGCCTTTGAGGAATGGAGCAACACCCCCGCTGACACGCGCGCTACCATTCTTGAACGTGCCGCCGATGCTCTAGAAGAACAAATGCCCCAACTGATGGGGATCGTCATGCGTGAAGCAGGTAAGACACTGGCCAACGCCATTGCCGAAATCCGCGAGGCCGTCGATTTCCTACGCTATTACGGCGCACAAGCACGACGGGAATTGCAAGACACAACACCTCTTGGTGCTATTGTCTGCATTAGCCCATGGAACTTCCCTCTTGCCATTTTCCTAGGCCAAGTATCTGCTGCCCTCGCAGCGGGTAACACCGTGCTCGCTAAACCTGCCGAAGAAACACCCCTGATTGCCCTCGCCGCCATCACGATTTTGCATGATGCTGGCATCCCTCAAAATGCTCTGCACTTCCTCCCCGGCGGCGGAGAAACAGGGGCTGCGCTCGTTGCTGATACACGCATCTCAGGCGTAGTCTTCACAGGCTCCACTGAAGTCGCGCATATTATTCAAAAACAACTTGCTCACCGCCTCACTGCTACAGGCGCGCCACTTCCACTCATCGCAGAGACTGGCGGCCAAAATGCCATGGTCGTTGACAGTTCGGCCCTCACTGAGCAAGTCGTACGTGATGTTCTCGCATCCGCTTTTGATAGCGCCGGTCAACGCTGTAGCGCCTTACGTGTTCTCTGCCTGCAAGAAGATAGCGCAGATCACGTCCTGACCATGCTCAAAGGCGCAATGGATGAGCTGAAAATCGGCAACCCAGCAGACATTGATACCGATATCGGGCCCGTTATTTCCGCTGATGCTCAAAAGATCATCCTGAACCATATCGACGCAATGCGTGCGCAAGACTTCCCCATTTATCAGGCAGACTTACCCACCGAATGCGCAGGCGGCACCTTTGTTCCACCGACTTTGATTGAGATTAATGACCTTTCCGCCCTCAAGCGCGAAGTGTTCGGCCCTGTACTGCACGTGTTACGCTACCGCTCCAACGAGCGTACAGCCCTGATGGAGCGTATCCGTAAAACTGGTTACGCCCTCACATTCGGCCTGCACTCCCGCATTGATAGCACCATTGCTGAGCTAACGGCCTCTTCCAGCGCAGGCAATATTTACGTTAACCGTAACATTGTTGGTGCTATCGTCGGCTCACAACCCTTTGGCGGACATGGCCTCTCCGGCACGGGACCAAAAGCTGGCGGCCCTCTTTACCTCCGTCGCCTCCTATCCCGCACCGCAGCACTAGATACCCGTTTCCACCACGCTGTCCCGGCGACCATTACCGAAGCGCGGCCATGGCTAGATGTTCTTGCACCGGCATTAGCTGAAGCTTCTCCTGCACATACACCACTCGGCACTGAGATCGCGCTTCCCGGCCCAGTCGGCGAAACCAACGTCTATAGCCTGTCCCCTCGCGGAACAGTTCTATGTGCTGGTCCAACTGAGAAAGACCTACGCGCGCAAATCGAAGCGGCCCTCGCAACAGGCAATACCTGCATTCTCCCGGCAACGTTATGGCGCCGCCTGCCACCACCGCCCCAGAGCCTGTCGAAGCATATCGTTTCTATGCGTTCGGGCATGACAGTGGATATCGCACTGTTCAACGGTACCATTGAACAACGGCAACAGCTTGCGAGCCAACTGCCTAGCCTCGGCGCAGCCATTATCGGTCTGCACGTCCCCCATGAAGACGGCACCTACCCCCTAGAATGGTTAGTTCTTGAGCGTAGCGTCAGCACAGACACCACGGCAGCAGGTGGTAACGCAGCACTCATGGCACGCGTATAAACAACCTTTATTGTGGGGCAGAGTTATTCTGCCCCACAAACCATAACCTAGCGCCGTGCAATCAGTGGGTCACTCAAACTTGCACGACCATTTTCAACATGCCCACAAAAACGCACAACACCGCCATGCCCATCATCAATCGCCAACGCATACCAACCTGAATTACGTGCCACGGATACACGATGCGTCGTCACGCGCCCTCGCTCAACCACAACTCGTTGAGACGGCATAACACCATAAGCATCTTCAATAACCGCTGACGTTATATCCGCAGAAGCGGTTTGAATACTCAACACCACGGCATCATGCTCCTCGCGTAGAGCAACCTGTAATGTAGCCCCATGTGCCCCCGCACGCTCGCGCACAAAACCATTCGGTCCCGCCACATGAAAAGGCTGCCCCAATGCTAGATCAATATCTACCTCATGCCCTGCACCTACCGTGTAAGCACGCGCAGGCCCTTGCCCAGACAAACGGAAAACTGCCCCAACTTGGCCGTGGTTCTTCACACGTACCGCTTCGCGCCCGTCCCACAGCACCACATCAGCCGTCAGACGATACGGCAACGCACAAGCCACACGCTGCCCAGCCTCTTGTTTAGGCATCATCGGCGTTTCAGGGACTTCCGGATGAGGGAAAGTACACGAATGCCGCGTTTGCGGCATATAATCATCAGTATTCGGTAAATTTTTCGCCCAAGCACTATCATGCGCGGAAAAATCGAGTGCTGATGTCAAATCACCACAGACTGAACGACGCCATGGCGTAATATTCCGTGCCGGCACCCCAAAACGCTTCTCCAAAAAGCGCAGAACAGAGGTATGGTCAAAGAGTTCTGAGTTAACCCGCCCCCCCTTGCTCCACGGTGAAATCACCATAGCCGGCACACGCGGCCCAAGCCCTACTGAAACCCCATGATAACTCTCCCCCGCGACCGAAACGGTTGATGCCCCTTCCGCCTCTGTTAATGCCGGGACAGGGGCTGGAACGTGATCATAAAAACCATCATTCTCATCATAATTCAGAATGAATACCGTCTTGGACCACACCTCCGGATGGCGGCTAAACACATCCATCAAACGCGAGATCAAATGCTCCCCAAAACCCGGAGGAGCATCAGGATGCTCTGACAGAGCTGCTGACGGCACAATCCATGAGACTTGTGGCAGCGTCCCCTGGGCCACATCGCGTTCAAAAGCCTCCAACAAAAAGCGCCCCTCAGACGTTTCTGCATTGTGAGCATTTGATCCATCGACAATACGGCGACCGCGCTCATACTGCCAGCTACCCGGCTTCACCCCACGGAATGCCGCAAAACTCGCAAGGGAGTTATCGCCAAAATTATCGTACTCTTGATAAACCTGCCAAGACACACCAGCCTTTTGCAGATCTTCCGCATAACTAACCCATTGGAACGGAGAAAAATGCGGGTTCTCTAAGCGAATATCTGCCGTTTCATTCCCATCGTCGATATTCGTAATCGCCTGCGGGCCATCAAAGCCATGCGTCAGACCATTCGTGCCAGAAAACAAAAATAAACGGTTCGGGTTTGTCGGCCCAAAAATAGAACAATGGTATGAATCACAAATCGTAAATGCTTCTGCAAGGGCATAATAATAAGGAATATCTTCGCGCGTGAAATGCCCCATGGTCATTTCTGTTTTATGCGGAACCCAACAGTCCCACTCATTCCATATTTTCTGCGTTTTCTTCCAACTGTGATCCAAACTCGCAATACAGGCACTTGATGTATGCACTGTATTCATACGAAATGGCATAATAGTTTTACCATTTTCGGATTTTTGCGCAAAAACGCTGTCACCATCTGGAAGACGCGCAGCATGCGGGTCTCCATATCCGCGCACTCCCCGCAAACACCCGAAATAATGGTCAAAAGAGCGGTTTTCCTGCATCAGAATCACAACATGCTCAACGTCTTGCAGTGTACCGGTCTTACGATGTGGCGCCACAGCTAAAGCCGCTTGCAAATTCGCGGGCAAAGCTCCTACAGCTGCAATAGAAGCTCCCATCCGCAAGAAATTGCGACGATTAGCAGACGTCATAAACTTTCCCATCACATGATATATATGGACAGTGTTTTCGTCGGATTATCACAGAGAAGAAAAATGCTTTTCTCTAAGAGAACTATACTAAAAACACGTCCAAATTGTATAATTTTGTCCCCTAAATAGAACCCATACAGTAAAAGGTCACATGACGTTTTGAAGACACCGACTAACTTTTTTAGAGATTAAGTTTCCGTGAATTGTTTGCCCAAATGATGGTCCTAATTTGGAAATCTCTCTAGGGATTAAAATAAGCATCCTTCACGAGAGATGGTCCCTATGCTTCACTTCGTACCGGACTCCCCGTGGTCCATCATTGCGCTCATATTGTGCTTTATCCTCGTTTGTGTCTTTGAGTTCGCAAACGGCTTCCATGATACTGCCAATGCCGTTGCAAGCGTCATCTACACCAACTCCCTCAAGCCACGCACCGCTGTCATCTGGTCTGGCTTAATGAACCTACTAGGCGTCCTGTTAGGCGGCATTGCCGTCGCCTATACATTGGTGGAACTACTCCCCGCAGACGTCATGTCTCCCCCGAACGGGGCTCCTGCCATTCCAATGCTCGTCGCGCTTTTTGGCACAGCGCTCATTTGGAACATCACAACGTGGTGGCTCGGTATCCCCAACTCATCCTCACACTGCGTCATCGGTGCCCTCATCGGTATCGCCGTAGGAGATGCGTTTGTTCATGCACGCGCCTTAGGGCCCAGCGTTGAGTGGGGACAAATTTTCAAAGTCCTCAAAACGCTTGCCATCTCTCCAGCCGTTGGCTTTATCGGCGCCTTTGTTCTGTACTTGATCGTACGCTCACTGGTCCGCAAGCCTGAGTTTTACGTCCCGCCAACCCCTGAAGCGAAGCCTAACCCAGTTGTCAAAGCACTTCTGGTCGCAACATGCACACTCGTTAGCTTCTCTCATGGCAGCAATGATGGACAAAAGAGCATTGGCCTAATCATGCTTACCATCATCGGTATCATGCCCGCCGCTTTCGCACTCAATCCAAATGCGCCTATTCATTACGAACAACTGCATCAAGAAGCTCAAGCCGCACGCCCTCTCATCACCTCATACGGCAACCACTCCTTCCGCCAAGAGCAGCTTGCGGCACTTAACCGCCTCAGCATGGTTGAAAATGGCAGCGAAGCACCTGCCCTTGTCCGCGGTGACATTTACGAAGCCCTCTCCGGCCTACGTTCCGTTGCAGCCAACCCTGCGGCAGCTCCAACCGAAACCAAGCAGGCCAAAGCCCTCGCTGCACAGTTCCGCCCAACAGTTGAATATGCACCAATTTGGGTCCGCGTTCTCAGCGCCCTTTGCTTGGGCCTTGGTACGATGATCGGCTATCGCCGTATTGTTCAAACCCTCGGTGAAGGCATCGGCAAAAAACACCTTACCCCTGCTCAAGGCGCTGTGTCCGAAGTGTTTGGCGCTGGTTTGATTATGTCTGCTGGCTATACAGGCCTTGCGGTCTCCACCACGCACATCATCACCTCCGGCGTCGCGGGTACAATGGTGGCATCAGGCTCCGGCATTAACCCCAAAATGCTCTTAAAAATTGCCCTCGCATGGGTCGTCACTCTGCCCATTACAATCGCACTGGCAGCGTTCCTGTTCTATATTTTCGTCTAAATACTGTTTCCGTACCCGGCCTATAATTCTACAAGCCGGGTACATTCCCCTCACCGGGAAAGCGCAAAATCAGCGAGATCATGCGCGAGCTGCGTTGGGTTCTTCACCATCAACGTCATATTAAACCCATCCCCTGCCCCCATAGCCTCAAAACCGTCTTCCCAAAAAATATAATCACTTCTGTTGTGATTAGCCCGATCAAAAAGTATTTGATTGGCCCACATATCATTGCCATGCGCGATATTAATAATATTCCTGCGCGGAAATAGGGATGATAGATTCAAAAATGAATTATCAAACCCAATAACCGTAGGGTTTGACGCCCAAAATTCCACCTTCTCCCTAAAAGAAAGGGTCTCTGGAAAAATAACCCCTATACCCTTTTCTTCCAAAACATTCGTAATATCATTTTCATTACCAACACGAACATTCCCCACTGGCAAATGCTGTTTTGAAATATAAACCACACGCCCCGGAGCAACATCCGCACCATGTGGAATCCATCGCTTGCCAATCATATGCATAAGGTCCGTATGCACCGTATGAATCAGCGAAAGTTCTTCAAAAGAGGGCGCTGGCACAGTGATACGCGAAAAGCGCATCGGTTCCGTAACATGCCAAAAATTATCCGGCTCTAAATTCAGCGCGGCACAAACCCCCTGAAAATACAGCGCACCCTGTAGAGCGTCCCAATTCGTCGTCGTATACACCAATTTTAAACGCCGGCGTTCAATGGCAGGCAATGCCCAAAAACGCGCTAAACTCCGCCGAAGGAAAAAAGAGTGATTAGCCTCAATTGGGCCGATATACACATAATCGAACCCATCGGGCACCCAAGTCGCCTCAACCTCACCATTCAACCACAAAGCAGATGTCTCTGCATGCAAACGCCCAACCCCATTATAGGTCATCGCCTCCGGCACACAGCGCCCAGATGGCTCAAACAGCCCCCATTCTGCCCTCACGCCCGGCGGCACACACACTACGTCATATGCCTCACGCAAAGATGGCGGGGTCTCCAAACACAATACGCGCCCTACCTGACCGGTACATTTTTTCAGAGCCATCCGCTTTTCCCATTATCCATCAAAGACATGCAGCCATTGCAAAACAGCACTTCCGCCACAGGATAACAACGCCTTAACTGCGGAACTAAACACAGACCTACAGCGTAATTCTCTCATTGCTGCACCATTTCATCGCACAGAGAAGATGACAGCGGGAACACGCGCTGTTAAAAGGCCCTCCTTCTTCTTCCCTGTCGGCACCCCCAGACGAGATTGCTGAATGAAAATCGTTGCCTGCAACAGTAACCTGCCGCTCGCCCGCGCGGTTGCAAACGAATTACGCCTTCCTTTGTGCAAGACCGTCGTCAAGCGCTTTGCCGATGGTGAGGTTTTCGTAGAGATCCAAGAAAACGTACGCGGTGAAGACGTGTTCGTTATTCAAAGCACCTGCATGCCCACAAATGACCACCTGATGGAATTGCTGGTCATGCTGGATGCCCTGCGCCGTGGCTCCGCCCGCCGTGTCACAGCCGTCATGCCGTACTTTGGCTATGCACGTCAGGACCGTAAATCCGGCCCACGTACCCCCATTAGCGCCAAGCTCGTGGCAAACCTCCTCACAGAGGCCGGTGCAAACCGTATTTTGACGATGGATCTGCACGCCATGCAGATCCAAGGGTTCTTCGACATTCCAACGGATAACCTATACGCAGCCCCACTCTTCGTCCGCGACCTTCTCGCACGCCTTCCTAACCGCGAACTGATTATCGTCTCTCCGGATGTCGGCGGCGTGGTCCGCGCACGTCAGTTAGCGCAACGCCTGAACGTAGATCTCGCGATCATTGATAAACGCCGTGAACGCGCTGGCGTCTCCGAAGTTATGAACGTTATCGGTGATGTCTCTGGCCGTTACTGTGTTCTGGTTGATGATATCGTCGATAGCGGTGGTTCCTTGTGTAACGCAGCCGAAGCCCTCATGAAGCGCGGCGCCGCTGGCGTAGAGGCTTACGTCACACACGGGGTTTTGACTGGCAATGCGTGTGAAAAAGTCAAGAATAGCCCTCTCAACATGCTAACCCTCACGGATAGCATCCCCGCGACCGAAACCTTGAGAGAGACGCCGAACATCCGTCAAATCACGACAGCGAACCTCCTCGCCCGCGCTATGAGCGCCGTCGCGGATGAGAGCTCCGTATCGTCCCTGTTCGACTAAGTTCCGTCACGCCTCTCCGCCTCTGGAAGTTTATACTCTTATGACCTCCATCACGCCTCGCCCCTACTGGTATCTCCGTCACGGACAAACCGACTGGAACCTCAGAGGACTGGCGCAGGGGCACACGGATATTCCTTTGAATGCTACAGGCCTCGCTCAGGCAGAGCGAGCTGGAGCATTCTTGGCTACCTTATTTGATGGTGGGAAACGCCCATTTGATCATATAGTAGCCTCCCCCTTGGCACGCGCCTTCACCACCGCAGAATACGCGCAAAAAGCCATATTCGAACGGCACGGCATCACACTCCCCCTCTCCGCCGATCCGGGCTTCAAAGAAGTCTGCTTCGGTGTGCTCGAAGGTAAAGAGATGGGCAATTGGTACGAACCGTGGATCTATGAAGGCTATAAACCGGAGGGGGCAGAAGGCTTTGCTGATCTCACAAAGCGTTCCGTCACAGCGGCCAATCACGCCCTAGAGACCGGCACACCGCTCATTGTTGCACATGGAGCCCTTTATCGTGGGCTGCGCGCTGGTATGGGACTCGACATTAACGTCCGCATCCCTAACGCCACTCCCATGCATATCACGCCAACAGAAAACACGTGGGACATCACCGTTTTCCCCGTGCATGAAGCTACAACCCCCACCTAAACCCGGTATCTTTTTTTCAATCCGCCACTGAATCATAATTGGCGCAGTCCGTATCGTGCAGCTATAAATCATAGCTGTACGATTTTAATGCAGGAATTGCCCGAATGATTTCACGCCGCTTTCTCACGGCCCTAACATTGGCAAGCGCCCTCACGGCGCCCACCTTTGCAAATGCTCAATCCACCCAGCCGCAACCGCAGCCTCTTCCCCTCCCCAATACTATTCCTGATCCCGTTGACCACCCATTCCCCGGCTCTTTGACCGTGGATGTTGATGCCACCGATACAACCCATCGCGCCCTCAACGTTCACGAAACCATTCCCGTCCCACAAGATGCAGCACGCGCAGGCGATATGGTGCTGTTCTTCCCGATGTGGATCCCCGGTGATCACTCCCCAACAGGCGTTCTTAGCCAGTTTGGTGACCTACGCGTTCATAGCAATGGAAAAGATATTGGCTGGAAGCGTGACACGGTAAACGTCGCAGCGTTCCACATTCCAGTTGACCACACCACCACCAAACTGGACCTGAACTTCCAACTGCTCACACCCATCACAGATAGCCAAGGCCGCGTGACCGTAACGCCCTCTATCGTGAACGTACAATGGAACCAGGTCTCCCTCTATCCTGCGGGTTATTTCTCACGCAACATTACCGTGAACCCCAGCGTTCGCGTTCCCCATGGCTGGAAAATTGGCACGGCCCTGCGCGCTTCTACCTATGGTGACGTCACGCATTTCAACCCCACCACATACAACACATTGGTCGACTCCCCTTTGTATGTCGGGCGCTACTTCCGCAAGTTTGACCTCACTGGCCCAGACCACGTGCCTGTTAGCCTAGATGTCGTCGCTGATGACGCAGAATCCCTTGAAGCAACACCTGCACAGGTTGACGCGCATCGGAACCTCGTCAAACAAGCAACTACATTATTCGACTCACACCATTACGATCATTATGACTTCCTGCTCGCCCTGACCGACGAACTCGGCGGCATCGGTCTTGAACACCATCAATCCAGCGAAAATAGCGCGGAAACAGGCTATTTCACCGAGTGGGATCAAACCTTCCCCAACCGTGACTTACTGGCGCATGAATTCACACATTCATGGAATGGCAAATATCGTCGTCCCGCTGACCTTTGGGCTCCAAACTTCAACTACCCACAGCGTGATTCCCTTCTCTGGGTCTATGAAGGTCAAACCCAATATTGGGGTAATGTCCTTGCCGCTCGCTCTGGCCTCGTGACCAAAGACCAAGGCTTTGAAGCCCTCGCCTATATGGCCGCCACATATGACAACCAGACTGGCCGCCTATGGCGCACCTTAGAAGACACCACCAATGATCCTGTGATCGCACAGCGCGCTCCTTTGTCATGGCGTGACTGGCAGCGCTCTGAAGATTATTATGTTGAAGGGCAACTGGTCTGGCTGGATGCAGATTCTCTGATCCGTAAGCTGTCCAATGATCACAAATCACTCGATGATTTTGCAAAAGCTTTCTTCAGCACCAATAATGGCAGCTTCATCGTCAGCCCTTATAATTTTGATGATGTCGTCAAAACACTCAACGCTGTGCAGCCCTATGACTGGGCTAAGTTCCTGCATGATCGCCTTGATAAGGTTCAGCCACACGCTCCGCTCGATGGTCTAACGAATGGCGGCTATAAGCTCGTTTACACCGACAAGCCAACATCCTTCATCAAAACCATCGAAGGCGCACATCATAGCGCAGATTTAACCTTCTCTTTGGGTATGCTGGTCCGCGCTAATGGCACCGCACTGCGCGTCCATTGGAATAGCCCAGCCTTCAAAGCAGGCATCAACTCTGGCCAAGTCATTCTGGCCGTCAACGATCTGAGCTTCACCCCAAAGCGCCTCAAACAGGCCATTACGGATGCTCAGCATAGCAAGCACGACATTCGTCTCGTCGTAAAATCAGATGACCACATTACTACGGTTGCTATCCCATATCATGATGGCCTCCGTTACCCACATCTTGAGCGCCTTAACGGCACTCCAGATCGCCTGAGCGCTATTTACGCTCCGCGCTAAAATACAAAAAGCCCGGCTCAATGAGCCGGGCTTTTTCAAAAGCAGAAGAAAGCTTCCGGCGCCTATCGCGCCCGATCAACCGTAAACTGCACCGTCTCCGCCATCAAACGGCGAATTTTACTCTCAGGAAAAACCTGAAGCGCTTCAACAGCAGCATCCGCATATTGGCGGGCACGCTCAATGGTTGTGTTAATGGCACCTGTCTTAGCAATCAGATCTAGAGCATGGAACAAATCATCTTCCGTCTGCTCAGCACGCCCAATCACACGCTCCCAGAACAAACGCTCTTCCGTATTACCTGCATTATAAGCGGCCAACACAGGCAACGTGATCTTTCCTTCGCGGAAATCATCACCGACCGTCTTACCCAGAACCTGCTGATCTGCCGCATAATCCAGCGCATCATCAACCAATTGAAACGCCATGCCCAGATTGGTTCCGAACGCATCCAAAGCCAACTCATCCTGCTCTGAACGCTCGGCAATCACAGCACCAACGCGACACGCCGCAGCAAAAAGCGCCGCCGTTTTCCCGTGGATAACCTCCAGATAACGCTCCATCGGCGTAGAGAGGTCATTCTGCACCACCATTTGCAGAACTTCACCCTCAGCAATCGTCGCCGACGCGCCCGAAAGAATTTCCATCACACGCAAACTTCCATCAGCCGTCATCAGCTGAAATGAGCGCGCAAACAAGAAATCCCCAACGAGAACAGACGCCTTATTACCAAAGACCGCATTGGCAGACGCTAAACCGCGCCGTAACACGCTCTCATCCACCACATCATCATGCAGCAACGTCGCCGTATGGATAAACTCCACACAGGCTGCCAACCCAACATGACGCTGCCGGTCTGGACCTGGCTCGTAACCACATAAATGGGCTGATGCTAGCGTTAGTAAAGGCCGTAAACGCTTGCCACCCGCGGCCACCAAATGTGCCCCTAATTGCGGAATAAGTGGCACCGGACTTTGCATCCGCTCAACAATAGCGCGGTTACAAGCCTGCATGTCGTCCTTTAAATAAGACAACAAAGCGGAAAGTGCATTTTCACCACCAGAGGTCTTTCCCCCCGAAGGCATATCAGTGCTCGACTGCCCGACATGTCCCGCACCGCTTGAAGCAGAAGCGCTAGGAATGTTCGCTGCATCCGTGGAAGCAGTGTCCAAAGGTTATAACTCCAGATACCATACAACAATCAGATAACGGGACGATCACACGGACCACACCGCACCCCTATAACGTCCTTCCGGTCTAGACATAGACAACAACCCATGCAACGCCTGAACGAAAGAGAACGCCCTCTAATCCATGATCAGAACCACAATCCTACGCCACTTTGCACAAACAAACCATAAGCATGACGATGCACACCCTACAGGCTTCACATTTACGTGCGGGCACTCTCCTCAATGGTCGCCTCCATTATGAGCAATTTGCCCAAGGTTACCGCACTGGAATAGAGCCCATTCTCTTAGCAGCAGCCCTACCAGCACGAAACGCACAAACCATCATAGATGTCGGCTGCGGTGCTGGCCCCAGCCTGCTCTGCCTGAACGCGCGCAACCCCACCTTACGGTGCATCGGTATCGAAGCAGATCCGGCAACCGCATTATTAGCGCGCCGCAATTTACGCTTAAATGGAATCAAGCGGGACCAAAGCCACGTCCTTCTCGGTCGTGCCCCCTCACTTCCTACACAGCTGAGACACATGGCCCCCAATGCTAATGGCCGCTTTCACCACGTGATCTCAAACCCGCCGTGGTACGCACCCGATGGCAAAGCATCACCAGACGCACGCCGCAACCTAGCCTTACGCACAGAGCACATAACACCCGAAGAATGGCTCACTTGCCTTACAAAATGGGTTTTACCCGGTGGAACACTCACCACCATTCTGCACAGCAGCCTAACAGACCGCGCGTGCATGACACTCCGCCAAAATGGGTGCGGCTCCATAAAGTTGTTCCCTCTATGGCCCCGCCCTCAGCAAGAAGCCAAGCTGGTCATTATACAAGCAATTTTCGCAGGAAAAGCAGCCTTCAGAATGCTGCCCGGGCTAGTACTACACACCGCACAAAACAGCTTCACACCCGAAGCGGACAGCATTCTAAGGGATGGTGCCCCCCTCACCTTATGATGAGAGGGAACAAACCTTGTTTACTCGAACACATTACCTTCAAACGCATCTTCCCAGCTACCAGCCGTTGATGCGCGAGAGTATTCCGTTGAACGGTTTTCGAAGAAGTTTGCATGCTCAACAGCGTTCAGCATGTGGTCAATCCACGGCAATGGGTTTTCTTCCACGCCATAGAACGTTTCTAGACCCAACTGCGTCAAACGACGGTCTGCAATGAAGCGAATATATTTCTTCACGTCATCCGCCGCCAGCCCTTCAACAGCCCCCATCTCAAAGGCCAGATCAATAAAGGCATCTTCATGCTCAACCGTCGTGCGGCAAATCTGCACGAGTTCTTCACGGAAATCTTCCGTCCAGATCTCACGGTTTTCACGCACAAACGTACGGAACAAACGAATCATGGACAGGCAGTGCAGCGTTTCATCGCGCACAGACCACGTCACAATCTGCCCCATGCCCTTCAGCTTATTAAAGCGCGGGAAATTCAACAAAATCGCAAAAGATGCGAAAAGCTGAAGCCCTTCCATAAACGCACCAAACGCAGCCATCGTCTTAGCGATTTCACGTTTGGAATTAATATTAAAGGACTGCATGAAGTCATACTTATCCTTCATTTCCTTGTACTTCAGGAATGCTGAGTACTCAGTCTCAGGCATACCAATTGTATCAAGAAGATGAGAATATGCTGCGATGTGCACCGTCTCAATATTTGAGAAGGATGACAGCATCATGAGCACTTCAGTCGGCTTAAACACCTGACTGTAATACTTCATGTAAGCAGAGTTCACTTCCACATCCGCTTGTGTGAAGAAGCGGAAAATCTGCGTCACCAGATGCTGCTCTGATTCCGTCAGCGTGCGGTGCCAGTCCTTTACATCATCGGCGAGAGGAACTTCCTCCGGCAACCAATGAACACGCTGCTGAGTCAACCACGCATCATAAGCCCAAGGATAACGAAACGGCTTATATACAGGGTTCGCCGTCATCAAATCAAACTGCTCTTCTGGAGCTGCCTTGTCGTTCTCAGTCGGGTTTGTCATCACCGTCTCTCCTCATCAACACAGCGCGTACATCATAAGGCCCTTCAAACAACCGAACCCCATGCGCGCAAGCTGTGCATCCATACATTTTATTCATACCGTGCATCTCAGGAACTACGCCCATGGCACCCGGCATATACGTAGACAAAAGAAAACCCGCTCTCACGCTCTAAGCGAGCCCCCTCTTGTCATGCCCTCACTCTTTTACTGGCAAGACAGGCATTCATCATAATCACCCGTACTCGCTGCCCCTTTCGGTGCTGCTTCTGGGGTCAATGCATCATCCTCGTCTTCCATAATATCCGTTTTCAACGCTAGCGTTGACACGGCATCAGCACGCTGAATGGACAGAGAACGGCAATAATACAATGATTTCAAACCCTTCTTCCACGCTTGGAAGTGGATCTGATGCAAATCACGCTTATGAACATCCGCCGGCAAGAAGATATTTACCGACTGCGCCTGACAAATGAACTGCGCACGGTCTGCCGCATGCTCAACAACCCAACGCTGGTCCAGCTCAAAGGCTGTTTTGAACACATCCTTCTCATCTTGCGTCAAGAAGTCCAAATGCTGCACAGAGCCCTTGCTCAAGGTAATGTCCGACCAAACCTTGTCATTGTTCTGGCCACGCTCTTCAAGCAACGTGGTCAGGTGACGATTACGCACCGAGAACGACCCTGAAAGGGTTTTTTGCAAGAAGACATTGGCGCTAATCGGCTCAATACCCGGGCTGGCATTCCCTGTAATAATTGAGATGGACGCCGTCGGTGCAATCGCCAATTTGTGCGAGAAACGCTCCTGAATACCATATTCAGCCGCATCCGGGCACGCACCACGCACCTCTGCCAAATGGCGTGACGCCGCATCTGCTTGTGTACGAATGTGCTGGAAAATCTTACGATTCCAAACCTTCGCCATCACGCTTTCAAACGGAATCATCCGTGCCTGCAAGAAGGAATGGAAGCCCATCACCCCCAGCCCCACAGAACGCTCCCGCATGGCCGCATAACGTGCCTTTTCCATGTCATCAGGCGCGCGATCAATGAAGTCCTGCAACACGTTATCGAGGAACAGCATCACGTCCTCAATAAATTGCGGGTTATCCTTCCACTCATCCCATGTCTCAAGATTAAGAGACGACAAGCAGCATACAGCCGTACGGTTCTTACCGTGATGATCAATACCCGTCGGCAGAGTAATCTCAGCACAAAGGTTGGATGTCTTCACTTCCAAACCAGCTAGCTTGTGATGCTCTGGACGTGCACGGTTCACATGATCAGAATAGATCACATAGGGCTCGCCCTGCTCCATACGCGCCGTTAGGATGCGGATCCACAAGCCACGCGCTGAAATTTTACGGATAATGCTGTGATCCTTCGGAGACAGCAAAGCCCACTCTTCATCCTTCTCCACTGCACGCATAAATGCGTCCGTGACCAGAACACCATGATGCAGATTCAAAGCCTTACGATTCGGATCACCACCCGTGGGGCGACGAATTTCGGTGAACTCTTCAATCTCTGGGTGCCAGACGGGCAGATACACCGCCGCAGAACCACGACGCAAAGACCCCTGCGAGATCGCCAAGGTCAAACTATCCATCACACGGATGAAGGGAATCACACCTGACGTTTTACCGTTCTTCCCTATATTCTCACCGATGGAACGCAAATTACCCCAGTAAGAGCCAATGCCGCCGCCCTTAGAAGCCAGCCAGACATTCTCGTTCCACAGCCCGACAATCCCTTCAAGGCTGTCTTCCGCTTCATTCAAGAAGCAAGAAATTGGCAAACCACGCGATGTCCCGCCATTGGATAGAATCGGCGTCGCTGGCATGAACCAATGCTGTGAGATGTAATCATACAAACGCTGCGCATGCCCGGCGTCGGCACCGTAATAAGACGCCACACGCGCAAAAATATCTTGGTAGCGCTCACCCGGCAAAAGATAGCGGTTATCGAGTGTGGCCTTACCAAAGTCCGTCAATAAACGATCACGGCTATGGTCCACACGTACCGCATGGTGCCCCGGCAACTGCACAACATCATCAAACAACTCAGCATTGTCCT
Organism: uncultured Neokomagataea sp.; assembly: GCF_946476835.1. Taxonomy (GTDB): domain Bacteria; phylum Pseudomonadota; class Alphaproteobacteria; order Acetobacterales; family Acetobacteraceae; genus Gluconobacter. Next base: position 53,647 of record NZ_CAMKWA010000005.1, read on the forward strand.
GAGACGAGGCCGTATCTTCACCGAATGGATGATCTACAGGTGGCCGCACACTATGAACACTGTCACTCGAACGCTGGACATCCGTTGATGCTTCCAAGGTCTCGTCATGCAGGCTCATGCGTTATCTCCACCGCTTCCCAACAAGGGAGGCCCAAGGAATACTCATTCTTGGCGCCACATCTTGTCATGTTTTTCTGAATTTCTGCCCTCTCAATTCCACACCTCATAGGGGTGCTGCAAGCAAACTCTTCGCTTGCAAAGGGTACCGGTTTGTGTCTGGGCGCACCCCTATATCTAGGGGTAAAAGTCATCCACAGGACTAGATATGGTAGTGCCCTAGGAAAACCGCCACAGAAGCTCCCCTCATCCACAGCCTATTGGAGGAAGCAACACTAAGATCACAAAATCATGTTTTTTTATGACGCAACAGTCAGCGTATCATCGCGTTGACAGCAACGTTACACCGCAAACCCAACGGTTGGAGTCTAAGCACATGACCATCACCAAAACAGCATCTGCTCATTGGAGTGGCGGCATCAAAGACGGCAAAGGCACCATTTCCACGCAGAGCGGCGCGCTCTCCTCCCAGCCTTATGGCTTCAACACACGCTTTGAAGACAAGCCCGGCACAAACCCCGAAGAACTCCTCGGCGCAGCGCATGCTGGGTGCTTCACAATGGCCCTGTCCCTCATTCTCGGTAACGCTGGCCTTACCGCTACAGCTTTAGATACCGAAGCAACCGTCTTCCTCGATCAAGTCAAAGACGGCTTTGCCATCAGCAAAGTGCACCTCAAACTCCGTGCCACTGTCCCCGGTGCAACGACAGAGCAATTTTTAGAACTCGCCAATACCGCCAAAGCGGGATGCCCCCTATCCAAGGTCATCAATGCAGAGATCACACTCGACGCGGCCTTAAACGACTAAAACCTCCAAAGGGAGGTTATCACCTCCCTGCACGATCAAAAGGGCAGAGACACTCATCTCTGCCCTTTTAGCACTCGGCACCATACCTCAAAATCAAATCAAAAAACCGTTCAACCGCACTGCCCACGGTGTCGCAGCGCATGATCTGCCAAGACACACGCCATCATTGCTTCCGCCACCGGCACTGCACGGATGCCAATACATGGATCATGGCGCCCCTTTGTCATCACATCCACAGCCTCACCCTTACTCGTAATGCTCGGCACGGGCGTTAAAATCGAACTCGTCGGCTTAATAGCAAAGCGCGCGACAACTGGCTGCCCCGTTGAAATGCCACCGAGAATACCACCCGCATGATTCGCCTCGAAGATAGGGCCAGGCCGGATCGGATCAGCATTTTGCTCACCCCGCAAACCGGCGACAGCGAAGCCATCCCCAATCTCCACGCCTTTAACGCCATTAATACCCATCAGCGCCGAGGCTAATTCAGCGTCTAATTTACCATAAATAGGAGCACCAAGCCCCGCAGGAACATGCTCCGCCACCACTTCGACCACAGCCCCAATAGATGAGCCCGATTTACGAACTTCATCTAAGAGAGATTGCCACCCCTCGACCGCGCCCGCATCAGGGCACCAGAGCGGATTGCGTTCTGTCTCAGCCCAATCCCAATGCTGCCGATCAATAGTCTGGTTACCAATGCCCACCAAAGCAGCACGAATGGAGAGCTCTTCGTCGAAAAGCTGACGTAACACCACACGGGCCACCGCCCCTGCGGCCACACGCATCGCCGTTTCACGTGCAGAAGAACGCCCACCACCACGATAGTCCCGATGACCATATTTCAGATCATAAGCAATATCAGCATGGCCTGGGCGATAACGCTGAGCAATATCACCATAATCTTTAGAACGCTGATCCGTATTTTCAATCATCAACGAGATCGGCGTTCCCGTTGTCTGGCCCTCAAACACGCCAGACAAAATCTTTACCTTATCCGGTTCACGACGCTGCGTCGTGAACCGTGATTGCCCCGGCCGACGACGGTCTAACCAAGGCTGAATGTCATCTTCAGACAGTTTCAGGCGCGGCGGGCAGCCATCAACAACACAGCCAATGGCCGGACCATGGCTTTCACCCCATGTCGTAACCCGGAAAAGGCGCCCAAAACTGTTCTCTGACATTCTTAGCCTCCGGTTGCTTCGCTCGTCACAACAGCGATATCCGGCGCATCAGGGTTCTTCATGCCAACAACATGATAGCCACAGTCGACATGATGCACCTCACCCGTCACACCACTGGACAGGTCAGACAAGAAGTACATCCCTGAACCACCAACATCCTTCAGGGACACATTGCGCTCCATAGGAGCATTCAACTGGTTCCAACGCAGGATATAACGGAAATCGCTGATACCATTTGCTGCCAACGTCATAATAGGACCAGCAGAAATACCGTTCACACGAATATCATCGCGCCCCAGATCAGCCGCCATGTAACGCACAGACGCTTCAAGAGCAGCCTTCGCGACACCCATTACGTTATAGTGCGGCATCACACGCTCTGCACCCAGATAGGTCAGCGTCAACAAAGAACCGCCCTTATTCATCATCGCAGCTGCACGCTTCGCGACTGCGGTGAACGAATAGCAGGAAATATCCATAGCCTGCAGGAATGCTTCACGTGGCGTATCCACATAACGCCCACGCAGATATTGTTTATCTGCCCAGCCAATCGCGTGCACGAGGAAATCAATCTTCCCCCAGACCTTCTCAATCTCAGCAAAGGTCGCATCAATCGCTGAATCATCACTCACATCACACGGCAGTACGAGCGAAGAACCCACACTCTCCGCCAACGGGCGCACGCGCTTACCCAACGCTTCACCTTGATACGTGAAGGCAAGCTCAGCCCCTTGCGCCGCACAAGCACTGGCAATCGCCCAGGCAATTGAATGCTTATTCGCCACACCCATAACAATGCCGCGCTTGCCCTTCATCAAGGTTCCAACAGCTGGAGCCGATAAAGCGTCTTCTTGTTCAGACATCACACATTCCTTGGTTGCATTAAGCAATTTGGCTCGTGGTCGCACAAGCGGGGCTTTAGAACAAGACTTCCCCACGCCAACAGACTGCGAAATAATCTTTACAACCCATTTTTTGTGTCCACTGTACCAAAATCAATACGCCTCCAAGGGGGCAATGTATAAACACACTGCTCAGGCCCTTGCCTGTCCATGATGATGACTGAGAGCTTTAGTATGTCTGAACTACCCCTCATTGACCTCACCTCAGACCCATTCACCCTATTTCATACATGGATGACTGAGGCCGAAGCTGCTGAACCAAACGACGCAAATGCTGTGGCCGTGGCAACATCCACACCAGACGGCCGACCCTCGGTCCGTATGCTTCTCCTGAAAGGCGCAGATGAGCGAGGCTTTGTTATTTACACCAATACTCAGAGCCGCAAAGGTGAAGAACTCCTCGCCAACCCTCACGTCGCTCTCCTCTTTCACTGGAAGAGCCTGCGCCGACAAATCCGCATTGAAGGTCCCGTTGAACCTGTTTCAACCGAAGAAGCCGATGCCTATTTTGCTAGCCGCTCGGTGACATCTCGCTTAGGCGCCATCGCGTCTGATCAGTCCCGCCCCTTGTCCGATCGGGCCATTTTTGAACAACGCCTGAAAGACGCAGAAACGCAGTACGGCACCGGCCCCATACCGCGCCCCACTCACTGGACAGGCTTTCGTGTTGTCCCAGAGCATATTGAGTTTTGGCAAGATCGCCCTTACCGCCTGCATGACCGTGCCGTATGGTCCCGTAAAAGCGCATCCGCTTGGAATGTCACACGGCTTTACCCGTAAAAAGACACAATCACCCTGCGTATAATGCAAATCCCATATTGAACGAGGGAGTCAGCCCAATGCTCGTTGATATCAAAAACATCCTGCTTCCACTCAATGGAACGGGGGACCTTGACGCTGTCATGAGCGTTGCCCAAAAGCTCGCTCAGCACTTCACAGCTCATTTATCAGCCGTTGTCGTTGGGTCAGACCCTTCAGAAGTCGCCGCCCTTGCCGGTGGAGGTATTTCCGCCAGCATGGTCACAGAAATGATCGAAGAGGCCACGACTGAGGCCGAGCGTAACGCGATCCTCATTCGACACAATTTTCAGAAATTTGTTGCCGAAAATGACATCACCTTAATTGAGCCTGACTGTATGGGCTTGGCATCTGCCAATGGCCACACAGCCAGCTTTGAGGTTCTGGATGGCGTCGATTATGATGCCATGGCATGGCGCTCTCGCCTCGCCGATATGACCCTCGTCCCAACGCTAAGCTCGACCTCGGACCCGCGGGCCTCCGCAACATTACATTCCATTCTCTTTGATAGTGGCCGACCACTCGTCATCGCACCACCAACCCCACCAGAACACGTCGGCAAGCGTATTTCCATCGCATGGAACGGCACTGCTGAAGCTTCCCTCGCGCTCCGTTGCGTCTTACCTTGGGCACATGACGCTGAAGCTATCGAAATCGTCACGTCTCCTGAATACCAACGCCGAGGCCCCGAAGCTGAGGAAGTCGTACGCTACCTCCGCCTACACGGAATCTCCGCGACATCCCGCTCCTGCGAACCCATAAAAAAGGATATTGGCGCAGGCCTCCTCAAAGCGGCTGAAGATTTCGGGGCCGATATGTTGGCTTTGGGCGCATACTCTCATTCTCCACGCTTCCGCCAAATCTTACTCGGCGGCGTCACCCGTCATATTCTGGAGAATATGAAACTTACGGTTTTGATGAGCCGCTAGCGCCCATTTCACTGCGGGTCACACGTATAAAAAAAGGGAGGCTTAGATCCTCCCTTTTTCATCTTTAACGCTTATGCGGGCCGCTCAGCCTTTCCTCTCATCAAAAAAGCCAAGCGACACCAACGTTATTAAGCTGGGATAGCCGCACGGACACCCTTCTCACGGATAACCTTGCGCAACTCGACCACTTTGGCATTCAAAGCCGTTGTGTCCAAATCACGCCACGCATCGAAAGAAGGTAATTGCAGTGCCGTCTCATAATCATCTGCCGCAGCCAATTCCTTCTGCTTTGCCTTAAACGTAGGCTCCGCATGGTCTGGTACTGAATGCAACATTTCCAAATATGCCGCGATACCAAAAGCAATGCGTGACAGATCTGTCTTACGTTCCAAAGCTTGGCGTACAGTTTCCGTCCAGAAAACCTGAACCTTTGACGAACCATCGCTTGCAATACGCAAGATTTGATCAGCCATTGCAGGGTTAGAGAAACGACTAATAACGCTATCTCGGTAACCTTCCAGCGTCACACCCGGAGGGGCATGCAACGTCGGAATCACATCCTTGTTCAAGAAGGCTTCCACATTACGGCGCAGGTCAGCATCAGCCAAAGCTTGGTCGATATTCTCATACCCGATCAACAATGCTGGAAAGCTGAGCATAATGTGAGACGCATTCAACATGCGGATCTTCACATGCTCATAATCCGTCACATCATCAACAAACTGTACTCCCGCCTTCTCAAGCGGTGGGCGACCATCAGCAAAATTATCTTCCAGAACCCATTGGTGGAAATCTTCCGCTACAAGCGGCAAGTCATCATCCAAGCCAGAAGCTTTATTCAGCTTCTCAATAACAGCCTTAGAGACGGTTGGCGTAATACGGTCCACCATCCCGTTAGGGAAGGTCGCATTCTCCTCGATCCATGCCGCCAATTCTGCATCACGTGCTTTAGCGTGACCCAAGAAAGCTTTACGCGCAACATTACCATTGTGGCGCAAATTATCAGCTGACAGGATCGTGAAAGCCTTATGGCCTGCATCACGACGGCGGCGCAGCGCTTCAACAACATAACCAAAAATAGTAGACGGCCGCTCTGGCGTTTTTAGGTCCTGCTGCACAGCTTCGTTCGTCAGATCAAACTCCCCCGTACCTTCATCGATATTATAACCACCTTCCGTGATCGTCATCGATACGATACGCGTTGCCGGATCAGCGAGACGCTCCAAAACAGCATCCGGATTTTCTGGCGCAAGCAAATAATCACGCAAACAGCCAATCACCCGCACATGGCTCTCACCCGACGGCGCTGTCTCCGTCAAAGAGTACAAACCATTTTGTGCTTTATACTGAGCTGCCTTACGCTCTGAACGCTCACCGGCCGTTAAACCGACGCCAACGATACCCCAGTTGGGATCGTCTTTCAGAATTTGCTCAACATAAAATGCTTCATGTGCACGAAAAAAGTTACCGACGCCAAAATGCACGATACCCGGACGAACAGACGATACATCGTAGGGTGGCGCAACAACTCCAGAAGGCAATCCATCTACTGATTTCAGCGTCATCTTTTTGTTTCCTTATGTCGTTGTCGATACGTTGTGATGAGACTTTTAACGCTCACCACTCTCCAGAACATTCCGCCGCACCCTGCGTGAAACATCCTCGACCACCTGATCAAGAGACCGATCACTCTCTATAATGATCGTATGCTCCCCGGGTTCCGGTTCTTCGAGAACCTCAAACTGGCTTTCCACCATGCTCGTTGGCATAAAATGCCCAACACGCTGGTTCACCCGCTTAAGAGACTCTTCTTTTGAGATCTTGAGGTATACGAAATACGCATTGCAGTCCTCTGCCAGCGCATCACGGTAAGCCTTCTTCAACGAAGAGCAAGTCAGAACAGCATCTTTTCCTTGAGCATTTTGTTCACGCATGGCGCGATTACAAATCTGCAACCAAGGATAGCGATCTGAATCTTTTAAAGGGATGCCGCTTTCCATCTTCTCAAGGTTCGCTTGAGAGTGAAGGTCATCGCCTTCAATGAACACGGCTCCGATCCGATCAGCAAGAGCACATGCAACCGTGCTCTTGCCCGTGCCTGAGACGCCCATGACAATGATGGATACGCCCATGGACCGCTCTCCCTTATTTCTTCTCGACGTGTCCGCCGAAGCCGAAGCGCTGTGCGGAGATAATTTTCTCAGCGAAGTTGTTGCCGCTACGTGAGCGGAAACGCGTAAACAGCGATGCCGTCATGACCGGCACCGGCACATCTTCCTCAATCGCAGCCTCAATCGACCAACGACCTTCACCTGAGTCAGACACCTCGCCAGAGAACTCAGACAGATCACCAGACTTCGCCAGTGCTTCCGCCGTCAGATCCAGCAGCCAAGAGGACACAACACTGCCACGGCGCCAGACTTCCGCAATATCCGCAACGTTCAGGTCAAAGCGCTCACCTTCGGCCAGAACAGGGCTGTTCTTGCTCTTGAGCACATCAAACCCTTCAGCGAAGGCCTGCATCATCCCGTATTCGATGCCGTTATGGATCATCTTCACGAAGTGACCTGAGCCTGCCGGACCGCAATGCAGGTAACCCTGCTCAGCGCGCGGATCCAGACCTTCCGCATCACGGTTCGGCGTACGCGGAACATCGCCCTTACCCGGTGCCAGTGCAGCAAGGATTGGATCAACGTAATCAGCAGCAGATTTCTCACCGCCATACATCATACAATAACCGCGCTCGAGGCCCCACACACCGCCGGACGTGCCAACATCAATGTAGGAAATCCCCTTCTCCGCCAGCGCTTTCGCGCGGCGAAGATCGTCCTTGTAGTACGTGTTCCCACCATCAATGATGATGTCACCCTCGCTCAACAAGCCACCAAGCTGCTCAATGCAGCTTTCCGTGATCGGGCCCGCCGGAAGCATAACCCAAACAACGCGGCGCTCATCACCCTTCAGCTTCGCCGTCAGGTCCTCAACGCTCGTAGCGCCAACCGCACGACCACCATCCGCACGCTCAACAATCTTCGACGTCGCTTCCGCTGAACGGTCAAACGCAACAACATCATGTGCATGACGCGTCAGGCGAACCGCTATGTTCCCGCCCATACGCCCAAGGCCAATAATCCCAATACGCATGTGATCTATATCCCCTAAAATTATGACAGGTTCGTGGCAATTTGACGAACGACGCCGGGGAATTCAGAAAGATGCGCAATACGGATCACACCGTCGAACTTCGTGCCTGGCTTTTCTGGGTCACGCAGCAAAACACACGTCATGCCTGCACGCACAGCAGCCTCAACACCTGCGTCTGAATCTTCCAACACAATGCAATTATCGGGTGAAACACCCTCTTCCTTCGCAGCATGCAGGTAAATATCAGGATTAGGCTTAGGAATATTCAAATCACGCGCTGAGTGAATACGCTCTTCTTCAAGATGCTCATCCAAACCTGTACGTTCGAACTTAGCTTTCATTTCTTGCGAAGACGAGTTCGAACCAACACGGATCGGCAAATTCATATCGATGATTTCGATAATCATATCTTCCGCACCGTCAACGGTCACGGCTTTGATCTTCATCATCTCCGCAATACGACGTTCCATCATATCGGACCAATCCGCCGGGAGCGTAGCACCACTTTTCTCTGCGATCAGTTCCCCAATTTTCTTCAGTTCACCACCTGAGAAAATAGTGTCACCCTCTTTATCAGTAATGTTCCACCCATACTTACGGGCTTCAGCTGACATCAAAGCAGTCGACAAGTGTTCGCCAGCGACAAGAACGCCATCACAGTCGAATATTACAAGCGAAATTTCCTTCTTTGGAAGGTTCTCAGCCATTTTTCGTCTCCCGGTTTTTTGATGACTATCTATCCTTAAGAGATTAAGCCCGAAAATTTGCCTTTCAACCTTGAAAAAAATGTTTTTTCCTGTCACAAAGGAGTATCGTCAAAATTCGAAAAAACAATTTTCGTCTTCTCTCCTAACTTTGGTAAACGCCTTAGTAAAACCAAAGTTTTCTGGCGCTCATCATGCACAAGACAAAGACAGACGCTGCCCGGATACACTACGGAATGCACGTTCCCGACAGGTTAATATCACAATTTGTAATCGTTTCGATGCTTGCTCCAACATGTCCAACATCAGGTCCAAACGTGCATCATCAGCGTAAACCAAAGGGTCATCCAGAATAAGCGAAACAGGTTGCCCCTGCTGTTGCAAAATATCCGCAAAAGCTAAACGTACCATTAACGCCAATTGCTCTTGGGTACCTTTAGATAAGTCTTCACTCTCTTCCTCGTGCTGCCCCCGCAGCAAGCGTGATAGCTTCAACGTCTCATCAAACCCTGGTTCACTACCGGGAAGAATTTTTTCAACATAAGACTTCGCCCGTGACGCAACGGGCCGTACAAAACGCTCTCCCATCTCAGAACGTGCTTCATCCATCACGTCGCGCAAAACCTGAAGAGTATCAACTTCATCTTTAATCCGTAAATGCTCTTCTTCCGCAGCAGTACGCTCCTCCTCCGCCGCTGTTAAACGCTCCGCCAGCCCCCTGCCTCCATCAGCCGAAATTGTCGCTTCTAAACGTGATTGATCTTCACGTAATTGTGCCCTCGTTCGTTCTGCGGCTTCTCTATCCTGATCCAGTCGTTCAATTTTACGACGGATCACGTCAGGATTACTCACAGAAACAAGTCTCTCCGCGTCTTGCGCCTCTAAAACCACAGACGACAAATGAGCCCTCGCCTGTACAATTTTAACGGATATATCCGTCCAGTCTTCATCCTGCGCCAACCGCTCTAAATCACGCGCATTGCGCTCCAAAGCGGCCGTTAATTGTGCACTTTTCAGCAGTAATGGCTGCGAACAGCTTTCCATTTCTTTCAATTGTTCATTCAAAGCACCCAACATCGTGCGCATTTTGAGTAAATTATTTTCACATTGTTCAACATTTTTACGCATTCCCTGGAGATCTGGCAGTGTTTTTACATCCACAACACTCCGTTGATCAGCACCCTCAGAAGCCATCAAAACTTTAAGGGCGTCCTGGCCAGCATTCAGGCCCAAGACCGTATCCGCCGGACATAAAGAAGCTATACGCTCCCTCAAATCTTGAATACGCACAGCACTGTGACGAGCCTGTTCATTGCGCTGACGGGCCGTTTCCAGATCTTTTACCCCAACCTCTCTCAAGACATGCGCCAACGCGCTCTGTGCTGCTTCCAAATTATAACGCGCCCGTTGAGTACCCAATGACGGTTCTAAATGTAGAATTGTTCTGCCAATTTGTACTGACATAGGCTGGTCAATGGTAAGAGTGCCAGGTTCTACCTGTACACCATTCACAAGAACAGATTCCAGGTCACCAGATAACGTCACACGGGCACCATCCATACCCATAAGTGCACGCTTTTCCACCACTTCACGCTCAGCACTATCCAGCTTTGCCATAAGTTCATCAGAAATCACCGCACGGCTAAGATGCTCAGCTTCCACCAACGCCTTTTCACAAGAGACCAATTGCGCATAGCGCCCACGAGCAGCATCCAACGCTTCAGTCCGCGCATAATGTGCATGAGACTGTTCTGCCACACGCACCGCTTCACGCTGTCGATGGAGTGCTTCTTGCTGCGTTTCAATATCCCGCCCTAACGCAGCAATCTTCTCACGCACCCCAAGCACTTGCTCTTCTGAGACACGCCGTTCCTGCTCTAAACCTATCAACGCTTCTTGGTCAGACTTTTTCTCTTGCGCCAAATCGTCTGCACGCTGCTGCAATGCTTCTAAGCGCAAAACAGCACGCCGAGCAGAATCACACTCCACACGTCGCATTTGCAAGCGATGTGCAGCTCCTTCAGCAAGCTTCAATGCATTCTGTAAATCTGCACGCTGCAATTGGTCCTCTTCATCACGCAGGTCACGCTCAACATGCTTTAAACGTGTACGAACCTGCTCTAGCTGAGAGAAATGTTTCTCGAGCGCATCATAAAGTTCTTTAGTCTGCACATAATTCGTTTTTGCAAGATCATTACGCGCTTGCACTTCCGGCAAAAGACCTTGCGTGCGGCTCCGCGCTGTTCCGTAACGAGCACTGAGTTGCTCAACGCGCTCTTTAACACGGTTAAACGCTCCGCCCCCCAAAATAGCGCCCACTTCCTGCTCTAACGTCATCCGCAGGCGGTCCCGTACCAACTCATCAGGAGCCATCAACTCAAGGGCTTCAGCCTGACGAACCCACAGAAGCCCTAAAGCTCCCTCAGGCTCTGCCTTCTTCCCACCACCACCAACAGAAGCCCCCAACTGCTCACGCAATAAATGCTCAGCATCTTCACCCTCAAAGCGCCCCTTTGGACCGCTCAGCGTGGTTTTCGCACTTTGTACAAAGCGTTTTTCAACGCGCCATTGCTCGCCATGTAATGCAAAATCAACCGTAACCGATGGCCCAACTTTACACCCATACGGCACATATGATTTTAACTGCTTGCTTTGCCCTTTCGTCCGCACGAAAAACGCAGCACGCACAGCTTCCAACAACGTCGACTTGCCCGCCTCGTTTGGCGCAATTAGAACATTGAGCCCCTCCCCCAAGTTATCAAGCCGTACTGGCTCCCGGAAACGTCGAAAGTTCTCAATATGAATCTGACGGAGATAGAGGCTCATAAATTTTCAACTTGTTTATATTCAACAAAAAGACGCTCAAGAGCTTTACGGGCCAAACGCCCTTCCTCTCCGCCACGTTCAATACGCTCTTTCAATTTTTGAGCGGCTAAAGCGAGCATTCCTTCCCCATCCAATAACGCAAGGTCATCCTCCCCCGGACGCCCTAAAACATCATCAGTCTGCGCATCCAAGAACATCAAGCGATGCGCAATATCTCCCTCTAACGAAGACAGAATAGCCACACGCTGGGACAAATCCATCATCCCTGCCAATTTCAAGCGCAATAACGTTTCGGGCACATCCGTCCCGGCCAAAAAACGTTCTAATTGCGCTTCATAAGAGGCGAGCCCATCCACAATCCATGATTGCTCTACCCAGCGATACCGCCCTGTACGCAGCACATCGACAACAGGCTCACACTCGGGCAAGAGCGTTACCAATAATACCTCTCCAGGCTTATCGCGTCCCTCCGCCGGATGAAAACGATCCACCTCGGGCGTTCCTGAGTACCAAGTACGCGCATCAATTTTTAAGCGACCATGCCAATCACCCAGCGCCAAATAATCCAGTGCGCTCAACTGGGCTCTATTCGGTGCAATCAAGTTTTCCGAAGTGCTCTCATGATCCTGCGTAAACTGCGTAATTCCACCATGCGCCAAACCAATCCTTAATCGCGCATGCGGCGTATGCATCGTATCAAAAAGTGCCGTGGGGTCATCATGCGTATGCCGCCCTAGCAACGGCGCTGGCAGCAACCACACGCCATCTTCCATTTCATGCGGCACAGCCTCCGTAAGAAGCTTCACCACCCCAACTTGCCCATGTCCCAACCGTGCCCGCACACGTTCCCACAACCCATGATTACGAGCAAAATCATGATTACCCGGCAACAACCACCAACAGCATGGGTAGCGCTCCATGCGTGTTACCGCTTGAGCAATCGTCCGCTCATGCGGCCCTTCCGTATCGAATACATCACCCGCTACCAATACATGACGCACATCATGCGTTTTTGCATGTTGGCCAATGCGATCAATTACATCAAAACGCGCTTGCGTCAGTGCAGCACGGCGCTCCTCATCAAAACGCCCAAAAGGTTTACCGAGCTGCCAGTCTGCCGTGTGAATAAACTTCATGCTGCGCCATATATTTTGAAAGTATAAACTTTCTCAACTTTAACGCGAGAACGAATAAAGAACCAGCTTTAACGCGCGGCTCCACGCAACCATACACGCCCACCTAAACATAATGCTGCTAAATGCCGTCGACACAATAACTCATCAGGCATGCCACTTTTCTTGCAAGCCAACTCCAATGCCTGCGTACGCTCTGCGGCAAGCGCCAATGCACTTGTAGGCCAGCGTTCTACAGCTTTAGTAAAAGATGGCAGACGCTTAAAAAAGACCGGTGGCCGCAACGCTTTAATCGCCTCCGTACGCATTTGACCGTCTTCCACAGCCAACGCCACGCGCCACAAGCGATTGATGACCCCTAATACCACGCGCGCAACCGCCACTGGCGCCGCACCATCTGCAAATGCACGTTCCAATGCTTGATCTACAACCACGGCCTCACCCGCCATCGCTGCATATGCAGCATCATCCAATGACGTGCCGCCCGCATCCCCCACGCATTCTTGTACAGTTTCAATATCTAAGCGCCCATTAGATCCCACTAATAAAATGAGCTTTTCGATCTCGCCGCGCACCCCCGCACGGTCAGAAGAAAGCCGTCCATGCAGCCACGCCATCGCATCACGATCAATCGTAATATTCTCATTACTCAAAGCATCGGTCACCGTCTGCGCCAATGCTCGTCCCTCTTCTGGATAACAAGCAATCGATGCCACCTGTAACTGTTTTTCAGCAAGAGCGCGTAGTTTAGAGCGAGATGCCAATCCTGGCGCTTCAAGCACGACCACCGTATCTGTCGAAAGAGCCAGCAACCGTGTTAACGGCGCAACCAGCGCATCACTCCCCTCTCGTACCCAGACCACACGCCGCCCCCCGATAAGAGACAAAGCCGTTGCCTCTTCTTCAAGCCGGTCATGCGTTTCACGATCAAGCTGTGCAACCCGAAAAGGGTCATCCAACGTCTCCGCTACATGCTTAACTGCTTGCGCAGCACGTTCACGGATGAGGCCTGTATCTTCTCCATATAGGAGGATAGCACGCCACTGCCCTGCATCATTCAGGGCACGTTCAATCTGACGCGCCTCAATCTTCACTGCGTAGTCGAAGTCGATGTACTATGAGACAAACGCCCCGTAGCTGACGCTGGGAAGCCATCCGCACCCGCACTTTGCGTTGGCGCGCCATTATCTTCAGGCATAGCATCCGTATCAACATAACGTGGTAGGTCATCAGGCTGCCCCGCACCAGGCGCATGATGAGTACGGAACCAAACAGCTAATTGCTGTTTCACAGACTGTGCCAACGTATCTGCTATACGCCCCTGAAGCGTTTCTTCGTTCAGTGTCTGCGCAAAATATTGCTCATACAACGTATTATAGCCATCCATTGTACGAACATTGCCTTCCGCAAGCAATTCCGGCACCGGCTTTACAGAGAATAAACGCCAATGCGCAGTCGCATTCCCACGAATACGCCCAGATGTATTGTCTTGGTGAATATCTACAGCTTCTTCAGCCAGCCCTGATGCCACTTGCAGCGTGTAAAGCTGAGGCGCCTCTGCACCAGAACCTGTCAGATCCTTTTGCAAAGCCAAACGCAGAAGCTGCCCATAACGCCCACCAATATTAGCCACATAAACTTGTGCCAATTCCGGTGCGACGCCTTGCCCCTGCGCCCCCCCTCCATACAGGGGGGTAAAGCCACAACCAGCGAGCGCACCCGTCAGCGCAACACCAACACAGAGCCGGCTGAAAATGCCCATGGTCAGCCTGCAATCACGAAGTTAACAATACGGTTCGGCACGTGAATTTCCTTCACAAGACGCTTCCCTTCCAGAGCACGTGCAACATTGATTTCCGCCTTAGCCGCCGCCAACACAACATCACGCGGAGCATCCGGTGGCACATCAATCGTACCGCGCAGCTTACCAAGAACTTGAACAGCAATCGTCACCTGACGCGCCGTCAAGAGCGCTGGATCAGCCACTGGCCATGCCCGCTCAACAACTAACGCTTCACCCGGCTCAAGAGTAGCCATCATATCTTCTGATAAATGCGGCATCATCGGCGCCACCAAAAGACATAATACACCAGCGGCTTCACGCCGCGCCGCAGGCAAACCATCACCCTTCTTATTCAAGGCATCAGCCAAAGCTGATGTAAGCTCATGCAACCGCGCCACAGCCACATTCGGCGTAAAAGCATCTAATGCTTCCGTAACCGCTTGCACAGCACGATGCGTAGCACGACGTAAATCATCCGCTACTGAGCTCAAGGCCCCCTCAGGGAAAGCGGCATCACGCGCATCTTGTTCGGCAACGCTAGAAATCAAACGATAGAGACGCTGCCCAAAGCGAGCAGCTGCGGCAACACCCGACGCCGTCCACTCCATATCACGCTCTGGCGGACTATCGGACAACACAAACCAACGCGCTGTATCCGCACCATAACGTTCAATAATTTCCAGCGGCGAAACGGTATTGCGCTTTGACTTGGACATCTTTTCAGAACGTCCAACATGCACAGCCGTACCCGTATCCTTGCGGACCGTTTGCTCACCGCGCCGCTCCACTTCTTCTGGGTACAACCACCCAGAATCGTCACGGTAACTCTCATGCGTCACCATGCCCTGTGTAAACAAACCAGCAAATGGTTCACTTACACCAACATGACCGGTCTTTTCCATAGCCCGGGTAAAGAACCGTGCATACAAAAGATGCAAAATCGCGTGCTCAATACCGCCAATATATTGGTCAACCGGCAACCACGCATTTGCGGCTTCTGGTAAAGTCGGCGTTAAAGCATGAGGACTGGTAAAGCGCGCAAAATACCATGAACTATCAACGAACGTGTCAAACGTATCCGTCTCACGCGTTGCTTCTTTACCGCAATGCGGGCAGTTCACATGCTTCCATGTTGGGTGATGATCCAGAGGGTTCCCCGGACGATCAAACGTCACATCTTCAGGTAAAACAACCGGCAATTGGTCATCAGGAACCGGAACCGTACCGCACTCAGTGCAATGGATGACGGGGATCGGGCAACCCCAGTAACGCTGCCGGGAAATCCCCCAGTCACGCAAACGCCAATTAACAACTTTACGTCCAACGCCCTGCGCTTCTAAACGCTCCAACGCAACGCGCTTCGCTTCTTCAACACTCAAACCATTCAAAAAGTCTGAGTTATAAAGAGATGCGTCACCAACAACCGCCTTGGTACCAATCGTAAAGCTTGCAGCCTCCTCACCAGCAGGCAACAATACTTGCGGTACCGGCAGATCATACTTACGCGCGAAGTCGAGATCGCGTTGATCACCACATGGACATGCAAAAACAGCACCTGTCCCATAACCCATCAGTACAAAATTCGCGATCCAAACGGGCGCTTTTTGTGACGGGTTTAGCGGATTAACAACTTCCAGCCCTGTGTCAAAGCCGACTTTTTCAGCCGCTTCGATCACTTCTTCAGACGTGCCTGCACGCTGACATTCTTCAATAAATGCCTTAGCTTGCGGGTTGGTTTCTGCAATTTTAGCCGCCAACGGATGATCCGGAGACAAACCAATGAAACTCAGACCGAACAGCGTATCTGGACGTGTGGTGAACACATCAACGCCATCAAACTCCGGTCCATAACCTTCTGGGCGATTATGCAGTGCAAAACGGACACGCGCCCCCTCAGAGCGACCAATCCAACGTTCCTGCATCACACGCACACGCTCAGGCCAACGATCAAGATCCCCCAAGGAATCAAGCAAAGGCTGCGCAAAATCTGTAATTTTCAGGAACCACTGAGACAGCGTTTTCTTCGTAATCAGCGCACCCGAGCGCCAGCCACGTCCATCAACAACCTGCTCATTTGCCAAAACGGTTTCATCAACAGGATCCCAGTTAACCTGCGAATCACGGCGTTCAACCAAACCATCAGCCAACATATCCAAGAACAGCTTCTGCTGCTGGCCATAATATTCTGGCTGACATGTCGCGACTTCGCGGTCCCAATCTAACGAGAACCCCAAACGCTGAAGCGTTTCACGCATCGCTGCAATGTTATCCATGGTCCACTGACCAGGATGCACACCACGCTCACGCGCTGCATTCTCTGCGGGAAGACCAAAAGCATCCCACCCCATCGGGTGCAATACAGAAAAGCCCTGAGCCCGCTTATAACGCGCGACCACATCCCCAAGGGTGTAATTGCGCACATGCCCTACGTGCAATTGCCCCGACGGATATGGGAACATCTCCAGCACATAATATTTCGGGCGCCCCTCTTCAGGAACATCCGGCACAGAAAATGCTTGGCGCTTGTCCCATTCTGCCTGCCAGAAAGGTTCACGCGCGTGAAAGTCAAAAGCGTTTGGTACGTCGTTCATGTTCGTTTCAGTTGTCCCGTTCACCATTCTCTGCACGCAACTGACGGGCACGTGTCAAAATACGTGTTGTAATATCAGACGTTGTGGTCGCAGATACTGGTGTATCCTGCCATGCACCATCTTGAAAAATCTGACGGAAAACAGCCACGCGCAGAGCATCAGAGCGCAAACGCCGATCCAGCACATAAGCCGCAATTTTAAAGCGCTCGCCATGGCTTGCAGGCGGCTGATACCAATCAGTCAAAATCACTCCACCAACAGCATCGGCAGAAGACAATGGCATGAAAGACAGCGTATCAATCGCACCACGCCACAGATATGCATTCACGCCCCCCTTAAGGTCGTCCGCGCCACCTTGAGCGCCACGATCGACACCAAGCAGGTGGTTATGCGGCGTTGCTAGGCTTCCGGGATCACGGCTGCTACCACACGCCGTCAAAACACCAAAAGCGAACAAGCCTGCAAGTTTCCAAGGCGAAGCGACCTCACCACGAGCACGTCCGACCATTTTCACACAAACGTCAGCGGATGACCCTGCGCACCGAGCAATCATATTATTGCGAGACATTATCAAAAGTCCTGCAGGCCACGCCAAGGCCACTCATAGGCAAAAAGACAAGGTGGCGAGCCCTGCCAAAAGCAATGCGAATATGCTCTCTTATCGTGCCAATACGATTAGGCCAAGCATCAGAACTCTTAAAGAGTCATTTCACTGAAATTCTGCCTGCATCAAGCTACGACGAATCATATCCAGCCCATGCTGCGGAAGATAAGCACAGCGCTTCAACACATCCTCAATCGCTAATGCTGGCAAGAGTGACCGTAAATGCTGGAAAATCCTTACACGCTCCTCCCCCAGCAAGTCAGCTCTTACCGCAGCAATAACCAGAGCAACCGCACTCATAGGATGACGTGGATAGAGGCATACCATACGATTAGCCTGCTCCAATGCTTTCGCGCTTGGTAAACCGACTGCCAAAGTTATGGAAAAGACCATTTCATAAAATACCCTCATTGGTGAACCATGCATGGCATCCAGCATCTCTTGCGCCATCTCAGCTGCCAATGAGAGCTCTTTATCCAACAGCGCCTCAAGGGCGGCATACATATACCGCTCTCTTTTGGAGAGAGATACGCCCGCCCCCTGAATAACAGAACGTAAAGATGACTTATGAGAAATAGTGGGGAGGAGAGCATTGTCACCCAGCATAGTGAGAAACCCCCACAGCAAGGCTACCGCTGTACGCTCAGGCTGTAACGCCAGCGCTTGACGTGCTCCCTCAACACCCCACTGAATAATCTCAGGCGCAGAAGACTGAAAATCGCTATTCAGACGCGCCAGCGCCGTCATTGCCGTCGCTAATGCTGTATGCGCCTCATCTGAGGGAGCACCAATTAAGCTTGTAATGCGTTCAAACGACTCAACATTGAACTGCAAAGACAATCCAAACGCTCGCATTGATCTACCAAACCGTGAAAGCTCTTCGTCTTTCCGGTTCGATACGCGAATTAAATCTGAAAAAACAATCGACCAATGGATATCTGAAAAAATATCCCCCATAACCTTGTATATATTTGTACTATTTAAATCAGATATACTTTCATACCCACCCCAAACAATAATACCTCCCGAACGAATATCCATCAAACGGATAATAACTCGCGGAATATTATCTTGGAACCCAACACGCAAAATACTGCGAACTACATAATCAACCCCAGATTTTTTGCATACCTCGATAAAACCTTCACCTTCGACATTCCCTTGAAAAGGTACAATTTGAAAGAGTTTTGCTCTTAGGAAAAACATTTCCAAACACTCATGAAGATCATCTGAGCTTGGACAATTTTTCCAGTTTTCTGGTTCTAAAATTGTAGGGTGCTGAATATGCACTGAAATGCGCCGCGCAATATCTGGCTGCCCACTTTTTACATAAAACGGGCTAACCAACATGGGGTCCCGGCCCAAAAAGGAAACATCCCCTCCATCCGGCAACAACCCCACACTCGCACCCGCCCCTTGCGACGATTGCCGATCATAAAACAAACCAAGGTCTTGAGAAAAGGGCGCCTTCTGCTCAACTTCACCCACCAAAATATTTGGCTGCACATTTTGGTCATAACGCAGAACACGCTCCAATAAATCTTGCGTCGCCTGCTCCAAAGGCGTCTCTACCGGCATTTCCGCCAACAAACGCTTAAATTGAATAACAAACGAGCGTGCTTGTGAGAGATCACGCGCCCTCACAGCCGCCTCAATACGCGCACGCCACGCAGTCTCGTTTAATTCATCAATAGCCAACAAACGCGATGCAGCATCCTCTACACCAGAAATATCACGAACCTCCAGTAAAGAGGCTTCATATTGAGCTATTGAATATTTACGCAAATTAAAACGTTGAACATCCAACCATTCATCCAATACCGGATCAATACCATCTAAATCTGGAAGAAGTTTCTCTCCTGCTTCCATAAATGCACCTGCAGCATTTAAGCCACCGGACTTTAAACGCTCCACATCAACAGAAGTCAAAATAGGCTTTAATGTTAGAGAGCTACGCTGCACATCAACAACATTCACACCCAAAGGCCTCAAAGCTTCCTGCAAGCGATGAATTTCTTGACGCAATGATGCACGCGCCATGTCCTCTGGCCTTTTACTCCACAACAATTCTGCCAACTGCGATCGCAAAACAGGCTTTCGGTCTGCCAAAGCGAGAATTGCTAGAAGAGCGCGTGTCTTGCCACCAATAGGTAAAATACTCTTACCATCTACTGTCAACGCCTCCATCTGGCCGATTAACTTCAACCGAAATATAGAAGAATCCGCCTCACGGGCTGATAAGAGTTTCAATGAAGACGTCATTTTTTATGCCCAATAACTCTTCTTAATTCAAAAAAAGCCCTGAATTTTAAGATATAAATCAAAAAACTATACCTCACACCTTAAAGGCACTTAATTTGTTAAGAATAACCACCAAAAATCTTTAAAATAGAGTTAACTAACGCTCTTATAACGAAAAGCCCTTACCCTCGATAGAGAGTTAAAAAACATTATTCAAACACTTCATGCAAAAAACCAACAATACCTTGCCACGACCTACGGTCAGCGGAGCTATTATATAACAACCCTCGTTCAGGTTTATTGGCTTTTGGATTAGTAAAAGCGTGCCCGACATGGCCATAAGCATGCAATTGCCAATCTGCCTTTCTCCGCGTCATTTCCTGCGTAAATGCCAAGACCTGCTCAGGTGATGCCAGAGGGTCATCCCATCCGTGATGTACCGATATTCTGGTCTTTACCTCACAGCCGTCCAGTTTAGCATCACCCCCCAACAAACCATGCAAACTAACAACACCACGCACATCTTCACCCCCTAAACGGGCAAGATCCAGCACAGCCATACCACCAAAACAATACCCTACAGCTGCGAGCTTATCCGCATCCGCCCCAGACAAAGAGCGTGCAAATTTAACCGCAGCCAAAACTCGCTGCGCTAAACCGGCGCGATCTTTCAACCACGGCTCTATAAGATGCGTATTGTCACCCTCAGGAGACCCCACAACATCTTTACCAAATAAATCAATAGCAACGCCAATATAGCCTAATTCAGCAATCCGCTCAGCAACAGCATGCTCCATCGCGCCGCGACCCGCCCACTGATGAGCGATTAAAACAACCGGCGCCTTCTCACGTAACGGCCGGGCAATCGCAGCACGCAAAACCGTCTGACCGTCATAGTAGTCGTTGTATTCGAGCCCCATATAACGTTCCTCATCCCGGCGAATTTATCTCAGCACAGTGAATAAATTCGCCCCTTAATTCAATGAGAAACAGGCCATAAAAAATGAATTAACAACGCCACAACAACTAAAATTACATCAATCGCCAGAATAAGCCACAAACCATAAAAACGTGACTTCGTTGCCTGCTCTGGCTGCCCCCCCTCTCTTGCGGAAGAGAGGAGGGATTGCAAATCATTCATGAACTTTGCAACGCCGCATTCATTTCGGACCACTCACGCTTCGTCAGACCTGACGTTTCTTGAGTGACATTCTCACCTGAAAGCTGCCGCTGCAACACACGCAACATACCCGCAGAGAACGTGAAAGCACCCAAGCGATATTCACGAAAAGCTGCTTCTGTCTGCGGAACCCATGCACGCAGAACATCCAACATTTTCTCCGCATAAACGCGAATTTCATACTGCGCATGCGGATCAGCACGCAGCGCTAAGAAATGCATAAAATTATGCAAATCAATCTTCCAATACCACTGCGTATAGGTATTCAGCGTGAGGTTCATCCGCGCCAATTCACGAGCGAGCCCATAACGATCTTCATCCAAAAGCTCCTCGTAATGATCATAACAACGACTAGCGTCATTACGTAGGAGATTGAGAACTTCATGCGCTTTCTCAGCATCCAGCGCATCACTACGCCCCTGCCGATTAGATGAGCTTTGTGACGCCACTTGCTCTAAGCCTGGCAGGTAAAATTCACGATCCAGAATGGAGTAACGTGCCGAATATTCATTTACACTCGCCATACGATGACGAATCCATTGACGCGCCACAAAAACAGGCAGTTTGACGTGAAATTTGATCTCACACATTTCAAACGGCGTTGAATGACGATGACGCATTAGATAGCGAATAAGCCCCGCATCTTCTGACGTCTTTCGCGTACCCCGACCATAAGAGACGCGCGCAGCCTGCACGACCGCACTGTCATCGCCCATATAGTCGACAACACGTAAAAAACCATGATCGAGCACCTCGATCGGCTTAGCAAGAAGCTCTTCCATCGCCGGGACAGTCGGCCGAGAGGTCAGCTTTGGTTCGAGACGCAGAGATTCAATCTCAGCTCGTTGTTCAGATGTCAGTGCCATGCGGATGGCATACCATCAAAAGCCACCATAAGTCACCCACGTTCATGATGAGACTTGCAGACGAAAATCAAAAAGACTATAACGATCCCGCTCAGGTTTTCCTGGCTATGGTGATAAACGGTAAGTGGAATAATTGTTGTGGACCCGGGGGCAGTGCCCGGCGTCTCCACCAAAACAA
Source organism: uncultured Neokomagataea sp. (assembly GCF_946476835.1). GTDB lineage: Bacteria > Pseudomonadota > Alphaproteobacteria > Acetobacterales > Acetobacteraceae > Gluconobacter. Next base: position 75,635 of record NZ_CAMKWA010000005.1, read on the forward strand.
CACACCCGCACTAAGCAGGTGTTTGTGGGGACGAAACAGGCTCGACACGCATGGTAAAGACTTGCCTTTTGCCCGGCATTGTACCGCCGTTATCGGGCTAAACTTTTAAGTGCCAATGATAACTCACAGGTGCTCGCTGTTGCTGCATAAGCGATAAGCGCGGTTCGGGAGGGCACCGGGCAACAGAAGCCCTCCCACCTTTTTATATATAAAAAGCCCTTGCCAAGTCTTTATCTCTGGCGCAGACCTTAAGAACCTTTATCAAAAGTTTGACGGTTTTGCGACTATGAGTGACGACCATAACGACGACTTCGAAGCCAACCTACCGGAGAGCCTTCTCCCTTATGATGCGTGGATAGAAGACGCCTATCGTAGCGTTATGTGCCGCGCACTCTCACACGTTACTGAAGAAGGCCTCCCCGGTGAGCATCACTTCTACCTAACCTTCAAAACAAATGCTGCTGGTGTTAACATTCCAAGCCGCCTCTCCGCGCAATACCCGCAAGAGATGACCATTGTTTTACAACACCAGTTTACTGATCTGGGCGTTGATAGCGAACACAAAGAAATTCGCGTCACTCTTTCTTTTGGTGGTGTTCCTAGCCCGCTGGTTATCCCTGTTTCTGCGGTTGTAGCATTCGCAGACCCTCACATGCATATGGCCTTTCGCTTCTCAGAACCCACAGCCGCGAAAGACGTCGTCAGCGCGGAAAGCACACCCGCATCCCCGTCAGAGACCGAGACCTCCAAAACTGATGAAACCGCATCAGGCGAAGCTGAAATTGTCAGCCTAGCAGCTTTCCGCAAGCGACCAACCACCTAGCCTTCTGCTACCTTCCAACAGCAGGCTCCATTCCCACAATAACAACGAGCACATCATTCCATGCGCTTCACCGTTGACCGCCTTGATCATATCGTCCTGACCGTTCGCGATCGTGATGTTTCAGCCTCGTGGTATCAACGTGTTTTGGGAATGGATATCGAAGAATACGGCCGCAATAATCGCGTTAGCCTCAATTTTGGAGGCCAAAAAATCAATCTACGCCCAGAGACGGCCGAAGGCTGGCAAACCGCTGAAGGCGCCCAACCGGGAACGTCAGACCTGTGCTTTACAACAGCCATAGAGAGCGCGCACATTCTTCAGCACTTAAAGACATGTGGTGTTCATATCGTCGAAGGGCCGACTGCACGCATTGGCGCACTCGGCCCTTTGATCTCAGTATATTGCCACGATCCCGATGGCAATCTGATCGAAATCGCATCCTATAAAGGATAAGATTTTTACCAGTTTTTAGAAATCATCCAAAATTCTTCTGACGTCAGCGTGATGGCATTGCTACCCTCAGTTTCTGACGCTGCCAGAGCCAAAGCCGCAATGCGTTCGATCATCAACGTCTTGCGCTGATGGGCTTCAGACTGTTCTTGAGCGTGCGAAAGTGTTTTCAGCGCCAACTGAGCGGCTTTTACAACCCGCTTTGCATCAATAGCTGCATAAGACATCGTTACGTCTCCCGTTATGAAAGGATATCAACATCCACATAATAGCGCAGGCATAGCAGCGCTGCAAAACCCCTCACACGTTGCTCAAAAAATCCTCATACGCATCTAAAATCGCCTCCGTCGGACCATCCATCTTCACATGCCCCGCCTCCATCCAGACGATACGATTACACCATGTACGCAACACACTCAGCGAATGAGACGCCACAACAACAATATCTGCGGAAGATACCATTTGAGACAAACGCTGCTCCGCCTTACTCTGAAAGTTCTGATCCCCCGCCATAAACCACTCATCCATCAAAAGAATGTCTGGTCTGGGTAAGGTGGCGAGCGCAAACCCCAACCGAACCCCCATCCCCGATGAATAGAGACGCAACGGCAAATCAAAAAATAACCCCAGTTCTGCAAATGCCTCAACATCTGCCTCAAAACGGGAAATGTCTTCTTTTTTCAAACCTAAACGTAGTGCAAATAACCTGAGATTCTCACGCCCCGTCAGTTCAGGATTCATACCAGACTGCGGGTCTATCAAAGCATGACGCTCTCCCTGCACATCCACATAACCTTCGGTCGCCTCATAGATACCAGCCAAGACACGCAATAAGGTTGTCTTACCAGCGCCATTATGACCAACCAACCCAACCCGCTCTCCCGGCTGGAAAGACAGAGTTAACCCCGTAAGCGCCTGCACTAAAAGGCAGCCACTGCCTGATTTATCCATCGTCATAGCACCACCCACGGCAGCACTCTGTCGTATTTTTTTGACCGAATTCTTAGCCCGTGAAAAAAGCGTTTTTTTAAACGATTTCGAAGCACCATGGAGCACAGGAAACGTGAGAGATACATCGCGCAGATGAATATGCGTCATGAACAGGCAGCCTCATTACATCCAAAAGACGACACGTGCCCGTGCCTTACGATAGACCAAAGCTGCGGCCCCACATAATAATGCGCTTGCTCCAAGCGCTATTTCCCAGAGTAGAGTGTCCGGCTCATGACCCAAGAGCGGCTGACGTAAAATTTCAATAGCTGCATAAAATGGATTCAAAAGTAAAAACCGAGCATAATCATGCAGTTGTGCAGGAGCCCATATAATCGGTGTTATATAAAATACCACTTGCATTAAGGCCCCGACAATTGGCGGAATATCACGATAACGCGCGCATAATGCGCCCAGAAGCAAGCACAGCGCCAAGCCATCTACCAACCACAATGCCGCAGCAGGCAATGCCCAAAGCACAGCCACCCCTGGCCAAACATGGTAAAATGCAGAGACTGCTAATGGTACAATAATATTATGCGCAAAAATTATGACATTCCGAACAACCACCCGCACAGCAAAAAGCGGCAAAGGCAAGCGGCTGGCACGTATCATCGCCTCAGCCTCGATAAAGCAACCGCATGAATCTTGTACCTGTGCTGCAATCCCCGCCTGCCACAGCATCAACGATACAGCCAAAAATGGGAGATACGACGCCAAGTTCATATGGAACAGCGTACTATACAGCCCCCCCATAGAAATAACCATCAAAGCCGATACAACAGTCAGCCAAAACGGCCCTAAAACAGATCCACGATAACGTAACTTAATATCTAGCCAGCCCAGCGCGATCCCCAGCCTTAAAAGCTTTCGCGTTTCCTGCAAATCCGCCCGCAATCCAGAGCATGAAACAGGACTCTTCGGACAGTCAGGCGCCGAGCCTGATTGAACACTTGTCGTCGGCACAAAAGGATCAACTGTCATAACGCTCCAGTAGCGAATAAGCCTCCAAGCGGCAAGCACGAGAATATTTTCTGAAAATTACAGAACATCTCTGATCTGCACCCTAGCCACCCCTACAAGTACTCCCTAAACTTAGTGCTATCAGAGTTCAGGTTTTTCTCAGTTTTGCCTCATTCACATCCTAAGAATGACAGAACTTTCGTCCATCTAGCCGCTAGGTCTCATGCCGCCCATGCCCAGCCCTACCTGCCCCAGCTTCATCAAAAGCTCTAACATGAACTTAATGCGCTCCGGCATGGCATTCGGCGCCATCAGCCTTTTGGCCGCCTGCGCCAATCAAGCTGATGTTACTCCTTCAGGTACCCCGCTACCTGTAGTGCAAGAAGCCGAGCACTATCAGGCCCACGCCAAATCCTATTATGCGCCCCCCGGCCCCGCCAATGACCCTTGGGGACCCTATATTCATGAAGCTTCAGACCGGTTTGACGTGCCTGAGCGCTGGATCCGAGCTGTCATTGAGCGTGAATCTGGCGGGCGCCTTTTTGATTCCAGCGGTCACTTTGTAACCTCTGTCCCCGGGGCAATGGGCCTCATGCAATTGATGCCCCCAACCTATGACGACCTACGCAACCAATACAGCCTCAATGACGACCCGTACGATCCACATGATAACATTCTGGCCGGAACAGCCTATATCCGCCAAATGTACGATATCTACGGAAACCCAGGCTTTCTAGCAGCCTATAACGATGGCCCCGGCAGCCTAGATAGTTATTTACGTCGCGGACGCGCACTACCACGCGAAACACGCCGCTACGTCGCGTCTATCGGCCCCAAAATCGCCGGCTATTGGCCTCATAACCGTTCCGCAGCAGACATCCTCGTCTCTCATCACGACCCCAACAGCCGTGCCGCCACTGATGCCGATGATGATGCCCAACCCAATACCACCAGCCAGAGCGTCAGCTCTGCTTGGGCACAGCGTGATCAACAAACTGCGCAATCTGACACAGACGATGCTTCCAGCAGCACAACTGACAATGCCTCGGCTCAACCAATAACTACCCCCTCTTCATCAAACGCTCCCGCCACACCTTCAGATGTAAGCGCCTCTTGGGCCGCACGAGGTATTCACGCTACAGCACCAGCTCCAAGACCACACCCCGCTCCAGCACCCAAGAAAGAGTTATCTGACGATACCCTGAGCGATAATCGCGTAACGGCCCAAGTTCTGCCTGTAGGGCATCGCCTGCAAGCCCAGTCCATCGTTGCTGAAGTGCCGGCATCCGGCCTTCATTACCGCCTTGCGCCGATGCCACATACAACCACCACAACAACCGTGAACACATCCGGACATTGGGCTATCCAAGTGGGGGCTTATGCCTCTTCAGCACAAGCACGCATCGCGGCCAATGCTGCACACAAGAATCATGGCGGCTCCGTACAAATCACCCCCATTCATACGGCCCACGGCCTACTATACCGCGCTCGCGTGACCAGCCTTAGCCACACGAGCGCAGAAAATGCATGCCAACACCTGCAAGCCCATACAGCGTGCGTTGTCGTACCCCCAGAAACCTTCTAACCTTAGCCTTTTCACAAAGCCTTCAGTTAACCCCATTTAAAGACGCCTTAGGAACCACATTCATGCGACGTTTTTCTGCAAGACCGTTTAAATATGCACTCCTCCTCGGGGGGCTAGTACTAAGCGCTGGCACCATCATGCCACAAGAAGCACAGGCCGCCTTGGAGACAAACTCTATCGCACCAGATTTTTCAGCCCCCGCCAGCATGGGCGGACATGAATTCCCATTTCATCTCAAAGACGCCCTCCAAAAAGGCCCCGTGGTACTATATTTTTATCCCGCAGCCTTCACCAAAGGCTGCACAATAGAAGCTCACGATTTTGCCGATGCCGTACCTGACTTCAAAGCTGCCGGGGCATCAATTTTTGGCATTTCCATGGACCCAATCGCAAAATTAGATAAGTTCTCCGTCAGTGAATGTCGCTCTGCCTTTGGTGTCATTGCTGACCCAGATGGTAAAATTACCGGCAATTACAAAGCCAAAATGCCTCTCCTGCACATGGCTAGCCGTACTTCTTATGTCATCGCCCAGAATGGGCGTGTCGTTTTAACTTACGCATCAATGTCCCCTGATGAGCACGTTGAGCGGACTTTGGCAGCCGTAAAAGCTCTACAAAATAACAAGAACTCATCCCCGACCCGATGAAAGATCTGTTCGGAACACAACACAACGTCGGTCAGGCCAAACCATTAAAACTGACCGATGATGTCGTAAGTTCAGCCATTTATGGGGGGCATCAAGATTGCTACCGCTACGCATTGCGGCGCGTATGGCAAGATGACGCCCCTACACTCATGTGGCTAATGATGAATCCTTCAGTAGCCACCGAGTTTGGCGATGATCGTACAGTCGCCAAATGCCAGCGTTACGCACGCAGTTGGGGATATGGAAGCATTTTAGTTGGCAATAGTTTTGCTTATCGCTGCACCGATCAAAAGCGCCTCACAGAAGTTGAAGATCCAATTGGCCCTGATAATGACGCACATCTTCTGCAGTTAGCAAAAGATGCGGACCTCGTTATCTTGGCGTACGGCTCGCCTCAAATAAAAACCTTACGCCAACGTGGAACGGATGTTGCTCGTATGCTCGAACAACACGGCATTACTCTGCACACCCTACGCCTGAGCAAATCTGGACGCCCCGAACATCCTCTTTACCTTCCCGCCGATCTGAAACCCTTTTCTGTTCAAGCTGTCGACTTAAGCACATAAAAAAACCGCCCCAAAGGGCGGTTCTCTTTTAGAATGTAATACCGGTTTCCAAATCCAGAAGAACTGGATTTTTATAGCGGTTCGTACCACCTGGGCTCCAGTAGTACTGTGCACCCGGACGTACCAGCAGCCACGGTGTCGGGCGCCAACCATAGTTAAATTCGACGGATTGTTCACCCGACGGGCTCAGCATGTTCGCACCATTTTTCTGCATCTGCCGCGCCCAATTGGTCAACTTAGCATTCACCCAACCAGACTTCATGCCCAAGCTGACCGTATCATTCGGACGGCTTGCAAATGTTCCTTTGCGCACCACACCAAACGTTACGTAATACGGAACAACAGCCGTACGTGGGTCACCCCACGTGAACGAACCAAACACCGCCGTACTGCGCTGCGGATCATCCGAATCACGCTCCAGCATACGATCTGCCTGTACCCAGCCACCAAAACGGCCCCGCACTTTAGAAGTCGGCGCTGATGCTAAGTATTTAGGTGCAATTTCAAAGCTGGAAAGCTGTGAGTAAACGTCCTTGGTTTCAGACGTATCCCAGTACCCACCGACCTTAATATTGGTTTGTAACGGCCCCGTAAAATCATTGTCACCACCACGATGCCATCCCAACTGGAACGGTAAGAACGTACCCGTCGCACCATGAAGGTTCATTTTCCAAGCATTATGCGTGTTCGAAATCGTAGGATCGACAGAATACGCACCAAAAGAGATCAAATACTCTTTATTGCCCGCAGGGTAGAACTTGACCCATGCGCCCGGATGGGAGGTCGGATAATAACCATAACCGGAGTTCATTGCGATTGATTGCGGCATACCGCAAATCGCATTTGATTCGAATTGGCAGTACAGATTGCCACCCCAATAGATCGACGATTGTTCAAAATCGTTTTCACTATTGATTTCACCCACCTCAGTAGAGACGTAACGGTTCCACGGCATTTCCCACGATAAACGTGTCAAACGCACAGTCTCACCAGAACCAAAAATTTCTTGCGGGCTGTTCATCACCGGGAGTTTGGACGTAAGGCCCAGCCCCTGACGGGCGGTAACTGCAAAATGAATAAAGCCCAAACCATATCCGGTAAGCTTTTTGATATCCGCATCAACGGTTGCACCAAACTCGTCCGCATAACGCACATTTTGCGAACGACCACCACTCACGTTACCGGCGGAATCCTGCAAATAATGTCCATTAATAACCAAGCCATGCTGTGCGAGGCGCGTTCTCGCCCCTGCCCAGTTCCCTGTCATGGTGCTTTGCGTCAACCAATCATGCAGACTAGCCGGCAAAAAATGATCTTCTGTCGTATCGGAGACAATCGGCCCAGAAGACGCAGAAACTGTACGCCGCACCACAGGAGTGAAGACAGGCGCGCTTTCCACCTTGTCTTTGCTTACCCCATTAGAGGTTTGAGCATTAGCGTAGGCGCCCGACGAGAATGAGCCCAAAATACACACCAAGCTCAAAATGCCCGTTTTCTTAATCTTATCGTGCTGCATTTCCAGCAACGTCCCCCTTGCTGAAGCGTTCAAGTGACTTAAATGTCTTTTTAACGCTTCATTTAGACCTAAACTAGTCCAATATAGTGCACAAACTTGTGAAGTCTTATTTAATAGAAAGGGATTGTATATCAAACAAAAAAAGACCCATACTTAATTAGCTGCTTTATGCTAATTAAGTATGGGTCTCATTGTCTTTCCTAAAAAGGAAAGCGTCCTGGTGGAGAGAGTTGGATTCGAACCAACGTAGGCGTACGCCAGCGGATTTACAGTCCGCCCCCTTTAGCCACTCGGGCACCTCTCCGGGACGGGTGGATAGATAGGTCGGATCACCGGGTATGTCAAACGCTTTTTTTCGATTATATAAATTTTATGGCTAGACGTACTTCTTCCCCCTCCCCCAAGCGTATCTCCCTCCCAAAGGAACATGACGCTTCCGTGCCCTCACGCGCAGGGCGCCCCACCCGCAACCAGCCCGGATACTGGATCTATGGTCACCACGCCGTAGAAGCCGCCCTGGACAACCCAGAACGGGTTATCCATGAATTTCTAGCAACCCAAGAAGCCTCCGCGCAATTCACACATGCCCGCGTGTCACCACAAGTCGTGGACCGTGAGCGCCTTGATCGCCTCTGTGATCGAGATGCCGTGCATCAAGGCGTATGCCTACGTGTAGAACCCCTTACACCGCCACATTTTCTTGACGCTCTCTCACGCCCGGGCCCAATCCTCGTTTTAGATCAGGTCACAGATCCCCGTAATATCGGTGCCATTTTGCGTTCAGCTGCCGCCTTCGGCGCATGCGCTGTTCTCGTACAAGACCGCAATACACCACAAGAAAGCGGCTCTATGGCAAAAGCCGCCTCAGGCGCACTCGATATTGTTCCCATCTTACGTGAAGTAAATCTCTCACGCGCCCTGGCTTCGTTACAGCGTGAAGGCCTCTGGATCGTCGGGTTAGATGCTGGCGGCGCACGCTTAGACGGCACAACATTTTCCGGGCGCCGCATTGCACTTGTTCTCGGCGCCGAAGGCGCAGGACTGCGCCGCCTCACGCGCGAAACCTGCGATGAAATTGCCAGCGTTTATATGCCAGGCAATATGGAGAGTCTAAACGTCTCCAATGCCGCTGCTGTCGCTTTGTATGAATTAGCGCGCCCATCGTAAAAACTGGCACCATCTAAAATTAAAGGTATACTGGCATTCTCTTTTTTCTCGAGAGAATGCCAGTCATTATAACAATACCCAGCAGACTTGCTGGTCGTTTTCTATTCCGCAGTCGGGTAATCCGTATAGCCCTCAGGGCCGGGACGGTACCACGTAGCCATATCCCCCTCAGCAAGCGGTAAGTCCTCTTGTAAACGCCGCACCAGATCTGGGTTACTAATAAACTTACGCCCAAATGAGATGGCGTCCGCCTCCCCACTCTCAACCGCAGCAAGAGCCTCTTCGCGCGTATAATCCTGATTCAAAACCAGAGGACGCGTGAACACTTTACGCAAAATAGGAGAAAGCTTCGGTTGATCCGTACGGCCGAAGGTACCATTCTCACCGACCTCCCACAGTTCAAGCCATGCAACACCTAACTGTTCCAGCACCTCAACAGCAGGCACAAAAACAGCTGCTGGATTTGTATCAACGCAACCCTGCGTATCACCATTGGGCGACAAACGTACTGAAACCCGATCCGCCCCAACAACTGCGATTACGCGCTCAACAACTTCACGCAAAAAACGAACCCGATTGTCTGGCACACCACCATACGCATCCTCACGATGATTGGTGCTATCACGCAAGAACTGGTCAATTAGATATCCATTAGCCGCATGAATCTGCACACCATCGAAGCCGGCAGCTAGAGCATTACGAGCAGCCCGTTCATAATCGTTCAAAATGCGCGCAATATCATCCCCATCGACTGGACGCGCCACTTCATAAGGCTTTTTGCCTTCATAAGTATGGGCCTCCCCCGGAGCTGCGGTCGCGGACGGTGAAACAGGCTGCACACCCGTGACGGAAGAATGCACCATACGACCCATATGCCATAATTGGCAGACGATCTTACCACCCTTTTGATGGACCGCCTCCGTGACCGGCTTCCAAGCTTCAACCTGCTCATCCGACCAAATACCGGGTGCATTCGGCCAACCGAGTCCTTCTCGTGAAATCCCCGTTGCTTCGCTGATAATCACACCCGCGGTAGCACGCTGACCATAATATTCAGCCATCAGCGCCGTAGGCACAGCATCCACCTGAGACCGCGCACGCGTCAAAGGAGCCATAATAACGCGGTTTTTTGCCATAAAACTACCGAGATTGATGGCATCAAAAAGAGAAGGCATTTTGTAAACTCCTACTCACGCACAAGCGTTAGTTCGATACAATTCGAACCTTAAAAACATTGCCAAACAAAGGCAAGCAGGGATATTTGCCTCATGCCCTATCTTGATAACCCCGACCTCTCATCCATCGACCTACTGACCGTCCTGCGCGCCCTTGCTGACCCCATTCGTCTCGAAATCGTGCGTCAACTACATGAACGGGGAGAAGCGACCTGTGCTGAACTCCTACGAAACCGCCCTAAATCGAGCATGTCTCATCATTTTCATGTCTTAAGAGAAAGCGGCATTCTACAAACGCGCGTCGAAGGACTCCATTATTATAATTCTTTACGGCGCAAAGAGTTGGACCAGTCTTTCCCCGGTCTGATGGCTTCAATCCTTGCGCCAGCACCTACCCGCTAAGGCGCGGGAGCAAAAATGGCTTCAGAAACAACGCGTCCGCTTTCCGGATCCCAAACAAAAAGGCGTTCGCCTGCATCTCCCTGAACAGAAACAGCCAAATCACCATCATTCATCGCAACAACGCGGGTAATATGCTCACCGTGCAAGAGTGGAATCGTCACCCTCTCAGCATGCTCCACATTGGTCGGAGCAGATGTTTGCACGGCATGATGACCATGCATAATCCGCGTCACCACCACGCCAATCAACACCGCAACACCGATTACGATCAATACACCCATCCCGATCACCAGCGCCAATAACGCTTTTGACCCACCGGACTCGCCGCCATGCTCTTGTTTCGCTACATTCATATCCATGTCTGACCCTCTCACACCTTTCCTGCTCACCGTCGATACCCCTTTAATTGGGCAAAGAGTCGACCGTGCACTTGCTGAAGCCATCGGCACGATTTCCCGCTCACGGGTCAAGAGCCTGATTGAAGGCGGCCATCTCCAAAAAAATGGCACCCCCGCTGACAACCCCTCTGAAATTCTAAAGGAAGGACAGTCTTTTCTCCTCTCCTTCCCCCCCCCAACCCCAGCGCGACCAGAAGCAGAAAATATTCCGCTCACCATTTTGTACGAAGACCGCGACTTAATCGTGATCGACAAACAGGCGGGCCTTGTTACACATCCAGCGCCCGGCAATGAGCGCGGTACACTGGTCAATGCCTTACTTGGCCATTGCGGTGAGGGTTTCGAAGGAATCGGTGGCGAAAAGCGCCCAGGGATTGTCCATCGCTTGGATAAAGACACATCAGGCGTCATGGTCATCGCCAAAACATCGCTGGCCCATAATGCTCTTTCTGAAGCGTTTGCCGCCCGTGATATTGACCGCGCCTACAACGCTCTTGCTTGGGGCCTTTTACCACCACAAGGTGAGTTTGACGGATCTATAGGCCGAGATAAACGAGACCGTAAGCGCATGGCCGTCGTCACATCCGGCGGCAAAGTGGCGCTCACCCGCTTCAAACTGCTCAATTCTTACCATGCCAGCGTTTCATTGGTAGAATGCCGCCTCGCTACCGGTCGCACCCATCAAATTCGCGTCCACATGGCACATGCAGGACATCCATTAGTTGGAGACCCTGTCTATCTGCGCCGTATACCTGGTGCCGCGCGTCCCCTCCCTCCCGAAGCGCGTGAGGCCGCTCTCGATTTTCCACGCCAAGCTCTACACGCGGCACGCCTGGGTTTTGTGCACCCTAGAACTGGCAAAAATCTCGAATTTGAGACCCCACTTCCTGCCGATTTCCACGAATTGCAGCAGTCATTAATCGGGTAAACCTTTTTTAATATTTGACTTATTCGGTTTAACCTGTCATAAAACAGGCAATCTGGATGGAGTGACGCACCACCGGAGTGGATCGTACCGTCTGCAGAGGCCCAAAATGGGGGATGCAGGCGGGGACATCAAAAATCCTGACCGCGTCACCTGGTGAAGAAACCAAAAAGCTCTTCGTTCGTATTTCTATACAACAGACAACGAACGTCCAGCCTCGAGGTTCTCCAGGCGAAAGGAGTGATCGTACATGGCATCTCCCGCCGTCATATCTGTTGGGCCAGAAAGCAACCTGACCCAGTATTTGCAAAAGATTCGTAAATTCCCACTGCTTACCCCGCAGGAAGAATTAGATCTGTCGCGCCGCTGGCAGTCCAAGCAAGACGTCAAAGCCGCACATCGGCTTGTTACATCCCATCTCCGCTTGGTCGCAAAAATCGCAATGGGCTATCGTGGCTACGGCTTGCCTGTGAATGAACTGATCAGCGAAGGCAATATCGGCATGATGCAAGCCGTGCGCCGGTTCGACCCAGATCGTGGTTTCCGCTTAGCCACATACGCCATGTGGTGGATCCGCGCAGCAATGCAAGAGTACATTCTGCACAGTTGGTCCCTCGTTAAGATGGGCACAACGGCATCGCAGAAAAAACTTTTCTTCAATCTGCGCCGCCTGAAGGGGCAAATGCAAGCCATTGATGATGGCGATTTGCGCCCTGAACAGGTCACGGATATTGCCACGACTCTTGGCGTGCCTGAACAAGACGTTCAGTCTATGAACCAACGCCTTGCCGCGCCTGATCATAGCCTTAATGCCCCCCTGCGCTTAGACGGCGATGGCGAGTGGCAGGACTGGTTGGTCGATGAGCACGAAAACCAAGAAGAGAGTTTTGCAGACTCGGAAGAATTCAGCGGCCGCAAAGCTCTGCTGGATCAAGCACTAATGACCCTGAATGAGCGTGAACGCCATATCTTGTCTGAACGCCGCCTCAAAGAAGAGCCTCAGACTCTCGAAACACTGTCACATCATTACGGTGTCTCGCGGGAACGTATCCGCCAAATCGAGGCGCGCGCCATGGAAAAGTTACAAAAAGCCATGGCATCTGAAGTTGAACGCCGCCGTAAAGAAAACGGCCTGCAAGACTAAAGCCTTGCTCTGCGGAGCAAGCGCAGCCTCTTCATTGGGACAGCGGGACCGTTAACGCAACACCGCCTGATAGATCACCATGCCCTCGGCGATTTTCATCGTCGTGGGCATTTGTCTGCATACCGTTCGCGTTTACAATACGCCGATGATAAAATTGCGGCCGCAAATATGGGTCCGTATTATCTTTCTGTACCGTTGGTGCCGACATGTCGTCATCCGGTAAGGGGGCGGGCACAAAACCATGCGGCACTCCCTCCCCTTTAGCCGTCTGAACAGGCCTCGCCATTGTGCGCATCAGTCGCGCACCAATACGTGGATCTGCCGTCATTTCTATAATTTTTGTATTGCGATACATCTTGTGGAAGGCGCTGCTTTCCAACTTTTCAGCAGCACATGATGCCCCACCTGCCCCGAATATAACCAAGCCAAAAAAAACAGACACTACACGCAGTGCAAGGGTTATAGGCATTGGAGGGGGTGTTCCAAGAAGGTTCGTGTTTATGCTTCTTAGTTTTGCGCTATAGCGACCGCGCTGCGCAACAATTGAAACACGATTATTTCGCTAAGATACAAAATGTTATTAACCAAAGTGAAGCGCCGTGCGGAAGTCTCCCTCCGCACGGCGTTTTGTAGCTTTAGCCGAGGCCAAGCTCATGACCACTTGCACGCAAAACCTCAATGCCCGGAAGAACTTTACCTTCCAACCACTCAAGGAATGCGCCACCAGCCGTCGAGACGTAGCTCATCTTATCTGCGGCACCTGCATGACGCAGTGCTGAAACCGTGTCACCACCACCGGCCACTGTACGCAACTGCCCCAGCTGCGTCAGACGTGCAGCTTCCTGAGCCACGGCAACCGTCGCCTTATCAAAGGGCTCAATTTCGAACGCACCAAGCGGGCCGTTCCAAACCAGCGTCTTTAAACCAGCCAAACGCTTCTTGATCAGTTCAACCGTTTCCGGCCCGGCATCAAGAATCATCGTATCAGCGGGCACAGCCTTTACAGAGCAAACTTCCGAAGCGGCTCCTGCCTTAAATTCACGCGAAACAACTGCGTCAACAGGCAAGACAATCTCACACCCGGCTTCTTTGGCACGCGCTGAAATTTCCCGTGCCGTAGCGTGCATATCCTGCTCTTGCAAAGATTTGCCGACGGACACACCTTCCGCTGCCAAGAACGTATTTGCCATAGCGCCGGTGATGAACAGAACATCAACCTTTGCAAGCACGTTCCCAATTAGATCGAGCTTCGTGGAAATCTTAGAACCACCAATGACTGCACCGACAGGCCGCTCTGGATTTTCCAAAGCCGCAGAAAGTGCTGATAGTTCAGCTTCCATCAGACGCCCAGCAAAAGCGGATAATGCGTGCGCCACACCTTCTGTAGAGGCATGTGCACGATGCGCTGCTGAGAAAGCATCATTCACAAAGACATCACCGTTCGCGGCCAAAGCCTTTGCGAACTCAGCATCATTTGCTTCTTCACCAGCATGGAAACGTGTGTTTTCAAGAACCAGAACGTCACCGTCCTTCAGTTCAGAAACTGCATTTGCCACGGTCGGCCCAACACAATCCGGTACAAATGATACCGATGTCCCCAGCACTTCACCCAACTTCGCTGCGATTGGACGCAGTGACATCGCTGGAACAACCTTCCCTTTCGGGCGATCAAAATGGCTCAGAACAACAACCCGTGCGCCTTTTTCAGACAATTCACGAATTGTTGGTGCCACACGCTCTAAACGCGTCGTGTCGGTGATGACCCCGTCATGCATCGGCACATTCAGGTCTGCCCGGAGAAGCACGCGTTTACCGCGTGCTTCCAAGCTATCCAACGTGCGGAAAGCCATGATTAGAGGCTCCCGAACAGAGCAGCCGTATCGGCCATACGGTTGGAGAAGCCCCACTCATTATCATACCAAGCGCAGATACGAACCAACTCACCGCCGTCAATCAACGCCGTTTGCGTTGCATCATAGGTTGATGACGCCTTGCAATGGTTGAAGTCCGAGCTAACCAACGGTGCCGTATTGTAGTTCAGAATGCCCTTCAGCTTACCTTCTGACGCTGCACGTACAACATCGTTCACTTCCTCAATGGAAGCCGGCTTCTTGGCTGGCACGAAGTCCAAAGAAACAAGCGATACGTTTGGTGTAGGAACGCGGATAGCCGTACCGTCCAGCTTGCCTTTCAAGTGTGGCAGAACCAGACCCACCGCACGAGCAGCGCCCGTTGATGTTGGGATCATGTTTAGTGCTGCTGCACGTGCGCGGCGCGGGTCCTTATGCAGGGTGTCCACAGTGCGTTGATCGCCTGTATAAGAGTGGATCGTGACCATATAGCCACGCTCAATACCGAACGCTTCATCCAGAACGCTGGCGACTGGAGCCAAGCAGTTCGTCGTGCATGATGCGTTGGAGATGATCTTCATATCTGGCGTGAGGGCGTCATTATTAACACCGAACACGATTGTTGCGTCGGCATCGGAAGCCGGTGCAGAAACAACAACGCGCTTAGCGCCAGCTTCAAGGAGAGCTGCAGCCTTATCACGTGATGTGAACAGACCCGTGCACTCCATAGCGACGTCAACGCCTTGGAAAGGAACCTTAGAAGGATCACGCTCAGCAGATACCGTGATCGGGCCATAGGTACGGCCATTTGCTTCAATAACCAGGCTGCTTCCTTCAGCACGCACTGTTCCTGGCAGTGCGCCATGCACACTGTCATGTGCCAGAAGGTGAGCATTTGCCTCTACTGAGCCAAGATCGTTGATCGCAACGACTTCAACGTCTGTACGTCCGCTTTCGATAATGCCACGAAGGACAAGACGACCGATACGTCCAAAACCGTTAATTGCAACTTTTACTGCCATGGCTGCGTGCTCCGCATGTCGTAAGAACCGGCAATATCCATAGCACCACTGGCTAGAAGCAACAGGGGGTCATGACAGTTTTTCGACATAACACGACTTCCATCTTGTCCTAACAGCTGGTTCCTGTAACCTGATACAATCAGAAATTGCCGTATCTATAATTCCATATTCTCTTAGAGGCCGCATGAAATCGCGCTTTTTTTACCTGACCATTTTTGTACTGTTTACCACAGCAGCTCTCGGTGGTTGTCAGTTAATTGATCAGCGTACTTTCGACTCGCAAGCTGGAAAGCCACCAGTTCCATACGTGCCCCCAGCACCAGCAGAAAAAAATCCACCTGCGCCCTTTTTATCCATCACAGATGGGACGCCTGAAGCCGAATATGGACCCGTCGTAGAACATGCGGCTCATGTTGCGCTGCAGCATAAAAACAATGTTCTGTTCATCGTACAGGCTCTTGCCCCGCCACAACCAACACTCGCAGCACAACAGGCTCTACTAAAACGCCTAACACAAAATACGCTTGGCACTGTTGCTCAACATATCGCTAAAGCTGGCGCACAACCTCTGCAAATCGAACTCCACACCTTAACAGACCCGACAGTACTCACGCCGGTTATTCGCGTGGAGCTACGTTAAACATGGCGAAGGCTACAGTTAGTCTTCCATGTTTTCTCAACTCGACGAATACGTCCGATAGAAGAAGAGCATTTACCTAAACGATGAAACAACAAGCGCGAAAATAATACCTGCCATAAAGATAAAGCACGCTATACCAACCCGCGCCTGTGCTGACAGGGCGGGCTTCACCAGAGAAAGCCCTTCAACACTTTCGCGCAGGGCCGTGATCTCTTCCATTTGCGCCCGCTCTTCTTCTTGTGCGTGCCACAACCGAGCATTCTTGGCGCGTATATGGCGTGCAGCATCTTCCGCACTCGCCACACTTTGATCAGCGATACGTGCCGCCAATGCGTGACCATGATGATCTTCTAGAGCCAAAACTCGATACGCATTTACACGAGACAACGCCTCTAATAACAACGCGTCATCAAACCAAACAGCCGGGAAACCTCTGCCGCCAGCGATCAACACGAGTACTGTTTCCCGACATGTCTCAATCGCCGCCAATAAACGATGCGGCGCTTCATGATCCAGCCCGACAAAGCGGGAACAATCTGCGTATAATCCGCCGCCTAGGGCATTACGGAAGTGGACCAACGCGCCATCGCGTTCACTCTCTGGGTAGACAACCAGCATGGAGAACTCTTCAAGCTCAGGATACGCGCTCCGAGTGGTTGGCAAGCGCCGTAGAACATCCAGTATTTTTTTATCAGCCTGAACAGCCAGCTCACGCGCAGGATCACAGCGCTCTATCGCAATAGCCTCAAAACGCAAAACGGCCTGCCCGCGCTGCCCGCGCGCGCGCAAAAATCCGCTCACGCGCACCTCATCTCCCGCGACAGCACCGCTAGCCTCAAAGGCAACCGACCGAATATCCACCGATATCGCCGTACCGAATGCTGCATCGGTCAATGATAATTGCAAAGCATCCCGCTCATCACCGGGCACAGCAGCACCAAGCTTCCCCCCAACAAGCAGAGGGTAGTGCCAAGCTTCAAAACTTGTACAAATCTCTTCCAGGCGAGCAGCGAACAGATCTTGCACCTGCAAAGGTGACAAAACAGGCAAAGCCGCACTCTGCATGTGCGGCTTACTCTCTGCGCGAAAAGAACGACGCGGGAAGGCTTCCATACTTTACCCTATGGCAAATTTACCCCGAATCCGACAAGCACCCGGCAGCAAACTCACCATAGAAAAGATGAATAAAGGTTCTTTTTAGTGATTACGAAGACGATTGAACGCGCGAACGTACACCATCAGCGATCAAAATCAGTACCAGCGCAGCGCCTGCCATTTCAATTTGTGATCGGGTTTCAACCTGCATCACCATGGCTAACAGCACACACCCAATAACACTCAGGCCAAAATAACACAGCCACCGCCCCGTAGGGACTACCTTCAAACGGGCCAAAATGATGATGGCGTTATATACCAGCATAAATCCACCCGTTAGACTGACTAAAAGAGCGAAAACTTTGTCGGGCGATAAAATAGCCGTCAACGCGATAGCCACGGAAATGCCTACACAGGTCAGCAATGCGCGTCGTGGCAATTGTGTTTTTGGATCAACTGCCAAGAACACCGAAGGGGCTCCCCCTCCCTGAGCCATCTCGAACAAGACACGCGAAGTCGCATAAATCCCAGAGTTCAGAGAAGAAATCGCGGCCGTTAAAATCACAACAAACAATGCTGGAGCCGCAAACGGAATGTGATAATGGTTCAGCACCAACAAAAAAGGAGACTGACCAGAAACAACATCACTCCAAGGCACCAAACACAAAATCAATCCGATCGTCAGCAAATAAAATACGCCAATTCGTAACGGAATAGCTCGCGCGGCCCGTGCAATGTTCGCTTGGGCATCTTTCGTTTCAACGGCAGCTATCGTTGCAATTTCACTCCCCCCCATTGAAAACAAAATCGTTGGTAAGACAGCCAACAGCGCAACCGGACCATGTGGCAAAAAACCACCATGATTTTGAAGGTTATGCTGAATATTAATCGCCGGATGGGAAACAATAAGCCATGCACCAATCCCGATAAACGCGACCAGAGCCGCAACTTTAACAGTCGCAAACCAGTACTCAAACTCACCATAACCCTTAACGGACAGTAAATTTACAGCCGTCATCAGCCCAATAATACCCAATTCCAAAACGATGTAAGGAATAGGCACATAAGGTGCCAACATATTCGTAATCGCAATTGCCTCAACGGCCAGAACAATGATCCATGTAATCAAATACGTCCACCCAGCGACAAAGGCCATTCGCGGACCAATAGCGTGCTGAATTTGCCCCAAAAAAGAATGGCGACCAGGCACAGCATAAGCCAAGTCACGCATCATCAAATTCGTCACAAAGACAAATAATCCACATAGAATATAAGACAACAAGACCAAAGGCCCCGCCAAAGAAAGCGCGGCAGATGATCCAATAAAGAAACCTGCGCCAATCACGCCACCCAGCGCAATCATAACGACATGGCGTGTGTGGAGGCTTTGGGCGAGTTTGCCGGCCTGCTGCATGAAAAATCCTTATTTCAGACGGGAAGATCTCGGTTATCTGCCAAAGTTTCCATCGTCATATATGACGTAATCGCATCCAATTCGACGCGTCCGATGATCTGCTGGTACACACGGTCAAAATCGTTCATATCCCGTGCGACGACCTTCATAAGGTAGTCATATTCTCCCGCTATTCTAAAAAAATCAACAATGTTTGGAATGCCCATCACCACATTTCTAAACGATTCAAACCATTCTCGTGCGTGATGGCGTGTGCGTACCAAAACAAAAACCGTCAATTCCAAGCCCAAAGCTTTAGCATTCAGTCGCACTGTATCTTGGCAAATCACCCCCTGGTCACGCAGGGCATGTAAACGCCGCCAACAGGCATTTTGTGACAGCCCTACTTTCTCCGCGAGTTCCCGCTGAGACGGAGTACCCTGCTTTTGCAAGATCTTTACAATTTCGCGATCAATATGATCTAATTTTCGTTCCATATCGCCTCATTTGACAACAAATTAGACTTTTTAGCCTATAAAAAATGTATTTTTTTTCGCTTATTTCACGATATTCCTTTTGTAACGCCCCTTCATTTAGCGAAAATGATACATCACCATGACACCCCACAACACCCCCTTGAATGCCCCAACTGACAGCGTCAGTGCTTTCCGTGCCTTTGCTGCCTCCCTCCGTGCGCAAGGCCATGCTGGACTTTCTAATACCGTCATCGGTGATGGGACTTTGATCCAAACTCATTTCGGCACAATTCCACTCCTTTACGCCGATTACGTTGCTTCCGGTCGCGCACTTGCCCCCATTGAACACTTTATCATGGAACATGTGTTGCCCTTTTACGCGAATAGCCACACGGAAGCGTCCTATTGCGGCAGCAGCATGACACGCCTACGGAACGAAGCACGGCGCACCATCGCCGAACTATGCTCTGCGCCTCAAGACCAGTTCAGCACGATCTTTTCCGGCGCAGGTGCGACCTCCGGCCTCAACCGTCTTGTGCACCTCACAAATATTCCAGAGCACTGCTCGAATGGTACGCGCCCTGTTGTGCTGATTGGCCCTTATGAACATCATTCCAATATCCTCCCTTGGAGAGAAAGCGGCGCAGAACTGATCGAGATTCCAGAAGCGAAAGATGGCGGACCTGATCTCGCCATTCTTGCGGCAGAGCTTCAAAAGATTACAGATGCAGACCCACACAATACACGCGTGAAAATTGGTTCATTTTCCGCAGCCTCAAATGTCACGGGTATCATCACAGACACGGATGCCGTGACACGTCTGCTCAAGCGCCATAACGCATTAGCTATTTGGGATTACGCTGGAGCAGGCCCTTACCTGCCTATCGACATGAAAGCAGGAACCCCTGAAGAAAAAGATGCCGTCGTTATTTCATGCCACAAATTTTTAGGTGGTCCGGGTGCATCAGGCCTGCTCATCGCACGCAATGCTGCCTTCACACGCAAAACACCATCAGCTCCCGGCGGTGGTACCGTACGCTTTGTTTCGCCATGGGGGCATGATTACAGTGAAAATCTCGTCGCACGCGAGGAAGGCGGCACGCCAAACGTTCTTGGTGATATCCGCGCAGCGCTCGCTTTTGTAGCCAAGGATGCTATTGGCGCAGCTTATCTTGCTGAGCGCCAAGCGGTACTTCGTCAAAAAGCGCTCTCCGCATGGAGCAATCACCCTGCGATTGAAATTCTCGGGAATACACAAGCCAACGCGTTACCCATTTTTTCATTTCGCATTCATGACATCAAAAATGGTGGCAGCATTCACCAACAACTCTTCACGCGCATGCTCTCCGATAAGTACGGCATTCAAGCACGTGGCGGCTGTGCATGCGCAGGGCCATACGCTCACCGCCTGCTCGATATAAACGAATCGGAATCCGAAACGATACGATCTGCAATCATGAATGGTGAAGAAATACAAAAACCGGGATGGGTGCGCCTCAATTTGAGTGTACTCATGAGCGATGAAAAGGTGGATTACATCCTAAAATCCGTCAAAGAACTTGCTTCCAACCCCCATGAAACTACCATTTTTTATAATGTAGACCGTAGTACTGCACGCTTCAAACCTGCGGCTTAATCGATCCGTTTTTAGGGGGATATTTCATTACACCCCTCCCCCTAAAAACGACACTTCACTTCAAAAACCGTGTCTTAATCGCAACAAAACTCGTTTATTAATATAACGATTAAGAAACATAATTGATCACAAAGCCGTTTGATGATGCTCTGGACCCACTCTCCATTGAGACAGGGACCATCATGAAACGGCGTCAGAACCTTTTATTAGCAACCATTCTTGCCTCAACAGCATGGAGCCTACATGCTTCCAGTGCGCTGGCGGCCACAACGCATACTCACAAAGCCCATCACCCTGCGAATAGCCCTGCGCAAAATAGCGCCCCTGCACTAGCACGCACACAAGCGCTGCCTCCGCTACGCCATCACCATATTGAACCTCATTCCGAAGACGAATCGGTTATCGTCACAGGTACTCATGCGACAAACCGCCACGCACGCCAAAGCGTCGCTCCGATTAGCGTCATTTCAAATGCGACGCTGCGCCGCTCTGGCGCTGTGAATTTGGCTGATGCCATCACGCACACTTACGCACAGATCAATGTCTCCAACATGGGTGCCGATACAGGCGCCCTCACATCCTCCATTCGTATGCGCGGCCTTAACCCTAACCAAGTTTTGGTTCTGGTTGATGGTAAACGCCGCCACACGACCGCGAATATCTACCAAGATAGCGGCCCTGAGTTCGGTGCTACGCCTGTTGACCTCAGCATGATCCCCGCCAACATGGTAGATCATATTGAAGTACTCGAAGATGGGGCAGCCGCGATGTATGGCTCCGACGCCATTGCAGGCGTGGTCAATATCATCACCAAAAAACAAAGTCATGGCCTCAATAT
This sequence comes from uncultured Neokomagataea sp., assembly GCF_946476835.1. Lineage (GTDB taxonomy): Bacteria > Pseudomonadota > Alphaproteobacteria > Acetobacterales > Acetobacteraceae > Gluconobacter. Next base: position 97,336 of record NZ_CAMKWA010000005.1, read on the forward strand.
TTCCGCCCAAACAGGTGCCAACGCTTATAATGGCGACGGCTGGCAATATCAGGTCAATGCCGATGGTGGCTTCAAGTGGGGTAATGACGGCTATGTCCACATTGGTGGGCAGCTCACCCACGAAGATCATTTCATTACCAAAAATGTTTTTGATCACCGTTTAGTCAGCAATGGCCCTGCCGATGCTGCGGGAGAAGTTTATACTGCTGCAGCAGGCGGCTATCAGCCTCCCGCGACCAGCAATAAAATTATGAGCACTCCCGAAGAGACACGTGAAAACCTTTTCATTAATTTTGGCCGAGGCGTCACCGAAAATATCGATTTTTATGGGCAAATTAGCTACGCACACCGTCATTCTGAAGGCTTTGAAAATTATCGTACCCCAGCCGTTTTACCACAGCTCTACCCTCAAGGTTTCTCCCCAATTGAAACCAACGAAGAAAACGACTTTGGCGCACTACTGGGACTAAAAGGCCAAGTCTTAGGCTTCGATTGGGACCTGAGCACCGTTTATGGTCAGGATCGTAATGATATCGGCAATAAAAACACGGCTAACCCTAACCTTTATAAAGCTACGGGCTACACACCGACCGATGCGCGCGCCGAAACCTACACAATGTCTCAGTGGACCAACACGCTAGACTTCCGCCGCCACTTTAACCTGTTCAATGCTGTTCCCGTTACTTGGGCTTTTGGCGCACAACATCGCTTAGATGGTTATAAAATCGTTGCCGGCACACCTGCCTCCTATCAACTCGGCGGGACATCTGGCTATGCGGGCCTCACCCCTCAAGACGCTGGCACATGGTGGCGGAACATTTGGGCAGGCTATATGGATGGAGACTTCCATTTCACTCCGAAATGGGAAGTCGACTTTGCTGGTCGTTTCGAGCACTATACCGATGTTGGCAATAATGAGATTGGCAAAGTCTCAACACGCTATGACTTCACAAAACGCATCGGCATCCGCGGTACCATTAGCAATGGCTTCCGGGCTCCAACATTAGCTGAACAAAACTTCAGCGCACTCAATGTTGCACCAAACGGCGCTGGCGGCCTCCTCCCGGTAAACTCTGCCGCAGGGCGCTCACTCGGCGCTTCGCCACTAAAGCCCGAACGTTCCGTGAGTGCTAGTGGTGGCGTCGTGGTTGAACCCATCACCGGATGGCACGTCGAAACAGACGTCTATCAAATCAATATTCGTGACCGTATTGTTCAAGGCGGCACAACTAATGGGCTAGCCGCCGTCTCTGCTATCGAGCAGATGGGACTAACACTTCCAAGCACCATTACTCCTAGCGAGTATGGCAATGTTGATGCCTACTACTTTGCCAATGGTGCAAGCACACGTACGCAAGGCTTGGACATCAAAACAGACTACCTGTTCCACTTGCATAAATATGGCAATCTGGCCGTCAGTGCTGCCTTGGACTTAAACCGTACCCGCCTGCATCATAACGGCCTCGGTGCTAACGGGCAGCAACTGCTGACCGAACAAAATATCGCGGCGATTACAACCGAATATCCACGCAGCAAACTGATCTTAAACGCGTACTGGACGTATAAAAACTTGGACGTCAACCTACGTCAAACGCGCTACGGCCAGACCACAGGCATGCTAACCTATGAAGATTGGACGCCCTCTACAGCCTCATGCCCAAAGGGTGGCAGTCTGCAATACTCAAACTCTTGCTTCTATCAATTCAAGAACACACCACGCTGGCTGACCGATCTTGAAGTTGGTTATCGCTTCAATGACCACTGGCACGTGGCCGTTGGTGGCAACAATCTCTTCAATATCCGCCCACGCAAAGTACCGTCATACGTCAATAGCCTTGGCGCAATGCCGTACGACCAAGACTCCGCTCAAATCCCAATGTTTGGCGGCTACTACTACGGTCGTATCAACGCGACTTTCTAAAAAATTCTACAAGACTGCCCCTTCTCATGAGGGGGCAGTCCTCACATTATTTCTACCCGAAAAGAGCGTCATACTGCTCAGGCTTAAAGCCCACATGCAAGACCTTACCGCTTTGTACCGCAACAGGCCGCCGCATAAGGGTGGGGTGTTCTAAGAACATCACTGCCGCTGTATCTGCATTCAAGCGCTCTTTATCTTCCGCGGACAACTTACGATACGTCATACCGCTACGATTAAGCAGTGTCTCCCACCCAACCTGCTGCAACCAACCTGCCAGCACCTCTTGCGTGAGACCATCCTTCCGAAAATCATGATACTGGTAAGCAATTTCAGCAGCATCCAGCCAGCGACACGCTTTGCGCACGGTGTCACACGTCTTAATTCCATACAGCGTTATCATAGCGTTCACCTTCACTAGACGGCGTCAATATTTCTTAGCCCAGCATTTTAACACGAGGCATGGCACCTCAAAAGCATGCAGGTTCAAAGTGCCAGAGGCGCAAAAATTATCTATCCCCACCACAAAAAAAACTCCGAGCCCTTATACAGAACTCGGAGTAACACGATGCCACACGCTTCATAGCGCTACCGCATGACGTTATTTAGGATGGACGGCGCCCCGATGAACGCGGGCGACCACCACCACCTGCGCGTGGGCCACCATTCGAGCGACCGCCCGGAGCACCACCGCCTTGTTGAGGACGACGACGGCCACCAGCGCCACCACCACCGCGATGACCACCGCCACGACCACCACCTAAAACAGGTGGACGCTGCGTAGAGTTCTGAGCCGCATCTGAGTGATAAGGATGATCCGTGACAACGGGGATCTCTTTATCAATCTTACGCTCAATATCGCGCAACCATGCACGCTGCTCTGCATCACACAGCGACACAGCCCAGCCATCACGGCCCGCACGCGCCGTGCGACCAATACGGTGTACGTAAGACTCAGGCACATTCGGAAGGTCATAGTTAAAGACGTGCGTCACATCATCAACGTCAATACCACGTGCTGCAATATCCGTAGCAACCAGTACCTTCAACGTACCGTTACGGAAACCACTCATAGCACGTTCACGCGCACCTTGTGATTTATTGCCGTGAATAGCTTCCGCTGTGATGCCTTTTTTGTTCAAAAACTCAGCAACCTTATTGGCTTCATGCTTCATCAGCGTAAAGACAACAGCGCGCACAACATTTGGACTATCCACCAGCATGTGAACCACGTCTTTTTTGTTTGGCGTGTCCACAAACATCACAGCTTGGCGAATACGGTCCACCGTGCTGGATTCAGGCGTAACCTGTACTTTAGCAGGGTTTTTCAGCAGTGAATGTGCGAGGTCATTAATAGAGGCTGGCATCGTTGCCGAGAACAGCAGCGTCTGACGTTCTTCCGGAACCAACGCCATAATACGGCGAATATCCCGCACAAACCCCATGTCCAGCATACGGTCTGCTTCATCAAGAACCAAGATTTCCAAAGCAGATAAATCAATATGGCCTTGACCAATCAGGTCCAACAAACGTCCAGGTGCTGCCACCAGCACATCTACGCCACGGCGCATTGCTTCAATTTGACGCCCTTGTCCCACACCACCGAAAACAACGGCATGCTTGAACGGCATATGACGCGCATAGGTGGAAAAGCTCTCCGCAATCTGCGAAGCCAGTTCACGCGTTGGCGCCAGAACCAGCGCGCGCACACCCTTCGGCGGCGCTTTACGGCGCTCACGGCACAGATGGTCAAGAATAGGTAGTGCAAAAGCAGCAGTCTTGCCTGTACCCGTTTGCGCTAGGCCAAGCAGATCACGCCCCTCAAGCAAATACGGAATGGCACCAGCTTGGATGGGGGTTGGGGTAACGTAACCAGCTTCGGTCAACGCTTTTTGAATAGGATCCGCCAGATTCAGCGCGGCAAAATTTGTCATGGCCCCCTCCTAAGGGACGGCTAAACACGGTTCGCGAGTAAGCGGCGTCCAACGCATCATAGCGCGCATAGCGGCACGAACCCTGAACGCAAGCGGAGATGCTTTCTAGCGTTTAAGACAAAGATACAAGCTTTGCTCTCAGCAGCGTTACGCCCGTTCTCCATAAGAACAACGCAACGGAAAACCATCACCCTCGGCTCTACAAACCACGAGCCGAGGGCGGCACCACTATAGCAACTCCCTCGCGCCCGCAAGGGAACCATGACAAAGAGACACAAAACTCCTCTTTGTAACCAAAAACGTTACAAAAAATCAGAAAGTATCGTGCAGGACAATCTCATTAAGTGGCAAAAATCCACCACGCCCTTTTGGTTCTTCTTGGCCCTTTCCTAAAGCAACAAACATCACTAGTTCATGATCTTCAGGCAAACGGATAATCTCTGCTACCTTAGCAAAATCGAACCCGTCCATTGGACAGGTTTGTAAGCCATGCGCCGCCGCAGCCATCATTAACGCATAAGCTGCAATACCACAGGAGCGGAACGCCTCATCACGCTGAACCTGCGGCTTGCCTTCATAATACTGCTGAATAAGACCCGTATAAATATTTTGAACCTGCTCTGGCGTGTCTTTCCAATAACGAGCCGGCTCTTTTTGCCACGCCTGAACGTCAGCACATAAAACGATTAACGCAGCACAATCTTCAATCTGCGGCTGATTCCACGCAACCTCTTTGATTTTGCGGCGCTGCTCAGCATCACGCACCACTAAAAAACGATAATTTTGAAGGTTAAACGCTGTTGGCGCATGACGCGTTGTTTCCAGAATAGACGTCAGCTCTTCATCTGAAATGACATAAGAAGCATCAAAGCTCTTTTGCGCACGTCGTGCACGCATCGCATCAATAATAGCATTCATGGCACATTGTCTCCGTGATGAGGTGGCGTTCCGTTAACGCTCCACTCTCCACAGGTTTCATTCACTGACGGCTTAATAAAAACAGCGCCTGCTCACCAAAAAGATTAGCCCACCGTACAGAACGACGCCACGGCGCTTTCGCGCCATCTTCATCAATCGCAAGCCATTGCCGGATCGTATAATGCTCTTCCTCACATAACGCGACAAAATCCCGGATCGTACACGGATGAATATTTGGCGTTTGATGCCACGGTGTACTCCAGACCGGAGTCATCGGCATGCGGCCGGTAGTCAATAGCTGCAAACGCAAACGCCAATGTCCAAAGTTAGGAAAAGAAACAATAGCGTGCCGTCCAATACGCAACATCTGCCGCAACACTTCCTGAGGGCGCTCAACAGCCTGAAGCGTTCTTTGCAAGACAACAAAATCAAACGTATCATCCGGATAATGCGCCAAGTCATGGTCAGCATCACCATGAACAACAGGCAAGCCATGCGCCACCGACTGCGTCACACTCTGCATATCCAATTCTATGCCACGCGCATCACATTTCCGCGTACGGTACAGATAATCAATGAGGGTACCATCACCACTCCCCACGTCTAAAATGCGCGACCCGGGAGTAATCATTTCTGCAATTAATTGCTGGTCAACACGCATTAACCTTGCCCCCTCCGCAAACCAGCATGCTCGGCTGCACCATCCAAAAAGCCTCGCACTGTGCGATCAAACTCAGGCTCATCCAACAAAAACGCATCATGCCCACGGTCGCTCTCAATCTCTACAAACGAGACATTCGCTCCAGCACGGCTCAAAGCCCTAACCAAAGTCCGTGACTGTGTCGTTGGAAACAGCCAATCTGAGCTAAAAGATACGACACAAATGCGGGTTAAACAATTTTGAAACGGAGCCGACAAATCACCATCATGATCAGCCGAGAGATCAAAATAATCCATGGCACGCGTGATGGTCAGATACGAATTTGCATCAAATCTCCGTACGAATGTTGACCCCTGATGCCGCAAATAACTCTCGACCTCAAACATTTCGCCAAAAAGAAATGCGTCTGAAGACACGCCAGCTTTGCGCACTCTGCGACCGAATTTTCGATTTAAAGCATCTTCAGATAAATATGTGATATGCGCCATCATACGCGCCACACCAAGGCCACGCGCCGGTATTGCACCATAATCCCGGTAACGCCCTTTGTGCCATTCTGGATCAGCAAAAATAGCCTGCCGACTGACTTCATTAAACGCAATATTCTGCGCTGAGTGATAGGGCGATGTTGCAATCGGCATCGCCGCAAAAACACGTTCAGAGTGATGCGCGATCCATGTCAGGGCTTGCATCCCTCCCATAGAGCCACCAACAACCGCGAATAAGCGCCCAATTCCCAAATGATCAATCAGCTTCACCTGCGCAGCTACAATGTCTTTCATTGTAATTTGAGGGAAGTCACTATCCCACGCGGCACCTGTTTCTTCTCGCACAGATGTCGGGCCAGTCGTGCCCAAACAACCACCCAGCACATTAGAGCAAATAACGAAAAAGCGGTCCGTATCAATCGGCTTACCCGGGCCCACCATACGCGCCCACCATCCCGGCTTACCGGTTAATGGATTTTGTTCCGCAACATACTGATCACCTGTCAAAGCATGACAGATAAAAATAGCATTATCCCGCGCTGGGGATAGCGTCCCATAAGTACAGTAAGCAACATCTAATGGGGCAAGGTTATCCCCGCATTCCAGCAACAAACCATCCTCTAAACGCACCATTTTGTGCGTAAACACAGAGGCGCCCAGCCCTGCATCAGAGATGGCGCGCTCCTTCTTATCATCGCTGGACATGCCGAACTTCCCTACCCATCCGCCTTATCGTCATCAAACGCAGCGTTACCGTAACCAACGTGCCTGCCCCCTCAGATATGGCACTCAGGTTAAGCATCGTAAACCCATAGAGCCATTGACGATATATTAACGAATGATATGATGAGAGAAGACATTACAATTTTATACTCTTTTAGAGAAAATCATCTAGGAACAAGACCTTGAAAGTTATAAATTTTATAACTGAAACAAGCACATTACAGGTCATAGGTCATTCTGGCTTATTCGACACAATTTATTATATAAAAAATAACCCCGATTTAAAAGAAATCGGCACAGAATCACTTCGCCATTACCACATTCATGGATGGAAAGAAGGTCGCAAGCCCAATCAATTCTTTGATCCAAAATGGTATATTTTACAAAATCGTGATGTCCAACAAGACCCCCTTTTACACTATATAACGTACGGAGAGCGTGAAGGGCGCCGCCCCATTTCATGGTTCGACCCCGTTTGGTACAAAAAAACCTACTCCATTCCCGATGGCATGCTGGCCCTCACACATTATCTCTTAAATCGCCAACGCCCAGAAATTCGCCCTATTCCTGAGTTTGATCCCGCATTCTACCTCAAAACTTATAAGGATGTTGCTGCCGCCAATATGGACCCTTTAGAGCATTATATGCTGCAGGGTTTCAAAGAGGACAGGCGCCCATTTGAAGGTTTTGACCCATTTTATTATCGTCGACGATACTTAAAATCCACTCCAGATAGCAACCCTTTACTACATTACCTCAACAATAAAACACGACCAGATATTCACCTCTCCAAACCCTCTGATGACATTACAGTCTTTCGAGACGTCAAGCGTTTCAGTTGCGCTGGTCCTTTTTTTGAAACACAAAAACCACTACCAAAAAATACCGTAAAGCGTGCACGCATACTTGCGTATTACCTTCCTCAATTTCATGCCATCCCTGAAAATAACACTTGGTGGGGACAAGGCTTTACCGAATGGACCAATACAGCACGCGCCATGCCCCGCTTCGCGGGTCATTACCAACCACGCATTCCCCGTGACCTTGGACATTATACGATAAACTCTTCCAAGCTTCTGGAAGAACAAGCACGTATGGCCAAAAAATCCGGAATTGAAGGGTTCGTCTTTTATTTTTATTGGTTTAACAATAAACGATTACTTGAAACTCCACTCGAAATACTACTAAACCATCCTGAAATTGACTTACCGTTCTGCCTCATGTGGGCCAATGAGAACTGGAGCCGCCGATGGGACGGTTCAGAAGACGATCTTCTCATCGCACAAGACTATCACAGCGACGATGATGATGCGCTCATTGACTGTTTTGCGCGCCACATGAAGGACCCGCGCTACATTCATGTCAATCAACGTCCATTACTCAAAATTTATCGCCCCGATACTATACCCAACACCAAAAAAACCATCGCGCGCTGGCGAAAACTTTTCAAAACCCGCCACGGCCTCACACCACTTATCGTCACAGGGCAAGCATTTAACAGCGCAGACCCACGCCCCTTCGGAGCTGATGGCGCTTTTGAATTTCCACCTCATAAAATCGTTAATGGCCGCGCGCTACTAAATGATGATGTCACACTTTTTGACGAAGATTTTAGCGGGCAAATTTACGATTACGAAGACGTGGTCACCCATGCCCTACAAGAAAATAGCACCCCCTATCCTCTGATCCGTACGGCTTGCCCTTCATGGGATAATGACGCACGCCGCCAAGGCAAAGGCCTCGTCCTACACGGCTCAACCCCAAGCCTATACAAAAAATGGCTCAATGGACTCATTACATATGCCCAAAATAACCCTTTCCATAACGAGACTATCGTTTGCGTCAACGCATGGAATGAATGGGCAGAAGGCGCATATTTAGAACCTGACCAACACTTTGGCAGCGCCTATTTAAATGCAACCGCAGAAGCCTGCGCCGGATTTCATACCACACAGAACACAACAAAACTTCTCCTCATCGGTCACGATGCCTTCCCCGCAGGTGCGCAAACCCTCCTCCTTGAAATTGCACGCACGCTAAAAAGCACGCGAGGGTTTGACCTGCGCTTTGTTCTACTGGATGGCGGTGCATTACTCGATGAATACCGCAAAATTGCTCCAGTCGATATTCTCCCCTCCGATACCCCCGACCTCACCGAAAAACTAAAACAACTCCACCATGATGGCTTTCAACACGCCATACTCAACAGCGGGGCCTCAGCTTCTATATCCCCCTTCCTAAACACCGCTCAGATTGCTTTTACTTTTTTAATTCACGAACTGCCGTTCATTATCCAAGAACGCAATCTTCGCCCCAGCATGGATATTGCCTGCACCCTTGCACGTTCCATCATCACACCAGCCCCATTCGTCGCACAGCAACTCGCCCTGTCGGACAACCCCAAACTGCATATTCTACCTCAAGGTCTCTACACACATATCCAATATTCCACGGCAATACGGCGCGACTTGCGCGCACAAATCGGCCTTATCAACGAGGAAAAACTCGTCATCGGCATCGGGTATGCAGATATTCGCAAAGGGTTTGATCTTTTCTTACAACTCTGGCGAAACCTACCTACCAATACACACGCATTATGGCTCGGCGATATCGACCCCACACTCCATAACGGCCTAAAACGCGACCTAAACTATGCCTCCAAAAGCAAACGCTTTCATATGCTCGGTCATGTTAAAAATGTAAGTGAATGGCTTTCAGCCGCTGATTTTTTTGCCCTCACATCACGTGAAGACCCATACCCCTCTGTTGTACTGGAAGCTATTGCCGCTGGCCTACCCTGCTTCGCCTTTAACGAGACGGGAGGCATTCCAGACCTACTCCACGCCCTCAATGCAGAGCCACACGCCCTCTTGCAGCACCATACACTTCCCTTTGGTCATGTTCATGATATGGCACAGGCAATAAGCAAAAGCTCTGCCCCTACAGCACAACAACGCAAGCTCCAATCACAACGTATGGCGCAGCGTTTTAACTTTACTCACTATGTAGATCGTCTTCTTGCGCAGACTAACCCAAACCTTCCTCGCATCTCAGTAATTGTTCCGTCTTACAACTACGCGCACTACCTTGCCCAAAGACTGGCTTCCATTTTTGCACAAACACACCCTGTTCTGGAAATTATTGTCCTTGATGATGCATCCCAAGACGGTAGCCCAACTATTGCCAAAGAAACGGCACGCCATTGGGAGCGTACTATTCGCCTCGTCACCAGTCGCACCCCTTCTGGATCCGTCTTTCAGCAATGGCAAAAAGGCCTCGAACTCGCTCGTGGCGAGTGGGTATGGATTGCTGAAGCAGACGACCTGTGTGATTCAACCTTTATCGAGACCCTACTCAACGCGGCCTTACAAAAACCCAACGCCGTTATGGCTTTTTCCGATAGCCGCGCCATAGACCCCGAAGGACGCGTACTCTACCCAAGCTACAAACCTTACTGCGCCGAAAGTACCGGTATTTTACTGAACCATGATGCTTGCTTTAATGGCAGAAACTTTATCCAATCCTGCCTCTTGGAACGCAATACCATCTTGAATGTAAGCAGTGCCATCTTCAAGCGAACAGCACTGCGCAAAGCGCTCCAACGCTGCAAAAATGATCTTAAAACCTATAAAATAGCCGGTGATTGGCGCACATACATTGAATTACTTGACCACGATAATGCCGAAATCATTTACGTAAGCAAAGCTCTAAATAGTCACCGCAGACATGATCAATCTGCCACGCACTCTTTAGACTATACGACCCATTTAAACGAAATACACTCTATTCATACTCTTTTACAAAAACGATTCACCTTACCTAAAGAAAAAATAACAATACAAAATCAATACAGAAAATATATTGATAAAACTTTTACAAGACAAAAAATTCAATCATTCTAAAATGTAACATTCATACAAAGAAGATAAAATTCTATGGACACTAATCTCCTTGTCGGCGACCTAATAAGAACAAAAGAATCATCTGTAAATCAAAACTTGACCGACCTAGGAAAGAGGGCACGAGGACCATATTTTTTAGGAAGACACCCCGCTCTTGTACTGCAAAGAGGTATTTATGGATACGGTGCCCGAGACCTCGCTACCATCACCTACAAACAAAAAAATGGCAAATGGTCTAATCGAAACACAATAATTTGTTTACGATACTTTGAACTCGTTTCAAGACCTCAAAAAAGTGCTTTCCTCAACCCATTTAAAACATGGGAAGCTTATGAACAAAGGCGCAGCATTACCCTCGTCAAATCTAAAAAGTGCGTTTACAGTTTTCAGTGGGCCAACTCTGTCTGCACAACAGACCCTGATACCCCTTTGATGTATCAGCCACTGCCCATGTCTCACGCTGAATTAAGAGCATATATCCGCCTGGCGCTTTCCAAAACAAGCGATCATGAATCACGACGAGAAAACGGTGTGATGCCCAGAGAGTATTTAGATGAAATATTCCAGCGCACAACGATGAATTTTGACCCTGTATTCGAAGAATATGCAATCCAAATACAAACTTAACAGAACTAAATTACTATCATCACGATCTCAAATTAGTGTTTCATAACTTTATGATTGCTACCTAATCCAACCCACAGCATCTGCTCCAGAAAGTTTTCTCTTTGTTTCTATTCATGAGAGTGATGAAAATTTAGGACGTGCCGCCTTATCCGTAATCGAACGCTCTGTAACCGAAAAACAATACCGTACAGAACACTCATTTCTTTCACGGATTACACCACACCTTGAACCCCATATTCTGAACGCAGCTTTCTAGGGTGGATCTTCGTGACAAAAACCCACCCTAAAACGATCAACCATTCACAATAATACCGCCATTCACATGCAACGTCTGCCCCGTCACAAAAGAAGCATCATCACTAGCTAAATATACATAGGCTGGCCCCAACTCCGCAGGGTCTGCGCAACGTTGCATAGGAGTGCTTTTCGTCAAATCAGCAACCGTCTGCGGGTCAATAGGCCCCCAACTTGCAGGTTGCAAAGGTGTCCATACCGGGCCAGGTGCCACCGCATTCACCCGCACACCATGAGACACCAACTCTAAGGCCAAAGCACGTGTAAAACCGAGTTCTGCGGCCTTAGTAGTCGAGTATGCAAGCAACGCCTTATTACCCATAAAGGCATTAATAGACGACGTATTAATAATTGCACCGCCTGACGACAAATGCGGGACAGCTGAGCGCGCCAGATAAAAATATCCATTGATATTAATATCCATATGGCGCTGCCACTCATCATCAGAAATTGAGCAAATATCTTCACTCACAACCTGAATACCAGCATTATTGACTAATATATCAAGACCACCAAACTCACGAACGACCTGCTCGACCGCATTTTTACATACGCTGCTAGAAGCAACATCACCCGCAATCGCCAGAGCCTTGCGCCCCTCAGCCTCAATGAGACGGACTGTCTCTTGGGCATCATCATGCTCTTCCAAATAAAGAAACGCTACATCCGCCCCCTCACGGGCGAAGTGCAGCGCTACAGAACGACCAATCCCGCTATCACCACCGCTGATCAATGCCTTTTTGCCCGCAAGCTTACCGCTCCCGCGATAATCTTCACGGATATGTACAGCCAAGGGCTCTAACGCAGACTCTTTGCCCGGTTGATGTTCCTGCGATTGCGGAGGGATTGTTGTGGGCATAACAGAAACTCGCTCAAAGTTTTTTGCCCCTTACACATAAGAAGCACTCTGCACGAGAAAACGCTGCCCACTCCCTGACTGTTGCCTCCATCACCTATCTGTGAAGATAGAACAGTCAGAAAAAACATCACTCCGCATAACGGCTTAAACCGCCGTAATAACCTTCATACCCCCCATATAAGGAACCAAAGCTTCTGGCACCGTGATGCTGCCATCTTCATTTTGATATGTTTCCATAAGCGCAATCATCGTACGCCCGAGCGCGAGGCCAGAACCATTCAACGTATGCACAAACGCTGGCCCCTTAGCCGTCCGATAACGCGCATTCATACGACGCGCCTGAAACGCACGTGTATTAGAGCACGATGAAATTTCACGCCACGCCCCCTGCCCAGGCAACCATGCTTCAAGATCATAAGTCTTAGCTGCCCCAAAACCCGTATCACCTGCACAAAGCAGCATACGACGGAAAGGAATTTCCAACCGCTCCAGCACTGTTTCTGCAGCCCGCGTCATGCGTTCATGTTCATCATCGCTTGTCTCAGGCGCAACCACGGACACCAACTCACATTTCATGAATTGATGCTGACGCAACATGCCGCGTACGTCACGACCAGCAGAGCCAGCTTCTGAACGGAAGCATGCGGACAGTGCCGTCATACGGATTGGCAACGCAGTCTCTGGAAGAATATCTCCCATAACCGAAGCTGTTAAAGGTACTTCAGCGGTGGGGATTAACCAGCGCCCATCTTCCGTCCGAAAAGACTCTTCCGAAAACTTCGGCAGCTTATCCGTGCCATACATGGCATCATCGCCAACCAAAAGCGGCACGGTCGTTTCGCTATAACCAAACTCCGTGGTGTGCGTGTCGAGCATAAACTGCCCTAAAGCACGCTCCAAACGCGCCAAAGCACCACGCAGCATGACAAACCGTGCACCAGACAATTTGCTAGCCGTCGGGAAATCCATCAGGCCGAGTTGTTCACCTAATTCAAAGTGCTGCTTTGGCGTGAACGCGAAATCACGCACCGTGCCACGCTCATGAACAACAACATTATCGCTCTCATCCTTGCCATCCGGCACAGAAGAATCAAGCTGGTTCGGCAATGCTTTGAGCACATCATCAATGCCCGCCTGCAAAACATTTGCCTTCTCTTCCAACGTCACGATCTCTTCACGCAGAGCAACAGCCCGCGCTTCCAACTCGCTCGTATCCGCACCGCTGCGCTTACCCTGACCGATCTCTTTCGCGATGGTCTTTCGTGCCGCTTGTGCATCTTGCAGCGCTGCTAAAGCCGTACGACGGGCTTCGTCTTCTTCAACAATCTTCTGCCCGACTGGAGCAAGGCCACGGCGCTTAAGAGCTGTATCGAACGCATTCGGATCCGCGCGCAGGGCTTTAAGGTCGTGCATGGTTCAGGCTCCGTTTCTTCGTCTTACAATCAATCAACATCATCAGGCTCCGGCTTTGGCTCAACCAAACGTGCCGTAAGAATAGAGACCTCATACAACGCCACTAGCGGAACTGCGAGGCTCAACATCGTAATCGCATCTGGTGGTGCAATCACAGCAGAGACTGCAAAAGACGCCACAACCGCATAACGACGGAATTTCTTTAACTGAGCGACACTCACTAACCCAACACGCGCCAAGAGCGTCAAAACAACCGGCAATTCAAAACACACCCCAAAAGCAAGGATCATTTTGGTGACCAAAGTGAGGTATTCTGAAACCTTCGCTTGCAGCTCAATCTGCATCCCATCACTACCGGGCGCACCGCTCTGGAACGATAGGAAAAACTGCCATGCAAACGGGAAGACAACGTAGTAAGCCAGCGCTGCCCCCATCAAAAACATCACCGGCGTTGCCACCAAAAACGGTGCAAACGCTTTCTTCTCACTACGATACAAACCCGGTGCAATAAAAATCCAAGCCTGAATGGCAATCATCGGAAAAGATAAGAACGTCGCCCCGAACAAAGCCACACGAATATACGTAAAAAACGCTTCATAAAGCGCCGTATAAATCAAATGTGGCTGCTCCCCCTTCTGCCGCATGATTGTGCCCAAAGGCGCAGCCAGAAACCGATACAATTCACCTGAGAAATGATAACAAATCCCAAAAGCCACCACGAACGTCGCAATAGACCAGATCAATCGCCGCCGAAGCTCTACAATATGCTCCAGCAAAGGCATCGGCTTATCATCAAGTGCATCCGCCTCGCTCATGCCTGCGTCTCCTCACGTCTAATCGGCACACGGCGGCCATGATGGAGCGTCCGCACCGGGGGTAAAATATGCGGAGCCTCCCAGCGGGAACGCTCTCTTAATAAACGACGCGCCGTACTCGGCGGCATAATCACAGGCGCCTGCGCGACATCCTCATTTAACACATGCTCAACAACAGGCTGCTCTACCGGCACTCCCCCACCAAACGACTCATATGCGTCAGGCATGGGTGGCGGTGGTGGCAAGGGCGCAGGGGGCACGCGCGGTAATGCCGATGGGTCATGCTTGTCATCCAGTGACAAACCTTCTCTCAAAGAGCCATCTGCATCAACAAAACGCCCAACACGGTCACGCAGATTGAAATTCCGTAAATTTCGGAACTCATCACGCGCATCAGAGAGATCCGCTTCGCGCACCATATCATCCACATGAGACTGAAACTCTGAAGCCATACGCCTCATCGCTTTAATCCCATTCGAAATTGTACGGATCGCAACAGGCAGGTCTTTCGGGCGGATAAAAATCATCGCCACGATCACGAACAGCGCAATCTCAGAAAAACTAAAGTCGAACATGCGCCAACCCTACCCCTTCACAGCCTTCTCGCCTATCCTTCATCTTGCGGATCACGCGTCATTCCTGCCGTTTCTGCGTCTTCTGTCGCCGCACGATCTAACAAGAAGTCCTCTCGGCGCGGCAACGCAGCCAGAGAAGATAAACCGAACACTTCTAAAAAACGTGCTGTTGTACCCCATAATACCGGCCGGCCCGGCACATCTTTTCGCCCTTTTGGAGACACCAAACCATCTTCCAAAAGCGCATCCAACACCGCCTGCCCTAAGGAGACCCCGCGTACAGCTTCAACTTCTGAGCGCGTACATGGCTGATGATATGCAATAACAGCAAGCGTCTCCATCACACTCCTGCTCAAACGCCGTGGTTTCTCAATAACCCGCGTCAAAGCGCCTGCATATTCGGCACGTGTCCGAAACTGCCAGCCACCAGCCACCTCAACCAATTCAATCGCATGATGCTCAAAGCGCTTTTGTATCTCCAAAAGCACTTCTGGAGCATGTGCCTCCAAATCTTGCGAACGTAAAAGATCTACCATTGCTGATAAGCGAACAGGCTCTGGAGAGGCAAAAATCAATGCTTCCAGCAAACATGCTGCATCCATGTTCTTCGCGCCCTTCATGGCACACTCCGAAAATGAATATCGGCAAAAGCTTCATCTTGCCGCAGTTGAATACGGCCTGTTTTAGCCATTTCCAGCCCTGCGACTAGAGAGCCTGCCAGAGCAGCATGCCGTCCAATGGTCGTTTCTTCTTCTGGAAAAATATCCGGTACGATTGCATTCAAAGCGTACCATTCTTCCCCCACCCCATCTGACAACATGGCTTTTAACCGCGCCAAAGCATCTTGCACGCTCCAATATCGACGTATTTTAGGCGTATAAACACGCTTCTTAAACGTTCTACGACGTGCAGACAGATAAGACGTGATCAACGATGTCAGGTCTACTTTCAACCCAGAGCGATCAATTTCAGTATGATCTTCTCCCGCCCCCCGGCGAAAAACATCAACGCCTAATTTGGGCTGTTTTCCAAGCCACAAGGCAGCTTCACGCATTTGCTCCAACGCAACCAAGCGCCCTTGCAATAATTCTACGGCTTCTTCAGCTGTGGCGTCATTTTGTTCTGCAGGCAGCAGCAAACGTGACTTTAACCAGGCCAACCACGCCGCCATAACCAACCAATCAGCAGCCAATTCCAGCCGAAAAGAACGTGCTTCAGCACGCGCCTTTTCCACCAGAGCAAGATACTGCTCCACCAATTGCAGAATGGAAATCTGAGCCAAGTCCACTTTCTGCGCCCGAGCTAACTCAAGCAACAGATCTAGAGGCCCCTCATAACCATCCAGCGTAAGGTGGAGCGTATCGTCGTTCAAAGCACACTCAGAACTGGGCTGGCGTACACGCAATAGACTGCGCATGCAGCTTCACACAAAACGCACGGGCAGCCTTACTATCAGCAAAACCACCAATACGGAGACGTACAAAACTACGATCCCCCTGCGTCGTATGCTCAAAAAGCGGCGTATGCCCACTCAGTAGACCAGCAGCACGTGCGCGCAAGGTCTCCCATTCATGATGCGCCATGGCTTCACTATTGAGTGCAGCCAATTGCACCTCATGATGCCCACTACCCAGTGCAGCGTGCGACGTATCATCACTCTCCGGCACAGGAGAGGGCGGCGGCAATGGAGCAGCCACAGCAGGGCGCGGTGTCGGAGCAGGCCCAACCTCTTGCCGAATAATACGCTCTCGCTCCGGAGAAACCCGTCGTGACGTCACAGCGGACCGTACAGCCGGCAAAGAAGGCGTCTCTGCCGCATCGCCATCATCATCACTCGATGTCGCCGCTTTAGCAGCTTTCACTGGCGCTGGTGGCAGAGCATGCTTGACAGGTGCAGGTACTTCATCCTGTACCGCCGGAGTAGGTGTCACTGCAGCCAACTGTGTCTGCCCTCCCCCCACTGCACCTGATGCAGCACCATCTTTCGGCTGTGCATTCAGTGATGACACCCCCACCGGCTTCTCGTCCGTAACAGCAGGAGCCGTAACCATATTTTGTGCAACCGGCCTTGGTTCCGGAGGCGCACCATACTGCCGGGCAAAAGCCTTCGTATCGGGCTGTTCTGGCCCCGGGGCCAAATGCGCCTCTCCGCTACCCGTCATATCCGTACTGTCATCACCGGCCATCAACTGCATTCCACCGGGATCTGCCGGAACTTCACGTACGGCCCCCGGCGGCGGCCCAATAATCGGTACACCACCGTGATGCTTACCAACCAAGCTCCAACCACCAACTGCAACCAGCAAAACAGCACCAATGCCGACAGCACCACCGACGAGCTTACGCGTCGCCGGATCGCTCCCAAGGAACGACATAAATCCGGCACCAGCAGCCGCCTTTACCTTCCCCTGCCCAGCCGGTGACGCCGCATTCGCAGGACGTGCCGCGCCACGACGGCGAGACGGCACATCATCATAATCTTGGCTCAACCGTTCACGCCCTTGCGGACGGCTCTCCGGGGGCCGTGCAGCAGGTCCACGGTCATCGCCTCCCCCGAGCGGACGGCGAGGAAGATCATCCCGCCGTGGTGGTTCATCATGCCGATAGCCGTCACCACCATCTGCCATTACATTTCCTCCACCGGCTCCACACCAAGAATGGCCAGAGCATTACGCAATACCTGAGCAAGAGCAGAGACCAACGCCAACTTTGACAAGCTCAACGCACGGTCATTTTCATGCAAGAAACGCAGCGCTGCATCATCACGCCCACGGTTCCACAATGCATGGAAATCAGATGCCAAATCCACACAATACGTTGCGATACGATGCGGCTCACGAGCGACTGCCGCGGCTTCAACCGTACGCGGGAATGCCGCCAAGCGACGCAATACAGCAATTTCCGCATCGGATGACAGACCGGACAGGTCCGCAGCATTCAAACTTTCAGCCGTCAGTGCATCCGCACCAAACATCGTCGCGGCAGAACGCAAGACCGAGCGGCAACGCGCATGGGCATATTGCACATAGAACACAGGATTATCACGCGTTTGTGCCACGACCACGTCAAGGTCGAACTCCATCTGCGCATCCGCCTTACGCGTCAACATCGTAAAGCGCACCGCATCACGCCCAACTTCATCCAGAAGATCACGCAGCGTCACGAATGTTCCCGCACGCTTGGACATACGAACAGGCTCGCCATTTTTCATGATGCGCACAATCTGGCACATCACAACTTCAAAGCCTGTCTTACCCTCTGTTAATGCCGAGACAGCCGCCCGCATCCGTGAGACATAACCGCCATGATCCGCACCCAACACATCAATCAGCACATCAGCATTACGTGCCTTTTGTGCATGGTAACCAATATCATTAGCAAAATACGTGTTGGTTCCATCTGACTTACGCAACGCACGGTCGGTATCATCACCAAAATCCGTGGAACGGAACAGCGTTTGTGGGCG
Source organism: uncultured Neokomagataea sp. (assembly GCF_946476835.1). Classification (GTDB taxonomy): domain Bacteria; phylum Pseudomonadota; class Alphaproteobacteria; order Acetobacterales; family Acetobacteraceae; genus Gluconobacter. The sequence goes on from NZ_CAMKWA010000005.1 coordinate 115,929, forward strand.
TGGTTCCCAATCTTCAGGCGTCTTACCCTTAGGTGGCTCAAGCACCCCCTCATAAAGCAGGCCCTTAGCGTCAAGCTGACCAATCGCGTCATCAACCAAGCCAGAAGCCAACGTCTCAGCTTCCGATGCAAAAACCTTATGCTCAATACCCAGAGCGTTCAGATCCTCACGGATGGCGGCCATCATCCGCACCAGAGCTGTCTGACGCACAATGTCGAACCAGACGGACACATCAGCCGGGCTACCATCTTCCGCAGCCAAGGTACGGCCATGTTCAGCAGCAATGGCCTCAGCAACCGGAATGAGGTACTCTCCTTGATATTGCAGCCCATTTGGCGTTAGCTTGCCAAAGGTTTCCGCATCAATATCCGTGCCAATAGCCTGCAAATAACGCCAATACACAGCCCATGTCAGGGCAACAACCTGCGTACCTGCATCATTGATGTAATATTCGCGCGTGACATCATGACCCGCCGCTTCCAACAGGTTCGCCAGCGCGTCACCCACCACAGCACCACGGCAGTGCCCTACATGCATCGGCCCCGTCGGGTTCGCAGAAACATATTCCACATTAACCCGCGTACCATGCCCCAAACGGGAACGACCAAAAGCCCCTTCGGAACGCAGCACCGTACGCGTCACATCTTGCAGAACATCCGCCTTCAACGTCAGGTTCACAAAACCTGGCCCCGCAGATTCTGCTTTTGCAATCATCGGCAGAACGCTCAGTGCCTTCACCAAATCCGCAGCAATCTCAACCGGTTTACGGCGCGCGGGCTTCGCAGCCAGCAACGCCGCGTTCGTCGCCATATCACCATGCGCAGCATCGCGTGGTGGTGTGACTTCCACTCGTGCCAACACAGCATCAGGCACATCTGGCACCACAGAGCGCAGAGCCGTGCACACTAATTCGCGCGTCTGGGCGAACAAGCAGTCGGTCGTAAGGGTGGAAGAAACTGCGTCCATGATGCGTTCGAGTCCTGTCGTGTCTATCATCGTCAAAAAAAGCGTGGCCTTATCAACCCAGCACAGAGAGATCCGTCAACCGCCGATGTTCCTCCATCGCAAAACGATCGGTCATTCCAGCAATATAATCGGCCACCAAACGGCGAAGTTGCTTATCATCAGCAGCCTCGGCCCGGTCCCGCCACGGATCAGGTAAGAGCCTTGGTTCATCTGTTAAGGTTTCAAAAATCTCCGCTACAGCAATCCGTGCTTTACGCGCCATGCGGTTCACGCGCCAGTGGCGATAAAGCCGTGCATATAAAAATGTCCGGATCGCTTTATTTTTTTCCCATATTTCGGGACTGAAGGCGACCACAGCTTTTGGAGCATGCCGAATATCATCCGCTGATTGGGGGTTTAATGCTGCCAAATTCCGGCGCGTCTGCTCCGTGAGATCTGTCGCGAGTGCATTAATCACCAAACGAACTGTCTCATGCCGCGCACGCTGCGCCTGATCTTGCTTCCCACGCCCCGTTTCACGCTCTAAAGCCCGTGATTTTTCCAACGCTTCGCCCACAATCGGCAGCTCTTCAATATCTTCAAATGTCAAAAGCCCTGCCCGCAAACCATCATCTAAATCATGTCCATGATAGGCAATATCATCCGCGAGTGCAGCGACCTGTGCTTCAGCAGACGCAAAACTCTGCAAATCCAGATGATGAATAGCATCATACTCCGCCATATACGGCGTAGGATTCAAAACTGGCCCATTGTGCTTGGCCAACCCCTCCAACGTTTCCCACGTCAAATTCAGACCATCAAACGTATGGTACCGTGCTTCCAGTTTGGTCACGAGGCGCAAAGACTGGGTGTTATGGTCAAACCCGCCCCAATCCTGCATCACTTTCGAAAGGCCATCTTCCCCCGCATGGCCGAAAGGCGTGTGCCCCAAATCATGCGCCAACGCCAAGGCTTCCGTTAGGTCCTCATTTAACCCCAAACTCCGCGCAATAGAGCGCGCAATCTGCGCAACTTCTAAAGAATGGGTCAGGCGGGTACGGAAGAAATCACCCTCATGATTAATAAAAACCTGCGTTTTGTATTGCAGTGTCCTAAACCCAGTAGAATGCACAACCCGGTCACGGTCGCGCTGCCAAGGGGAGCGCGTTGCTCCTTCATCTTCTGCAAATAAACGCCCACGCGCGCCACGATCTTGAACAGCATAAATGGCCGGCATCTTGTTTTCATCCTTGCCTTAAGCAACCCGGCTGAACCGGCTGGGTCTCTATCAGGGACAGCCCTAACTCGCCCATTTTACGCTCCATACGGCATGACGCAACTCCAGCTCTTGGTCTCTACGCATTCCATCGCCATATGGGAGTGTGCTACTCCTCAATCCACCACACGGAACGGACCAGCCGGAACGGATATCCTCCACATGTCTGACACACCCAATTTTAGCATCTCTGCAAGCGCAGCAGCCCGTATTTGCGAAATCATTGCTGCCCAACCAGACCCGCAGGGCCTTGCCTTACGCGTTGCCGTTTTGGCCGGTGGCTGCAACGGTTTCCAATATCAATTCAAACTCGACACCACACAGAATGCCGATGATTATCGCCTCACCCGAGACGGGGCGACCGTTATCGTTGATGAAACCAGCCTCGACCTCCTTGAGGGTGCCGAACTCGACTTCATCGACAAATTAATGGGAGCTCACTTTACCGTCACCAATCCCAATGCAGCATCCTCTTGTGGATGTGGCACTAGCTTTTCATTGGCATAAATCCTGTGAACAATACCCCATTGCGCTTTGCAACTTGGAACATCAACTCCATCCGGGCACGCGCCCATCTGGTCCATGACTGGCTGGACCGCAACCCGGATTGCACCCTCCTCGCCCTCCAAGAAATTAAGTGCGAAGAGCACCAGTTCCCCACGTCATTTGCAGAGGCCGGCTTCCACGTCGCAATACTGGGGCAGAAAGCCTATAACGGCGTGGCGATCATTTCCCGCTGCCCCATCACCGTCACCATGACCGGACTCCCCGGCGTTACGGACCCTTCGTCCCGCTACATTGAGGTAGAGTGTGACGGATTCACCCTCGGCAATCTCTACCTCCCGAACGGCAATTCCGGTGGTGAAGAAGGCTACGCACGCAAACTCGCCTTTTTTGACGGACTAACAGAGCGCGCACGCACACTACTCAATACACAGACATGCTTCGCGTTCATCGGGGACTATAATGTCTGCCCAACCGATGAAGACCTCGCCCCCAAAGCCCTCTCCGCGGGGGATGCCCTCATCCGCCACGAAACCCGAGCAGCGTTCCGCCGCTTGCTCTGGACAGGCTTAACCGATGGCCTACGCGCTCTGTATCCAACTGGCCAGCATTATACCTTCTGGGATTATCAATCCGCTGCGTTCCAACGTAATTCCGGCCTGCGCATTGACCACGCTTTACTATCCCCCCGCGCAGCAGAACGCCTCACGAGCATCACCATTGACCGCGATGAACGCGCTCGTGAAAAATGTTCAGACCACGTCCCTGTGATCATAGAGCTAGCCGCACGCAGCACATGAAATACAGCCCATGCAAACACTTACACCGCATGGGCTACAATTTTAAACAGCATAGCTCAGAATATAATCAAATAAATAAGACACTCTTCATTAAGAGGACATTCCTCTTAATGAAGACTATTTTTATACTCCATCTACAAGCGTAACCCGATATTTCGCGCCCAGAAAACGATGCTCCCGTACTGCCCGATAGGCTTCACCATTATACCAAGATAAAGCCGCATCACGGTCTGGAAACTTCACTACCACGACCCCTTCTGGTCCTTGACCTTCAAGAGACGTCTGCTCACCATAAGCCACAAGCACCTCTAATGAGTGCCCCTCAAAGGTTTTTGCAACCAAAGCAGAATATGTATCCATATCTTTCTGGGAAATAGTCTCTTCGCGCGTAAAAATAACATAAGCTGACATCTACTTTCTCCGGATAGTTCCGAAGAAAAGTATATAAATTTTATTTATATATTCCATTCAACATTCAGTGAATGAAACAATCGCCTTCATACAAAATCACATGGAACATTCGATCAGAAATATACTCATAATCCACGATCAATATGACAAAACTCACTTCCCTATTACGAGAACGGTATGCAACCAATAGTTCTACGCAGAACAATGGAAAACTACTATGCAAAGCAAGATAGAGGGCACAACCCTTCCCGTTCTCAGTATCCGGCTTGACCCTGGCGAGCGCCTGTTTGCAGAAACTGGTGAACTCTCATGGAAAACCCCCAATATTTCTTTGCGCACCACCACATCCGGCGCCGGGAATAGCGGTTTTTTCGGAGCAATCTCTCGCGCCATAGCCGGAGGGGGCTTATTCATGACCGAGTTTTTCTCCGAAGGTGGCCCCGGCATGGTATCTTTCGCAGCAAAAATTCCAGGCCAGATTGTGGAACATACCGTCGATAGTACAACCAGCTATATGGTCCATCGCCACGGCTACATGGCCAGCACAGATGGCGTCACACTGGACCTCGGCTTTCAACGCAAATTAGGTGCTGGCATTTTCGGCGGTGACGGCTTCCGCCTCCAACGCATTTCTGGCTATGGCCAATTCTGGACTATGCTCGGTGGAGAAATCATCCCCGTTGACCTCGGCCCCGGCGAGCAGTTGGATGTCCACCCAGGGCATGTCGGCATGTTTGAAGAGTGCGTGAACTTTGATATCACCATGCTCCCCGGCATTCGCAACAAACTCTTTGGTGGAGACGGCTTCTTCATGGCACGCCTCACCGGACCGGGCCGCGTATGGCTACAAACGCTCACGATGCCCAACCTCGCCCATGCTCTTGCCCCCTATATGGGCGCAGAAAGCGCAACGGACGCCGCCGAAGCTGGTGGTGTTGTCGGTGCAGCGTCCCTCATCGGACGCATGTTCGAATAACTCTCACAACAAAAAAGCGCGGCTCCACTCGGAACCGCGCTCTCCCAAAAACCATTAAGCCAAACTTACTTAGACAGAGCAGGCTTCGGCTTTGGCAGATCCAAAGCAAGATGCAGCTCTTTCAAACGCGCAGGTTCAACCGGCGCCGGCGCTTCCATCATCAGGTCCTCACCGCTTTGATTCAGTGGGAACAAGATCACTTCACGGATGTTCGGCTCATCAGCCAACAACATCACAATACGATCCACACCCGGCGCAGCACCACCATGCGGCGGCGCACCATAGCGGAACGCGTTCAACATACCGCCAAAACGCTCTTCCACCACTTCTGGGCCATAACCTGCGATTTCAAACGCACGCAGCATGACTTCCGGCAAGTGGTTACGAATAGCACCAGAAGACAATTCCACACCGTTACACACGATATCATACTGATATGCGTTGATCGTCAGCGGATCCTGCGTGTTCAACGCCTCAAGGCCACCTTGTGGCATTGAGAACGGGTTATGTGAGAAATCGACCTTACCCGTTTCTTCGTTCAACTCGAACATTGGGAAGTCCACAACCCAGCAGAAGCGGAACGCATTCTTCTCAATGAGGTCAAGTTCAGTCGCAATCTTGGTGCGCACAACACCAGAGAACTTCGCAACCTCATCGCCCTTACCCGCAGCAAAGAAGACTGCATCACCAGCCTTCAGGCCACAAATCTCACGGATCTTCTCAAGACGATCTGCCTCAAGGTTTTTAGCAATCGGGCCCTTGCCACCATTCTCTTCGAAGATGATATAACCCAAACCACCCGCACCGTTTTCACGCGCCCATGAATTCAGCTTATCAAAGAACCCACGCGGACGATCACCCGCACCCGGTGCCGGGATCGCACGGATTTGTCCACCAGAAGCCGCAATCTTTGCAAACAAACCAAAGCCAGACTCAGCAAAAGCTTCAGTTACATCTTTCAAGATAAGCGGGTTACGCAGGTCAGGCTTATCAGAGCCATAATCACGCATTGCATCTTTGTACGGAATACGTGGGAACGCACCGTCTGTAATCTTCCAACCTTCCGGCGTGAACTCTTCAAACAGCCCAGCCAGAACTGGCTCTAACACGCCAAACACATCTTCCTGCGTGGCAAAAGCCATCTCGAAGTCAAGCTGATAGAACTCGCCAGGGCTACGATCCGCACGAGATGCTTCATCGCGGAAACAAGGCGCAATCTGGAAGTAACGGTCAAAACCCGCCACCATCGCTAACTGCTTAAACTGCTGCGGCGCTTGCGGCAACGCATAGAACTTACCCGGATGCAAACGCGCAGGCACCAAGAAATCACGCGCACCTTCAGGTGAGGATGCCGTCAAAATAGGCGTCTGGAACTCTGTAAAGCCCTGCTCGTTCATGCGCTGACGCATGCTCGCAATGACCTTACTACGCAGCATAATGTTGCGGTGCATCTTCTCACGACGCAGGTCCACATAACGATACTTCAGGCGCATTTCTTCAGGATAGTTTTCCTGACCAGCCACCTGAAACGGCAGCACAGCAGCGCTTGAGCGCACTTCAATACCCTCTGCGCGCACTTCGATCTCACCCGTCGGCAGATGTTCGTTACGCTGACCATCTTCACGAAGTACGACCTTACCGGTCACCGTAATCACGCTTTCAACGCGCAAACGCTCAACTTTTTCCAGCAGTTCCGGGCCCGATGGCACCACAATCTGCGTCATACCAAAGTGGTCACGCAGATCGATAAACAACAACCCACCATGGTCACGCTTACTGTGAATCCAACCGGAAAGGCGGACCGTCTGTCCCGCATCTGCGGCTTTTAGGGCACTGCAATCATGAGTACGATAGGGATGCATGACAGACCTCACTCGACTTTACTGGCAACGACCGACACACGTCGGAACAAAACAATTGGGCGCAGGAAGCCGGGTAGTGCCTCCAATGTCAAGCACAGGAGCGCATTGAAACGCGTATACCACCCGTTTCTCTTCCAAACGTCGTATAATTTCACACCTCTTCGTGCAAAAATGCCTCAAAATCAACTGCTGCCCGGGCCAACTCTGCCGCATGCCCGGCACCTGCCATCGCTACCGCTTTACCGCCTTGCGTGTAGGTAGCCAAGAAGTGGAAACCGCGAATATCCCCCTTCAAGCGCACGGCATCAAACGTTTCACCCCACCCAAGAACTTCAATTTTCTTGCCAAATTGCTGTGTCCAAAACCACGGCATCGGTAAACGTCCCGTTTTTCCCATTATAGAGAGTGCTGCTTGCCGCCCTTGCGCTTGTGCATGTCGCCAGTGCTCAATCCGGTACGTTTTTTCTCCATACCGCGTGGCCGAAACATCCCCCGCAGCATACACCCCTGACGCTGCCTGCATTCGCTCATCAACGATAATCGCACCTTCAGTATCTCGTTCCAGCCCCACAACAGCGTCAGAAGCCGGGACAACCCCCGCGCCAAAAAGAATGAAGGCCGCAGGAAGGCGCATACCATCACTCAACTCAACACCCTCAGCGCGCTGCTCACCATAAATCTTTACCACATGTGCATCGGACACAAACGCCACGCCATTTTCTTCATGCAACTGACGCAACCGGGTGCCAATCTCACGCCCCAAATGCCGCTCCAACGGGACGTTTGTCGGCGTAATAATCGTGACCCCAACCCCACGCTGACGCAATAAAGACGCCACCTCAAGGCCAACAAAACCGGCCCCAATAATCGTCACGGCATGATCATCTTTCACACACGCAGCAATAACTTCCGCATCATGCTCACGATGCAAGGCAAAGACACCCTCCAGCGTATCCCCCGGAATACTCAAAGGCCGCGGCATGGATCCGGTCGCAATCAGGACATGATCCCCAAATAGTTCAATATCGTTCGTTAATGTTGCCATCTTACTGGACGGATCAAACGAGCGTAAACGCGCATGTACGACGTTAATCTCATGCGCCTGATAGTAATCTTCGTCACGCAAAGCAGGTGCACGCGCGGAAGAGCCATCTCCCAGAAGAACCGTTTTGCTCAACGCTGTCCGGTCATACGGTAAATCTTTTTCTTCCGTGACCATTGTAATGGTCCCGGCGAACCCTTCTTGCCGTAGCGTTACTGCTGCTGTCACACCTGCAGCACCCGCCCCTAAAATCAGAACATGTTCATCGCTCTGCTTTGCATCCGGCACGGCACGTTCTTGCGGCGTCGTCCCCACCCATACGCGCCCATCACGTAATTCAACAGGGAACGACTTCAAAGGATCCAGAGCAACAGGCTCCTTCAGCGCACCATCCACCACAGCAAAAACAGCTTTGTGCCAAGGGCAAACCACAACCCCCTCACCTTCTGCCGTATGGCAAAAAGCTCCTTGCTCCATCGGGGCATCTTTATGAGGGCAGCGCCCCTCTAGCGCATAAACAACATCACCATCACGCACCAATACCACGCTCTGCCCGGCCACTGAAAACGGGCGGATTATGCCATTGCCCAACGCATCAAATGCCACAACATCATGAAACTTTGGGGCACTAACCTCAGAACCTGACATGCGTGGCGACCTCCAATACACAAGCAATGAACACTCAATCAACGCGATATATCGGCCATGAGTTGAACATAAAAAAAGCCGCCCAGTTAAAAACTGAACGGCCTCAAAACATTAAGCAGAACGATTAAAAACTATCGTCAAAATCATTTCCACCAAAACCACCACCGCCGAAATCGGAATCCGAGAAGCCACCACCGGCATCTGTCCCTGACCCAGCGAACGGATCTTGCCCTGCATCACCATAATTGTTGTTGATGATGGTTTCACCACCACCGAAGCCACCATCTTGGCCCCAGCCACCGTCATGGTGATGCTCGCTGAACAAGCCTTCCAGTGCATCGGCAGCCATCATACCACCCGCAACGCCAGCCGCCGTCGTCAACGCAGACCCTAAAAAGCCAGAACCGCCACGCTGAAACATGCCCTGCTGATAGCCAGGTGGGTAACCATATTGCGGCTGAGGTGGCATCTGTGGCGCTTGCGCCCCCCACCCTGGTGGTGGTGCAGAAGCCTGTTGCTGGCGCGCACCACCGCTAAACAGACCACCAAAAAGCCCACCACCCGCATTGCCACGCTGCTGCTGTGCCTGAGCGAGTTGCGACTGAGCCTGCTGCAGTTGAAACTCCAACTGCCGAATACGGTTTTGCGCCTGCGCCAAAGCCGCCTCTTGCACCACAGCCATCTGCGTCACACGGTAGCGTGCTTCTGGATAACGCTGGAAATTATCGGCGATAAACCGATCAGCTTCTGGATCCACTGGCGGCAATGCTGGCGCCTGCTGCTGGCCAAAAGAGCCAAAAGCACCACCTTGCTGCGCCTGCGCCCCACCGCCGACACGCGCGACAAAGCGGGAAATTAGCTCGCGTTCTTCGTTGTTCATCGTCTCAGCCCTTCCAGACGAGAAATCGTTATACCCCGAAAATATGATGCACTCCTGGCCTTACGGCAAGGCCTCAAAGCCAGCCTCCACACCATCAAATATAAATACAATATCGATACAGTAAATAAAGGACCAAAAAAGTCCACTATCCTCTTAACTATCCAAAATATGAATTTAATTTTTAAAAAATGAAAACATAAACTTTACAAAATCATCAAAAATCTTTTTAAAAACCAGTAAATCTCTAAAAACAGGATATAAAGCGCTGTTTTCGCCCCTACCACCATCATTCAGAGGACTGATAACCGCCTTACTGCGGCCCTTCATACTCATCTGTATTGTGGTCGGCCTGAGCGGACAACTGACACTTCAAAGTCAAGCGCTCCCCGATGAAGCCCCTCGCATCACCCTTGAGCGCCTAACAGGCCTCCACATCGGCCCTTCTGCACACAGCATGGACGCCCATTGCGCCACCATGATGCGGATGCCCTCAAAGAACCGGGATAAAAATCAGAGCCCATCGTGCCCGCTCTGCCCCTTACTACACCTCCCAATCGTTATCCTTGGGCTCGCCATTATCGCGCTCTTAATAGCGCGCCTACGCACAACCACACGCTACAACCTTTCCCCTCTCCCCCCTATTTTGGCCCAGCGGGCAGCGTTTTTACCCCCGCCAACCGGACCTCCGACTTTAGCCTGAAACCCTTTTTATCAATGCTTTAGATACGCCCGAGGCCCGTTCCCTACCAAAAGGGAGACGGCCGACTCTACGCGCATCTATCGCCATCGACCGTGTTTCATCGAAGGCTACCCTACATATGTTTACCCAACCCTCTCGCCGTCTTTCACGACTGGCGTTCTTAACCTGCAGTTGCGCTATTCCACTGCTCATCACCCCCATATATGCGGATGACACCCCTGAATTCATCACGGTAAATGGTACTAGGAGCCACGTGAATAACGCAGACACTTCAAGCCTTTTACGTAATAATTTAGGATTCAGCGCCTATTCAGCAGGTGGCATTTCCTCTCTTCCCGTTTTGAACGGCATGGCGGATGATCGGGTCGCAACCTTTGTGGACGGTATGCGCCTATCTGCAGGCTGCCCGAACCACATGAACCCGGCCATGTCTTATATCGACCCGGACTCCGTATCCTCAGCCGTTGCCACCGCAGGCATAACCTCCGTCAGTGACGGCGGAGACAGCACTGGCGGTACCATCACCATCACGCGCAAACCGCCCATTTTTTCTAAAAATGCAAAACTCCTCATCACAGGAGAAGCGCGCGGCACTTACCGCAGTAATGGTGGTGCATCTGGCGCATCCGGCTCTTTGACCATTGCCAATAACTGGCTAAGCCTGCGCTACACGGGCTCTTACGCCCATGCCAGTGACTACCATGCAGGTGGCGAGGGGCAGCGCGTACGGTCAACAAATTATCTAACCTATAATCACGCCATTACTCTGGGCATACGACATGAGGCACAACTCATCACCCTCACCGCAGGGCAACAAGACACACCCTATGAAGGCTTCCCCAATCAGTACATGGACCTCACCAATAACCGCTCAACCTTTGTGAATGGAAAATACACCAACACGTTTCACTGGGGCACATTAGAGGCCAGCGGCTTCTGGCAGCGCGTCTCTCACGCCATGAATATGCTCTCAGATAAAGGCGGACACAGCGCGACCCGCGGGATGCCGATGAACACGAACGGGCGCACAGCAGGCTACACACTAAAAACCACCATCAACCTCTCCACACACCACACTCTGGGCCTCGGCAGCTCCTTCGAACATAGCGGCCTCAACGATTGGTGGCCCGCACTACCCAACAGCATGATGATGGGTCCCAACACCTTCCATAATATCAATAATGGGCACCGCAATCATCTCGGTCATTATGCTGAATGGCATGCTACTTGGTCGCCACATCTCTCCACGGAACTCGGCCTCCGCAGCGACATCATTATGATGAATACAGGCCCCGTCACGCCCTATTCATGGACGGGCATGATGAACATGGCAGACGCCATGGCGGCAAAACGGTTCAACACTTCATCCCGTGGACGGACCGATTATAATTTTGACGTCACAGCCCTCACTCACTGGGATGCAACCGATACCTTCTCCATAGAAGGCGGCTACGCCCGCAAAACCCGCTCCCCCAATCTTTATGAGCGTTACGCATGGGGCCGTGGCATTATGGCGATGAAGATGATCGGTTGGTTCGGCGATGGGAATGGCTATGTTGGCAACCCAAACCTCACCCCAGAAATCGCTAATACCATCAGTACAACACTCCACTGGCATGACAAAAGCAACGAACGTTGGAGTGTGCAGATACAGCCTTACTACACGTATACGCATCACTACATAAACGTCACGCCTCTTGCCACACTCACGAATGGCCGCCGTACCCTCGCCTTCGCGAACCACAACGCACAAAGTTACGGCATTAACAGCAACGCCTTCATCCAGCTTTGGAATAAAACGGCCTACGGCAAAGCCGTACTTCACACACACCTTAACTGGGTACGGGGGCAAGACCTCATCACCCATACAGGCCTATACCAACAAATGCCGACGAACGGTTCCGTACGCTTCCAAGAAACCTACGGCGCATGGAGCGGCTATACCGAACTCACATTGGTCAAAAAGAAAAGTACCGTTGACCTGCTCCGCAACGAACCACACACACCGGGATACGCCCTACTGAATTTAGGCAGCTCTTACCACTGGCGCGCTTTTACCCTTGAAGGCAGCATCGAAAACCTTCTGAATCAGCATTATTTCCTTCCCCTCGGCGGCCTATCTTTAGGAGATTACCGCAGCACAGGTGTTCTCTCACCACTTCCCGGCCTAGGGCGTTCTTTCAATCTTAGCCTGAGCGCTAAGTTTTAAGGAAAAGCTCTCAATACATTCAAGATCATTCAAGACGTATATTCATTCTTGAAAATCTAAATACATCTATTGGCGGATACCTTGTAACGGGGCGTTTTTTTGCCTGTCATAAATGCCGCCCACTACCTCATACAGGAAAAGATCATACCTGCTTCACGTAGCGAGGCAGATATGGTCTCTCCCTTGGGCTGTAAATCAACGGAACGTCGCTAGAATCTACCCAGTGCTTCAATTTGGAACATGCCATGCATCGTTAGAGCAGTGGTGATTTTAAGCCGCAGCGAACCAAAGTTGGAAACCTACCGAAGCACTCTTTCGGTTTTGACCCTTCCCTTGTAAGGTAAAGGCCATTTTTTCGCTTACTTCGGAGCCTTTCGCCTTGTCCGACAATCGGCCGCTCTGTTTTCAGGATCTCATCCTGCGCCTTCATCGCTTTTGGGCCGATAAAGGCTGTGCCATTCTTCAGCCTTATGACACCGAACTCGGTGCCGGCACGCTATCCCCACACACAACGCTACGTGCCCTCGGTCGTACGCCGTGGTCTTGCGCTTATGTACAGCCTTGCCGCCGCCCGTCCGATGGTCGCTATGGTGAAAACCCGAACCGCCTTCAGCATTACTACCAATACCAGGTCCTGCTGAAGCCAACACCAGAAGACAGCCAGCAGCTTTTGCTGGAAAGCTACCGCGCCATTGGGATTGACCCCGACAAGCACGATATTCGTTTTGTAGAAGATGACTGGGAAAACCCCACCATCGGCGCATGGGGCCTTGGTTGGGAAGTCTGGTGTGACGGAATGGAAGTCACACAATTTACATACTTCCAGCAGGTCGGCGGCATCCCAACCGTCATGCCGTCAACAGAATTGACCTACGGTCTAGAGCGTCTGGCCATGTACGTTCAGGGCGTCGAGAACGTGTATGACCTCGACTATAATGGCAAAGGCCTAAAATATGGTGATGTCTTCCTCCGCGCAGAGAAAGACTACTCACGCCATAATTTTGAACTCGCCAATACAGATATGCTGTTCGCACACTTCAAAGATTGTGAAGCTGAATCGATCCGCTTAGCCGAGGCTGGCGTGGCTCAACCTGCTTTTGACCAGTGCCTAAAAGCATCCCACCTGTTCAACCTGCTTGATGCACGCGGTGTGATTTCCGTGTCCGAACGCGCCTCCTATATTGGCCGCGTCCGTACGCTCGCGAAAGCATCCTGTGAAGCATGGCTCGCCGGTGAAGACGCTGACGACACAGCGGGCGAAGAGGACAAGAACAATGGCTGAATTTTTCCTCGAACTCTTCTCTGAAGAAATCCCCGCAGGCGCACAGGAAAAGGCTGTAAACGACCTCTCCTCTTTGCTCACCACGGCGCTTGATGGCCTAAACCCATCCAACATCCGCACCTATTACGGCACACGCCGGATTGCCATCGCACTCGATGTTGATGCCGAAATCCCTGCACGCACACTCTCTGAGCGCGGCCCACGTGAGGGCGCACCTGAAAAAGCCCTCGCGGGCTTCACCCGCAAACATGGCGTCACCCCCGATGATTTGACGCTTGAAAACGGGTTCTGGGTGCTGAACCGAGATCTTCCGCCGGTTCCCGCCTCCGCACGCATCGCAGAAGCCCTGCCGGACTTGCTGTGGAAATTCCCATGGCCAAAATCCATGCGCTGGGGCAATGGTTCCCTCTTCACATGGATCCGCCCTCTGCGCCGTATTGTGTGCTTGTTAGACGGTGCACTCGTCGAGTTTGACCTCACCCGTGATGGTGATGATGCTCACGGCCTGCGCTCCGGCACACAATCCGAAGGGCACCGCTTCATCGCTCCCGAAGCCTTTACCGTCACATCCGCTGCACAATGGCGGAGCGCCCTCACAGAACGCTCCGTAATCGTCGATGCCGATGAACGCCGCACCATGATCCGCGACGGCGTTGCAGCGCGTGCCGCAGAACACGGCGCACTCGTCGTGGAAGATGAAGGTCTGGTGAGTGAAGTCGCTGGCTTGGTAGAGTTCCCGGCTCCGCTGATTGGTAAAATTGACGATGCCTTCATGGACCTGCCACCAGAAGTCATGCAGGTTTCCATGCGGATCAACCAGCGCTACTTTGCGCTTCGCACACAAGATGGCAAAGCTGCTCCGCTTTTCGCATTTGTGGCGAACCTGCCATTTGCGGATCAAGGCGCCCTCACTATTGCTGGCAATGAGCGCGTACTGCGCGCCCGCTTCGCAGATGCCCGCCACTTCTGGGACCTTGACCGCAAGACCCCACTCGCAGAGCGCGTTTCAGCCCTTGATGCCGTAACGTTCCATGCGAAGCTCGGCACACAAGGCGCACGCGCACAACGCATCTCAGCCCTTGCGGGAAAGGTTGCGCAGGCCATGGGCCTTGATGCCACCAGCATTACCCATGCTGAACGGGCTGGCCTTCTGTCCAAGGCAGACCTCACCACCGGCATGGTTGGTGAATTCCCAGAACTTCAAGGCGTCATGGGTGGCTACTACGCAGCGCATGACGGTGAAGCAAAGGCCGTAGCACAGGCCGTATCCGAGCATTACCTGCCACGCGGCCAAGCTGATGCAACAGCAACAGCGCCCGTCTCTATCGCCGTTGCGCTTGCTGACCGCCTCGACCTGCTTGCCGGTTTCTTCGCCATCGGTGAAACACCAAGTGGCTCCGGAGACCCATACGCACTGCGCCGCGCTGCACTCGGCGTCATCCGTACCATCCGCGATAATGGCCTGCGCCTTGACCTTATGGCACTCATCACCGAGGCCGCCGCTGGCCGTGATGGTAAAACATTAAAGACCCTGCCACCCTTCATTGCAGAACGTCTGCGCGTACAACTCCGCAGCGAAGGCGCACGCTATGATGTCCTCGCAGCCACCTTAGCTGGCGGTTTGGATGGAGACCTCGTACGCCTGCTCGCCCGCACAGATGCACTCTCCGCGATGATCCAATCCGAAGATGGCAAAAACCTTCTGGCCGCAGCAAAGCGCGCTGCCAATATCTTGCGTATCGAAGATAAAAAAGACGGCCCACATACCGGTGAGCCTGACGCATCTCTCTACACACAAGACGAAGAGCGCGCTTTAGCAACCGCTCTCACAGCAGCTGTTGCAGACACCAAGACCGCCCTAGAGGCCGAGAACTTCACGCAAGCCATGCAAGCCATTGCAAGTCTGCGCCCTGTACTCGACCGCTTCTTTGAAGCGGTCATTGTGAATGCACCAGAGGCCGATATTCGAAAAAACCGCCTCCGGCTTCTGGCAACATTCCGCGCGACCACTGGTCTCATTGCAGATTTCAGCCAAATCGACGGCTAAAAACAAAAACACTCCCCCTTATTTTGGGGGAGTGTCCAACACTACCTCATAGAATAAAGCGATTTTATTCGGGGTCCATCTCATTCCGATATACCCATGACGATAATAAAAGCCCAAAACCAAACATCATCGTCAACATGGCTGAACCGCCATACGAAATCAGCGGCAACGGCACCCCACCAACGGGGATCGCCCCCATCACCATCGAAAGATTAACCGCACAATATAAAAAGAAATCCATAGCGATGCCCAAACCTAGCAAACGCCCAAACTGATTGCGGCTCCGCAAAGCAATGAGCATACCGCCCAAGACCAGCGTACCCAACAAACCGATAACCGTTATGCCACCCACAAAGCCCCATTCTTCACCAATCATAGTAAAGATAAAGTCTGTCTGCTTTTCTGGAAGAAAACTCAACTGCCCTTGGCTGCCATGCAGATAGCCTTCGCCCCACATACCACCAGAACCCAAAGCAATTTTAGATTGAATAATATTATACCCAGCCCCTAAAGGGTCACGTTCTGGGTGCAAAAACGTATCAATGCGCGCCTTCTGATAATCATGCAAATGACCATAAATAAACTTACCCAAAAAAGGGATAGGTGCGACCAAAGCAATAATCTGCCACAACCGCATACCTGCGGAAAAAAATAACGTTGCCCCAATCACACCAATAATTGTGGCCGTTCCTAAATTCGGCTCTTTCAGGACCAAAAGAACCGGCAGCAAAGTAATAATCGCCGGAAAAATCAATCGTAATGGGTTACCCAGTCGCTCAGGCCCCGTACGGTGAAACCATGTGGCTAATGCTAAAACAAGAGCAATTTTAGCAAACTCAGATGGCTGAAACTGCAAACCAGCCAAATTCACCCAACGCTCCGCCCCCTTACCGACATGCCCCATTTTCAAAACAAGTCCGAGCAAAATCAAAGAGACACCATACATAGGCCACGCGATAAGCCGCAGCACACGAGGCGGCACTAAAGCCACCCCAATCATCATGACCAACCCCAACCCAAAACGCACCATTTGCGGCCCAGCAAACGGATGAGATGACCCGCCCCCGGCCGAATAAAGCGCGATGTAACCAACCCCTGCCAGCATGCAAATCAACAGGACATAAAACCAGTTAACCTGCATCAAGCGTGCCAAAGGCCGAAAATCTGGCTCAGCCCGCAACAAGCGCTTTTCACGCCGCAAAAACCCTAAACTATTACGCATCAGCCTTGCCCTGAATCTGTACGCGCAACAGTCTGACCTGGCGGGCGCGCCTGATTTTCTGGATCACGCAGCAAGGTATCCGTCATAATTTTCTTAGCCAGAGGGGCAGCTTCATCCGCACCTGCATTCCCATGCTCCACCACAATTGACACCGCATAATGCGGATCATCATAAGGCGCGAAACAAATAAACAGCGCGTGTGGACGGTACTCCCACGGCAAATTAGCCGAATTAAAATGCCCAGATTCACGCATTGCACGTGACACACGCCGCACCTGCGCCGACCCCGTTTTCCCAGCCATTGTAATACCCGGCAGATCAAGCCGCGCTTTTGGTGCCGTACCGTGCTGGTCATTCACAACAGCAAACATCCCCGCGCGCACAATGCTGAGATGCTCCTGCGGGATTTCTAAACTCGGAATCGTATCTGACACAGACAAAGTCGATACATGCTCATTCACCGTCCGTAAAAGATGCGGCTGCACATTCCGCCCCGATGCAATACGCGAAGCATAAGTTGCCAACGCTAATGGCGTCACCTGCACAAAACCCTGCCCGATACCCGCATTGACCGTATCACCGCCATTCCAGTGATACCCATGCTTTCGCCGCCACTCCGGCGTAGGAATCACCCCCGATCGTGCGTGTGGAAGCTCTATCCCAAGCGGCACCCCCAACCCCATCGTGTTCGCAATGTCTTTGATCGGATCCATACCGCAACGGCGGGCCACTTCGTAAAAATACACGTCACACGAGTATTTCAGCGCTTCCCGCATATCAACCGAGCCATGACCATATTTATTCCAACAATGGAAGCGCACTCCCCCCATATCGAAATAACCCGGACAGACAAAACGATCCTGCGGTGTAACCGAACCCGCCTTTAATGCGGCCATTGCAACAGCGGGTTTAAAGGTGGAACCCGGCGGATATACCCCCGACACAGCCTTATCCACCAATGGTGTTTTTGGGTCTTCCACCCATTCATTCCACTGTGCATGACTCACACCGGAATCAAAGAGCGATGGATCAAAAGAGGGCGTACTCACCATCGCCAACACTTCACCATTGCGGCAGTCCATCACAACTGCACTCGCAACGCGGTCTTCCAAACTATCCCGCACCTGCTCTTGCAAAACGGAATCAAGCGTTAACCTTACTGTAGCCCCCTGCTGCCCTTCTGCTCGGTCCAACTCACCAATCACACGCCCATGCGCGTTCACTTCCATTTCAACGGAACCCGGCTCACCACGAAGTAAGGTTTCCTGAGTTTGCTCCAACCCAGCACGCCCAACACGCATTCCGGGCAAAGACAAGGTCACATCATGCGCGACATCCGTCTCATTAGGCGGCGCAACATAGCCCACCAAATGCGATGTTAACGCACCTAACGGATATAAACGCGTCGAACCAACATCAACCAGAACACCCGGCAAAGAGGGGGCGTTCAGCTCAATCTTTGCCATATCATCCCATGACAAAAACTCACGCAACGTTACCGGCACATAC
Organism: uncultured Neokomagataea sp.; assembly: GCF_946476835.1. GTDB lineage: Bacteria > Pseudomonadota > Alphaproteobacteria > Acetobacterales > Acetobacteraceae > Gluconobacter. Next base: position 134,242 of record NZ_CAMKWA010000005.1, read on the forward strand.
TTCCGAAGATGCTTTAAATCGCGCTCAATACGCGCATGATCATGCTCATCCAAATCAATGAACGTACCAAAACGTTCAATGACAGCCGCGACATCTGTCGTTTCTTCCGGCATGAGCAAAGCACGCCAACTCACTTTATTCTCAGCTAAAGAGCGCCCGAAACGATCCTGTATTGGCCCACGCGCAGGAGCCAAAAGGCGCTTACTGGTACGGTTCCGTTCAGCCAATTGCCGAAGATGCTCCCCCTCATGCAACTGTAACGTATGTAAACGCCGCCCTAATACCCCAAGCACCCCCGCCTGCACCGCCATCACAACCAAAGCACGCCGCGTAAAGACCCCGCGCGACGAACGCACTGCTCCATCCCCCCTTTTAAAGAGATTTTGCAACAAGCGAGATTTGCGAGCGCGTGGCAACATGTGGTGGGTGTTCAAATCCAAAAAAGCAGAGCGACAAAGGGCGTTTTAACAGAACACCTATGCGCGATCAGGATTCGCAAACGTTCGGCTACCCCAAGAGAATAAAGCCATAAGGCTTGGGTAAAGGCCAATTGTCAGCACTGCCTGAAAAACACCGGGCATAGGCGATAAAAACGCAAAGGCATGAATACAGACAAGCAGCCACTGAAGACAGCATGTTAATATTACAAAAAGCGCAAAGATGAGCCACACTAAGAGAAAGCTCACCTGAGCCAAAGCATAACGCCAATGCCGCGCCACACCATAGAAGACTAAGAGCGCCAAAACCGCCAAACCTGGCGGCCCAAAACTGTACAACTCAAGAACGATCCCACACAAAAACACAACAGGCGTTGGCATAAGGCGTGGGCGGTTCTGCCCCCAAAACCACACAACACATAACGCCACCCCAAACTGCGCCTCCTCTTGCCCAGGCACACCAAACGGCGCGGAGAGGAAAATAATGACCGCAATCAACAACAGCGTTGGCATTGCGGATCGGAACACCCGGTCCAACACCAAACGCCATGTTTGCTTCGGTTCAACGGCAGAATGTAAATTAGGGGTCGAGCGCTCAGCGACCATAATTTAATGACCACTCGCCGGCGGCACAGGCATCGACTGGAGCAAAAAGGGCAAACCAAACATCGTACTGTCAGACGATAATGGCTTCGAATCCATTACCCGTGCCTTCACCCGTCCCGGGGCATCAGGGGCCACCAAACTTTGACCACCATAATCAAAAATGCGCACAATATCGAGGCGCGCCAAATCAGCATCAGGCACAACAACAGGATGATTAGGAGCGCTGTAATGAACACTCCCAATAGGCAATCCCGCTGGCATTGTGCTCTGCCCTCGCGTTTGCACACGCTCCCCTTCAATCGGGTGTTGATTTTGCGGGTAATACATCAAACGTGGCGTTGCCCCATCATCCCCCACCATAATCGCGTCTGCATGTGAGGTCGAAAGCGTCACAGGAATACGGCTCGCATCATCATTAATTTGAAGAACACGTACCGTATGCGGCCCCACTTCCGTCACACGCCCGACGAGCCCAGCCGCATCCAGTGCAACGTCACCAGCCCGTACAACGTGACCATCCCCTACATCCAGTAGAACAGCCCGTGCATAAAGGCCACCATCATCACGTGTAACACGCCCCGTCACATATTGCGGTGTCGGCTCAGGAATCCAATGCAAGCTATCTTTTAGCTGTGCATTCTCACTAGCGAGTACTACTGCCACATCATACCAATGCCGCAAGGCCCGGTTTTCTTCACGAAGACGACTGCACTCACGTGCCAAATCCGTCGCACCATGTAAGTCTTCAATCCAGTGCCTCACCTGTATCTGCGGCCACACCATCGCATGATACGCTGGCGCCAACAGATCTGCTGCCAGCAAACGTGCTTCATCCACGGCGGAACGCTTGGCCCACCCGATCACAAGCAAACCAACCGCCAACATCACCAGCACGGGCAAAGAAGCCCGTGCTACAATCTGTTTAGCATGAATAGACAGCATAATGAGGCCGACCGAGCACTTAGTACATGCTGCTCAGAACACTACGTAACCGCCGAGTTTCTTCCAAAGCACGCCCCGTTCCCAGCGCCACGCAGGAGAGCGCATTTTCTGCAACAGTCACCGGAAGCCCTGTATACAAACGCAAGATTTCATCCAAGCGGTACAACAAAGCACCCCCACCGGACAAAACAATCCCCTTGTCCACAATATCTGCAGCCAGTTCAGGCGGAGTATTCTCCAGTGCCGTCGTCACAGCATCCACAATTTGCTGTACTGGCTCTGCCAAGCTTTCCGCAACTTGCGCTTGGCTCACCACAACTTCACGTGGCACACCATTAATCAAATCACGCCCCTTAATCTCGGTGAGCGGACCATCTGGATTGGAACGGTCATCCGGCGGCATCGCCGCACCAAGCTCAATCTTAATCCGCTCGGCTGAGCTTTCACCCACCAACAAGTTATATGTTTTACGGATATAAGAGATAATGGCTTCATCCATCTGGTCACCGCCGACACGCGCTGAACGCGCATAGACAATCCCACCCAAAGAAATAACCGCCACCTCAGTGGTGCCACCACCAATATCGACAATCATACTGCCGGAAGGCTCGGTCACAGGAAGCCCCGCACCAATTGCCGCAGCCATTGGCTCTTCAATCAGCAAAACTTTCCGCGCACCCGCGCTCTCTGCACTTTCCTGAATCGCACGACGTTCCACCGCTGTCGCACCAGACGGAACACAGATAATAATTTGCGGCGTAGCAAAAGCCCGACGATTATGCACCTTACGGATAAAGTGCTTAATCATCTCCTCAGCCACTTCAAAATCTGCAATCACACCGTCTCTTAACGGACGAATAGCTGTGATATTGCCGGGTGTACGCCCAACCATCTGTTTGGCTTCATTACCGACAGCCAAAACCTGTTTTTTACCGCGCACATCCGCGATGGCCACGACGGATGGTTCATCAAGAACAATCCCCCGGCCCTTAACATAAACCAAGGTGTTGGCAGTGCCGAGGTCAATCGCCATGTCAGCCGACATGAGGCCCAGCAAACGAGAAAACATTTAATACTCCTGGCGCGACGCAAAGGCGGCAGAAACGCAGTTCCAATTCAGAATGGGGCTTACCGACCCCACAGCAATACGACAAGAGGAAGTATCCCGTAACAGGCATCAAATGATAGCCAAAAGGGAACTTATCGCCCCATCGCAACAAAAAATTATATCCTGCCGCAATCCAGCCATCTTCTAATCACCTTCTCAGCGCAGTTCATGCGCTATCATAATCACGTAGATCTTTGCTTTCAGGTCCGCATCTTCAACACAGGTTACGACTTATCATGAATACTCCAGTCCGTTCCCGCAGCTTCATCGCCCTCGCATTCTGTGGCCTCACGCTCGCAGCCTGCGGCAACCCTTACGATAGCGGCGCCCGCGCAGGCTCCGGCGCCCTTCTCGGCGCAGGTGCGGGCGCAGCCCTCGGTGCCATCGCTGGAGGCGGCCATGGCGCGGCTATTGGCGCTCTCGCTGGCGGCGGCACAGGCGCAGCTCTTGGAGCGGCAACAACCCCCAGCCGTCACCACCCACGAAACGAATACTGATCCAATGCGATGAAAATATTACCTACAACGCACCACACGAAAACAGCGATTGCATCGTGCTGCGCCCTTACATTGGGCGCATTTTTCCTCTCAGCATGCAGTGATGATGCCTATAACCCAAATGCCCGTGCAATGAACGGTGGGCTACTCGGTGGCGGCGCCGGCGCTGCCATTGGAGCCCTTGCTGGAGGTGGACGCGGAGCGGCTATTGGTGCCCTCGCTGGAGGAGCATTAGGAGCCACAACAGGCGCACTAACAGCACCGAGCCGCGATAACAACACTTATAGTGCCCCTAACTATGCTCAAGGTGGATACAACCAAAACGGGTACGGATACCCTCCCCCAGCCTCCTACCCCCAAGGCTATAGTTACGGACAGCCCGGCCAATACAACCAACAAACCGCACCGCCGCCGCCAAACGCATGCCCGCCAGAAATGGTCTGCACACCGCGCTCAGCATATGAACAACCTAATTATGGGTATGGCTATTAAGCCATACCCTTTTCAAAGCATCCGCAAACCGATAACAAACAGTAAAATCCCCAACACCCATCGCTGAACACCATCAGACAACCGGTCAGAGAAAAGCGTACCCAAGATAATACCCGGTATAGAACCCAGCAATAAAGCCACTAAAACCGTCGTATCAACAGCCCCCTCCAGCCAGTGCCCCCCGCCCGCAAGCAGCGCTAATGGTACAGCATGCGCAATATCGGTAGCAACAAGCGTGCGCGTACTCAAACGCGGGTACAACGCGGTCAACGCCGCCATGCCGATGGCCCCAGCTCCAACAGAAGTCATCGTCACCAGCGCACCCAATACCGCGCCGAGAAGCACCGTAAAAACCGCCTCTAAACGCGGTGACAAAGGTGGCTGATTAACCGCCAACTTGCTCAACCATGGCTTCAGCAAGACAACAGGTGCGATAATTAATAGCGCTATGGCCAGCACAAATTTAATGAGATGTGACGTCGCTTCAGATGGCCCAGCATGATGCAAAAAAAGCAAGCACAGTAAACCTGCGGGCAAACTTCCGAGCATTTGCAGCAAAACAATACGCCAAGCGACCACCCCCAAGCGACGGTTTAACGCTGTACCAACAATTTTCGTAATAGCGGCATACAGCAAATCTGTACCAACCGCAGATTGAGGCTTAGCACCAAAGAATAATATCAATAGCGGCGTCATTAACGAGCCGCCGCCAACACCCGTGACACCCACCAAAAAGCCTACCAACAGGCCGGATGCCGAATAAAGCCACTCATGCGGCATCGTGATCTCCCTTACCGAAGGGAGATCACATTATCATCCGTTACAATTCTGTCTATAAAATTATACCACGAATTGTAACTGTTTATTGTGACAGAGCCTCAGGCTCCGCACGATCACGTTTGACCAACAATTTATTAAGCGCATGGATATAAGCACGCACAGCCGAAACCACCGTGTCTGCATCTGCTCCTTGCCCATCAACTAATTTACCATTCTCTTTCAGGCGAACCGTTGTGCGCGCTTGAGCATCGGTACCCTCCGTAACGTTTGCCACTGAGAAAAGCGCCAACTCAGCCGTATGCGGGAATGCCTGACCAATAGCGCGGAAAGCCGCGTCTACCGGCCCATTACCCGATACGGCCACATACTGCACCGCACCATCAACCGTGATTTCCAGCTTCACATGCGCTTGCTGCTTGGTCCCACCACTCAGTTCCAGCGCAATCAGGCGAACACGTTCATGATCACGGCTCTCATCATCGACCAGCGCACGAATATCATCATCAAACACGTCTTTTTTACGGTCAGCCAAATCTTTAAAACGTGCAAAGGCGGCATTCAGTGCGGCATCATCCAGCTCCGCATAACCCAATTGTGCCAGCTTATCCCGGAAAGCCGCACGCCCTGAGTGCTTCCCCAGAACCAGAGACGTTTTGGTCCAACCAACACTCTCTGGCGTCATAATTTCATAGGTCGCCGCATTCTTCAGAACGCCATCTTGGTGGATACCACTTTCATGCGCAAAAGCATTACGACCAACAATGGCTTTATTCGGCTGCACATCAAAGCCCGTAATCGTTGCCAGCATACGTGACATACCCAGCAGCTTCGGCGTTTGGATACCGGTAACACGGCCATACTGATCATGACGCGTCTTCAGCGCCATAACGATTTCTTCCAGCGCCGCATTACCAGCACGCTCACCAATACCGTTGATCGTACATTCGATTTGACGCGCACCACCATCCACAGAAGCCAGCGTATTCGCAACCGCTAACCCAAGGTCATTATGGTTATGAGCTGAGAAGATGACATCCGATGCACCCGGCACACGCTCACGCAGCATCGTGAAAATCGCACGCATTTCCTCTGGCGTCGCAAAACCCACCGTATCAGGGATATTAATGGTCGTCGCACCATTACGGATAGCCACCTCAACGCAACGACACAGGAAGTCCGGCTCTGTCCGAGAGCCATCTTCTGCAGACCATTCAACATCATCTGTGAACTGACGCGCTTTACGGTTGCCTTCCGCAATAATTTCCAAAACCGTTTCCGGTTCCATCCGCAGTTTGTACTTCATATGCAGCGGAGAAGTGGAAATGAAATTATGAATCCGCTTCCGCTCAGCTTGGCGCAGCGCCTCACCAGCCGATTCAATATCGCGCTTACCGCCACTACGGGCCAAGCCACAGATCACCGGGCCACGCACATGCTCCGCAATACGGCGAACGCTCTCAAAGTCGCCAGCAGAAGCAACCGGAAAGCCCGCTTCGATCACATCAACGCCGAGTTCACCCAGCGCATGAGCCATACGCAGCTTTTCCTCAATATTCATTGAGAAACCGGGAGATTGCTCACCATCGCGCAGAGTCGTATCAAAAATAATGACACGATCATCTGAGATTGTACCGAAGGAAGGATGCTGAAAAGTCATGATATTTATCGTCTTATACGTTCAGGTGTACCGAAAAACACTTCCCCTGAACGCAATGGGCTTCGCACCCGGCTGAAAACGCGTTCAGGGGCTGATAAGTCGAAGCGTAAGACGAATAGAAATAACCATGAGCGGGAAATTGAACGATTCTTACTCAAGACGCAAGGTAGGTTTTCAAAATAAATCTTTTATCCCGTCATCAAAGCAGGCCGTGACGCAAAATAACGCTCAATCGCAACCTTCATAGCCGACGCGACTTGCGCCCTATGACTCTGCTGTCGCAATGCCGCTTCATCCATCCGATTAGACATAAAGCCCATCTCAACCAACACAGACGGAATATCTGCCGCTTTCAAGACAACAAACGCCGCATGACGTGCCGGATGCGTTAATAACCCAATACGATTTTGAAAAGATTCAACAACACTCGCCGCCATATGCGCCGACCCTCGTCGCGTCTCTTCTGACACTAAGCTGGATAAAATTTGCTGAATTTCAGGCGAAACACCATGAAACGCCGGCCCTGCAAAACGATCGGCACTATTCTCTTTCCGTGCCAAAGCTTCCGTTTGCGCATCAGATGCACCACTCGACAGCGTATAAACAGAGGCCCCCCGCACCTCTGGATCATGCAAAGCATCTGCATGCATCGATACAAATAAAGACGCCTGATGTTTTTGTGCGAGTTCAACCCGCCCGTCCAACGGAATAAAGCGATCATCAGCCCGCGTCATAACCACGCGATAACGTCCCGTTACCACCAAAGCATCATGCAACGTTTTCGCCGCTGCTTCCGAAATATGCTTTTCATACGTCCCCGAAACACCAATGGCACCCGGATCTTTTCCCCCATGACCGGGGTCGAGCATAATCAATGGTGGAGGCGGTTGTACGCCACGCTTAACATAAGGCGCAGCCAGATCTGTGGACGTCGCATGGTGGCCGTGCACAGCAGAATGTGCAGATGCGCCACTCACACACCCGGCACTTAAGAGCCCTCCCACCACAAAGCGACGCGACACATGCGACACAGACTTGATCTCTGGCTGAGCAATCAATGCACTTGATGGTTTGTATATCAGCGTCATTCTTACCTGCACCATATCTATAACGGCCATTGCTCCTGAACACATTACAGCCCCAAGACCATGTCGGCATCATGGCAAACACCGTGCGGAAACAACAGTTTCAACAGAGACTTGCCATAGGCCCATCTTTCAGTCACACTCGCATGCGGATGAGTTGTACTCTGGCTTGAGCGGCGGTGACCCGATAATCCTCCCGCCCCCTGTTCAATACGACAATCCTATGGACCAAGAAGCCACGTCGTTTGATAGGCTGCCACCCAATTATAATGGCATCCTGTCCTGATTTGGCCACTTTGGTCAGGCAACTCCACCGATATGAGATGCGTAATCTCTTGTGGAGCATTTTGAGAGTGGCCCCTGTTTTAACAGGGCCGGATAATATTTTTAGGGGTCGAATGTCTCAGGACATGATCACAACCTGCAACCCTGCTGCACCGGTATCAACCCGGTCAGGCTTTCGGTTGTCCAGTGTGTTGCGCCCCCGTCACCCCGCACAATCTGGCGCGCAGACCAGCCTCACTGAGCAGGCGGCCGCGCCATGGAGTTCAGCTTTCCATGAACAAGCGCATGTTGATCGACACCACACACGCGGAAGAAACGCGTGTCGTGGTTATGAATGGTGATCGCGTTGAAGACTATGATGTAGAAACATCGTCGCGCAAACTGCTTAAAGGCAATATTTACCTCGCCAAGGTCATCCGTGTTGAGCCTAGCCTTCAAGCGGCTTTCGTCGATTACGGCGGAAACCGTCATGGCTTCTTGGCATTCAGTGAAATTCACCCTGACTATTTCCAGATTCCCATTGCAGACCGCGAAAAACTCCTGAGCCTGCAAGAAGAAGATGCAGCAGCTGAAGTACAAGACAGCTCGGAGCAGGAGCCACAACACAACGAAGACGACGACAATTCAGACCGTCGCCTGCCTGAGATCGTTGGAGGTGAGCACGACACAGGCGAGGAAAATGCCGCCTCACGCCGCACGGCACGCTTCCTGCGTAATTACAAAATCCAAGAAGTCATCCGCCGTCGTCAAATTCTGCTTGTTCAAGTCGTTAAGGAAGAACGCGGCAATAAGGGCGCGGCTCTAACCACATACGTCTCTTTGGCAGGCCGTTATTGTGTCCTAATGCCTAACGCCCTGCGTGGTGGTGGTGTCTCTCGCAAAATCACATCTGAATCCGATCGCCGCCGTCTGCGCGATATTATCGCAGAACTCGAACTCCCACGTGCTATGGCCATGATTGTCCGCACAGCGGGAGCCGGTCGCCCCGGCCCAGAAATCACGCGTGACTGCGAGTACCTGCTCCAACTGTGGGACGATATCCGCTCGCACGCCCTGTCTTCTGTCGCGCCAACCCTCATCTATGAGGAAGCGAACCTTATCAAACGCGCCATCCGTGATCTCTTCTCGAAAGAGATTGATGACGTCATGGTCGATGGTGAGCAGGCATGGAAAAGCGCACGCGAATTTATGCGCCTGCTCATGCCGCATAACGCCAATAAGGTGAAGCTCTGGCAAAACCGTGGCCAAAGCCTCTTCGCACATTACAATGTCGAAGGGCACCTAGATGCCATGTTCTCCCCGACTGCGCGCTTGCGCTCCGGTGGATATCTGGTCATCAACCAGACCGAAGCCCTCGTCTCTATTGACGTGAACTCCGGCAAGTCCACCTCTCAGCGCAACATTGAGGAAACCGCATTGCGGACTAACCTCGAAGCCGCTGAAGAAGTAGGTCGCCAATTACGCCTCCGTGACCTCGCGGGCCTGATCGTGATCGATTTTATCGACATGGAAAGCCGCCGTCACAATGCACAGGTTGAGAAGCGCCTCAAGGAAGCCCTGCGCTCAGACCGTGCACGCATTCAAGTCGGGCATATTTCACATTTCGGCTTGCTCGAAATGTCCCGTCAACGTCTGCGCCCTTCCATTGCAGAAGCCGTTCTGTCCCCCTGCCCACATTGCCAAGGCACGGGCTTTGTCCGTGGCACAGACAGCGCCGCTCTACACATTTTGCGTGCTATCGATGAAGAAGGTGCACGTCAGCGCGCGTCAGAGATTGCTGCCTATGTTCGCTCGAACATTGCGCTGTACATTCTGAACAACAAACGCGCGTGGCTTACGGATATCGAAACACGCCACCGCATGCGCGTGGTCTTCGAAGCCGATGACAACTTGGTTGCATCCGATATTCGTATCGAACGGATTGCTCCCCAGACACCTGCTCCGGCACAGCACCAAGCACCGCGTCACGTCAAAACCGTTGACATTATTGAGGAAGCAGCCCCCACACACCGGCAGCAACCAGCGCATGAACCCGCTGCGGCTCCCCTTCCTATTGAGCGCCCGACACCAGAAGCCCAGCAGGAAAACACGTCCTATAACGCGGATTACAACGCCTCATTCCAAGGCGATGAGCACGATAATGGTAACGACCAAGGCCGCAAGCGCCGTCGTCGTCGCCGCAATCGTAACCGCCGTGACTACGAGCAGGGTGAGCAGAACGACTTCAACTCCCGTGAGCACAACTCACATGATGCGCACTCCAATGAACAGCCGCGCACTGCTGAACCCGCTCGTACGGCACCAACCGCAGAGCAAGCTGATCCTGAAACGGGGTTGATCCCCGGTCGTCGTCGGACACGTTTCAAACGCCTGCAAAAGGATAATGAAACCACACAAGAAGAAGCGCCAAAACCACAGCGTTTCGAGCAAGAAAAACCTAAAGCACCCAACCGTTCTTACGCAGGCCCTACCCCTGCAAACCCGTTCGGCGGCAGCTTTGATATTTTCGATGTCATCGAACAAGCTGAAATGTCTCAGTCCTCACGTCCAGCACCGGTACGCACCAGCAAGCCGATTGCTATTCATGAGCGTCCGGTTGAACGCCCCGTAGCACAGGCAATTGAGCCAGAATACGCGGCACAACCTCATGACCGTGAGCAGCCCGAACAGCACAGCGCTCCTGCCGCGGATGAATACGCCGCACCAAAGCGCGGTCGTGGCCGTCGCCGCAGAACACACACGGAAGAGGTCACCTCCTCACCCGTGGCTCTTGAAAACACGACACCCGCAAGTGTTTCTCAAGACGTTACATCGACTGCAGAGGCTGATACCAAACCACGTCGCACGGTGCGCCGCCGCAAGCCTGCACCACAAGACACAGTAGCAGCCGATGTACCGAGTGTAGACACATCAGCAGCATCTGATGACACTGCCCCTGCCAAGCCCCGCCGTACGCGTGGCCGCAAAACGGAGGCAAACGCCGTTACAGCTCCGACCACGGAAGAAGCACCGGCACTACAGCCTATCAACATTGATGACGTTGCCGTTAAGAAGCCACGCGCAGGCTGGTGGAAGCGCTAAAGCGCTCCACCACCTTCAGTGCGCAATATAAAAAAAGCCGCCCAATATAGGGCGGCTTTTTTATTGGCCATCACAAGGCAACCTTAACGGCAAACGCTTCTCTGCCCATCTGCCGCAATGAACGTCCCTGTCAAAGCGTCAAAACATGCATTACGCGGACAAGATGAAGACGCCATCTTCGGCTGTGGGTACACCACAGCTCCTGCTTGGTTCGCTTCCCGCAAAGCCGTACCGCAAAGAGGCGTATCAACAGCCGCAGACGGATCATTCTGTACCGTATTTCCCGCTGGCAAAGGCTCTGCACCGGGCACCAAACCTGGCGCAAAATCTTGGGGAGGTATCTTTGGTTGAACAGGTGCCGATGCTGGCGGCTGATCCGCGCACGCTGCCAGAAGCGGCAAAAGCGCAAAACCCATTAAGACACTACGCATCATTTCTCCGCTTCCTCAAACACGCGCCATCCTTGACGCTTACAGTTCCAATTCCGTTTGCTGCCCCGCATCCGGGCGTAGAGCATCCAACTTAGCCCCACGCTCCCCATCTGCAAAAGACAAGACCACCCGTCCATGCGCTGGCTGAGCATCCGCACTCGTCACCGGACGGCCACGCGCGTCCTGCACCAAAACGTAACCACGCTTTAAAACGGCATGAGGAGACACAGCCTCCAAATGCCGCCCAATGCCTTCTAAACGCGTGCGTTGTAAGTGCAGTCGGCCTGCCATCAGTTCAGGCGTTAAACGTAATCGCTCGAGCTTCAGTTTCCTACCTTGCTCAGCCTTTCCCCATGCGCCTTCAGCTGCTTGCCATGTTGATGCTAAACGCGCAGTCGCCCGTTCGATCAACCATTGTGGCGCCGTTAACTGCCGCTGCGGAGCATTCAAAGCACCTCGCGCTCGTTGCACAAATGCTGGCAAAGCAAGGTCCAGCCGCTGCCCACGCTCTTCAAACCTCTGCCGAGCGGCTACGACCAAGCCCGGGAGATCTGGCAAACGCGCAACAACCTGATCATTGCGGGATCGCATTTTCTGCACGTAAGAAGGGAGTGCTAAATCCAACCTCTGCCCACGGTCATCCAAACGCATCCGTGCCGTATCCATAAGGCTCGGCAAATCCGGCAGGCGCGCTGCCACCTGATCACTACGCGCACGCGCAGTCTGAACAATTCGGCTTAATGCCCCCGCCAAACGCGCATTACGATGCGCCAAATCTGCCACCAAATCGGACCGAGGCGGCACAGCCATTTCTGCCGCTGCGGTCGGAGTTGGTGCACGCCGATCAGAGACAAGGTCAATCAGTGTCGTATCCGTCTCATGCCCAACGGCAGAGATCACAGGGATCGGACATGCCGCTACGGCCCGAAGCACGCGCTCATCATTAAACGCCATCAAATCTTCAAGGGAACCACCACCACGCGCAACAATCAGCACATCAGGGCGGCGTGCGCGCTGGCCCATCCCCTCAATCGCGCCCGCAATCTGCGCAGCCGCGCCTTCTCCTTGCACCGCTACGGGCCACAGCAAAAGATCACGCGGAAAGCGCCGCGCAATTGTTGTATGAATATCGTGCAGCACCGCACCGGAGCGAGACGTCACCACCCCAACAAGTTGCGGCAAAAAAGGAATCGGCTTTTTACGTTCTGGAGCGAAGAGACCTTCCTCCAATAATTGCCGCCGTAAACGTTCAATTTTTGCAAGAAGAGCCCCCTCACCGGCGAACTCCATGCGGTCAATCACCAACTGATAGCTAGAGCGCTCACCATAAGAGGACACACGCCCCGTCGCGATGACTTCATTGCCATTTTCCGGCACCATCCCAAGGCGAGACACACTCCCGCGCCAGATAACACCCGAAATTTTCCCGCCATCATCCTTGAGGGATAGATACACATGACCGGAAGGGTAACGCTTGAGTTCGGTCACTTCCCCACGCACGCGCACCCGCGCAAAGCCCGTTTCCAAAGTGCGTTTAATGGCACCAGAAATCTCAGAAACGCTAAATTGGGGCACATTTCCCCGTGCCGGGGTGCTCTCACTCTCCATCATTGCGCCAGTCTATGCTACGGACGCGAAAAGACGAAGCCCCATTACGGTGGACCCCCATTATAGGGCCACCCGTAGAGAAAAGGATAAAGTGACATGCGCGTTTTGCTGGTCGGCTCCGGAGGGCGCGAACACGCTCTAGCAACTTGCTTGGCACGTTCCCCACACCTCACCACGCTATACGCTGCACCGGGCAACCCCGGCATGGCCGCACATGCTACACTCGTGCCGATCAAAGCAGATGATGTCCCGGCTCTCGTCGCATTTGCGAAGGCTGAGAAGATTGACCTCGTCGTACCCGGCCCGGAAGCCCCTCTCGTTATTGGTCTGGCCGATGCGTGCGTTGCTGCGGGTATTCCATGTGCTGGCCCCTCCCAAGCTGCCGCACAGCTTGAAGGCAGCAAAGCCTTCACCAAAGATGTAGCCGATGCCGCCGGTATCCCAACCGCTGCCTGGGAACGCTTTGAAGATGAAGCCGCCGCTCTCGCTTACGTCCAGCGCAAGGGCGCGCCAATCGTCGTGAAGGCCGATGGCCTTGCAGCGGGCAAGGGCGTCGTCGTGGCACAGAGCGTGAACGAAGCGAAAGACGCGATCAAAAAGCTCGGTATGCCATTGGTCATTGAAGATTGCCTTGTGGGCCGAGAAGTCTCCCTCTTTGCGTTTTGCTCCGATGATGACGCTGTATTGATTGGCGCAGCGCGCGATCATAAGCGCCTCGGCGATGGTGATACCGGCCCAAATACAGGCGGCATGGGAGCCATCGCTCCACCACCAGCCTTTGACCGTGCAGCACAAGAACACGCGCTGGACCTCACTGTGCGCCCCATGCTGCGTGAAATGAACTGCCGCGGCACTCCATTCCGTGGCGTGATCTTCGCAGGTTTGATGCTAACCGAAACCGGCCCATCCCTCATCGAATACAATGTCCGCTTTGGTGACCCTGAAGCGCAAGCCCTGCTGATCCGCTTGGAATCAGACCTGCTTCCGGTTCTAGCAGCACTGGCAGAGGGCAAACTGGACCATGCCGAGGCTCGCTTCACCGATGAAGCTTCAATCTCGCTCGTCCTTGCCGCAGATGGCTACCCAGACGCCCCTAAAAAGGGCGGTGCCATTAGCGGGATTGAAGCCGCCGAGAGCGTTGACGGCGTTTCCGTCTTCCATGCAGGCACAGCGTTAAACGATGGTGTTCTGGTCGCCAATGGTGGCCGCGTTCTCACCATCAGCGCCCGTGCCTCCACAGCAGAAGAAGCCCGGAAGCGCGCTTATGAAGCCGCTGATAAAATTGAGTGGGCCGATAAGATTTTCCGCACAGATATTGGCTTGTAATAATTATGCTTTCGAGCCCTCAGAATATACTGAGGGCTCGGAGTACTTCTTCTATTCTTTTTTGTAAAAAAGTGTCTCTCGCTAAAATTTCAAAAGTCTTTTTGCTTCTTTTCTTCAAAAAAAGAAGAATACTTCACCGCACCCACACATGCGAAAACAACATATGATCCAGCCAAGTTGATGTATAATTCCCCAGACGTCGCGAAACAAAATCCACCGTTTTCATCTGGATCATCGGCGCACCCGGCATTTTTGCCATGATTCCTCGGCCAGCCTCTTCCCAAAGCGGATTGGCCTTCGCAACATCCACCTGCTCCCGTGCTTGGTCCATGAGAGTTTGAATATGCTGGTCACAAAAGCCCGTAAAATTCGGGGAAACAGAGGCATTGGGATGATAATTATCGCACCCGAACAAATCATCTAAAAACGTCGAAGGCGATGGGTAATCTGCGAACCAGTAAGACAGCGCAATCTGCACATGGTTCGCCGTATTCTGCTCATAACTATCCGCCAAACCCGCCGTAATGGGGCGTAACTGCGCGTTTAGACCAATCTGAGACAAAGCATTTCGCAGATACGTCCCCATACCCAATTCAATCGCACGGTTCGGCACAACCAGCGTCACAGACGCCCCATCTGCTCTAGCCTCATGAACCAAACGCCGCGCCTCTGCCACGTCTTGCGGGCAGGTCATGCCTAAATCAGCTCCGGGTATCCCATGCGGCACCATTTGGCATAAGGGCTCAGAAATTGCGCTCCCCCCGAATAAGATCGTCATGGCATGACGATTCACCCCAAGGCTTACCGCACGGCGTACACGTTCATCGGTAAAAGGCGCCTCATGATTATTCATCGCCAAATAATACAGCCCTAAAAGCGGCTCTATATGCACTTGGTCCGTGTATTTTGCGCCAATTTCTCCTAAGCGGTCCGCGGGCTTTGCATCCAACATCCAGTCATACTGACCCTGCTCCACCGCCGTAACTTGTGCCTCATCCGACAAGCCAAAATCATATTCAATACGGTCCGCAAAACCATCCGTTTGCGCTTGTGGGTTCCACACATGAAAGAACGGGTTGCGCTCCAACACCATGCCATGTTCCGGGTCATAATGCGTGAGGCGATACGGCCCTGTACCAGGCGTTGTCTGCATCCCTAGGTCATGCAACGGCGTCGTCCGCGGAACAATTGCGGCGTGAGGAAAGGCAAGTTTATACGTAAACTCACCATCGGGGTGGATAAGGTGGAAGGTTATCACCCGTGTCTTTGGATCACCGCGAACACCCGAAAGAAGGCAGTGCTCCGGTGCCTTCAAGCACTCCGTCGCCCCCTCAATATTCCCATAAAACGAGGCCGCCGTCGGGCTCCCCGCTTGAAAAATACGCCGATACGACGCAACAACATCTTCAACCTCTACAGGCGAACCATCCGAGAACTTCAGCCCGTCCCGCAACGTCAAACGCCATGTCAGCCCATCTGCACTGATCTGCGGCATATCCTCCGCCAGATCTGGCACAACCTCTAGCCCAGCCTTTCCCGGTGCCTGCCGGTACACAAGCAGTGGGTCATACATCACGACAAAGACCTGCATATACTGCGTGCCGTAATTGATTTGCGGGTCCAGAGTACCACCCGGCCCGTCCGCCGTGAGGCGTAGTGTTCCGCCTCTATGAGGGCTGCCCAATGTTTGACCGTTCCAGTCCAGCGGCAAGCGCTCTTGTGCCATCACAGGCACAACACCACTCAACGCCACTATCACAGCCAAACAGGCTCGCCCCCAGCGCCGCATGTTAATGCGCCGCCCAGTGATCAATCTGATCAATCCACGTGCTGTCATCCGTAGAGGCGTCAAGCATACCCGCGTAATGACTGCTTGGGTCCATCACCACAACCTGCGGGGCCTGTTCAAAGTGCCCATCTTTCATTGTGTAAGGTGCATGATACAGCGCCGTCATGGCCCGGATCATATTTTCCGTACCCATCAACGGCATGACATGCGGCGCAATCGGTAAGACATAAGCCTTAGCCATATCCGTCTCGATATTCGGGTCCAAAGACACAGCAATCACCGTTACGGGTAAGCCCTTGGCCACCAATGCATTCCGCGTGGCCTCTAAACGCGCCAAGATCGGACGGCTTTCATGCAAAGGGGTGCGCGCATCATAGAACCACACCAGCAACCAGCGCCCGTGAAAATCCCCCTCGGAAACCGTACTATCCCCAAGAGAAACAAGCCGAAAACTCCCCCCCACCGCATTACCGTTGGACTGCACCAACCAACCCGTCCCACCATGTGACGCGATTTCAAAGGCCCCATAACCAACAGCCGCAGCCACCACAAAAACAGCCGCGACAAACCACTTGCCAATACGCATTTTACGTTGCGCCATAACCGACATTCCTTTTCTTAATGGGCCTCAGCCCAGCTCTGGCCAATGCCGGTTTCCACTTCAAGCGCTACATCTAAAGACGCAGCTGCCATCATTTGCTCACGTACGAAACTTGCCAAAGCCTCTGCATCATCCTGCGCAACTTCAAACAACAATTCGTCATGCACTTGCAGCAGCATGCGCGCTTTCAAACCTGTTTCTGGCAATTTCTGCGCCAGACGCACCATCGCCGCCTTGATAATATCCGCAGCCCCACCTTGCAGCGGTGCGTTAATCGCTTGACGCTCCGCATAACCACGGCGGGCGCCATTCTTTTCCTTAATGCCCGGCACATAACAACGCCGCCCAAACGGCGTCAGCACATAGCCATGCTCCCGCGCTTCTTCCTTGGTGCGCTCCATATAATCATGGATACCGGGGTATTTCGCAAAATATGCATCAATATATTTACGTGCCTCCCCCGGCGAAATCTGTAACTGCCGCGCTAAGCCATACGCCGAAATGCCGTAAATAATACCAAAGTTAATCGCCTTAGCGCGACGGCGCGTCAGGGCATCCATGCCCTCCAAGGGCACACCAAATACTTCTGATGCCGTGCGGGCGTGAATATCTTGTCCTAAACGAAACGCCTCCAACAAAGGCTCAATCTTCGCCACATGCGCTAGGAGACGCAGTTCAATCTGACTGTAATCAGCGGACACCAAAACATGACCGGGTGCCGCGACAAAAGCCTTACGAATACGCGCCCCTTCTGCTGTACGAATGGGGATATTCTGCAAATTTGGTTCATTAGAGGACAAACGCCCCGTCGTCGTCACGGCCATTTGGTAAGATGTGTGAACGCGCTGGCTCCCTTGGTCCATCTGCTCCACCAATGCATCAGCATAGGTAGATTTCAGCTTCGCCAATTGCCGCCATTGCAGCACTTTCTGCGGCAAGTCATGCCCCTTCTCGGCCAGACTTTCTAATACGGACTGATCCGTCCCCCAAGACCCGCTTTTCGTACGCTTGCCACCCGGCAATTCCATTTCATCAAAAAGAATTTCACCCAATTGCTTCGGAGAGCCTACGTTAAAGCTCCGCCCCACTTGCTCATGAATATCCGCTTCGATCTCACGCATGCGCTTTTCAAAGTCATCCGACATACGGCGCAGTTCAACAGCATCAACTTTGATGCCTGCATGTTCCATCTCAGTCAGAATACCGATGAGCGGACGTTCCATTTCCTCATAAAGCGCCAATGCCTTACGCGTCCGCAGACCCGGGCGCAGAACTTCCCACAGACGCAGCGTGACATCCGCATCTTCTGCAGCGTATTCCGTAGCCCGATCGAGCACCACTTGCGCAAACGGAATACGATTGCGCCCCTTACCCGTCACATCATCATAACTGATTGGTGTATGGCCCAAATGCAGAGCGGAGAGTTCATCCATCCCCTGCCCATGCTCACCCGCTGACTGCGCGTAAGACAGCAGCATCGTGTCATCAATAGGGGTAATGGCTGTAACCCCAGCACGCCGAAAAACGGTCAAATCATATTTTGCATTTTGGAAAACCTTCAGAACGCTTTCATCGGCCAATAAAGGTGCCAAACGCTCCAAAGCGGCCACACGATCAAGCTGCATCCCCGTAGGCTGGTCCAACGTCCCTTCATGACCGAACGGCACATAACAGGCTTCTCCCGGTGCCACAGCCAAAGACAACCCGATCATCGTGGCCTGACGGGCATTGAGACTATTCGTCTCAGTATCAACGGCGACCACACCGGTTTCATGCGCGCGCGCAATCCACTTATCGAGCACCTCCATCTCCATGACGGTGTGATACCCCGTAAAGGGACGCTGCACCGCCACCTCTTGCGACACAGATTCATGCTCACTAGGCGCAGCACCCTGAGAGGCCACAACTTTCTTTACGGTAGGAGCAGCAGGCTTCATCCCCATACGCTGAATCGTGGAGTGAAACCCCATTGATGCCAACCAGTCCCGCAGCGTATCAGGCTCTACATCACGGCAAACCAAGCCATCAATTGGCTGCGGCAAAGGCACATCATCTGCCAGCAGAACCAATTGGCGGGAAATACGCGCAGCATCCGCATGCTCAATCAGATTTTGCTTACGCTTGGACGTTTTCATGGACGGAGCCGCAGCCAAAATCGCCTCTAACGAGCCGTGCTCCTTCACCAATTGAGCCGCGCCTTTTGCCCCAATACCCGGCACACCCGGCACGTTATCCGTTGAATCACCCATCAAGGCTTGGACATCCACCACCTGATCGGGGCGCACACCAAACTTCGCTTCCACTTCAGCATCACGAATAGGCTTTTGCTTCATCGGGTCGAGCAGTTCCACACCCGGGCGGATCAGCTGCATCAAATCTTTATCGGATGAAACGACAGTACAACGCCCACCCGCCTCAACAACTGCCCGCGCATAACTGGCAATAAGGTCATCCGCCTCCCAACCCGGCAATTCGATCGACGGCACATTAAAAGCCGCCGTTGCATCACGGATCAGGCTGAATTGTGGGCGCAAATCTTCCGGGGCTTCCGGGCGGTGCGCTTTATATTGAGGATACAAATCATTACGGAATGTATGCCGCCCCGCGTCAAAAATCACAGCCAGATGGGTTCCAACATGGTCACGTAGCAAACGCGTCAACATATTGGTAAAACCATACACAGCATTGACCGGAACACCTTCCGGGTTGCTCATTGGCGGCAAAGCATGAAAAGCCCGGAAAATGAACCCAGAACCATCAACCAATACTAAATGGGGCGCTTCAGACGTCACCAATAACTCTCCTTACTCGCCCACACGGAATAGGCACGGCATATTGCGTCGGATGATAGGCGCTTTCCGGCGCGTTTCAAACCATACATCGCTCATTGCCTGTGGAATGTTACTTTCCGCCTGCACTCCCCCCTTGCACCACCCCGATTTACACCCAACGGCACAAGAGCAGGCCCTCTTACCTCCAAGCACTTTTTTTAGCGCATCAGATCACGCGTATATTCCTCTCCGCCTCTATCTAGCAACTGGCAAACCTCGCGCTCTTATTCTCGCGCTACACGGCTATGGCGATAGCCGCGACGCGTGGGAAACGATTGCCCCGCCCCTCAACCACGCCGGCATCACCATCATCGCACCGGACCAACGCGGCTTCGGCCAAGCTCCACAACGTGGCGACTGGAGCAACACAAAACGCATGGTTGATGACGCACGAGACGCCGTACTCTGGGCACATGCCTATGCCCCCGAACTCCCCCTTTATGTCATGGGATCAAGCATGGGCGGTGCCGTCACTCTTCTTCTCGCCACAGACCAGCCGCCACCCGCCATCACGGGCACTATTCTTTTAGCACCAGCGGCTATGGATATTGGCACACCATGGCGCCAAACACTGGATCTTCTTGCCACTCTGGCACCACATAAACTGCTGGACGGCTCATCCGTCCCCGGCACGCATATCGCCACAGACAACATCGCAGCCGCACGCCGCCTCTATTTTGATCCCCTCACCATGCATCAAGCGACCTTCCACACCATTAACGGCCTTACTCACCTGATGCGCAGTGCTTACCAAGCCTCCCCCCACCTCACCCTCCCCACACTTATGATCTTCGGCGGGCAAGACCAATTCGTGCTGCCTCTCTACACAAGCCGCCTCATCAACGCATTGCCCCCCAGCGTCCGCCTCGATGATATCCCCACCGGGCACCATCTCCTTGAACGGGACAAGCGCGATACCGCCCGCGATATTGTGTCGTGGATTTTTACTCCCCAACGCCCACTCCCATCCGGCGGAGACATCGCCGCTGCCCTCTGGCAGGCAACGGACACACACTAAAAACGACCTAATATGTCGGAAAGACCTTGGCAAAAGCCTCAGAACCGTCTATCGAGACCCGCAAGGGACCCGTAGCTCAGCTGGATAGAGCGTTGCCCTCCGAAGGCAAAGGTCACGCGTTCGAATCGCGTCGGGTCCACCATATCTTCAAAAAAACGCTATTTCCCGCCATTTATTGGTCGGGTTTGACAAGTTGATGCAGCCTTGACATTGCCGATTTTGCCAATTCCATCGGCGATGTCACACTAACTCGCTCATGCTAGAGATTGCGGATGCACACATCCCCAGTGAGTTACAAACGGCATCGTTTTCCACGTGAGTTGATAGGCCATGCGGTGTGGCTGTATTTCCGGTTTCCATTGAGCTTTCGCTTGATTGAAGAAATGCTGCTCGAACGTGGGATTGTAATATCGTATGAGACGATCCGTCGCTGGAGCCTGAAGTTTGGTGCGGCGTATGTCCGCAGTTTGCACCGCAAACGCGCCAAACGGGACGATCTATGGCATTTGGACGAAGTCAGGATTGTAATTGGTGGTCAAATTTATTGGCTCTGGCGTGCTGTCGATCAAGACGGTTATATCCTTGATAAAATCTTACAAAAACGACGCGATACCAAGACCGCAAAGCGTTTGCTGACACGCCTTTTGCGCAAACGAGGCGTACGTCCGCGGCGGATGATCACGGATAAGCTGAAATCGTATGAGGCCGCGAAGCGTAAACTTTGTCTTTCTGTTCGGCATCTTTCCCACAAAGGGCTGAACAATCGAGCAGAAAACAGACATTTACCGCTTCGAAAACGAGAACGGACCATGCAAATATTCCGTTCTCCAGGCGGATGTCAGAGGTTTTTAACCGTCTTCTCTGCCGTCCGTAATTTCTTCGTTCCATCTTCCGCTAATGCCAGTGCTCTCACACGTTACATGCATCGTCTTCAAGCTTTCGTTCAGTGGAAAACCGCAACCGCTCTTGCAGCTTAATTGCTCTCAAATACGTCCACACTCAAAGCAAAAAACTTAACGTGACATCACCATCTCTGCTTGCCTTCAAACAGCCATATTCTGGGAAATACTGGTAGCGTTATAGCCGGATCAGGAAACTTCCCAGCCCCTGCTGCGATATTCCTCCATCCTATAGAGGAGAAAATGTCATGAACCGTAAAACTCTACGTACTGTATTGGCTATCACTCTGCTCGCCGGTGGAAGCCTGTCCCTCTCCGCATGTAATACAACGCGCGGCGCAGGTCAGGACATCTCTGCAGCAGGTAAAGCAACATCAAACGCAGCAACCAGTGCTGAAAAGAAAATCAACAACTGGACCAGCGGTAAGTAAGAAAACCGCTTTTTCTACGGCCCGCGCATCAAGCCGGGCCGTAGTTCACTCTGGCTTATACAAATGCCATTTTATTCACATCAACTAACCCACGATCCGTCAATTTCAAATGAGGGATCACCGGCAGCGCCAAGAAGGCAAGCTGCAAGAATGGCTCTTCCAACGTCCCGCCCATAGCCTTCACCGCAGCCCGCAGCGCAATCAACTCATCGCGCACCTGCTCATAAGGCGCATCACTCATCAGCCCTGCAACAGGCAAGGCCAGTTCACCGCGGATCTCACCATCCTGCACGGCCACAAAGCCACCGCCCGTTGCCATGAGGCGCTCAACCGCAATCGCCATATCCGTATCATTAATACCCACAACACAAATATTGTGGCTGTCATGCCCTACGGAAGACGCCAGCGCACCGCCCTTCAAGCCAAAACCTTTCACAAAACCATGACCAATATTCTCATTGTGACCATGCCGCGCCACAACGCAGAGCTTGGCAATATCCTGCGATACATCCGCTAAGACCTGCCCGTCACATTGAGGTAGATCATGCGTCAAATAGTCGGTAATAATTTGCCCCGGTACAATCCCGATAACAGGACGTGCTTGCCCATCACCGTGCACAGCAAGCTCTCCCTCTGTCACAGCATTTGCCCGACGCATGCTGTCTTTCCCAACCGGAACAACCGTCTCACGCGTACCAAACAAGGCCTCATCCACAAGACGCCCCGCAGAGATCACATCGGAGACAACACACTCTTCCAAACTATCCAGAAGAACAACATCCGCCCGCTTGCCCGGCGCAATCATACCACGATCACGCAGCCCAAAAGCCTGTGCAGCAGAAAGAGACGCCGCCCGATACGCCGCCAAGGGTGGCACGCCCAGCGCAATGGCCTTGCGGATCAAATAATCCAAATGCCCTTCATGCGCGATTTCCAGCGGATTGCGATCATCGGTACAGAAAGCAAAGAACGGTGACGTCTCAACCGTCAGAAGCGGGGCCAAAGCTTCTAGATCTTTACAGACAGACCCTTCACGGATCAGCACGGTCATACCCTTGCGGACTTTTTCTAAAGCCTCATCCGCACGCGTTGCTTCATGGTCGGTCGTAATACCTGCCGCCAAATAACCATTCAGCGCAGTACCGCGCATCAGTGGCGCATGCCCATCAATATGGCCGCCAGAGAAAGCAGCTAACTTCGCTAAACATCCCGGATCACCATGCAGAACCCCCGGCATATTCATAAATTCAGCCAAACCAATCACCTGCGGATGATCACGATAAGCAACCAAAGCAGAAGCATCCAAACTCGCGCCAGATGTCTCCATATCCGTAGCCGGCACACAGCTGGAGAGATTAACGCGCAAATCCATAATCATCCGTTCCGATGATTTCAGGAAATAATCAAATGCCCCACCACCAATGACATTCGCCAATTCATGCGGGTCACACACAGCCGTCGTCACACCATGCGGCAAAACGCAACGGTCAAACTCCTGTGGCGTCACCAAAGACGATTCAACATGAAGATGCGTGTCAATGAAGCCGGGCACTGCAATGCGCCCACGCCCTTCAACTACCTTATGCCCCTCATAGCGGCCATACGTTCCCACCACCGTATCACCACACAAAGCAATATCCGTCGGGACCAATTCACCCGTCACAAAATCCAGCAACCGAACATCGCGGATCACCACATCAGCCGGTTCAGCACCTTGGCCTTGGGCAATACGCTTCTTCAAGATGCGTTCCATTCCCGTTTCTGACATGATGATCTCCTTCTTTATCATGGCAAGGCCATCGCACACCGCGCTTTACGCGCGCAACATCCTTCGTCGAAAAACCTGACAAATTCTGTCGAACGTGGCATGAAACCGATCATGACCCCAGCACACACCATAGACATTATCGGCGCAGGCCCCGCAGGCCTCATAGCGGCCGAGCATCTTTCTGCTTCCGGCCACCATGTACATCTTTATGACGCCATGCCGAGTGTTGGGCGTAAATTTCTCATGGCTGGGCGTTCGGGCCTCAACCTCACCCACGCCGAACCGCTTGATCGTTTCCTCACCCGCTATGGCCCGGCGCAATCATGGCTCGAACCCGCCATCCGGGCCTTCCCGCCTGAAGCCCTGCGCACATGGGCGGAAGCACTCGGGCAGCCTTGCTTCACAGGGTCTTCTGGTCGCATTTTCCCCAAAGCGCTCAAAGCCTCCCCCCTACTGCGAGCATGGCTCAATCGCCTCACCGCTTCAGGCGTTTCTTTGCATACACGCCACCGCTTCACCGAGCAGACGAACGCCGGCAACCATTTCTCCACCCCGCATGGCGAGCATATTTCTCAGCCGACCGCCACACTACTCGCCCTTGGGGGCGCAAGCTGGAGCCGCCTTGGCTCTGATGGCGCGTGGAGCCACCTATTTCCCGACGCAGTCACACCTTTTACGCCATCAAATTGCGGCTTCGTTCCCGCATGGTCGCCCGAATTTCAAACACGACATGATGGCACGATACTGCACGGCGTAGCCCTTACTGTTGAGGGCCATACCCGCCGCGGAGACCTAACAGTGACGCAGCGTGGCCTCGAAGGCAGCGCGCTCTACGCCCTCACCCCCGTATTACGTGAAGAGCTGATACAACACGGCCAAGTCACCATCACCCTCGATCTTCGACCAACCCTCACTCTCACACAGATCGAGGAACGCCTAAACGCACAACGCCCGCGTGAAAGCCTCTCCAATCGCCTCCGCAAAGCCCTCTCTCTCGACACACTCGCCCGAGACCTCCTGCGTGACGCCACACCAAAAGGCGCTTCACCCACAGAACTCGCCCACGCGGCCAAATCTCTGCCCCTCACTTTAAAGGCTACCGACACACTAGATCGGGCCATTTCAACCGCAGGCGGTTTAAAACATAGCGCCATGAAC
Source organism: uncultured Neokomagataea sp. (assembly GCF_946476835.1). Lineage (GTDB taxonomy): Bacteria > Pseudomonadota > Alphaproteobacteria > Acetobacterales > Acetobacteraceae > Gluconobacter. Next base: position 159,072 of record NZ_CAMKWA010000005.1, read on the forward strand.
GAGCACTACATGCTCCATGCCCATCCGGGCCTTTTCGCCGCTGGTGAAATGCTCGACTGGGAGGCCCCAACCGGCGGGTACCTCCTCCAAGCCTGTTTTTCGACGGGTCTTGCCGCAGCAAAAGGCATCACTCACTGGCTCGAATCACAAGATTCCGCTATCCGCTTCTCCCCATGACCTCCATCATTCTCGGACAGGGCCGTGACGGCTCCGCTATCGACCTCGATCTTCCCGAACTTCTCGCCACACGGCTTCTAGTTCAAGGCAATTCCGGCTCTGGCAAATCACATTTGCTACGCCGCTTGCTGGAACAAACGGCCAATGTCGTCCAACAAGTCATGATTGACCCGGAGGGAGACTTTGTCACCCTTGCGGAACGCTACGGGCACCTCGTTATTGACGTCGAAGATCAAAGCGAAGCCAGTCTGCGTGCTGCTGGAGAGCGCGTCCGAGCGCATCGTGCTTCTGTGATTTTAAACCTTGAACACGTTGAGGCCGAAATGCAGCTCCGCGCGGCAGGTGCGTTCCTAAATGGCATGTTCGAAGCCCCGCGTGCACATTGGTACCCTGTCCTCGTTGTGGTAGATGAGGCACAACTTTTCGCACCCGCCGCTGGTGGCGATACAACCGATGAAGCCCGCCGCCTTTCTCTCGGCGCCATGACCAACCTCATGTGCCGCGGCCGTAAACGTGGTCTTGCAGGCGTCATCGCGACCCAGCGTTTGGCAAAGCTGGCCAAGAATGTCGCGGCAGAAGCTTCAAATTTCCTGATGGGCCGGACATTCCTAGATATTGATATGGCCCGTGCAGCTGATCTTTTGGGCATGGAGCGCCGCGCCGCAGAATCCTTTCGTGATCTAGCACGTGGTCAGTTCATGGCACTCGGCCCCGCTCTCTCACGCCGTCCCAAACTCGTCGCCATTGGCAGCGTAGAAACAGCCAGCCATGCCACCGGCCCTATTCTCGTCCCGCTCGAACCCGTAGCGGCAGAAGATTTGCGTGATATTATTTTAGAGCCGGTCGCTGAGCTTTCCTCCCGTCCACGCCGCGAAACACGCCCGCCACCGCCTGACCTTTTGGCCCAGCTCGACGCATACGGTACAAACCGCGATACGACCGAGACAACCACCCCAGCGGCAGAACCCATCACAGCTGATCCAGAGACATTATGGTCCTTAGTCTCTGAGGTCGCTCACGGTGAAGGCTCGGACTACAAACCACTAGCCACTTTGTATCAAGACTTCCAACTCCGTGCCCGTATTCTCGGCTTGCCCCGCACTATTCTAGACCTTGGCAATTTTCAGCGCTTACTGATCAATTGCCGAACAGGCTTAGAAAGGGAGCGCGCAGAAAGCAGCGAATGGCAACAGGCCGAAGCCATGGCACAAACTCTTCCCGAAGATGTGCGCGGTGTGTTCCTCCTCCTCGCACGTCATGCATGGGATGCGGCCCCCTGCCCTGACGATGATGCCCTTGCCCGTGCCTATGGCACACATTCTCTTGGCCGCGCCCGCCGTCAACTCAATTACCTCGAAGAACGCGAAGTCATTGTCTTGCAGCAAACGGCATCCTCCCGTCGGATCGCTATTGTTGGTATTGGCTGGTCAACAGCCTGATACTACAAGGTCACAAAAGTGAAATAATTTATTAATATGAGTTTCACACTGTAAACATCTGGTAATGTTTAGGTTCCGACCCGGTTTTCATGTCATCCATAAGGTTGTCCATGTCGGGTCTTTTTTTGCGTCGTCGCACGCAACTTGCACTATTCTGCTCCCCTATCGCAGTTGCTTTCGCGTCAGCGCATGCCACGCCTGTGCATCACCATGTTAAGAAGGCTGTTGCAGCACATGCCACAAAAGCAGTGCAGCATACGCCTGCGGTCACATCTCACGCTCCCGTAAGCGCTCCTACTGCCACAGTTGCTCCCGTAGCCGCACGCCCTGCACCGATCGTAGCACCAAAAGCGATCTCTGCGCCTGCCAGCGGTAACGAGCAACTTATCATCACCGCACGCCGTACACACTCAGAACAAACTGTCGGTCGTGTACAAATGCAGCGTGAACTGCCCGGTATTAGCCCAATTAAAGCCCTCTCTGTTCTCCCCGGCGTCGTCTTTAACAACGCTGATCCATGGGGCAATAACGAGCAGAACTCCTCTCTGATCGTGCATGGTTTTAACCAAAACCAACTCGGCTATACCTTAGATGGCATTCCTTTGGGTGACCAAGCCTACGGTAACTATAACGGCCTTTCCCCACAGCGTGCCGTCATCAGTGAGAATGTCGGCGCAGCCTCCATCGCAACAGGCGCTGGTGACCTCGGCACAGCATCAACATCCAATCTAGGTGGCTCACTGCAATTCTCGACCCAAGACCCATCCCACCGCCGTGGTGCACAGGTTGAGCAAGTCTTTGGTAGCTTCTCTACCTTCCGTACATTCGCACGCGTTGATACAGGTGATTTCGGAAACGGCAACAATGCCTATCTGTCCTTCGTGCGCCAAGATGCCCGCTCTTGGGATAATCCTGGCTCACATCAGGGCGGCTATCAGGTCAACGCCAAATTCCGACACGATGACGCGCATGATCACGTTTCTGTCTTCTTTGACTGGTCTCAGAAAGCTGAGCCGAACGAAGACCCAATTACAATTACCCCAACATCGACAAACGTTCCTTACGTCCGTCCATTCATGTTCCCTGACATGAATTACGCACAAAACTATATTAATTCACCTAATATTAAAAATATCATCGCATCTAATAACTACCGGAATTATTACGGCGGCGCACAACGTGAAGACTTCTTAGCTTACGCTAAGTGGTCACATGATTTCAGTGCAAACCTGCACTGGGATAATAACTTCTATTACCATCATGACCTCGGTGAAGGCATCATCGCGGGCCCAGCAACAGTCGCTGGCCTGCCATCACTCTTCTCCGCTTACTTCCCAAATATGAGCCAACAAAGCCTCAATGCCGTCTTTGGTGGTTCAGGTTACGCAACTCGTACAACGGAATATTGGGATAACCGCGGCGGCCTCACCTCCACCCTGCGCTACCACCTGGGGCAGCATTCCATCGAATTGGGCGGCTGGTACGAACGTAATAACAACACACAAGCGCGCCGCTGGTATCCGTTCTCATTCTCCAACCCAACAACGCCTTATGAGCGCCAACAAAACCCGCTCATCCACCAGTACACGAACTACTTCTACACCAATACGTTCGTGACCCACCTGCAAGATACGTGGCAGGTTTCTAAGAACTTCTCTCTGATGGGCGGTTTCAAATCTGAACTCGTTTATACAAACGGTACACTGCCCGTAGCCTCCAAAACTGGCGTGACCGTACCGGGTGGCACAATCAGCACCACCAAGCCTTTCCTCCCGGCTTTCGGTGCAACATGGACCATCTCACCGCATGAGCAGTGGTTCGCCAACATTCAGCAAAACGTTCGCTCCTTCCAAGCAGCAGGTACAGGCAACCCAACACCTTGGGGCGCAACAACGCAAGCTGCTTTCGAAGCATTCCGCAAATACGGCAAGCCTGAAACGTCATGGACCTACGAAACCGGCCTGCGTGAACATCGTTCGCTTAACCTAGGCCCGATCACCGGTTTTGAAGGCCAAGTGAACTACTACCATGTTCACTTCTCCAACCGTCTGCTCGCCATCGCGACAAGCAACATCTACTCCGTTGCTGGTGCCGCAACCATCATGGCGAACGTTGGTTCCGTGGATACAAACGGCGTCGACATCAACGGTACACTACACCTTGGCCCGCATTTCTCATTGTAT
>NZ_CAMKWA010000006.1 GCF_946476835.1 uncultured Neokomagataea sp.
GACAAGGAGCGCATGCTGAGGCACTCAGTTTCAGTAAGGAAAATACGCAATGGCTTTGGACAAGACGATTATTGAAGGGCGCCGTGCAGCAGGTTTTCAAACCGTGTCGAGCCGTGTTGCGTATAGCAATCCGTGGACGGCTGTGCAGGAAGATGTGATCATCCATCCGAATGGTAAGCAAGGTTTATATGGGGTGGTGGATCGCTCAGAATTTGTGGTGATTCTGCCGCTGCATACGGATGGTTGTGTGACTCTCATTCAGCAATTTCGTTATCCGGTGGGAGAGCGAATGTGGGAGTTGCCTATGGGCTGTTGGGAAACAAAAGAAAACGTTGATTCCGGCGAGTTGGCTCTCGGTGAGCTGCGTGAAGAAACTGGTTTACGCGCAGGTGAGATGATTCATGCTGGTACGATGTACCAAGGTGCGGGTTATTCGAATCAGAAAGGGCAGGTGTATCTTGCGCGGAATCTAACGCGAGGAGAAACCGATCTGGAAGAGACGGAGCAAGATATTACGGCGCATGACATGCCTTTGGCAGAGTTTGAAGCCATGATTGCGCGCGGTGAGGTCAAGTGTATGGTGAGCGTAGCGGCTTACGCTATGATTAAGGCACGCGGGTTGTTGTAACCCGCGTTATAGAAGATTTTTTAGGCGATATGGTTGAGGAACACGACTGTTGAGCCGCCGCCTTCAACAAGGTCTTTAATGGCGTTGTTGAAGGTTTTTCCGTGCTCAGTTGCCATATGCGCGGCAAAGGCGGCATCGTCTTTATAGGTTTCTTCGACATGGAAAAGGTCTGGGTTCTCGGCGAGTGTATAGACCACGAAGCGTTCACAGCCGGGTTCCCCGCGTACATGGGTGGCCAAGTCTGTAAGCAAGGCTTGAAGTGTGTCCCGGTGGCCGGGAAGGGCTGTCATGGTGGCGTAGAGAGATTTGGTCATGAGAGGCGAACCTTTCGGGATGTGAGGTCTTGCTTTTACAGCGCTCAATATTTGTGGAGATCAAGTGGTTTCAAGGCTGGTCTCGGTGACGTGATCTTGGAGATGTCACTGGGCTAAGGGTTGGTCATCTTGGAGAGGGCTGGTATGGGGCAAGGATGACAATTTTACCGCCGCCTTCCGAGAGATCTTCGCCGCAACAGGCAATGGACGAGCCTTCTAAGGGGGCGTTATCGTGGCGGTTTGTACTGCGTTTGGTATTGAGTATTGCAGCGATCTTGCTGTGTGTTGCGCTGTTACAAAGGCTGCCTTTTGTGCACCGTTTATTAGCGAGTGCCCCACATTGGCGGGAAACACCTTATGCGATGGGGTGGTTCTTGCTGTTAGCGGTGCCTTATAGCGCGTTGGGTTTGCCGAGGCAGGCTTTGTGCATGGGGGCTGGACTTGCGTTTGGAGTTTGGGATGGTATCGGCCTCTCTTCTCTCGCTTATGTCTGTGGTGCGTTGTTGGCCTATGGGTGGGCGCGTTTACTGGCTCCAGCGAAAGCGCGTCATGGATTGCGAGTACGGTTGGACCAGCGCTACAAAACGGTCGTCCGTATTTTGAATCGTCAGCCTTTTGGCGCGGTGTTGATGTTGCGGTTGATGCCTGTGGGTTCAGCAGTATTGGTCTCTTTGGCTTCTGGTTTGTTTGAAGTGCCTGTTGTGCCTTTCGCTGTGGCAACTGGGTTGGGTGGATTACCGCAGACCGTTGTATTTGCTTTGGTGGGTGGCGGTACGCAGTTGGGGCACTGGGCGCAGTTATTACTGGCTGGTGCGTTATTTGTGCTGTCCGGGGTTTTGGGTGTGGTGTTGCTGCGTTATGGCGCGCGTGATGATGGTACAGCCTCGTAAGACAGGCGTGTGGCGCAACGCGGTGCTGTGATGGAACGTTTACCCTTGAGATTGTGAGTATGAAGGAGAATGCTATGGCTGGCCGTGTCAAAAGGCTTGAGCGGGGCGATGCTATTCCGGCATGGCTTCCGTTATTATTGGGCGCTTTGACGGCGGTTGGGCCTGTTTCTACCGATGTGTATTTGCCTGCGATGCCGCAGATGGAGCATGAGCTGCATGGCGCCCCAGGGTCAGGCAGTTTGACGATGGCTGCGTGGGTTCTGGGGCTGGCGATTGGTCAGATCAGCATGGGACCGTTATCGGATCGGTTCGGGCGAAAGTTACCTCTGCTCGTGGGAATGGCGGGTTATACGATTGGCGAAATTGGTTGCGCACTCTCCACGGATATGACGGTGATGTGCGTGTGGCGTGTGTTTGCGGCGATTATGGCGTCAGCTGGGTTAGTCGTACCGAATGCCTGTATTCGTGATTTGACGGTCGGGGATGCATCGTCTCGGTTGATGTCACGTCTAACCGTTATTCAGGGGGCAGTGCCTATTCTTGCGCCAATGCTGGGCGGTCTCGCTCTGCATTATGTTGATTGGCGTATGATTTTTTGGGCTACGGTGGTTTTCGGCGCTGTGTGTACGCTATTGGTGGCTGCCTGTTTTCCAGAGACGTTGTCTCCGTCATTACGGGGTGATTTGCGGCCTGCTTTGTTAGTACGTCGTTATAGAGCGATTTTGCGTTCCCCAAGCTTTACGAGCCATGCGTTGATTTGGGGCTGCTTGGGTATTGTAACCTTTACGTATTTGAGTGCCGCGCCGGAGCTGTTTGAAGGGCGCTTTGGGATGAACCCGGCGCATTATGGTATGTTGTTTGGCTTGTTTGCTGTGGGGTCTATTGGGGCTTCTGCGGTGAACGGTGCGCTGGTTGGGCGTGTGCGTGGTGCGCGTTTGATGATGGGGGCGTTGATCTGTGCTTTGGTCGGGTGTGGTGCGTCTTTAGTGATTGGGCTGCTGGCGGAGCATGGTGCTGTGGCGGGGGCTTATCCTGCTATGTTGTTGGTGCCGATGATTGCTGCTTTGTTCTTCAGCTTGGCTCCGGTGGGGATTGCTGGGCCGAACGCGATGGCAACGGCACTTTCGGCTCAAGAAGGGCAGGCGGGGTCTGCGGCTGCCTTGGCGGGAACGATACAGTATATTTGTGGCGCTTCGGCTTCTGCGCTTTTTGGTCTATGTGCGCATTGGGTTGGTGTGTCTCTCGCGCTCTTTTTATTGGGTGCCTATGCTGTCGCTGCTCTTTTGGCTCTGTGGGGTCATAGAGCGCAAAAGGGGCAAGTATCGTGAGTGCTGTGTTGTCTGTTTGTTTGGTAGAAGATGATCCATCTATCGCTTTGGTTGTCACGACGATTTTGAAGCGTGAGGGGTGGATCGTGTGGCACGCATCTTCTGCGGAGGCGGCGCGGGCTGGATTTGCTGAGCGTGCGGCTGGGGGAGAGGTGGTGTCTGTGATGATTGCCGACCGTAATCTTGATGGCGAAGTGACTGGCGAAGACCTCGCACGGGCATTGCGAGTGGCGTATCCCTCTCTCGCGGTTGTGGTGATTTCGGGTGATTATGATGTTTCGGCTGTGTTGAGTGATGGTGTTGTGCAATTGCCGAAACCCTTTCGGAAAGCCGCGCTCTTGGAGGCTGTGACGTCTGCTCGGGCCGCGATTTCATAGAAGAATGTGAGTTCTTACTTGAGTTAAGCAGGCGGGTCCCCTAGAGCAATACCGATTTTCCAACACGAGGCCCGTGGGCGGTCGCTTAAGGTATCGCTCTTGCGATGTCTGGGTGGTCTGCGGCCGATGATAGAAAGGTCCGTCCATGTCATTCCAAGAGCCTGCACCGCTTGATCTTAAAAAATATATCCGTGAAATCCCGGATTTCCCGAAGCCGGGTATTTTGTTTTATGACATCTCAACGCTGATCCGTTCAGCAGAAGCGTGGCAAGTGGCGACGGGTCGTTTGGCGCGTCTGATCGGGACGTGGAAGCCGGATTTGCTGGCAGGCATTGAAAGCCGTGGCTTCTTGACGGCAGCACCCATCGCACAGCGTTTGGGCACGGGCTTCACCATGCTGCGTAAGCCGGGCAAGCTGCCGGGTGAGACGATTTCTTTGAAATACGGTCTCGAATATGGCGAGGACGAACTCCATATTCAGAAAGATGCAATTGTACCGGGTCAACGCGTTGTTGTGCTGGATGATTTGTTGGCAACGGGTGGTACGCTGGCAGCATCGGTTGAATTGCTACGTAAAGCGGGTGCTGAAGTTGTTGGTGCAAGTGTGATGATTGAACTGACTGCACTGAAGGGCCGCGATAAGCTGGATGTGCCGGTAAACTCACTCATTTCTTACGACGATTGATACTGTAATACTCTGGAGTGCGTAGGATGGTGGCTGACATGAAAACACTTTGGCAGACACGCTATCGGCAAGAACCTGCAGTGGCCTTGCCGGATAATCCGGTTCTACGCACGTTGATGGCGCATCATTCGGTGCGGAATTATCTGCCGACGCCTCTGCCCGAAGGGGCGTTGGAAGTGGGTATTGCGGCAGCATCGTCTGCCGCGACATCGAGCAATTTACAGACATGGTCTGTGGTTGTGGTGGAAGATGAGCAGAAGCGCGCACGTTTGGCCGAGTTATCGGGCGGGCAGAAGCATATTGCTGTGGCGCCTGTTTTCCTGGCCTGGGTCGTGGATTTATCGCGTTTGGAGCGGATTGCGCAGCAGCGCGGCCTTGCGGCTGAAGCGTTGGATTTTGAAGAAACCTTCTTGATGGCAACGTTGGACACGGGCATCGCCGCGCAAAATGCGGTGGTTGCGTTTGAGTCCATGGGCTTGGGGACTGTGTATATTGGTGGTTTGCGGAACCATCCTGAAGACGTGGCGGCGTTATTAGACTTGCCGCCGCGCAGCGTTGCTGTGGTTGGGCTCTGTGTAGGGCAGCCTGATCCGGCGCATCAGAACGGTTTTAAACCCCGTTTGGGACAAGATGCTGTGTTGCATCGTGAGCGTTATAATACGGCAGATGCAGAAGCGATTTCTGGTTACGATGCGCGCGCTGATGCGTATCAGCAGGAGCAGGGCCTACCGTCTCGGCGTTGGTCCGTCACGGTATCTGAGCGTATGGAAACGTTGCGTGGTTTGGGAGGGCGGCATGTGATCCGTTCTGTGTTGAACCGTTTGGGATTTCCACTGAAATAGAGCTGCACCGGTGTGGTGATGGTGAGGCGCCTGAGCCTGTGTGTAGCGCCTTATGGTGTTGCTAAAGGTACAGGCTTTGGACGTTTTTTGTGAAAAAGATATTCATTTTGTGCAGCGCTAGGTCATAGTCGTTGGTATTCCCCGATCTTCCAATTGTTGAAGTCCTCCCGGCTTTTCAAGCTGCTTTGGTGCGGGGGCAGAATGTTGTTTTGGTAGCACCACCGGGTGCGGGTAAGACGACGGTGACGCCCTTGGCCCTGCGTGATGCGGATTGGCTGGGGGAACAGAAGATTCTTCTGGTTGAACCGAGACGTGTGGCGGTGCGTAATGCGGCGTATCGTATGGCGTCATCTCTTGGAGAAAAAGCCGGAGAGACAGTTGGTTTTCGGACGCGGACAGACACAGCTGTTTCAGACGCCACGCGTATTGAGGTGGTGACGGAAGGCCTTCTACTCCGGCGTTTATTGGCTGACCCTTTGTTAGAAGGGGTTGGTGCTGTTTTATTTGACGAAGTGCATGAGCGGTCTTTGGACTTGGATGCGGCTCTTGCCTGTTGTTTGGACATACAAAGGACATTGCGGCCGGAATTACGGCTTGTAGCGATGTCGGCCACCCCGGACGGGCGTGCGTTTACCACTCTTCTGGGTGCGGAATTGGTGGAGAGCGAAGGGCGGCAATATCCGATTGATGTGCGGTACACGCGCGATGTGTTGCACCCTCGTGATTTGCCGGTCGCTTGTGCGCAGGCTGTGCGGCAGGTCTGGGCAGAAGAAGACGGAGATATTTTGGTTTTCCTGCCGGGTGTAGGTGAAATTCGCCGGACGCAGGGGCTTTTAGAGGGGCTTCCCGTATTTCCGCTTCATGGAGAACAGGATACTGCCGAGCAAGATTTGGCTCTGGCTCCTTCTTCTGTGCGGCGGGTGGTTTTGGCGACGTCGATTGCGGAAACTTCGGTAACGGTTGCTGGGGTACGCATTGTTATTGATGGTGGCGTGCGGCGTGCGCCACGGTTAGACCCCAATACAGGTTTGTCTCGCTTGGAGACGCTGCGCATTTCACGCGCTACGGCGACGCAACGTGCAGGGCGTGCGGGGCGGCAAGCGCCGGGTGTGGCCGTACGGTTATGGTCCGAGGCCACGCAACGAGGGCTGAGACCGCAAGATGCGCCGGAAATTTTGGTTGCAGATTTGACGGATTTCGCCTTGGTCGCGGCGGCATGGCATGAGGCGATGGGAACCCCAGTGGAGGTATTGCCTTTGTTGGATGCTCCGCCTGCGGGTGTGCTCGCTGCTGGGATAGCGCTGTTGCGCGATCTTGGGGCGGTGGATGCGAGGGGAAAGATCACTGCTTTGGGGCGGCGCATGGCCTCTTTGGGGACGCATCCGCGTTTGGCTGCGATGTTATGTGCTGCCCGGACGCGTACGGAGCGTGTGACTGCGGCCTATTTGGCGGCGTTGTTGGAAGAGCGTGACCCGCTGCGGGCGCGGCCGAATGCTACGTCTACGCCGGGAGAGCGGCATGTGGGGGTGGATGTTCGGGCGCGCTTGGCGCTTTTAGACCCTGCTATGGGAGAGAAAGCAGGGGGTTTTGGTGTTCGTGTGATTAGGCTGTCTGCGCGACGTTTCTTGCGCCGTATGGGGGAGCGGGATGAACGTTTATCGCCAGATGGTGCTTGTGCAGGCGCGCTTATCGCAGCGGGTTTTCCGGATCGTGTGGCGCAGGCCGCTGGGGCTTTAGGGCGTTTTCGTTTGGCGGGTGGTGGTAGTGCGCGTTTGTCTGTGTCGGATGATTTGGCGCGAGAAAAGCTTTTAGCAGCAGCGTCTTTCCATACACGTACGGCCACAGAAATTACTTTAGCAGCGCCGTTAAATGGGCAAGATTTGCCAGAAGCTTTGTTAGAACGTGCTGTGGAGCAGGTTGAGACGAGCGTTGATGGGGCGTCTGGTCGAATTATTGCACGGCGGCGTTTGCGCCTTGGTGCGCTGATTTTGCGTGACCGTAATACAGACATTACGCCGGATGAAGCGCAGGCAGTGCTTTTGCAACAAGTGGCTGCTGATCCGATGCGGTGTTTGCAGTGGAATGATGCGGTGCGCCAATTTCAAGCGCGAGTTGCTTTGGCGCGTGCGCATGGCGCTGAGCATCTGCCGGATGTGTCTGACACAGCTTTATGTTCGGATGTGGGATGGTTGGAGCCCTATTTGGCAGGGATGGATCGGCTGACGCAGGTAAAGGCAATTGATGTTTTGTCGGTTTTGCGTGCACTGTTTCCCTATGACGCTATGCAGTGGTTGGATCGCGTTTTGCCTGCGCGGTTGGCGTTAAAGAAAAGTACGCATGAGATTGATTATACGGCACCTGTTCCCACCGTCTCTGCGCGTGCTCAGGCTTTTTACGGAACGAATGCATTGCCGTTGTTAATGGAGGGGCGTGTGAAGTTGCAATGTGCCCTTTTGTCGCCTGCAGGGCGGCCTCAGGCCATTACGAGTGATTTATCAGGTTTTTGGGGGGGGGCTTGGGAGGATATGCGCCGGGATATGCGGGGGCGTTATCCGAAACATGAATGGCCTGAGAATCCGAATAATGTTTCTTTGAAGTGATATAGAAATTAAAATAAAATCAAAAAACGTTATTTTTTTGAATAAATAAGTTAAAATAATCATTTTTAAAATGGTTCCCGTAACGTTTTTTTGATTTTGTTTCGCGTTTGACCGTTAACCTGAGCGACGGTGGTTCGTTTAGAGCCGGGTATGGACTGTTTTCAGACCGCAGTAATACGGTAGTTGTACACTGTGGAAATGGCGGTGGTACTCTTGTTATTAATGGTGCCCGCGATATTATTGATTTACATCGTACATCAATTTTGAATTATAATCCGAGTAATTCGATTATTGAGCTGCAACATACATTCAAACCGATTACATCCTATACGATTGAAAATTTTAAAAACTCTACGGTGCGCGTTACGCTGTATGGCGGTGGTAAGGTTTTAGGGCTTTATGTCGCGCAGCTAGCGAAGGGCGTAACGCTTCCATCAGGTCATTATGATACGTCGAGAAGTGCTAATAATCCGCTGAAAATATTTTATGCGGATGGGAATACATATATTCGTACCTGCTTCCTTGCGGGAGTTTCTATTGAGACGGCAGGCGGATTAAAATCAGTCGAAGATATGTCGATTGGTGATCTAGTGATGACCTATGACCTTGAAGGGCGTGCGGTTAGCCAAGCGGTTCAGTGGGTAGGGCAGCGTCAGGCGCAGGTGGATGCTGATTTGTCTGATGATGCTGCGGGTTATCCTGTGCGTATCAGGCAAGACGCAATTGCACCGGGTGTTCCGTTCAAGGATTTATTGGTGACGTCTGAGCATTGTATGTTGCTGGATGGTGCTTTTGTGCCGGTGCGTATGTTGGTTAATGGGCGTACCATTGCGTATGATCGCTCGGTCACTTCTTATAAATATTATCATATTGAAACGGAAAAACATGCGATTATCCAGGCCAATGGTGCGCTAACGGAAAGTTATTTGAATACAGGTAATCGTAATCTTTTTGAGCAATGTGGTCATGTCGTAAGTATTGGTGGTCGTGCCATCAAAACATGGGAAGACGATGCAGCCGCACCGTTGGCGTGTGGTATGGAGCATGTGGAGCCGTTGTTCCGCGCTTTGGAACAGCGTGCGGATGAGTTAGGTTTCCCAGCGGTGGATGCCATCGCGTTCACGGATGATGCTGAGTTGATGGTGCGTACGAATACGGGCGAGACATTTGAAGTCTTGCGTCGTGTAGGGCGCAGTGTGTTTTTCCGCCTTCCTTCTGGCGTGTCATCTGTTGAATTGCTTTCACGCGTATCGCGCCCGTGTGATTATATCGGTCCGTTCTGTGATGATCGTCGTTCTCTGGGGGGCGCGGTTTCAGCCATCACGTTGCATGGGTTGGACGGTAAGCGCGATTTGCCTGCGTATCGCACGGATGTGGAGTGCTCTGGTTGGCATGCTTGTGAGCATTCTGACGTGCGTTGGACGTCGGGTGCTGCGTATATTGATCTGCCAGTTATGATGCAGGATGGCATCTGGGCTTTGGAAGTCGAGATTGCGGCTTCTGGTCCGTATATTGTAGAAAATTTACCTCAAGGTCAGCGAGTTGTTGGTCTGTAAAGTTAAATTTTATGTGCTGGTGGCATCGTTTAGGGGTGCCTTCAGTGACAATTCGTTGTTTTTTCAAGAAGAGTGAAAAAACGAGTTTTGTGAATCTCGAAAACTGTGTGTTACGGTCATCGGATGAACAACACGTTGCTTGAATGTCTGTGAACCGCGCTTTTCTTTCCGCCTTTATTGGGGGAGCAACTGCTGCCGTTGCCACTTTGGCGGGGGTACTTGCGTTTGATCACGCACGACTTGGGAATCATCCCCAAGCTTCTGTGTCCGTCTTGAAAAAAGAAGCAGCGTCCCCTGCGCCGACGAGCATATCGGTTTCTTCTGTTGGTGAGCAGCCTGTCGCAGGAGAAAGTACGGATGCACAAGGGATACCGATTCAGCCAGCGGCACCGGATGCAGCGTCAGCGCTTCCGCCTTTGCTGGTTAAATATGGCCCGCTGACATTTGCACCATTGGTGCGGCAGGTTATTCCTGCGGTTGTGAATATTGCAACGACCCAATCTGCTTCAGATGGGCATGACCATACTCCGCCTCAAATTCGTGGGACGCCGCTTGAAAAGCGGTATCATGATAAAATGAAGCGTGCCTCTGAAGAAATGGTGGGGGCGGGCTCTGGTTTTATTGTGGACCCGACGGGGATTATTGTGACCAACCGTCACGTCGTTGGCGATAATGGGCGTGTTGTAGTGTCATTATCGAATGGTCTGGAGTTGCCGGCTCATTTGTTAGGGGCCGACCCGCTGACAGACATTGCGGTGATTAAGGTCGAAAGTCCTGAGCCTCTGCCGTATGTGACGTGGGGTGATTCTCGGCAGACGGATATTGGGGATTGGATCTTGGTCGCGGGGAACCCTTTCGGGTTTGGGTCCTCTGTCACGGCGGGTATTGTTTCTGCCGTGGGGCGAGATCTTGGCATTGGGTCTTTGGATGATTTCATTCAACTTGATGCGCCGATTAACCCGGGGAACTCTGGTGGGCCAGCGTTTAATATGCGCGGGCAGGTCGTAGCGATTAATGCCGCGATTGTGACGCCAGCAGGTGGATCTGTTGGGATTGGTTTTGGGATTCCATCTGAAATTGTTGCGCCAATCGTTGCTGAGATTGAGCGGACTGGTCATGCAGAGCATGGGTGGTTAGGCATTACGCTGAATGATAGTACGACGAATGTCGGTATTGCGAGTGTGGATGCAGGGGGGCCTGCGCAGAAAAGTGGGCTTCAGGGCGGCGATATTGTACGGCAGGTTGACGGCACTGCTGTGAGCAGTGCGCGGATGTTACTCCGCAGTATTGCGGCCGCGCGGCCAGGCACAGATCTGACTTTTGTGGTGCGGCGTGGGCATGGTGATTTGAACCTGGTTGTGCATATTGGTGCTCGGCCGACGGAAGCGGATGATTGATCTGCTTCGGTGAAGCTCTATGGTGGTATTTTCCAACGGTTTGGGAAGTGAGAGACAGCTATGCGTATCCTTCTGGTCGAGGACGATGTTACGGTCCGCGCCTTTGTGTTGAAAGGGCTGCGTGAAGCCGGGCACGTTGTTGATGAGGCGGATAACGGTAAGGATGGTTTGTTCCTTGCTGTTAGCGAGAGCTACGATGTGTTGATTTTAGACCGTATGTTACCCGGTGGCATCGATGGTGTTCGTATTTTAGAAACATTGCGTGCACAGAGTAACGCGACGCCTGTTCTGCTTCTCTCGGCTTTGGCCGATGTGGATGATCGTGTTGCGGGGTTGAAGGCGGGTGGCGATGATTATGTCACGAAGCCTTTTGCATTTTCTGAGTTAATGGCGCGTGTTGAGGCTCTGGGGCGGCGTGGTCGTTCTGAGGTTGTACCGCAGACGCGTTTGACTGTTGCGGATTTGGAAATGGATTTGCTGGCACGCACGGTCAAGCGTGGGGGGGAGAAGATCGACCTTCAGCCGCGTGAATTTCGTTTGTTGGAATTTTTAGTGCGGCACGCTGGTCAGGTTGTGACACGGACTATGTTGTTGGAGCGGGTGTGGGATTATCATTTTGATCCGCAGACCAATGTTATCGATGTGCATGTTTCACGGTTGCGGCAGAAAGTGGATAAGCCGTTTTCTCATGCTTTGATTCATACAATCCGTAATGCAGGTTATATTCTGCGTGCCGATTGATGATTGAAATAGTATGTGCGTGATCAGCTTATGTTGAAGCATTTGAAGCCCCGCTGGCCTGTGCGGTCTGCGGGGTTAAATTTTGCCTTGGCCTATGGGTCAGTTTTTGTTTTGTCTGCGGGTTTCTTTTTATCGTTTATTTGGTGGAACACGACAGGGCAAATTGAACGCCGGGTAGAAGCGGCAGTGCAAGTCGATGCACATGATTTAGAGCAACGTGTGCAGCGTGGCGGGATGGCTAGTCTTGTGACGGCGATTCAGGATCGTCTGGATCGTAATGTCGAAGATGATGCGCTGTATTTATTGGTAGGGCCGACCGGACGGCGTTATGCGGGTAATTTGCCGGGCTGGCCTGCGACAGTTTCAGGTACAGAGCATTTTTACGAGTTGTCGATACAGCGCGATAGTTTTCGCACGCGGGCGAAAATGCATGCGTATATCCTGCCGGGTGGCGGGGGGTTGATTGTCGGTCGTGATATTCGCGGGCGCGAGTTAGTGCGGCATGTATTAATGGACACGCTGATTTGGGCGTGGATTATGGTGTCGTTATTGGCGGCGGGTGGTGCCTTGGTGATGCGGGGGATTTTCCGGCAGGTTGTCGGGTCTATCGCTCGGACGACGGCGGCGGTGGCGCGTGGTGATTTGAGCCGTCGTATGCCACTCACGGGCAACGAAACGGATTCGATTAGTCAAACTGTCAATGAAATGCTGGAGCGCATTGATCGCTTGATGGATGGGGTGCGCCAAGTCTCCAACGCGATTGCTCATGATTTGCGCACGCCTATTACGCGGGCACGGGCGCGCTTGGAGGAAGCGAGTTTGACGGCAACGTCAGAGGAGGCGTTGCGGTCTGCGGTGGATCGGGCGGTGGTCGATTTAGATCACGTGACGTCCATTTTTGAAGCATTGTTGCGTATCGCGCAATTAGAAGCAGGGACGCGCCGGGCTGCGTTTACGGATTTGGATGTGCCGCCTTTGTTGGAGGGGTTGGCAGAGCTGTATGAAGCCAGCGCTGAGGAGGCCTCGTTATGCCTTAAACTGCGCCTTGATGCTGTGCGGCCTGTCTATGGGGACCGGCATTTATTGCAGCAGGCTTTTGCGAACTTATTGGATAATGCCATTAAATTTGCACCATCAGGGACGGATGTTGTGGTGCATGCGGGGATGGTAGGCGATGATGTGTTTATTGCGGTTATGGATGCTGGCCCAGGAATGAGTCCGGATGATATGGCGCGTGCATCGGAGCGGTTTTTTCGGGCGGAGGCGGCTCGTAATACACCGGGGTCAGGCTTGGGGCTGTCGCTCGTACAAGCAGTGGTGGCTTTGCATAATGGACGTATGGTTTTGCAAGATCGGAAACCGGGTCTGGGTGTGACGTTATATATTCCATCTTTAGGAGTAGGATCTGATCCGATGCGGGACGGGCAGGCTGTATGACGGAAGTTTCATGCTCTGCTCATCTTACGGTGAGACGGAATGATATAGGGTTCTGTCCAACCGTGCAGTATTGTGAGTGCTGTTTGGTGCTGGTGTCATGGGGCGTGCCCACGGCTGAAATGGATACGCCATGAAGCTTGCTCTAATTTTGGGTTGTTGCGTGATCAGTGTGATGGGTAGCCCGTCTCTCATTGCGCAAGATGCACAATCGGCCGGTCTCGTACAGGTTGAGACGACGGTGCATAATGATGATGGGCGTGTGATGGGCCGTTTTATGCAGGCTAGTCCGCATCATGGTGATGGTGTGATTTCGGTTACGACGGATAGCCCAGAATATTGCGCGCAACTGGTTTCAAATGTGGATGCGATTATTGCGGAACCTCATGGCGTTTTGGTTGGGGCGATGGAAGACGCGCGGCGTTTGCGGGCTCATGGCGTGAAATTGTGCCAAAATGGCCATCTTCGTGCCGGAATTGAGCGGTTACGTCGTGCACTTGTGCTTTTGGAACATAGTCAGGATCACTCATGACATATTCGCGTTTTGCTCTTGGTGCCGTTTGTGCTGCTGGCCTGTTCGGTGGTGTGGTGGGGCATGCTAAGGCTGCTGTGCAGGATCACGATATGACGACGTTGAATTTCTCCGTTACGAATGATGTGCGTGCTCCCGCTACGCGGCTAACGGCGCATTTGTATGCACGTGCAGAGAATGTCTCCCCGATGGGTGCACAAAAGGCTTTAAATGCATCAATCGCGACAGCCATGAAGGTGGTGTCGGGGCAAGCTGGTGTGGATGCCAAGGCTGGCAGTTACACGATTGATGACGAGACGCCTGAACATGGTCATACACGGTGGATTGCGCGCCAGGATGTCACACTGAGCGGTGAAGATGCTGGGCGTATTTTAGAATTGGCTGGTGCATTGCAGGCGCAGGGCTTGATGCTGGATGGTACCGATTGGTCACTCGATCCGGCTTCCCGTGAAGCATTGTTGAAAAAAGCGCGTTTGGAAGCGTTGGAGAAGGTTCGGCCACAGGCGGAGGAGAATGCAAAAGCGCTGGGCTTGAAGCTGATCCGACTGAATGATGTGCGGATTAATGCGGGGTATGAAGGTGTACGCCCGATGATGGCAACGTTAAGTCTGCGCAGCGCGCCGATGGCTCCGCCGCAGGCTAGCCGCGAGGAGCAAGTGGTGTCTGCGACTGTTGAGGTTCAGGCGGAGCTTGGGCAGTAAGATTATAGAGGTACGTTTTGGTGGCGGGTGTCCTTATGGGCACCCGTTTTTTTGTGCAAATGTAGCAATCAACATTCTGGAACGTTGACGGCGAGGCCGCCGAGGGATGTTTCCTTGTAGCGGTGGTTCATGTCTCGGCCAGTTTCCGCCATGGTGCGGATGACATGATCGAGAGAGACGTGGTGTGCGCCGTCCCCATGCATGGCGAGGGACGCTGCATTAATGGCTTTGATGGCGCCGAAAGCATTGCGTTCAATGCACGGGATTTGCACTAAGCCTGCGATGGGGTCACAGGTCATGCCGAGGTGATGCTCCATACCGATTTCGGCAGCATTTTCGATCTGTTGTGGGTTTGCGCCTAGTGCGGCGGCAAGGCCTGCGGCGGCCATGGAGGAGGCGACGCCAACTTCACCTTGGCAGCCAACTTCTGCGCCGGAGATGGAGGCATTGAGCTTGAAAAGGCCGCCAATGGCCGCAGCGGTGAGGAGAAAGCTGCGCAGGCCGTCTTGTGATGCTTGGGGGCAATGGTCTCGGTAATAACGTAAAACGGCTGGAATAACGCCTGCGGCACCGTTCGTCGGTGCCGTTACGACGCGGCTGCCCGCGGCATTTTCTTCATTTACGGCAATGGCGTAGAGGCTTACCCAATCCATGATTTCATGGGCAGGCTTTTGGTTTTGGAATGTGGTCGCTTGCAGTCGTTCATGTAGGGCGGCGGCGCGGCGTTTGACTTTGAGGCGGCCCGGTAGGGTGCCGGTTTGGGTCAGGCCGCGATTGATGCAGGCCATCATGACGTCAATGATGCGGTCAAGGTAAGCTGTAATTTCGGCCTTAGGGCGCAGCACTTCTTCATTGGTCATGACGACGTCTGCGATGGAGAGATTGCTCTCTTGTGTGCGGTTGAGGAGTTCGACGCCGCTGGTGAAGTCGAGTGGCATGTCCGGCAAGGTGTATGTCGCGCCTTCAGTATGGTCTTCCGGCACAATAAAGCCACCGCCGACGGAGCAAAAGCGGGCCTTTAGGAGCGTCTCTCCCGTGATGGAGAGGGCGCTAAATTGTAGGGTATTGGGGTGAACGGGGGGCGTGGTGACGGTATCGAGGATGATATCGTGTTCTGGGTCAAAGGCGATGTGTTGCGCGTTAATGGTGAGGTATTTTTGCTCCTGTAGGGTGTTGAGAATTGCGGGGGCATCATCAGGATTGATGGTTTCTGGGCTTTCTCCCCAGAGGCCGAGCATAATGGCGGTGTCTGTTGCGTGGCCTTTAGCCGTCCATGCAAGGGAACCGTAGAGGGTGACTTGAATACGGTGGATGGGCTGTTCGGTGGGGAGATGGGCGATAAAACGCCGTGCTGCTCGCATCGGGCCGACGGTGTGGGATGATGACGGGCCAATCCCGATTTTAAAAAGGTCGAACAGGCTGATCATGGTGGTATGCGCAGGCTCCGGTGGGGGCTTAGGGAGAGAGGTCAGGTTTACATCAAGGCCATAACGGTGGGTGCACCGGACAGGGCCTCTTCATTAACGCAGGTGACGCGTTCTTGCAGTAGCCATTCTGGGCGGACGCTGTCGAGCGGATAAAGTGGTACGATCCGGCCTTCACGGGCGGTTAATGTGGTGGCGGCATCTTGTGCGGTTGTGCTGCCGCGCTCGAAGATCATGGCGTCACATTCGGGAAGTGCGCCGGGGTCCACACGTTGGATGCGGTCTGCAAGGCTTTGGGGGAGGCGTTGCATCCATTCAAGTGCTGTTTTGGGTGCGAGGACTAGAGCTGTATTGCCGGTGCCAAGTGCCATGCCGACGGCACGCAAGAGGGCGGGCCAGCTTTCCCCCGCGCAAAGGACCGTACCACATGGGATAAGGGTGAGGGTGCGGGTTTCACCAATGGCGGCGGGTAGGGGGAGGGAACTGCCGAGGAGGTTATGGGCAATGTCTTGGCGGATTGTCCGGGCAGAAACGGCATCTCGGCTTTCTAGGAAGGCAACCAGATTGGCGGCAATCCGTGAGATATGGCCAGGATTCATGTCTGTAGGGCTAAAATGTGGGAAGTGAAGGGCGGGAATGTTGGCTTGCAGTTGGCGTAGGGCTAATGGGCCGCCCAGCTTGGCACCGCAGCCGGAAAGGCCGTACCCGCCGAAGGGCGGTGCGTGGACGCTGGTGCCGGAGGTAAGTGTATTTACGCTCAGATTGCCAGCTTGTGCCCGGGCGAGGACGCGATGGATGGTATTGGGGATGCGCGAATGGACCCCGAAGCTTAATCCATAGCCGGTGGCATTGACGGCATCGATGACGCCTTCCAACTCATTGCGGTGGAAGCGGCGGATATGCAGGACAGGGCCGAAGACCTCTCTGGGGATATCAGCTACGCGGCCAATGTCGATTAAGGTGGGGGCGAGGTAACTGCCGGGGTGGTGGCCTGCGTTGCGGTCGGGTTCTTTAAGGGGGGCCGTCCAGACTTTACGGCCAGCGCGGCGCATTTGATCAATATGCGCGAGGGTTTCGGTACGGGCTTCAGCACTGATCATGGGGCCAATATCGGTGGAAATTCGGGTTGGGTCCCCAAGGTTTAAGGTGCTGAGCGCGCCGCGTAATAAGGTCAGGACTTTATCAGCGTTATCGTCTTGCAGCAGAAGGATGCGAACGGCACCGCAACTTTGGCCGCTATCGGTGAAGGATAAGCGGATGATGTCATGCACGACTTGGCTTGGTTGAGCTGAGCTATCCGCAAGAAGAGCATTTTGGCCACCGCTGCGTGCGATGAGGGATACGGGGGCGCCAGTGCGGCCTGTGCGTTGTGCAATGAGGCGTGAAATGGCTTTGCTGACCGGGGTTGAACCTGTGAATAAAACGCCATCAATGCGGTGGTCACTGACGAGCTCTTCCCCCACTTGCTCATTGCCGGGGAGGAAGAACAACACCGTTTTGGGGATTCCGGCATTATGGAGATGCTGGATGGCTGCTTCCGCTGTGAAAGGTGTGGCCGCGGCTGGTTTGGCGAGGACGCTGTTCCCAGCGGCTAAAGCAAAGGCAATTTGGCGCATGAAGGCGGCAAAGGGGCTGCTCCATGGGCTGATACAGGCGATGAGCCCGAGTGGCGTAGCGGTGAGGCTGCTATTTTCTGCGTCTTGCGCGGCTTGATAAAGAGCAGTGACCCCGTCGCGTAATTCACTGAGTGCAGATGGAAAGGCTTTGCCGGTTTCACGAATGATGAAGCCGAGAAGGGGGACGTAGTCCGTCTCGATCGCTGCGGCGGCATTGCGCAAGAGTGTTGCACGGTGCGCGGCGGGGTGATGGCGCCAATGAGGGAGGTGCTCTTCTGCTGTGGAGAGCGCTTGTAAAAGTGCTTCGCCATCGGTTTCAAGAACATCGCCAATGGCATCTTGGCGGGCTGCGGGGTTGCAGATACGTCGCCCAAAGTGAGGCGGGTGGCGCTCTGGTGTGTGTTCCACGATGAGAGGGTGAATGAAGGGCAGAGTGTCGGGTGTTGTGGCCATAAGGGCCTGATGCAGTGCCAATTGATCTGCGGGGTCTGAGAGGTCCAACTCAAAAAGTGGTGGGAGAAGAGTGGGGTCGGTGTTGTCTGGGAGGTGGTCCGTATAGGGATGCTGTGCTCTGAGGGTTTCCGCGGCTGTGACGGGATTGGCTGTTAAGGCTTCGATGACATCGTCTGTTGTGTGGGTTTTGCTGGAGAGTAGGGGGCTTGGTCCGTCACTTTCGCGCAGTTGCTTGACGAGGGCAGGTAGCACTGTGCTGGCAGGCCCGATGGGGGCGTGCAGGCGGCATGGCGGCGTATCTTTGCTTTTGGAAGAAAGCAGTGTTTCCGCCAATGGTTGGGCGAGGCCATGGAGGCATTCGAACTCAAAGTCACCTCGCTTGGCTTGCGGAGCGAGGGCTTGAATATGGGCAACGAGGCGCGGGTTATGTGTGGCGAAATGTGGGTAGGTGCAGTCTAGGTTACTCAACAGGGCTTGAGTGCAGGCGAGGTAGCTGAGATTTGTGTGGCAACTGCGTGAGAAAAGGGGGGTAGGGGCGAGAGTATCCTCTCGGTTATGTTCGGCGCGCCATGCTGCACCGCGCGTTAAGCGGATGATGAGGCGACGGCCTGTGGAGCGCCCAAGGGCAATGAGATGCTGGGTAATTGCGAGGGCGCGGCGGTCATGCGCTTGAATGGTCATGCCGAGGCCGTCCCAGCCTTCAAGTTCGCGCTGGGCGCACAGGGCGGTGAGCAGGTCTAAGCAGAGGTCAATCTCACGGCTATGTTCTACCGTTAAAATGAGAGCGAGATCGAGTTGGCGGGTCCGCTCGGCCAGGCGTGAGAGGGTTGGGAGAAACTCCGTCATAACGTGTTCATGGCGCATGCTGGAGAAATGTGGGCAGAGCAGCGCTGGGCGTAAGGTGAGGCTAGGGCGTTCGGAGCGGCCGCCTGTCATGCCTGCGTGGCGGCTACAAGCCTCGAGCAAGGCTTCAAATTCGTGCAGTGCTTTATGAGCTTGTGCCATGTCGAGGGCGGCAGGAGAGCAAAGGTCAAACGTGTGGTTAAAGCCGCGTTTGCGCGTGGATTGAGCGTTACGGAGGGCTTCGTTCGGTGTGGTGCCGAGTGTGACTTGTTCTGCGGCGGCCCGGAGCGTTTTTTCCAGGCCGTGGCGAATGAGGGGGGCAGAAGTTTGTAGGGTTAAGCGGCGCAAGCTTAGGGCACTGCCTTTGCGCAGCAAACTGGCGAGAGAGAGGCCGCGGGTAAGCATAGAGACCAAAGTAGGTGCATTGGTTTTGGCAGTGGGTGTTGCCCATTCCAAATGGCGCACTTGTGCATCAATGAGGGCTTCTCGTGTGGCATGATCAGGGATGCGTAAAAAGGCTTCGGCGAGGGCCAGTAAAGCACGGCCATGTGCGCTGGATGGGGGGAATGCCTCTAGGAGGGTGCCAATGGCGCTGCGTGGGGCGGTGTGTAGGATCGCGGCGAGGTGTTCTGCTTGTGTGTTGATAGTAGCGTCTTGCTCGGGTGTTGTGATGACTAAGGATAAAAGCTCAGTAATACAGGCAAATTCGCTGGTATGGCGCATGGCATCTACCGCAGTGCGGGATGGCATAGCTGGCATACGACCTGTTTGGGGCAGCATGTCCAAGAAGGGGGATGCAAGGGCCGGGACCGTCAGTGGTGAGGTCATGGTGCGATCCAGTTTCGGCATGCTGGGCGGTGTAAGGCCCATCAGGTGAATGACAAGGTGTGAGTTCACGCTCTAGCGCAGGAAGGCTGCTAATTCATCCCCCTGATGGTGATGTTTTTTGAGGATGTGATCTTATGGTCAAAGAAGGGGGAGTGTAGTGCGGAAGAAGACTGTTTCTTCTGATAGAATTTCAGTTTAGCATCAGAAAATATTGTTTTCATTTTGTGGGCCGTTTGAGCGGTGACGCAGATAGCATACGCTGCATGAGTAAGGCGTATAAGGAAGTTTTTATGTCTTTGATGTCATTTCGGCGGCTGGGTGTTTTGATGGCGAGCGCTTCTATGCTCCACCTAGGGGTAAGCCATGCTCAGACGGCGCCATCCAAAGCTGTTTCAGATGTTGAACAAAAAGCACCACCGGCTTGGTTGGACCAAATTGATGGTGCGCAGGCGATGGATTGGGTGCGGACTCAAAACCAAAAGACGCTGAATACGCTTGGTCAAAAGCCGCTATTTAAGTCTTTCTACGATGCGTCTTTGAAATTGCTGCAAACGCATGATCGTTTGGCGATGCCAGAGCAAATTGATGGCATGATTTATAATTTCTGGCGGGATGATGCGCATCAGCGCGGTATTTTGCGTCGGACGACGGTTGCTGATTATGCGTCAGAATCTCCGAACTGGGTGACGGTTCTGGACTTGGATGCACTGGCGACGGCGGAGCAGAAGAACTGGGTTTATCATGGCCTGTCATGCTTGGACTTGCACCAAAATCGCTGCTTGCTCGCGCTGTCTGATGGTGGTGAAGATGCGGAGACGTTGAGAGAGTTTGATCTTTCAACCGGCAAGTTTGTCCCGAATGGCTTTACGCTACCGCATGCGAAGCAAGTGGCGGATTGGCTAGACCGTGATACGCTTTTAGTCAGCTATCCGTGGACGGATAAAGACGTTACGAAATCGTCTTATCCCTATATCGTTAAAGCTTTGAAGCGTGGGAAAAAGCTTTCCTCTGCTGTTACGGTATTTTCGGGTAAGCCAACGGATGTGTCTGTGGACCCTGTGGTGCTGCATGACGGTAAGGGCAACCAGGTTGCATTGATCCGTGAAGGGCTTGATGCGTTTTCTGCGCGTTTTTACCACTATGTGAATGGTCGTGCGGTAGCGTTGGATCTGCCGGAACGGGCGGAAGTGACGGGCCTTTTGGGGCATAAACTGGTTGTGCGTTTGGATCAGGACTGGGACACGCACGGACCTAATTTCATGGCAGGTTCAGTCATTTTGGTGGATCTAGACCGCCATGTTGTGCCGCAATTGTTGATTCAGCCAGAAGCGAAGCAGGTCATTGAAAGTGCTGTGGTAAGCCATGGTCATGTGTTGGTATCCTTGTACGATAACGTGCGTGGACAGCTTTTGGTCTTTACGCCGTCTGGGGATACGTTCACGCGTGCTCAATTGCCTTTACCGAAGAATGTATCGATTGATTTGGTGAGTGCTGACCATGCCAGCCCGTTGGCTTATGCGCAGTCGGCAGGGTTTTTGACGCCGCCAACGATTTGGTCGATTGATACAGATATGGCGACTGTTAATGCTGTGCATACTTTGCCAGCACAATTTGATGCGTCTTCCATGGCGGTCGATCAGTATCAAGCACGCTCCACGGATGGAACGGACGTGCCTTACTTTGTCGTTCATGCGAAAAATCTGCCGCAGAATGATGCGAACCCGACGCTTCTGTATGCTTACGGTGGCTTTGAAGTGCCGCTCTTTCCGTCTTATTCCGCAGGGCTTGGCGTGAATTGGTTAAGCCATGGCGGTGTTTATGTGCTGGCCAATATTCGCGGTGGTGGTGAGTTCGGCCCCGCTTGGCATGAGGCAGGCTTGAAGACGCGCCGTCAGCATATTTATGATGACTTTGCCGCTGTCGCGCATGACTTAGCGGCACGCCATATTACGTCCCCGCAACATTTAGCTATTCGTGGTGGTTCGAATGGTGGGTTGTTGATGGGCGTTGAGTTCACGCAGCATCCAGATTTCTGGAAAGCCGTGGATATTGAAGTGCCGCTGTTGGACATGATGAATTATGAGCATATGTCTGCGGGTGCATCATGGGTTGGGGAGTATGGCACGGTGTCTATTCCTGAACAGCGGGATTTCTTGCGTAAAATCTCACCGCTGCAAAACTTGAAGGCGGGCACGCAATATCCTGTGCCGTTTATTGAAACGACCACAAAAGATGACCGTGTTGGGCCGGTTCATGCACGACGCTTTGCTTGGCGTATGAGCGAATTGAACCTGCCATATTATTACTGGGAGCAAGTGGCAGGCGGTCATGGTTTTGGTGCGAGCCAGCCAGAGATTGCTCAGACGCAGGCACTGAGCTGGACGTATCTGTGGTCTAGCCTTGGTGGTGTGACACGATAAGCCGCTTGAATTAAGTTAAGCTTCGACAACGCAGCGGGGTAAAACTCGCTGCGTTTTTTTGTGTAATGCGTGTGGGGGGCAGTTTAGTGGCAACCGCCGCTTTTACCGCTGCATCCGGTGCAGCCACCACATGAACCCGGTCGTTTGGCTGCTGTACTGTGAGGGGGCGTGCGGCCGAGAGCTGCGTAGACGGGTTTACGGATGCTGGGGAACAGGCGCATGGTCCAGTACAGGGCTGCGGCGAGTACAAGCAGGGTGGCGATTAGTGTCTCGATCATCACGCAATGTCCTTATGCCGGGTTATTGCATCTTAAGAGTGATATAGTGTGTGAGGAACGCTCCCAAATAGGCGAGGCCGAATAAATAACCGGCGGCACCAAAGACGATTTTGAGAGAGCGTGTTTCGCGCCGCATGACGGCTAATGTTGAGATGCATTGTGGAGCGTACACATACCAAGCCAAGAGCGCAAAAGCTGTGGCCATGGACCATTGGCTGGAGAGGATGGGGAGGAGTTTGTCGCCAGCATCGTCACCTGTGGCACCGATGGCGTACACGGTGGCAAGCGAACTGATGGCGACTTCTCGTGCGGCAAGGCCGGGAATGAGAGCGACGCAAATTTGCCAGTTAAAGCCAAGAGGGGAGAAGAGGGGCTGCATCAAATGCCCAATACGGCCTGCGATGCTGTAGTCGATGGCTGCGCCGGTTGCATGTGCCGGTGGGAACGGGAAACTGGATAGCCCCCAGAGTAAGACGTTGAGTGAGACAATGATGGTGCCGACGCGTGAGAGGAACATCACGGCGCGTTGCCATAGGCCGAGAGCGACGCTGCGTAAGAGAGGGCGGCGGTAAGGTGGCAGTTCAAGGAGCAGGGGGTGTTCTTGGGACGCAACGCCGCGTGTCATGATTCGTGCGGCGATAATACCGCTGATGATTGCGGTTGCATAAAGTCCGAAGAGCACGAGGCCTTGTAGGTTCATGATGCCCCAGACAGTGCGATGGGGAACAAAGGCACCGATGAGGAGTGTGTAGACAGGCAGGCGTGCAGAGCAGGTCATGAGGGGTGCGATGAGGATCGTCACCAAGCGGTCTCGTGGGTTTTGGATAGTGCGTGCGGCCATAATGCCGGGGATGGCACATGCAAAACTTGAGAGGAGCGGAATGAAGGAGCGCCCGCTAAGGCCTGCCATGGCCATGACGCGGTCTAGTAAGAAGGCTGCGCGGGGGAGGTATCCAGATTCTTCGAGGGTGATAATCCATAGAAACAGAATCAGGATTTGAGGCAGGAAGACGACGACTGTTCCTGCCCCAGCGATGACGCCATCTGCTAACAGGCTGTGCAGCATGCCGGCTGGCAAGGGAGTGAGGACCCATGCGCCGAAGTCGTTTAAGCCGCTGCCCAAAGCATCCATGATGGGTTGAGCCCATGCAAAGACGGTTTGGAACATAATGAATAAGATGACGAGTAGGATGAGGGGGCCGAGGACGGGATGTAGTGTCCAGCGGTCGAGACGGTCTGTGAAGCGCTCTCGTGAGGTGGCGGGCTGCTGCACATAATGAGAGAGAAGGCGGCGGACCTCCGCGTGGAGGTCTGTGCCTTCTGGCAATGCGGGTGGCGCTGGGACGGGTTGGTCCAGTGTGGTGAGGAGTTGTGTGACGCCTTGTTTATGGAGGCTGATGACCGGAATAACAGGCATGCCGAGATCGGCAGATAAGCCTTTCGTATCAATGGTGAGGCCAATTTTTTCGGCTTCATCCATCATGTTTAGAGCGACGATGACGGGAACGCCAATCTGCTTGAGTTCCAGGAGGAACCGTAGGTGGAGGCGTAAGTTGGAGGCTGAGACAACGCCGATAAGCACTTCTGGCTGTGCTTCGGCGGGGTGGTGGCCGAGGCAGATATCGCGTGTGATGTCTTCATCGGGGCTGGTGGAGGAGAGGCTATAGGCACCGGGAAGGTCCAGCACCCGGATAGGCGTATTCTGTGGTGTTGTGAAGAATCCGACCTTCCGTTCAACCGTGACACCGGCGTAATTGCCTACTTTTTGTCGGCTTCCTGTCAGCTGATTGAACAGGGATGTTTTGCCGCAATTAGGGTTGCCGGCAAGGGCGATGTTACGGGGGGTAGAGGTGGACATAAGGGTTTATTTGCTGTCCTGCAGATGAATGCGGGCGGCTTCGCTATGGCGTAAAGCAAAGCGTGATGTTCCAAGGCGGACGGCAATTGGCTCGCGCCCGAAAGGCCCCGTCGCGATTGTTTGTACGCGCTCACCGGGGACAAAGCCGAGTTCCCCAAGGCGCAAAGCAATCGTGTCAGCATCTGTCATATGTGAGACGCTGGTGATGATGGCTTCATGGCCTTTGGGCAGTGTGGCGAGCGTGTGCACGATGATGTCCGGCCTCTTTGGGTGTTGGCTCTGTGGTCTCTCTTTCTAGATAGGGCTCTCATAGGGGATCGAAAAGGGAAAAATGCGACTAAATTGCATTTACAGATATGATCTCATGCAAGGTGATTGAGAAAATCAGCGCCGAATGATGAGGGCGGCGCTGATTATTCTGTTTTTAGAACCAGTTACGCAGCCCGAAGGTAAAGCGGAGTGCGGATCGTATATCATTACGGTTATCTGGGAAGTGCCGTGCCTGGCCCAAAGGGGTATTATAAGTCACGGCAAGGTATGGAGCGAATTTTCGCCAGTGCTCATATCTTAGGCGAAGGCCGGTATCAATTTCTGATAAGCCGGAGCCGACACCGCGTGCGGGGTCTGGGCGTGTATAGGCGTTGAGCTCTACTTGCGGTTGGAGAATCAACCGGTTGGTGAGCAGAATATCATATGATCCTTCGAGGCGGGCTGCGGCGCCGCCATTGCCACCAACATAGCCCATGGCGCCGAGCTCAAATTGATAAAGCGCGAGGCCTTCTACGCCAAAAGCTGCCCATGCGCGGGTGGGCCCGCTATCGAGGTCAATGCGCGTGCCACCCTGGAGGTTCCAATACGTGGAGATGGCACGGCTGTAGAGGATTTCGTGCTCGCCATCGGAGAGTTTTCCTTTGGAGAGGGTACCTTCGGAGCGTAGCCAAAGGCGGTTGTAATCAGAGCCAAACCACATTTCACCATCCCAGCGGAAGTCTGTGCCTTGGGGGGCGTAACGTCCTTCGAGTTGGTTGAAGATGCCGTGGAACCATGTGGCTTGGTCCATCATCACAGGACTCATGCCGGGCATGGAGGTTGGTGCGTTATCCGTTGGTGCATCTGCCGCGTGGTGAATGGTGACGATTTGAGCATGGGCAGACCATGGGAGAGCGAGCATGCTCAGCGCTCCGAAGGTGAGGGCGGGTATGATGTGTTTCATGCTCATGCGACGCTCACTGTCCGAAACATGCCGAGATCCATGTGGTAAAGCAGGTGGCAGTGGAAGGCCCACATGCCGGGTTCATCTGCGGTCATGAGGAAGCTCATTGTGCCGCCGGGTTGTGAGATGATCGTGTGCTTTCGGGGATTATATGTGTCATTCCCGTTTTCGAGTTCACTCCAAAAGCCATGGAGGTGGATGGGGTGTTCCATCATGGTGTCGTTGATGAGGGTAAAGCGTACGCGTTCATTCAGGCGTAGGCGAATGGGGCCGGATTCCGAGAATTTTCGTCCGTTAAAGCCCCAGATATAGCGCTCCATATTGCCTGTGAGGTGCAGAATAATTTCTCGTGAAGGGGGGCGTGGATCAGGGGACGGTGTCGTTGCGCGGAGGTCTTTATAGGTCAGTACGCGCCGGTTGGTGTTGGCGAGGCCGTCTCCGGGGTCACCGAGGCGATCAATGGGGTGTGTGGCAATATTTTGATTTTCGACATTCAGGGGAGGCGGGCCGGGGTCATCAATCTCTAATGGGATCGGTGTGGATGGTGTGTGGGGCATGGCCATGCCGGGCATAGCGCCCATGTGGCGCATATCCATACCGTGCATTGTCATGTGATTCATGCTCATGCCTGCCATGGGCATATCATGTTTCATAGGGGGCATGGTGTGGCCATGCATCTCCATGCCCGGCATACTCATACCGGGCATGTTGGCCATGTTCATATGGTTCATCGCCATGCCTGCCATCATATGATGGGTTGAGGGTGGTTGAGTTGTTCCGGTTTTGTTGGGTTTCATAGAAGGCATGGAGGCCATGTCTTTTCCGTGCATGTTCATGCCCGGCATGTCCTTCATGTCCATATCGTTCATATCCATACCCATATCGACCATTGTGCGGACGGGGCGCGGATCCATGGGGGGAATGGCTGAACGGAGTCCGGTGCGGGGAGTTAGCGTGCCCAGAGCGTATCCGGTACGGTCTTCGCTTTGGGCAAAGAGTGTGTATGGGCGGTTTTCGCGGGGTTGGACGATGACGTCATAGGTTTCCGCCACGCCGATGCGGAATTCATCAATGGGTACGGGTTCAACCGGGTTCCCATCGGCTGCGACTACGGTCATTTCAAGGCCGGGAATACGAACGTCAAAGAGGGTCATAGTGGCGCTGTTGATGAAGCGCAGGCGTATGCGCTCTCCAGCACGAAATAGACCTTCCCATCCGGTATGGGGAGCAATGGCGTTCATTGTGTAGGTGTAGATGACACCGGAGACGTCTGAGATATCGGTGGCAGACATGTTCATGCCGGACCACATTAAGCGGCTTTTTAGGGCGGGAACGAGGCCGCCATCATGTTTGGATTGTGCGGGAAGAGAGGCAGTGCTGCGCTGCCGGAAGTTGTAATAATCATCTTGCATTTTGAGGTTGCTGACGATTTCTGCGGGGGAGACATCGGTCCACTCACCCAGCATGATGACGTAATCCCGGTCACATGGGTTGGGCTCTGGGGTGGCAGGGTCAATGACGATAGCTCCGATGAGGCCTTGTGCTTCCTGCATGTTCGAATGGCTGTGGTACCAATAGGTGCCGCTTTGTTTGATAGGGAATTGGTATGTGAAGGATTCCCCTGGGGCGATACCGTGAAAGCTGAGGCCGGGTACGCCATCCATGCGGGCCGGTACGCGTAGACCGTGCCAGTGGAGTGAGGTTTCTTCCGTCAGGTTATTGCTGACGGTGATGGTAATATTTTCACCTTCTTTAAAGCGTAGGATAGGGCCGGGCACGGAGTTATTGGCCGTTGGAGCATTGAGGGTTTTTCCATCAATGGTAACGGTTTTACGCCCTACGGTGAGGTGCCAGTTCTTCTGTGTTGTGGGTGGGATTTGCCCAGTTTGGGTGTCTGGTGTTGCCCAAAGGCGTGTTGGCGCGAAGGCCGCAAGGCCGCTGATAGCGCTGATAGACGCCAGAAAACCACGCCGTGTTGGCGGTGTGGTGAGGTGATTGGTCATGATACAAAACCGTATGAAAGAGCAAAAGGAGCCTGTTTTGCGTGTGGCTATGCCGTGGCAATAGGCTGAGTTTTTCAGACGGTTTGTGTGCGGGGTGGGGGCAGGTCAGGCCGTGCAGCACTGCCGGTAGGAACAGCTTGTGTTGAGTGGAGCGTTTGGTGCTGCGCGAAGAAAAGCCCAGTTGCTAAGGCTGTGACTGGGAGCATCGCTGTGCTGGTATCGCAGGCGGTGTGGGCACAGCTGCCGCAATGGCCACCGGGTGTATGCGGTGTTTGGGCATGAGGCGATGTGTCCCGCATGGCGTGGGTTGAGCAGCATTCCTGCATGGTGCCCATAGTGTGCATGGGCATCATGGCCGATGACGTGGCGTGGTGTGCTATGTGCGGGGCAGCATAGCTGGGGGTGCCTGCGAACAGCATCAACACCGCCTGAAGCAGGCAGAGGAACAGTCGGAACCGTTCAGATGTTGTACGGAAACGCAGCATAATCTGGGATATGATCCTTTAAATCGTATGAATCGCCATTGCGAATGGTTCTCATCGTACCGATATTTATACGATAATAACATTTACACGGTAATGAAAGAGGAGAGTGTCCTATGTCGGGAACTGTGAAGGCGGAGATGTATTCCGTCACGTTGCCGATTACAGGCATGAGTTGCGTTGCCTGTGCGACACGGATTGAAAAACTCTTGAATCGTGTGAAGGGGGTAGAGGCGACGGTGAGCTTTGCAGCCCAGCGCGCTTCTGTATCGGTGGAAGGGTCTGAGTTAGTGGCGCAGGCCGTTGCTGTGGTGCGTAAAGCGGGTTTTGAGGTGCCGCAGCAAGAGTTGGATTACGCGATTACTGGGATGAGTTGTGCCGCGTGTGCCGCGCGAATTGAGAAGGTTTTGAACCGCCGTGAGGGGGTTGAGGCCGTGGTTAATTTTGCAGCGGAGCGTGTGCATATTCGTTTCACGCCGGGCTTGTCCTCTCCAGAGCAACTGAAGGCAGTGATTGTTAAGGCTGGGTTCGGTGCCACGACATTTGTGGCAGGGGATGAGCATGCGACCGTACAGCGCGAGGATGAATGGCGCCGGGAGCTGCGGCGTTTCGGGTTGATGAGTGTGGTGGCCTTGCCACTGATTATATCCATGTTGGGTATGGTGGTGACGGGACGCATGGTTGTGCCTGTCTTGGTGCAGTTGGTGAGTGCTGTTTTGGTGGTGGGCTGTGCGTTTCCGTTATTTCGGCGGGCGTATCAGGCGGTGCGTGTGGCATCACCGAATATGGATGTTTTGGTAGCGTTGGGCTCAGGGGTTGCACTGGCTTATAGCCTTGCTGTGGTGGGGTTTGACCTCAAGACGCCCGTGTATTTTGAAGCGAGCGGCATGATTTTGGTTCTGATTTCGTTTGGAAAGCTCTTAGAGTTTCGGGCGAAGCAGCGGACATCAGCCGGGCTAGAAAGTTTGTTGAAATTACAGTCGAGCGTTGCGCATGTGGAGCGTGATGGGCAGGTGGTGACCTGTGCCGTGGCCGATCTCATAGTTGGGGATGTGTTCATGGTGCGGCCGGGAGAGCATGTGCCTGTGGATGGCACGGTGCTGGACGGGGCTTCGGATGTGAATGAAGCCATGCTGACGGGTGAAAGTGTGCCCGTGCATAAGGCTATCGGTGCTGAGGTGAGCGCTGGGACGTTGAATGGGCATGGCGTTTTGCGTGTGCGGGCAACCGGTGTGGGTGCAGATACAGCTTTGGCGCGTATTGTGACCATGGTGGAGCACGCTCAGGGGTCACGTGCGCCGGTACAGCGGGTGGCGGATAGAGTGTCTGCTGTGTTTGTGCCGGTGGTTCTCGGTTTGGCAGTTGTGACATGGGCTGTGAATGGCGTCATAACGCAGAGTTGGGTCTCTGGCTTAATTGCGGCCGTATCGGTTTTGGTGATTGCGTGCCCTTGTGCGTTGGGTTTAGCGACGCCGGCTGCCATTATGGTGGGCACAGGACGTGGGGCGCATCATGGCATTATTTTCCGTTCGGCAGAGGCCTTGGAGCAAGCTGGGCGTTTGACGCATATCGTTTTTGATAAGACGGGTACGTTGACGGAAGGGCGCCCTGATGTGGTGGGGGTGTATCCGGCCTCTCATGTTACAAAAGAGCGATTATTGGCTGTTGCTGCGTCTTTGGAGGAAGGGTCTGAGCATCCTTTGGCACGGGCCATTGTGGCAGCGGCGTCAGGTCTAACGTGGAATGCTGTGGCGGACTTTCAGGCAGTGCCGGGGCGTGGTGTGCATGGTGTTCTGCAAGGAGAGCAAGCGCTTCTCGGTACGGAAGCATTTTTGCGTGATTATGGGGTGACGTTTGGCGATGTGATGTCTGGGTTTGACATGCATCTTGAGGAAGCACGTGGCCGTACGGTGGTTTTGGTGGCGCATGCTGGTGTTATGTTGGGGGCA
This sequence comes from uncultured Neokomagataea sp., assembly GCF_946476835.1. Lineage (GTDB taxonomy): Bacteria > Pseudomonadota > Alphaproteobacteria > Acetobacterales > Acetobacteraceae > Gluconobacter. The sequence goes on from NZ_CAMKWA010000006.1 coordinate 29,393, forward strand.
ATTGCATTAGCCGATACGGTCCGACCTGATGCGCTTTCAGCATTGGCTGCGCTGAAGGCGCATGGTGTGCGTTTGTCTATGTTGACGGGTGATAATGCGCGTGTTGCGGCGCTCGTTGGGCAGTCACTAGGGTTGGATGATGTGCAGGCAGGTTTGTTGCCTCAGCAAAAGGCGCAAATTTTGGCTGATTATCAGGCAGGTGGTGTTTGCGTTGGCATGGTGGGAGATGGGGTCAATGATGCCCCAGCCTTAGCGACGGCGGATGTCGGTTTTGCTTTGGGGGCGGGGTCTGCTGTGGCGGGGGAAACGGCAGGTATTGTGCTAACGCGTAATACACTGCGCTCTGTTGTGGATGCGATGCTACTATCTCGGGCGACATTGCGTAAAATACGTCAGAATTTGTTTTTTGCTTTCGTGTATAATGTATTGGGCATTCCGTTAGCGGCATCTGGTTTATTAAGCCCCGTTTTAGCTGCTACCGCGATGGCGCTCAGTTCGGTTTCAGTGATTACGAATGCGTTGCTCTTGAATCGTTGGCACCCAATGCGTGGGCAGTGAGGCGTGTTTGGGTGAAAGTAAACAATTTTTGGGCACCGTCTTCCCATAGTCCGAGAGGCTCGCTGGAGCCTATATGGCCGCGTGGTCCTGCATTTTTCAGGTCAGAGCCCCAATGTTGTGCGAGTTCTATCGCCCGTTCGTAGCTTAGCCATGGATCGTTTTCACTGGCGATGATCGTGGTTGGAACGGGGAGGGGACCGCTGGGTAATGGGGCAAAAGAGCGGATACGGAAGCTGTCTGGGGTTTGCGCTTGTTCCGTATCTGCTGGTGCTACTAAAAAAGCACCCGCGACTAAGGATGGTGTGGTGCGGGTGTGATTACGTTGTAACCAACGAGCGCACAGAATAGCCCCTAAACTATGGCCAATGAGTAGGATGGGTTTATCAGCGCGTTCAGGGGCGTTGATGGCGTGTGCGAGGGATTGATCCCATTTTGTAGGTGTTGGGGTGTTCCAGTCCTCTTGTGACAGTCGATCTAATGTGAAGGCATGGGACCACTCGCTTTGCCAGTGCAAAGGGCCAGAGCCGAAGAGTCCGGGGACGAGTAGGAGATTAAAGCGCTGTTTTAGCGCAGAAAACTGACGATGAAGCGCTGTGCGGCCATGAAATTCCAAGGATGGCGTTACGGAAGAAAAGGGTGCTGCCCCATTCTGTGGTGTTGCGATTCTTGTCATGGGTTTTCGCTTTCTTATTAACCCCGAAACAATTCAAGGTTAATAAGAAACAACGAAAAATGAAAGTTTTATTTTTATACCACTTTTGAATTTGATTAAGAGAGGCCGTCAAAAAGTGGTGTGGAAAGGTAGCGTTCTGCAAAAGAGGGAGCGATGACCACGATGGTTTTCCCTCGGTTGGCTGGCTGTTTTGCCAGTTCGATGCCTGCATGGAGTGCCGCACCGGAAGAAATCCCAATGGGGATGCCTTCTACTGCTGCGCAAAGCCGGGCAGTTGCTAAGGAATCATGCTCTGATACTTCGATAATGCTATCCATGGCGCGAAGGTCGAGGGTTTCTGGCTGGAAGCCGGGGCCGATTCCCTGAATACCGTGCGGGCCGGGTTCATCTCCGTGGAGAACGGCGCTTTCGCGGGGTTCAACGCCATGAATCTTGATGGATTTCTTATGCTTGCGTAAGCCGTGAGCAATGCCTGAGGCTGTCCCGCCGGTACCGAGACCTGCGATGACGATGTCGACATTACCTTGTGTATCTGTCCAGATTTCTTGAGCCGTTGTGATTTCATGTACGGACGGATTGGCATCATTTTCGAACTGTGCGGGCATCCATGCATCGGGCAATGTTTCGAGCAGTTCGTGGGCGCGGCTAATGGCGCCTGCCATACCTTCCTGAGCGGGGGTTAGTTCGGTTTCACCACCGATAAGGCGTATCATTTTGCGCCGTTCGGTGGAGGCATTTTCGGGCATTGTCACGATCAGACGATATCCGAGGGCCACAGCGGCAAAAGCAAGGGAAATTCCGGTATTGCCGGAGGTTGGCTCAATCAGAATGGTCCGCCCCGGTGTGATCAGGCCGCGTTCTTCAGCGTCACGCAGCATAGCCACGCCAATACGGTCTTTGACTGAACCGAGGGGGTTGAAGAACTCCAGTTTGATCAGAAGGCGCGCATGGAGGCCTTCTCGCTCTGTTAAGCGTGGGAGCGCGACAAGGGGGGTGCCACCTACAGTCTCAAGGAATGAGTTATAGACGCGGCCACGAGGCGCAGCGTAGCACTCAAACGGAGCGGGAGGAGCGAGCGGGGTGGTGGGTGAAGGAGCCTTTTTCTTCATAGTGTAATCATACCATAAAAAACCGTGTGCAGGGCACAAGAATGATGGAAACAAAAAATAACTAAATTACAATGTTGTTATTATTAATAACGAGATTTTGAATATAATTATTGACTCAACGGAATTGATGCGTATTTTTGCTCAATCGTTATTGATCCCCAAGAGAGGCGCGGGCTGTGGCTATCCGAATGTGTAGGCGATGTTGTGTCGGCATGATGCCGAAAGACAGGATGGATTTTTTATAATAGCCCGGTGACAATAATGGCTGGGCACGATGACTGAATGGTACAATCATGCTTGGTTCGACAATTATTGAAAATAATGGTGTTTTTCTTGGGGTGGCTATTCTGATTAGCCAGTCAGGGTTACGTCGTTTTTATGCTGCACATGAAAGCGTGCGGTCACTGCATAATGAGACTGTGGATGACTTGGCAACACTGCGGAAGCGGGTTTTGCCCTTAGCACGCCGTGGGGCAGTTCAAGCGTAATTCATAGGTGAGACTGGAACATTTTGTGGCCTGAGGCTGGAGAATGTCATAAAAGCCGTTCTATGGCGGATTCTACATATTCTTCAGTTTCGGGTCTCGGCTTCACGCGTGCTATTGATGCGCAATTGGAGCGCGCAGTGCAGCGTTGCCGCTCTCGTGGGGCGCGGTTAACCGATGCGCGCCGTTTGGTGCTGGGGCTTATTCTTTCTGCAGATCGTCCGATTGGGGCTTATGATATATTAGCCCAACTGCGCCCGGTTCAGCCGAACGCTGCTCCTCCTACGGTGTATCGTGCGTTGGATTTCCTGTTGGAACAGGGACTTATTCATAAATTAGAGCGTTTAGCCGCTTTTGTTGGGTGTACGCATGCGATGCTGTGTGATGATGGCTGTCATCATCATGATGCGTGGGGCGTCCATCGTGCGCAGTTTTTGATTTGTCATAGCTGCGGTAAGGCGTGGGAGTTGGAACAAGAAAAAATTGTTCCTGTACTGATGGCGGCGGCTCAGCAAGTTGGGTTTGCAGCTGAAACGGCAACTATTGAGATTGAAGGTGTGTGTGCTGCATGCCGTGCGGCCTGATATGAACGGTGGTTGGGCGCTGGGGGTAGAGACCTAGTGGACCTAAAGAATGGGTCGGGTATCTGCTTTTTGTAGTGGGGAGGCAGGTACCTACCTACGTCGCCTTTGTACGGTGAAAAGTGCAGATACGATATTCTAGTATAAAGTGTATTTCGTCTCATTGAGGCTTGGGGGCGAGATGCAGTAGACTATACTGGAAGCGCTTAACTTGTTTTTTCAAGGCGTCGGTGGTGGGTATGATGTCATCGTGACCTTGTGGAGATTTGAAGATGTTTAATCGTACATGTGTAGTGGCTGCAACTTTGTGTTTAGCCCTGGCAGGTTGTGCTGAAACTCCGATGGGGCCGACCGTACAAGTTTATCCTGCGCCGGGTAAGAATTACCAAACATTCCTGCAAGAGCAGCAATTCTGTAAGACGCAAGCAGAGAGTGCCGTTGCTGGGCAAGCGTCGCATGAAAACCAGCGTGCCCTTTTAGGGGCTGTTGCAACAACGGCTTTGGGTACGGGTCTGGGCGCGGCGCTTGGTGGCGGTACGGGTGCAGGTATCGGTGCAGCTTCTGGTGCGCTGGGTGCAGGTCTGGGCGGTGGGTTGTACTCGCGTGATCAGCAAGGTGGCATTCAGTCCCAGTATAACAATGCTTTTGCGCAGTGCATGTTGGCGTATCATAACATTCTTCCGGGTTATAATACGCCGGTTGCTGCTCGGACTGTGACGGTGATTACGAAAGAGCGTTCGTCTCATAACGTATCGGGGCAGCGCCGCGGTGTGTCTAGCACGACGACCGAAACAACGGCCGTAACGACGGCAACGCCTAATTGATTGAAAAGAGTATCAGTCAGTTGGGTCTAACGACCTAATGGGTGTGTTAAAAAGCGGCTCCTAGAAGGGGTCGCTTTTTTTATGCAATAGAGATTCTAGTGCAGGTTCGGCCAAGATATTGTGATGGGGGCCTCGCGTCTTATTGGCGGCATACTGTGGTGTTTGGCTTAATAAATGACCATTTGATCGTTCTGGTGAGTACTAGAAATTGTGCTATGGCCGCAGGTCAGTACGGATCATAAAGCAGGGTAAAAATGATGGTGATGGAGAGCGTTGGTCTTCTGGCGGAAGTAACACGTGGAAACCGTGTTGAATCTCAGCATTTCGGCCGTGCTGTTGTGGTGGATGCCACAGGTAAAGTTGTGTGGTCTTGCGGTGATCATGAGGCTGTGACGTATCCGCGCTCAACAGTGAAAGCGCTTTTGGGGCTGGAGTTGGTGGAGAGTGGCGCTGCGGAGCGTTTACGTCTGTCTGCGGCAGAATTGGCGCTGACATGTGCGTCCCATGGTGGGGAGGCGGCGCATGCGGACGTTGCGCTGCGTCTTTTGCAACGTGTGGGGCGTGGGGTGGAGGCTTTGGAATGTGGAACGCATTGGCCGACTTATGAGCCTGCGGGGCGTGCGTTGGCTGGTGCGGGTCAAAATGCTTGCGCTCTCCATAATAATTGTTCGGGCAAACATGCTGGGTTGATTTGTTTGGCTTGTGATTCAGGGGTGGACCCAAAGGGGTATATTGAACCAGACCATCTGATCCAAAAACGTGTAACGCGTGTTTTGGAAGAGGTAACGGGGGCGGCGCATCGTGAGGATGAGCGTGGGACTGATGGGTGCTCTATGCCGACCTATGCCATTCCGTTGCAAGCATTGGCGCATGGCTTTGCTCGTTTTGGGAGTGGGGCAGGTTTAACGGCAGACCGTGCGCGTGCGGCGCAGGTGTTGCGCGAAGCTGTCGCAAAAGAGCCATTCATGGTCGCGGGAACGGGACGGTATGATACTGCGTTGATGAAGGAACTCGGCTTAGGGGCTTTTATCAAAATGGGGGCAGAAGGCGTAATGATTGCGGCTTTGCCTGATGAAGGTCTCGGAATCGCGATTAAAGTAGATGACGGCGCGAACCGGGCGGCGGAAGTGGCCATGTCTGCGTTGGTCACGCGCTTTGGTGGTTCAGCATTGCTGAAGAAAGCCGCTCGAAGCGGTGTGTTGGAGAAGACGCAGCACCAGCCTTTGCGGAACTGGCAAGGGCGGGATGTGGGCGTTATCCGGGCGGCGTCCAATCTACGTGCATAAGGCCGTATGTTTATGACATGCTGTTATGGTTTGAGGAGTGATAGTTCAAAATGACAGAACAAACTGAGACGACCCCTATTAGTCCGGTGACGGATGAGGATGCGTCCTTATTTGATGCAACACGCTTTAAGATTATTGCCATTGGTGTGATTGCGGCACTGGCAGGGCTGATGTCTGGTCTGGATATTGGTGTTGTCGCTGGGGCGTTAGATTTGTTCGGGAAAGAATATCACGCCTCGACCATTGCTCTGGAATGGGTGGTGAGTGCGATGATGGCGGGTGCGGCTGTTGGCGCGTTAAGTGCTGGCCGTATGTCTCATAGCTTAGGCCGTAAGCGCTCGTTGATTTTGGGTGCTGCTATCTTTGTGGGTGGGACGATTGGCTGTGCGTTGTCATGGTCTGTGCCGTCGATGATCTTTTTCCGTGTGATTATGGGCATTGCTGTCGGTATTTCAGCGTTCACGGCACCTTTGTATTTGTCTGAAATTGCGAGTGAAGAGTCGCGTGGGGCGATGGTATCGACCTATCAGCTGATGGTGACGGTGGGTATTTTCATCGCGTTTTTGTCGGATACGTATTTTTCTTACTCTGGAAATTGGCGCTGGATGTTCGGCGTGGCGGGTATTCCGGCGGTTCTCTTTTTGATTGGCGTTCTGTTCTTACCGTACAGCCCACGTTGGTTGATGATGCAGGGGCGCCATAAGGAAGCACGGCAAATTCTTTTGGATTTGCGTAACGACCCTTTGGAGGCATCTAAAGAAATCCGCGCTATTCGTGAGCAGCTTGAAACGAAGCAAGAAGGTTTTAAGCTGTTTCGGACGAACCCTAATTTCCGTCGTTCGGTTGCTTTGGGTGTTATGCTGCAAGCAATGCAGCAACTCGCGGGCATTAATATCGTGATGTACTACGCTCCAAATATTTTGGCGGCAGCACATTTTGATCAGCATGCACAAATGTGGTGTACGGCGATTATTGGCTTGGTGAACATGCTGGCGACGTTTGTCGCTGTTGGGCTTGTTGATCGTTGGGGCCGTAAGCCTATTCTGTATTGTGGCTTCTCAGTTATGGCTGTGGGCATGACGGTATTGGGTGTATTGCTCAATGGTGGGATGCATACGCAGTCTTCACAGATTGCAGCGGTCTTTTTGCTGATGATTTTCTGTGCGGGTTTTGCGATGTCTGCAGGGCCTTTGATGTGGGTTTTGTGTTCTGAAATTCAGCCTCTGGGTGGGCGTGATTTTGGTATTGCCGTATCGACGTTCACAAACTGGATGACCAATCTTGTTGTGGGTGTGAGCTTCCTTTCTCTCATGGAAACTTTCGGAACGGCTGGCACGTTCTGGCTCTTTGCCGGCCTTAACGCGCTGTTCCTATTGCTGACAATTCTTTTTGTTCCAGAAACGAAGGGGATGTCTTTGCATATGATTGAGGATCGCCTGATGAAGGGGATTAAGCTTCGTCGCCTTGGACGTTGAGCGCCGGATATGGAGTGCAGCATGTGCTGCACTCCGATGGCGGTCTCGGCTAAAGGAATATCCCATGAAATGGCTTAAGGTTGTTGATGAGAAGATTGGGTCTATAATCGTTAAGTATAATAGTTCTTTTGTGTATCTTGTTTATTCTTTATATATATTAAGATTTTTCACATTATTATCTGTTATTATTGGTTTTTTAATTTCTCTTTTGATGAAGAGAAATTCTCAAGGTGCAGCGCTTCATCATGTAGAGCGTTTGCTTAACTTGTTTTATATTGATGTGATTATAACGTGTTCAATGCTGGGTCTTTTTGGGGTGTGCTATTGTATTGCTCCACCGAGTGAGCCGGGTATGTGGGAATTGGTTTATATTCTCCCTGTTGGCATTTTTCTTGCTTGGAATGTTGTGCTTTTGATATCGCTGGTTAATGGCCTGTGTGCGTTTGCTGCGCGGCAGTCTGAGCGTTCTTCGGGTATGCGTACAGTGCGCCTCTGACCGTGTGATTGAGAGTTGTTCGTCATGCGCTGATGCATGATAAAAATATTTTTATATACTTATCATGCTAGGATCTCCTTATGCGTTTGACGTTGAAAACAGTTTTGTTTGTTGCTGGTGTCATGACGTTCTGGAGCCCGTCATTCGGTTGGGCTGAGCCGGTTCATGTTTCGGCTTTATCGGATGATATTGCTTTAGGGCGCTTAGAGGATGGCGGTTCGATCACGACGGTGAGTGGTGATTTACGTATTGAAGAAGCACATGCTCAGATACGGGTATCAACGATCAGCGGCGACACCAAGATAGGGCGTTTGGCGGAGGATGCAGTGGTCTCTTCTGTCAGCGGGGATGTCTCTGTTGGTGAGACGTACAAGAACCTCCAGGTTGATACGGTGAGTGGTAATCTGCGTATTGATCGTATTTTTGGTAATGCAATTTTAAAGACTGTCAGCGGGGATGTAGATGTAGCCTTGGCTACGAATAACCAGGGTTTAACAGCGCCGCGTAGCTTGGCACTGACGACGGTTTCAGGTGATATTTTGTTTCATTTTGCTCAGTCTTTTAGTGGCACTGTTGATGTGTGGGCACGGCAGAGTGAGCATGACCGTCAGGTTCCAGTGGTGCAATCTCTTGGGCTGAAAGTGGAGTTGGGGCCATGGGAAGAGAGCGGCCTGAGTGCATTGGGGTTGGTATCGTCCAATCGTTCACGTGAGGTACATGTCAGTGGGCGTTTGGGGGATGGGCAGGATCATCTGGTGATCCACACGACATCCGGCATTGTGCGGCTGCTTCAAAATTGAGGCGTGTGACTAAAAACCGCTAAAAAACGTTCTGGCAGTGGGGCTGTGGCGGTCAACACCTCGTCCGTAAGTGGAAGGGTGAGACCGCGTGCGAGAAGGTGCAGACCATCTGTGTGAGGGTGCCCATAAATGCTGTCACCCAAGATCGGTGTACCGAGTATTGCGCAGTGAATGCGGGCTTGGTGTGTACGTCCCGTCTTGAGGTCAAGTTCCAGTAGGCTTTTACCATTTTGGTGCGTGAGGAGGCGCCAGTGTGTTTCGGCGTGCTCTCCTTTGGGGTCACTGACCATGCGCCAGCCTGCTGACGTAGTATGCTTTTTGAGAGGGGCTGTGATGTTTCCCTCCTCACCGGGTGGCAGACCGTTGACAATGGCCCAATAGGTTTTCTGCACATGGCGCTGTGTGAAAGCATTCTGTGCCGCAATAAGAGCTGTCTTGCGGCGGGCAATGAGGAGGCAGCCTGATGTATCCCGGTCAAGCCGGTGTACGAGCCATGGGCCTCCTCGTGGGTGTGGAACAAGGCGGGTCTCAACGCTGTCAGAAGTGCGGGGGCCGGGATGTACGGCAAGGCCACTGGGTTTGTTGAGGATCAGATAATGTGGGCTGGTGTAGAGTAGTGGGAGGTCTTGCCCCGCCCGGAAGAGGGCAGGGCTTTTCTTTGGGCCTGTTAAGGAGGGACGTTTAGTCTTCATCAGTTTGGCGGCGGACCAGAATTTCGCGCTTCCCGACATGGTTTGCGGGGCCGATAATGCCCTCTTTTTCCATTTGCTCAATCAGTTTGGCAGCACGGTTATAACCGATGGAGAGATGGCGCTGAATGAAGCTGGTGGAAGCCCGGCCTTCACGAGCGACAATATCCACGGCTTGATCGAAGAGGTTGTTTTCTCCATCGCCGCTGCTGGATGAGCCACCGCTTGTACGTGGTGCTTCTTCTTCCTCTCCAGAGACGACGTCATCATTATAGATCGGGTCGCCCTTGGTGCGGAGATCGGCGACGACGGCTTCGACTTCATCATCAGCGACGAAGGGGCCATGTACACGGGTGATGCGTCCGCCACCTTGCATGAAGAGCATATCACCTTGTCCAAGCAGTTGTTCAGCGCCTTGTTCTTGTAGAATGGTGCGGCTGTCGAATTTGCTGATGACTTGGAAAGAGATACGGGTTGGGAAGTTGGCCTTAATTGTACCGGTAATGACGTCAACCGACGGGCGCTGTGTGGCCATGATGACGTGGATACCAGCAGCACGTGCCTTTTGAGCGAGGCGCTGTACGGCAGTTTCGATTTCTTTGCCTGCGACCATCATGAGGTCTGCCATTTCGTCAATAACAACTACGATATAGGGCAGATTTTCGAGTGGGACCTGTTGTTCGTCAAAAACTGGTTTGCCTGTTTCGGGGTCAAAGCCGGTTTGGACGCGGCGGGTGACCATTTCGCCGGTGCCGCGGAGTTGTGCAACGCGGTCGTTGTAACCACCAATGTTACGCACTTGGAGGTGCGCCATCAGACGGTAGCGGCGGTCCATTTCCTGCACGGTCCATTTGAGTGCACTAACGGCTTTTGTGGGCTCTGTTACGACGGGCGTGAGGAGATGCGGGATGCCGTCATAAATCGACAATTCAAGGATCTTGGGGTCGATCATGATCAGACGGCACTCTTCCGGGCTGAGGCGGTAGAGGAGTGACAAGATCATAGCGTTCACGCCGACGGATTTACCGGAACCTGTTGTACCAGCGACCAGAAGGTGCGGCATTTTTGCGAGGTCTGTATAAATCGGGGCGCCGGAAATATCTTTGCCGAGAGCGATTTTGAGGCGGCCTGGTGCGTTCTCCCATTCTGCTGAACGGAGGAGCTCTGAGAAATAAACAGTTTGGCGCTTTGCATTTGGCACTTCGATGCCAATGACGTTGCGCCCGGGGACTGTTGCGATACGAACGCTCAAGACGGAGAGAGAGCGTGCGATGTCATCGGCTAAGCCAATAACGCGTGAAGAGCGAATGCCGGGGGCTGGTGTGAGTTCATACAGTGTGACGACGGGGCCAGCATGAATATCACCGATTTCGCCTTGGACGCCGTAATCGGACAGGACGCCTTCGAGCATACGGGCTTTACGTTGAAGGTCTTCATGTGAAGGCCCGCCATTGGAGGCATGTGGGGGCGGTGGGTTCAGCAGGGCCATGGGAGGGTGCTCCCAGCCGCTGGACATGGGCGGGCGTGGTGCAGGTGTTGTAGCTGCAGGGGAGGATGTGGGCGCGCTATGTTGAGGTGGGGTTGGCGTTGGGCGCTCTGGGCGCAAGCGTTCCAGAAAGCTGCGTTTAGGAGGGGCAGAAGGGGAGGGGGGATCAAGCGGGGTTGCTGGCGCTTCGTCCTCTCCATCATCAATAGGTGTGCGTGTTTCTGGTGGCGTTGCGCGGTGGCGTTCAATTTCGGCTAAGCGCTCTGCATAGCGGTTGGCCGGTGGCTCTTCTATGACGGGCTCTGCCGCTGGTTGGTGTGTTGTTTCGGGTACCGGTGGGAGGTCGTGTGGGGTGGTTTCGGCTGGAGGGTGCATCCAGCCCGTGTTTTGCGGCACGAAGGGTTCTGGAGCGATAGCAGGCGTGGCACGATTTAAGTTACGCTTAAGAAATGAAAGTGGCGCCGTGTTGGGGGCTGGTGTTGAGCCATCAGCATTTTTACGGGTGGGGGCGTTGGGGGAGTTGTAATACTCATAGTCCCGCGGGTTGGGTGCTGCGGGTGTGGTATCGTCTTCTGTGCGTTCTCCGCTGGCGCGGCGGGCGAGTAAGATGGGCTGCCGTGCGAGAATAAGGAGGCCATTGCCGAGGGCGCGCCATTCTCGCCATTGAAGGCCCATGGCGAGTGGAAGTAGCATTCCCATGAGCAAGAACACTAAGAAGAGTGCGATGGTGCTACCGGCACTGCCGGCTTCTGCGCGAGCGGCGTCTAGCAAATGTGTTGCGCAAGAATGGCCAAGTTCTCCGCCGAGGCGTGACTCTGTGGGCCATGCAACATCAAGGCCGGGAATGAGTTCGGCTAAAGTGCCGATAAAGGCTGCGCCTGCGGGAAGAAGGGCAAGAGCGGCAAAAATACGGATGACGGCCATGCCAAGGTGGTGGTGGCGGACCATGCGCCACGCCCATGCCAGCAGGACGATAATGGGGAGGCCACTACCAAGGCCGAACCATTGGATCAGAACGTCTGAAATGGTGGCACCTGTTCGGCCCAGAAGGTTGGTGGGGCTGGTGCCTGTGGATGTGTTGAAAGACGGGTCGAGTGGATTAAAGCTCCACAGTGCCAGTGCAATGCCGACGGCCAATATGAGGAATACGAGACCCAGAAGCTCAAGTAACCGGGCATTGACTGCAGTACGAAGGCCTGGTGGCATGGAGCGTTTGCGGGCTTCGTTCAGTGTTTCACGCATCGCGTTGGTCGATCGGCTGAACACGGCCAAGTTTTTCACCCCGTCTTTTAGAATGTATCCGTCATCTGTACGGCTACACCGCTCATGATGAGCCTGTGTAGCCTCTGCATACAGAACGTATCTTAAGAAACAATGCTTGAATATTTCCAGATTGTCACTTTTGCAGCTCCAAAGCGACGTTCTGCCAAAATTTCAGGTTTATTTGTCTCATCTGGCTCGGCATTTCCCTGCGCTTTTGCCAAAATATTGTGTCGAGTTAATGGCGTAGGGGGAACGAAGTCCTCTTTCGCGCCGGTTTCGGCGACGATGAGTGCACCTTCAGCCAGCCAGCCAGTACGGCGCAGCGCGGCGATACCCGATTCGACTAGGTTTTTCCCGTAAGGAGGGTCAAGGAACACAAGATCGTAGGGGCGTTCGGCGCGTGGAGGGTGCGTGGTGCTGCATGACAGGACGCGGCTGCGGTCCCGGAGTTGGAAAGCAGTTAAGTTTGCACGGAGGGCATTGAGTGCGTTGCGGTCCCGCTCAATGAAAGCAGCATGTTCAACGCCGCGTGATAGCGCTTCAATACCTAGCGCGCCCGTGCCAGCATAAGTATCCAGGACGGTCGCGTTTTCAAGAGCCTCGCGGCCATACCATGGGGCGTGAATCAGCATGTCAAAAATGGCCTGACGTGCACGGTCTGATGTGGGGCGTGTTGTGTTGCCTGAGGGCGCAACAAGTGCGCGCCCTTTGAGTGATCCGCCGACAATCCGCATAGATTAGTGGCTCCCTTTTGCTGTGTGGAGTTCGGGGATTTGTTCACGCAGCGTTTTACCGGCAACTTCAGTCAGTTCGCGTGCTTTTAAGGAGCCGAGTTGGAAGGGGCCGTAAGACAGGCGGATCAGGCGGCTGACATGGAGGTTTAGGCCGCGCATGACGTTACGAATTTCACGGTTTTTGCCTTCACGGAGGCTGACCGTGAGCCATGAATTATCGCCTTTGCTTGAATCAAGCTCTGCTTCGATGGAGCCGTAGCGGATACCTTCAAATTCAAAACCATCGATTAGGGATGCAAGGCGCTTTTCGTCCACAACGCCGAAGACGCGTACGCGGTAGCGGCGGATCCACGCATTGCCGGGCAGCTCAAGGCGGCGGGCCAGTTCACCGTCATTGGTGAGGAGCAGCAGACCTTCCGAATTAATATCCAGACGCCCGACACTAATGACGCGTGGCAGGCCGGGGGGCAGGGATTCGAAGACAGTCGGGCGGCCTTGTGGATCTTTATGAGTGGTCATCAGGCCGTCTGGCTTGTGGTAACGCCACAGGCGGGTGCGGTCTGGATGGTCAATGGGTTTGCCATCAACGATGACGATGTCGCCGCGCTGCACGAAAGTCGCGGGATGCTCAATGGTTTTTCCGCCAATACGGATGCGGCGCTCGGTGATCATACGCTCAACATCACGGCGGCTGGCGACGCCGGCGCGGGCGAGATATTTGGCAATACGTTCGCCACGAGGTTCGTTGGTGTTTGAGTCGGTGTTTGGATTGGTGTCTTCGGTCATCGGCTTGCCTCCACGAGGGCCGCATACAAGCGTTGGTCCCCGGGGTCGAGAGAGAATTCAGGATGCCATTGTACACCAATGGCAAAACGGGCGTATGTTAACTCGATTGCTTCAATAACACCATCTGGGGCATGGGCGGAAATGCGGGCTGTTCCGGCATCGCGCACGGCTTGATGATGGGCTGAGTTAACGTTCATCGTTGTGTTGCCAACGATGGATGCGAGTAGGGTGTTTGGCACGAGGGTGATGGTATGTCCCGGCTCATGGCGTGGGTTGGGTTGTTCGTGTCCGGCCTCGGGTGGGAGGTGTTGAATGAGTGTGCCGCCTGCTTCAACGGCGAGAAGCTGCATGCCGCCGCAAATGCCGAGGATAGGGATATCACGCTTGAGCGCTGCTTTGAGCAGGGCGTGTTCTGCACGTGTACGCGCAGGGCGCGGGCTTGTTTCGGGGGCTTGTGGTGCATTGTAGAGTGCGGGGTCCACATCAAATGCACCGCCAGTAATGACGAGTGCGTCGAGGCGTTCCACCATCGCGTCTGCGGGGGCATCGTATCCGAGGCACACGGGTAGTGCACCAGCATGGGAGAGGGCCGTTAGGTAGTTTTCACGGATGGCATGAAATGGGTAGCGGGAAAAAGAATTTTCGCCGCCGTTTTCATGATCAAGTGTCAGGCCGATAAGGGGTCTGTGCATGCTGTTCTTTTGAACTGTTTGTGCCGGAATGTCTGTTCTTTTTTGTAAAAAATGCTCAAAAAATCATCGTGTCGTGATGTGTGGAAGGGTGGTGTGGGGATGAAAAGGCAGCGCTTGGGCGTCGAGGGGTTGGTTTGCTCTGATGTTGGGGCAGTGATGGATCATGCTTTGGGGTATGCGCATGAAGCGGCTTTGGTCGGTGAAGTGCCGGTGGGAGCGGTGGTTCTGGGGCCCGATGGGGCTGTTGTGGCCGTGGGGCGCAATGAAGTGGAAGCGTGCCATGATGCGTCTGCACATGCGGAGCTTTTGGCGATGCGCCGTGCCGCTCAGCGTTTGGGGACGCCGCGTTTATTGGGTTGTACGGTTGTGGTGACGTTGGAGCCATGTGCGATGTGTGCTGCGGCGATGGTGCATTTTCGGTGTGAGCGTGTGGTGTTTGGTGCTTATGACCCGAAAGGTGGTGGGGTGGAGCATGGTGCGCGTGTGTTTGAGCGGCCGGGGTGTTTGCATGTGCCGGAAGTGATCGGGGGGGTGCGGGAACGTGCTTCAGCGCAGATATTACGTGACTTTTTTCGTCAATTACGTGCGAGGTCGTAATAGCTTACGGAGTTTTCACGCAGCGGCCAGCTTGCAGAATGGTGTGTGTCTTCATAACTGTAGGGATGGATACGGCTGAGTGTCTGTAAGCGCTTTGTCGGCGGTTTACGACTTTCACTGTTATGTAAAAGGACAATCGGAACAGCTATGACCCAACGTTTCCGTTCTTCTCTTGCTGCTTTTGCTGTGAGCACAGCGCTTCTGGCCACGACGGCTATGGGTGGTGTGTCCAGTGCTTATGCGGATACAGGGGCCATTAAGCCGCAATCAACGGTGCAGGCGCTGCCGAACTTTGTGAACCTCGTGAAAGAAGTGAAGCCAGCTGTTGTGTCGATTACGGCGCATATCAAAGCAGATGTGGCGGAGCAAGAAGAGGGTGGCCCAATGGGGCAAGGTGGCGGCGGTGGCATGCAGGAAATGCCTTTCCCGTTTCCATTTCCGTTTCAGATGATGCCGCAGCAGCAACAGCCGAACCGTACGGTTGAAGCGCGAGGGTCAGGGTTCATCATTTCCTCTGATGGTTATGTCGTGACGAATAACCACGTTGTGAATGGTGCGACGAAGGTGAGTGTGACGTTGGATGATGGCACCACGCTGCCCGCTAAGGTTATTGGACGCGACCCTAAGACCGATGTGGCGCTGTTGCGTGTGAAGCCAACGGGCAAGTTGCCGTTTATTGAGTTGGGTGACTCGGACGATGTTCAACCGGGTGAATGGGTGATCGCTGTTGGTAACCCTTATGGGCTGGGTGGCACGGTGACGGCTGGTATCGTGTCGGCTCTGGGGCGTGACCTGCATTCTGGGGCATATAACGATTTTATTCAGGTTGATGCGCCGATCAATCACGGGAACTCAGGTGGCCCGCTCTTTACGCAGGATGGCAAGGTTGTGGGGATTAACTCCATGATCATTTCACCGAATGGCGGTGGCTCAATTGGTATTGGTTTTGCCATTCCGTCCAACACGGTGAAGTCTGTGGTCGACCAGTTGGAAAAGACGGGCCATGTGATCCGTGGGTATCTTGGCGTTGAAGGCCAAGACATTAATCCGACGATGGCGCAAGCACTAAACTTGAAGCCTTCTGAACCGGGTGCCCCGCCGCATGGTACGCTTGTGGCTTCGGTTATGAAGGGTAGCCCTGCGGAGAAGGCAGGCCTTAAGAGTGGCGATGTGATTTTGACGCTGAATGGCCATGACGTGAAGAACGGTCATGACCTGGCTGTGCGCGTTGTGGGTATTGCGCCGGGTGCGAAAGCGACGTTGGGCATTTTGCGTGATGGTAAGGCGGTGGATGTGCCGTTTACGGTTGGCAATATGGCTGCGCAGGACCATGCGCATGGTGACAGTGACTCTTCTGCTTCAGAAGGTACGGGTAAGTTGGGTGTTGCGCTGGCGGCACTGACGCCGCGTGCGCGCCAAGAGCTTGGGCTGGATGAAAGCGTGCAGGGTGCTGTGGTGGCGGATGTGACCCAAGGCTCACCAGCGGATCAGTCCGGTATTCGTCCGGGTGATATTATTGTGGCGGTTGGTAATCATGTGACGCCGACGCCAAAGGCTGTGGTGGCGCAGGTGCATGATGCTCTGGGGCATAAGCAGCCACCGTTGTTGCGTATTTTGCGTGATGGGCAGCAGTTGTTTGTTGCTGTGTCCCCCAATGGTAGTGGGGATGATGATTCCGGCGAATAAAACGCTAGTTTCGTAAGTGTAGAAAGGGGAGCCTTATGGCTCCCCTTTTTTTGTTGGGCCTTGATTGTATTGGGGTGGCGTTCCTCGAAGCGGTGAGGTCCGAGGAACGCGCATTGGGCGATTATTCAAACGTACCCGCCACGGTAACGATGGCCGCAAAACCCGTGCCAACACTGTAGGAGGGCTGTGATGCAGAGAGGGTTTTGCCATAGACACCGCGCGTTGCATTTGCGGCGCCTGAGAAGCCGTTGACTTGTGCTAGATAGTGGCTGTCTCCCACATTCATCATGCTGAGCATGGCTTTAGGATGAATGCGCCCGACCTGTGGCAAGTAGCGGCCCAAAGAGACGTCAGATGTGATGTAGGAGGGGATGGATTGGTCGTTCATGAGGGTGGAGTATTGTGAATCTGTGTAACGCAGGTTGAAGTTTCCGAAATTGGTGCCGTCATCATAGGTTAGGCCCAATGATCCGGTGAATTTCGGGGAGGCCACTTCTTGCTTGCCTTTTGAGGCGAGATAATCCCCTTGATACGCGACGTTATTGCCGATCCGGGTGTGCATGAACTGTCCGGCTGCGTAGGCACTGATATGGTGCCATGGTGCGGTGGAGAGTTCGGCTTGGATGCCTTGAGCGCTCTCGCCACCCGCATCAATTGGTTGGGAGACCATGATGCTGGAATTGGGCAGGTAGGAGGCGCTGGTGATCTGGTGGTGGGTTAGATTGTAATTAAAGAGCGCGAGATTGAACATAACGGGGCCATAATGGCGGAAGCCGATTTCTTCACCGATCATGTATTCTGGGCGGAAATTTTGGAGCGGGACAGAAACCGGGACTGGGGTTGTGAAGGTGTAGACCGGAACCTGTGCTTGGAAGGATGATGGAGCGCGGTAGCCGGTGGTGCCATTAATATAGACTTGGTTTTGGTCGTTGATTTGATAGCTGATCAGGACCTGCGGGGTGGGTACGAAGATATTTTTGACGGATTTGAGGTTGGCCGCGCCGGGTAGGTCTTGGCTGAAGCTTCGTGAAATCATGTTGGCGCGCAGGCCAGCGTCAATCGTCAGGCGATTATTGAGCAGTTTAATTTGATCTTCGAGGCCGATGGCGTTGAGTTGTTGGAAGCCGTTAATGTTGTACTGGCTTACGGAGATGTCGTTAAACGCGGTCAGGTAACCGTTGTTTTTGGTGTATTGGCCGGTGGCATCAACGGGGTAGTGGTTCTGGTATTCTGTGTGAACAGCGTATGAGTACCAGTATGAGAGTTTCAACGTGTTGTTGGCGTGGTGCCATGCGCCGACCAAGTTGAGGCCGCTGGAAGTCTGGACCCATGGATGAATACTAATGGCGGTGACGGTGCCACTTTGTGCTGAATATCCGTTCAGTGTGGCGTATTTTTGGGTGCCGACATAGCCGTTTGCGATGGGAATATTAGCGCCGTAATTGTTCGGTCCGAAGGTTTCAATGGCGTATGGCTCTGCATCGAGGCTGAGGCCTGAGCCGAAATCAAAATGGTTTTTAAGGGCGCCGACAACAGCATTCGTCGCTTTTGTGTTGAGTTTATAGAAGAAGGTATCACCCTTCGTATATGTGGCGTGGGTGGTGTAGCTGGTGCCGTAGGTGCGCCATTGTGCCAGAGTTGGGTATACCCATTCGGTTTGGTTGGCTTGGTTGTAGCTGAAAATCAGCTCTGAGCTGCTGGCGGGTGTCCAATGTTTTTCAACGGCGGAATCAATGTGCCAGCGGTCCATTTGGCCGGGGCCCCGCCAGAGATTAGCGCTGGAATAGGAGCCAGAGGCAAAGGCGCGGAAGCCGCTATTATGAATGTCCCCGGTATCAAAGCGGATAAATTCTTTGTTGGTGCTGTGTGTGCCGCCTGAGGCCTCGGCATAAACGGCCATTTTGTCCGATGGGTGGCGGAGGGACATGCTCATTTCTGCGCCGTCCGCATTATAGGTTGGTGCGGTGAGGTCTGAGGAGCCTTGGCTTACAGAGACGGAGCCGAGGTTTTCATTATCGACCATGGCGGAGGTGTAAGCCCCGTATGAGAAGGGGTCAGCCAAAGGTACGCCTTCATAGACGAGGCCGATCTGAGTTTGGTCTAGGCCGCGAATATGAATGCCTTCAGAGGAGGTGCTGAGGGGGCCTTCATTGGTCGTTTGGACGCCGGGTAAGCTGGAGACGAGTGTGCCCGGTGAAACGGTGGGGGATTGTTTGGAAATATATTCTTGGGTAACGGCGCTAATGGATTTGGGTTCTGTTTGACGGACCATCATGCCCCCGCCGAGAACGTGGCGGTGGCCGCGCACGCTGTAATTATCAGCCTGTGTGCTGTTCATGTCATGTGGAGCACTGTGCTGTGTTGGCTTTTTTGCTGTATTTTTTGTGTTTGGTGCAGCGTGTAATGTGACGACGGGGAGAAGGGCGGAGGCACAGAGCAGAAATGATGTATATTTTATTGTACGGCGGGTCATGAAGTGGTCTTTCTGAAATGATGTGTCTTGCGCTGTTGTGTCAGCGAGACGTCACGATGAGGGCGAATTAAATGGGGCTTTAGTATTAAGGAGAATTTATTTCAAAAGATGTTTTTATTAACATAATATGACACATATGCGATAATGGCTTAAATATTTCATATTATTTTTATTGTTTTATTATTGGTTTAGATATTTTTATGCGCCCTAATTTCAAAATTAGGTTTTGTATTATGAAGTATCGTCTGGCATTTTTGTCTGTAATCGGTTCTTTGGTGACACAATCCGCTTTTGCGGCGGGTATCCCACAGGATGTTCGCCTTAATCAGATACAGGTCGTGGGGACGCATAATAGTTACCGCACTGATATTTCACCGGCGACTTTGCAGTGGTTAACGAAGTTTTCGCCGCAGGCTGCGGAAGCCTTGGATTATAAGCATACAACGCTGGATCGGCAGTTGGACAGTGGTGTTCGTCAGCTTGAAATTGATATTTATGCGGATAGTAAAGGGGGGCAATATAGCCACCCGCGTGGTGCAGACTGGGAGCGCAAAAGCGGCATTACGCCAGATGCTCCTTCAGGATCGACTGCATTGATGCAAGGGCGTGATTTTAAGGTCATGCATATTGTTGATATTGATCAGCGTTCAAACTGTGAGCCATTTGCGAAGTGCTTACAGATTATTCGTGATTGGTCCGCAGCGCATCCGCGCCATTTGCCTGTTTTTATTGACATTGAAACGAAGCAGGATATTCCGCTGAAAAGCGATAAGCTGCAATTTACCGTTCCTGAGCGTTTTACTACGGCTACGTATGATCGGTTGGATCAGGAAATTGTGCAGGTTATTGGGCGTAAGAATTTGATTCTGCCGGATGATGTACGTGGGAATGCGCCTTCGTTGAATGAGGCTATCCGTACGAAGGGTTGGCCGTCGGTTGAGTCTGAGCGTGGTAAAATCATGTTTGTTCTAGACCGCCCGCAGGATACGGAACGTTATGTGGCGAACCATCCGGGGTTGCGTGGGCGTGTGTTGTTTACCAATGGCCGCCCGGGTGAGCCTGATGCGGCTTATACGGAAGTGAATGAAGGATTTGCAGGTCAAAAAGGGGCGACGTTTGATAATGCGGAAGCTGCGCATAAAACCCCAGATTTGGTGAAGCAGGGTTATCTGGTGCGGACGCGTGCGGATGCGAATACGGTGGAAGCACGAACGAATGATGTGACGCGGCGTGATGTGTCATTTGCAAGTGGTGCGCAAATTATCAGCACAGATTACCCGGCGTTGGAGCCTGCTCCTTGGCATGGTTATACGGTTGAGTTCCCTGATCATGCCGTTGCGCGGTGTAATCCGGTGAATGCGCCGACAGATTGTAACAATGCGGATTTTATTCATGAAAAATAATTTTGGGTTTTGTGGTGTTTGAGCAGAAAAGGCGTTGTGAGGCGCCTTTTTTGTGTTTTTTATAGTGGGTAATGGGTGGGTAAGCGCTTTTTATTGACAAGGTGGGGGTATTTGTAAAAAATACGAATAGCAATCGGGTCTTATGTGGCCCGTTTTTTCTGTTTTGGTTTGGAATACGGATTTTTTATGTATTTGCGCCGCGATCGTGCTTTGACGGCTGTTTCGATTATGCTGGATGTTGCGTTTCATGCTGGGCGAGCGGGCGTTGTGAGTGGCGCGGATATTGCGCGACGTGGCGATATGCTGCGGCGCGGGATTGAGCCAGTGTTGCAAGCCTTGTCTCGTGAAGGGCTGTTATCCAGTGTGCGGGGCCCTAAAGGTGGGTATCGGTTGGGGCGTCCGCCTCGTGCCATCACGTTGCATGATATTGTCAGTGCCGTGATGGAGGAGCGTGACGCGAGTGAAGAAGCGTCAAACCCACTCTTGGAGAAGGTGCTCTCACCATTCTGGCAGACATTGGATGGTGAAATAGCGACGCGCATGGATGCTGTGACGCTGGAGAGCTTGCTACGACAGGCGGAAGAAGCAGGTATGCAGCGTCCGAGTCGTGCACCTATTTCATTCTCTATCTAAGAGGGTTGAATGTCTGTGGGTGTGACGCTGCGTGATATTACGGTGGATGCGTGTTTGCCTTTGCGGCAGAAGGTTTTATGGCCGAGTTTGTCGCAGGATGAATGTCGTGTTGAGCATGATGAGACGGCGGCACATCTGGGGGCTTTTGACGGTGATAGGCTCGTTGGGTGTACGTCGCTTTTTGTGCTTCCTGATGGTGAAATGCAATTGCGGAAATTTGCTGTTTTGCAGGAATATCAGGGGCGGGGTATTGGCTCCGCACTGTTGAAGGCATCTTTTGAGCGTTGTGCAGCGTTAGGTTTGAAGAATTTTATGCTGAGTGCACGTGTTTCAGCGATGGGCTTTTATGAAAAACATGGCCTTAAGGCTGTCGGGGATGTTTATTTCAAAGGCCCGATTCCGCACCGGAAAATGGTGTGTGTTATTGAGTGAGTGTGGTTTAAAGTTAATTTTACACTAAAATAATTCGTTATATAAAGACGATTTCGCGACGATTTTCAGTGAATCCTCTTTCATAATTCACCATTATCAATCATTATACCGTTCTATTTCGGTAATTCTGCGTTTGGCAGAAGGTTGATGAGGAGAAGGCACCATGAAGCGCGCGGTACGCGTCGGAGCGGGGGAAGGTTTGGTGATTACAGCCAACCGCCTGCTGGATGGAGCTATTGTCTGGCTGTCTGCTGATCATACATGGCAGACGGCGATTCAGCGTGCTGAGGTGTTGGTGCCGGAAGCCGTTGTTGAGCGTATTGAGGGCGTTCAAAGCCGTGCGCAGGCTGATGGTGTTGTGGGAATTTATGAAATTGCGGTGCGCCCGGAGGTGGGTGGTCCAGTGCCAGTGACAATGCGTGAGCGTATTCGTGCATTCGGGCCGACGGTACATCCGCAATTTGCGTATGAGCAGCAGGAAGGAGCCGGGGCATGACAACGGCTATTGGGCAGTATCAGTACGACCAGGTTGATCGGGATTTTCTGGCTGCGCGTATTGAAGAGTTTTCGGAGCAGGTTGCGCGGCGTTTGGATGGTTCGCTGACAGAGGACGAGTTCAAGCCTCTGCGTCTGATGAACGGTTTGTATTTGCAGCTTCATGCTTACATGCTGCGTGTGGCCGTACCGTATGGAACGTTAAATGCGGCACAGGTGCGTGCGTTTGCGGATGTGGCGCGGCGTTATGACCGGGGTTATGGGCATTTTACGACCCGGCAGAATATTCAGTTTAATTGGATACGCCTTGAAGATACGCCCGATATTCTGCGCCTTTTAGCGGATGTTGACATGCACGCGTTGCAGACATCCGGCAATTGCATTCGGAATGTGACATCCGATGAATTTGCTGGGGCTGCGGCGGATGAATTGGTGGATCCGCGTGTGCATGCTGAGATTTTGCGTCAGTGGTCTACGTTGCATCCTGAATTCACCTTTTTGCCACGTAAATTCAAGATTGCTATTTCGGGTAGTCCCAATGATCGTGTGGCCGCACGTTTCCATGACATTGGGGTTATAGCGCGCCCCGGTGATGATGGGCGTGTTGTTTTTCAGATATTTGTGGGTGGTGGTTTAGGGCGTACGCCGATTGTGGGGCAGGAACTATATGATTCCGTGCCAGAGGAGCGTTTGCTCGCTACGCTTGAGGCGATTATCCGTGTGTATAATGCGCATGGAAGACGGGATAATATTTACAAAGCACGGATCAAGATTTTGGTTCAGGCTCTGGGGATTGCCGCTTACCGTGAAGAGGTTGAGGCGGAACTCGCACAGATGGATATTGCGCGTTATCGCCTAAGCCCGGAGATGGTGGCGTCGATTGAAGCGCGTTTTGCAGCGCCAGATTTGCAAGTACCTGCTGGGGCGGCTGACATCTTGGCTGAGCAACGTGCCCGAGATTGGGTCTTTGATCGTTGGGTGCGCAGTAATACGCATGCTCATCGTTCAGAGGGGCATATCATTGCGGTTGTGTCGTTAAAGACGCCGGGAGAAATTCCGGGGGATGTCACGGCGGATCAACTGGATCGTTTGGCTGGGCTGTCTGAACGTTTTGCGTATGGTGAGTTGCGGACGACGCATTTGCAAAATGTCGTGTTTGGTCATGTACGGCAGGATCAGCTTTATGATCTGTGGCGTGGATTGGTTGAGGTTGGACTTGGTGCGCCGAATGTTGGCTTGATTGGGGACATCGTGGCGTGCCCGGGGTTGGATTATTGCGCTTTGGCGAATGCACGTTCCATTCCAATTGCACAGAAATTGGGTGCGCGTTTTGCGGATATGACATTGCAGGAGCAGATTGGTGCGCTGCAAATTAATATCTCTGGCTGCATTAATGCCTGTGGGCATCACCATGCTGGGCATATTGGCCTGTTAGGGGTGGATAAGCGCGGTGAAGAGTTTTTCCAGATGACGCTGGGTGGCCGGGCTGATGACCAAGCGGCTGTTGGGAAGATTTTAGGCCCTGCTTTGCCGGAAGATGACACGGTGGATGCGATTGCACGGATTGTAGATCGGTATTTGCAGGAGCGTTCAGGGAAGGAAAGTTTCCTTGAGACGTTGAAGCGTGTGGGTGAGGCTCCCTTCAAGGAGGCGGCGTATGACACTGTTTAATCTTGGGGCGCGTGAGGCTGGGCAATATGCTGAGCCTGTGACGTTGGCAGATTTGGCTGAGCAGGGTGAAGCGTGTTCGGTGGTATTGGAGAGTGGGGATGATGTTGCGGCGTTGAAGCCGTATTTGAACCGTTTGGAGTTGGTGGTTCTGCGTTTTCCGATTTTCCGTGATGGGCGTGGTTTTACGCAAGCGCGGGAGTTGCGTGAGTATTTACGCTATAGCGGTGAAATTCGTGTTGAGGGGCATGTCTTGCCGGATCAAGCGGATTTTTTGAAGCGTTGTGGTGTGGAGAGTGTTGTGCTGCCGGAGGGCAGTGATGTTGGGCGGTGGGAGCGGCAGTTGAAGCGCTATTCCGTGTCGTTTCAACGGTCTGTTTTGCCTGAAAAAGCATTGGATGTTGGGACGCGTGTTGCCCGGTGAGGCGCGTCTTCGTGTGAGTGTTGAGATGCCCCATCTTCGTAAGAAGGTGGGGTTTTCTTTTTAGAGGCGGGTGAGCCAGCCGCGCCGCCAGAACCAGAAGAGTGGTAGGGCGATGGAACTTAGCATGAGAAGTATGGCGAAGGGGTAACCGAAGCTCCAGTTTAGTTCTGGCATGATACGGAAGTTCATGCCGTAAATACCGGCGATGAGAGTGGGCATAATGCCGATGGAGCTGGCGACGGTTAGGATCTTCATGCCGTCATTTTGTTCAATGTTGATGAAGCCTAATGTGGCGTCCAGCAGGAACTGCACTTTGTTGTTTATTTGGGTGTTAAATTCGTTGAGTGAAGCGATGTCACGCCCTGCGATATCGAGGCGGTTGTGGAGTGGTTTGCTGGAGGTGTTTTCTGGGGTGGTGGGGCTTTGTGTGGATGGAAGCTCTTGTGTTGTGGCGGTATCGAGGTGAAGGCGGATGCGGTCGATGGAGAGGAGAGAATCACGGATCATTGAGGCGAGGTCGCCAGTATTACCGAGATGTTTGAGGGTTGTTCTGAGGGTATGATTTGTACGAGCGCGCTTGCGTGAGCGGTGTTCATCGCTGCCGAAGACGTGGCGCGAGAGGGTGTCTAGGGTGTGGCCGACATTTTCGAGCAAATCGGCTAAGCGATTGATAATTTCTTCTATGAGGTCAGTCAGGAGACTTGTGGGGGTTGGAGAGGGTGTATCGGCTGTATGTTCGGCTAATGTGAGGCCAACTTCGTCAAAAGCAACGTAATCTGCGTAGCGGATGGTGACGAGATGGGTAGGAGACAGCACAAACCCGGCGGGGCGGGTGATGGGGCCTGTATCGTAGCGGCGGATTAATGGGCCGGAGAGGTAGAGTATGCCATCACGTTCATAATGACGGGAGGAGCTTTCAATTTCGTTGAGTTCGGCTCGGCTAGGGAGATGGATGCCGAGTTTTTCTTGGGCGAGGTTGATTTCGGCTTCAGTGGGGTTGAGTAGGTCCACCCATGGGATGTTTTCGAGGCGTGTATGGGGGCCCATTTCGTAGGCGGGTGTACCGATGGGGCGGGTGAGGAGCATGAAGGAGAGCCGTATGGGGTGGGGGTGTTCTATTATTTCATAGAATACGCGTAATGTATCATTTCTTTGGCATGTTGCAGAATTTTGGGAACGTCAAATCATTTTTTGGTAGTAGTGTGATTGGTGATTTCTAATTCTGTTCTAATATTTGTATCCCAATATTGGAGAGGAATTTGCCTTGCTAACCCTAGAATACAGGGGGGGCATGTTGTTGCGGTATGCGCTTGGAGTACTATTGTGAGCGACGGCGGAAAAAGATTGACGGTCGCATCTATGAAGAAAGGGTATGAAGCAGAGAAAGGTGAATAAAAATTATCTTTGAGAGAGGCGCATAATGAACGCATAATTATTATGATGTAAAAACAATTATGCGGGTCATTTTATGAGACATTTTAGGTTTCTGCTGTGGCCTGTAAATATTTTATTGTGCGGTATTCTGGCGTTTGGGCGCGTATGCGCGACGGATATGGGCCTATCGGCGTGTATTGATGGAGCTGTTGTGGTGCCGTTGCTGGGTGGGGGGGGATAGTCCCGTTATTCCAGTGACGGTGAATGATGTGGCGGCGGCGTTTTTTGTGAGCCCGGCATTGAAACATGTTTTTGTGCATAACGCTGGGGATTTGTGGTTTCCATCAGGGGCGAGACAGTTCTTGCGGGCGCAGGATGGGAACGTCGTGTCCTATGAGAATACGTATATTGATCAGCTTAAGATTGGTGATGTGTCTTTGCCGCTTGTTCCGGTGCTACGGGGTGATGGGGATGCGATGCAAAGTGTTGAGAAACGCCCGATCCTTGGCATTTTGGGGCGTGATTTTTTAAAGAATTCTGAGGTTCTTTTGGATGTGCCACACCGGCGTTTCGCGCTGTTTCAGTGGCAAAATGTGGCGGGGTGTGGGGATGATCTTTCACGCCTTTTTCAAGGAACGTCTTATGCGTTGGGGATGGATAGTGATGCTGGGGTGAGGGTGCAATTTGGGCGTGATGTACTGCGTTTTCAATTGGACCCGGATTTGGAGTGGAGTGTGATGCCGCTGTCTGAAGCGCATGATGTGGGTGTGTCGGATGAGATGCTGCAAGACGATCCGCATGAGACGACGCATTATGTGAGAACGTTGTTGGGTTTTCGGCATCATTTTCGAGGCGTGCAGGTGGGGGGATATAATATGCCTGCTTTGGATGTAGTGGTGCAGGATGGTATTCAGAATGGAGCATTGGGCGCTAATTTTTTTGCGTTGAACGTTGTATTATTTGATTTTCCGCATGGGCGGCTTGTTTTTCAGCCGACGGGTGACCGGAATGAAATGCCAAATTTGCATGTGCATTTTGATCAAGCGCAGAGTTTTATGACGTCGGTCACGGAGAAAAACGGATCGGTTCAATAAGAATGAGCTGACGTGCCCCGATGGACGGCAAGGGCAGGAATTGGTATCGCAGAAGACTATCGTTTTTGAAGTGAGTGTTAGTGCGATGTCTGCTTCTTCTCCCGCCACACCGGCGCAGGTGACTCTTCCGAACTCGTTGCGGTCAGGGCCTGATGATCGCGGGTGGTTTGGAGAGTTTGGCGGGCGTTTTGTTGCTGAAACCTTGATGCCGCTTATTCTTGAGTTGGAAGAAGCGTATCGGGCAGCGCAAGCGGACCCTTCTTTTCAAAAAGAGCTCGCATTTTATTATAAAGATTATGTTGGTCGTCCAAGTCCGCTGTGGTTTGCACGGCGTTTGACGGAAACGCTTGGGGGAGCAAAAATTTACCTCAAGCGTGAAGAATTGAACCATACGGGTTCGCATAAGCTGAACAACGTGATGGGGCAGATCCTTGTGGCGCGTCGTATGGGTAAGACCCGTATCGTCGCAGAGACAGGTGCAGGTCAGCATGGTGTGGCTACGGCGACGGTCTGTGCGTTATTTGGTTTGAAATGTACCATTTACATGGGCGCGACCGATGTTGAGCGTCAAAAGCCAAATGTGTTCCGCATGAACTTGCTGGGTGCTGAAGTGCGGCCAGTGACGGCGGGTGCGGGTACGCTGAAAGATGCCATGAATGAGGCCATGCGTGATTGGGTGGCCAATGTTGAAGATACGTATTTTCTTGTAGGGACGGTTGCTGGGCCGCATCCGTATCCTGAGATGGTGCGGGACTTCCAGTCTATTATTGGAACGGAAACTAAAGAGCAGATTATTGCGGCGGAAGGTCGTTTACCGGATGCTATCGTGGCTGCGATTGGTGGCGGTTCCAATGCAATGGGGATTTTCCATCCGTTCCTTGATGATGTTGATGTGAAGTTGATTGGGGCGGAAGCGGCTGGTTTAGGGCTGGATTCGGGCAAGACGGCTGCGTCTCTTTCACGCGGTCGGCCGGGTGTGCTGCATGGAAACCGGACGTATTTGTTGCAAGATGCGGATGGGCAAATTGATGAAGCCCATTCGATTAGTGCAGGTTTGGATTATCCGGGTATTGGGCCAGAGCATTCATGGCTGAATGATATTGGTCGTGTTGAGTATGTGGGTGTGACGGATCAAGAGGCGTTGGATGCGTTTCAGGTCTGTTCGCGCCAAGAGGGAATTTTGCCGGCGTTGGAGTCTGCCCATGCTTTGGCGCATGTCATTAAAATTGCTCCCACGATGGGGAAAGATCAGATCATTGTTATGAATCTATCTGGGCGTGGAGATAAGGACATCTTCACGGTTGCTCAGCACGTGGGGGTTGAACTGTGAGCCGTATTCAAGCGCGTTTTGAAGCACTGAAAGCAGAAGGGCGCGGGGCGCTCATTCCTTATTTGCAGGCTTATGATCCGGATTTAGAGACGTCTTTGGCTTTGTTGAAGGCGATGCCAGGTGCGGGTGCGGATATTATTGAAGTTGGTATTCCGTTTTCTGATCCATCAGCGGATGGTCCGACGATTCAGTTAGCCGCGCAGCGTGGTTTGAAGGCGGGGTCAACGTTGGCGGGCGTGCTTGAGATGATCAAGCGTTTCCGTCAAGGAGGTCAGGAAACGCCAATTGTACTGATGGGGTATTTGAATCCTATTCATACATATGGTGCGGAAGCATTTTGCCGTGATGCCACGCAAGCGGGTGTTGATGGTATTATTTTGGTTGATATGCCGACGGAAGAGGCAGTGTGGCTGCGGCCGCATGCCGAAGCATATGGGCTGGATATTATTGCGTTGGTTGCGCCGAATACGTCTCATGATCGTTTGGTGCATGTGCTGCGTGAGGCGCGTGGTTTTGTTTATTATGTGAGCATTACGGGTATTACGGGGACGGCGAGTGCATCTGAGGCGCAATTGAAGGATGCTGTGCCGAAGGTAAAGGCTGTAACATCGGTTCCGGTAGCGATTGGTTTTGGTATCTCAACCCCGGAGCAGGCGCGGGTGGCTTCTCAGATTGGCGATGCTGCGGTGGTGGCTTCGACGCTGATTCGGACGCTGGCGTCTACGTTGGTGGATGGGCGGGCCACAGAGAGCACGGTGCCTGCGGTGATTCGGCAAATTGAGGCATTGGCGCAGGCCGTACGCAGTGTTGAAGGTGTTTCTTAATCTACGAATCGTGTGGTGACGGCGAGGATGAGGGAGGCTGTTCCGGCGACGAGAAGTTCGAGCGCGAGCAGTCCCCCAAGCAGCCATGATGTGGACCACGGTAGGCTGAGATAGAGTAAAATGCCTGTCATGGAGGTGAAGCACCCGCTCATGGCGATGATGATCCAGTTGCGTACGTCGCGGTGGGTGCAGGCCCAGAATGTGCGGGCGAGTCCGGCAAAACCAAGACAGGTGAGTAGAATGAAGGTGAGGAGTGGGGAGCCTCCGTCTGGTTCATCAATCAGGGCTGCGCCGCCAACCAAGTAAAATGTGGCTGATAGACTGGTGAGCCAAATGGTTGAGTAGGAAACAGTCCGGTGTTTCTGTCCAAAGATAATTTGCATGGTGCCGCGTAGTAATAGGGTCGCAGCGAGAATTGTATTATTTGTTGGGTCTGTCAGAAGAACTGTGAGCGTATTAATGGCACATAATGTGAACAAGAAAAGACTGACCTGAAAACTTCCATGTATCAGGAGGCCGGATTTCAAAATGCTATTTTTTATAGGGGGCATTATAGGTCTATATGGGCTAAGATTAGAGCATAATAAGTATAACGTATTTGTGTGGGTTTGTTTGTAACCTTATTTGTCTATTCGAAGTTTTTTTGGTTTCCGTCAGGAGGCTGGCGTAAATGCTGTGTGAGGGGTAGAACGCGCATAACAAGACCGAGGGGCCCGGTTGGTGGTCCCGATTTTAAACCCGCTGGGCTGTTGTGTAAGGCCGGTGGGGAGAGAGTGACGAGGCACTATGAGCTGGTTAACTGAGTATGTACGCCCGAAACTGCGTGGCCTTTTACAACGCGAAGTTCCGGATAACCTGTGGGCTAATTGTGATTCCTGCTCACAGATGGTTCTGGTGAAAGAGCTGGAGCGTGCGCAGAAGGTGTGTCCGCATTGTGGGCATCATATGCGTGCGACGGCGCGTGAGCGTATGGCATGGACGTTTGATGGTGGGGAATATACCTGCATTGACGTGCCGAAAGTCCCGGTTGACCCGCTGAACTTCCGTGATTCTAAGCGTTATACCGACCGTTTGAAGGATGCGCGTAACAAGTCTCAATTAGATGAGGCCTTGTTGGTGGCGCATGGTAAGGTTCAGGGGCAGGATGCGGTTGTCGCCGTAATGGCACCTGAGTTCTTGTTGGGTACGATGGGTGCTGCACTGGGTGAAGCCTTTGTAGCGGCTTGTCGTTTGGCTGTGCTGCAAAAGGCACCGTTGATTGTATACACGGCATCGGGTGGTGCGCGTATGCAGGAAGGCGCTGTGAGCTTGATGCAAATGCCGCGCACGACGATTGGTGTGCAGATGCTGCGTGAAGCTGGCCTGCCTTATATTGTGGTGTTTACGAACCCGACGACGGGTGGTGTGTCGGCATCATTCGCGATGTTGGGTGATGTGCACGTTGCGGAGCCGAATGCGTTGATTGCGTTTGCGGGGCCACGCGTGATTCAGGATACGGTGCGTGAGAAGTTGCCAGAGGGCTTCCAGCGTTCTGAATATCTGCGTGAGCACGGTATGGTTGATATTGTAGAGAAGCGCTCTGAGTTGACGGCTCTACTTGGGCGTTTGATTGGGATGCTGACCAAGCAGCCTGCCCCTGTTTCTGAAGTAGCTGAGTAAAACATTATGGCGGGTGAGGGAGCGCCGGCGGTGCTGGCAAGTGAGTATCGTGGGCGCCCTGGTGCGGTCTTGGCGCGGCTTCAAGCGTTGTATCCAAAGCTGATTGATCTGTCTTTGGGGCGTTTGGAAGCGCTTTTGGCGCGTTTGGGTAATCCTGAACGGCATCTCCCGCCTGTTGTGCATGTGGCTGGAACGAACGGTAAGGGCAGCACCTGTGCGAATCTGCGAGCCATTGCTGAAGAAGCGGGCTGGCGTGTGCATGTGATGACCAGCCCGCATCTGGTGGATGTGACCGAGCGGTTCCGCGTAGCAGGGCGTTTGGTGACGGAAGATGCGCTTGTTGAAGTCCTTGAAGAAGTGGAGCGCGTGAATGACGGCGCGCCGATTACGGTTTTTGAGGTTTTGACAGCGGCTGGTTTTTTGCTGTTTTCTCGCAACCCTGCGGATTTGGTTGTTTTTGAAGTTGGGCTTGGTGGGCGTTTAGATGCGTCTAATGTGATCCCGGCGCCGCATATGTGTGTGATTACGCCGATCAGTTTGGATCATCAGGCGTTTTTGGGCGATACGCTGGCAGAGATTGCGGCGGAGAAGGCTGGGATTATTAAGCCGGGCGTTCCTGTGGTGACAGCGCCTCAAAAGCCTGCAGCATTGGCTGTTATCCGTGAGCAAGCAGCGGCAATGAATGCGCCGCTTTATGTGGTCGGGCAGGATATTACGGTTTCGGACACGGTTGATGGGTTGGTGTATCGGGATGCATTAGGCTCATTGTCCTTGCCGCGTCCGGGGTTGTTGGGGCCGCATCAAGCGTTGAACTCTGCGGGAGCGGTTGCTGCTCTGCGTCATGCGAGTTTGGATGTGCCTCAGGCCGCTTATGCTGGAATTGCGAAGGCTGTGTGGCCTGCACGTTTGCAGTCCTTGCATGGGACCTTAGCAAGGCTTCTGCCTGATGGGTGGGAGCTGATTTTAGATGGTGGGCATAATCCCGGTGCAGGTGCTGCGTTGGCGCGTGTGATGACGGAGTGGAAAGATCAACCGATCCATGTGATTGCGGGTGTGAAGCAGAGCAAGGATGTTGGCGGCTTTTTGGCGCCACTTTTGGATGCTGCGACGAGTGTCTGGGCTGTTTCTGAGCTAGGCCAGCATATGGCGACCTCTGTTGATGAGATTATTGCGGCATCTGGCGGGCGTGCGAAGGCTGGCCCTACGGTACGTGAAGCGCTGTTAGCGCTCGCTCAGCAGGCTCAAGCTGAGAATGTTGGGCGTGCTGTGCCGCCAGCGCGTGTGTTGGTGTGTGGTAGTTTGTATTTGGCGGGCGTGGTGCTGCAACAAGATGGCTGGGTTGCCCAATAAGGGGGGCTTCTTGTTGAAGGTCATAACGTGGGTTCTTTTGCCGCGCGGGTAGCTGATAGCGTGGTTACGTGTTGATATTTTAATGTGTTTTTTGTGGTGAGTGGGTGTCAGGGCGTATGAGTGAAGCGAATGTGGTGGCCGCTGGGCAGGATGCATCAGAAGGTGGGCTGACAGCCCTTTTACGGCGTGCGCTTCCGTCCAGCATGCAGGCAGAGCAAGCTTTGCTGGGTGCGATTCTGACCAATAATAAAGCCTATGAGCGGGTTTCGGATTTTTTGGAGCCGGGGCATTTTGCGGATGCGGTGAATGGCCGCATTTATGAGGCGATTGCGCGGCGTATTGAGCGTGGGCAGTTAGCAGATCCGGTGACCATGCGTGCTGAGTTTGAGCATACAGGTGTACTGGAAGCTGCTGGTGGGCCAGCTTATTTAGCGAAGTTGCTCACGGCGATGGTGGGCATTGTGAATGCGGGCGATTATGGCCGTGTTATTCATGATGCGTGGATACGGCGTCAGTTGATTGAAATTGGCGAGACCACTGTGAACAACGCGTATGGTGCGCGTCCGGATTTGGATGGTGCGGATCAGATTTCCGCCTCGGAAGAAGCCTTGTTCAGCTTGGCGACAGAACGCGGGCAAGATGGTGGATTTGTTTCTTTCGGTGGTGCGCTGACGACGGCGGTTAAGATTGCCGAAGAAGCGTTTCAGCGCACGGGTGATGTTGTTGGCCTGACGTCGGGTTTGCGTGATTTGGATAAGCGGACGGGTGGTTTGCATCCTTCCGATTTGATTATTCTTGCGGGTCGTCCCGCGATGGGTAAGACGGCTTTGGCGACGAAAGTTGCGTTTTCGGCTGCGCGTGCACTGATGCGCGATGCCGAGGAAGGCAATACGAAGCCAAAGGGTTCTGTCGCGATTTTCTCACTGGAAATGTCGGCGGAGCAGTTGGCGACGCGTATTTTATCCAGTGAAGCGGAAGTGTCGGGCGAAAAAATTCGTCGTGGCGATATCGGGCAGAAAGAGTTTGATCGCTTTGTGCGGGTGTCACGCGAGCTTCAGTCCTTACCGCTTTATATTGATGATACGCCTGCCATTTCGCTGTCTGCCATGCGTACGAGGTGCCGTCGTTTGGCGCGTACGCAGGGTTTGAGCCTTGTAGTAGTCGATTATTTGCAACTGATGCGCCCGGCGATTGGGACGCGGCCGGAAAGTCGTGTGTTGGAAATTTCGATGATTACGCAGGGTTTGAAGGCCATTGCGAAGGAATTATCGGTTCCGGTTATTGCATTGTCTCAGTTGTCTCGTCAGGTGGAATCACGTGAAGATAAGCGGCCGATGTTGTCTGACTTGCGTGAATCAGGCTCGATTGAGCAGGACGCGGATGCGGTGATGTTTGTGTATCGTGATGAGTATTATCTTCAGCAGCGTATGCCGAAGGATAGTGCTTATGACAGCAATGATAAGTTCCAAGTGGCGACGGAAGAGTGGCAGCGCAAAATGGCGCTCGTTCATAATAAGGCTGAGTTGATTCTTGAGAAACAGCGTCATGGCCCGACGGGTACGGTGCAGTTGTATTTTGAAGGTGAATTTACGCGCTTTGGTGATTTGGATTTGATCCACGAGTGATGTGTTGAAAATGTGATGTGTGTGCCCCGTACAGGTTTGTGCGGGGCTTTTTTATGGGGGGTGGGGATGTCTTTCTCTGAGGTAAAAAGCAGAAGAGAGGCTGTTGAAAATGTGGTGGTGGAAGAGTTGGAGATCATGTTTCGTGGTAGGAGGCCTTCCAATCGGCCTCGCGTGTTTTTGGGCTCATTATTGATAAAAAGAATAAAGTTTTTCTTTAGTCGTCTAAACGTACACGGCGATTTTTTTTAACGTCGGAGCGGCGGGATTTGCCGTCTAGTCTTCTTTGCTTGGCTGCTTTTCCGGGGCGGGTTGGGACGCGGAAAGCTTTGCGCTGGGCGGCTTCACGGATCATGTCTGATAGGCGCTCGAGAACGTCTTCGCGGTTGCGGAGTTGGGTACGAAATTTGCGTCCTGTTAAGACAATTTCCCCATTTTGTGTGCCTCGGCTTCCTGCAATTTGTAGGAGTTTGTGTTTTACGCGGTCTGGCAGGGTGGAAGCTGTGAGGACGTTGAAGCGCAATTGGGCGGCTGATGCGATCTTATTGACGTTTTGTCCGCCGGACCCGGTCGAAAGAATGTAGGTTATGGTGACGTCTTCTTCATAAAACCCGACATGGGGCGCAATGTCTCGGTAGCCCATCAACTGGATGCCTCTAGGGAGAGTGTATGGTGTGGCGAGGCATTATTATAGGGCAAGATGAGAAATAAGGGAGCAGCATCTTGGAGGAGCTGTTCTCCGTCTTATAGAAAGACTTAAGGCTGGGTGAGGACCCAGCCTTAAGGGAGAGAGTGATTAAGGGTGTGTGAGTGCGCCCGTCGGCAAGGGAGCGAGTGAGGCCCCTGTGCCTTTGCCCGGTGTAGAGGGCGCGGGGGCGGAGAGGTTTTCAAATTGCTCTGGGTGTGGAGAAGCGGTGACGTCTCCAACCGGAGCGGGGTTACGCAGGCCATCATACTGGAAGGGTGTGATGGAGAGTGTTTGATCCATGGTCGGCAGGAGTTTTACGTTCCAACCGCCGCCGAGGCTGCGGATCAAGTCCACATCAGCCTGATAAAGGCGTGTTGCGATTTCGACTTGGTGGATGCGGCTATCCAGTGTGTTCTCTTGGCTGAAGATCGCTTCGAGGTAGGTGCCGACGCCACCTTGATACAGGGTCATGGTCATGCCCTGAGTTTGTAGGTTAGCTGCAACGGCTTGTTGGAGCGCTTTGTTTTCTAGGTTGAGACGTTCAGTCCGTGAGAGACCATCTTCCACTTCGCGGAATGCGGCGAGGACGGTGCCACGATACTCGTCACGTGTTTCACGGTAAGCAGACCATGTGCGCTGAAGTTCAGCGCGGCGTAGGCCGCCGTCAAACAAAGGCATGTCAAAGCTGGCGCCGTAGGTCCACAAAGAGTTCGCGAGGTTTGCGAGGTCAAACCCGTTGGACTCAAAACCGCCACCGAAATTGAAGGCGATATGTGGATAGAACGCAGCGCGTGCGATACCGATTTCACGGTTGGCTTGTGCCATTTCACGTTCTGCGGAGGCGATGTCTGGGCGGCGTTGGAGCAGTTCAGACGGGATGCCGGCCGGGATGGTAGGTTGATGGAAGCTTAGCTTGTCAATTTGTGGAATATGGAAGCTGGAGGGAGATGTGTTGGTCAGAACAGCGATAGCGTGTTCGGTGACCTGACGTGCGGCCTCAACATCCAGTTTGGCAGCTTGTGACGTGTAAAGCTGGGCTTGTGCGCGGGCGAGATCGAGGCGAGGCGCGGCTTTGAACTTTAGCTGTGTCTCGGTGATCTGCATAGCGCGTTGATAATACGCGATGGATTGTGAGTAGATTGCGATTTGTGCGTCATAGCCGCGCAACTCGATATAATCACGGGCGAGTTCAGCTTGGAGGCTGAGGCGGGCCATGGCGTAATCAGCAGCGCGTTCTTGCGCTTTTTGTTTTTCAGCGCGGACATGGTTGCGGATGGCGGACCAGAAATCTGGCTCCCATGAGGCGAGGCCTTGGTAGATTTCCTGAGTCTGCGTCAGAGTGGCGCCGTTACGGAAAAGGCGGTCTGCCGCTTGTTTGTTATCTGATGCACCTGCGTTCAGGCCGAGATGTGGAAGTAACTCGGAGCGTGCCTCGACCACGAGAGAGCGCGCTTGGGTGAAGCGCTCTGCTGCGGCTTGAAGGTCAGCATTTTCTGTGCTGGCACGTGTTTCAAGCGTGTTCAGCAAGGGGTCATCGAACATGGTCCACCACTCGGTGGGCAATGTATTGTCAGCCGGGGTCGCTATGCCGAAGGGACCTTGTCCGTGCCAGGATTCTGGCACGACGAACGTTGGCGGAGTGTAGGTTGGGGCGAGGTCGCACGCGGACAGACCCAAGAGTGATAGGGCTGTTCCGCCAGCGAGGCTAAGGCTTTTGAGGCGGCGCAGGGTCATTCTGATTTCCCAAATCCGGATTCGTTGTAGCCACGTTGTGGTGTGACAATATGGACCTGATCTCCTTCAAGCAGGTCTGCCGGTGGGTTGTCGATGACGCGGTCTTGCGCGTCGATACCGGCTTGGATCTCGGTGGAGCTATCAGCCATGCGGCCTACGACGACCTTTTTGTAGTGAACGTGGCTGTTTGCATCGACTGTGGCGACGGTCATACCTTTTTCCTCAAAAACGAGGGAAGAAGAGGGTAATTCGTAGAGTTGGGAATGCTCATTATTGGCTTTGAGCGCCACAGAGGCGAAGGTACCCGGCCACAGCTCTTGTTTGTTGTTTTCCATCGTGAATTCTGTGATGGCGGTGCGGGTGTTGGGGTCGAAGCCTTGTGAGGTGGTGAGGAACTGAGCCGTAAATTTACGGTCCGGGTATTGGGGGACTGTGACTTCTGCCGTCAGGTCCGGTTGTAGGACGTAAGAGAAGACTTCAGGCACTGACACGAACATACGGAGGCGGTGTGTGTCTGCTACGGTAAAGAGTTCGGACGCACCGCCTGAGGAGTCTACGCTGCCGCCGCCGCTATTGACGTAGTCACCGACGCTGACGTTACGAGCGGTAACGACGCCATCATAAGGGGCGACGATGGTTTTGAAGCGTTCGAGAGCTTCAAAGTGGTCCACGTTATGTTGGGCTGCGTTGAACTCTGCGAGAGCAGATTGCTCACCCGCGTTGGACACGGAGACCGACTGACCGGAAACAGCTTCTGAGCGGCCCATAGCGCGCCAGCGTTCGGCTGTTACGGTAGCGAGTTTGTATTTTGCCATGACAGAAGCAAGGTCTGCCTTGGCTTGTGCGTATTGGGCATCAAGTGCAGGCGCGTTGATCTCGGCCAGAACTTCACCGGCTTTTACGTGTGCACCGTAATCTTTGTACCACATTTTCACGTAGCCAGAGACCTGTGCGTAGATTGGTGCTTGGTACCAAGCGTCAATCGTGCCGGGCAGGGTCAGCGCGACTTTTGTCGGGGATTTCTGCGGTGCGATGACCGAGACGTTGGGGATCGCATTGGCGTCCGTTTCTTCCGCTAATGCGGAAGATGCGTGGACTTTATCAATGACAAGATAGCCGGCGTAGAGCGCAAGGAGGCAGCCACCCGCGACGGCGACGAGTTTAGGAGAAGTGGCCATCAGACGGTTTCCTTCTGACGCGATGAGCGATTGTGGAGGATAGCGTAAACGCACGGTACGAATAGGAGTGTGGAGATGGTTGCCACGATAAGGCCGCCGATCACTGCACGCCCAAGTGGTGCGTTGGTGGAGTTGGATGTTGCCATTGGGATCATACCCACGATCATGGCCAGTGCGGTCATGAGGACGGGGCGGATACGGCCAAACCCGGCTTCGATGGCAGCTTTGAGGGCGTCACCATGGATTTCGATCCGTTCACGGGCAAAGGAGACGATGAGGATCGAGTTTGCCGTGGCGGTACCCATGCACATGATGGCACCTGTGAGGGCTGGAACGGAGAGGCGTGTGCCGGTTAGGAACAGGGCCCATGCGATACCACCCAATGCACCGGGTAGTGCGGTGATGATGATGAAGGGGTCCAGCCAAGACTGGAAGTTCACCACGATCAACAGGTAGATCAGCACGATAGAGACCAGAAGTCCTTCGACTAGCTGGGTGTATGCGCCGTGCATGGTGGTGGCTTGTCCGTGGACGGTGACGTCTGATGAGCGGGGGACGTTGTGTTTGTCATGAGACAGCACATCGTTCACGCCGTTAAGGACGGAGCCAAGGTCGGTGCCTTCTGCGGAGACGTAGATGTCAATTTCCGACATGGAGTTGAAGTGCGAGACTTCGCCCGGTGTGCCGGTGGCAACGACATCTGCCAGTGCGCCAAGGAGTTGTGTTTTGTCGTTCGGGTCACCATCGCCCTTATCAACAGGAATGGTCAGCAGGTCGGTCAGGTGAGTGAGTTGATCCTGTGACGTATAAACGTTGAGCGGGAAGGTGACGTTGTCTTCGGGGTCAAGCCAGAACTGGGGGTCAACGACACCGGAACCGGAGAGGGTCAGGAGTTCGTTGGTAGCCAGATCGTTTTCGCTGATGCCGGTGGCCTGACTGAATGTACGGTTGCCGTTTACCATCAGGGTAGGCGTTGCCATCGTTTGTTGGATGGTGACGTCTGCTGCGCCGGGTACGTGGCGCAGTTGGCCAATGATGTGGCGTGCGTAGTTGTAGTTGTCTGAAATGCTCGGGCCCGCGATTTGGATGTCGATTGGGGCTGGGGAGCCGAAGTTCAGAATCTGGGTTGTAAGGTCAGCTGGTTGGAAGGTGAATACCGTGCCTGGGAAGCGCGCAGAGAGGTCTTTGCGCAGCAGTTTACGGTAATCCCAAACCGGTGATTCAGGGTCTTTTAGAGCAATTGTGAGGTCACAATCCTGCGTGCCGACACTTGGTGTTGGCATGAAGGCTTGGTTGTGGGGACCTTCTGGCAGGCCGCAATTGGAGATGATGTTGGCCACTTTGCCGGGAAGGTCTTGGTGGATGCGGTCATCAACGAGGGCGGCGATACGGCCAGCGACTTCAATACGCGTGCCGAGTGGGGCGCGCATGTGCATTTGTAGGGCACCAGATTTGACTTCTGGGAAGAAGTCACGGCCAGAAAATGCGTAGAGGCTGAAGGAGGCTAGTGAGCAAATGAGGAAGATGCTGACGAAGGCTTTGCGGCGTGCGACGCAGCGTGTCAGCACATCATTATAGCCGTTACGGAATGCTGTAAAACGGCGCTCAAACCCCTGCTGGAAACGTCCAAAGAACGTTTTCGGTGCAGGTGGGTGTGCGTCGTGTCCATGAGCGTGGTGGACCTGACCTGCGAGAAGGTACTTGGCCATTGTTGGGACCAAGGTGCGGGACAGGATGAAGGACGCGATCATCGCGAAGATGATGGCCTTTGCCATTGGCATGAAGAGGTAACCTGCGACGCCGTCCAGCTCAAAAAGAGGCAGCCAGACGATACAGATGCAGGTAGTGGACACGAAGGTCGGGATAACGATTTGGTTGGCGGCATCGATGATGGCGAGTTCGAGATCTTTACCCATTTCAAGGTGGGTATCGATGTTTTCGATCATCACGGTCGCGTCGTCCACGAGGATACCGACGGCGAGGGCCAGACCACCAAGGGTCATTACGTTGATGGACTCACCAGCCCAGCCCAAGGCGATAATGGAGCACAGAATAGCCAAGGGGATGGAAGTGGCAATGATGACGGTTGAGCGCCATGAGCCAAGGAATAGAAGGACCACGACACCGGTCAGCAGAGCGGCTGTGACCATTTCTTGCACAACGTCGTGGATCTGATCTTTCACCAGAATGGAGGCGTCAGACAGAATGGAGACGTTGACGTCTGGTGGTAGGATGGCGCGGAGGCGAGGAAGCAGAGCTTTCGTGGCAGCGACAACGTCGAGCGTTGAGGCAGAGCCACTCTTCTGCGTGATCATTTCTACGCCTTGGCGGCCTTTGACCAGCACTAAGTTGGTTTGGGGGTGACCGCCACGATAGACTTCGGCGACGTCACGGACATAGATAACGGCATTGCCAACGCGTTTGACCGGGATGTTGGCGATGTCATCCATCGTTTCCGGGGCTGCGTTGGTTTGGACCATCCAGTCGGTTGTATCGATCTTTTGGTCACCTGCGGGCAGAACGATGTTCTGGTCGCGCATGGCTTGTTGGACATCGGCCGCGGTGATGTGATGGGCGCGGAGCTGATCTTGGTTCAGCGCGATCATCACGAAGCTATCCATACCACCGTTAGGGTGGGCCACCACGGCGCCGGGGACGGTCGCGAGGAGTGGGCGGATGGAAATGACGCCGAGTTTAAACAGATCTGAAGGGGTCTGTTTTTGGGACGTGACCTGCAGAGCAATGACCGGAACCTGTGACGGGTTCAGGGCCATAATCATAGGAGCAGGCACCTTGGGAGGCAGGCCCAGCAGGATGGTTTGGGCGATGGCTGTGACTTCAGCCTCTGCTGTACCGACTTCTGTGCCGGGTTGGAAATAGATTCGCACGATGGAGCGGCCGTAATAGCTATCCGACTCCATGTGTTCGATGCCCTGTACCGTCGTGGTGACGGAGAGCTCGAAGTTATAGGTGATTCGTCCGGCGAATTGCTGTGGCAGCAGACCAGGGTAGGTCCAGACGACAGCAACGACGGGGACTTTAATGTTGGGGAAGACGTCTGTCGGGGTCTTGAAGATCGACATGACCCCGAACATGACAATTAAGATCGATAAGACGACGAATGTAAGTGGTCGTCTTAGCGCGGTCACGACGATGGCATTCATGGAGCGGTAGTTCCAATCCTGTGACTAGCTTTGAGGGATTGGTCCTGAAGCTAATCGTTTGCTGCCATTTAGTCTTATAAATGATGCTTTATATTATGGATGAATGATTACCGCTTTGTCATGATTAGGTTTGTTCTTCTGCGTATCAATCTTAATGTTGGATTGTTGTGTGGTGTGTGTGGCGCGGAGAAATCAAATGCCATGAGTCCAAGAAGGTAAACGAATTAAGGCAATTGGCATTAAGCCACATTTCATTCTTGACCCAATGGCATATTGCCATTAATTTATCGTTAATCGCTGGTTTTCATGGTGACGGTCAGCGCTTAGGGGGAGGGGTTCTTTGACGATGTCGTTCCGGAAATCATGCTCTATCCCGGTGACCTTTTCCGTAGTGGAGCGGAAAGGGTTGGTCATGACGGTCAAAGAAATCCTGAGGGCATATGAAAAACAAAAAACCCAAAATCAGTGCACCTCCTCATCTGGTCTCGTGGGCGGATCAGGTGTGTCAGAAGGACTGTTTTTGTCCGTGTGCGACGCCGTGTCTTGCCGCTGGAGCACCAACTCTGGGTGCAAAGCAGCCAGTCTCAGGGCCAGTTCTTCGTCGGTACGACCGTTCAGGACGCCTTTCAGAAGAAAGTCAGTTGAAACGCGTAAGCGGTTCGACAGTGCGGCAATGAGGAATACGTTTGGTGCTCGGTCTCCTCGTTCAATTTTGTTGAGTGTTGATGCGTCAATACCCAGCAGGCGAGCACATTCGCTCTGGTTGGGGATAACGAGTTCTCTCGCCCAGGCAATGCGCTGTCCAATCGCGCGTTGGAGTACCGTGAGAGAATCAGATCGTTTTTGTTTGGCCATGCGGCTTTTCTAGCAATGGCTTTATGCCAAATCTAGTCTCTCTTTTTTTTCATATGTTTTGTGGCAAATAGCCATAAATTTGATTTTGTAAGGATTTTTTTATGTTTAATCAGGCAAATATAGGTGCAGCAGGTGCGCGTGTTTCTGCTGGGGCATTGGCC
The DNA here is from genome assembly GCF_946476835.1 of uncultured Neokomagataea sp. Taxonomy (GTDB): domain Bacteria; phylum Pseudomonadota; class Alphaproteobacteria; order Acetobacterales; family Acetobacteraceae; genus Gluconobacter. The sequence goes on from NZ_CAMKWA010000006.1 coordinate 70,174, forward strand.
GCTATGCTTGCATCTGATGGCTGGGCGCCGAAACCAGGGGTTAAGACCCGTGCGGCGGTTCGGGTGTCTAGCCGCGCAGTTGCGGCGGCTAAGGGGAGTGTGAAGGCGAGTGTTTCTCGCAAGGTGGTGGAGCGGGAGACAGCTGAGGCGTTGCCAGCGGGGCATCCTGTGAGTTGGGCGGCTTTGTGGGGCGCGGATAAGGTGCCTGCGTTTCCTGGATTGGTGCCGATGGGTGGTCGTGAGTTGGTGGAGGGGATTCACTGATGTTGGCGCAAGGTGCGAAGGGGCTGGGTGCGAAGACGAGCGGTTGTCAGTTGAGCGATGCCATGATGATGCCGACGAAAGAGCGATGTCAGCATGATGTGTTGCGGGAAAAGAAGGGTGTGTATCGTGTCGTGAATACGGTCCAGTCTATGTATGACGCGCATGATATTGGTGATGATGAGCTGGCGGCTGCGGATCGTTGGTATCGGGAATATCTTTTTGCCACGACGGGTGTGGTTGAAGAGGTGCCTTCTGATGGTCGGTTCCGTGAAAAAGGCGATATGCACACATGGATGCTTGGGCGCGGTAAATGTTCCGCACGGATATCGGCTATTCGCGATGCGTTAGGTTTGGCGGCACATGTGCGGTTGGAAATGTTATTGGCGAGGGAAATGACGTTTTCGGCGATGGCTCGGCATATTTATCCGGGTTTGTCGGAAGGGCGTGCACGGATGAAAGTTTCTGCTCAGTGTTCTTTAGTATTGGAGCAGCTGGTTCATGTGTATGGAAATCTGAAAGGTGTTGAAAATAAAAAATATCATTAACGATAAATTAACCCTTGCATTCCGAACGCGTATTATTTATAAGAAGACTATATTGAAGATTTGTATTTACCAACGAAAGCCGCTGACCTTCTGGGTGAGCGGCTTTTTTTTATTGGGATTTATTTTATGACTGTATTGAATACTATTCAGTGTGGGTCAGTTGTTTTTGTTGGTTGGCAGACCATGGTGGTTCTGGAGGTGGGCCATGGTCAGGCTGTGTTGTGCCCTTTGGTGTATGAAGATGAGGCACCTCATCGTGCTGATATGGCGTTGCATTGGTCAGAATTGGTTGAGGCTGGTTTGAACCGTATTGATGTGCGGTGCCGAGCTATTCCCTGTCAGCGTGATGTACGGAAATTACGCCTTTTGGGGCATGTGGGCGGCGAAGTGATGGCTCGTATCGTGCCGGCAGCTCTTCAAGAACAAAAAAGACGTTTGGCTGAACAGCGGGGGGGAGAACGCTGGGCTGAGGCACGGTCGCGGCAGGTGGTGGCCCGGACGCGATTGGCTCGGGAATGCCGAGATGAGCCGTGTGCCCAAAAAGTTGCGCGTCGGCGGGTTGGTTGAAGAGAGACGGGTTGGGGCAAAGGGGCAGAGCATGGTCGGTGAGCGGTCAGTAAAGAGTGGTCGGTCAGGTGGTGGCCGGACACGTAAGCGCCAAGAGAAGTTCCTGACGCATTTAGCATTAAGCGGAAATATCTCTGAAGCTGGTCGGGTGGCGGAGGTGCAGCGGGGGACGCTGTATAAGTGGAAGGATACGGATCCTGAGTTTTGTGCGCGTTGGGAAGATGCTTTGGAGGAGGCTGCCGATTGCTTGGAGGCGGAAGCACGAAGGCGGGCCGTTGAGGGGTATGATGAGCCGATTACCTATGGTGGGAAGGTGGTGTGTAATCCGGAGACGGGGCACCCTTTGATCCGTAAAAAATATAGTGATGGGTTGATGGCGTTTTTGTTGAAGGCGCATCGTCCTGCGCGGTTTAAAGCGGCTGAAGGCGCTGCGGTGTCTAGCGCAATTTCAATTAATATTAGTCATGACGACAACGCTCTTTAAACTCAATGACGGGCAGCGAGATGCTGTGCGGCTTTTGGGGGGGGATGCGCGGCATATTCTTTTGCGGGGTGGCTCTCGTTCTGGGAAGACGTTTGTTCTGATGCGTGCGGTTATTATTCGTGCGTTGAAAGAGCCAGAGAGTCGGCATGGGGTGTTTCGGCATCGTTTGACGGCGCTTAAGGCGTCTGTGTTGCGGGATACGTTTCCGAAGGTCATGCAGAAATGTTTTCCGCAGGTGGTTTGGAAGTTGGACCGGCAAGAGTCTGTCGTGACGTTTCCGAATGGTTCATCCATTTTATTTGGTGGGCTGGATGATGAGCAGCGGACGGAAAAAATTCTCGGTTTGGAATTTTCAACGGTTTATTTGAATGAGGCGAGCCAGATTAGTTATGGCGCGCGGAATATGTTGTTGACGCGACTGGCGCAGAAAACGGGTTTGGTAAATCGGGAATATATTGATGCGAACCCGCCGAGTGTGGGGCATTGGTTATATTCATTATTTGAGACAGGTATTGAACCGAAATCGGGGGAGCCGCTGGGTAATCCCGCATTATATGCGACGATGATTTTGAATCCGCACGCCAACCGGGAGAATTTGAGTCCGGAATATTTGGCGGCGTTGGAAGCATTGCCGGAACGGGAACGGCGACGCTTTTTGCATGGTGAGTATCAGGTGGCTGTTGAGGGAGCGTTGTGGCGCTTGGAGATGTTCCGGCGGGAAGCGGCGGTGACGTCTGTGACCCGGCAGGATGTGGCGGCACGGATGCGGCGTATTGTGGTGGCTGTTGATCCTTCGGGGGCGTCTGGGCCGGAAGATACGCGGTCTGATGAAATTGGGATTGTTGTGTGTGGTGTGGATGCGCAGGGGGTAGGTCATGTTCTGGAAGATGTGTCTGCGCGGGATAGTCCGGCGGGTTGGGCGGCGCGCGCGTTGCGTGCTTTGGATGAATGGGGTGCGGAACGTATTGTTGCGGAGCGTAATTTTGGCGGTGCCTTGGTGGAAGGAACGCTCCGCAGTGTGAGGGCACATGCACCGGTGAAAATGGTGACGGCCGCGCGTGGTAAGGCTGCACGAGCGGAGCCGGTTGCAGCGTTATATGAAGTCGGAAAAGTTGTTCATCATGGGCGTTTTGCGGCTTTAGAAGAGCAGCTCTGTTACTTCTCTGTGAGTGGTTACCGTGGGGCGCGGTCTCCAGATCGAGCGGATGCGATGGTCTGGGGGTTGAGTGAAGTGATGTTGTCATCAGGGGGGCAGGCAGCGAGTTGGGGCTCGTCTGGTTTTTCCTTGATGCGGTGACGAAAGCTACGGGCTTTTTTCGTTTTCAAAATTGGAGAACTCATGGACTGGTTGTCCCTGCAACAGCGTTATGCTGTGCCGACGGGTGCTTCGGCGCGTACGGCACGTTTGTTGGCGCTTCGACGTGTGTTGGACGGCACGCAATATGATGCGTTATCGTATCCTTTTGCGCAGGAGCGTTCGGGGGCGGGGGAATATATTCCGTTGTCGAACCGTCGTCCCGCAGTGCGTACAAATATGTGCCGTACTGTGGTGGATGACGCAGTATCGCTTTTATTTGGTGACTCACACTGGCCAAGTTTGGTGGTGGATGATCCGCGTGTGGCGGACGCAATGGGGATGTTTGCGTCTCAGACGCGGTTGGCTTCGTTGATGATGGAAGCGGCGACGTTGGGCTCTGTTGGGTCTGTTGCGATGTTGTTTGAAGTGTCTGCTGGGGTTCCGAGATTATCAGTGTTGGATACGGCGTATTTAACGCCGTTTTGGGATGATGCCAGTGGTGAGTTGCTGCGGGTTGAAGAACGCTTTTTGGTTTATGGGCGTGATTTAGCGGCGCAGGGATATCCGATTGCTCAGGATTTGTTGGGGGCGCAGTTCTGGTGGCAACGCATTTGGACGCCGATGGATTGTATTGTGTCCGTTCCATGGATGGTGGGGATGGATGGTGGGGCACGGGATGAGCGGCGCTCTGTGCATCATGGGTTGGGTTTTGTTCCGATCGTATGGATGCGAAATTTGGGCATGCATTCCGGGCGTGATCCGGAAGGTGAGTGCACGTTTGAGCGGGCCATAGATACGGTCATTGAGGCGGATTATTTGCTTTCGCAGGCTGGGCGAGGGCTAAAATATGGCTCTGATCCGACGCTTGTTTTGAAGACAGGTGGTTTGGCGGAAGGGGTGGCGCATCAAGGTGGGGCGGCAGCGGCGCTGACGTTGCCGCCTGAAGGTGATGCTAAGCTGTTGGAAATTAATGGCAGTGCAGCGGGAGCAGTGCTCGATCATTATCGGGAGTTGCGCCACATTGTTTTGGAGCAATTGCACGGTAATCGGGCGCATGGGGATAGGCTTTCTGGCGCGCAATCTGGCCGTGCGATGGAGATGATGTGCCAGCCGTTGATTTGGTTGGTGGACCGGCTCCGTCATTCGTATGGCGAGGGAGCTTTGCTTGAAGTGTATCGGATGGCCTGCCGCTTTTCGCGGGTGCTGGAAAATGGATTGCGGCTGGGCGGTGTGTTGGTCAAGGACCTGCCACTTTGTCGGTTAAGTTTACGTTGGCCGCCATGGTTTCCGGTTGCTGATCAGGAGTTGCAGGCTCTGGCTCAGGGCTTGGTAACGGCGGTGTCGAACGGGATTGTGAGCCGGGAAACGGCGACGAAAATGTTCGCTACGGCGTCTGGTCATCCAGATCCCGGCTTGGAATGGGCTGCGCTTGAGCGGTGTTCTGCATCTACGGGTGCTTTTAATTCGATGAGGAAATGATGTCGAATTCTCGAGAGAAATCCGTGAGCGATGATGCGCTGCGGCAAGCGTTGGAAGCTGCGCAAAGTGAAGTAAACTCTATGCGTGGTGAGATGGATGCGCTGTTGGCGCGTCAGGACGCTATGGCGCGGACGCATGAGGAAGCTTTGTCCCGTGTGAAGACGGAGAGCAATCGTGAGGTTGTGACTGCGGCTTTGCGTGCGGAGGCGATGCGGATGGGGGCGCATAACCCGGATGATGTTGTACGTTTGCTTGATGTGAGTGGTGTGCGCCGTGATGAGGGTGGCGCTATTATCGGTGTGACAGAAGCTTTAGAAAATGCTCGGCGTGAGCGGGCATATTTGTTTGGTGAGCAGGTGCGGCCGGGTGTGGCTCTAGGTACGACGATGGCACATGGCGCGCCGCGCCCTGGGGGGCTGGAGCCTTTTGATGCGCGCTCTGCCTCGAGCACGGATTATGAAGCGCGTAAGTGGCAGTTTTTAGCGCGTTCTTAAAAAATTCTGGCGTATTTTAACAGTTTTTACGCGTGTTTAACGCGGTATTTTACGGGGTATATTTATGAGTATTGATAATTTTCCAGTTCAGCTTCAAGCCGCCATTCAGCAAGGTTTTCTGGCTCGTGAGTTCGAAAATGGTTTGAAATCTCGTTTGGGTTTTCGTCAGGTAGCAGATCGCGAGGTTTTTCCGAATGCTATTGGTGAAACGCTGACGAAGACGCGTAAAAGCTTGAAGGCACCAGTGACGACGCCGATGAACCCAACGGCGAACACGAATTTTGATAATGGTATGAGCCCATCAGGCTGGTCTATCGAACAATATACGCTGGGTATTAATCAGTATGGCGATACGATTGATCTGAACATGGTGACGTCCGGTGTTGGGATTGCATCACAATTTTTGGCGAATGCGAATACGAACGGTATTCAGGCGATGCAGTCCTTGGATCGTCTGGCTCGGAACACGTTGTTTGGTGGCGCGCCGGGTGGTGTGGGTGGTTATCTGGGCGGTAATACGCGTGTTATTACGACGCTAGGTGCGGCTGCGACGGCTGTGCAAGTTGATGATGTTCGTGGTTTCCAGTCGGTTATTGTTGGTGGTCAGGTCGTTCCGGTCGGTACGAGCAATGGCCTGACGGTGACGGTTGGTGCGGGTTCGTACACGTTGATTGCGGTTGTTCCAGATGCTGTGAATGTGTCCACTGCGCCGGGTGGTGTGTCGGGTGTTCTGCAATTCTCGGCGAATGTATCGGTTTCGGATGGTACGGCGGGTCAGGCTGTTGTTGCGGCGACGGCACCTATGGTTATTCGCCCGAACGGTCGTTTGACGACGGCAGCGTTGCAGACAGCAAGTGCGAAGGGGCTAGCGGACACGCTGGGCCTACAACAGGTTCTGGCAGGTGTAGCGACGCTGCGGCGTAATAACGTACCGATGATTAATGGTGCGTATCATTGTTATTTGGATGATCTGCAACTGCTGTCTCTGTTCCGTGATGATGACTTTAAGCAGCTTTATCGTGGTGCTTATGGTTCGGAAGAGTATCGTTCTGGCCAAGTGATTGAATTGTTGGGGGTACGGTTTATTCCGACCACTGAAGCGCCGCAGCAGGCTTCTTTGGGTGCGGGTACCATTCATCGTGCTTTGCTGTTGGGTCAAGGTGCTTTGATTGAGGGTGATTGTGCTTTGACGGGGCATTCAGACATTCCGGATGCTGAGCGTGCGCTGATTGAAATGGTGGATGGTGTCGCGATGGTGACACGTGAGCCGCTGGATCGTTTGCGCCAGATTATTGCGCAATCTTGGTATTGGATTGGTGGCTTTGCGTTGCCGACGGATGTGACGGCCAATGTGAATATTATTCCGACGGCGACGAATGCATATTTGAAACGTGGTGTTGTGATTGAGAGTTTGGGTACGGATGCTCTTGGTTTGACGTTCTGAGGTGAATGGAAAAGGCGGTGCGTTGAGCATCGCCTTTTTTAATGTGAGGTGGGTATGTCTGAATCTTTAGGTCTGTCCGTCGATATTTTGACGGATAGCGAGAAAATGGATGTGCGCCGCTTTTGTGGGTATCCGGCGATTGGGGCTTTGAATACGGGGCAAGAATCTTGGCGTTTCTTCAAAGTTGAGGGGGCGTTGGAGTGGCGGATACAGAATTTGTCTGCGGCGGAATTGCAGCAAGTGCGCCTGTATTTGATGCAGCTTTATCCGTTGGAAAAGGCGTTATTAGGGGCATCAGATAATCTGGATACTGCGCAAGCGGCGAGTTGGACGCATAATGCGCGCGAAGTGCAAGATCGTATGGCGCTGTTTACGGTTTGGCGTCGACGTTTATGTGCGTTTCTGGGGGTTGGTGGCGGACTTGAGTTACAAGATGGCCGTGCTGTTGTCATTTGAGGGGGCACGGCGTGCGATCTGATCTTTTGGCGTTAAAGTTAGGGCGTGGTTATGCGAAGGCGGCTCAAATTTTGGGGCGGTCTGGAGTGCAGTACCGACCAACGGATGGGATGTCTGCGCTGACAGTGCCGTATGCGTCTCCCATGCTAGCGTTTGATGTGGACCCCTCTTTTTCGGGGGTAAAACCTGCGGGGTGGGGTGTAGTTGCACGGTATGTTTTGTCGGACCGACTGAGTGATACACGGGTTGGCGATGTTTTGACGTGTGGTAGTCAGAATTTTTTTGTGGCTGCAGTTGATGTGAGTACGCCAGCTCTGTGCATTGCTTGTGATCAGATTGTTAGCGTGAGTGCGGTGAGTGGTGGCAGTGGTGTGGTGGTGTCTGGCTGTCCGGCGGCGATTATTCTGCGGTCCAAGGGAGAGAATGCGCAAAGTGGCATGCCGGGATCTGCTCGACCTGGGCAATTCGTACTGTATTTACCACATTTGCCGGGGGTCATGTTGCGTCCGTATATGACAGTGACGTCAGATAATGGGGCGGCATATACCATTAATTCGGCAGAAAAATCGGCGTGGGGATTTCGCTGCGTATTGTCCTTACAGCAGGTTTGAGGGGGAAAGATGGCGGGTCTATCGCAGGTCGGTCAAGCTTTGGCCTATCAATGTGCTCAGTTGACTTATCCGCAAGGTTTGCATGCAGAAAGTGTAACGGGGCGGCAGGTCATTATTCGGCGTGGGTGGTTATTGCCGAATGATATGTTTGCGGTGCAGGGAATACGTAATAATGTTGATTACCTGACTATTACGATGGTGCCGCGTAATACGCAGACATTACCAGAGCCTTTGGGGAGGCCATGGACAGTCCGCCGGCGTGTGGAGGCGACGGTTGGTATTGTGCAAATGGGTGATGGGCGAGTTCAGGTTATCTTTCCTTCTGCTGATGTGCCGACCGGTGTGGTGGGTATTTGGACTGAGGATGGACGCTCGGCCGCGAGTGCGGTGATGGTTGGTGATACGCCGGGGTCTGTTGCGGAGGCATTAGCGTCTCAATTGAATGGGGCAACGGTTGATGGGGCGGTGTTGTCTGTGCCTGAGTGTGCCTTGATGGGGCGTGTGAGTGGATATGGTGAATCTGTTCGGACTGTAAGGCGCCAGACACAGCGTTATCGGTTGTCCATTTGGACCGCGGATGCATCTGTCCGTGAGGTACTTGGGGACGTCGTGGATACGGCTTTGGCCGATATGAGTTGGTTGCCTTTAATGGGTGGTGGGCAGGGGCAAATTCGTTTTGCGGGTGTTGAAGATGTCGACACGATGCAAAATGAAACGTTGTTTCGGCGTGATTATTTCTACGATATTCAATTTGATGCGGAACAAGTGCAGTGGTCGTCAGAATTAATGTTTGGCGGTGGGCAGCTTGATTCTGCTTCCGTTGAGGCATGGGGGGAGCGTGTGCCGCCCTTTAATCCGGCGGTAGTAGAACATGCTTTGCAGTCCATGAAAAATGCTGAAATGCAGCAAGCTGGGAAAGCTGTTTACCCTGGAATGGTTGTTGATGCGTTTGGAACAGTGAGTGCTGTAAGCGATTGATCGTTCTTCGCTGAGTATAGTTTTTAATGTGTAAAACCTCTGTCTTTTGGGCAGAGGTTTTTTGTTTTGGGAATGAAGCAGAATGTCTCTGATTTATCAGGCTGGGACGCTGAATACGACGGCGCTGACGGTTCCAAATTTATATGTGCAGATTGCACAGCCGCAAGCTTTATCGCTGGCGGGTGGGGCATCTTCTAAATTAGGCATTGTGGGGACGGCAGGTTGGGGGCCAGTTGGGGTGCCGGTGACGTTGGGCAGCATGGCGGATTATGCGGCAGCGTTTGGCCCAAAGCAAAAGCGGGTTACGGATGCCGGTGTGGCGCTGAACATTGCGGCAATGCAGGGGGCGTCCTTTTTCTCTGTGGTACGTGTGACGGATGGTAGTGATAGTGCGGCAGCGGCTATTTTAGAAGGTGTAACGCTTCAGGCTGTATGTACTGGGTCCGTGGGGAATGCGATTAATGCTGCGGTCACTGTGACTGGGAATGGGTTCGCTCTTTCTGTGTCACATCCTGTTTTGGGTGCTGCGAGCTATGCGGGGGCAGACTGGCCTAGCCTTCAAGCGGCGGTAGCGCAGGATTTATCGGCACTGATCAAAGTTATCTTGCCCGCTACGGTGCCTGCACTGGTGGTAGGGAGCGCTGTGTTGTCTGGCGGTAGTGATGGTGGTGCCCCATCCTCGCTGGCGTTTGTTGGGCAAGATGGGGCGGTCAGGACGGGTTTGTATGCTTTGCGCGGGCAAAGTTGTTCTGTCGGGCTTGTACAAGGTGTGACGGACAGCACTTTGTGGGCAGCGCAGGCAGCTTTTGGCTTGAGCGAAGGCGTCTATATGATTGCCGCGACGCAGGTGTCTGACACGGTATCTAACGCTGTTGCGGTGAAAGCGGCGAGTGGTGTGGATAGTGTGGCGCTGAAGTTGATGTTTGGCGACTGGTTGTATTGGAATGATGATACGTATGGCATGATGCTCGTGAGCCCACAGGCTTTTGCGGGGGGCATGCTTGCGGCGTTATCGCCTGAGAAATCGAGTTTGAATAAGCCTCTGTCGGGGGTTATTGGGAGCCAGAAAGCAGGTTTGAGTGGTGGAAGTACAAGTTATTCTTCCGCGGATCTTTCAGCACTCTTTACGGCGGGTTTGGATGTTATTTGTAATCCAGCACCGGGTGGTGCCTATTGGGCTGTGCGTTGCGGGCATAATAGTTCGAGCAAGAATGTTGTTAATGGCGATGCCTATACGCGTTTGACCAATTATTTAGCGGCCTCTTTAGCGGGTGGTATGGGGCGTTATGTTGGTCAGGTGATTAACGATACGCTTTTTGGCGATATTCGTGCGACGCTCTTGGGGTTTCTGTCGTCTCTTTTAGCACAGGGTATTCTTGGTCGTCAGGGTGGCGAATTGCCGTATAGTGTTGTGTGTGACGCAACTAATAATCCGCAATCCCGCACAGCATTAGGGTATGTGCAGGCTGATATTGCAGTGCGTTACCAGGGTATCAATGAGAAGTTTATTGTAAATTTACAAGGTGGGTCATCTGTTAGTGTGGCCACACTTGGTGGGAGTGTTTGAGTATGGCCAATCCTTACAGTATTGGACGTGATTGTCGTATTACGGTCTTGTGGAATGGTGAGCGGGTTGATTTGCGTGATGTGACGTCTTTTGGGGCGTCACAGGAGACGCAGGCGCTGCGGGCGCATCCACTAAATGGTGTGCCAATGGAATTTAATGTTCCAGATGGCTGGCGTGGCTCGTTTCAGATTGCACGGGCTTCGGCTGCTTTGGATAATTTGGTTGCAGCGATTGAATCTGCTTATTGGAATGCGGGTACGGTTGGATCGGGGACGATTTATCAATACGTCTCCGAACCGGATGGGACGACCAGTACATGGGAATATACAAATGTTTCCATTAAACTGAAAAATGACCCGTGGCAGTCGGATCAGATGATGCATCAGACGGTGCAGTTTTTTGCGTCAACACGTACGAAGGTTTCGTAAAAATGTTGCCTGATAATGTAATGTTGGAAGACGGACGTAAGCTCTCACTGCGAGAGTTGGATCCGGCAGATATGTTGGATTTGATCGAGGCTGCAGGTGCGACTGTCAATGGTCCTGCTGCTGGAGCTTGGCTGAGCTATGCGGAAATGATGTGTTCTGTGACGGCAATTGATGGTGTGCCTGTTCAGATGCCCGTCACAAAGGATGAAATTCGTGATCTTGCGCGGCGTTTGGGTAAGAGCGGGCTAGCTGGTCTTCAGCCTCTTTTTGAAGAGGTGGGCGATAAAGAGGCGCTGAAGGCTACGGCAAAAAACTGAGCAGGCACCCTGATTTTCAAGAGATTTTGTATCTTTTGAAAGTGGGGGTGCCGTGGGATCAGGTGACATCTTGGTCACGTGCACGGCGGATGGCGGCGTGTGTAGTGACGGCGGAACGTGAGGGTTTCTGTTTTGACTGGGATGCTCTGCGTTATTGGGAGCAATCATGAAAATACAGAAATGGTGGGGTTTTCATCTTAGACCTCAGGTCTTTTTGCGCAGTATTTTAAACCGAAGAGCGTGGTATGCGCGGTCTTTGAATGTGCCATATTCTCATTCTTCGAAGTCAAATTTTTATTCGAGACTTTTTTCTTGTGAGGCGCAGAATGTTGAGGGGGGATATGTCTCTTCAGTTGTTTCTCAGAAGGGGCGAGGTAAGGTGGACAGGTTTGATAAATCTGTCTTGATTTCGAAAAAAAAATTACTTTCTATTTTGAGTAATAGAAAAAAAATTACTGGGATACAGGTAGTTGGAAAGTCGTCTGTACCTTTTCAGGGTAAAAAATTTGATGTTGGTGTGATGCAATGGGCAAACAAGCTTGTTGTTCAAAAAGATGGTCAACGTTTTTGCCCGAGTGTTAGAGCGGCTGCAGGTATATTATCGATTAATAAACCAAACCATCCGCAGGTTTTTGTCCCACCAAGGTTAAATTCTGAAAGACAGAAAGATGCTTGGACGGACAGCAATTCTCTTCAGAAGACTTCTCTAGAAAATACAGTGGAGGGTAAGCGTTCACTGTGGGGAGAGCATGATGAGGTGTTTTGGAAAAAGCAGTCACCTGTTCGAGATGGTACTCTGCGTGATACTGGACGGACCATTAGAGGAGCTACGCAGCGTTTAGCGTTGCGTCGTCGTTCGGGGGGGGTGGATGAGATGTCTTCGCCACAATACCCTGGTTTGAGTACAGGTTATTTATAATAAAATATGTATATGTTGAGAGGATTTCATGGATTTAACTCTCTCAAATATAGGAAATGCCATTGGAGCAATGGCAAAAATTGGTGCGTCTTCACCAGTAATATTAGGGGATTTGATACTAACGGGTATTGAAGCGCCTGATCATCTGCAAGTGGGAGGACGGCAAATGATGGTGATCCATCGTTTGCCCGGTGGTCAGCGGGTCATTGATGCTTTGGGTAATGATCCAGGACGCTTGGAGTTGCGTGGTCGTTTCTTGGGGGGAGACGCGCAAGGGCGGGCTCAATCTCTTGAACGCATGCGGAATGCGGGTAAGGCGATTTCCTTTTCAGCAGCTGGGTTATCGCTGTCGGTTTTAATTTCTGAGTTTTCTTACTGTTATGAAGACAAAGGTGCGCTGTGCACTTATTTTTTGACGCTGGAAGCTGTCAATTCATCGGTATCACGTATTGAAAAAAGTGATGCTGAATTATTAGGTGAGAATATCGATGGGGTTGGAGGGGCCATTTCGTCTGTTGTTTCTGGTCCGATACGAGATGCCTTTAATTTAACCTCTCAGATAGGCACGGTTGCTGCACAGGTTATGCCGGTTGCTACTCTTATGGGGAAGGGGGGGGCTGTAAGTCGGATTATGGATGTTACCTCGAATATTCAGTCTATTATGCAAGCAAGTGAGAGTTGGGGGCGGGCTCCTTCAGTATTGCAGCGCATTGGTGAGCAATTAGGGGTGGCTGGAGGCGAGCTGGGTCCTCTTATTCATGATGTGGGGGGACAGTTAGATACAACCTCAATCAACAGTACGGGGTCTTTGGGACTTGCTACGGTTCAGGCGGGTTTGGAGAGTGCCTCGGTAGAGGCGTCTTCGCATGTGAAATTAGCCTTATCTCGTATTAAAAATATGCGAGGATCATAGTAATATTTTGTTTGTGAGTTGATATGAAAAATATTTATACTGGATCAGCGGATATTTCTCTTTTTCATGTGGCAGCAAAATTATGTGGAGATCCGTTGTGTTGGTGGAGAGTATTAGAAATTAATCAGCTCACAGATTATAATTTAAGCCATTTAGATCAAAATGTAGATTTAAAAATTCCAGATAAACCAGATTTTGTGGGTACGGGTCTGCCTGTTGAAGTAGCAGTTGTATGATACGTCAATTTGAGACGCGTATTCTCTGGGATGGACAAGAAGATGAAGAATTATTTGTTTTAGAATTTGAAATTGATTCAAGTCGTTATGAGTCGTCTGATGTTGCAGTGGTATCATGTGTTGTAGGGGAGGGAAAAGGCTCTCAATGGTATTATGACAGAGGTGTTGCCTCTCCTTGGATAACTTTACAGATGAGGGATGGTCACTCTTCAAAAAACTGGAATAATATTTTTGAAGGCCGTGTGGATTGTGTTCGTCGATCATATGGAAGAAGTAATATAGAGTTCGAATGTCGTGACGCTATGGCGGCTTTATTGGATTTTCGGGTACAAGAGAGTTGGGTAAACTGTACAGGGCGTGACCTTCTCTCAGTAATGGCTGAGAAAATTGGTTTGGAAATTGAAGTAGAATTCCCCGACTCTGTTGATGATAGAATGTGTGGCCAATTTTGGCAGATTGAACATAAACGAAATGTATTTTTATCGCAGCATCGTTTCCAAACTGCAGCGGACATTATTTTTGATATTGCGCGAGAAATGTCATGTGATGTGTATGCAGATGGACAAAAAATTATGTGCATGCCGATACGTGGAGCACCGCAGAAAGACGATGAAGTTTTTGATTTTCGTAATATTGTCTTCGAAGGCGACTTGTTGTCTGACGTTGTTTTAAATCAAGGAATTACTGTTTATATTTCTTCGTGGGACTCTCGGCAGAGGGTTGGTACACATGTGTATTATGATGGTGTTTCGTTTTCACAGGATAGAGTGGAAGGAAATAATCAAGTTTATAGCTTCCGCGTTCCAGGTAAGAAGTTTGAAGATTTAAAGCGTTTAGCGCAGGCTAAGTATAACCGACTGATGTCACATGCGATATCTTCAAATATCTCTGTTCCTGGAGTGATAGGGCTTAAGCCAAGAAAATTTATTTCCCTTTGTTGGGAAGGAAGAAATTCATATTTTTCTGTTGAACGGGTGGTGTCTCATTTTTCGAGGCAATATGGGTTTATACAAGACATTACAGTAAGAAAACGGATTGTATGATGGCTGATATGAGTTTTCTAGCGGCAGCGCAGATGAATAGGATGGCGCATGCTGTGTTTGGCATTGTATCAGCAGTGGATCCGACTAACCATGCTATAAAAGTGCGAGTGCAGCCTGAAAATATTGAGACCGGATGGATGCCTGATGTGGTATGTGTTCAATCTGGTAATCTTAAAATTGCCGCGCCGTCTTCAGTGGGCACACATGTTGTTCTCATACCGATCGAAGGTGATGCAGAGCAATTTATTGCTATTGGGTCATTATTTGATTCCGTGGTCGCGCCTCCGCATGTGCCGGGAAGTGATAGAATAGTTCAACCTGGTGAATGGTTGATTAGAGCAGGGTATGGTGAGCAGCAGCAGTCTCTGCCTGGTGGAGGGTGGATTTTAGTATCGTCCCATGAACTTAGTATGGGAGTAGAGAATGCTCGTATTTCTATTAAAAATACAGGAATCAATATTGTAATTGATGGTGTTAATATGTCGATCACCCCTGGGGGAGTACAGGTCCGTGGTGGCGATGTGCAAACAGATCATACAAGTTTAGATAAGCATTTTCATTTTGTCGGTACGCAGAAAAGTACAGGGCCAACACTATGATTTCTTTTGGTCATATATGCGGTAGGGATTTACAAGTCTCGGGTACAGGCCTTTCTTTTGTTTCGGGTGTAGAGGCAACAAAACAAAGAATATTACGTCGTCTTTTGACAAATGCCGGTGGATATATCTGGCATGCTGATTATGGGGCGGGGCTACCACAAATGGTTGGTGATGTTATAGATGATGGAGTTATCTCAGCATCTATTCGTCAAAGCTTACAGGAAGATGATGGTGTAGATTCGTCTCGTCCTATAGAGGTGCGTATCGATCATTTTCATGATGGAACAATACGGTGCCTCATTACATACTTTGATAAAAAGTACAGAATAAAACAGTCGTTACAAACATCATTTTGAAATAAAATCCGTGTCAACGAGGATTTCAATGTCTTTTTCTTTGCGGTCATTTGCAACGATGGTGTCGTCGTCGTTGACCACGGTACAGGCATCCTGTGCGCAAATTATCGATATTTCAGTTGGATCACCTACAAGAGCGTTAATGGAGGCCGTTGGAGGTGTCGGGCTTTGGTTGCAGTATGCTGTGCTTCAAGCATTGCAACGAACGCGTTTGGCGACGTCTATTGGGGATGATTGCGATAGTTTTGTTGCTGATTTTGGTATGAGTCGTTTGCCTGGTGTCGCCGCAACAGGAAGTGTGACGTTGATGTCTTTTACACCTGATGCTCAGTCAGCCGTCATTTTGCCGAGCGTTACTGTCCGTACAGTAGCAGGTTTATCTTTCGGAGTTGCTAAAGACGAAACACATCCAGCATGGTCGGAAGGTGTTGGTGGTTATGTCCGTGTGCGAGGACAGGAAAGCATCGATGTGCCTGTATGCTGCTTGAAGAGCGGGAGTATTGGTAATGTTGATGTGGGAGCTATTTCCCTCATGGGCACGGCAGTGTCAGGAATTGATACGGTTACAAACCGTTTTTCTTTTTCAAACGGTTTTGATCAGGAAAGTGATGAACAGTTACGAAAGCGTTTTCCTCTTTGGTTGGCTGCTCAGGCGACAGCGAGTAAGGCATCTATAGCGAATGCGGTGTCTGGGGTGCAAAATGGTCTTTCATATACTTTGCAGGACGGCAAGGCGACTGACGGTACTGCGCGATCTGGGTATTTTACGGCTATTATCAATGATGGAAGTGGGGTTCCTTCAAGACAATTAGTTCAGAGTGTTTATGGTGCTATTGATTCTGTTCGGGCGTTAGGGGTTGGGTTCTCGGTCCGAGGGCCGGTAGTATTACCGGTCTCTATTAATATGACGGTTTCTGTTCCTATGTTCGTTTCTGAGCAGGACGTGCAAGCAGCTATTTCGACGGCAATTAAAAAGGATATTGCGCAATCTCCTATCGGTGGCGGGTATGCTTATAGTCGTCTTTCCTATTTGGCATATGTGGGGGCAGGTATAGAGGTAAACTCTGTTACCGATGTTTTGCTGAATGGTGGTCAGAATGATATTTTACCATTTGATTCTCAGTCATTATCTATTGATAGTATTGAAGTAAATGTAATTTATAAATAATATATTTAGGAAAAATTATGCCTAATTTTAATAATTACCCAAGAATTTCTTCATTAACAGGTGATGAGGTTTTGGTATTAGCTGATAAATCTGGGGTTATGACTGTGACAGCGACGGCGGGGCAGCTCGCTGGTGTACCAGCTGATCTTCAGGCTAGTGGTGCATTTTATCAAGATGATGGCGCAGTTGTTAATAGGTTTTCTGACCGCCTTCTTGTCGGGGATGCTACTAAAAATCCGGCATTAAGTGATCGTGATCAGTCATCTAAGAATGATTGGTTGTCGGAGACTATGGCGAAGACGTCGATAGGGCCGTGGGCTATTCAAGGAGCACAGTTTGCATCGGTTGCTCAGTTTGGAAGTAGTGCTATTGTTGCAGGATCCCGGACATCTGATGCTAAAAGTGCGCCTAATGTATTGGGGTTTCAGCCGAGCTCGATTGGTGTTTCGTCTTGGGCTGTATCTGATGATACAACGAATCCCACTACGACTACGGCATATGCCTTCTATGGTGAGGGCTGGAGGTTGGCGGGTGTAAATTACCAGCCAACATTCTGCATGGAATTAGAAGCGGTTAATTTTGGTGGGTCTATTATTGGCGAAACAACTCCGTATTCCATCAATGTCGGTGGTGGAGTGTACGGTATTCAGCTTGGTTCGGGGGGGGGGCAGACGGCTGGCACGTCAGATGCAGCGGCGGGAATAACATTTGTTGCCAATCCGAATAGGTGGCAGGCGGGCATTGTGTTTGGTGCGACGTCTTTAGTTGGTACGGATGGTGAGGATGCAGGTTATGCATCGGCAGTGTCATTAGCACGTAATCAAGGCATTGAGTGGTATACGCCTACATCTTCTGGGAAGCCTGGTGGAGTTGGGGCTTTCGTGCGTTCAACAGTATCCGATCGATCCAGTGGAGTGAGGCAAGAGTTTATTGATAATGGTGTTTATTTTGGAAACATCTCTGGAAATTCAGTTTTTTCTATAAAAAGCACTCCTAACCCTAATAATACTCTGCAGATTCAGTCTGGGGATGGTCAGCAGGCAGCTGGTATTTATGTGCAGGAAGGCATTCAGGGTTCGGCGAATTTGGGTTTATACCCTGCACCGGGTGGGGAACTGCAAATTACGTCTCCTGTGAGTAATGAAGGGGGAGCTATTCCAGCGCATGCAGGGGGAGGGTTTCTCCATTTTAATGTTAATGGGACAGATTATCGCATTCCGTTGCTGACGGCTGAGCAGGCAGGGGGATAATTCGTGAGTATATTACGCGATAGTACTGATGAAATACTGAGGAGTACGGATGGTAAGGTTCTTTTTGACAATCAGCCTTCTCTTGGCTCAGTAGATGATTTTTCTTGTCGTTTTAGACAGCTTTTACCAGCGGGTTGGTTCCCTGATGCCCCGACTGACGGGGAATTAGAAAATGCTCCGATTTTAGCGTCTTTGTTAAAGGGTTTTGGTTATATTTTTGCGGGTGTGTGGGAGCAAGTTCAGCTTCTACGTAAGAACTCGCGACTGAAGACAGCATCTGGTTCTTTTGTTGATATGATATCTGAAGATTATTTTGGTAGAGGAGGGTTGCCTCGTAAGCTGAAAGAAAAAGATAAGAGTTATCGACAAAGAATAGTTAAAAATATTGTCGCCTATCGGAATACACGCTCAGCAATATATTCTGCTTTGCTCGCAGAAACGGGACAAAATCCTCACATTATTGAGCCGATGAATGCGGCAGATTGTCATGCGTTGGGTAGTCTGTCCCGGCCTGGTTGCGGTGGTGGTTATGGGTATGGGGTCACAGGGTTACGTTATGGTGGGCAAAGTGGCCAATTTTTTATTGAAACATCATTAGGAAATGCTGAAAGCGTAGAGGCTATTTGTCGTTCTTTACAGCCTGTTGTTGCGCTGGGTGTTGTCGGTTGGGTAAAGGTGAAAGCATAATGGATCGTGCAATTGTTTATCCTGGTTCTGTGCCGATGGATACAGACCTTTTACGCGTTGGTCGTTACGGTAAAGCGGCGTTGGGTAGCATGGCAGACATGGTGTTTGGGGCGGGCGTGACCGCCGCTACGGGTTTAGCGTGTACGCCATCACCTGATGGGCTGTTTCTGACGGTTGGACGTGGCGTAATTAGTGCGCCGGGCGTGATGGATGCAACAAATTTTGGTGGTGCAGGAGCCGGTTTGTCGGCGGATCTATCGTCTGTCACAGTCCAGTATATCAATGGTTCAGATACTAATGTGCCCGTGCCTAGTACGGGAGCTAATTTTACAGTTTATGCACTGTGTTGTGAACAAGATGTCGATGCAAGTGTATTACCTTTTTATAACGTAGATAATCCATCCCAAACTCAAGCAGGTCCTAATAATACAGGGCAAGCGTTGCCTACTCGGCGTATGGCGAGTATGTCTTTTGTGGTTGCCACGTCTCCACCGTTGGCGCCAGTTGGCGGGGCAGTTATTGCCCTGTACACTCTTAATGTACCGAGCGGTGTGCAGAACTTGAGAGGTTTGCATCCGGTACCTTTGAATGTGTTCTGGCCAACTATCCCACAAATGGCGACGCGTGATCTGGTGGCAAATGTAACGCAGTCCACTCAATTTTTGCTGGCGAATACATCACTGCAAGTGCCTCTGTGGGCGAGTGGCGTGGAACTGCGTGTTATTGGCGGCGGCGGTGGCGGTGCGTCGTCTACGACGACTAATGTGAATGGTTCGCTTTCTGGTAGCGGTGGTGGTGCCGGAGGCGATGCTTGGGGCGTTTATGATGTTGACCCGACGAATGGTGCTCCTCTTGTTGTAACGATTGGTCAAGGCGGTGGTAGTGGTCAAACTGGAGGCACTACTCTGATGACGTACCAAGGGCGTGTTTTGTTGCAAGCAAATGGCGGGCAAGGAGGTTCTTTTTACTCTCCTACAGGTTCTGCTGGCGGTAATGGCGGTAGCGCGTCGGGAGGAACAGTGTGGAACCAAAGTGGTAGTACGGGTGCTGATGGACAGTGCGGTACTCTAGTGTTTGCAGGGTGTGGCGGCGCGGGGCCTTGGGGTGGTGCGGGGCGTAGTGGTAGTCAAGGCGGTCGTTCGGCGACGCATTATGGAGCAGGTGGAGGTGGTGCATATTCTGTTTCTACAGAAGGTTTACCTGCTTTAGGCGGTTCGGGCTATCAAGGTTGTGTATTGTATCGTTTTTTGCCGTGATAAATTAATAATATTAAGATGTTTTTTTGAAATACTTACCAGTAAGAGGGATATTATGTTTCTCTTGCTGGACACTGCGCCATGATCGGGCCATTCTTGCTGAGTAGTAAACACATCAGTGTTTCATTTTCTGCGGATCTGGCAAGGATGTCTGAACCCATGGCCTCTATCAGTCCTCTGGCGGGTAAACCGCTTGATGCTTCTCGTTTAACTGATATTCCGGCTCTTATAGAGGCGTATTATCGTTTGAAGCCGGATGTATCTGTTGCAACGCAGCGTGTTGCTTTTGGTACATCTGGGCACCGTGGAACTGCGTTACAGGGCAGTTTTAATGAAAACCATATCCTTGCAATTTGTGAGGCAATTTGTCGGCATCGTAAGGCTGAGGGGATTGATGGGCCTCTCTTTCTCGGGATTGATACACACGCTTTGTCAGAGCCGGCACAGCGTAGTGCTATTGAAGTGTTTGCGGCGCACGGTGTTGATTTGCGGGTTGATGCTGAGCATGGGTATACGCCCACCCCTGTTATTTCTCATGCTATTTTAACGTATAATCGCGGGCGAGTTTCGGGGTTAGCTGATGGGGTCGTCGTGACGCCATCTCATAATCCACCGGAAGATGGTGGCTTTAAATATAATCCCCCTCATGGCGGCCCTGCTGACACTGCGGCAACTCGCACTATTCAAGATATGGCGAATGGGTTTTTGGCAGATGATCTACGTGACGTTCTTCGTTTGCCCTATGAAACAGCAAAGCAGGCATCCTGCGTGCAAGGTTATGACTTTGTGACGCCGTATGTGGATGACTTGGCATCTGTGATCGATATGGATGCGATTAGGGACGCTCACGTTAAAATTGGCATTGATCCTTTGGGTGGTGCTGCTGTGCGGTATTGGCCGCGCATTGTAGAACAGTATGGGCTAAATGCTGAAATTGTTAGCGATACTGTAGATGCGACTTTTAGTTTTATGACGGCAGATTGGGATGGCAAGATCCGTATGGATTGTTCTTCCCCTTATGCAATGGCACGATTGATTGAGTTAAAAGATCGGTTTGATGTTGCTTTTGCTAATGATACGGACGCAGACCGACATGGAATTGTCGCTGCTCCAGATGGCTTGCTGAATCCTAATCATTATCTCGCTGTTGCAGTATCGTATCTGTACCGTAATCGCCCGGATTGGAAGGCGGATTTAGGGGTGGGTAAGACTTTGGTAAGCAGTGGCCTTATCGACCGTGTGGCAGTCGAAATGGGGCGCAAGCTAGTTGAGGTTCCTGTTGGTCTCAAGTGGTTTGTACCGGGTTTGATGGATGGTTCTCTTGGTTTTGGAGGAGAAGAAAGCGCTGGAGCCACATTCTTGCGCCGTGATGGTTCGGTGTGGACGACGGATAAAGATGGCTTAGTACTTGATTTATTGGCTGCGGAAATTACTGCTCGTACAGGTAAAAATCCCAGCATCCATTATCATGAGTTAACCGATCGTTTGGGCGTGCCATTTTATGCGCGTATTGATGCACCGGCTGACCCTGAGCAGAAAGCAAAATTGTCTAAATTATCACCTGACCAATTTCCGTTGGATGTATTGGCGGGGGATCCTGTAACGGCAAAACTGACGCGCGCGCCTGGTAACGACGCTGCGATTGGTGGTTTGAAAGTTACGACGGATAATGGGTGGTTTGCGGCCCGTCCCTCGGGAACGGAGAATGTGTATAAAATTTATGCTGAAAGCTTTAAAAGCGCAGAGCACCTGAAGGCTATTCAGGAAGAAGCACAGGCAGCTATTGCGCAAATTTTTGCTGGGTAGAGGAGTGCTTAGGGAGGCTTGTCTTAGAACAGCCTCCCTAAATTTTTGTCAGAGAGGGATGTGGGATAAAAGTGCGTCCACATCTTTTTCACGAGTATCAAAGCTCGTAACTAGTCGGATCATAGTGCCGGTTATGTGGGGTGGCGTTGGCCAACGATAAAAACCAAAGTTAGCTTTTTCTAAGGTCTTGATTAGGTCATCTGGTAGGCTAACAAAAACTTCATTGCTTTCTGTTGGATAAGCTAAGGTTATGGCAGGGTGTTTGTTGAGCCCATGGCTGAGGCGCTGTGCCATTGTGTTGGCATGTGCGGCATTCCGTAACCAGAGACCGCCCTCTAAAAGGGCTAGAAGCTGTACGCTAAGATAGCGGTGTTTAGACCATAAGTGCCCACTGCGTTTAATACGGCGCTTAAAATCTTGAACATGAGGGCGTGTTCGTTCGTTGAGGAAGAAGATTACCGCTTCCGCGGCCATGGCACCGTTTTTTGTCCCCCCAAAAGTGAGGACATCAATGCCAGCTTTCCATGTAGTCTCTGCCGGAGTGCAGTTTAGTGCGGTGATGGCATTTCCCAAGCGTGCTCCATCCAAATGCACGCTTAACCCTTCAGCATGAGCAGCTGCACTCAAGGCGGTGAGGTGGGATGGCGGGTAAACGATTCCCCATTCGTTTGTTTGAGTTACAGAGAGTGCATGAATGGGGGGAGCTAGGAGACCTGCTGCTTTTTTCTCCTGTATGGTTTTCTGCAGCATATCAACCTGCATGAGGCCGTTAGAAGACGGGACAGTTACGATTTTTGCGCCATGCATAAAAAATTCAGGCGCCCCCCCTTCGTCATTTTGGATATGTGCGATCTGATCACAGATGACAGATCCAAAGGGTGAGACTAGGGCGGAAAGGGCTAGGCTATTACTTGCAGTACCAGTGACAATGGGGAAAACAGCCACTTCTGTTTCAAACAGTTCGCCAAAACGTGCGTTCAGCAGGTCAGTATGTGAATCGTTGCCATAGGCGGATGCACTGCCATTATTGGCTTCCATAAGCGCCTGCATGACTTCGGGGCACACCCGAACGACGTTGTCACTGGAGAAGTTCTTGCGTATGTCCTCAGGCACGGAAACATCCTTGATATCGCGACCGAAAGTGTGGTCGGGGTTTTTATCGTACCTATCCTTAGCCTTTTTGTCATCCGGAGCCCCCTATGAGCACCCATCCTTCAGAGCAGGCCGGTCAACTCATTGACGGTAAAGCTATTGCGCGCGCGTTAACCGAGAAGATCGGTCAAGACGTTGCAGCTTTCATTGAACAAGGGAATCCCCTGCCGGGTTTGGCAGTGGTCTTGGTCGGTAATGACCCTGCATCTGAAGTGTATGTGAAGAATAAAGCTATTCAGACACACCGTGCTGGTATGCGTTCCTTTATGCATATGCTACCGGAGAGTACATCTCAAGATGAATTGCTTGATTTGATTGCGCAGCTTAATGCGAACTCTCGTATTCATGGCATATTAGTACAGCTGCCTTTGCCCAAGCAGATTGACCCTGTCGTGGTGACGAATGCTATCGCACCTCATAAAGACGTTGATGGTCTCGGGGAAGTGAATGCAGGGCGATTGGCACTGGGGATGGATGGTATTGTTCCATGTACCCCGCTTGGGTGTTTAATGTTGTTGAAATCCGTACATAAGGATCTAACGGGTAAGCATGCCGTTGTGATTGGTGCTTCGAATCTGGTCGGTAAGCCTATGGCGCAGTTGCTGCTGCGAGAAAATTGTACGGTTTCCGTTGGTCATATACATACTCAGGATATACGCGGCCTAGCACGTGAAGGTGATCTTCTGATTGTTGCAACGGGTAAGCACGGGCTCGTACGCGGTGATTGGATTAAGCCTGGTGCTACGGTTATTGATGTCGGCATCACGCGTGTTCCGACTGCAGAAGGACGTACTCGTTTGGTCGGGGACGTTGCTTTTGATGAAGCGCGTCATGTTGCTGGTCAGATTACCCCTGTTCCTGGCGGCGTGGGGCCAATGACAATTGCGTGTTTGTTGCATAATACATTGCAAGCAGCTCGCGCTACGCAGGCTTTGTTAAATGACGGTGGTGCGTCATGACGCGCGTTTCATTAGAGCTGGTACCACGTACTCTAGACGCGTTGTTGGAAGATGTAGCGTTGTCAAGGCGCATACTTCCGCAACTAAATCTTTTGAATATTCCAGATTTACTGCGTTTTGATGTGCGTAGTTACAGCGCTGCACAAACAGTTCGGGCACAGACTGGGTTGGAGAGTATCCCGCATATTCGTGCGATTGATGTTGATCCTGACGTACCATTGCCGGGAGCGCACTGCTCTGAGCAGGGCGCTGTGCTGGTTGTGGCTGGTGACCCCGCTCCTGACGGGTACAAAACATACGATCAGAACTCTGTGGATGTGATTGCACGGTATCAGCGTGAGGCACCTCATTTGGATGTATACGCCGTTTTTGACCCATATCGCCGTGCTCCATGGCAAGAGCTAGAAGACGTGCAGCGTAAGAAAGATGCGGGAGCGAAGGGTTTCTTTACGCAGCCATTGTTTGATGTGAACATGCTACGTCTTTGTATGGACTGGATGCGTGATGAAACGGTTTTTTGGGGGGTGTCACCTGTCTTAGGTGAGAAGTCACGTGCGTATTGGACGCGAGTTAATCACATTGTTTTCCCGCAAGATTATGATTTGTCTTTAGATGGAAATATTAAGCTCGCCCGGACAATGCTAACGTTGATTCGTGAGGTAGGAGATAACGCTTATCTTATGCCATTGCGGGTAGATTTGGGGGCTTATTTGAGGGGGTTAGAAGACCTCATATAATTTGTTTATAAATAAACCGGAACGATGTTCGGGGGGGAGTTAATGTGATAGATATCACGCTGAGTTCGCCTCTTTTGTGAAAGGGGTTTTTGTAACAAAAACGAAAAGATTATATTGAGTATGCAGGCTTATTTTATACAGCTTTCTTCACAGTTGAGAAAACATGCTCGTGTGTTAAGCGGTACAGCTCTATGTGCTGTTGGCGTATTCAATGTTGCATCTGTTGTTGCAAAACCTCTTTCAGATCCACGTACGGTCTTTGCTCCTTTTAATCTACCTGATGCGACGAACGTTTATCGATCAGGCGGCGGCGTCCCTGGACCTAAATATTGGCAGAATAGAGCTGACTATAGCATAAAGGCCCATATTGATGCGGCTGGGCACCAATTGAGTGGTGATGAGGTCATTACGTACACCAACAATAGCCCAGATGCATTGGATGTTGTGTGGTTACAAATTGAACAAAATCGGTATCGAGTAGATTCACGCTCTAACATTGCGGGTGTTACACCATCGGAAACGACTGAAGGTATGGTGCTGGAAAACATCTCAGAAATGACTGGTAACGCGGATCAAGCGCTGTCCTATCAAGTCTCTGATACACGTTTACAAGTGAAGCTTTCACAGCCGATTTTATCACATCAACACGTTAAATTTCATGTGCGGTGGCATTATACCATTCCGGGAACGTGGGGTGGTCGGACTGCTGTTTCAAAAGCCAAAGATGGTGAGATTTTTGAAATGGCGCAGTGGTATCCGCGCCTCAGTGTTTATGATGATAGGCGCGGATGGAATACGCTGCCTTACTTGGAGCAAGAATTTTTCTTAGAATACGGTAATTTTGATTATTCCGTGACTGTGCCTTGGAATTTTACGGTTGTCGGTTCGGGGGCTTTACTGAATGCATCAGAGGTTCTGACTAAGACTGAGCGTGCACGATTAGCGCAAGCGGCGCTGAGTGAACAACGTATTCTGATACGAGATTTGCATGATATCGCGGATCCGTTGAGTCACCGTAAATCTGGTGGTGAGGCAACGTGGCATTTTGCAATGCAAAATACGCGAGATGTTTCCTTTGCAGCATCTCCGGCCTTTTTGTGGGATGCGGAACGGATCAACTTACCGCCTGTCTCTCCATGGCCTGGTTATGCAAAGCAACCGAGGTTAGCGATGTCTGTTTATCCGCGTGAGGGTATTTCACCTCATGGTTGGGATCGTTCAACTGATTATGTAAAGCACGCCATCGAATACTTCTCAGCACAATGGTTCGCGTACCCTTGGCCAAACGCTATTAACGTTGGTGGATATGGCGCCGGGATGGAATATCCCGGTATTGTTTTTGATGGCATGCATGAACGCGATCCAGAATTATTTTGGATTACTACGCATGAAATTGGGCATGATTGGTTTCCCATGCTGGTTGGCTCGGATGAGCGGCGTAACGCTTTTATGGATGAGGGTTTTAATACGTTTATTGATGCTTATGCCTCGGACCATTTTAATCACGGTGAATTTGCTCCTAAACAAGATGCTGAGTTTTCACCTCAAACTGGTAATCCAGCACGTGATATTGTGCCGGTTTTGACGGATGTTCATGCGCCCACCTTAATGATGGCAGCTGATGATATTTCCGAAACGTATCGTCATTCAGTGAGCTATTTTAAAGGGGCATATGGTTTGAAATTATTGCGAGAACAGATTTTAGGGCCTCAGCGTTTCGATGCTGCGTTTCGGCGTTATATAGCGGCATGGGCTTATCACCATCCATCACCTTCAGACTTTTTTAGGATTATGGAAAGTGAAGCGGGTGAAGATTTGGGGTGGTTTTGGCGTGGCTGGTATTTTTCAAACTCTGCACCAGATTACGCTGTAAAGTCTCTACAGATGCAGAAAAATGGTTTTGTACAGGTGGTGGTAGCTAATTATGGGTCATTACCATTGCCAGTCCATCTGCGTTTAAAATACGCAGATGGCACGACAAAAGATTGTCTTCTCCCAACGGAAACGTGGCGTCAGGAGAGTGTGGTGACGCTGACTTTGTCTGTGGAGAAAAAGGTAATTTCAGCGACGTTGGACCCAGACATAGTGATTCCAGATATTGACCGTAGCGATAACACGTTTACCGTGTCCGCTCTGCGTCCGTAATATAGTTGATGTTGTGTCAGCCTGTGAGAGCAAAGCTTCCTGCAGGTGGATGCACTGAGGTATTCAGTGCTGTGCTGGATAGTCCGGCGATCATGTCATGATTAATATCTATGAGCGGCTGTAAACTAAGCGGCCGCATCATGGCTTCGTTAGAACGTTTCAAAGACCATGTGCTGAGAGTGAGTAAGTCTTTCTGTAAAATAGGATCAAGAGGGCAGTCTATGCGTTGCAGACTATGCAGGAAAATACCCCAGAGCTTTTGGTTTTGATGCAATGCGTTGTGGCGTTCTTTAGGTGTTCGAGCTTGCGCCATGAGGGTGTTAATGTGGCGAAAGGCCATAGCTTCGATTTCTCTGGAGGAAAGATATCCTCCAGATTGAGCTTGATATTGTGACGTCGCGTAATTCACGCCACGTTTCTCCTTAAAAAATGGGGAGGGAGTTCATCGGTGCCAAAATATGGTACCGATGATGAGGCCGCTATATTAACCGCGGAATAGGCTCATAATTTGCGAAGACTGTGAGTTGGCGATTGATAGGGATTGAACGGCTAATTGCTGTTTTGTCTGCAAAGAGGTGAGCTTGGCGCTTTCTGCTGCCATATCTGCATCGGTTAGTGCACCAACGCCAGATGTCAGCGAATCAGATAATGATGAGGTAGATGATTGGAGTTGGGTGACAGAGTTGGTCGCCACACCCATTTTGGATGAGATACGTTCAACACTGGAAAGCGCTGCACCAACAGCCAACTGCACAACGGATGTGCCACTCGTTTGTGAGGTGGTGGCACTAGAAGATACTGTTCCTGCAGTGCCTTTTGAGCCCGCAGTATAGGTTCCCATTTTTACATTGCTGGTTGTGGCATCGAGATTCCCACCAGCCATGGTGATAGAGCCATCATTGTTTGTTTGTGCGCCAAAGCCTGCGTTATTGATGGCTGTGACCAGTGATGCTTCTTTCGCATTATTTTGCTGAGCAGAAGAGCCGGCAGAATCAGCTTTGCTGATGTCAACGTCAACAATTTTGCTCATAGCTTTAACATTGCCATTCGCATCAACGTCGCCACCTTTGGCGACAGTATAGGTCATATTGCCGGAGGAATCGGTTTGTGCTTGGATGTTATCCCCATTTGTGAGTTTGTAAGAGGTTGTTCCGTCAGAACTGGTTGTGGTGGAAGCGATAGCGTTCTTACCGTTGCTGTCTTTAATATTAAGAGACCCGCCATTAAAGCTTGCAGTCAGGCTGCTCCCGGGCGTGAGTGCATCGGTAATCATACTGGAAACGGTGCCTGATGCACCTGTAGAATCACCTGGTTTGCTATCGAGGACAAAGGACGTGGTAACGGCTGGACTTCCTGCTGCTCCAGTATTGCTCGCCTGCGCTTGATTTTGCACTTGCAACACGCTTGCGCTACCACTTGCGCCAGAGAGGGTGCCTGGATTGCTGATAGAAACACCATTCATAGAGGTGCTGAGCCCTTGAAGTCCGAGACCTGCGGACGTGGCATTAAAACCATTTTGTGTAAAAAGATTGCCACTAACATCTTGGGCTGCAGAAATAGAGTTATAGTTAACGCCATTTCCTGTGGAGCCGGATAGAAGATTAACGCCTTGGAAAGTAGCAGTATTTGCGGCGCTGTCGATTGAACTTAGTGTCGATTTAATGGCGCTATTTAATTTATTTTGGTCCATACCATTATTCGCTGCCTGCGTAATGGTGCTGGATAAAGTGGATAGGTTGCTTGTGATCGACGTGGTTGCTTGTGTGGTGGTGTTCAAGACCTGACCAGCGAACTGTAATCCTGTTGAAACACCGCTGAGACCAGAAATTTGAGCATTCATGCCTTGAGATATGGTGTAAACGGCAGGGTTATCAGAGGCATCGTTTACTTTTTTGCCAGTTGAGACCGCATTTTGTGTTTTGCTGAGGTCATTGGATGTTTGATTAAGTGACTGTAGAGCTGCCATTGCAGCATTGTTGGTATTAATTGACATGGACATTGTTTAGGACTCCGTCAGTGCATTATGGTCTGCAGGAGGATAGGCAAAGGGATATTAATAGATTCTGAATTCTTCACTTATTCTTGTCGCTGTTGCGTGGAGTAAGAGAGGGGAAACGCATTGGTTTTTTCAGCTTGCTGCTCCTGACGTGATATGCAAAGAATGACCGAACTGATCGGTCATTTTTGGGGGTGTATGTCATCCTTTTGGCCTTCATAAAAATTTGTAAGCTCTTTTGGAGTGTAAAGAGACCACATGGCGCAGGATGATCAGCCGTCAGGCTCAGCACCAAAAAAATCTAATCCCGTGCGGCGGATTATACTTATTCTTCTGGTAATTCTCGCGATTGTGGGGATTGGTTTCTATGTATTTTTGACAAGAAATCAGTATAAGACAGATGATGCCTATACAGAAGGGCGCAAGATTTCTATTGCGGCACATGTAAATGGTTATGTCACGCACCTTTTGGTGAATGATAATCAATTTGTCCATCGTGGTGACTTGTTGTTTACGGTAGATAATCGTGATTACACGGCCTCTCTACAGAAAGCACAAGCCGCGGTAGAGCAAGCGAATGCCAATATCGATGCTTATCGTTTGCAGGTTGCGGTAGCACAGAAAAATTTCCCGGGTCAGTTAGTGACTGCTAAGGGCAATCTTGCAGCAGCGCAGGCGCAACTCGTGAAGGCCGAAGCTGATTTTCATCGGCAGCATACTGTAGCGCGCGCAGCAACGTCACAGCAGGATATTGATACTGCCCATGCGGCCTTGGAAGAAGCGCGAGCACGCGTTTTGCAAGCTGAAGGCCAAATGACGCAAGCCGAGCCCGTTGCAGCCAATCTGAGTAATGTTTCAGCACGTGTGACACAAGAAGAAGCGTCATTAGCCTCTGCTTTGGCTGAGCTTAAGCAAGCTGAATTGAATATGGAGTGGACACAAGTGCGCGCTCCGCAGGATGGTTGGATTGCAGAGCGCAGCATTGAACAGGGTAACTTTGTTCAAACAGGACAAAAGCTCTTCTCTATTGTTCAGCCAGAAGTGTGGGTTGTTGCGAACTTCAAAGAAACTCAAATTACGCGTATGCGCATTGGTCAGAAAGTCGACATGGAAGTCGATGCATATCCTGACTTGAAGCTGCATGGGCATATTGACTCTATTCAGTTGGGTTCAGGGGAGACTTTCAGTACGTTCCCGCCTGAAAACGCGACGGGAAACTTTGTGAAAACCGTTCAGCGTATTCCGGTCAAAATTTTGATTGATCGTGGTTTAGATCCGCATCTTCCACTGGCGCTCGGCTTGTCCGTTACGCCGACCGTTTACGTGAAGTGAGCTGTGTTCCATGAGCGCGCCGGATACATCAAAAGAAGAGTGGAAACCCAAGCATAACCCTTGGTTGATTGCCGTTGTTGTAACGATGGCTGCGTTCATGGAAGTGCTGGATACAACGATTGTGAATGTGGCTTTGCCGCATATTGCAGGGTCTTTGGGGGGGTCGTATGATGACTCCACATGGGCATTAACAGCGTATCTTGTGGCCAATGGTATTGTACTGACAATTTCAGGATGGTTGTCTCGCCTGTTTGGGCGCAAGCGATATTTCCTGATTTGTATCGTGATGTTCACCGTATCGTCATTCTTATGTGGCCTTGCACAGTCACTGCCGATGTTGGTGGTATTTCGTTTGATGCAAGGCTTTTTTGGTGGCGGGCTACAACCAAGCCAGCAATCGATTATTCTTGATACTTTCCCGCCAGAAAAGCGTGGAGCTGCCTTTGGTTTGACGGCAATTGCCACCATTGTGGGGCCGGTGCTCGGCCCGCTTTTGGGAGGCTTCTTAACGGATGATTATTCATGGAGATGGGTTTTCTTCGTTAACATCCCCTTTGGTATTATTTGTGTTTTAGCCGTTTCTGCCTTTGTTGAAGATCCACCATGGGAACGTCGGCGTCGTATGCCGATTGATGGCGTTGGTATTGGCTTGATCACCTTAGGTTTGGGCTGTCTTGAACTCGCTTGTGATCGCGGTGAAGATGAAGACTGGTTTGGGTCGCACTACATTATTCTGATGGCTGTTTTGGGGGCTATTGGTATCATTGGCGCCATTTTCTGGATGTTGAAAGCGCGTCAGCCTTTGCTGCGGTTAGAAGTTTTTAAGGACCGTAATTTCGCAACAAGCATGTTGCTCATGTCGATGGTGGGAGCATTACTGTACAGCTCATCCATTATTATCCCGCAGTTTGCACAACAGGTGCAAGGATACACGGCGACGACTTCCGGCCTGTTATTGGCGCCGGGTGGGATGGTTGTGATTGTGCTGATCCCTATTGTAGGGAGGCTTATGAAAGTCATTCCGTTACGTTACATTATTGCGTGTGGCTTTACTTTCATGGGTTTGTCGATGTTCCAAGCTGCGCATTTGAATGCGCAGATTGATTTCGCGACCTTGATTCAATACCGCGTGAGTCAGACGGCAGCGCTGGCATTTTTATTCGTGCCGATTTCAACGGTGGCGTATTCGACATTACCGCGGGAATTAAATGCAGATGCATCGGCACTCTTTAGCATGTGCCGCAATTACCTTGGGTCTTTAGCGATTTCGTTATCTACCGCTGCTGTCGTGGAAGCGCGGCAAAGGCACCAGAATGATACGGCTGGGCACATGATTACGGGTCATCAGCCGTATACCGATTATCTCAACACTGTGCAGAAAACAGCGCAAGATCACGGGTTAACACCCGCCGCAGCCCATAGTTTTGCTGTGCATCGGTTAATGGGAGAGTTCTCAACTCAAACAGCGATGCTAGCTTACAATGAGGTTTTTCGCTGGATCGGTATTTTGGCTCTCATGGTTGTGCCGCTCTGCGCTTTACTGGCGCCTGTGGCAAAGAAGCGTAGCGGTGATGCCCCCGCAGGGGGGCATTAATGAGGGGCGTAAATTTTCAAGAAGCTTTCAGCCGTAAGCTCTGCCAAGCGCGTAATCGCTTGGGTGCTATCATCAACCGGCATGGCCAAGCGGCGGCGATTGATGATGCGCGTTTGGCACATAGCGACCAGTTGCTCAGCGGCGAACTCAGTGTCGGGGACTATCAGCGCCCCAGAGATATGGCAGCGTTGCAGCCATTGGCTCAGATTTTGCAAAGTGGCACCAAAGCTGTGCTTCCAGAAGGTATCCGCCAAGTTTGGAAATTTTTCTGTTTCCGCAACCAATATGCGATACAGTCCCATCGCTTCAGGGTTGAGCAGCAGGTGGATTGCCGCTTCACACACATTCAAAAGCGTGTTTTGGAAGTCATGGGCATTATCATTCACCAAGGCAGTGAGTGCTTGAAGCTTTGTGCGCGACTGTTCAATGATGAAAGCCGAGAACAGATCAGCTTTGCTGGTGAAGTGATTATACAGCGTTCCTTTGGAAACGCCGGCCTCTCGGGCGATATGAGACATAGAGGCGCCTTCGTAGCCATGCGCCAAAAAGACCTTCTCTGCTCCTCTCAGAATTTGTTCGCGTTTGCCGGTGGGCGAGTGAGGAGGGAGCGCCGAAGGAATGATGGGTGTCTGACATGGTGTCTTGGTACCCCGTTGGTTTCTCATAAAGCGCCAGCGTTCTTTCGTAATCAAACTGCAATACGCATTATGCTGACCGAACAGGTCGGTCAGTGCAAGAATATTTCTGTTTCGGGGGTCTGATCGTGAGAGCAACTTCTTTTATTCGTGCTTTATCTGCCGGTGTTGCCACTGTTGCTCTGTCTGGGTGCTTGCATGTCGGCCCAGAGTTTCGTGCACCTAAATCATGGGCTCCGGAACATTATGCCCAAGGCGTGACGCAAGCTCCGTCAAGCGTCACACGCGAAGAAGCGGTAGCGGATCAGTGGTGGACACTGTTCCATGATGACGAGTTAACATCTTTGGAAAACCGCCTCGTTCATCAGAACTTGGCATTTCGTCTTTCCACAGCCAACCTTGCGCAAAGCAGAGCGCAGTTGATGATGGCAGGAGCGGAGCGGTTTCCCGGCCTGAGCGCTTCTGGGTCCTATCAGCGTAGCCAATTCAGTTCCAAATTCGCTCAAGAAGCGATTGGGCAAGTTGGAAAAGGGCTGGGTTCTGGTACTGCGGGGCAATTGGCGCAACGTGCTGCGAGCGATACTGAAATCCCACAACTGGATCAGTGGAAAGATGGCATTGACGCAACTTATGAAATCGATCTTTGGGGCCGAGTAGCGCATCAGTATGATGCGGCAAAAGCAGATTTGGCTGCGTCAGATGAAGAGCGGCGGGCCGTTTTGATCGCACAACAAGCAGATATGGCGCGTGCTTATCTGACATTGCGTGGTGATCAAACACGTCAGCATGTTCTGACGGATAATTTGGAAACTCTGCAGCAGTTCCAAGCGCTTGCTCAGGCTCGTTATCGTGCTGGACTTGTATCGGAATTGGATGTGGATACCGCCCAAGGGCGCGTACATGATACTGAAAGTCGTCTGGCACAGTTGGCTCAGGCTGTAGCCCAAGAAAAGAATGCTATCGCATTGCTGTTGGGGGATGCGCCGAGTAGCTTAAACGAAGAGCTTACGGCGCGTGCAACGCCGGTTGTTCCACCTGTTGTCCCGGTGGGTTTGCCTTCAGAGCTTGCACAACGTCGTCCGGATATTCGTGAGGCTGAAGCAAAGCTCCGCGGTGCCGTTGCAGAAGTTGGTGAAGCAACTGCTGACTTTTATCCTAAAGTGACGATTAATGCAGACTTCGGATTTCAAAGCTTGTCTTTCCGTGACTTAGGATTCTGGAATGCACGTGCTTGGAATATTGGTCCGTCTATTTCATTGCCTATTTTTCAAGGTGGGCGTTTGCGCGGGCAATTAGCGTTGAAAGAATATGCACAAAAAGCGGCAGCAATTAATTATCAGCAAACGGTTTTACAGGCATGGCATGATGTTGATAATGCGCTCATTGCGTATCGAAATGAGCAGTTTCACCGTCAGGCATTGGTAAGTGCGGTTGATGACAATCGACGTGCTTTGAACCTCGCAAAAAGCCAGTATCGCTCTGGGTTGACGACGTATCTGAGTGTACTCAATGCACAGGCTCAGCTCCAGTCGGCGCAGCTTGATTTAGCCGAAAGTGATTGCACTCTCGCGACAAATTTGGCGCGTTTGTATAATGCCTTGGGCGGCGGCTGGAGTAGTGCTTTGCCACAAAATGATCCTGCTAAGCGTTCATTGGCGGCGGTCTCTCCAGGGCCGTAATAAGGTGCTCTCTAAAATTTGTTGCTAAAATATCGGGCTGCTCTTTATTGCTAAGTACAATTTACATGTTATTGAAGGTGTAAGTTTTTTCTTCTCAGCATGGATAAGCATGAGCGTGCAGCCCAACTTGACTGATCCCAATTTACCGGCGCGTATTCTCGTTGTTGAAGACGATGCAGGAATGCGCACCCTGATTTTGCGTGCCCTGCAAGGCGCAGGCTTCCGTGTGCGTGGCGTCGCATGCGGAGAAGAAATGTGGGAAGCGTTGGAACTGGCACCGGCTGATTTGATCATCATGGATGTGATGTTGCCGGGTAGTAATGGTGTTGAGCTGTGCCGCGCTCTGCGTAGTGGGCAAGCAGTCGCACATGCAGAGGAGCCGCCACCAGCGCAGTTACCGATTATTATGGTTTCTGCTCGTGGTGAAGAGCGTGATCGGGTTAACGGGCTTGAGGCT
Source organism: uncultured Neokomagataea sp. (assembly GCF_946476835.1). Classification (GTDB taxonomy): domain Bacteria; phylum Pseudomonadota; class Alphaproteobacteria; order Acetobacterales; family Acetobacteraceae; genus Gluconobacter. Next base: position 104,024 of record NZ_CAMKWA010000006.1, read on the forward strand.
GGCGCCGATGACTATGTGCCGAAGCCCTTTGGTCAGCGTGAACTTCTGGCACGCGTTCGTGCGGCATTGCGCCGCGGCAGTGTTGGTACTGTGCAAGAACCAGCACGGCGTGAGCGCCTTAAGTTTGCAGGTTGGACATTAGATTTGCGTCGTCGTGAATTGGTTGATCCGGCAGGGGTAACGGTAGATATCTCTGGTGCAGAGCATGATTTGCTGACCAGCTTTCTCGATAATCCGCAGCGGGTTATCGCCCGTGATCGTCTCTTGGAATTATCGCGCACGCGTTTGGGCGATGTGTCTGACCGTAGCATTGACGTGTTGGTTAGCCGTTTGCGTCGTAAGCTGGGTGGTGATGCTGAGCAATTGATCCGTACAGTACGCGGGCTGGGCTATATTTTTGTTGCGGAAGTGGAGCGGGTCTGAAGATTCTGGAGCGTTTTTCATTTTTGCCGTTAGGCTATGTTGGGCGCGTCAGCGTTGTTTTGATCGTGGCGGTTGTCTTGGTCTTTATGGCCAATACAATTTTTTATAATGAGGCTGAGTCATTCATTGTGAATGACGTGCGTCTTGTGCAGCTGGGGGACGCACTGAATACGGATTTGCGTGTTCTCTCATCTGCCCCTGCGAATCAGCGGTCGTTTCTGGCAGTCGTGCTTTCGGGAAGTGAGCTTGATGTGTCATGGGAAGCGCGGATGGATTTGCCAAATCTTCCGAGTTTGCCTCGCCATCATAGTGCATCACTGAAGAGGTTAGTACGACGGTTAGCGCGTGACTATCCGCCGCTGGCGAAAGCTAATTTGGATTTATATACTCTCGCGCCCAATGCCACAGATGCCTTGGGGAGCGCTGTTCTGCCTGATGGCAGTATAATGCGGTACCGTGTTCCGGGACTGATGCAGAGGCATACCTTTACTCGTGGCCTTGCCGCTGCGGCGATTACCGCCGGAGCCATTAGCATTGCCGCTGCGATTTTGATCCAAGGGTTAAGCCTACCTTTGCGTGCGTTAAGTGAAGCGGCAGAGCGAGTTGGTAGTAATGAAGAGTGGGAACCTGTACCTGAGCGTGGTTCGCGTGAGGTGCGAGGTGTCGCTCGTACGATTAATGCGATGCAGACACGTATTCAAAGTTTGTTGGATGATCGAACGCAAGCTTTGGCGGCTGTATCGCATGATTTAAGGACGCCTCTGACGCGTTTACGTTTGCGGTCTGGGTTCTTAAATGACGTCGAGGCCCAATTGGCGATTGAGGCTGATTTGGACGAGATGGAAACCATGGTGAATGGTGTCTTGGCATATTTATCCGGTGCCGATGACCCTGAACCCCCCCGTGTAACGGATATCGTTGCAACAGTATTTACCTTGGTTGATGACTGTTCTGATATGGGGCGTGATGCTCGTTATGAGGGGCCGGAGCATTTCCGTCTGACAGTTCGGCCTTTGGCGATGAAGCGTGTGCTCTCGAATCTGATTGAGAATGGTTTGAAATATGGCGGGCGCGTTCTGGTCGAGATTGTTCACCCCAAATATGGGTGGGTCGATATTCGCGTGAGTGATAATGGGCCGGGGATACCCGAGAGTGAGCGTGAGCGTGTGCTGACGCCGTTTTATCGTCTTGAAGAATCACGGTCCCGTCAGACAGGGGGCATTGGTTTGGGACTTGCCATTGTCTCGCGTGAAGTGCAGCGACAAGGGGGGAGTTTTCATTTGACGCAAGGGGATGTACGGCGTGGTTACGGAGGTCTGTGCGCGGTTATTTCACTGCCTTGTGAGAGCCAAAGACCGAAAGAGCACCGCGTTTAGTCCTATTATTTTGCCTCACCCTCTTGCGTCTGGGGCAGAAACGGCACATGTGACGGCAACGTGTTGAGAAGGACGGACGACGCATGTTCATCGAGACTGAAGATACTCCTAATCCAGAAACGCTAAAATTCTTACCTGGTCGTGCCGTAATGGGTGCTGCAGGTACGGCTGATTTTGGTGATGTCGTTTCTGCAGAAGGCCGCTCTGAATTGGCGGTTGAATTGTTCGCACATGCAGATGTGCGACGTGTTTTCCTTGGTAATGACTTCGTGTCTATTACGAAGCAGCCAGAAGCTGATTGGCCGACTCTGAAGCCAGTTTTGCTCGGACTGCTGACAAGCTTCTTTGAAGCGAACCGCCCTGTCTTTGTTGAAGGTCAAAGCGCATCTGCTGTTGATGCTGCTATTGCTGAAAAAGATAGTGAAACGGTACAGCGCATTCGTGACCTCTTGGATGAGCGCGTACGCCCTGCCGTTGCGAGTGATGGTGGTGACATTGCTTTTCGTGGCTATCGAGACGGAATCGTTTATTTGAGCATGCAAGGTGCATGTTCAGGCTGCCCATCATCTCGTGCAACTTTGAAGCATGGTGTTGAGAATATGCTCCGTCATTATGTGCCGGAAGTCTCAGCTGTTGAGCAGGTCGAGGATTGATGAATGACTGAGCTGGGTATGGCATCGGTGGCGACGGCTGTGCTGGAGAACGCGCGAACGGCGACGTCATTCTCGCGTCGTCCCGTGCCGGAAGAGGTTCTGCACCAGTTGTATGACTTGGTGAAGATGGGACCAACATCGGGTAATTGCTCCCCAGCTCGGTTCGTTTTTCTCACAACACCTGAAGCACGCGAACGAATTAAGCCATCATTGTCGGTTGGTAATGTAGAGCGCGCTATGGCAGCCCCTGTTCTGGCGGTTGTATGTCATGACCCATTGTTTTTTGAAGCGTTTCCTCGTTTAGGCGTTGATCCGACGCTGCGTGAGTGGTTCGCGGCGGATGTCGGCCTTTCGGAAGAAACATCCTTCAGGAACGGCACATTGCAGGGTGGCTATCTTATTCTTGCTGCGCGGATGTTGGGACTTGATGTGATGCCAATGTCCGGGTTTGATACATTTGCAGTGGAAGATACGCTGTTGGCTGGTAAAGGGTGGCGTGCGAATTTCTTAGTAGGGTTAGGGTATCCGGCTGAGAATGCACCTCACCCAGATCACGTTCCGCCACGTGCTCCGCGTTTGTCTTTTGATGAGGCATGCTTCTGTTTGTCGTAATGCGTGAATGAGCCTGATATAAAAATGAAAACCATTGTCTTCAATGGTGCCGGTGCAGGAACGCAGCCGACGAATCTCGTTGCTCTCCTTGATGGCACCAAGGTCATTGCGCAGACCGTTTTGACAGGGCGTGGGGCTTCTGAGCATTTTGCCCCGACATTGTATACATTGTTGGCAGAAGTGGAGCGGGCGGGAGAGGCTTTCCGTCCAGATCGAGTGGTTGCAGTGAGTGGCCCTGGTTCTTTTACTGGGTTGCGGGCGTCACTGGCTTTGGCGAGTGGCTTCGCCGCAGGATGTGGGTGCCCAACGATAGGGGTAACGCTTGGTGCTGCTCTGCGCGCAACTCTGGCGCGTGATGATGTCACCTGTGTGAGTGTGGCGCGGCGAGGCCGCTTTTTCGTAGACCCCCCAGAGGGCGCTGTCTTTGCTGTTCCTGAGGCTGAGTTTGATACGGCATCTCTCGCTTGTGTAACGGGGGATGCAGTTAATGGTGAGCGTGTTTGGGGCTGCCCTACCGTAGCGCTGTTATCGCCAACAGCTCTTGGGATCGTGGCCGCTGCTGAGCAATGCGGCGTCAAAACACTGTCACCATTGTATGTTGATCCACCTGAGGCCAAGCCGCCCGCTGCCGGGTTGCGTCCAGCACCTGTATAATGAGTGGTCACGGGGAAGATTATACACTCTCTGAGTGCGGTGCGGAGGCTGCGCCATTATTGGCGGCGATGCATGCCGAGGTCTTTGCTGGCGGCGAAGTATGGAGCCGCGAATCGTTTCATGAAATTTTCACAATTCCTGGAACGCGTGCCTATTGCGCTCATCGTGGCGATCTTGGTCTCGGCTTGATTGTATACCGCGTGATTGCCGGTGAGGTAGAAATTTTGACCTTAGGGACGCTGCCTCAAGCGCGTCGTTGCGGTGTGGGGCGGCGCCTTGTTCAAGAGGTGCTCCAATATGGCACGGTCTTTCTAGAAGTATCAGTGCACAATATGGCAGCCCAAACGCTGTATCAGAGTTTAGGCTTTGAAGCTGTGGGATACAGGAAGCGTTATTACCAAGATGGCAGTGACGCCTCCGTACTTAGGCGAGAGGTCGGTTGAAATACACACATTTCTGTGAACGGATTTGTGTAAAATCGGCTGTTTTCTGCCATATTGAGTTGATATAATGGCTCTGGTTTCTCCGAGAGATATGACAAGAACAGTGATCAAGAGAAACGTTTTATGGCTTTGTAATTGTGCCTAAAAAAACATCACTATTGTTCTGCTGTTGAAAGTCTTTAACGATTTTGCATGGTATAATTTTTAACATTGCCAAAACATTTCGATATGTTTCATGTCCTTTTAGGGTAATTTCTAAAAGCTGACCAGAAAGCAAACCATCAAAACTTGCTCGTATATAGACAGTGGTCATGGGACATTTTTTATCTCTAATATCGAGGTGAAGTATTTCATTTTCTTTCACGGCGTTTTTTTGTCCTTTAACACTTGAATAACATTAGGTGCAGCCGCTAAAGGGGCCCCACATAAATGTTGTAAAGGATTTAGGGTATGTCACAAGAAATGGAAGCGCCGGACTTCAAGCATCTGACCGCGCAAATTGTCACGGCTTATGTATCTAACCACGATGTTGAAACAGAGACGTTGCCATCTCTGATTCGCTCAGTGCACGAAGCGCTGGCAACTGTTGATGCGCCTGCAGAGCTTCCAGAAGAAAAGCCAGTTCCGGCTGTGCCTCTGAAGAAGTCAGTGTTCCCAGATTACATCGTGTGCTTGGAAGACGGTAAGAAGCTGAAGCTTCTGCGCCGCCACTTGAAGACGGTTTATAACATGACGCCACAAGAATATCGTGAGCGTTGGGGCCTGCCGCCAGAATACCCGATGGTTGCACCAAACTACGCAAGCCATCGTTCATCTTTGGCTCGCAAGATCGGTCTTGGCCGTCGTCGCGCAGGCTAATGACCTTCTTAAAAACCCGCTCCTATCACAGGGGCGGGTTTTTTTTATAATGAAGGCATTGGACAACAGGAACGTTTTTCGGCTAGGCCGCAAATATGGTCGCTGACACAAAAACTGCGGGCGCAGGGTCCCGCTTCCCTGCACGACAACCAGCTGGTGCTGGAGTCGTAGAGGATTCGCCGATTGCTCGTCTCTGTGTGGAGAAGGGCTTGAAGATGACTGGTCAACGCCGGGTCATCGCTTATGTCCTTTCGACCGCAGATGATCACCCGGATGTGGAAGAGCTATACCGCCGCGCAACCGCGATTGATGGTCGCATTTCTGTCGCTACAGTTTATCGTACGGTACGCCTTCTGGAAGAGAAGGGGATCCTAGAGCGGCGCGACTTTGGTGGTGGCCGCGCGCGGTATGAAGCCAGCGATAATGGCCATCATTATCATTTGATTGATGTCGAGAGTGGCCATGTCGCAGAATTTGAAGATGATGAGCCTGTTCGTTTGATGACGGAAATTGCCCGTCGTTTAGGCTTTGAACTTGTGTCACATCGCATTGAAATTTTTGGGCGTCGTATTCCTGATGCGAAACCTGAGAAAATTATTTCCTCAAAGAAAGATAAGAGCGGATCATGACAATAAAACCGACAGAGTTAGAGGTGCCGCCTTCCGTTCAGGAACGTGGAGAGCAAAAGGCCCATACGCTCGTCAGCAGCGAAGAAACTCGTCGGCAAATGGAAACACTGTCTACGCTGGCCTTGAACCGCGATGGCGGTTTTCAAGAAGTGCGTGGCGGGGCGTTGGGTGTGCGTCTGGCGGAAACAGATGCGGAGCGTGATGCTGCTCAGGCTCTGCGTTATCGTGTCTTCTTTGAAGAGATGGGGGCGCGACCGGATGAACGGGCTTTGCGGACCAAGCGCGATGTTGATGAATTTGATGATGTGGCTGACCATTTATTGGTGATCGACCATAACATTTCTTCCGGTGCTGAAGGTGTGGTGGGGACCTATCGCCTCTTGCGCTCAGATGCAGCAGAGAAAGTCGGACGTTTTTATACGGCTTCAGAGTACGACATTTCCCCATTAACGGAATTTCCTGGTCGCCTTCTGGAAGTCGGCCGTTCATGCGTGGCGCGGGAATATCGTGGCCGTGCGGCTATGCCATTATTGTGGCAAGGTATTGCCTCTTATATCTTCTTGCACCGGATTGATGTGCTTTTTGGTTGTGGCAGCCTGCCAGGTACCGATCCGGATGCCTTGGCTGACCAATTGACGTATCTGCATCATAACCATCTCGCTCCGCCTGCGCTGCGTATTCGTGCGTTGGAAGAACGTTATGTTGAGATGTTGCGTAAAGACCCGCATTTCCTTGAGCCGCGTGCCTGTTTGAGCAAAATGCCGCCTTTGATTAAAGGCTATCTCCGCTTAGGCGGTTATGTGGGGGACGGTGCCGTTGTGGATGAGCAGTTCAATACAACGGATGTCGCGGTTCTGGTGAAGAGTGAGCTCCTCGCTGATAAGTACTATCGCCATTATGAGCGTCGCTTGCGTGACGCGCTCGATTCCTAAAGACAAACATGAGAGCGCCGCGTTTATTGTGGCGCTTTTGACTTTGAGGGTACGGTTATGAACCCCACGCTTCCGCTCTCAGGCTGGCGATTTGGTGCGCTATTATTGGGGGGGGGAGCGCTGACCGCTTTGGCATTCCCGCCAGTGTGCTTTGTACCCGTGTTACCAATTGGCCTGTTGCTTTTGTACCGTGCGGCAGAAGATGCCGTGACGTGGAAGCAGGCGGCGTTATACGGGTTTTTGTTTGGGCTTGGCTTGCACACAGCAGGTCTTTATTGGCTCACAAATGCTATTTTAACACGTGTGCATGACTTTTGGTGGGTTCTACCCATCGCTGCGCCGGGTGTGGCCTGTGTGATTGCACCTTTGGTGGCTATTCCTGCGGTTGTATGTCGGTGGGTTCCTTCGGGGTGGCGGCGTGTCTTGATGTTTGCAGGAAGCTGGACCCTCGCCGATATGGCACGTGTTTTGCTGTTCTCCGGTTTTCCATGGAATCCTCTAGGAAGTGCCTTGGAAGTCTCCGGAGGGCTGGGTGATCTGCTGATACAACCCGCTTCAGTGATTGGGGTTGATGGTTTAACGCTCGCTGTTGTGTTGGCAGCTTTGACTGTGACGCGTGGCCGCCGTGGTTTTGCCTTGGTAAGTTGTGGTCTTGCGGCGTGGGTGGGGTGGTCTGCATGGCACATGCGCCATGTTGTGACGTTACCCGTTCAAAATCCGCGTGCTGTTGTAGTGCAAGGCAATGTTTCAGAAGATCAGATTTTAACGCGCGCTGTACGTGTTGAGAATTTTTTACGGTATCTCCGCCTAACCGCTCAGGGTGTTCATGCGGCTCAAGCGGCGGGGGATGATAAGCCTATTGTCGCGATCTGGCCGGAATCAGGTTTCCCGGGCATTTTGGATGAAGATGCAGCGGCACGAAGCTATATTGCGCGTGCTGCCGATGGTGCCATGACGATGGTGGGGTCCGATCGTGAGGCTCAGGGACATTGGTATAATAGCTTAGAGGTCGTGGACCAAAGCGGTAATATAGCGGCTGTTTATGACAAGAGCCGCTTGGTGCCTTTCGGTGAATATAAGCCTTGGATTGTTCCTTTTAACCTTTTGCCAGAAACGTTAACGCCGGGTGAAGGCCTTAAGACACTCGATCAGCCCGGTATCGGCCGGGTTGGCCCAATGGTGTGCTACGAAGTGGTCTTCTCCGGTGCGGTCATTGCTACACATCAACGCCCAAACTGGTTGGTGACGATTTCTAACGATGCATGGTTTGGCAATAGCGCCGGGCCGCGCCAGCATTTGGCAACAGGCCGTATGCGTGCGGTGGAGGAAGGTTTGCCGATGGTGTTTGCAAACAACACCGGTATTTCCGCCATTTATGATGGGCAAGGCCATGAAATGAAGCGATTAGGCTGGGGAGTGGCGCAAGAGATGGTCGCCGATATTCCATCGCCATTATCTCCAACCTTGTTTAGCCGTTTGGGACGGCACTTTCCTTTATGTCTTGCTGCCTTGTGTGTGTTGCTTGCGTTTATACCGAAGCGTCGCGTGAGGGTATGAGGACCGAAACACTACCCAAAAGTTAATATTGACAATCTCAGGTTGTTTATTGATATTTAAGCAACCCAAAGGAGAGTTATGTCAAAGCCTCAAGCGAAAACCGAGAGTAAAAACGTGGCAGGCTCCACGGACGTGCATATTGGCAACCGTATTCGTTTACGCCGTACGTTGATGGGGTTGTCGCAGGAAAGTCTGGGGGAAGCGCTGGGCGTCACCTTTCAGCAGGTGCAGAAATATGAGCGCGGAGCTAATCGCGTCAGTGCTAGCCGGCTTTTCGAGTTGGCGCAGGCGCTCGATGTGCCAGTTGGATTTTTCTATGATGGGCAACCACAGGCAGAAGTGCAGAAAGAGCAACTGACCACGCCGGAATTGTTTGCATCACCGCCGGTTACGGCACCTTTAGGCTTCGCGGAGACACAGGCCGGTTTTGGTGGGCCGCCCCCAAGCGTTCCAAAGCCGCAAAGCCTTTTTAAGCCCTCAGAAGATGAGGCCGCGTTATTCAGTAAACGGGAAACGGTGGATTTAGTGCGTGCTTATTACCGCATTCCTGATCAGGGCGTGCGTAAGCGCATGCTTGATCTCATACGCAGTATGGCAGCGTCGGAAGAAGTATAATCGGGGCCAATAAGACCGCAGGATAGATCAGGGAGCGCCTGTGGTTGCGCTCCCACCGGGAGAAATGGCCCGCTCTATTCGCGGCGCAATACGCGATCATTCACAAAGGATGACAGCTTGCCCGCCTTGTAGTCAGCGCGCAGGCGGTCTTCATCATATTCATCTCGTACCCAGTCGAGAAAGGGAAGTCGGCCTTCTGCTTCGGCCTTATAGCGCATGAAAAAGGCATCCAGAATCCCGGTGCGGGAACGGTTGAAATGCCCAAAGCGCCAGTGCAACTGGTTGAGCGCATCATCCGCCGTACCGCCTTCAAACATGAGCACGAGGCCGGAGGCTAGTCCTGCTCGGTCTGCGCCGGACTTACAGTGCATGAGCATGGGGAAGGTAATACCGCGATACATCTCCGCAAAGCGCAGGATACGGTCCCGGTGCGGAGCACCACGGCTTTCAAAGGCCATGTCCAGATGCTCAAGCCCTAAACGCGCACTGGCACGGCGTGAGAGCGCGTCAGAGCCACATTTGCGATGCCCGCGCAGGTTCACCAGTGTTTTGATGCCGAGGCGCCTCTGAAGGCTGCGGAGGCGTGCTGGCGTGGGGTGATTACAGCGCCATACCTTGCCGGGTATAACAGCGGAGAGATTGGTCCAGATGAGGCGGAAAATGGAGTGATCAACAAAGAGGCTATCGCGCCACGCTCGGCGGCGATCGGCTGCGGAGGTAATCCGGCCTTCGAACATCAGATGTTCCTTATTTCTGGAGCGACAGATGCCGCACGTTGAATGTTTTGTCTCACTCCACAGGAGGATGCGTCAACGGTGCGAAGCTGCTATTTTGATTCGCATGATGTTTGCCCCGCGCCGTAAGCCTTTTGTGATTCTTCCGTTGATGACGCTGCTGTCCGGCTGTGCGCTGGGCTCATCGTTCCAATCGCCGCCCGCAGATATGATTTCAACAATCCCGCCAGACCCGGTGCCGCGCCGTCATATTCTGCCGCCGGGCGTGACGGCAGGGCGCATCATTCCACCCATGCCGATGCCACCGGGCGCGGGTGTTGAATTGGCCGGGGATGGGTCGCAGCATGCACCCTCGGCAGACAGCGCCCCACCGTCAGGGGGGATGAGCTTTGGCACGGGAGATGGCAACGGCCAGTCAACCGACATAACCCCACGCCCCGCTGTGCCTGATACGGAAGTCTCTTATGGCCACAGAGGCGCAACAGTGTCTGCGCCGGGACAGTGAGGGGCTGCTATGGGGGGATAGTGGAATGTCTGCTAGCAGGCAGAAAAATTAGCAAAGCTGTCATTGACATGAACAAACATTACGACAACTGGACACAAAATTAGCCGAGATATTCCTGACTGTACAATAATAACGAAGTATGTTCCCAGTATATATATGCTTGCGACAGACTTTTTTTGATGAAAGTTTAAGAGACGACAATGAATGCCGAAATTTGGCAGAGACTTTTAATGCTTGAGAGCCGCGATGTGGTCGACCGCAGCTATTTTAAGATTCATGGGCGCCAACTCTCTGCTCGTCGGTCAAAAGAGATCAGTGCCGCAGCCCGGCAAGCGCGGGAGTTTTTCCGTAATGCTGTCGGCGCTGATTTTTCTGTAAAGCCGCTTCTCACCTTTTATGGTGTTGCTAGTCTTTCGCGCTCTCTGACTTTGATTTTCCGAATTGAAAACGGGGAAGAGGGGCTCAGTCGTGGTCATGGATTAGAAACCGTTCAGTGGTCGGAGACACTTTCAAAATCGGTTTCAAATGGTTTACTTTCTCTCGGCAGTCTACGAGTCCGGACCTGTAAAGGTTTGTTTGCTGACCTCATACGCGAAACTCAAAATCTACTTTGTGTCCATGCTAACTCAGCAGCAGTTCAGGGACGACTATGCTATAATATTCCCCCTTTTGGATTTGAGGTGAGCTTATTAGAATTATTGGAGCGTCTACCTGATCTTAGCGCCGATGCCGCTGCCTTGGAAAATAGCACGCGATACGCGATCGTGCATAATATAACTTTCAGTAAGGAAAATGGTTTCTGCGCAGACGTTAACGCCGCCGGCTTTGAGCGCTTTCGGCAAAGCTATGAAGATGCGGGGTTTCTTATAACGAGCAATGGCACGACCGCAACGCTCACAGGATCGGCCGAACTCTTCTCCAGAGAACAGCCCCAGCTCATTCACACCTACATCCAGAAAAATTTCGGCTTAATTCCACAAATTTTCATCGCGGATTACTTTAAAAACAGAGCTTGTCTCTCCCAGCTCAGCATTGTCTATCTCCTGTCTTTCTTTCTCGGCATGCTCTGTCGTTATTTTCCGACACACTGGATATCACTTATTCAAGGGGAAAAAGGTGACGCCTATTGGCCGATCCTCAATCGGGCGCAACATTGTGTGGAAAAAGCTTTCCCTGAACTTGTAGTCGAGATGCTACAATACGTTTTGGAATCTGAATTAAAAAAGAAATGATGTACCTCAGACGAGAGGTATATTTTGGAATAGATTTTTTAATAAACAAGCTTACTTTTCTTCATTTTAAAAGGGAGCATTTGATCGATCTCGGTCAATGAAAAAATCTGCGAGACGTTTCCGCTTTGCGGAAAGATGTTTAGAAAGCCTTATGAGCAACATGAAGGCGAAACCGGTCTCCCCAGAATAAAACGCCTGGGGAGTAACCTCGCTTAATTCTGCGGAATAGGGCCTTCGCTCAAATTCCGTGGCGGCATGGTTTTCTTCAGCTTTTCAACGTCACGTCGGCTTACGGGTGGTGCATTATTGCCCCAGCTTTGACGAATGAAGGTTACAACATCAGCGATTTCTTGATCACTCAGATGCCCTTCAAAAGACGGCATTGTCAAAGCGGATGGCGCTTTGTGCATAGCGGGCAGTGTGGCGCCACTTTGTACAATATGCACCAGTGACGCTGGGTCTGCGCTCATGATGACAGGGTTGCCCGCTAGTGGTGGGAACACATCCGGATAGCCCGCGCCATCTGTGCGGTGACATGCAGCGCAATTATTCACGTAGAGCATTGCGCCACGTTCTGTCGTCCGGCCTTGATGTAACTCGTTGGTAACGCGTGGGTCATACACCCAAGGTTTTTCCTTTAAGCGGGAAGGGCCAAGGTGATGCAGGTAATGCGCAATAGCATGAAGGTCTGCGGCGGAGAGATTTTGCGTGCCGTGCATAATGGCCGGTGTCATGCTGCCAAAAGCTTCTCCTTTCTGGTTCCGCCCTGTGGCCAAGAAGGAGGCAATATCATCCTCACTCCACCGGCCAAGCCCGGTGCGGTCATCGGCACGTAAGCTGGGTGGAATATAGCCATCCACGGCAGCGCCGCCGGAGAGATAGGCATCTCCTTCTTGAGTGCTTAAGGCTTTTTCTTGCATGGCGAGGCCGCGCGGGGAGTGACACGCGCCACAATGTCCTGGGCCTTCGACAAGATATGCCCCACGGGCAAGGACCATGTCATCATAGGCCGCTTGTGTTGTTTTGCGGGCCTTCTCAGGCGATGGCGAGAAAATGCCACGCCAAAAAATGAGTGGCCACCGCATCGAAAGAGGCCATGGAATGGTGTTTTTCGGCGGCTGTGCGGCAGAAGGTGCAATGCCGTTGTGGAAATACACATACAGAGCATGCATGTCCTCATCGGTCATGCGTGCATAAGACGGGTACGGCATGGCGGGGTAGAGCGTGCTGCCATCTTTGCGAATTCCGCGCCGTATCGCACGTGAGAACTCTTCTTCGGTATAGGCGCCGATGCCGTGCTCTGGGTCTGGTGTAATATTGGTGGAATGAATGGTGCCGAAGGGTAAGGCAAAAGCCATGCCGCCAGTATATTCTTCACGCCCTTGGACGGAGTGACAGGCTGAGCAGTCCGATGCAGCAGCGATATAACGGCCTTTCTCAATAAGAGCCGCATCAGGTGTAGAGGGCGCGGCTAATGCTGCCCCAATGCCCGAGAGGCAAACAGCAATGGCACCGACGGAACGGAGCGCTGTTAAGCTGACCGTGCGCTTGGAAAAAGAGTGTCGCTTGCTCATGCTTGCACCATCGGGCCGGGGGATTTCAGGTAGATGGTCCGGATATGGTGGGCGGACCAATAAGCGAGCGCGGCTACGGTGCCTGTCGGATTATAGCCCATTCCTTGCGGGAAGGCATTGGAGCCGATGACAAAGACGTTTGAGACGTCCCAGCTTTGCAGGTATCGGTTGAGTGCGCTCGTTTGTGGGTTATCGCCCATAATGGCACCGCCCCCGAGATGGGTTGTCTGGTAGTGTCGTGTATCAAAAGGCTGCCCAAACTCGAGGTGATTGAGGCTGACTTTCGTTGCGCCCATAGCCCGGGCAATCGGTGCAATTTTATTGACCACGTATTGGTTCATGCGGATGTCATTATCCTTCCACGTGAAGGTCATACGCAGGAGGGGGAGGCCGTAGGCGTCTTTCCACGTGGGGTCGAGGTCAAGATACACATCACGGTACGCCATGTTGCTGCCATGAGCATCAATGGCGAGGGAGTGTTTGTAGGTATCCACCAAGGCATCTTTATAACCAGCGCCCCAGCGCGGTGTGCCATGTCCGCCCGTGCCTAGGGCCGCAGCAATAGGCTTCATCCCTGCTTGGTTCACCCAAACTGGTGAACCACCCACAAAGCCAAGTGGGCCGTGGTCAAAATTCATGCTGTTAAAATCATCAATCGCGACACCAACACCGCCCGCACCAACGAATTGATTAGTGTAGCTGTTTTCAGGCAGCCATACGCGTGATGTTGTGATGGTCTGGTAAACGAAATTGCGGCCAATGGTGCCGGTATTTTTGACCGGATCATAGGGTTTCCCAATGCCAGATAGGAGCATCAGATGCACGTTGTGGAATTGGAAGGCGCTTAGAATAACTAGATCGGCTTTGAGAGATGTTTCTTTCTGAGTCGTCGTGTCGAGATACGTGACGCCGGTGGCTTTTGTTTTGCTGCCGTCTAGATCCACGCGCAGAACATGGGCATTGGCGATGATTTTAAAGCGTTTATCTTGGCGCAAAGCGGGCAAGATGTTCACATTCGGGGAGGCTTTTGAGTACAGATAGCAATCATAGCCGCTGCAATATCCGCAAAAATTACATGGCCCCATCTGGCAGCCATAGGGGTTGGTATAGGGTTGGGAAGCATTGGCCGCGGGTAGGGAATAAGGATGGTACCCTGCGTCTTTTGCGGCTTTTCGGAAGGTTGAAGCGGAGAAGGTGTCCTTCATCGCGGGTAACGGGAAATCGCTCGAACGGTCTGGAGCGAAAACATTGCCGTCGCCCATGACTTTGCCTTTGACGGTGTAGGCTGTGCCCGATGTCCCGAAGACTTTTTCCGCTTTATCAAAGAAAGGCTCGAGTTCTTCGTATGTTACCCCGTAATCCTGTAGATTCATGTCTTTGGGGATAAACTTTTTGCCGTAGCGTTCTTCCATTGCGCTCCGTAGGCGCAAGTCATTCGGATCAGCACGGAAGTGCACACCGGACCAGTGTAGGCCCGCTCCGCCTACGCCTTCTCCCGGCAAGAACGCAGCTAATTGACGGTAGGGAAGTGCCGTTTGATCAATAGTATTGCGGATTGTGACGGTCGTTTTGGCAAGGTTTTGGAAGAGCCGTTTACGCACAGCACCACGAAGCTCATCAATTGAGTCCGGATATGCCCCTTCAACAGCGGTGGTATGTTCTTTCCCGCGTTCCAACAAGATTACGGAAAGACCGGCTTCGGTAAGTTCTTTGGCCATAATAGTGCCAGCCCAACCGGCGCCCACAATAATGGCATCTGCATTTTTTGTATTCATGATCAAAGGACTTTATTACGCGGTTTGGCCAGAGATTGAGACGGGAGGCAGAGGGTAGGCAGCTCCCTCTTGATTGACCCAATCCATGAAGTCAGCACGGGCACCTGGGAAGCCAAGCATGAGCCAGCCGCCAAGATTGTGATTCCCGCCGTAAAGTGGGTCCGAAAAAGCACCTTCCAACGTATTGGTACGCAATTGTTCAAAGAAAGTGCGTCCGGGAATGTCATGGAGTTGGATGGATCCGCCTTCTAATGCGGTGAGGATGGTATCTTGCGTTTGGGCAGAGAGGGCTGCAAAATTCTTGCCATAGTGTTGCAAGACATACTGCTCCAAAGCTGCAATACCACGGCGGTATAGGGCGCGCGGTACGAGCGGGAGTTGATACCCTAAATTTGCAGGGCCTTCTTGGAAGGGGGCGCTCATATACCAGTTATCACCGACACCATATGGCGTCTGCATTTGCCGGTCGATAAATTCAGGGACACCGAGTTCAGTTGCGCCCGGCCCATTGTGATCTTTGGGGAAAAGGCGTTCTGTGGCGGCCGTTAGAAAGGAATATTCTTCTGCGGTGAAAAATTCTGGCTTGTAAGGGGCCTCAGCAGCTTCATGCGCGAGGGCACGTGAAACGCTGGTGCTAGGTTGCGTTAACCAAAAAGCGGTTGTCCCTAAGAGAGCGCTGGTGACGCTCCGGCGTGGCAACGTAAAACGAGGTTTCGGGGTAGAAGTTGGGTCAGGTTTGACCATGTCGTACTCCGGTCGGGCCGTATGATAAAATGATATGATTGTGCAATGACCAGAACGGCCGTCCCAGACCCTTAACCATGTCCCGCTTTATATCTCCAGTGAAATGGAGTTCACGAACGTGAGAGCAAGACGATTATTGTGCGTGTGTTGCGTTTGTGGTGGGGAGTGTCAGCACTCCAGCTTTGGGGGAGTGGGTGGAGGGTGTGGGGGTTACGCCGCTGTCTTGACCTGTTGGAAAAATCGCATCGGGTATGTCTGAAGCTGTTGTGGCTTTGGCGGAGGGGGCTGTGGCCGATGTGCTGGGTGCGGGTGTCTTGGTGGGTGCTGCTGGCGGCGTGGCGGCAGCCGTTGGGGCTGGTGATGTAGGAGATTGTGCTGTTGAACCGGGTGCCGTGAGGCTTTGTTGTTGGATACCACCTGTTAAAAGATTGCCCTCGGCATCTGTGAGCCAATCGGCCAAGCGGTGGCGGATCTGGTACTCCAGTTCGACATTCATATCCTGCGCCATTTGTTTGGTGAGCGCATCTAAGGCAGCGCGGGATGACGCACTTTGGTCCGTGGACGTGAAATGGCGGGTGACGCGGGCGTGGACATAACCCGTATGCTGACTATTGGCATCAGCAACATTGAACTGAACATCCATCGCGCCATCGATGGCATCATCGGATGTGGGCTGTATGTAAGCTTGTTTAATGATGAATTGGCCCTGCCCTGTGGTGCCAGTGCTGACGAGGCGCTGCTGTGCGAGGGTTTTTAACGCGTTATCTGGCGGTGTGGGAGCACGTGCGCTCAAGGAGTCAGGCGTTGGTGTGGCTTGATCTTGCACATTGATCGAAGCGACATTGAGGTGAAGGGGTGTGAGGTAGCTGAAATCAGGCGGGCTAAAATGTTGAGGTTGGGTATCATCGGCACAGGCGCTGAGGCCTAAAAAAGATAGCCCCAGCACAAAAGCACGCGTGGCACGGTGTGGATGATTAAGGCGAGTAGAGGAAGAAAAAGAGCGTACCGTCATCATCCATGATCCTTACAGCTAGGGTATTTATAATGTTTTTGTCGGGAAAAAACGCTTTTTAAGACGTTGGAAGAACTTATCTTCCTTCTGTGTATGCGGCGTTACGGGCTGTTGTGGCAATACAGGTAAGAAATCGGGCGCGGTCCTAGCAGCCGCTGGGCGGGGGGGCTCTGAGGAGAGGGCTTGGGGCGTAGGTGTTTGCGTCGCCTGCGGTTGAAAGCGTGTTGTAGACGCACGACCAACACCGAAGTCTGCGGCGAGGAAAGGGCGCGCTTGCGCAATGGCAGTGCTGTGGTCCGGGTTCTGTGCAAACCACGTCAAAATCCAGTCTGGCAGAAGCGCTGCCAAAGGGGAATCTGAAATGAGTAAACGTCCTTGTGGGTAATAAAACGAGGGGCGTTCCGTTGTTACATCAGTAGGCCAGATAAGATAGAAAATCTGCCCGGCTTCTGGGTCATGAAAACGATAAGCCGTATGACTGATGAGATCTAACGGAATTTGCGCCCGCAATGGTGCCCCTGAAAAAGGTGAGGTGAGGACCAGTGCATCTGCGTTAGGGCGCGTCTGTAAAAGGGTGGTAATTCGTCCTTTAGGTATCACGTCCCCATTGGGGCAGGTAAGAGCCTCACCGCTATCAGCGTGACCGGATGGGATGTGAACGAGATGGTCTGTATGTTGATCAAGCCATACGGAGGCGAGTTCACGCAATGCGGTGATGGGTAAGTCATCACGGAAAAGAGACGCATTAGGGTTGGGGGCACCGCTCAAGACACCGTCTGTCAGGGGCTGGAAGAGCGGTTCCAAAGCGTTGAGCAGTGCGTGTTGCTCATCCGCGGGTAAGGCGAGAGCATGGCTGCTGCGATAGGTATCAGCCGAGAGCCACCAGCAGGCTTCACGGCCGCTGGCGCTTTCTGTGAACAGCACGACGCTAAACCCGTCGGCAATGTAGTGACGTGATGTCACCTCCCAACCGGGGTAAAGCTGAGTTACGGCTTCACCGTTTAGGATGATCCCGCCGAGGGAAGTCGTGCTGTTAGATGTCATGCAGGGTCCGTTGCGCTCAGATTGTCACGTGAGAAGCGGAAGTCGTGATTGCAGAACTCACATTTCATGGTGATCACGCCATTTTCTGCCATGTGATCAAGATCATCGTCACTGAAACGCGTCAGAACGTTTACGAGGCGTGAACGTGAGCAATGGCAAGAATAAGCAAGAGCACGTGGTGCACTATCTTGAACGTCGAGCGTACCGAACAAGCGATGGGTCAGGTCTTGTGCTGAAAGCTTCTCGTTAAAGAGTTCGTTTTCGCGCAAGGTATCAGCGAAGGCGCATGCTGTTTCCCAAGCATCTTCGGCATCATTTTGCTGTGTATCGGCACCGCCGTCAGCAGCAATGCGCTCTAGGACCAAAGCACCAGCTTGCCAGCCATTAGGGCCGCGTGTGCAGAACAGCCGGATATGGCAAGCATGTTGTTCACTGGTGGTAAAGTAGTGCTCAGCCATTTCTGAGAGGGTTTGGCCTTTGATTTCGACCACGCCTTGATGGCGCTCTGTGTCTGGCCCTTGGTCGATGGTAAATGCGAGATAACCGTTACCCAAAAGTCCAGCGGCATCTTCCGGCAGGGCGCTGGTATCCGCATCATCATCAAGACGTGCGAGGCCACGAATGCCACCGTTATTGGTCGCATCCGCCAAGAGCATGGAGACGGGACCGTCCCCTTTCACTTGTAGGGACAAAGAGCCTTGGAATTTCAGCGCGGACGCCATAGCTGCCACGAGCGCAAGAGCTTGCCCATTTAAGCGGGCAACATTGTCCGGCACATCATGGCGCGACAAGATAGCGTCAGCAAGCGCACCAAGGCGGACGATACGGCCACGCACGGGGGAGCGTTCAAGGTGGAATGGGACGACCCCTCCAGCGACCACCATGTCGGGGACGTCAGGGCGTGTCGTATCAAGAAAAGGCGGCTGGT
Organism: uncultured Neokomagataea sp.; assembly: GCF_946476835.1. Classification (GTDB taxonomy): domain Bacteria; phylum Pseudomonadota; class Alphaproteobacteria; order Acetobacterales; family Acetobacteraceae; genus Gluconobacter. The sequence goes on from NZ_CAMKWA010000006.1 coordinate 122,324, forward strand.
CGATCAAAAAATATTCCTTTCTGGACGCGTTCTAGAACGCGACAAGATCGGTGCGGTTTTCCGCACCGATGCGTGGGATTAGTCGTGTTCTGCACCGAGAGCCCACAGCAGCAGACCTTTTTGAGAGTGCAGGCGGTTTTCCGCTTCATCAAACACAACAGAAGCAGGCCCCTCAAAGACTTCTTCTGTGACTTCTTCCCCTATATGGGCAGGCAAGCAGTGTAAGAACAGGGCCCCAGTTGCAGCTTTTGCCATGAGATCGGCATTGACCTGATAGGGGCGAAACGCATCCAAACGGGCATCACGGTCACTATCCCCCATGCTGACCCATGTGTCCGTAAGAACGGCATGTGCGCCTGTCACGGCGTCTTCTGGGTTGGAGAAAAGTTCGATGCTCGCGCCATTTTGGCGTGCCCATGACACAACGGCCGGGTCCGGCTGGAATGCTTCTGGCGTCGCGATGCGGACTTTGAAATCAAGGCGTGCGGCTGCTTCCATGAGGGAAGTAGCAACGTTATTGCCATCACCAACCCATGCCAGTGTTTTGCCAGTAATCGGGCCGCGATGTTCTTCAAACGTCAGAATATCAGCCAAAATTTGAATGGGGTGAGAGACAGGCGTTAGGCCGTTAATGACGGGTACGCTGCTCCATTGTGCCATTTCGCGCAGGGCCGCATCATTGCCTGTACGTAGGACAATGACGTCCAAAAAGCGGGAGAGAACACGTGCAGTATCGGCAATGCTTTCACCGCGGCCAAGCTGCATGTCACCGGGGGAGAGGACGGTGGTGCGTCCTCCCAACTGCCCCATGCCGACTTCAAAGGAAACGCGGGTACGCGTGGAAGGCTGAGCGAGGATTAGTCCTAAGCTACGGCCTTCCAGGGGGCGTGCAGGGTGCAATGGTAGGCGGCGGTCAATTTGTTGCGCTTTGACGCGTGCAGCCGTCTTCAAAATGGTGCGAAGGGTTTTTCCGCTGTGGTCACGAATATCGAGAAAGTGCCGGAGGTTGGACGTTTTCACGGTAGGTTTTTGTTCAGCGGGGCTCACGATGCGCAGTCCTTTTTGGTTTCCGTTTTATGGGAGGTGAGGGCATGTGCGGCTGCAATTAAGAGGTCACAAGCAGCGCGACAATCAGCTTGAGTGACAATCAGCGGCGGGACAAGGCGGAGGACGTTATCCCCCGCGGTAACGGCCAGTAGGCCTTGTTGAACGACGGCGTTGAGCACATCCCCGACGGGCAGAGTGCAATGCAGACCGCGCATGAGGCCAAGGCCACGCACCGCGTCAAACACGCCGTTAGAGTTTTGGACGACGTCTTCCAGCATGGAACCAAAAGCGTGGCCAGTGGCGTCAATCTGCTCAATAATGCCGGGTTTAAGGATTTCGGTCATGACACAACGGCCAGCAGCGCAGGCGAGTGGATTGCCACCGAAAGTTGTGCCGTGAGAGCCGGGTGTCATGTGCTTGGCCACTTCTTCCGTGGCCAAGATGGCTCCGAGTGGGAAACCGCCGCCAATGCCTTTTGCAACGGACATAACGTCAGGCGTGATACCGGCCCATTCGTGCGCGAAGAGCTTTCCTGTACGCCCGACGCCAGTTTGGACTTCATCAAAGCCGAGGTAGAGGCCAAATTCATTACAGACCGCACGAAGGGCCTTCATGAAGTGAATATCAGCGGTTTTAATGCCGCTTTCCCCTTGGATCGGCTCGACAATGATGCCTGCGGTTTCGGGGGTGATGGCATCACGTAAGGTATTGGTGTTGTTGAATGGGATGTGGTCGAATCCATCAACAACGGGGCCGAAGCCTTTGAGATAGGCGGGATTTCCGCCTGCGGCGATCATGGCTAGCGTTCGTCCGTGGAAGGCACCGTCAAAGCACAGAATACGTGTGCGTTCGGGGTGGCCGTTCTCATATTGAGCGCGGCGGATCATTTTGACCATGCCTTCATTGGCTTCTGCACCGGAATTGCAGAACAAAACCGAATCGGCAAAGGTGTTCTGCACCAGCAGATCTGCCAGTTCTTCGGATTGTGGCACGCGGTAGAGATTGGAAACATGCATGACCTTGCCCGCTTGTTCCGCAATGGTGCGGACCAATTTGGGGTGGGCGTGGCCAAGAGATGACACCGCGATGCCAGCACCAAAATCCATGAATCGTCGTCCGTCCGCCGTCTGCAGCCAAATGCCTTGGCCTTGCTCAAAGGCGAGGTCAGCACGGTTGTAGTTGGGCATAAGGGAGGCGATCATGATGGTGATCAATCCTATTCATAAAAGGGTGTATTAAAGACGGATGTGGAACACGAAAGCCCCGCTCCGGTTCGTCCCTGGTGGGTTCCGGGCGGGGCTAACATGTCATCACAGAACTATTCTGACGCCTGAAAACGCGTTCCGTCAAATGCTTCTGTCAGATTTTACGCGATATGCGTGTATAAATCAGGTCTCTGGCAAGCCAACAGCCGACACGAATGGTGTGAATAGCACCGTTGTTTCGTTGCATATTCAGTGTCCAATCGCCTGGGGCTGTGTGGTCTAGGGCGCGAGGGCATGGCAGTACCCATAAATCGTGGGCAAGGCGTTGCAATGGCTCCATTTTCCCGTCGCCCAACATACCAGAGAAACCGCCATAGACAACGCCGCCATCTGCGGTGATGGATAAAGTGGCATCATCTAATTCCGCGCACACATATTCGCCCGCTAATGAGGTGATTTCATCATCTGGCGCGATGGGGCTGATATCTTTGGCACGTTCCAAATGTGTGGTGCGGTTCTCTTTACGGTGCTCCATTTGAAGGGTGCTGTCATTGAGCGTGGTGAGGCATATGCCGCTGTTTTCGGCTTGGTTAGTGTCGCTGATGTTGAGCGTGTCGGGCAGCATTAGGTAGTGTAAGCGTAACGCATGTTCGGCTTGGTCAATGCGTGCTGAAAGCCCGGTTTCGCGTTCACGGTACACGCCGGGAAGGGTGCTCTCTGCGGGCAGAGGAACTGGGTTTGGCGCTATGTTGAGGGCGGCACCAAGGAGTTCGGCAGCGGCATTTTGTGCGGGTGACATATGGTTGAACATTACCACAACCGATAAGCGCTCTGAGGCAACATGCAGACGGTGTGAGCGCCAGCCGCGTAAGGCTCCACCATGTGCAGTGACGGTTTTTCCATGCAGTGTTAGGTGCTGCAACCCGAAGCCATAAGGGGCGGGTGTACCGTTGCTGAAGGTGGTGGGGGCCGATAGACGGTTATAGAGGCTGTTGGGGTCATCACGCGTCGTATCAATGAAGCGTTCCCACGCAATCATGTCGTCCAAAGAGGCGCCGAGACCTGCATCACCGGTCCACCAGATATTATTGACGGCAGGGCGGAAACCCGTGGCGACGGAGCCTTCATAGCCGATTGTACCGTCGGGCATGGCCTGCGTTTCTGCGGCAAGAATGGCGCGCTCCATACCTGCGGGCTGGAAGACGGAAGCTTGGAGGATTTCTGCAAAGCTGCGGCCCGTATGCTCTTGCAGAGCATCTGATAGCAGGCGGAAGTTCTGATTGACGTAAGAATAGGATGTGCCGGGGGAAAATTGCAGGGAGCGTGTGCCGCGGATGACGCGTTCGGCTTCACGATCTCCGAAATATCCTTCGATGGGGGCACCATGCAGCATGGCGACGGCCCAGTAGTCGCGCAGGCCGGATTGGTTATGCGCTAGATGCAAAGCATTAGGGTGTGGCTCTTTAAGCAGTGGCAGGCGGGATGCAATCGCGGCATTGAGAGACATTGGGTCTGGACTCGTGTCCAGCATGGCGGCGCATGTGAATTGCTTGGTGATTGAGCACATGCGGAACAATGTGGCCGGGGTGAAGGGAATACGGCGCTCGGCATTGGCGTAGCCCCAGCAATGTCGCGCTATGATGGTCCCACGGTGAATAATGGCCACTGCGCCGCCCGGTCCGGGGTAGCGTTGTGGGAGGGAACGAAGGGCGGCGTCCAGCGCAGGAGAAAATGATACGTTCATGTCATGACCATACGCGATCTTTGCTTGCCGTAAATGCCCGTTCAGTTTCATACTCATGAAAATGATAGAGATACCAGCAGCCCCTGATTTTCGTATGCTGCGTGAGACAGCACTTGCGCATCTGGCCCGTTTTGCAACAACGGAGCAAGGCCTGCGACAAATGCTGGAAAGACGATTGCGCCGTTGGGGAATGCGGGCGGTTCAGGCCGGGTTGAATGAAGAGGAACTGACGGAAAAGCTTACCTCTTTGCGCGGTGTTATTGATGATGTCGTTTATGCAATGCGTGCATTGGGTGCAGTAGATGACCCGGGTTTTGCGCGGACGAAAGCCTCCAGCTTGGCGCGGACGGGGCGTTCACGCCGGGCTGTTGAGGCACGCTTACAGCAAAAAGGCATAGATGCGGAGACGGCTCAGGAAGCGTTGTCCGAATCGCTTGGTGAGAAAGGGGATGCCGCGGCGAAAGATGCTGAGCTTGCGGCAGCACTCATTTTGGCGCGTAAGCGGCGGGTTGGGCCTTTTCGCCGTGATGACCGGCCGCAGGAAGAGCATATGCGTGTGCTGGGAATTTTTGCGCGGAATGGATTTTCGAGGGATGTTTCTGAAGCCGCATTGTCAATGGATCGTTATGATGCGGAAGAACGCATTATTACGTTCCGAAATCGTCATTAAATGATGTTCTTCGCGCGACAAAACGTCAGGTGTCGGTCTGTTGCTCTGTTGCTTAGCGTATTGGCTTTGGCGGGGTGTGGCGGTGGCCGTGGTCGTTTTGACGGGGATGTGCAATGTGCGCCTTATGCACGGGCGCAGACGGGTATTGCCCTTCATGGGAATGCCGCAACATGGTGGTGGCAGGCCGCTGGGCGTTATGCGCGGACGCATACGCCGTCTGCCGGTGCTATTTTGGTGTTCAAAGCAACACATCGCATGCCTTATGGGCATGTTTCTGTTGTGCGGCGTGTGGTGGCAGACGATACGATTTTGGTAGATCAGGCGAATTGGGCACCGGGGAGTATTGATAACGGCGTACCAGTGAAGGACATTTCAGCGGCACATAATTGGTCCATGGTGCGTGTGTGGTGGAGTCCGGGTGCGATTATGGGGTTGCGGCCTAACCCAACCTATGGGTTCATTATTCCATAGCAAACAGTCTGCTCCGTGCTCTTGGGTGTGGTAGAATGCTTGCACAATTGGCCAAGCCTTGCCACATGAGGGAAGCCTTGGCATTTCGGAGTACATGGACATGGGCGGTATGAGCCCCATTCACTGGGTCATCCTTGCGGTTGTTGTTCTCGTCGTTTTTGGTGGCGGCGGTAAAATTAGTGGCATGATGGGCGACTTCGCGAAGGGTATTAAGTCCTTCAAGAAGAATATGGCTGATGATGAATCAATGGCTGCGTCCAATGCATCATCGGCAGAAAACCCGAGCCATTTGTCGGCCCCTCAGCAAAATGTGAATGCGGCTGCGCAAACACAGGCGCATGAGACAACACAAACGCGGGTTTAAGGACATTGAACAGCCGTTTGGACGAAGAAAACACGCAGCTTGATCCCGCATGGGAGCAAGCGCGAGTTGATGTGGTGCGCGCGGGTCAGCGTATGGATCAGCGCGGATGGGTTCCGGCAACAGCGGGGAATATTTCACGCCGTTTGCCGGATGGACGCATCGCGATTACGCGCTCGGGGGGGCATAAAGGCTTTCTGAGTGTTGAGGATGTGATTGAGATCACGCCGGAAGGGCGTCCTGTTCAGCAGGGGCAGAAAGCCAGTGCTGAGACACTTTTGCACACGCAGCTTTATGCACATGATGCTTCCATTGGGGCTGTTCTGCATGGACATTCTGTCGCGGCTACGGTTCTGTCCCGTGATGAAGTGCGGGATGCGATTACGCTTGAAGGCTATGAAGTTCTGAAAGTGTTTGAGGGGCAGACGACGCATGAGACGTCACTTGAGCTGCCCTTATTTGCGAATGATCAGGATATTGCGCGTCTGGCCACGAAGGTAGCCCCGCATTTGTCAGATATGCCGATTGGATATTTGATCCGTGGGCATGGTGTGTATGTCTGGGGCCCAGATATGCCGACGGCACTGGCGCGTTTGGAAGGGCTTGAGTTCCTTCTGGCTTGCCATCTGGCCCATCTTCAAAAAGGCTAAGAGTCATGAGTCGTTTGACGGTTTACCGGGATGATGCACCGGGAAAGCTTTTGCTTGATCTCTCCACCCCAGGAGAAATTGCAGAGACGCTGCGCCCGCATAACATTCGTTTTGAGCGCTGGTCTGCGCCGGTAACACCGGCAAAGGACGCATCAACTGATGAGATCTTGGAAGCGTATCGACCTTATTTGGATACGCTGATGGGCGAGACGGGGGCTGGTAGTGCGGATGTTGTGCGGATTAATGCACAAACACCGAACTTGCCGGAACTGCGGAAGAAGTTTCTCTCAGAACACACTCATAGTGAAGATGAAGTGCGTTTCTTTGTGCATGGGCAAGGGGCGTTTGTTCTTCATATTCAAGGCCGTGTTTATTCGGTGTTGTGCACGGAAGGTGATCTGATTTCTGTGCCAACGGGTATTCCGCACTGGTTCGACGCGGGGGCTACGCCAGACGTTGTAGCGCTGCGGGTTTTTACGGATAAAACTGGCTGGATTGCTGATTATACTGGCGATGATATTGCTGAGCGTTTCCCGGCGAATGTGCCGGTAACGGCTCTGCAGGCCTGACGGAGATACCATGGTTCGCCTTGTTCTGCTGGATATTGAGGGCACGACTTTGCCGATCACATTCGTTAAGGATGTGATGTTTCCTTACGCTGCGCGCGCGCTCCCAACGGTGCTTGAAGACCAAGAAGAGCCTGTGGTGGTGAAGGCGCGCGCTGATATTGAGGCAGCGTTTCCGGGGCGTGCTCCATTGGATGTGTGTCGTGATTGGATGGCGCGCGATGAAAAAGCTGCCCCGCTGAAGGCATTACAGGGTGTCGCGTGGCGGCAGGGTTTTGCTGATGGGACAATCCGCGCAGATTTGTATCCAGACGTGCTACCAGCTTTACAGGTGTGGCATGATGCGGGTTTGCGTCTTGCTGTCTATTCGTCGGGCTCTATCCCATCGCAAAAATTGCTGTATGGGCATACGGTACAAGGGGATGTGACGGGCTTGTTTGAAGGGTTTTATGACCTTTCAACGGGCGGTAAAAAAGACGCGGATTCTTACCGCAAGATCGCTGTTGCCACGGGCGTGGCACCGCAGGATATTTTGTTCCTTTCGGATATTGGTGCGGAATTGGATGCTGCGATTGAGGCTGGCTATGCCGTCTGCCAGCTTGTCCGTGCACAGGATGGCACGTTGCCGCATCCGGGCGTACCCCACGCGGCAACGTTGGGGGAAGTCGCGCAGAATTTTGATTTTCTAGGCGCGTAAGCGGGATGAGTGTTTACACGGATTGGCGGGATATTCCGGTAGAAGCCCGTGGTTCTGTTGTGGCGTTGGGCAATTTTGACGGTGTGCACCGTGGGCATGTGCATGTCTTAAATACGCTGAAGGCGGCGAGGCCGGAGTGTCCATTAGCGGTTGTGACGTTTGATCCGCATCCTCGTGCATTATTTCGCCCGCAAGATCCTGCTTTCCGTTTGATGTTGCCAGCAGTGCGGGCACGTGCTTTGCATGAACAGGGCGTGCAGTCCGTCTTCCAGTTAGCGTTTGATACAGATTTTTCCCGTCTCGGCGCAGAAGAGTTTGTTGAAGATGTACTGATGTCGGCGTTGGGGGTTCGGCATGTTGCGTGCGGGGCCGACTTTGCCTTTGGGCACCGGCGAGGGGGAGATACCGCACGTTTAGAGGAGCTACTCACGGCGCACGGTGTTGGTCTTAGTATTGTCCCGCAATTGACGGATGAAAATGGGCCAATTTCGTCCAGTCGTATTCGGCGTTTGCTGCAAGAAGGGTATCCTGAGCGGGCGGCCATGGAGTTAGGGCGTTTGTGGAGCATCGTTGGGCCTGTTGTGCATGGTGACCAGCGTGGGCGGTTACTAGGATTCCCAACGGCGAATATTCCTTTGGGGCAGCATATTGAGCCTGCGCGCGGGGTTTATGCCGTGTGGGTGACTTTGCCAGATGGGCGTGTAGTGCCAGGGGTAGCCAATATCGGTCGGCGTCCCACGATTAATGATGGCCAGGAAAGCCGTCTAGAGGTGCATCTTTTCGACTTTTCGGAAGATTTATACGGCCAGACATTGTCAGTTGCGTTGGTTGGGCTTTTGCGAGAGGAGCGCCGCTTTAATGGGTTGGATGCCCTGAAGGCGCAGATTGCTGATGATGCAGTGCAAGCGCGGGCAATGTTGAAGGTATAACAGACACACTTATGAGGTTGCTCTATTGCAGGGTGATTCTGCTTAGTTACGTCTGTAATATTGTTGTATTTTAGACACGTCGTGCGCGCGATGTATGTGTTGGGTTCGAAAAGTCTAGGCTTTGTTTTGGGCGCTGGAGTGAGGCTGCCAAGGTCGTAATCTAGGCGAGGGGAAGCTGTATTTCAAACTGTAAACATTATTTAACTATTTGAAAAGTAAGTCCTTTTCGACTGTCTGGTAAGAACATTAAAATAGGCGTTTTTAGTCACGATGATCGTGGATACAGGCGTATAAAACGACATAGTATGAAATCTATGACAGTTTTATGTATGTGACTTAAATCAGTAACTTTTGTTACGTTTTCGGCTTTATTAAAGCGCACTTCAGAAACAGAAATATTTCCTGATCTGGAGTTTTTCGTGAAAAAAGTAAAACTACTTTTGGTCGCGACATCTGCGTGCACACCGATGCTTTTTGCAACGGGCGCTTTAGCGCAAGAGACGCAAAAAGCGGCTGCTAAGGTTACACCGGTAGCGCATAAAGTGAACAAGCAGCCTGTGTCTCGTAACAGCGATACGCAGGAGCAGGTGATTGTTACCGGTACCCGCGCGTCTCATGTGAAGGCACGGCAAAGCATTAGCCCTATTACGTTGATCTCTGCGGCAACGCTGGCACGTTCGGGTGAATTGAATGTGTCGAATGCGTTGACGCGGACATATCCGTCTATCAGCATGAGTGCGCGTGGTTCCAACACGAACTCTCTGGTTGCTTCCATTCAGATGCGCGGTCTGAACCCGAACGAAACGCTGGTTTTGGTGGATGGTAAGCGCCGCCACACGACGGCTAATATTGTTCAGAAATCTGGGCCTCAATTCGCATCATCTGGCGTGGATCTGAACATGATCCCAGGCAACATGATCGATCATATCGAAGTGTTGGAAGACGGTGCTGCGGCGATGTACGGTTCGGACGCGATTGCGGGCGTTGTGAACATCATCACTAAGAAGAAGGATCACGGTTTCAGCTTAGCGGCACAGACCGGCGCCAATGCGTATAATGGTGATGGCTGGCAGTATCAGCTTGATGCTGACGGTGGTTTGAAGCTCGGTACGGATGGTTATGTGCATTTGGGTGCACAGCTTTACCATACGGATCATATGATTGCTTGGGGCCCGGATCATGCTCTTCTCGGCTACTGGCCAGATGGTGCAGATACGTCCAAGTATTTTGTAAAGCCGGGTGTGAACCAGTCATGGAAAGGTCGTAAGACCGATTATGTCAGTTCACCAGAAGAAACACGTGAAAACTTTGGCATTGATTTTGCTAAGCCTTTGACAGAAGGCATTGAGCTGTACGGTCAGAGCACACTGGCTTATCGTCATGCTGAAATGCAGGCGTATAAATCACCGTATGTTGTGCCGGGCTATTTCCCAGACGGTATGCGCTCTATCACGGCGGATGATGAGTTGGATTACTCCGCATCTTTGGGGCTGCGTGGTCATAATCTGTTTGGCTTTGATTGGGATCTTTCGTCCGTTTACGGTGGTGATCACTCTCGGATCAGCATCAGCAATGTTGTTAACTTTGGGATGATTGCTGCAAAGGGATATTCTCCGACGAAGTTCTGGGATTACACTCAGAAGAACGCTCAGTGGACGAATAACCTTGACCTGCGCCGTGCCTTCACGATTGGTTCGTTCTTGCCGGTGAACTTAGCGATGGGCGGTGAGCATCGTTTGGACTCTTACCAAATCGTTTCGGGTAACCCAGAGTCTTACCTCTATGGTGGCCCGGTCGAGCATGTTGGTATGCCGCCGCAATCTGCGGGTAAGTGGTTCCGTGACGTTTATTCAGCGTATATTGATACGACGCTGCACCCAACGCAGAAGCTGCAAGTCGATCTGGCTGGACGTTACGAGTACTATACGAACACGCAAAGCACAGAAAATGGTAAGGTTTCTGCGCGCTATGATGTGACGTCTCGTTTTGCTCTGCGTGGTACGATCAGCAATGGTTTCCGTGCACCGACGCTTCAGGAATCTCATTTTAGCCGTTTGAATACCTTTGCAGGCAGCGGCAGTGTTGCAGGCCAGTTGCCAGTTGAATCGGCGGCTGCACGTTCTTTGGGGGCGGTAGGGCTGAAGCCAGAGCGTTCAACAAATGCAAGCTTTGGCTTTACAGCAGAGCCGCTGCAAGGCCTGCATGTTGAGGCTGATGCTTATCAGATCAACTTGCGTGATCGGATTGTGCAGGGCGGTACGGTTAAGGGGGCATCTGCTCTGAGTGCTATCCGTTCGTTCGGTTTTGATGTGTCGCCAACAGCGAGCAACATTGCAAATTCTTCAGCGTATTACCTGTCAAACGGTGCATCGACGCGTACACAGGGTATGGACCTGAAGGCTGATTATCTCGTGCGGATGCATGACTATGGTAATCTGAGTCTGACGGCGGCGTTGAACTTGAACCGGACACGTTTGCATCATAACGGTCTTTCCAGCGCGGGTAAGCAACTCCTGAACGATCAGGGTATTGCTTATCTGACAACGGCCACGCCACGCAGCAAGCTGATCCTGAATGCGCTGTGGACGGTGGGTAAGTGGGACGTAAACCTGCGTCAGAGCCGTTATGGCGAAACGACGTCTATGATGACGTTCCAAGACTGGACGCCATCTTGGGCGACTTGCTCAAAGGGCGGTGCGTTGCGTTATTCCAATTCTTGCTTTGCACAGTTTAAGAATACGCCGCGTTGGTTGACGGATCTGGAAATTGGTTACCGCATTACGCCAAGCATTCATGCGTCTGTTGGTGCGAACAACATCTTTAATGTGCGTCCACGTAAGCTGCCAGGTCAGCTCACGCAGGCGGGTAACACGATGTATGACCAGTTCTCCGGTCAGGTTCCATTCACGGGTGCGTACTACTTTGGCCGCGTGAACGCTTCGTTCTAAGGTTATGAGTAAAGAAAAAGGCCCCTTCCATTAGGAGGGGGCCTTTTTGTAGGTGCAGTGTACGAAATATCGCCTTATTAAGGCTGTTATTATTGCCGTGTATTTGGGCAGTGTAGGTGCTGATTAAGCCTTGGATTTTATGATTTTTTGAGGCCTATGTATCACCATATTCACGGTTCAGCGTGGTGGCGTACAAGATTATGGTACACGTTGGTTAACGATAAAACACGCGGGTCTTCGGGGGCATCAGCGGCTAATGCACGGATGTTTTGATCCAGCGTATAGAGCGATTCACGAATAACTGGGTCTCGGATGAGGCTTTGCGTCCATAGGACAGCGGCAAAACGCTCGCCACGTGTGAGTGGAGCGACGCTGTGTAGAGATGATGATGGGTAAAGCACCATGTCTCCCGCGGGGAAACGTAATTTCCGTGCACCGAAATTATCTTCGATGGTAAGTTCGCCCCCCTCATACTCGTCCAGATCGGAGAGGAAGAGTGTTGAGGAGAGGTCGGCGCGGATGGTACCGCGTTTGTCATAGCGAATGGCATTATCGACATGTGTGCCGAAATGTTGGTTTTCGCTTGCTTGATAGCGGCTCAACATGGGTGGATAGATCCGTTTGGGCAGTGCTGCGGACACAAACTCCGGTGTTCTACCCAAACGTGTTGCGAGTTCATCGCCAAACTGAATGGCGAGGGGGTCATCCTCTGGGATCTGCATATTGCGCTTCACCCGAGAGGATTGGTGCCCTGCGGTAACGCGCCCATCCGTCCATGGTGCGAGGGTGAGGCGTTCCCGCCACTGGCGGACGGCATCACGGTCGAGAACACCAGGGATATGGATGAGCATGAAACAGGGCTCCTAATCAGTAATGTGCGCTCAAAGAGAATAGGGCAGCGCGGCCTGGCCCGACGACGATATGCGTGGGGTGAAGCCCAGCATAATACAACTCATTTGAGATGTTTGTCAGGTTCGCCTGTGCAGTCAGGTGCTGGTTGATACGGTATTTCGCCATGATCTGTGCGGTTACGTAACCGGGCGCGCGTTCGATAATGGTTGTACCGGATACCGGGTAAGAGCTGGCCGTACGGCTGGACGAGTAGTTTACGCCTGCGCCGAGTTCCAGTGGGATGCTGTCAAAGCGGTATTCGGACCACATGGACAGTGTGTGCTTTGGAGCGTTAGGCGGTTGGTTGCCCAGTTCTAATGGGTTTGGTGATTTGATGACGGTTGCATCATCATAAGCGTAACCGCCGAACACACTCAGCTGGCGGGTGATGTGGCCAGCTAAGGACAGTTCGAAGCCTTGTGAACGATAGGTGCCGGCATTGATCATGCTGGTGGCATCGTTCGGGTTGGTTTCACGGACGTTGTCCATCAGGATTTTATACAGGGCACCGCTGATGGAAAGGCCATGTACATTCCACTTCGAGCCTAGCTCGTAGGTGTGTGACAGCTGTGGCTGCAATGTTGCTGTGGCAGCAGTTAATGCAACGTTCTCACCAGACGGGTCAAAAGACGTGCCGTATGAGAAGTAAACGGAGCTGTTATCCGTCGGTGTGTATACAAAGGCGGTGCGGAATGTGGAGCGCTTATCCGTACGGCCGACGTTCACACGGGTCAGGTTCTCGTGATAATTCGTGGTGTAATCATCAAAGCGATAAGCGCCGAGGATCTGGAATTTCTTCCAGCTGATTTGGTCGTTGATATACGGTGCATAATCGGTTGAGACAGCGCCGGATACGGCGCGGAGCGTCGGGGCCATTGGCACGGGGAAATCATCTGCTGGGGTGAGCAGGGATGTTTTGCTGCGTGGTAGGTAGTTATAGCGCGTAATGTCTGCCATTTGGCGCTGTTCTTCCATGCCAGCCATCAGCTCATGTTTGAGCGCGCCGGTGTGGAATGTTGCAGCGAGTTCGGTCTGGTTATCAATCAGGTTTGATTCGCCTGACAGAGCCAATACGTTCCGCGAGACTTGGATGGATGACAGCGGTGTGCCAGCCGGAACAACGTCAACATAAGGCGTGTAACCGAGGATTTCGGCTTCAACGGCGCGCTGACGGGGCTGGTAGTATGAGTACCGGAATTGATCGTGGATCGTGATGTTTTGGCTCAGGTCATGTTCAAGACGGATCGTTGAAATACTGACATCCGCTTTTTGATAATCGCCTTGATAACCGTAATAGTTACTGCGTTTGACGGGGGCAGGGGAGCCGTTTAGCCAAGGTAGGCCGTAGGACTGGGAATCATAATTCTGCTGCCAGAATTCATCGATATGCAGGCGCGTGCTGGTGTTCAGGCCAAAAGCGAGTGACGGAGCAATGCCGTAACGGCGTGGGTGTTCATAACCAACGCCTGCCGTGTTGGACTGGTTTGCCATCGCGTTGATACGGACGGCAGTACCGCCCAGAACGTTCCAGTTGCGGCTGACATCAGCGGTTGCGCGCTGTGTGCCATCGGTGCCGAAGGAGATGCTGCCTTCGGTGCGGGACATCATATCAGCACGTTTGGTGACTTCGTTGATGACGCCGCCGGTGGAGCCACGGCCAAATAATGCGCCTGATGGGCCTTTGAGGACTTCGACCGTCTCAAGATCGAATGGGTCACGGTAATAGCTGCCGAAATCCAGCATGCCATCACGGTAGAAATCGTTCTGAGCATTAAAGCCACGAATGGAGAGATTATCGCCTTGTTGCGCGCCTTCACCCGCTGCAATGGACACGCCCGGCACCGTTTGCAGGACCTGCGCCATGCTAACAGTATTCTGGTCCGCCATGACTTGCTTGGGCACTTCAATGATCGTTTGTGGTGTGTTGATCAGTGAAGTGCGGATACGATCAAGGTGTGGCTGCAGTTCTTGATAGTCATGCGCATGGCCGATGACCTGTAGGTTTTCGACGCTGGTGCTATCGCGGCCATCACGTTCGGTCAGGTCATTATGATCTTCTTGACCATGGTGATGAGGGTGATGGTGCTTCTTGTCGGTCTCTGTAGTGTCTGCCAATGCCATGCGTGGAAGGAGGCAGGCGCCTGCCAGAACAAGGCCGAGCGTTGGGCTACGATGTGACGGCGCGAAGGGCGACGAATCGTTACATGTTGAAGATGTAGTCATAAATAACCTGTATGTGATAATAAATCGCAACAACTCGCTATAGGTAATGAGAATTGTTTGCAATACGGATGTCACACCTCTGTTGCCCTGCCGACACGCACTCTGAAAAACTTTGTTATGAAAAAAGATTTAACATTCGTCAGGATGCTGCGCGCGGCGATGTCGCTGCGCAAACGTTATGGGGGCAGATCTTGCTGGATGGTGATCCAGAGGCAGGGCAGGCACCAGATTTAAATGGTGCGCGGGACTGGTTCCGCATCGCCGCTGAAGCGCAGTTCCCGCCTGCGTTGAACATGTTGGGGCGTTGCTTGGAACGGGGCTGGGGTGGTGCGGTAGACTGGCCGGGCGCTGCGCGGGCCTATGAAAATGCCGTAGCGCTGGACGATGATTGGGCGCGGTATAATCTGGCGAATATGGTGCTGCGTGGGCGTGGTGTACCGCAAGACCGCGCGCGGGCGTTTCTCTTATTTGAGCAAGCGGCGCGGCGTGGACATGCGAAGTCTATGAATTTGGTGGCGCGTTGTTTGGAAGAAGGATGGGGGTGTTCGCCTAATCGTGCGGCCGCGGAAGCATGGTATTTGCGCTCGGCGGAGCAGGGGGATTACCGGGGGCAGCATAATTATGCGGTGCTTTTGGCGGAGCGTGGTGCTTTTCATGATGCTTTTCAGTGGTGGGGTAGGGCACTACCTGAGGCCACGCCTGATATTCGAGAGGCGATGCGCGCTATTTTTCAGCAATTAAGCCAGCATAAAGAGGCGCAGAATTTGCTTTGCCGTTTGGCGGAATAACCTCAGAAAACGGTGAGTTTAGTCAGGCATAAGGGCGTTGAGGGGGGAGAGTGGACTTGACCACATTGCCTCTCGCTCTCCATATGAAACACATTTGCTTTTACGCCTGACCAAACGAGGCCGTTTTTTCCATGTCCGACGCCAGTTTTAAAGAACAACAGGAACGCTATCGCCAGACTGTGTTTTTGCCACGTACTGCCTTCCCAATGCGTGGTGGCCTTCCGAAGCGTGAGCCAGCAACGTTGGAGCGCTGGGATGCGATAGATCTGGACGGACAGATTAGAGCGGCAGAGGCAGGGCGCCCAGTCTTCACGCTGCATGATGGCCCTCCTTATGCGAATGGTCACATCCATATCGGCCATGCCCTGAATAAGGTCATGAAAGATGTGGTGAACCGTGCGCATCGTATGTCGGGTTATGCCGTGCGGTATCAGCCAGGTTGGGACTGTCATGGTCTGCCGATCGAGTGGCGGATTGAGGAACAGTACCGCAAGGCTGGGAAGAACAAGGACGAAGTGCCGCTTTTGCAATTCCGTGCGGAGTGCCGTGAGTATGCGGCACAATGGGTGGCAAAGCAGGCGGACGACTTTAAGCGTCTTGGTGTTCAGGCGGAGTGGGCCCATCGTTACGTTACGATGGATTTTGAGTCAGAAGCGAAGATCGTTCAGGAAATTGGCCGTTTTCTGCTGAATGGTGGTTTGTACCGTGGTTTGCGCCCTGTGATGTGGAGCCCGGTTGAAAAAACCGCTCTGGCTGAAGCAGAAATTGAATATCACGACATTGAATCCACCACGATTCATGTGGCGTTCCCAGTGGTTAAAGACACGACGCCGGGTAAGGCATTGGCTGATGTGTCTGCCGTGATCTGGACGACCACGCCTTGGACCATGCCAGCAAACCGCGCCATCACGTTTGGCCCCGAAATCACCTATGTTGTGTTGCGGGTTGATGAGACGGCAGAAGGTAGCAAGGTGCCGGTGGGTGCCAAGCTCCTCGTCGCGGAAGATTTGGCTGAAGGTTTCTGCCAGCAGGTCGGCATTGCGGCCCATCATGTGCTCTACACCCTGCCGGGTAGCGCGTTGGACGGTGTGGTGTGCGCGCATCCATGGCGCGGCCGTGGTTATGAGCATGATGTTCCTTTGCTTTCCGCAGACTTCGTGACGACGGATGCGGGTACGGGTTTGGTGCATACGGCGCCGTCGCATGGTGTGGATGACTTTATTGTCAGCCGTGCCCATGGGATCGAAGTGCCAGAGTTAGTGCTGGATGACGGGCGTTATGCCGATTGGGTGCCGCATTTGGCGGGAACGCATGTGTTTAAGGCGTCTGACCCGGTCTGTGCTTTGCTTGATGATGTGCGTGATGAAGCGGAACGTGCTGGCGGGGCCGCAACGGGGCTGATGGCGCGTAGCAAGGTGCTGCATTCTTATCCGCATTCATGGCGTTCAAAAGCGCCGGTCATTTACCGTGCGACGCCACAATGGTTCATTGCCATGGATGGTGAGCAGAAGCTGCGTGATAAGGCGCTTAAAGCGCTGGATGATGTGACGTTTGTGCCAGAATCTGCTCGCCGCCGTCTGACGTCTATGGTGGAGCAGCGCCCAGATTGGTGCATTTCGCGTCAGCGTGCATGGGGCGTGCCGATTGCCGTCTTCGTTGAAAAGCGGACGGGTGAGGTATTGCGTGACCCGGTTGTGATGGCGCGTATCGTTGAAGCCTTCAAGGAAAAGGGGGCAGATGTTTGGTATGAAGCTGATCCGGCCCAGTTCCTTGGGGAAGGGCGTGATCCGGCGGATTACGAGCAGGTCTTTGATATTGTGGACGTGTGGTTTGAGTCTGGCTCAAGTCATACCTTCATCGAAGGCCAAGAGAACATGAATGTTCCGGCTGATCTGTATCTTGAGGGCTCTGATCAACATCGTGGCTGGTTCCAGTCTTCCTTGCTGGAAGGCGTAGGAACGCGGGGTGTTTCTCCGTACAAAGCAGTTGTGACCAATGGCTTCGTGCTGGATGAGCAGGGGCGCAAAATGTCCAAGTCTTTGGGCAATGTCGTGGCACCGGCTGATGTTTGGGGGTCATTGGGGGCAGATATTCTGCGTCTGTGGATCTTGAATTCAGACACGAACGAAGATTTGCGTATCGGTAATGATATCCTGAAGCAGCAAGGTGAGTTGTATCGCCGCCTGCGCAATACGTTGCGCTGGTTGCTTGGTGCACTGGAAGGTTTTGCTGAGGAAGAAACCGTTCCTTATGCTGAATTGCCGCCGCTAGAGCGTTATATTCTGCATCGCTTGTCTGAACTGCATGGGTTGATTGCGCGTGCGGTCGAGACGCATCAATGGGTTGGTGTGTATCCGGCGCTGCATGGTTTCTGCACCACGGATCTGTCAGCATTCTACTTCGATATCCGCAAGGATGCGCTGTATTGTGATGCGCCGTCCGACCCGACGCGCCGTGCTGTGCGTACGGTGTTGGATGTGCTGCACCGTTCGCTCTGCACATGGCTTGCGCCTGTGCTCGTCTTTACGGCGGAAGAAGCATGGCAGGCACGGTTTGGTGAAGAAAGCAGCATCCATTTGGAAAGCTTCTTTGAACCAAAAGCTGAATGGCATGATGCAGCACTTGGGGAAGCGTGGGATCATATCCGTGCGTATCGCCGTATTGTGACAACGGAGCTGGAAACGGCGCGTCGTGATGGTGTGATTGGGTCTTCTCTTGAAGCGCAGGTGACGTTGCCATTAACAGCCGAAGAGCGTGCGCGGTTTGGTGATGCGTCACTGGATTGGGCGGAGTTGCTGATTGCGTCTCAGGTGACGCTGACAGATGCAGAAGCAGAGCATGTTGCGCCAAAGGTGGAGCGTGCTGCTGGAGAGAAATGTGCGCGCTGCTGGAAAGTTCTGCCAGAAGTGGGTGAACATGAAGAGCACTCAGCGCTTTGCCGCCGTTGTGTGAGTGTTGTGGCCTAAGGTGTATGGGGCACGCGCTGGATGATGTTGCTAATGGTCTGGGTGGATTTCTGCTCGCGCTATTGCGCCTCCTTCTGATGACAGAAGTGGGGAACTACGTTGTCGGCGCGATTGTACTTGGTGTCGTGTGTCTTTCTAGTTCGAGGATTTAAGCGTTTGTTGAGCAAGGGTCGGTCAGGTCGGATAGTTTTGGGGGTGTTGTTTCTGGTTTTTGTCTTGGTTGCAGACCAGCTGAGCAAAAATTGGATTCTCTATGGCTATAACCTGCCTGCACGCGGCTCGGTTGAAGTGCTGCCCTTTTTAAATTTCACTATGGTATGGAATCATGCTGTGACGTTCGGCATGTTCGGTGGGTTGGGCAGCAAAGGGCCGTTGATTTTTGAAGCCGTTTCTTTAGTGGCTATTGTTCTGCTCTTGATCTGTATGGCGCGAACATCACGTATTCTCGTCGCAGCCGCGGCAGGGGCGATTGCTGGTGGTGCGTTGGGTAATGTGATTGACCGGGTCCGTTTTGGTGCGGTGGTTGATTTCTTGCATGCTCATGCTTTTGGCTGGTCATGGTATGTGTTCAACGTTGCAGATTCGGCCATTGTTTGTGGTGTAGCTGTGTGGATGTTGGATAGTTTTTTGTCCGAGAGGCAGCGTTCTGCGCCGTAAGGCGGGGTAGAACATTTATGCAAATGTGTCTCATAGCTTGCCCCTCAAGGCTTGGGACGGTAGGAGTATCTAAATTGTGATCGCCTTTCAGGGTCTGACCATGCGCTTTTTTCGTATTCCCGCTGTTCGTTTATGTGCCCAGATTGGTGCCGTTGCTTCTTTTGGGGTGATGCTCTCCGGTTGTTCAGGGGATGATGTGTCGCGTGCTTTTGGCATGGAACGCATCATGCCTGATGAGTATACTGTGACCACGCGTGCGCCGCTTTCCATGCCGCCATCAGAGAAGATGCAGCTTCCCGGTGCGGCGGATGCTCATCGTCCCGATGAAAGCCCACGTATGCAGGCGCTTGAAACGTTGTCTCCAGATACGGCGCTGCATCCGGTTTCTGGTGGGAATAGTGCCGGTCAGACGGCTCTTGTAGATCAAGCAACGCAAGCGTCCCATTCGGCTGATAATGCTGAGTTGGGCAATGCGGATGCAGGCTTTGTCGATAATCTGATGTTTTGGTCCGGCGGTAAGGCTGGTGGTGTTGTGGATGGTGATGGTGAGAACCGTCGCATTCGTGAGAACACAGCGCTGGGTCGTAAGCCGACGACGGGTGCGACACCAACGGTTACGAAGAAAACGGGCCATTTCCTCGGCGTTTTCTAACGTTGAAGGCACGCGCATTTTTGTATGAGTGATTTTTCTGCGCGTGAGCGGCCAGTTATTCGGCCTTTATCAGGTCATGTCATTGATCTGATTGCTGCGGGTGAGGTGATTGAACGCCCAGCCGCAGCTCTCAAAGAACTTGTTGAAAATGCTCTAGATGCAGGTGCGCGGCATATTGTTGTGTCTCTGCGTGGCGGCGGTGTTGACCGCATTGATGTCACAGATGATGGCTGTGGTATGACGCCTCAGGATCTGGAGTTGGCGGTTCAACGGCACTGCACGTCTAAATTACAGGACGAGCGGCTTGTTCAAATTCGGACTTTAGGCTTTCGAGGTGAGGCGTTGCCGTCGATCGGGGCGAGTGCTCGTTTGGCGATGACCTCGCGTGTTGCGGGTGATGAAACGGCGTGGTGTTTGCGGGTTGAGGGGGGAATTATCACGCCGCCTGAGCCTGCTTCGGGGCCAGTTGGCACGCGTATTGTTGTCACGGATTTGTTTTTTGCAACGCCCGCTCGTAGGAAGTTTTTGAAATCCCCACGTGTTGAGACGGGTCATGCGGAAGCGGTGATGCGGCGTCTGGCGTTGAGTGCACCACAATGCGCCATGCGGGTGTTGCTGGATGACCGTGTCTTGTTTGATCTGCCGGAGCAGAGCCCTCTTGCACGGGCGGCTTCTGTTTTGGATACGCCGTCGGATTTATTGTTGCCGTTGGATGAACAGCGCGGCGTATTGCGCTTATCTGGCTATGCGTGTGGGCCTGGGCGGACACGTGCAACGGGGGCTGGGCAGTTTGTTCAGGTTAATGGTCGCCCGGTAACGGACCCGATGCTGCGTACGGCCATTCGTGTGGCGTATCGTCCTGTTATTACGCAGGGGCGTTTTCCGGTTCATGCGTTGAATATCACGGTGCCGTTGGAGCGGCTCGATGTGAATGTGCACCCTGCAAAGACCGAATTACGGTTTGCGGATGAAGCGGATGTGAAAGCGTTGATCATCGGTGGCTTAGGGCGTGCCTTGGGGCATGGATCTGGCGGGGGGGGCGTACAGGCGCGTTTGGGAGGACGGTCTTCGATTGTGTATCCGTCCCGTACTCCAGAGGCTTCATCTTATGTGGCGCCGTCTTGGAAGACGCCGGAGCGTTCTGATGCACAGACAGAAATGTCGGTGGGTATGCGTCCTGCTGCTGATGAGGCGCCTGTAGCAGGATTTGCAGAGTTGGAACGCCATTTTGAGCCTGCTGCGCGTGTCCCTTTGGCGGGCGAGCAAGACCCAACAATGCAAAGTGCTTCTTTTCCTCTGGGGGCAGCTGTTGCTCAGGTGTTTGACACGTATCTTCTGTCTGTAGCGCCGGATGGTGATTTGGTGTTGGTGGACCAGCATGCTGCGCATGAGCGTTTGACGCATGAGCGTTTGCGGGAGCAACAGGCGAAAGGAACGTTGAAGGCTCAGGCGTTGCTTTTGCCAGAAGTTGTGGATTTACCGCAGCGTGATGCGGATGCTTTGCTGGCGCGTGTGGATGATCTGGAGGCGCTGGGTCTGGTGGTGGAGGCCTTTGGGCCGGGGAGTGTGCTGTTGCGCGCTGTGCCAGCTCTTTTAGGTAAGGCAGATATGGTCGCCTTATTAAAAGATGTGGCTGATGAATTGGCGCAGGACCCCGATCTTGATGCGGCGACGACGGAGACTTTTGCACGGAAGTTAGACGCTGTTTTGGCACGCATGGCGTGTCATGGTAGTATTCGGGCAGGGCGGCGTTTGAAACCAGAAGAAATGAATGCTTTGTTGCGGGAGATGGAGCGAACCCCGCGTGCGAATACATGCTCGCATGGTCGGCCAACATGGTTGAAGCTGACGCGTACGGAAATAGAGCGCCTTTTTGGGCGAATTACGTAAAAGCGTCATTTTTTCAAAAAAAGGCCTTGTCAGGGAAGGGGGATGCCGCTAAAACGCCCTCACCTCAATGGACGGCCGGTGTAGCTCAGCTGGTAGAGCACGTCATTCGTAATGATGGGGTCGGGAGTTCGAATCTCTTCTCCGGCACCATTGAGGTGATTTCCTCAAAAAATAAATAGCGTATACAGAGCATACGTACCGTAATGTCTTTGTGACTTTTCGCTAAGTCCTGCTCAATATAGGTTTGAGCCGCGTACGGTTTGGCGTAGCCTAGGCTTGCGATAGACGCGCTGAGGAGAAGCATGAGCAAGCAATTCCACAAACAATTGTGGCGAAGAGCCGTTCGTTTGTCACCGCAGAGTCAAGCGCCGCATGATTCGTTGCTGGTGCTGGAAGATGCGCGGGAATGCTTTGTTTGTGGGCAGGTACAGATGTTGCCTTCTGTACAGCCTGGTTATTCAGTCAATTGTGTGCGTTGTGGCACGCATTTAGCACGTCGCCGTCGGACCTCGGTTATTGGGACGCCGGCGGCGTTTTGTATGACGGCGGCAGCACTTTATGTGGTGCTGTTGCTGGACCCGCTCATGACATTGAATGTGTATGGGCGTGAGAACACCGTTTCTTTATGGGCTGGGCCCCAAGAGTTAGCTCATCAGGGGTATGGGGGCATTGCGCTGCTGGTCGCGTTTGTGACCATCATTATGCCGGGTGTTGCGATTGCTTTGATGGGGGCCATTTTATACGGCGCATCGCGCAAGCGTATGCCAGATTGGGCGCCTTGCTTGTTGGCTTGGTATGAGCGGCTTCGGGCGTGGTCCATGGTAGAAGTCTATGTTCTGGGCGTTTTGGTCGCGTATACAAAGCTTGTTGATCTGGCAGTTGTAACGTTGCAGCCGGGTGTTTATGTGCTCGGTGCTCTGATGTTGACGATGGCTACGTTGGACTCCACGTTTGACGACGAGCTGATTTGGAACAATCGTACATTGCGTGAGACGGTTGATGGGCAATGTGGGCGTTTGTTTGACGTGGCGCATGCCGATCGGCGTTGTGATGTATTGCCGCCTTCTAGTCATGTTGTGTCTTGTACGTGCTGTTCTTTGGTGATGGCGTTTGACCATCCTGTAGATCCGCAGGCCGATTTGGGGGATTGTCCACGTTGTGGTCAGATTCTGCGGCGGCGCAAGAAAAACGGCTTTGTGGCGGCTATGTCCTTTTTGCTCGCAGGGATTACGCTTTATATCCCTGCGAACCTTCTTCCCGTGATGACGTATAGTAAGGTTGGGTCTGGTAACCCGAGCACTATTATGAGTGGCGTGATTGAGTTGTGGCAGGCGGATATGATTCCGTTGGCACTGCTTGTATTGTTCGCCAGCATTACAGTGCCTGTTTTGAAAATTTTGGCCTTGGCTAGTATGCTGGTGGCGACGCGCCTGAGGGTGCGGAAGCCTTTGGTTTGGCTAGGGAAATTATATCGTGCGGTGGAAATTATAGGGCGTTGGTCTATGATTGACGTCTTTATGATTTCGATTTTGTGTGCCGTTGTGCGCTTTGGCTTCATGGCGAATGTTCATGCAGAACTCGGCATGGTGTGTTTTGCGCTTGTTGTGGTGCTCACAATTTTTGCAGCAGAGCGGTTTGATCCGCGCGGTATGTGGGATGCTGCTGGTTTAAACGACGTTGCGCCGAATGTGCATGAGCATGAGCGGCGTGTTCGTGAGGATGTTGCAGCGTGTGCTGTGACTGAAAGAAGGGCGCAAGTAGAAGCGCCGATTTCAAAGGGCCAACCGCCTGGTCATGATGATATGGAGCCCGAACACGCGTGACTGAACGTCCATCTGAGCGCGACAATGCGCCTCTCTCTATGCCGGAAGCGCCGACGCGGCGTACGCGCTTTTCGCTCATACTGTTGATTCCCATTTTAGCCATTGCCATCACAGGTTGGCTGGCTTGGGAGCATTTTGCCACGCGTGGTCCTGAAATTACCATTACGTTTGATACGGCTGATGGGCTTACTCCTGGGCAAACGCAGGTTAAGAATAAAGCCGTGACGCTGGGTACAGTGCAGGATGTCACGCTGAGTGATGACATGCGGCATGTCACGGCGCGTGTGCAAATGAACGCGGATAGTGCGCGGGTTTTGACGGATAAGACGCGTTTTTGGGTGGTGAAGCCACGCATTAATGGAACGAGCATTACGGGCCTCGATACGTTGTTATCCGGGGCTTATATTGCGATCGATCCAGGTGCTGCCGGAGGGCATTATCAGACAGAATTTCGGGGGCTGGAATCTGTGCCTGGTGTGCGCTCGGATCAGCCGGGTAGTACATTTTGGCTGATTTCCCCGAACTTGGGGTCTTTGGGCCAAGGAGCACCTGTATTTTTCCGTGATGTGACCGTGGGAGAAGTGTTGGGTTATACGATGCCTCCGGGTGGCGAAGGGCCGATTGTGCTGCAGGTGTTTGTGAAAGCGCCTTATGATCATTATTTGCGGACTGATAGCCGTTTTTGGAACGTATCGGGTCTGCAAGTTGGCCTTGGGGCGGGTGGTTTGAAGGTGCAGATGCAGTCGATTCAGGCGCTTTTTTCTGGTGGTGTAGCTTTTGGTCCTCCGGGGACCGCACAGAGTGCGAGTGGGCCAGTGGCACCGGCTAATTCTGTTTTCAAGCTTTATGGCAGCCAAGCAGAAGCGGATACGGCGCGTTATCACCATCGTCTTTTCGCGGTGACGTATGTGGATACGTCAGTGAAGGGTTTGACGGCCGGTAGCCAGGTCAGCATGTTTGGTTTGCAGGTTGGTACAGTGACTGAAGTACGTTTGCAGATGCGTGCTGCCGGTCAGCCGCCGCGAATCCGTGTGGCGATGGAGTTGGAACCAGAACGTGTCATGTCTGATGATGATGTGGCAGCGCGGACCGGAGAAGGTGCGCAATATATAGAAGATTTTGTCGCAAGTGGCATGCGGGCATCGGTTGAGAGCGCTAGCTTCTTGACGGGCGAATCGTTGATAGCCCTACAATTTATCAAGCATGCAAAGCCTGTGACGTTAACCTATGAAGGTGATGCTGCTGTATTGCCCAGCCAGCCGGGTGGGGTGGATGGCATTATGGCATCAGTTTCGACCATTACGGATAAAGTGGCGGCCATGCCGCTCACGCAGATCGGTGAGCATGTCAACGAATTGTTGGCCCATGCGGATGGTCGTTTGAAAAGCCGTGAAGTGACGGATTCGCTGGTGGCGTTACGTGATTCGTTGCGTCATTTGGATGATGTGACCAAAACGGCCAATGAGCATCTGCCGGCGATGATGAGTGCGCTTCAGGGGACGCTTACGAATGCCCAATCTGTCTTGGGTGCGTATGGTGGGGATACGGATTTCCACCGTAATTTGCAGACAATGATTCTGCAGTTGACCCAGACGTCACGTTCTTTGCGGCTGTTAACCGATTATCTTGATCATCACCCTTCATCACTTGTGACGGGACGTAGGAATTAAAGCGATGCGCCATCATATGAGGAAGGTTTTAGGGCACGTAGGTGCGCTGTCTGTGGTGTTATTGGGAGTTACAGCGTGTAGCAGTACTTCGCCGCAGCTCTATACGCTTGCTGCGCAAGGCGGAGATACCGTGCAGGGCGGACCAACCTTAGTTGAGGTTGTGACACCTGTTATTTCGTCTCGTTTGGACCGTGATACAATTGTTTTGGGTGACCGGGATTATCGGACGAATATAGCAATGGGTGCTAGCTGGAGTGAGCCTCTGGCGGAAATGTTGGCGCACACGCTTACCACTGATTTGGTTGCGCGCTTGCCGCAGAGTCGGGTTTATGCACAAAATGATGCAGTGACAGCCGCGCCGACGGCTGTTGTGGAGGTGACCGTACGTAATTTTGAGGCTGATGGGCTGGGGCGTGCTTATATCTCAGGTGCCCTTAGCGTGCACCGACGTGATGGTACAGGTGGGGTTTTGCTGCAGCCTTTTGAATGGCGTAGTTCAGAAAATGTTGACCATAATACGGCGCATTTAGTTGCTGAACTGAGCCGTGGCGTATCCGCTATGGCAGATATTTTGGCAGCACAGCTACACAATACGCCGTAAAGTATGAGTAGTAGGAAAATAAAAAAAGGGCCTCAAGATGAGGCCCTTTTTTATGAACTGTACTCTGTGGCTTTAGAGCTTTTCCACCTGAGTGAATTCCAGATCCACTGGTGTTGAGCGGCCAAAGATGGAAACGCTTACCTTCAAACGCTGACGTTCATCATCAACATCTTCAATCATGCCATTGAAGGAAGTGAACGGACCATCAGCCACGCGAATCTGCTCACCAATTTCAAAGGTCAGTGTAGAGCGTGGACGTTCCACACCTTCCTGAGCCTGCTTCATGATGCGATCAGCTTCAGCGGCGGTGATGGGGCTTGGTTTGTTGCGTGAGCCCAAAAATCCGGTGACCTTGGGGGTATCTTTCACCAAGTGCCATGCTTCGTCTGTGAGTTCCATTTTGACAAGGACGTAGCCTGGGAAGAACTTGCGTTCCGCGTTTACTTTGCGGCCGCGACGTACTTCGGTCACGTCTTCTGAAGGAACCAGAATCTGCTCGAAATGGTCTGAGAGACCCTTTTGACCAGCTTGCTCTTGAATATGGCTGGCGATCTTTTTCTCAAAGCCGGAATAGACGTGAACTACATACCAACGTTTTGCCATGTTGCTTGTCTTAGCCTCCGACGCCAAAAAGTTCGCGGACGCCAAGGCCAATGGCTTGGTCCACGATAAAAAAGAAAATGCAGGTGATGGTTGCCATAAGGAGCACCGCACCTGTTGTGATCATGGTGTTGCGCCGTGTAGGCCACGTTACGCGTAGCGCTTCTGCACGGACCTCTTTGAGGTAAGAGCGCGGATTAAAGCCTGAACCGTTGTTCTGTGGCGTCGTCTTACGCGACTCGCCTTGCGGGGTACTGACCGACACCGTGATCCTCGAATTCAAGTGAGATGCCGCATTCCGCGGCTCACGAACCTGAAGATCGCTGAACTGCCGCAGAAGGCGGAGTGGCAGGGGTGGAGGGTCTCGAACCCGCAACCTCCGGTTTTGGAGACCGGCGCTCTAGCCAATTGAGCTACACCCCTTTTGTCATAACGTTGTTCTAGACGAAGTAACGTTGTGACGATGGAGGGAAAAAAGAATATTCTGGGGAGAAAGTCAAGCGATATTGCGGAATAATTTTATATGAAAAAGAATCTTGTGTGGATAAAGGAGATGCGTTAAATGACCCATTATCTGAGCGGGCGTAGCATAGTGGTAATGCAGTAGCCTTCCAAGCTTCTGAGGAGGGTTCGATTCCCTTCGCCCGCTCCATACAATTCCCTAAAATAAAATATTGCGCATTGCGGTAGAATGTTTGATCTCCGATCGAATGTCCTTCGTGTTGCTCGTTATCGTGATAAATCTGTGTTTCGTGGTGTAGGATTTCCATGAGCATTGGTTGCGCCAGATTAGCGAGCCGTGCTAGAGGCTGCCCAGTGTGGATGATCATACTGTCGTGAGTTATGCTTAATTATGAACAAAGGGCATAACCGAGTATGGTCGGATTAATCAGAAGCACGGGGGCTGATTCCTCAGCGCCCGGCCGCATTTGCGGTAGAGATAACAGAGACGGAACACGCGTGTGACGACGGTAACACAGGTGCCGCAAATGGGGGCCGTAAACGGTGCAGCAGGGCGTTATGCCCGGGCTTTTTACGATTACGTCTCCGAACAAGGCGGATTGGCTGAAGTTGTCCCTCAGGTGCGTGCGCTGCGCGACGCCTTGGGCGCAAGTGATGATCTCCGAGCATTTTTGAATGATGTACGGATTGATCAAAAAGGCGCTGATCGCGTTGTGGGCGCACTAGTGGAGCGCTTTGGCTTGAGTGATGCAATTCGACGTTTGGTCGGTGTGGTGTCACAGAATGGTCGTTTGGCGCTTCTTGGTGATGTTCTTGACGGTGTTCTTGCGTATGATGCCGCTCTTCGTGGTGAGAGCGTTGCAGAAATCCGTTCCGCACAACCTCTTTCTGATGCGCAGCGTGTTCAGCTTCAAGTGCGCCTTGCCGAAGCTGGATATAGCCGTGTTGCACTGGTGGAGCAGGTGGACCCTGCTTTGATCGGCGGCATGACGGTGCGTGTTGGATCTACTTTGTTTGATACCTCGATCGCTGGGCGTCTCACTCGCCTGCAGAACGCTATGAAGGGAGCCGCGTGATGGATATCCGTCCCGCCGAGATTTCGGACATCCTCAAGCAGCAAATCGCGTCTTTTGACAGTGCTGAAACCGTTTCTGAAACAGGAACGGTACTGTCAATTGGTGACGGTATTGCGCGCGTTTACGGGCTCACCAACGTCATGGCTGGCGAAATGGTTGAGTTCGAGGGTAGTGGCCTGAAGGGTATGGCGCTGAACCTTGAAGCAGACAACGTTGGTGTTGTGCTTTTTGGTGATGGCGATGAAGTGCGTGAAGGCGATACAGTTCTCCGCACGAAGGAAGTTGTTCAGGTTCCAGTAGGCAAGGGCCTTTTGGGGCGTGTTGTTGACGGTATCGGTAACCCGATTGACGGTCGCGGCCCGCTGACGGATGTTGAATACCGTCGCGCTGAAGTTAAGGCGCCTGGCATTATGCCACGTCAGTCCGTCGGTGAGCCGATGCAAACGGGTATCAAGGCGATTGACGCACTTGTTCCGGTTGGTCGTGGTCAACGTGAGCTGATTATCGGTGACCGTCAGACGGGTAAAACCGCTATTCTGGTGGACACGATTGTCGCTCAGAAGACGGTGAATGCTGAAGGTGACCCGAAGAAGTCCCTATACTGCATTTATGTTGCTGTTGGTCAAAAGCGTTCAACGGTTGCTAACCTTGTTCGTACGCTGACGGAACAAGGTGCGATGGAATACTCCATCGTTGTGGCTGCTACGGCTTCTGACGCTGCGCCGATGCAGTATCTTGCTCCATATGCAGCCTGTGCAATGGGTGAGTACTTCCGTGATAACGGTATGCACGCGCTTGTGTGTTATGATGATCTGTCTAAGCAAGCTGTTGCTTATCGTCAGATGTCTTTGCTGCTGCGCCGTCCGCCTGCACGTGAAGCTTTCCCCGGTGATGTGTTCTATCTACACTCACGCTTGCTGGAACGTGCGGCTAAGATGTCTGATGCCAATGGCGGTGGTTCATTGACGGCTCTGCCGGTAATTGAAACCCAAGCTGGCGATACGGCTGCATACATTCCAACAAACGTCATTTCGATCACAGATGGTCAGATCTTCCTTGAGACGGATCTGTTCTATAAGGGGATTCGCCCTGCTGTGAACGTCGGTGGCTCTGTGTCTCGTGTTGGTTCTGCTGCGCAGATCAAGGCGATGAAGCAAGTTGCTGGTAAGGTGAAGTTGGAGCTGGCTCAGTATCGTGAAATGGCTGCGTTCTCGCAGTTTGCTTCTGATCTGGATCCTGCAACGCGCCGTCAGTTGGACCGTGGTGCACGTTTGGTTGAACTGTTGAAGCAGCCAGAAACATCACCTCTTCAAGTTGAAGAGCAAGTTGTTGTTCTTTACGCAGGTACACGTGGTTATCTGGATACGGTTCCAGTGGATCAAGTGGTGGCGTATGAAGCAGCTCTGCTGAGTGAAGTACGTGGCCCGAGTGCGGATATCCTTGCGGCTATTCGTGCGGACCGTCAGATTAAGCCGGAAACCGAGAGCAAGCTTAAAGAGCTGCTAGCAGCATTCGGCCAGCGTTTCTCCGCGTAAGGATCGATCATGCCCTCGCTGAAGGAATTGCGCGGTCGGATCGCAGGCGTCAAATCGACGCGGAAGATTACGAACGCGATGAAAATGGTTGCAGCTTCTAAGCTGCGCCGCGCTCAGTCTCACGCTGAGGCATCACGTCCCTATGCTGTTGCTATGGGGCGCATGATGTCTGAGCTGGCTGCTGCAGTACGTCATCAGGATGCCTCTAGCCTGCCAGCTTTGCTGGCGGGTACGGGACGTGATCAGACGCATTTGGTTGTTGCCATGACGTCTGACCGCGGCCTTGCAGGTGGCTTTAATGCAAACGTCGTGCGTAACGTGCGTCTGTTGATCAAGGAGCTGCAAGCTGCTGGTCGTACGGTACGAATTCTTCCGGTAGGCCGGAAGGGTGCAGACGTTTTAGGGCGTGAATTTCCGGGTCTTCTGCTGGAAAATGAAACGGGTATCATTGGACGTGATATTGGTTTCGCCAAAGCAGAAGAAGTCGGTGCGAAGATCGTTTCTCTGCTAGAAGCAGGTGAAATTGATCGCTGCACGCTCGTGTATAACCGCTTTGTTAATGCGATGACGCAGCTTCCAACGCGTACGGCTTTGGTTCCGCTGGCTGCTGCACCGCAAAATGATAATGAAGCTGTTGCTGATGCTGTGCAGTATGAGTTTGAGCCTGATGAAACGGCACTGCTCGAAGCATTGTTGCCGCGGAATCTGAAAGTTCAGATTTTCTCGGCTTTGCTTGAGAGTGCTGCTGGTGAGCAGGGTGCGCGTATGACTGCTATGGATAACGCGAGCCGTAACGCCAGTAAGGCTATTGATCGCTTGTCTCAGAAGTACAACCGTACTCGACAGGCTAATATTACTAACGAACTGATCGAGATCATCTCCGGCGCCGACGCCGTTTGAGATCACGCAGGAGACGACACCGATGTCCGAGACTCTTTCTTCTCCCGCCCAAGCTGCCAACAACGCGGTGGGCCGTGTCACGCAGGTGCGCGGACCGGTTGTCGACGTGCAGTTTGAGGGTGAACTTCCTCATATTTTGAATGCGCTGCATGTCAAGAACGGTGATGAAACACTGGTTCTAGAAGTGGCCCAAGAAATTGGTGACCGCCAAGTTCGTTGTATTGCTATGGAAGCAACTGACGGCTTGGTTCGTGGCGCAGAAGTGCGCGACACTGGCAACCAGATTATGGTTCCCGTTGGGCCATCAACGTTGGGTCGTATTCTGAACGTTGTTGGTGATGCGATCGATGAACGTGGTCCGATCACCTCAGATAAGTATCTGCCGATTCATCGTAAGGCACCTGCTTTCGAAGATCAGGCTGCTGCTTCTGAAATTCTTGTGACGGGTATCAAGGTCGTTGACCTGCTTTGCCCGTACTTGAAGGGCGGTAAGATTGGTCTGTTCGGTGGTGCTGGCGTTGGTAAAACCGTTATCATTCAAGAGCTGATCAATAACATTGCAAAAGCACACGGTGGCGTGTCCGTTTTTGCTGGTGTTGGTGAGCGTACGCGTGAAGGCAATGACCTGTATTTCGAAATGCAGGACGCTGGTGTTATTAAGATCGCAGAAGATGGTTCAACCGAAGGCTCTAAGGTTGCGCTGGTCTACGGTCAAATGAATGAACCGCCGGGTGCGCGTTCACGCGTTGCTTTGACGGGCCTTTCTTTGGCTGAGTACTTCCGTGATGAAGAAGGGCAGGATGTTCTGTTCTTCGTGGATAATATCTTCCGTTTCACGCAGGCTGGTTCTGAAGTTTCTGCTCTTTTGGGGCGTATTCCTTCAGCAGTGGGTTATCAGCCGACGCTGGCAACCGAGATGGGTGCTCTTCAGGAACGTATTACGTCCACAAAGAAGGGCTCTATTACGTCGGTGCAGGCCGTTTACGTTCCCGCTGACGATTTGACTGACCCGGCCCCTGCAGCAACCTTTGCTCACTTGGATGCAACAACGGTTCTGAACCGCTCTATTGCTGAAATGGGTATCTACCCTGCTGTTGATCCATTGGATTCAACGTCACGTTCGTTGGACCCGAAGATTGTTGGTCAAGAGCATTATGACGTTGCTCGTAAGGTGCAGCAGACGCTTCAGACATATAAGGGCTTGCAAGATATTATTGCGATCCTTGGTATGGATGAGTTGTCTGAAGAGGATAAGAAGATTGTTGGTCGCGCGCGTCGTATCCAGCGTTTCTTGTCTCAGCCGTTCCATGTTGCTGAAGTCTTCACAGGTGCGCCAGGTAAACTTGTGTCTCTTGAAGATACGATTCGTTCCTTCAAGGCAGTCGTCGCGGGTGAATATGATCATCTGCCAGAAGGTGCTTTCTACATGGTAGGTAGCATTGATGAGGCTGTGGCTAAGGCCGAGAAGATGAAGCAGGAAGGCTGATCAATATGCCTATCCGCGTTGAGATTGTGAGTCCGGAGAAGCACCATGTCGATCGTCAGATCGATATGGTGGTACTTCCGGGCCGAGAGGGGCAGATTGCGGCGATGCCGGGTCATGCGCCTGTCATGCTTCAGCTCTCAGGCGGTGTCGTATCGCTGTATGAGGCGGATCGTGTTGTTGATGAGTTCTTTGTATCCGGCGGGTTCGCGGATATCGGGGCTGATCGCTGCACGGTGTTAGCGGACACGGTACGTCATATTGATGAACTGGATGCAGAAGCTGCTCGTGAACGTTTAGGGGGGCTGGAGCATCAGTGGGCGCAAATTACGCCTTCTGAGCCTAGTGCGTCGGAGCGTTTGGAGTTGGAGCTTCAAGCTGTACGCGCTGAGATTGAAGCGGGTAGCTGATTTTCTGCAAAGGAACCGGGCGTTGCCCGGTTTTTTTTGTATTTTTTTTGGTTATTTTTGTTTCGATTGTTGAATGTATTTTGGGG